>NZ_WBIS01000010.1 GCF_009749465.1 Agromyces terreus
GTGCACAAGGGAGCTTGACTGTGAGACTGACAGGTCGAGCAGGGACGAAAGTCGGGACTAGTGATCCGGCAGTGGCTTGTGGAAGCGCTGTCGCTCAACGGATAAAAGGTACCTCGGGGATAACAGGCTGATCTTGCCCAAGAGTCCATATCGACGGCATGGTTTGGCACCTCGATGTCGGCTCGTCGCATCCTGGGGCTGGAGTAGGTCCCAAGGGTTGGGCTGTTCGCCCATTAAAGCGGTACGCGAGCTGGGTTTAGAACGTCGTGAGACAGTTCGGTCCCTATCCTCTGCGCGCGCAGGAAATTTGAGAGGATCTGACCCTAGTACGAGAGGACCGGGTTGGACGAACCTCTGGTGTGCCAGTTGTTCCGCCAGGAGCACCGCTGGTTAGCTACGTTCGGGATGGATAACCGCTGAAAGCATCTAAGCGGGAAGCCGGCCTCGAGATGAGATTTCCATCCCCATTGGGGGAGAGGCTCCCAGCCAGACGACTGGGTTGATAGGCCGGATGTGGAAGACAGGACTAACGACTGTCGGAGCTGACCGGTACTAATAAGCCGATAACTTGAAAACTCACTACACACACACGAAAGTGCATTCACGTAAAAGGCGTGTGTGTGGCCTGATGACTCGCGTCCACTCTGTGGTTCCCAACAGACGGAAACACAACAGACAACTCAACAACGAACACAACACCCAACCCCGGGCATGCGACACGCATCCCTGGGACGGGAGTTCACGAAACTACACACCCACCACCCCCGGGCAAACGACCGGCAGGGACCGGTGCAGGATGTGGCAAGAGTTTCGGCGGCCATAGCGTCAGGGAAACGCCCGGACACATTCCGAACCCGGAAGCTAAGACTGACAGCGCCGATGGTACTGCAGGGGGGACCCTGTGGGAGAGTAGGACACCGCCGGACAACCATTACCAGGAAGGCCACCCCAACGGGTGGCCTTCCTGCATTTAACACCCCAACCACCACAACCACCGATACGGTTGTTCGGAACCAAACTTCACAGACGACGGGAACATCGTGAGCGACACGAACGACGACACGAACAGGGGAGAGCAGCGCAGTAGCGCACCCCGGGGCGACGGGCGACCGCAGCGCAGCGGACGTGGCGCGAACGATGGCAATGCTCCCCGTCGGAGTGATGACCGGGATGGCAAGCGTCCGTATGAGAAGCGTGATGGTGCGCCGCGTTCGTACGGTGACCGGGACAACAAACGTCCCTACGAGAAGCGTGACGGTCAGTCGCGTCCGTATGAGAAGCGTGATGGTGCGCCGCGTTCGTACGGTGATCGGGACAACAAGCGGCCGTACGAGAAGCGTGACGGTCAGTCGCGTCCGTATGAGAAGCGTGATGGTGCGCCGCGTTCGTACGGTGATCGGGACAACAAGCGGCCGTACGAGAAGCGTGACGGTCAGTCGCGTCCGTACGGTGATCGGGACAACAAGCGTCCCTACGAGAAGCGTGATGGTGCGCCGCGTTCGTACGGTGATCGGGACAACAAGCGTCCGTACGGTGATCGGGACAGCAAGCGTCCGTACGAGAAGCGCGACGAGGGTCGCCGTGACTCGCCCGGTGCCGCCAACCTCGCCGTACGACCGCGTCACGACGACCCCTTCATCCCCGACACGATCGAGGCTCGCGACCTCGACAAGGGGGCCCGCGCCGAACTGAAGACGCTCAGCAAGGAGAACGCGGACTGGGTCGCACGGCACCTCGTCGCGGCATCCCTGTACCTCGACGACGATCCTGAACTCGCACACCAGCACGCCCAGTCGGCGGGTCGCCGCGCGGGTCGCGTCGCCGTCGTCCGTGAGACGCTCGCGATCACGGCCTACGCCACCGGGGACTTCGCCCTCGCGCTGCGCGAGCTCCGCACGTACCGTCGCATCTCGGGCAGCAACGACCAGCTCCCGCTCCTGGTCGACAGCGAACGCGGCGTCGGCCGGCCCGACCGAGCTCTCGAGGTGGGCCGCGCGGTCGATCGCAGCGAACTTCCCCCGGCCGTGCAGGTGGGCCTCGCGATCGCGATGTCGGGAGCCCGGCTCGACCTCGACCAAGCCGAGCTCGCCCTGGCCGAGCTCGAGATTCCGCAGCTCGACCCCGACCGCGCATTCAGCTACAGCCCGGCGCTGTTCTCCGCCTACGCGGAGGTGCTCGACGAACTCGGTCGCGCCGACGAGGCCGCCGCCTGGCGAGCGCGCGCGGCCCGGGCGGAAGCCGCCCTCGGCGGCCCGGAACTCGACCTCGTCGAGATCTACGAGGTCGAGCTCGAACCGGAGCTCGAGGTGGACCGGAGTCCGGTCGCGGCCGAGGTCGCGAACGAGACGGTCGCGAACGACGCGGTCGCGGACGCGGACGCGGTCGATGCGCCGGCCGGCGATGCCGATGCAGGCGAAGCATCCACGTTCGACGAGGGCGAGGCATCCGGTTCGCAGCACGACGACGCCGAGGCGGCACCTGAGACCGAGGTCGCTGCGGCTGAGGACGACGACCTCGGCGATCCCGGCGACGTGCTCGAAGACGACGTGCGCGCGGTGCTCGCCGAGGGCGACGACAAAGGCCAGGCGTAGCGGAGTGGGGCTGTTCCGCCAGAAGTCCGTCGCATCGGCGCCGCTCGACGGCGCCGATGCCGTCCTCGCCGACCTGGACGGCGTCGTCTACGCCGGAGCCGGCGCGATCGAGCACGCCGTCGAGAGCCTCTCGGCGGCGAAGCGGCGCATGGCCGTCGGGTACATCACGAACAACGCGTCGCGAAGCGATGCATCCGTGGCCCGCCACCTCAGCGAGCTCGGGCTCGATGTCGAACCCGCCGACGTGGTGACCTCGCCGCAGGCGGCGATGCGCCTGCTCGACGAGCAGGTCGCAGCCGGATCGCTGGTGATGGTGGTCGGCGGTGAGGGCATCGTCGTCGAGCTCGAGAAGCGCGGCTACCGCGTGACGCGCTCAGCGGACGATGCGCCGGACGCGCTCGTGCAGGGATTCACGCCCGAGGTCGGGTGGAAGGACCTCGCCGAGGCGTCCTTCGCGTTGAACGCCACCGGAGGTCCGGGGTCGGAGGCGCCGGGAATCCCGTGGATCGCGACGAACACCGACTGGACGATCCCGGTCGCGCGCGGTATCGCGCCCGGCAACGGGACGCTCGTGTCGGCCGTGCACACGGCGGTCGGACGACTCCCGCTCGTGGCGGGCAAGCCCGAGACGCCGATCTTCGACGAGGCTCGGCGCCGGTTCGGCGCCGAGCGGCCGCTCGTGGTCGGTGATCGGCTCGACACCGACATCCTCGGGGCGAACCGCGCCGGCATGACCAGCGCGCTCGTGCTCACGGGCATCGATCGGGCCAAGCAGGTGCTCGCGGCGGATGCGGCCAGCCGTCCCGACTACATCGTGCGCGACCTCAGGGGGCTGCACGAGCCGTACCCCGAGACCGAGGAGGTGCGCGGCGCGGTGCGGGTCGGTCGTGCGCGCGTCCGCGTCGACGGTCGGCGCGTGCTCATCGAATCGGAGGGCGACGACGACCTCGACCTGCTCCGGGCGGCCTGCGCGGCGATCTGGCGTTCCGGCCAGGCGATCCACGTGCTCGAGGTGCCGCCGTCGCTCTACGCCTGACCACGGGCGGCGCAGCGCCGGTGTTCGCGCTCGGCGTCGCGGGTTCTGCGGCGCTGCCCGCCGCGCTGTCGCGGGGCTCGGGTAGCGTGGTGGGGTGAGCATCGACGACGGGACGCCCGAGGCATCCGAAGCGGCACGCGACGCCATCGCGGCGATCGAGCGTCTTCCCCTCGAGGAGCGCGCGCCCGCCTACCTCGCACTCGCCGAACGGCTCCGCGCGGAGCTCGAGCACTCCGACCCCGCCCGGCGGGCCGACTGACCGATGCCGGAACAGCGTCTGGACGCCGCGCTCGCGCAGCGAGGGCTCGCGCGCTCGCGCACGCACGCGTCGACCCTCATCTCGGCCGGCCTCGTGACCGTCGACGGTCGCCCCGCGCTCAAGCCCTCGCTCAAGGTCGACGACCGACGCGAGCTCGCGGTGGCGGCATCCGATCACTACGTCTCCCGCGCGGCTCACAAGCTGATCGCCGCCCTCGACGGCTTCGGGGTCGACCCGTCCGAGAAGGTCGTGCTCGATGCCGGCGCATCGACCGGGGGATTCAGCCAGGTGCTGCTCGAGCGCGGCGCCCGTCGCGTGCTCGCGGTCGACGTCGGCCACGGCCAACTCGCCGCGGAGCTGTACGGAGCCCCCGGGCTCGTGCTGGTCGAAGGCTGCAACGTGCGCTCCCTCGACCGGGCCGGCCTGGCCGCGCTCACCGGCACGGCCGAGCCGCCGTCGCTCGTCACCGCCGACCTCTCGTTCATCTCGCTCACCACGGTGCTGCCGGCGCTCGTCGCGACGGCCGAAGACGACGCGGCGTTCGTGCTGCTCGTGAAGCCCCAGTTCGAGGTCGGCCGCTCAGGAGTTCGCGAAGGCATCGTGCACGACGCCGCGCTCCGCTCGGAGGCCGTCGCGAACGTGCTCTGGGCGGCTCACGACCTCGGCGTCGGCACATGCGGCGTCATGTCCTCCCCAATCGCCGGAACGCGTGGAAATCACGAGTACCTCGTGCATCTCGCCGCCGGAGGCGGGACGAATCCGACAGAATGGATGCGTCGGGTCGAGCAGATGACGGGAGGCGTCGCCGAGTGAACGAAGCACGCCACTTCCTCGTGGTCTCCCACACCGGCCGGCACACCGCGCTCGAAGCGACCGGAGAGGTGTGCGCCCAGCTCATCGCAGCAGGCGCCGTGCCCGTCATCGCCGACGAGCAGTGGAACGACGTCCACGACTTCGTGCCCGAGCTGAACGGCGCGGTGCGTCGGCTCGAGGAGACCGATCCCGAGCTCATCGAACTGGTCATCGTCCTCGGCGGAGACGGCACGATCCTGCGCGCAGCGGAGCTCGTCCGCGAGCATCCGATCGCGCTGCTCGGCGTGAACCTCGGGCATGTGGGATTCCTCGCGGAGAGCGAACGCGACGATCTCGGGTATACCGTGCAGCGTGCTCTGGCGCGCGACTACACGGTCGAAGAGCGCATGACGCTCTCGGTGCGCGCGAAGATCGGCGAGCAGATCGTCTACGAGAGCTGGGCGCTGAACGAGGTCTCGGTCGAGAAGGCCGAGCGCGAGCGCATGATCGAGGTCGTCATCGAGGTCGACCGCCGCCCGCTCTCCTCCTTCGGGTGCGACGGCGTGGTCATGTCCACGCCGACGGGTTCGACCGCCTACGCATTCTCCGCGGGCGGGCCGATCGTCTGGCCGGGGCTCGAGGCGCTGCTGCTCGTGCCGCTCAGTGCGCACGCGCTCTTCGCCAGGCCGCTCGTCGTCGCCGCGGAATCGTCGCTCGCGGTCGAGGTCCTGCAGCGCACCGAGACCTCGGCGGTCATCTGGTGCGACGGCCGCCGCACCTTCGACCTTCCGGCGGGTGCCCGCGTCGTCGTCCGCCGATCGCCCGTTCCGGTGCGTCTCGCGCGCCTGCACGAGGCGCCCTTCACCGACCGGCTCGTGAACAAGTTCGAATTGCCCGTCAGCGGGTGGCGAGGGCCGGTGGGGCGTGATTGACGAACTCGGCATCCGCGACCTCGGCGTGATCGCGGAGGCGACGCTGCCGCTCGGTCCCGGATTCACCGCGGTGACCGGCGAGACCGGCGCGGGCAAGACGATGGTGGTCACGGCGCTCGGACTCCTGCTCGGCGCCAGGGCCGATGCCGGGGCGGTGCGGTCCGGCGCGAAGCAGGCCTGGGTCGAGGGGCGCTGGTTCGTCGCCGACGACGGCGCGGTCGCCGAACGCGTCGCCGAGGCCGGGGGCGAGATCGAGGCCGGCGAACTGCTCCTCGGCCGTTCGGTGTCGTCCGAGGGGCGCAGCCGAGCCGTCGTCGGCGGTCGCAGCGCGCCGATCGGCGTGCTCACCGAGATCGGCGACGACCTCGTCGTCGTGCACGGTCAGGCCGATCAGCAGCGGCTGAGATCCGCCGTCGCTCAGCGGGACGCGCTCGACCGGTTCGCGGGCGCCGAACTGCAGGCCGCGCTCTCCGAATACCGAGAGGTCTACACACGGTGGCACGCCGAGGCCGCCGAGCTCGAGGAGCTCACGACGGCGCACGATGCGCGCCTGCGTGAAGCGGCCGAGCTCCGAGAGGCCCTCGACGAGGTCGAGGCCGTCGACCCGCAACCGGGCGAAGACGTCGAGCTCGGCGAACGGTCCGACCGCCTGTCGAATCTCGAAGACCTGCGGCTCGCCGCGGCGCAGGCGCACGCCCTCATCTCCGCCGACGAGGTCGTCGACGACGCGCCCGACGCCGTCGCGCTCGTCGACGGCGCGAAGCGGCAGCTCGAACGGGTCGTCGAGCACGACACCGCTCTCGCCCCGATCGCCGAGGTCCTGCAGAACGCCGGCTTCCTCCTCGCCGACGCGGCCGCCGAGCTCGCCGGGTACATCGCCGGGCTCGACGCCGACGGCGCCCGCGATCTCGAGATCGTCCAAGAACGTCGGGCGCAGCTGACCTCGCTCATCCGACGACACGGTTCGTCGCTCGACGAAGTCCTCGAGTTCCGCCGCACGGGCGGGCTGCGGCTGGTCGAACTCGACGGCGATGACGAGCGCATCGAGCAGCTCGCGGCATCGGTCGAGGCGAGTGCGGCCGAAGTCGACCGGCTGGCGGGCGTGATGACCGGGCTGCGCACCGAGGCGGCCGGGCGGCTCGCCGCCGACGTGACCGTCGAGCTCGCGGCGCTCGCCATGCCGGACGCGCGGCTCTCGGTGTTCGTGGACGCCGACCACGAGCCGGCCATGCACGGGCGCGATCAGGTCTCGATCCTGCTCCAGCCGCACCCCGGCGCCGAGCCTCGTTCGGTCTCGAAGGGTGCCTCGGGCGGCGAGCTGTCGCGGGTCATGCTCGCGATCGAGGTCGTCATCGCCGGTACGGATCCCGTGCCGACCTTCGTCTTCGACGAGGTCGACGCCGGCGTCGGCGGTGCCGCGGCGATCGAGATCGGCCGACGGCTGGCGCGCCTCGCCGAACGCTCGCAGGTCATCGTCGTGACCCACCTCGCCCAGGTGGCGGCGTTCGCCACGAACCACCTCAGCGTCATCAAGGGCACTGACGGCAGGGTCACCGAGTCGAGCGTGCGCCGGCTCGAGGGCGGCGAGCGCGAAGCCGAGATGGCCAGACTGCTGTCGGGACTCGCCGAGTCCGACAGCGGCGTCGCACATGCGCGCGAACTGCTCGAACTCGCCTCTGAACGGGCGAGAACCGGCTGAACACCGACCGAACACCGCCCGGCGCAGACGTCGGGCGAACGATGAAGGGGGAGCGCGTGCAGGATGTCGAGCCCAGTCACAGCAAACGTGGCTTAGACTATAAGCCCGTGGTGGAAGAACGCGGAACAGCGCAGTCAGGCGCACAGAACTCAGACGACACGACCAAGCACATCTTCGTGACCGGTGGTGTCGTTTCTTCGTTGGGCAAGGGGCTCACAGCAGCCAGTCTCGGCAACCTGCTCACCGCGCGCGGTCTCCGTGTCGTGATGCAGAAGCTCGACCCCTACCTGAACGTGGATCCCGGAACGATGAACCCGTTCCAGCACGGCGAGGTCTTCGTGACCGACGACGGCGCCGAGACCGACCTCGACATCGGTCACTACGAGCGATTCCTCGACATCGACCTCAGCCAGGCCGCGAACGTCACGACCGGGCAGATCTACTCGACGGTCATCGCCAAGGAACGGCGCGGCGAGTACCTCGGCGACACCGTGCAGGTCATCCCGCACATCACCGACGAGATCAAGCGACGCATGCGGCTGCAGGCCACCGAGTCGCCCAAGCCCGACGTCATCATCACCGAGATCGGCGGCACTGTCGGCGACATCGAGTCGCAGCCGTTCATCGAGTCGGCGCGTCAGGTGCGCCACGAGCTCGGGCGCAAGAACGTGTTCTTCGTGCACGTCTCGCTCGTGCCCTACATGGGTGCGTCGGGCGAGCAGAAGACGAAGCCCACGCAGCACTCCGTCGCGGCGCTTCGTTCCATCGGCATCCAGCCCGACGCGCTCGTGCTGCGCAGCGACCGGCCCGTGACCGAGGCGAACAAGCGCAAGATCGCGCTCATGTGCGACGTCGACGAGGGTGCCGTGGTGAACGCGGTCGACGTGCCCTCGATCTACGAGATCCCGACGATGCTGCACGACCAGGGCCTCGACGCCTACCTCATCGACGCGCTCGGCCTCGACGGCAAGGCCGGCGACGTCGACTGGTCGGGCTGGAGCGGCCTGCTCGACGTCGTCCACGACCCCAAGCACGAGGTCACCATCGGGCTCGTCGGCAAGTACATCGACCTTCCCGACGCCTACCTCTCGGTCACCGAGGCGCTTCGCGCCGGCGGTTTCGCCAACGACGCCAAGGTGAAGATCGAGTGGATCCCGTCCGACGAGTGCCAGACCCCCGAGGGTGCGCACAAGCAGCTCTCGGGGCTCGACGGCATCTGCGTGCCGGGCGGGTTCGGCGTGCGCGGCATCGAGGGCAAGCTCGGAGCGCTGCGCTATGCGCGCGAGAACGGCATCCCGACGCTCGGGCTCTGCCTCGGCCTGCAGTGCATGGTCATCGAGTACTCGCGCAACGTGGTCGGCCTCGCCGGAGCCTCGTCGAGCGAGTTCGATCCCGACACGGAGTTCCCGGTCATCGCGACCATGGAGGAGCAGGTCGAGATCATCGCCGGCGGCGACCTGGGCGGCACCATGCGGCTCGGGCTGTACCCGGCGGCGCTGGCCGAGGGATCGATCGCGGCCGAGGTCTACGGCTCGACGCTCGTCTCTGAGCGGCACCGTCACCGCTACGAGGTGAACAACGCCTATCGCGACCCGATCTCCGAGGCGGGTCTCGTGTTCTCGGGCACCTCGCCCGACCGGCACCTCGTCGAATTCGTCGAGCTCCCGCGCGACGTGCACCCGTACTACATCGCGACGCAGGCGCACCCCGAGCTGCGCAGCCGCCCGAACCAGGCGCACCCGTTGTTCCGGGGCCTCGTCGCGGCCGCACTCGACCGGCAGAGCGCCAGCCTGCTCTTCGACGACGCGAATGCCTGATCTCCTCGGCGGCGGCCGGCCCGGCGACGGGCCGCTCGCCGACGAACCGGTGCAGGTGCCCGTGTCGTCGAGCGAGCTCGCGTTCGAGGGCCGGGTGTGGGACATCCGCCGTGAGACGTTCGACCTCGGCGACGGTCCGATCGTCCGCGACTTCATGGACCACCCCGGCGCCGTCGCCGTGCTCGCGCTCGACGACGACGACCGCGCGTTCCTGATCCGCCAGTATCGGCATCCCGTGCGCACGCGTGGGTGGGAGATCCCGGCAGGACTCCTCGACGTCGCCGACGAGGACCCGCTCGCCGCGGCCCAGCGCGAACTCGCCGAAGAGGGCGACCTCGTGGCATCCGAGTGGTCGGTGCTGTCCGACTTCTTCACCTCGCCCGGCGGCAGCGACGAAGCGCTGCGCATCTACCTCGCCCGTGGCCTGACCGCCACCGACGAGGTCTTCGCCCGCGAAGACGAGGAGGCCCACATCGAGATGCGGTGGGTGCCGCTCGACGAATGCGTCGACGCGGTGCTCGCCCGGCGCGTGCAGAACCCGTCGCTCGTCATCTCCGTGCTCGCCGCGCAGGCGGCCCGGTCGCGAGGATGGCAGAGCCTCGGCGTGGCGAACGCACCGTGGCCCGCGCGCTCGAGCCCGCGCATCCGAGGCGCCGCGTCGACAACTGATCGGGCGTCGGCGGAGCAGGGCTGAGCAGGGACCCCCGTGCAGGGCGCGAACGACGTCGAGACGTACCTGCGGCACCTCGCGGTGGAGCGGGGGCTCGCACGCAACACGGTCGCGTCGTATCGGCGCGACCTCGCGATCTACGCCGCGTGGCTCGAGGCCGAGGGGTTCGTCGGTCCGGCCGCGGTCGGCGAGCAGGACCTCTCGCGGTTCATCCGCTTCCTCGGCGGGGAGCGCGTGCCGCCGCTCGCCTCGTCGTCGGTGGCGCGTATCATCTCGACGGTGCGCGGTCTGCACCGGTTCCTCGCCGACGAGGGGGTGATCGAGACGGATGTCTCGCGTGAACTGCGCCCGCCGAAGCTGCCGATGCGGCTGCCGAAGGCGATCTCCGTCGAGGACGTCGAGGCCCTCCTCGTCGCGGCTCGCGGCGAGGATGTCGTCGACCTGCGCGACACGGCGCTCCTCGAGGTGCTCTACGCGACGGGCGCCCGCGTGTCCGAGGCGATCGGCCTGAACGTCGACGACCTCGTCGACGGCGATGTCGTGCGGCTCTTCGGCAAAGGCGGCAAGCAGCGCATCGTCCCGCTGGGCTCGTATGCGCGGGCCGCACTCGAGGCGTACCTCGTGCGCGCCCGCCCGATGCTCTCGGTGCGGGGTTCGGCGACGCCCGCGCTGTTCCTGGGCGTGCGCGGCCGGCGGATGTCGCGCCAGACCGCGTGGGAGGTGATCCGCGACGCCGCCGATCGCGCCGGGCTCACGGGTCCGGTGTCGCCGCACACGCTTCGGCACTCGTTCGCCACGCACCTGCTCGAGGGCGGGGCCGACGTGCGGGTCGTCCAGGAGCTGCTCGGTCACTCCTCGGTCGCGACCACGCAGATCTACACGCTCGTCACGGCCGACACACTCCGGGAGATGTACACGTCGGCCCACCCGCGCGCTCGCTAGAATCGACCAAGCAACTCGCAAGACGAGCGGCCGGCAGGCGGCAGGAGAGAGACCACACGTGACCAACCAGACGCGCGACGCTGCAGACGGAATCGCTTCGCCTGTGCAGGAGCTCGGTCCGACCGGTCGTCCCCATCGCGAGTTCCCCGAGCCGAAGCCGCTTCGTTCGCACGGTCCGGCCCGCATCATCGCCCTCTGCAACCAGAAGGGCGGCGTCGGCAAGACGACGACGACGATCAACCTCGGGGCGACGCTCGCCGAATACGGTCGACGCGTGCTGGCCGTCGACTTCGACCCGCAGGGCGCGCTCTCGGCGGGCCTCGGCGTGCAGACGCACGACGTGCCCACCATCTACGACCTGCTGCTCTCGCGCGCGATCGACCCGGTCGACGCGATCCAGCACACGAGCGTCGAGGGTCTCGACGTGATCCCCGGCAACATCGATCTCTCGGCCGCCGAGATCAACCTCGTCAACGAGGTCGCCCGCGAGCAGATCCTCGCAGGCGTGCTCCGCAAGGTCTCCGCCGACTACGACGTCATCCTCATCGACTGCCAGCCGTCGCTCGGACTGCTCACCGTGAACGCGCTCACCGCGGCGCACGGCGTCGTCATCCCGCTCGAGTGCGAGTACTTCGCGCTGCGCGGTGTCGCGCTGCTCATCGAGACGATCGACAAGGTGCGCGACCGGCTGAATCCGGCGATCACGCTCGACGGCATCCTCGCGACGATGTACGACGCTCGCACGCTGCACTCGCGCGAGGTGCTCGACCGCGTGGTCGACGCGTTCGGCGACGACGTGCTCGAGACGGTCATCACGCGCACCGTGAAGTTCCCCGATGCGACGGTCGCCGCGACCCCCATCACCGAGTTCGCGCCCGAGCACCAGGCCTCGAAGTCGTACCGTCAGCTCGCGAGGGAGCTGGTCTTCCGTGGCGCGGTCGCCTGAGGCCGTTCCGGTCTCGGGGGAGCGCGCGCCCGACGGCGGCGCCGGCGATGGCGCCGAGGCGTCGACCACGACGGAGGCCGTCGCCGGCGAGGCATCAGACGCGCCTGAGGCATCCGATGCGCCGGATGCCCCGGAGGCCGGGTTCCGCGTCGCGTTGACGAACTTCGAGGGGCCGTTCGACCTGCTCCTCTCGCTCATCGCGAAGCACGAGCTCGACATCACCGAGGTGTCGCTCTCGGCGGTCACCGACGAGTTCATCTCGTACCTGCGCGGCGTCGACTCCGCCGAAGAACTCGATCGAGCCTCGGAGTTCCTCGTCGTGGCCGCGACGCTGCTCGACCTGAAGGTCGCGGGGCTCCTGCCGCAGGGCGAGCTCGTCGACGCCGAGGACGTGGCCATGCTCGAGGCCCGCGACCTGCTCTTCGCGCGGCTGCTGCAGTACCGGGCGTTCAAGGAGGCGGCGCGCTGGTTCGAGGGGCGGTTCGAGGCGGAGGGTACGCGGCATCCGCGCACGGTCCGTCTCGAAGAGAAGTTCCGACGGCGGGCGCCCGAACTGCGCTGGACGCTCAGCGCCGAGGACTTCGCGGCGCTCGCCGCGCTCGCGCTCACGCCCCGCGAGATCCCGGTCGTGGGGCTCACGCACCTGCACGCGCCGCTGGTCTCGATCCGCGAGCAGGCCGCGCACGTCGTGTCGGTGCTGCGCGGCGGCGAACCGGTCAGCTTCCGCGAGCTCATCGCGGGCGTCACCAGGCCGGGCGTGGTGGTCGCGCGATTCCTCGCCGTGCTCGAGCTGTACCGCCACGCCGCGATCGGCTTCGACCAGATCGAGCCGCTCGGCGAACTCACCCTGCACTGGGCCGCCGAGACGTGGTCCGACGCCAACCTCGAGAGCCTGGGGGCCGACTATGACGAGTGAGATCGAAGAGACGGATGTCTCGACCGACGCGGTCGACGCGGGTGGGGCTGGTCTCGAGACGGGCGCTGAGCGCCCTCCTCGACCGGCGGATGAGGGCCCCGAGCTCTCCATCGTCACCCAGCTCGACGTCCCGGGTCAGGCCAGGCTGGATCTCGACCGTGCGCTCGAGGCGATCCTCTTCATCGCCGACGAGCCGCAGAGCGTCGTGCACCTGGCCGCGGCCGTGCAGCGCCCGGTCGCCGAGATCCGCGCCGCGATCGCACGCCTGCGGGCCGACTACGACGGAACGGGCGGTTCGGGCGAGCCGCGAACGGACGTCGCCGAGGACGAGCATGCGGCACGGGGCATCCGCCGCGCCTTCGAACTGCGCGAGGTCGGCGGCGGGTGGCGCTTCTACGTGCGCACCGACTACGACCAGCTCGTGTCGGATTTCGTGATCGCGCAGTCGTCGACGAGACTTTCGCAGGCGGCACTCGAGACGCTCTCGGTGATCGCGTACAAGCAGCCGATCTCGCGGTCGCAGATCGCGTCGATCCGCGCCGTGAACGTCGACTCGGTCGTGCGCACCCTGCTCGGGCGCGGCCTCGTCACCGAGGTCGACACCGACGCCGAGACCGGCGCGATCCTCTACGGCACCACCGAGCTGCTGCTCACCAACCTCGGCGTCAACTCGATCGACGAGCTGCCCCACATCTCCCCGTTGCTCGACGACGGCCAGGAAGGATTCGACCGTGACTGACACGAACGGCACCGACGCAGGCGAGGGCGGCGCCGACGGCCGCATCGCGAACGATTGGGCGGCCCCCGCCGAGGGGGTGCGCCTGCAGAAGGTGCTCGCGGCCGCGGGCGTCGCGAGCCGACGCGTGGTCGAGCAGTACATCGTCGAGGGGCGCATCGAGGTGAACGGCGAGGTCGTGACCGAGCTCGGGCGCCGCGTCGACCCCGAGGCCGACCTCGTCGCGGTCGACGGCGTCGCGGTCCAGCTCGACCCCGACAAGCGCTACTACATGCTGAACAAGCCGCGCGGCGTGGTCTCGTCGATGCGCGACGAGCAGGGCCGACCCGACCTGCGGCAGTTCACCGACGAGATCGAGGAGCGCATCTACAACGTGGGGCGCCTCGACGGCGAGACGAGCGGGCTGCTGCTGCTCACGAACGACGGCGACCTCGCGCACGTGCTCGCGCACCCGTCGTTCGGCGTCGAGAAGACGTATATCGCGAAGGTCAAGGGGCGGGTCACCCCGCAGACGATCCAGCGGCTCAAGCAGGGCGTCGAGCTCGACGACGGCCCCATCCACGCCGATCGGGCGAAGGTGCGCCAGCACCAGGGCGACGACCGCCACTCCATCGTGGAGCTCACGCTGCACTCGGGTCGCAACCGCATCGTGCGGCGCATGCTGGCCGAGGTGGGGCATCCGGTCGTCGACCTCGTGCGTCGCAGCTTCGGACCCCTGCACCTGGGCACGCTCCGCGTGGGCGTCATGCGCGAGCTCACCGACTCGGAGCGCGGACTGCTGCTCACCATCTCGAGAGATGCGGATGCCGCACGCCGGGCCCGCGGCGACGGCGAGGCGAACCCCGAGGGGGCGTCGTGAGCGAATCCCGTCTCGTCGGGCCCGTCCGCGTCGTCGGCGTGGGCCTGCTCGGCGCGAGCATCGGACTGGGCCTGCGGGCCAAGGGCGTCGAGGTGCTCCTCGCCGACGCGTCGCCGACGCATCTCGCGATCGCCGCCGACTACGGCGCGGGCCGCCCGGCGGCGCCCGGCGACGAGCCGCAGCTCGTGGTCGTGTGCGTGCCGCCCGACGTCACGGCCGAGGTCGTGGCCTCCGAGCTCGCGGCGTTCCCGAACGCGATCGTGACGGATGTCGCGAGCGTGAAGCTCGCCATCCACGACGACCTCGTCGCGCGCGGCGCCGACGTCGCCCGGTACGTGGGCACGCACCCGATGGCCGGGCGCGAGGTGGGCGGGCCGATGTCTGGCCGCGCCGATCTGTTCGTCGGCCGGCCCTGGGTCGTGGCGGGGCATCCGGGCATCTCGTACCGCGATGCAGCGGTGGTCGACGACCTCATCCTCGACCTCGGCGCGACGCTCGTCGAGCTCACGCCCGAGCAGCACGACCGCGCGGTCGCCCTGGTGTCGCACGTGCCGCAGATCGTGTCGACGCTCATGGCGCGCCGCCTCATCGACGCGCCGCACGCGTCGGTGAACCTCGCGGGGCAGGGCATCCGCGACGTCACGCGCGTCGCGGCGAGCGATCCCGAGCTGTGGGTGCAGATCCTCGGGCAGAACGCGGCGCCCGTCATCGAGATCCTGCGCGGCTACCGCGACGACCTCGACCGGTTCATCGACGCGCTCGTCGATCTCGACGCGCCGGGTGCGCGGCGCCGCATCGCCGAGGAGCTCTTCGGCGGCAACACCGGCGTCGAACGCCTGCCGGGCAAGCACGGCGTCGATCGCCGGTACGCGAGCCTCATCGTCATGGTCGACGACCGACCCGGCCAGCTGGCCCGACTCTTCAACGACGTCGGCGACGCCGGCGTCAAC
The DNA here is from genome assembly GCF_009749465.1 of Agromyces terreus. Classification (GTDB taxonomy): domain Bacteria; phylum Actinomycetota; class Actinomycetes; order Actinomycetales; family Microbacteriaceae; genus Agromyces; species Agromyces terreus. Next base: position 15,146 of record NZ_WBIS01000010.1, read on the forward strand.
CTCGAGGACCTGCGCCTCGAGCACTCGCCGGGCGCCCAGGTCGGCCTCGCCGAGATCTTCGTGCTCCCCGAGGTGCAGGAGCGCCTCACCGACGAGCTGGCCGCGCGCGGCTGGCGGATTGCAGGTTGAACGTGTCCTCACCCGACATCCCCGTCGTCGTCGCGATCGACGGTCCCGCCGGCAGCGGCAAGTCGAGCGTGTCCAAGGAGGTCGCCCGTCGCATGGGCTACGGGTTCCTCGACACCGGCGCCGCGTACCGGGCGCTCGCCTGGCACGTGCAGGCATCCGGGGTCGACACCGACGACGCGGCATCCGTCGTCGCCTCGCTCGCGAGCTTCGACTACCGCATCGGCACCGACCCCGCGGGCTATGCCGTGCACGTCGGCGAGGTCGACGTGACGACTGCGATCCGCGACCCCGAGATCTCGGCGGTCGTCAGTCGTGTGGCCCGCGTGCCCGACGTGCGCACGCATCTCATCGAGCTGTTCCGCAGCAGCATGGCGGGCGAGGCCCGACCGGGCATCGTCGTCGAGGGCCGCGACATCACGACGGTCGTCGCACCCGACGCTCCCGTGCGCATCCTGTTGACGGCCTCGCCCGAGGTTCGGGCCGCGCGTCGCTCCGCCGAACTCGTCGGCTCGTCCGCCGAGCACGTCGGCGATGCCATCCGCAAGCGCGACGAAGCCGATTCGAAGGTCGTCGAGTTCATGTCGGCTGCCGAGGGCGTGACCACGGTCGATTCCACCGAGCTCGATTTCGACCAGACGGTCGACGCCGTCATCGGCGTCATCAGGAACATCCAGCCGGTCACTGATTGAATAGAGCGGGGCGCATCTCGATCAGACGCGCCCGCAGACTTTGAGGAGACACCCATGACCGACCAGCGCGACGAGTACGACGACGAGTCCGTCGTCGACGAAGGACTCGCCGACCGCCTCGCCGACGTCGACGACGAGCTGGCCGATCAGCGCGCCGCGGCGCTGCGATCGGGACTCTCCGACTACGACCTCGACGACGACGACCTCGATGTGCTCGAGCACTCCGAAGAGGGCGAGGCGGGCATCCGCTACCTGCCGGCGCTGCCGGTGGTCGCGATCGTCGGCCGCCCGAACGTCGGCAAGTCGGCGCTCGTGAACCGCATCCTCGGCCGCCGCGAGGCCGTCGTCGAAGACACGCCGGGTGTCACCCGCGACCGGGTCTCCTACAAGGGCGAGTGGCTCGACCGTCGCTTCACGCTCGTCGACACCGGCGGGTGGGAGCCCGACGCGAAGGGCATCGACGCATCGGTGGCCGCGCAGGCCGAGGTCGCGATCGAACTCTGCGACGTCGTGCTCTTCGTGGTCGACGCCACGGTGGGCGCCACCTCGACCGACGAGCACGTCGTCCGCCTGCTCCGCAAGACGAAGAAGCCCGTGTTCCTCGTGGCGAACAAGGTCGACGACGCCCGGCAGGAGTCCGAGGCCGCCGCGCTGTGGAACCTCGGCCTCGGCGAGCCCCACCCGGTGTCCGCGCTGCACGGGCGCGGCGTCGCCGACATGCTCGAGGCTGTGTTCAAGGTGCTGCCGCAGGTCTCCGCGGTCGCGAAGGACGAGTTCGGCGGACCGCGCCGCGTCGCGATCCTCGGGCGTCCGAACGTGGGCAAGAGCTCGCTGCTGAACAAGGCGGCCGGCGAGGAGCGCGTCGTCGTGAACGAACTCGCGGGCACGACCCGCGACCCCGTCGACGAGCAGATCGAGCTCGGCGGCAAGATCTGGCGGTTCGTCGACACCGCCGGCATCCGTCGTCGCGTGCACCTGCAGCAGGGCGCCGACTTCTACGCGTCGCTGCGCACCCAGGCCGCGCTCGAGAAGGCCGAGGTCGCCGTGGTGCTCCTCGACGTCTCGCAGCCGATCTCCGAGCAGGACGTGCGCATCATCGACCTCGTGCTCGAGTCGGGCCGCGCACTCGTGCTCGCGTACAACAAGTGGGACCTGCTCGACGACGACCGGCGCCGCTACCTCGAGCGCGAGATCGAGAAGGACCTGCACCACGTCGCGTGGGCGCCTCGCGTCAACATCTCGGCGCGAACGGGCCGTCACCTCGAGAAGCTCGTGCCCGCCCTCGAGACCGCCCTCGAGTCCTGGGACACCCGCATCGCGACGGGCAAGTTCAACGCGTTCCTCACGGAACTCACGCAGGAGACCCCGCACCCGGTGCGCGGCGGCAAGCAGCCCCGCATCCTGTTCGGCACGCAGGCCGCGAGCCGGCCGCCGACATTCGTGCTCTTCACGACCGGGTTCCTGGACCCGGGCTACCGCCGGTTCATCCAGCGACGTCTGCGCGAGATCTACGGCTTCGCGGGCTCGCCCATCGTGATCAACATGCGCGTGCGCGAGAAGCGTCAACGCTGATTCGCCGCGGGCCGTCGACGGCCGTGCATCGGTCCTTCGGATACCGGTGCGCGGCCGTTCGCCCGTTCGCCGAGGGTTGCTCGCCCGCGGGCCTCAGGCTCGGTCGAACCGCACCTGCATGACCGCCCGGCTCGGGGTCGGCCGTGAGACCTCGACGAAGCCGGCGCGTTCGAACATCGTGACCGTGCCGGGGAACAGGTCGGCGGCGGGCGGCTTCGCGCGTGCGGACGGGTCGACCGCGTAGGCCTCGAGCACGCGCGCACCCTGCTCGCGCGCGTACACGACCGCCGCTTCGGCAAGGGCTGCGCCGACCCCGCGGCGTCGATGCGCGCGCCGCACGACGAAACAGGAGACCGCCCACACCGAGTCGTCGTCGAAGTCGGGCTCGTCGGAGCCGTTCGCCACGATGCGCTTGCGCTGCAGCCGGGGGAGTGCCGGGCGCGGTTCGACGGCGCACCAGCCCACTGGTGTCTCGCCGTCGTAGGCGACGAGACCCGGACCGCGGTCGGACGTCTGGATCTGGGTGCGCAGCCGAGCCGCGAGTTCGGCCGGCGACTCGCGCCAGTCGCTGCCCGGGATCTTGTACCACTGGCACCAGCACCCGGCCGGATCGCCCCGCGTGCCGAACACCGTCTCGATATCGGCGAACGGCACCTGCTGCGCCGGGAGGACGCGGAGTTCGAGCGGGCTGGCGGCGGCGACCTCGGATGACATGCCGCCACGATAGTGCGCGGGTGCGACATCCGCTGCTCATCGCTCCGCGGCCCTGATGATCGCGCGGCCGACGCGTGTGCGACGGCCTGGAACGCGCCGAAGGGCGGTGACCGGCTGGTCACCGCCCTTCGGCTGCGGGTGCAGGACCCGCGGGCGCGCTCGTGCGCGTACGTCAGTTCTTGGGCGCCTCGGGAGCTGCAGGCGCAGCCGGCGCTTCGGGAGCCGCCGGCGCTGCAGGAGCGGTCGGCGCTGCGGGTGCTTCAGGTGCCGCAGCGGCGGCCGCGGCGGCCGGCGCGGGGGCGTCGACCGGGATCTCGACGTCGGCCTCGTCGACGACGAGGTCGAGCTCCTCGAAGCCGTCGCCGTCGAGGTCGCCGAAGACCGCCTCGAACTCGGCCGCAGCCGTCTGCGCCTGGATCGCCGCGGCGCGGTTGCGCGCGTGGGTCGCGAGCGCGACGAGGATGCCGATGATGCCCGCGGTCAGGAGGAGACCGCCGATCGTGGACATCGAGATGTTGTTGAGGTACGTCGCGTAGTCGGAACCCTGCGTCGTGTAGAAGTCGACCTGCGCCGCGTTGCCGTTGATCAGGAGGAGTGCGCCGGCAACGGTGACCGCGACCGCGACGACCCAGAGCAGGATGGCGGGCAGGTTCAGCGTGGACTGCTTGGGGGCGGTGACGTTGTTCGACACGAGATTCCTTCGGAGAGGGGGCGGGGACGGTTGCCGACGGGCGGACTCGCCGCCTCGAGGGCGACTCCGACGAGCCTAGGGGAAACGGCTATGAATCGGATATGGGTGTGTGACGTGCGGCACCGATGCGACCGCGGAAGCGGAGCCCGGGCCCCGCACGCGCCGTGTGTTCGAGCACCCCTTCGGATGCCGCTATGATGGTCAAGTTGCCTTCGACGAGTTCGAGAGCATCGGGCTGTGGCGCAGCTTGGTAGCGCACTTGACTGGGGGTCAAGGGGTCGCAGGTTCAAATCCTGTCAGCCCGACCAGAATGTCCCGGAAACTCAAGGGTTTCCGGGACATTTGAGGTTAAGGAATTTGATCCTCCCATCGGAAACCCATCGTTTTCAGCTTCTCAGCACCGATCGGGAGCGCTCTCGCTCCAGATGTCGCGGGTTGTCTTCGAGTGAGTCCCCCCGGCGTTTCTGGAGACTGAATTCCTTGGAAGGTGCCTGCTGCATTCCGCGCGCAGTTGAGAATGCGCGCCTGCAGCCAGGGGGTGAGGAGAGCGGTAGCCTGACCTTATGGGGTCGTTGTCTGAGCAGAGCGGCGTGGTGCGGGCTGCGATCGCGGCGAACCGTGACGCGCTCGGTGAGGTGTTGCGCCGGTATCGGGCGCGCAATCCGCGGTTGTTCGGGTCCGTGGCGCGCGGTGATGCGCGTGCCGATAGCGATGTCGATGTTCTGGTGGATCTTGATCCGGATGCGGGCAATCCATTGCTGAGAGTCGCAGGCATCGGTGAGGAGTTCGGTCGTATTCTCGGTGTACGGGTGGACGTCGTCGCGGATGCGTTGCTGCGTGAGCCTGTTTCCTCGACTGCCCACCGGGATCTGGTCGCACTGTGAGCCGTTCGGTCGACGAACGGTACGACGACATCCTGAGCGCCATTGATCGGTGTCTCGGGTACCGACGCTATCTCGGCGGTGACGATCGCGAGCTCGCGTCGAGGCGTATGACGCCGTGCTGAGGAATGTCGCCGTCATCGGCGAGGCTGTGAAGGCATTGCCGGAGGACGAGGTCGCTGCCATGCCCGATGTGCCGTGGCCGGCGATTGCGGGGTTGCGAAATGTGGTCGTGCACGAGTACTTCCGCATCTTGCCGGTGCTCATCGTCGAGATTCTCGACGATGAACTCGTCCCGTTAGCGGACGCGATCCGGCAACGGATGGCCTAACCGAAGATCAGGTGAGTGGCGATCGGACTCGACTGAATCGTCAGCGCTCACCGCTCTTCCATCGAAATCGTCTTTCCGGCGTGGTTGGTAGTCGGCCGTGTCAGCCCCAGAAGCCGTCGTGGACGGCGGATGCCTCGGGCAGCGCGGCGGGGCCGGCGACCGCCACGGTTCGGCCGCCGCGGGCGAAGACCTCGCGGCAGGGGAGCGCCATGGTCGGCACGCCCTCCTGCTCGGCGACGAGGTCGCGGAGCCCGTCTTCGCCGAGGGCGTAGACGACGCGGGGGATGCCGCTCCAGTAGACGGCGCCCGCGCACATCGCGCACGGTTCGGTGCTCGTGTAGAGGGTGCTCCCGGCGAGCTGCTCGGCCGTGAGCACGGCAGCGGCCGCGCGGACGACGTTCGTCTCGGCGTGACCGGTCGGATCGTGCTGCGTGACGACGGTGTTCATGGCCTCGATCGTGCGGCCGTCGGGGGCGACGACGAGTGATCCGAAGGGGTGGTCGCCGCGGGCACGGGCGTCGGCGGCGAGCCGGACGCATCGCCGCAGCCACTCGAGGTCGGCGTCGGTCACGGTCGTGTCGTCGGTCATGCGCGGCTCCTCGGGTCGTGGTCGTGCGGCGGTCTCAGACCCAGAGCCCGTCGATCGGCAGGTCGCTCCCGACGATGTCGCAGGCGGCCCGGTGCCCTGAGAACATCGCGGCGGCGACGGTCGCGGGGTCGTCGGTCCAGGTCGCCTCCCCGGCGAGATGGAGGACCCCGCCGACCGGGGTCGCGAGCGCGTCGTGGTCGTCGGTGGTGGACCCGGGGGTCATGAACGCGTACGAGCCGCGCGCGAAGGGGTCGTCCTGCCAGGCGGTGCGGTGCACCCGTGCGGGCTGCTCGACGCGGTCGCCGTACAGCCTCTTGAGCTGTGCGAGCACGGATTCGACGACCCGCTCGTCGGACCAGTCGCGGGTGGCCTCGGCCGCGGGCCCGGCGGCGAAGGTGAGCAGCGTGGGCGTGCCGTGCAGGTCGGTGAGGTCGTACCAGGAGTGCCACCATCGACCCTCGGCGCCCTGCTGGCGGATCGCGTAGACCCCCGCGTCCCAGAATCTCGTCGGGAAGCGGAGGAAGATCTTCTCGAACGCGTTCATCTCGAGCCGGCTCAGCGCGCCGGCGACGGGTTCGGGCAGCGGGGGGTCGATCTCGAACGCGTCGGAGCGGAGCACGCCGACGGGCACGGTCACGACGACCCGGTTCGCCGTGAAGGCGCCGCTGCGTTCGGTGGCGACGCTCGCCCCGTCGCCGGACCAGCGGACGCGCGTGACGACGTGCTCGAGGCGCACGTCGAGGCCCTCGGCGAGATGCTCGGCGAGACGGTCGTAGCCGTCGGGGAAGACGACCTCGTCGCCGTCGATGGAGTCGTCGTCGAGGCCGTGCGCCGCGAGGTCCTCGATCCACGCGCCGTACTGCTCCTCGGAGCGGTGCTCGAGGTACTCGCGCACCCGCCGGGTGCGCTCGGGATCCCAGTGCAGGCGCGCCAGCGCGATCTCGGTCACGTCGCGGTACGAGGCGAGCGGGGCGGATGCCGCGACCACCCCGAGGAGCTCGGCATCGACGGCGCGGACGTCGTCGGCGAAACGCCGTGCCGCGGCATCCGGCAGTCGATCGCCGTCGGGGCCGTAATAGGCGATGGGGCGGCTGTCGGGCTGGTACCCGCCGACGGTGAACTCCGCGGTCGGCATGCCGAATGCCTCGGCCGCGGCGGCGACCGGGCTGCCGGTGATGCCGTGGATCCACGAGGCGCCGAGGTCGGTGGCCTCGCCGTCGGAGCGGTCGGTCCAGACCCGGCCGCCGATGCGGTCGCGTGCCTCGAGGACGACGACGCTGCGCCCGGCCCTCGTGAGGAGGCGGGCGGCGGTCAGGCCCGCGACGCCCGCGCCGATCACGATCGTGTCGACGTCTTCCATGCCGGTCCTCCTCCGTGCGGCGCGGTGCGCCGGTTCGACGCTATCGCCCGCGAGCGTGCGTCCGCGAGCGGTCGCCCCCTATCGCTCACGGCCGTCGCGTTATATCGTCGAGTATCGTTCACCGAACGGAAGAGGTGGTCATGAGCGGTTCATTCCCCAGCGGCTTCGGCGGCGCGATCCCCGCCGACGGCATCTGGCAGGCCTTCGAGCAGTTGCGCTCCTCGTTCGAGAAGCGGGCCGGCAGCCGCGTCGCGCGCGGCGACGTGCGCGCGGCCGTGCTCGCCCTGCTCGCCGAGCAGCCGATGCACGGCTACCAGATCATCCACGAGATCGAGGAGCGCAGCGGCGGCGCATGGAAGCCGAGCGCCGGCTCGGTCTATCCCACCCTCCAGATGCTCGCCGACGAGGGCCTCATCAGCGCCGAGGAGTCCAACGGCCGCAAGACGTACTCGCTCACCGACGCGGGCCGAGCCTCCGTCGCCGAAGACGGCGGCTCGGCGCCGTGGACCCCCCAGGCCGCCGATGACGCCACGGGCCGCTCGGCCCTGCCGAAGGCTGGATTCGAACTCGCGCAGGCCGCCGCCCAGGTCGGTCGCACGGGCACGCCCGAACAGGTGCAGCAGGCCGTCGCCGCGCTCGACGAGACGCGGCGCCGCCTCTACTCGATCCTCGCCCAGGACTGACGCGGGTGGCATCCGTTCCTCGGGATCGAGGCGATGCACTGCCCCGCGCCCGAGACACCCGCGCGCGCTATCGCCGCATCCTGCGGTTCGCGGGGTGGAACCTCGCCGTCACCTGGTGGTACGAGCTGTTCCTCCCGCGCATCGGCCTCGCCCGGGTCGCCGAGCGCACGAGGGCCGAGCGCATGCGGCGCTTCGCCCGCAGGTTCCACGTGCTCGCGGTCGATCTCGGCGGGCTCATGATCAAGGTGGGGCAGTTCATGTCGTCCCGCCTCGACGTGCTGCCGCCCGAGATCACCGCGGAGCTGTCCGGGCTGCAGGACGAGGTGCCCCCGGTGCCGTTCGACGCGATCCGCGCGCTCGCCGAGGCCGAGCTCGGCATGCCCCTCGAGCGCGCCTACGCCTCCATCGACGTCGAGCCCATCGCCGCGGCATCCCTCGGCCAGGCGCACCGGGCCCGGCTCGCGCCGCAGCAGGCGGCGGACTCGGGCCTCGACGCCGTGGTCGTGAAGGTGCAGCGGCCCGGCATCGACCGCATCGTCGACGTCGATCTCGCGGCGCTGCGCAAGGTCGCGGGCTGGCTCAGCCATGTTCGCCTCGTCTCCGACCGGGTGAACACGCATGCGCTCGTCGAGGAGTTCGCGCACACGAGCCTCGAGGAGATCGACTACCTGCACGAGGCCGCGAACGCGGAGCGCTTCGCCGCGGACTTCGCCGGCGACCGCCGAGTGGGCGTGCCCGTCGTCGCGTGGGAGCGCACCACCCGTCGGGTCCTCACCCTCGAGGACGTCACCGCCATCAAGGTCACGGATGCCGCGGGGCTCGCGTCGGCCGGCATCGATCCGGCCGAGGTGGCGCCCGTGTTCGCCGCGATCATGTTCGACCAGCTCTTCACGAACGGGTTCTTCCACGCCGACCCGCACCCCGGGAACATCTTCGTCACGCCCATCGTCGACGGGAGCGAGGCATCCTGGAAGCTCACGTTCATCGACTTCGGAATGATGGGGGAGGTGCCCGCCGGCACCCGCAGCGGCCTGCGGAAGCTGCTCATCGCGGCGGCCTCCCGCGACGGCACCGGGCTCGTCGACGCGGTGCGCGACGTCGGGGTGCTCCTGCCGTCGGCCGACACGGGCGAGCTCGAACGGGCGATGACGCAGCTGTTCGCCCGGTTCGGCGGCATGGGGTTCGCCGAGTTGCGCGAGGTGGATCCCCGCGAGTTCCGCGACTTCGCCGAGCAGTTCGGGCACGTGGTGCGCTCGCTGCCGTTCCAGTTGCCCGAGAACTTCCTGCTCATCATCCGAGCGATGTCGCTCACCTCCGGCGTGTGCAGCGCGCTCGACGCGGATTTCAACCTGTGGGACTCGATCGAGCCGTACGCGACCAAGCTCATCCGCGACGAGCGCGGCGACGTCGTGCAGGACGTCGCGAAGCAGGCCCTCGAGATCGCCCGCATCGCCGTCGGCCTGCCGAAGCGGCTCGACACGCTCGCGACCCGCATCGAGGAGGGCCGCATCACGGTCTCGGACCCGGCGCTCGAGCGACGTGTGGCACGCCTCGAGCGCACGGGCCGGCGCCTGGTGGCCGCCGTGCTGTTCGGCGCCCTGCTCGTCGCGGGCGCCGTGATCCGCGCCGACGACGCCGTGTTCGGCACGGTGCTCATGGTCGTGTCCGCCGTGCCGCTCCTGTTCGCCCTGTTCGCGGGGCGGATCCGATAGGTTGAGCGCCACACGGCCTCGACCGGATCGCGGCCACCGAACCCGAAAGGACGCCGCAGATGGGCTTCTTCGCCACGGTATGGGACTGGTTCTGGATCAGCGTCATGATCTTCGCCTACATCGCATACCTCTTCACGCTGATCTACATCGCGATCGACATCTTCCGGTCGCACGACCTCGGCGGCTGGATGAAGGCGCTGTGGTTCCTGCTGCTCCTCTTCGTGCCGTTCATCACCGGCCTCGTCTACCTCATCGTGCGGGGCCAGGGCATGGCGGAGCGTTCGGCGGGCCGCCGACCCGACATCGTCGAGTACTCCGACGAAGAGGTGCGGCAGGTCTCGTTCGCGAACCCGGCCGACGAGATCGCGAAGGCCGCCGCGCTGCGCGACCAGGGCATCATCACCGAGGGCGAGTTCCAGGCGCTCAAGAGCAAGGCCCTCGGCAACAAGTTCTGAACGCGGATGCCGCGAGCCGACGCCGTGGCGACGTCCTCGTCGCGGAGTGCGGCGGAGTAGCCTCGGCACATGAACGACACGAACGGCGCCGTCCGGATCCCGACCTCGGGAGCCCGGCCGGCGCCGTTCGACGTCCGCGACTTCGCCCGCACCGCCCAGGGCAGCCTGCGCGCGAGCCTCGATCTCGACGCCGTGGCCGGGCTGCCCGCCGCCGCGGCGCGCACGCTGCGCACACTCGCCGTGCTCGAGGGTGCCACGATGGCGCACCTGCGCAACGTGCTCGTGACGCCGACCCACAAGGACGCCCGGGTCACCGCGTTCCTCGTGTCGTGGGCCTACGAGAAGTACTGGATCGCCGATGCGCTGCACCTGATCGCGGATGCCGCCGCGCCCGCGGGCGCCTCGACGGCCGAGTCCGCGCCGAGGGCTCCCGCACGAGAGACCGGGCGCGGCCCGATCCGGCGCGCGCTCGCCGGGTTCGGTCAGGGACCCGACGTCGTCGGCGCCCATCTCGCGCTCGGGTTCGTCGACGACCTCGTGCTCGACCTCGCCTACGAGCGGCTCGGCGCGGCCGAGCGTGCCGACGGGGTCGACGCGGCCGTCGTTCTTGCCGAGGCCGTGGCTCGGATCCGCGCGGTCAAGGCACGCCACACGCGGTTCTTCGAGGCCGAAGCGGCCGGCCGCCTGACCGCCTCGCCGCGGTCGGCACGGCTCGCCCGGCGCGAACTCGCCCGCTCGCCCTGGCCGCTCGGCAGCGGATCGGTCGCCGCCGACGACCGTCGGGCGTTCGCCCGGTTCGCCCTCGGACACCGCGCCGGGGGAGCGGGCGGCACCGGCGCCGAGCGGCTCGCCCGCGGCATCCGCTCGCTCCCCGGCATCGACGCCCGCACCGCGGCCCGCGTCATCCGACGGCTCGAGGCGTGAAGGAGGAGAGCACATGGCGTTCGACATCGACCGGTACACCGCGACATCCGTCAGCGTGAACTGGAGCGACCTCGACCTCGAGTCGTTCCGCCGCGAACCGCTGCCCGAGCCGTCGCTCAGGACCCTGCGGTACATGGCCGACGTCGAGTACCACACCGTCTGCTACACCCGGGACCTGCTCACCACGCCGTCGCACCGCGAAGCCGACGTGAGCGCCTTCATGACCATGTGGAACCGCGAGGAGTTCTGGCACGGGGAGGCGCTCGCCGCGGTGCTCGCGATGCACGACATCACGGTCGACTACGACCAGCTCAAGGCCAGCCGGCTGAAGCTCGGGTGGAAGGACCGCCTCGACCCGATCAAGCAGTCGGTGCTCGGCGGACTCGTCGGCCACGACTTCGTGGCCGTGCACATGTCATGGGGTGCCGCCAACGAGTGGTCCGCGATCACCGCCTACCAGCGCATGGCCGAACTCGAGGAGCACCCGGTGCTGGCCGAGCTCCTGCGCCGCATCGCCAAGCAGGAGGCCAGGCACGTCGCGTTCTACACCTCGCAGGCCCGCGAACGGCTCGCGGCCAGCACGCGCGCCCAGAAGGTCACCCGGTTCGCGCTCAGCCGGTTCTGGGCGCCCGTCGGTTCGAGCATCATGGAGCCCGACGAGGTGCGCCACGTCATGGGCCACCTGATGAGCGGCGCCGAGGGTCGGCGCGCAGCCCGCAAGGTCGACGACAGCATCAGCGGCATGCCGGGCCTCGGCGGGCTCACGATCGTGCAGGACGCGCTCGACCGGCTCGGCGTGGCCGCCTGAGCGTCGCCCGCTACCGGGTTGTCAGCGCGGCGATGATCGCCCCGATCGCCGTCAGCGCGATGATGCCGGCGAGCCCCCACCGACGCAGTTGCACCGCGAGGAGCGCATACGACAGCCGTCGCCGCCGACGGCGTCTCCGCGGAGCGGGCTGCGACATCGAGGGGATCCTCTCGGGCGGAGTGACGGGCGAAGGCGGGCGGGCGGCGGGCGGCGGGCGGAGGGCGGAGGCGAGGAGGCCGGGGCCGGACGTGCGGGCGACGCGACGGGCGCCTCAGACCTGGGGCGACTCGTCGTCGAGCGCGTGGAACCGGCGATCGCGGTACACGAGCGACGGGGCGCGCTCGCCGAGCCGGACGTCGAGCACCTCGGCGACCACGAGCGACGAACCGCCGACCGGCACCGTGTGGACGATGCGGGCGCGCAACGCCACGGGCGCCTCGACGAGCCAGGGCTCGCCGGTCGGCAGCGAGGACCAGCCCTGCTCGGGCGTGAACCTCGGCGCACCCGAACGGGCGAACGCCCGCGCGACCTCGACCTGGGCTGCCGAGAGCAGGTGCACGACGATGGTATCGGCCCCGAGCAGCCCGCCGGCGGACCCGGTGGCCCGCGTGACCGAGAACGACAGGGCGGCGGGGTCGGCCGAGACGGAGGCAACGCTCGACGCGGTGAGGCCGACCGGTCCGAACGGCGTGGCGGCCGTCACCAGTGCGACGCCGGCCGGATGGTCGCGGAACGCCGCCTTGAACGCCTCGACCGTCGCCGGCACGAGCGTCGGCGACGAGGCATCCGACGTGAAGCCGTCGGTGAAGGAATCCGGATTCAGCACACCCATGGTCTCCAGCCTACGTTCGCCTCGCTGGGACTCGGCACCATGCCGCCGGGCCGCAGACGGCGGATGCCCGCCGGAATCGATCCGGCGGGCATCCGCTTCGTGCACGACGGTGCCTACGCGAGCGTCGAGGCGTCGCGCTTGGGCAGCTTCCACCCCGGTCGCACGAAGTGGCAGGTGTACCCGTTCGGGTACTTCTCGAGGTAGTCCTGGTGCTCGGGCTCGGCCTCCCAGAACGGGGCGGCCTCCTCGATGGTCGTGACGACCTTCGCCGGCCAGAGGCCGGAGGCGTCGACGTCGGCGATCGTGTCGAGCGCGATCTCCTGCTGCTCGGGGCTCTGCGGGAAGATCGCCGACCGGTAGCTCGTGCCGATGTCGTTGCCCTGACGGTTCAGGGTCGACGGGTCGTGCACCTGGAAGAAGAACTCCAGCAGCTCTCGGTAGCTCGTGACGCTCGGGTCGAAGACGATCTCGATCGCCTCGGCGTGGCCCGGGTGGTTGCGATAGGTCGGCTCGGCGTTGCTGCCGCCCGTGTAGCCCACGCGCGTGGACTCGACGCCCGGGCGCTTGCGGATCAGGTCCTGCATGCCCCAGAAACAGCCGCCGGCGAGGATCGCGGTCTCGGTTCGGTTCGTCATGATGCGTTCTCCTTCTCGGATGTCGCGGCCGCGGCATCCGTCGTCGTGAACAGGCTGAGGAAGTCGCCGTAGCCCTGCTCCTCGAGCTCGGCGACCGGCACCAAGCGCAGTGCAGCCGAGTTCATGCAGTACCGGAGCCCGCCGGCCTCGGCCGGCCCGTCGTCGAAGACGTGGCCGAGGTGGCTGTCGGCACCCGACGAGCGTACCTCCACGCGCTTCATCCAGAGCGTGCGGTCGACATGCTCGGTCACGGCGTCGGCCTCGAGCGGCTTCGTGAAGCTCGGCCAGCCCGACCGGCTGTCGTACTTGTCGGTCGAGGAGAAGAGCGGCTGCCCCGACACGACGTCGACGTAGATGCCGTCGTCGTGGTTGTCCCAGTACTCGTTGCGGAACGCCGGCTCGGTGCCGTCGCCCTGCGTGACGCTGCGCTGGAGCGGGGTGAGGCGGGCGAGCGCCTCGGGAGTGCTGCGGTAGTCGTTCGACATTCGTTCCTCCTTCACCGGGGCGCCGCTGGCTGCGGCACCCTCTTCGGCCGCGGCGCCTGCGCGACGCGACAGTGGATGAAACGACGCGGCGGCCCGTGCTGTTCCGGATGCTGCGCCCGCACGCTGTGAGTTCGCCGTGAGGCGGTCCGTGACACCTCGCACGCGGTGCGCCAGACTTTCCCCATCGCCGTCGGCCGGATGTCGCAGACGGCCGTCCTGCCGAGGGGAATGCGCATGGAACTGCTCGTCGTCGTCGTGCTCGGCCTGCTCGGCATCGCCGCCGCGACGGCCTTCGGGCCGCGGCTCGGGGTGTCCGCGCCGCTCCTGCTCGTGATCGTGGGCATCGGAACGAGCCTGCTGCCGTTCGTGCCCGAGATCGAGATCGACCCCGAATGGATCCTCGCCGGCGTGCTGCCGCCCCTGCTGTACTCGGCATCCGTGTCGATGCCGGCGATGGAGTTCCGCCGCGAGTTCAGCGCCATCGGCGGGCTCTCCGTCGGCCTCGTGATCGTGAGCTCGATCGCGCTCGGGCTCCTGTTCGCGTGGCTCATCCCCGGGCTCGGGGTGGCCGGCGGCATCGCGCTCGGCGCGATCGTCAGCCCGACCGACGCGGTCGCGACCTCCATCGTGAAGCGGGTCGGCGTGACCCCGCGCATCGTGACGGTGCTCGAGGGCGAGAGCCTGCTGAACGACGCCACCGCGCTCGTGCTGCTGCGGTCGGCGATCGTGGCGACCGCGGCATCCGTCTCGCTGTGGGACGTGCTCGGCGACTTCGTCTTCGCGGTCGTCGTCGCGGTGGTCATCGGCTTCCTCGTGGGCAAGCTGAACCTCGCGGTGCGCGAGCGCGTCACCGATCCCACCGTGAACACCGTCATCTCCTTCACGGTGCCCTTCCTCGCCTCCGTGCCGAGCGAGGCGCTCGGCGCGTCGGGCCTCGTCGCGGCCGTGGTCGCGGGCCTCGTCACCGGTCGGGGCGCGATCAAGCGGCTCTCACCGCAGCACCGCGCCTCCGACACGCAGGCGTGGCGCACGGTGGAGCTGATCCTCGAGGGCACGGTCTTCCTCGTGATGGGGCTCGAGATGTCGACCATCGTCGCCGAGGTGCAGGGCGGGCGTTCGGGCATCGCGTCGGGGCTCCTGCTCGCGGGCGTGTCGCTGGCGGCCGTGCTGGCGGTGCGCGCCGCGTTCGTCTTCCCGACGCTCGGCCTCCAGCGGCGGCGGGCGCGTCGGGGCGTGCAGATGCGCGACCGGCTCGCCGGGATGCAGGATCGCCTCGACCACGTCGACGCCGAGCATCCGTTCACGCTCGAGCGGGCGGGGGGACCGCAGAAGGGGGCGAGCCGAGCCGTGCCGAAGGACCGGCTCGCGATGTTCCGGCGACGGGTCAACCGGAAGGTCGCCGACATCGACTACTTCACGGCCGAGCCGCTGGGGTGGCGCGAGGGCGCCGTCATCGTCTGGGCGGGCATGCGCGGAGCCGTGACGCTCGCGGCGGCGCAGACCCTCCCAGCCGACACGCCGGAGCGCTCGCTGCTCGTCTTCGTGGCCTTCGCCGTGGCGGCGGCCTCGCTGCTCATCCAGGGCGGCACGCTGCCGATGATCGTGCGATGGGTGAAGCCGGCACGGCTGGACGTCGCCGCGATCGAGGCCGACCGCGATGAGCTCGACCGGATGCTCCGCGAGATCGCCCGCACCCGTATCGAGGAGGCGAAGGCCGCGAGCGACGGGAAGCCGGGGGAGGCCGCGCGCGGGTACGCGTTCCGGCTCGGCGTGATCGACGCGCAGCGCCGTGCACTGTGGGCGCAGCGCGACGAGGGCCGCTTCAGCTCGACCGCGCTCACCCAGGCGCTCGAGGCGTTGGACGCGACCCAGATCAGCCTCGAACTGCACAAGCGGCTCGACGTTCAGACCGAGGGCGAGCCGAACGCTTCATCCTGAGCAATCGTCAACAGTTCGGATGACATTCACAGGCAAACGTGAGGGGTTGTCCAGTTCGCCTCGGCAGACTGGCCGCTTCGCCCGGCCGCCCCCGCGTCCGTGGAACGCCAAGTCCAGGTTCGGCGCACTCCCGTGCGACGTTCCGCCCGTGTGAAAGACATGCAGAACCAGACTTCCTCCACTCCTCCCACCGAACCGCAGCGCGAAGCCGCGCCCACGCGACGCGTGCGCACGCTGACCGCTCCGGCCCGCCGATTCCGCACCCCGCTCGTCACCGCAGGCGCCATCGTCGCCGTCGGCGCCCTCGTCGGCTCCGGGTATGCGGCGCAGAGCAATGCCGACGCCGCGGCCGCACGGGTCGCCGAGACCCAGGCGCTCGCGCTCGCCGCCGAGCGCGACTCGGTCCAGGATCTCGAGGTCGACCACGGCGCCGTGCTCGACGTCCGCGCCGAACAGCAGGCGAAGGACACGCTCGACGTCGCGGCCGGGGCGATCGCCGCCGCGAAGGGCAAGGCCGACGCCACCGCCCTCGCGACCTCGGTCGCCGCGCTCGACTCCTACGAGCTCCTCAGCCCGCGCAAGGTGTTCGAGCTCGTCGACCAGGCCAAGACGCAGACCGGACAGGTCACCAAGGCCGTCGCCGAGGCCGACCGCATCGCTGCGGAGAAGAAGGCCAAGGCCGAAGCCGAGGCGAAGGCGAAGGCCGAGGCCGAGGCCGCCGCCCGCGAGGCGGCCGAGTCCGACTCGGGCTCCGACTCGGGCGGCGTGGCCGCGCCGAGCGCACCCGCGAACCCCAGCGCCGCGCAGGCCATCGCGCGAGACATGATGTCCTCGCGCTACGGCTGGGGTGCCGACCAGTTCGGCTGCCTCGTCGAGCTCTGGAACCGCGAGTCCGGCTGGAACGTCTACGCGTCCAACCCGAGCGGCGCCTACGGCATCCCCCAGGCCCTCCCCGGCAGCAAGATGTCCTCCGCGGGCGCCGACTGGGCCAGCAACCCCGCCACCCAGATCTCCTGGGGCCTCGGCTACATCGCCGACCGCTACGGCAGCGCGTGCGGCGCGTACAACACGGCGCTCTCGCAGGGCTGGTACTGATCCGCCCGGTCGAAGACCGCACCCCCGAGAAGGGGGCCCCGCCGCCGCCCGGGGCCGCCGGGGGGGCCCCCGCCCCCGCACCGACCAACGACGCGCGAGGG
>NZ_WBIS01000011.1 GCF_009749465.1 Agromyces terreus
CCCGGGCGCTGTGCCTGGTTTTTACCGGCCCCGCCGGGGCCCCCCCCCCCCCCCCCCCCCCCCGCCCCCCCCGCCGCGGGGCCCCCTTCTGCGTCCCCGAGCCCGGTCACTGCGAACGGCGGAGCGGGTCCTGTCAAGCACCTGCACGCGGCATCCGCCCTCGATACGCTGACGGCATGGAGGCAGACGAGAGCGAACACATCGAGCAGGCTCGGACAGCGCCGCCCGCGCCCGCGCCCGCGTCCTTCGCCGAGCGCCTGCGCCGCATCACGGCCTGGGCGCTCGCACGCAAGCCGGTCCGCGCCTATCTGCTCTACATGGAGCACCACGGGGCGGTGCTCGCCGACAGCATCACCTACCGCACGCTCTTCTCCGTGTTCGCGGGCGTCTTCCTCGGCTTCGCGGTCGCGGGCATCTGGCTCGCCGGCAACGACGAGGCGATGAGCGCGCTGGTCGCGACCGTCGACCAGGCGATCCCCGGACTCGTCGGGGAGGGCGCGCTCATCGACCCCGACGATCTCGTGCAGCCGATCACCCTGAGCATCGCCGGGGCGCTCGCCCTCGTCGGTCTCGTCACGGCGGCGATCGGCGCCGTCGGGTCGTTGCGCGTCGCGCTGCGCGACCTCGCCGACCAGCCCGACCCCCAGACCTTCTTCCTGTGGGTGCTGCTGCGCGACCTCGCGCTCGCGATCGGCTTCGGCGCGGCGCTCGCGGCCGCGGCGGCCGTGACGTTCGCGAGCACCGCCGCGATCGACGGGGTGTTCGGATGGCTCGGGTGGTCCACGACCGACACGGGTTCCGAGGTCGCGACCCGCATCGTGTCGATCCTCGTGATCTTCGCGATCGACGTGGCCGTGGTCGCGACGATGTTCCGGGTGCTCTCGGGTCTGCGCCCCGCGGCGCGCTCGCTCTGGTCGGGCGCCCTCATCGGCGGGGTCGGTCTCACCGTGCTCCAGCAGCTGTCGGGCCTCTTCGTCGCCGGCGCGACGAGCAATCCGCTGCTCGCCTCGTTCGGATCGCTCATCGCCCTCCTGCTCTGGCTGAACCTGTCGAGCCAGGTGATCCTCATCGCCTCGGCCTACATCGTCACGGGCGTCGACGAGGAGCACGACCGGGTCCACGCACGACACGGGGCGCCGACGGTCGCGATCCGTCGGCTGCGGCGGGCCGAACGACGGGCCGCGGATGCCTCGGCCGAGCTCGTCTCGGCCCGCGAGGCGGTGGAGGGCGAACGCGCGGCGGCGTCGGGCGGGCCCGGCGGCGGCGACCGCGCGGGCCGACCGTGACCTCCGTGCTCGGGCTCGTACGGGCCGCGGTCGCGCCGCTGACGCGCACCCGGCTCTTCCGCGCCCTCGGCCCCGTGCTCCTGCCACCCCTCGAACGCCTCGTCCGCCGCCTGTCCGGCGGCCGGGTGCAGCTCAGCGGGCTGCTCGTGCCGTCCCTCGTGCTGCACACCACCGGCGCCAGGTCGGGGCAGCGACGCGACAACCACCTCATGTACACGCCCGACGGGCACGGAAGCGCGATCGTCGCTGGCACGACGTTCGCGCAGCGACGGCATCCCGGGTGGACGTACAACCTGCTGCGCCGTCCCGATGCGTCGATCAGCGTGCGCGGTCGCGAGCTCGACGTGCGGGCGGAGCTCATCGACGCTGCTCCCGCGCGCGAACTCGCGTGGTCGCGCATCGAGGCGCAGTGGCCCGGATATCGGGCCTACGAACGCGCGTCGGGCCGCACCGTCCGGCTGTTCCGGCTGCGACCCGTCGCCGAGCAGGCCGTTCCGCGGGCCCGAGCTCGCAGTCGCCCCACAGAGCCTGCCCGTAGGCTGGCGGGCATGAGCCGACGACGCGCCAGCGAACCGATCTACAGCACGGCGATCGTCGCCGGTCGCGGGCTCTTCGGCGCGCTCGGGCTCAAGCGGCACGTGACCGGGGTCGAGAACGTGCCCGACACGGGCGGCGCCGTGCTCGCGATGACGCACTTCGGGTACCTCGAGTTCGCGCTGGTCGAATGGGTCACCTGGCTCGCCGACCGGCGTCGCATCCGGTTCATGGCCAAGCAGAGCGTGTTCGACTCGCCCGTGACGGGTCCGCTGATGCGCGGCATGCGCCACATCGCCGTCGACATGAAGGCCGGCGCCGCCGCGTATGCGAAGGCCGTCGAGGCGCTGCGCGGCGGAGAGCTGCTCGGCGTCTTCCCCGAGGCGGGCGTGAGCGCGTCGTTCACCGTGCGCGAGCTCAAGACCGGCGCCGTGCGGCTCGCGGCCGAGGCCGGCGTGCCGGTCATCCCCGTCGCGGTATGGGGCGGTCACCGGTTGCTGACGAAGGGCCACCGCGTCGGATTCCTCGAACGCTTCGGCGTGCCCGTGAGCTTCGCGTTCGGCGCCCCGATCACCGTCGGCGCCGACGAGGACGCGCGCGTCGCGACCGGGCGCCTGCGCGAGCGGCTCCAAGAGCTCGTCGACCGTCTTCAGCGCGAGTACCCCGTCGACGGCACCGGCGCATGGTGGCAGCCGAGGAGCCTCGGCGGCACGGCGCCGACGCCCGAGGAGGCCGCGGCCTCCGACGCGGCGCGCGACGCCGCACGCGAGGCTCGCCGCGCCGAGGCCTAGCCCCGCCCTCGCGCGGCGTCGGCGGCGTGGAGTACCGTCGCAGGCATGGCAGGCGACGCGGCACAGCTCATCGTTCCCGGTCCGCACGGCGAGCGGCAGGTGCGCGTCTCGTCGCCGACGAGGGTGCTCTGGCCCGAGGTCGGCGTCACCAAGCTCGAGCTCGCCGAGTACCTCGTCGCGGTCGGGCCCGCGTTCATCGAGGCCAACGGCGGGCGGCCGGTCTCCCTCCAGCGGTTCCCCGAGGGCGTCGACGGGGAGCAGTTCTTCTCGAAGAACCCGCCGCGCGGGGCGCCCGACTGGGTCAGGTCGGTGACGGTGACGTACCCCAGCGGCCGGCGGCATCCGCAGCTCGTGCTCGACGAGCCGGCGAGCGCGGTGTGGGCGGTGCAGATGAACACCGTGGTGTTCCACCCATGGGCGTCGCGCGCCGACGAAACCGACAACCCCGATCAGCTGCGCATCGACCTCGACCCGCAACCGGGCACCGGGTTCGCCGAGGCCGTTCCCGTCGCGCTCGCGCTGCGCGAACTGCTCGCCGAGGTCGGGCTCACGGCGTTCGCGAAGAGCTCCGGCAGCCGCGGCATCCACGTGTTCGCCCCCATCGAGCCCGAGCACGAGTTCCTCGACGTCCGGCACGCCGTGATCGCCCTCGGCCGTGAGCTCGAACGGCGCATGCCCGACCTCGTCACCACCAACTGGTGGAAGGAGGAGCGCGGCGACCGCATCTTCATCGACTACAACCAGGCGAACCGAGACCGCACGATGGCGGGCGCCTACAGCCCGCGCCCGCTGCCCCAGGCGCCGGTGTCCTGCCCCCTGACCTGGGACGAGCTGCCGACGACCGATCCCATGGCGCACACCGTGCGAACGGTGCCCCGGCGACTCGCCGAGGTCGGCGACCCGTGGTCGGGCATGCACGATGAGCCCGGCCGCATCGAGATGCTCCTCGAGTGGTGGCAGCGCGATCTCGACGACGGGCTCGGCGAACTCCCGTTCCCTCCCGACTTCCCGAAGATGCCGGGGGAGCCCATGCGGGTGCAGCCGAGCCGCGCGCGTCACGACGACGCGAGCGACTGAGCTGCCCGATCACACTGCGATCGGCCTCGTGGGCGTCCCCGGCGCGGGTGCCGCGACGAGCGGCGCACCGACCGCGGAGCCCGCTGCGGCGCCGTGGAGCTCGCGGTGCAGCCGCTCCATGCGCGCGTCGAGCTCGGCGGCCGTGTGCGCGGCGTCCGTCAGATCGTCGAGCAGCTCCGCGGGCACCTGCCGGTCGTACTTGTAGTAGATCTTGTGCTCGAGGCTCGCCCAGAAGTCCATGGCGATGGTGCGCACCTGCACCTCGACGGGCACGTGGTGCGTCCCGGTCGAGAGGAACACGGGCACCTCGACGATGAGATGGAGGCTCTGGTAGCCGTTCGCCTTGGGCGCGGCGATGTAGTCCTTCTCCTTCAGCACGCGGATGTCGCCCTGCGCGGTCAGCAGCTCGGCGACCCGATAGACGTCGGAGACGAAGCTGCACGTCACCCGAACGCCGGCGATGTCGGTGATGGTCCCGCGGATCGCGTCGAACGTCGGCTCGATGCCCTTGCGGTCCATCTTCTCGATCACGCTGTCGAGGCTCTTCAACCGGCTCGAGATGTGCTCGATCGGGTTGTACGCGTGGGTCTGCCCGAACTCCTCGCGAAGGATCGACAGCTTGGTGATGACCTCGTCCATGCCGAACTTGTACCGCAGCATGAACCGCTCGGTCTCGTCGCGGAGGCTGCGCATCTCGTCGAGCGTGCCGCCGTCGATGGCCTCGAGCGCCCGCTGGGCTCGTTCGGTCAGGGCATGGGCGGCATCGTCGCGGGCGGCGACCTCGTCGTTCGAACTCACGTCGGTCACCGTACGCGGGCAACCTCTGCATTCCCTTTGACCGAGGGTCGCCCGCGGTGCGCCGATACCATCGAGACATGGCGAGCTGGACGTCGGTGGCCCCCGGAGTGCACCAGTTGCGCGCGGGCGTGTTCGACCTGTCTGTGGTCGTGATCGAGGGGGCCGAAGGGCTGCTCGTCGTCGACTCCGGCGCGGATCCCGACGAGGGCGAAGAGATCCTCGCGCAGATCAGGGAGCGCTCGGATGCCCCGATCCTCGGCCTCGTGAACACCCACGCGCACTTCGACCACACGTTCGGCAACCAGGCGTTCGGACCCGGTTCCGAGACGGATGCCGCGATCCACGGCCACGCTGCGATCGGCGAGCACTTCGCCGCGTACGAGGGCCCGCGCCTCGCGGCCTGGCGCGCGGACCGGTCGCGGGAGCCGGATCGCCGCTGGGATCGGGTCGTGCTCACGCCCCCGACGCATCCGGTCGACCGGGCGACCGGCCTGGACCTCGGCGGGCGAACCGCCGAGCTCCGTCCGCAGCCCGCGGCGCACACCGACACGGACCTCGTGCTGCTCTTGCCCGCCGAGCGGGTGTGGATCGTCGGCGACCTCGTCGAGGAGTCGGGTCCGCCCATGTACGGTTCCGGCAGCTACCCCCTCGCCCGGCCCGTCGTGCTCGAACGCCTCCTCGACGAGATGCGGCCCGGCGATCTCGTGGTGCCCGGACACGGTGCGGTCGTCGGCCCCGACTTCGTCGCACGTCAGGCCGGCGACCTGCGCCTCATCGCCGAGCGCCTCATCGTCGCGCACGGCGCCGGTCTCGAAGAAGGCGCAGCGCTGGCGGCCCACGACGACTGGCCGTTCGACGTCGCCGGGCTCGTCGGCGCGGTCGAACGCGCCTACGCGGCCCTCGACGGGCGGCCCCTCGACGACGGGAGCATCGACGACGCGTGATGGGTCAGTCGAGCGCACCGAGGTAGAACCAGCGGCCGCCCTCGCGCACGAACCGGCTCACCTCGTGCTGCGCCCCGCGCTCGCCGTCGTGCCGGTAGTGGGCCGTGAATTCCACGACTCCCGCGTGGTCGAGCGGTCCGCCGCGCTCGGTGCGCTCGACGTCGAGGCGCATCCAGCGGATCGTTCGATCGAGCTCGAGGCTCGCCGGCGCGGTCGACGGATGCCACGTCGCGAGCAGGTGGTCGGCATCGCCGACGGCGAAGGCGGTGTAGCGCGACCGCATCAGCTGCACGGCGGTCGGTGCCGCCGCTCCGCCGAGGAGCCATCGGCCGCAGCATTCCCCGAAGGTCAGCCCGCTCGAGCAGGGGCAGCGGGTGCCGGATGCCGGGAACTCAGGGGATTCGGAGGATTGCGCCATGTCCCCAGTATTCCGGGGCGTGCGGCGGTCGCGGTCATGCTCTGCACAGCCATACCTGAGGATCCGTTCAGAAACGGTCGGCAGAGTCTCTGACTTGTGCCCGCGCTCGGCGGCGCCGACCCCCGTTCCCCCCACCTTCCGAGCACACAGGATTCATGCGCCCCACCACGAACTCGACCCCTGCTCCCTCGATCTCCGCACCCGACTCCACCCCCCGCCGCAGCCTCCGCTCGCGACGCACCGTTCGCCGCCGGTTCATCGCCGCGGGCGCCGTGCTCGCCGTCGGCCTCGTCGCCGGCACCGGGTTCGCCGTCCAGAACGCCTTCGAAGCCGATGCGCGTGCACAGGCCACGGCCCAGCTCACGAAGGCGACGGGGCTCAGCGCCGATTCCCTCGGCGTCTACAGCTCGATCGCGGCGGCCAAGGTCAAGGCCCAGGCAGAGGACACCATCACGCTGGCGAACGCGACGCTCGAGAAGGCCGACGGCAAGGTCGACGCATCGGCGCTCGCGGCATCCGTCGCCTCCCTCAGCGACTACGAGACGATCCCGACCGACGACGTCGCCGATCTCACCAAGGAGACGAAGGCGGCGGCGGCGAAGACGGCGGCCGACACGACGGCCTTTGAGCAGGCTCAGGCCGCGGCGGCCGCGAAGGCCGCTGCCGAGGCCGCCCAGGCGCTCGCCGCAGCGAACACCCCCGACGGCGCGCGTGCCACCGCGCGTTCGCTCGCGTCGTCCATGTACGGCTGGGGCGACGACCAGTTCCAGTGCCTCGACAGCCTCTGGGCGAAGGAGTCCGGATGGTCGTACACCGCGTACAACGACTCCAGCGGCGCCACCGGCATCCCGCAGTCGCTGCCCGGCAGCAAGATGGCCTCGGCCGGCGCCGACTGGGCGACGAACGCGGCGACGCAGATCAAGTGGGGCCTCGGATACATCGCCGGATCGTACGGCTCGCCGTGCAGCGCCTGGTCGCACTCGCAGTCGGTCAACTGGTACTGATCGGCCGAGCTCCCGATCTGCGGCGCTGCTCCGCCCGATTCGTCGCCGTTCAGGCGGTGCGCGGGTGGAGCAGTCCGGCGCGCTCGGGGTGACGGTCGAACCACTCGGCCACGTACCAGCAGCTCGGCACGATGTGCCGCGACGAGTTCGACTCGACGTCGTCGACTGCGAACGCCACGAGCTCGCCCGCGTAGCCGGACCCGCGGTACGGCGGGTTCGTGTACGCCCGCGTCATCGAGATCGCGTCGCCGAGCACCCGGTAGTCGAGCACGCTCGCGATCTCGCCGTTCAATCGCAGGGCGTAGCGATCGGCGTCGGGTTCATGGGTGAATGCTCTCTGCATCGACTCAGGCTACGCCGTCGCCGGTCGCGACCGATGGATCCCGAGCCGGGCGCCGGCGGCGCCGCTCAGGCGTCGCGCCCCCGGAGCCGTTCGAGGTCGCGGCGCTCCCGCTTCGTCGGGCGGCCCGCGCCGCGATCGCGCACGGGCACGATCGGAACGCTCTCGCGAGGCGGCGGCGGGGGAGTGCGATCGTCGACGGCGGTCGTGGCGACGCTCGCCGAGACGCGCTTCACGAGCGTGAGCCGAACCACGAGCAGCTGGTCGAACCCCTCGACGCGCACCCGGACCTCGTCGCCGGGGCGCACCATCTGGGCGGCCTTCGCCCGCTCGCCGTTCACGCGCACGTGCCCGGCGCGGCAGGCCGCGGTCGCGGCCGATCTCGTCTTGAACCGGCGCACCGCCCACAGCCAGGCATCGATGCGCACGGGGGCGTCTCCGGGTGCGGGCATGCGATCAGCCTACGCGCGCACGGCCGCCCACCAGATGAGGAGCATCGTCACGAGGAACCCGACCGCGTAGTTCAGCGCGATGAAGTGCCGCCAGCCGCGATTCGCCTCGCCGGAGCGTGCGTCGGTCACCGAACGGTACGGCCACGCCGCGGCGAGGTACGGCACGACGAGCACCGCGCCGAGCGGCCCCGGCCAGGGCGTCGCGAGCATGAGGAGCCCGGCCGTCGTCCAGAGTCCGAGCGCGATGCGCACGGTCGCGCGCGCGCCGAACGCGGTCGCGATCGAGTCGATGCCGGCCTCGCGGTCGGGCAGCACGTCCTGCACCGCGCCGAACGCGTGGCTCGCCATGCCCCAGCAGAAGAAGGCGACGATCAGGGCGAGGAGTTGCGGCGTCATGACCGCGCCGGCGACGGCGAGGCCGTAGAGCGCGGGACTCACGAAGTGGAAGCTCGAGGTGATCGAGTCGAGCACCGGCCGTTCCTTGAACCGCAACCCGGGCACCGAGTAGGCGAACACCGCGAACAGGCTCGCCGCGAGCACGATCCACGAGAGCGGATGCCCCGTGCCGGCCGACCACATGAGCACGACGAGGCACGGGGCCGCCGTGACGACCCCGGCCCACACGACCGCGCGATGCAGCGCGGGATCGAGCACGGCGCCCTCGGCGCCGCCCTTGCGCGGGTTGCGCAGGTCGGACTCGTAGTCGAAGACGTCGTTCACGCCGTACATGAGCAGGTTGTACGGGATCAGGAAGAACAGGGTGCCGACCACGAACGTCAGGTCGACGGCGCCCGTCGTGAGCAGGTACGCGGCCGCGAAGGGGAACGCGGTGTTGACCCAGCTGATCGGCCGGCTCGAGACGAGGATCCGGCCGACCCGAGAGGGTGCCCTCGTGCCGGCGGCGTCCGTCATCGGGCACCGCCCTCGACGGGGGCGCCGCGCCGGAGGGCGAGCGAGAACACGGCCGGAACGAGCAGGACCGCCGCGAGCGGGTACGCGAAGTCCTCGACGGGTGCGAGCCAGACGGTCGGCCCGAGCCGCGTTCCGTCGGCGTACCCGAAGAGTCCTGCGGCGATCATCACGGAATCGAAGACGGCCGTGAGGGCGGCGATCAGCACGAAGGCGATGCCGAGCGCGAGCAGCCGGGTGCGGCGTGCGGCCCGCGGCATCCGGACGGTCGCGAGGACCGCGACGCACGCCGCCACGGCGAGGAAGGGCAGGCAGATCAGCAGGTAGGTCACGCGCGCGCCTCTCGATCGGATGCCGCGGCGACCGTCGTCGGGCCGGCGTCCGTCGCGCCGGCGTCCGTCGCGCCCGGGCGACGCCCGAGCAGCCGCTCGACGCCGAGCACCGCGACGAGCGAGAGCTGGCACAGGAAGACGAGGAACACGGGTTCCTCGATCGGCAGGTCCGGGGCGAGCAGCAGGCCGGTCGCGAACACCGAGTCGCCTCGGAAGAAGACGCCGAACCCGATGCCGACGAGGTCCCAGACGAGCAGGAGCACCGTGCCGCACGCCACCGCCACGGACGCGGCGAGCGGTGCGCGCCGGAACGCGAGCCGCCACCGCACGTCGACGGCGGCGATCGCAGCGATCGACAGCAGGAGCAGCCCGAGATAGGTGAATCCGGTCATGCGCCCTCCCTCGAGCGGACGCCGGACGCGGGAGCGGGGCCGACTGCCCCCGGTCCGGCGGCCTCGGGCTCGGCGAGCGGACCGGACGACCGGTCGCCGCGGACCCGCTTCACCACATTCTCGGCGCTGATGAGGCACATCGGAAGCCCGATGCCCGGAACGCTCGAGCCGCCCGCGTACAGGAGCCCCTGCACCCGCCGGGACCTGTTCGACCCTCGGAGGAACGCGCTCTGCCTGAGCGTGTGCGCGGGCCCGAGCGCGCCGCCACGCCACGAGTTCAGGTCCGCGGCGAAGTCCGCGGGGCCCACGGTGCGGCGCACCGCGATCCGCTCGACCAGATCGTTCGCGCCCGTCGCCGCGGCGATCACGGCGATCGCACGGTCGGCGGTCGCCTCCACGAGCCGGTCGCCCGCGCCGTCCTCGCCGCCGCGGCCGATGCCCACGTCGGCGGGCACCGGAACGAGCACGAACAGGTTCGAATCTCCGGGCGGCGCGACCGAGGCATCCGTCGCGCTCGGCCGGCACACGTAGAACGACGCGGGATCGGGGATCGACGGGTTCGAACCGAAGATGCGCCCGAAGTTCTCGCGCCAGTCCTCGGTGAAGAACAGCGTGTGGTGGGCGAGCCCCGGCACCTCCCCGCGCACGCCGAGCATCGCGAGCACCGCGCCGGGGCCCGACGTGCGCCGACGCCACCAGGACTCGGGATACGTCCGCGCGTGCGCCGGCAGCAGCTCGGTCTCGGTGTGGTGCAGGTCGGCGGCCGAGACGACCCGATGCGCGGGAACCCGGTGCGAGGCGCCCGCGGCGTCGTGGAAGGTCACGCCCGTGACCGTCGGATCGGCCCCCTCGGTCAGCTCGATCGCGGTGACGCGCGCGTTCGGCACGAGATCGACGCCGGCATCGGCCGCGATCGACGCGATCGCCTCGATCACCGCCGTGAACCCGCCGCGCGGGTAGAACACGCCCTGCTCGAGATCCATGTGGCTCATGAGGTGGTACATCGCGGGCGTCGCCGTGGGCGACGAGCCGAGGAAGACCGCCGGGTAGCCGAGCACCTGTCGAAGGCGTCGGTCGCGCACGGTGCGCGCCGCGAACCGATCGAGGGAGGTCGTGAGCAGCGACGTCAGCCGCCCCGCACCCCGCAGCACCTCGGGCGCGAGCAGGCCCCGCACGCCGTCGAAGTTCGTGTAGAGGAACCGTCGTCGCGCGATGTCGTACGTCGACGCCGCCGAATCGAGGTAGCGCTCCAATGCGGCGCCCGCGCCGGGCTCGACCGACTCGAACAGCTCGACGTTCTCGCGGCGCGAGCCCCGGATGTCGAGGGGAGCGTCGTAGCCGTCGGCGTACACCCGGTACCCGGGGTCGAGCCGCTCGAGATCGAGGTGTTCGGCCGCGCTCGTGCCGAAGAGCCGGAAGAAGTGATCGAACACCTCCGGCATCAGGTACCACGACGGGCCGGTGTCGAACCGGAACCCGTCGCGCGACCACGAGCCGGCCCGCCCCCCGAACCCCTCGCGCCCCTCGAGCAGGGTCACGCGATGGCCGTCGCGAGCCAGGAGGGCGGATGCCGCGAGCCCCGCGATGCCCCCGCCGATCACGACGATGCGCTCCGAGCCCACGATCATCGCGTCCGTCCGATCGACTTCGTCATCGAACGCAGCGCGATCGCGAGCTTGGCGGCGTCCGGAACGCGGATGCGCGTCGACATGAGCACCTCGGCGGGCGTCTGCCGGCACCGGCGGGTGAGCGCCGAGAACAGCCCGTGCGCGGTGAGCACCGCGGCACGCGCTCGCCGCGGCAGCTCGGGGATCGCGGCGTCGGCGAGGTCGAGGTCGTGATCGATGTCGTCGAGGATGCGATGCTTGTCGTCCTCGCCGAAGTGCTCGGGGTCGCACCACGGGAAGTAGTTGCGGCCGAGGGTGCGCCAGTCCGTCTCGAGATCGCGCAGGAAGTTGATCTTCTGGAATGCGGCGCCGAGATGCACGGCGCCCCGCTCGAGCCGGGCCCTCCGGGCGGGGTCGACGTCGTCGCCGAGGAGGAACACCGCGAGGCACATGAGGCCCACGACCTCGGCCGAGCCGTGGATGTACGGGGCGACTTCGGCCTCGCGGATCGGCGTCGGATCGAGGTCGCGACGCATCGAGGCGAAGAACGGGCGGGTGAGCGTCAGGTCGATCCCGGAATCCCGTGCGGTGCGCGCGAACGCGTGCACGACCAGGTTCGTCGAGTAGCCGCACAGCATGGCCGATTCGGTCTCGGTTTCGAGTTCGTCGAGGAGGCAGGCCTGCTCGGGCGGCGTCAGCCCCGCGGCATCCGCGGTGCCGTCCACGAGTTCGTCGGCGACGCGCACGAGGGCGTAGATCGAGCGGATGCCTCGCCTCGTCGTCGGGTCGAGCATGCGGGCCGCGGCCCCGAACGAGGTCGAGTACCGGCCGATGACCGTCGCCGCGCTCGCGACCGCGGTCGCGTCGTAGCGTTCGAGCAGCCCCGGACGCGGCTTCATCGCGCACGCTCCACGGCGCGCAGGGCGATCGCGCCGAGCTCCGCGGCGAGGGGGGCGGGAAGCTCGGCGGTCTCGAGTTCGTACCGGGCGAGCGTGACGTGCTCGTCGGCCAGCCGCAGGGCCGTGTCGAGGGCCCCGCAGTCGCGGAGCGCCGCGCGCATCTCCTCGGCCTCGGCCTCGTCGAGCCCCGGATCGCCGAGCCCTGCGGCGATCCTCGGCCAGTGGGCCGTCGTCGCCGCGTGCGCGATGAGCGCGGTCCGCTTGCCCTCGCGCAGATCGGAGGAGGCCGACTTGCCCGTGATCGCCGGGTCGCCGAACACGCCGAGCACGTCGTCGGTGATCTGGAACGCGATGCCGACGAATCGCCCGAACCGTTCGAGCGCCGCGATGGCCGGGTCCGAGGCGCCGGCCAGCACCGCGCCGGCCGCGAGCGGGCACTCGAAGGAGTACACGGCGGTCTTCTGCTCGAGGGTCGCGAGCACGCGGGGCATGCTCGTGGGCTCGGCGTCGCCGGCGTTCACGACGTCGGCGAGCTCGCCCGCCGCCGACACGAACACGGCACGGTCGAGGATGTCGAGCAGCCGGCCGCGTCTCGTCCGGTCGACGGGGAGCAGGGCGATCTCGCGGTGGGCCCGGCTGAGGGCGAGATCGCCGGCGAGGACCGCGGCCGTCTCGCCCCAGATGCCGCTCGTGCGCTCGTCGGTGCCGTGGCGGATCGCCCGCGCCGCGAACCTCGCGGCGACATTCGGGTCGCCGCGGCGCACGGTGTCCTGGTCGATGACGTCGTCATGGATGAGGAACGCGGTGTGCAGCAGCTCGAACGCCACGGCGACCCGCGTTGCGAGCGCTTCATCGGTGCCGCCGAATCCGGAGTACGCGAGGCGCACGAGATGCGGCCGGATGCGCTTGCCGCCGGAACTCTGCTGGGCGAGGCTGCGCCACAGCGCCGCGTAGTGGGGGTCGAGGTCGCCGGCCCGGCGGCGGGCGTCGGCGAAGATCGCGCCGAGTTCGACCTCGATCGCCGCGTCGATGACGTCAGCCACGGTAGAGGTCCAGTTGCTGTGCCTGGAGCGCGAGCCACGGGCTGAACGCCCACGGCGCCGCCTCGATGGCGGTGCGCAGTTCATCGGGCCGCACCCAGACGTGGTCGACCACCTCGCGCGGGTTCGGTTCGGGGTCGGCGGACGTCGTCGCGATGTAGACCGGGCAGATCTCGTTCTCGACGGTGCCGTCGGCATCGATCGCGCGGTACCGGAACGTGGGAAGCGCGAGCTCGAGCGAATCGAGTTCGAGTCCGAGCTCGAACTCGGCACGGCGCCGCACGGCCGCGGTGAGCGGTTCGGAGGGACGGGGGTGCCCGCAGAACGAGTTGCTCCAGACGCCCGCCCATGCCTGCTTGGAGAGCGCCCTGCGCGTGACGAGCACTTCGCCGGCGGGGTTCAGCACATGGCAGGAGAACGCGAGGTGGAGTGCGGTGTCGGGGCCGTGGGCGGCGCTCTTCGGGACCCGCCCGATGGGCGCACCCGACTCGTCGAGGAGGACCACGTCGTCTTCGACGACTTCCGTAAGTTCGATCGTGTCGGTCATGCTCGCTCCAGAATTTCGCTTACTTGGTTAGTGAAAAGCACGCTAACATCACGCTGTGCCCGACGGAACCACCGAAAGTTCGAACCGCGACCGCGAACGCGACCGCTACTGGTTCGAGACCGCGGATGCCACGACCGTGGCGCTCCTCGACGCCGTGCGCCGGCACCGGGCCGCCGAGGCGGAGATGCGCCGGCGACTGCGCGCCGACATGGACATGGGGGACACCGACGTCGCGGCCCTGCGCTGGGTCATCGCCGAGGAGCGCGCCGGGCGCTCGGCGACGAGCGCCGGACTCGCCCGCGAGCTCGGCATCACCAGCGCCGCCGCCGTCAAGCTCGTCGCCCGGCTCGTCGCGAGCGGCGACCTCGAGCGGGACCCCCACCCGACCGATCGCCGGATCCTGCTCCTGCACACCATGCCGGAGGCCCATGAACGCATCGTACGCACGCTCGGGCCCATGCACGAGCGACTCCGGCGGGTCGCCGAGTCCTTCGACGAGCCGCAACGGGCCGTGATCATCGCGTTCCTCGACGACCTCGCCGAGGCGATCGCGCCGAACGGGTCGGCCCGATGACCGCATGGCCGGGCACGTACGCCATGCTGGGAGCATGAGCGGAACGAGCGGCGACGGCTGGGTGGAGGGTCCCGACGGCGCACGGTACTGGGGCCGGTACGGCGCGGCCGGGCTGCTCGCGGTCAGTCCCGAACACGAGGTCCTCCTGCAGCATCGCGCCGTCTGGAGCCACTTCGGCGGCACCTGGGGCATGCCGGGCGGCGCCAGGCATGAGGACGAGACCCCGATCGAGGCCGCCGTCCGCGAGGCGGGGGAGGAGGCCGGCGTCCCGGCTGGAGCCCTGACCGTGCGATTCACGAGCGTGCTCGACCTCGGGTACTGGTCGTACACGACCGTCGTCGCCGATGCCGCGCACCGGTTCGAGCCCGCCGTGAGCGATCCCGAATCGATCGCCGTCGCCTGGATCGCCATCGACGAGGTCGCGGCGCTGCCGCTGCATCCGCGGTTCGCCGAAGCGTGGCCGGGGCTCCGCGACCGACTCTGAGGCCGTTCAGTCGCGCGCGTGGGCGTCTGCGGCCGTCGCGGCCGGAACGCTGCGGGGGAACCACGGCACGATGGCGGAGGTGCGCGCCCGGTAGGCGTCGTAGTCGGCGTAGCGCCGCCTGGAGATCGACTCGGTGAAGACCGTCGATCCGATGAAGAGGAGGGTCAGCAGCACCGCGCCGGCGACGCTCCAGTGCAACCAGATCCCCGTCGCCGCCACCGCGAACCCGTAGAACGCCCACCACTGCGCCTGCTCGAAGAAGAAGTTCGGATGCCTCGACACGCGGAACAGGCCCGTCTGCAGGAACCCCGGGGTCGGCGTACGGCCTGCGGCGCGCTCCGCCGCCTTCCACCGGTGGAACGCCCATTGCTGTTGATCGGCGATGGTCTCGCCCGCGAGGAACGCGAGGAAGACGACGGCCACGATCGCGTCCCAGGCGCCGAGCGGCGGTCGCGACGACGCGGAGACGGTCTGCGCCGGGAGGCAGAACAGGAGGATCAGCACGTTCTGGTAGATCGAGATGAAGAAGAGGTTGAACGCCTCGAACGCCGGTCGGGGCATCCGTTCGCGCAGGACCGCCCAACGGTAGTCCTCCCCACCCGGACGATACCCGCCCTTGCGCGCGAAATTGAAGGTCAGGCGGGCGCCCCAGGCAGTGACCAGCACGGCCATGAGGACGAGCCGCGCGTCGCCGCCGCTCGCCGCGGCGAACACCCAGACATAGACGACGGGGGCGATCGACCAGATGCGATCGACCCACGAGTACTCGCGAGTGACGAGCGACAGGACCCACGTGCCCGCGGTGATCGCCGCGAGGAGCACCAGACACACGCCGAGGGGAGCCATGGCGCGATTCTACGGCTCGATAGGATCGATTCGTGGCTGGGCGGAGCGCGGGGGCGGTCGGAACGGAGATCTGGACGATCCCGAACCTCCTCAGCATGCTCCGGCTCGTGCTCGTGCCCTTCTTCCTGTGGGCCGTCATCGCCGGCGACTACGTCCTCGCCCTGGTGATCCTCGTCGTCGCCAGCCTCACGGACCTGCTCGACGGGTTCCTGGCGCGGCGGCTGGGGCAGATCACGAGGCTCGGGCAACTGCTCGATCCCGCCGCCGACCGGCTCTACATCTTCGCGGCGCTCCTCGGCCTCGCGGCGAACTCGCTCGTGCCGTGGTGGATCGTCATCGTGATCGTCTCCCGCGACGTCTTCCTGCTGGTCCTCGGCATCGTCCTCGCGAACCACGGCTTCGGCCCCCTGCCCGTGCACCAATTGGGCAAGGTGGCGACCTTCGCCCTGTTCTTCGGACTGCCCGTCATCATGCTCGGTCTCGCGTTCCCGGCAGTGCAGCCGGTCAGCGAACCGATCGGATGGGCGATCACGGTCTGGGGCGCCTTCCTCTACTGGTGGGCGGGCGTCATCTATGCGATCGAGACGTCGAGAGCCATCCGCATTCCGCGGGTGTCGGATGACTCGCGATCGGATACGCTTGAACAGGGAGGCTAGCGTGGCGGATACCGACATGACACAGGCAGGCGGCGCTGAGGGCGACCGCACGGCATCGAACGGCGAGTTCGGCGACAGCAACACCGCCGGCACGACGATCGGGTTCAGCCGCGAGGCTGCCGCCCAGCTCTCGCTGGTCGACGCCGACATCACGGTCGAAGAGCAGGAGGCGATCGCGGCACTGCCGTCCGGGTCGGCGCTGCTCATCGTGCGCCGCGGCCCCAACAGCGGGGCTCGATTCCTCCTCGACACCGACGTGACGACCGTCGGCCGACACCCCGACGCCGACATCTTCCTCGACGACGTCACGGTCTCGCGCCGGCATGCCGAGTTCCACCGGCATCGCACCGCCTTCGAGGTGAAAGACCTCTCGTCGCTGAACGGCACCTACTTCGACGGGGTGCGCATCGAGACGGCGCTGCTGAGCGACGGCGCCGAGGTGCAGATCGGCAAGTTCCGGCTCACGTTCTACGCTTCGCGTCGCGACCTGGCGCCGCTGGCGAGCAGCTAGTGTCGGGCCACGCCGCCCCCACGCACGCGAGCGGCCAGGCCCCCCTGCTCGGCATCGGTCAGGTTCTCGCACGTCTGCAGCCGGAGTTCCCCGACCTCACGCCGTCGAAGCTGCGGTTCCTCGAAGAGCAGGGGCTCGTCTTCCCGGCGCGCACCGCCGCGGGCTACCGCAAGTTCTCGACCGCCGACGTCGAGCGCATCACCCTCGTGCTGTCGATGCAGCGCGACCACTACCTCCCGCTCAAGGTGATCCGCGCCCACCTCGAGGCGATCGACGCCGGTGAGACGCCGTCGCTCCCCGGCGCGAGGGACGCGCGCGGCTTCCTCGGCGCCCGCCGCTTCGCCCGCGACGAGCTGATCGCCGCCGCCCGGGCGCCCCGCGGC
Source organism: Agromyces terreus (assembly GCF_009749465.1). Taxonomy (GTDB): domain Bacteria; phylum Actinomycetota; class Actinomycetes; order Actinomycetales; family Microbacteriaceae; genus Agromyces; species Agromyces terreus. The sequence continues at coordinate 16,825 of NZ_WBIS01000011.1, forward strand.
CTGCTCGACGATGCCGTCGCCGCGTCGCTCATCTCGTCGGCCGAGCCCTACGACGACGAGGCGCTCGGCGTGCTCAGCGCCCTCGCGGCCCTTCGCGAGGTGGGCATCGAGCCGCGCCACCTGCGTGGGCTGCGGGCGGCCGCCGAGCGCGACGCCGCGCTGATCGAACGTGCGCTCGCCCCCTCTCGCCGCCCCGACGCCGCCGGAAAGGCGCGGGTCTCCGAGCGCGCCGCCGAACTCGCCTCCCAGCTCGAGACCGTTCGCGCCGAGGCCGTGCGCAGCGCCCTCGCCAGGCTCGCGCGCTGAACCGCATCCACGACCCTCGCGACACGCCGTGACGTTCGGCCCGATGTGTTTGGTTCGGCCCCCTGCCCTCGGTAGCGTGGACGATGCCCCGACGGGGTGAGTGACCGAGAGTGAGGGGATCGCATGAGTGAGCTCGACCGGAGCGCGCGCGACCGCTACGACCTCGGACTCCTCTTCACCGACGGCATGCCGGAGCATGAAGACGGCACCGGCTATCGCGGCGCCGTCGCGGCGCGCGCGGCCGGCATCAGCTACCGGCAGCTCGACTACTGGGCACGCACCCAGCTCGTCGAGCCGACCGTCCGCGGCGCGGCCGGATCCGGGTCGCAGCGCCTCTACGGCTTCCGCGACATCCTCGTGCTGAAGCTCGTCAAGCGGCTGCTCGACACCGGCATCTCGCTGCAGCAGATCCGCACCGCCGTCACCCAGCTCCGCGAATCCGGGGTCAGGGACCTCGCGCAGACCACGCTCATGAGCGACGGCGCGAGCGTCTACCTGTGCACCTCCGACGACGAGGTCATCGACCTCGTCAACCGAGGACAGGGCGTCTTCGGCATCGCCGTCGGCAAGGTGCTCCGGGAGGTCGAGAACTCCCTCGTCGAGATCGACACCCAGCCGGCGGATCCGATGGACGAACTGGCCGCGCGACGCGGCACGAAGAACCGCCGCATCTCCTGAACGGGAGCGATCCGGTCGGGCCTGCGCCCGTATCGGCGAACCGTCCGCGCTGCGCGGGAGTCCCGTGCGACCACGGTGCTCGATCGCCGCGGCGTCGGGTTGCCCCGCCGCATTCGGCGGGCCGGGGTCAGTGCGTGGGGGTCTCGAGCTCGAGCGGTGCGTTGGCGTAGTCGCCGATGCGAGCCGTGCGCAGCACGCGCTCGAGCAGCTGGTCGAAGTTCGCCGACATCTCTTCGGCGCTCTCGCCGGGCCACATGTGCAGCGGCTTCGCGGCGCCCTGCGCCTGCTGCAGCGAGGTGCGCTCGGGCAGCTGCGGCGAGAGCACGAGCGGGCCGAACATGTCGCGCAGCTCCTTGATGCGGAACTGGTGCTCGAGGGACTGCACGCGCGCGCGGTTCACGATGATGCCGAGCGGCTGGAGACGGGGGGAGAGGCCACGGCGGATCTCCTCGATCGCACGCAGCGCGCGGTCGGCGGCCGCGACCGAGAACAGGCCGGGCTCGGTGACCACGGCGACCCGGTCGCTCGCGGCCCAGGCGGTGCGCGTGAGCGCGTTCAACGAGGGAGCGCAGTCGATGAGGACGAGCTCGTAGTCGGCCTCGACGTTCGCGAGGGCCTCCTCGAGCTTCCAGATGTCGCGGATCGACGGGTGCGGGCCGTCGAAGTTGATCGCAGAGGGGCTGCCGATCATGACGTCGATCGTGGACTGGGGGTTCGATCGCGCCCAGCCGCTCGGCGCGATCGCCGATCGGACGATCTTCTCCTTGGGCGAGGCGAGCACATCGGCGACGTTCAGATGCCCGGCGACCTGGATGTCCATGCCGGTCGAGACGTCGGACTGGGGATCGAGATCGACGACGAGGGTCCGGACGCCGCGGGCGAACGCCGCCGACGCCAGTCCGAGGGTGACGGTCGTCTTGCCGACACCGCCCTTGAGGGAACTGACGCTGAGTACGTGCACGAACAGATACGCTACCTCTATTGCTTGGACGAAACCTAAACGTTCGCTGTGCGGAAACCCTCTCCCCGAAAGGCCTGCATGTTCTCGAAGATTCTGGTAGCAAACCGCGGCGAAATCGCCATCAGGGCGTTCCGGGCGGCCGTCGAACTCGGTGCCAAGACCGTGGCGGTGTATCCCTTCGAGGATCGCAACTCCCTGCATCGGCTCAAGGCGGACGAGGCCTACCAGATCGGCGAGCCGGGGCATCCGGTGCGCGCGTACCTCGACGTGTCCGAGATCATCCGGGTCGCGAAGGAGTCCGGGGCCGACGCGATCTACCCCGGCTACGGCTTCCTGTCCGAGAACCCCGAGCTCGCCCAGGCCGCGGCCGACGCGGGCATCACCTTCATCGGCCCGCCCACGCGCGTGCTCGAGATGGCCGGCAACAAGGTCACCGCGAAGGAGCACGCCATCGCGGCGGGCGTCCCCGTGCTGAAGTCCACGCCGCCGTCGCGCGACGTCGAGGCGCTCGTGGCCCAGGCCGACGAGATCGGCTTCCCGATCTTCGCGAAGGCGGTCGCGGGCGGCGGCGGGCGCGGCATGCGGCGCGTCAACACCAAGGACGACCTGCGCGCCTCGCTCGAGGAGGCGATGCGCGAGGCCGACAGCGCCTTCGGCGATCCCACCATGTTCCTCGAGCAGGCGGTGCTCCGCCCCCGCCACATCGAGGTCCAGGTGCTGGCCGACGCCTCCGGCGAGACGGTGCACCTCTTCGAACGCGACTGCTCGGTGCAGCGCCGGCACCAGAAGGTCATCGAGATCGCCCCCGCGCCGAACCTCTCCGACGACGTCAGGCGCGCGCTGTACCGAGACGCGATCGCGTTCGCGAAGTCGATCGGGTACGTCAACGCCGGCACGGTCGAGTTCCTGCTCGACACCGCCGGCGAGCGGGCGGGCGAGCACGTCTTCATCGAGATGAACCCGCGCATCCAGGTCGAGCACACCGTCACCGAAGAGGTCACCGACGTCGACCTCGTCGTCTCGCAGATGCGCATCGCCGCGGGGGAGACCCTCGCCGAGCTGGGGCTCGAGCAGGGCAGCATCCGCCTCAGGGGCGCCGCGCTCCAGACTCGCATCACGACCGAAGACCCCACCGCCGGGTTCCGCCCCGACACCGGCAAGATCACGACCTACCGTTCGCCCGGCGGCGCCGGCATCCGCCTCGACGGCGGAACGATCAACCCCGGCGCGCAGATCAGCCCGCACTTCGACTCGATGCTCGCGAAGCTCACCTGCCGTGCCCGCGACTACCCGTCGGCCGTGGCCCGCTCCAAGCGCGCCCTCGCCGAGTTCCGCATCCGCGGCGTCTCGACGAACATCCCCTTCCTCCAGGCCGTGCTCGACGACCCCGCGTTCGTGGCCGGCGACCTCAGCACCTCGTTCATCGACGAGCGGCCGCAGCTCGTGCGCGGGCGCGTGTCGAAGGACCGCGGCACCAAGATCCTGAACTGGCTCGCCGACGTCACCGTGAACCAGCCCAACGGCGCTGCGCCCACGACCGTGAGCCCGACCGAGAAGCTCCCAGTGGTCGATCTCGCGGCAGAGGCCCCGGCGGGATCGCGTCAGCGCCTCCTCGAGGTCGGCCCCGTGGCGTTCGCCGCCGAGCTGCGCGCCCAGACCCCGCTCGCGGTCACCGACACCACCTTCCGCGACGCCCACCAGTCGCTGCTCGCGACCCGCGTGCGCACCAAGGACCTCGTGGCCGTGGCCCCCTACGTCGCACGGCTGACGCCGCAGCTCCTGTCGGTCGAGGCGTGGGGAGGTGCGACCTACGACGTCGCCCTCCGCTTCCTCGGCGAGGACCCGTGGGAGCGCCTCGCCTCCCTCCGCGCCGCGCTGCCGAACGTGGCGATCCAGATGCTGCTCCGAGGCCGCAACACGGTCGGATACACGCCGTACCCGACCGAGGTCACCGATGCGTTCGTCCGTGAGGCGGCCGCCACCGGCGTCGACATCTTCCGCATCTTCGACGCCCTGAACGACGTCAACCAGATGCGTCCGGCGATCGACGCGGTGCTCGCGACCGGCACGGCCGTGGCAGAGGTCGCCCTCTGCTACACCGGCGACCTGCTCGACCCTGCGGAAGACCTCTACACGCTCGACTACTACCTCGAGCTCGCCGACGAGATCATCGCGGCGGGGGCCCACATCCTGGCGATCAAGGACATGGCGGGGCTGCTGCGTCCCGCCGCCGCCGAGAAGCTCGTCGCGGCGCTCCGCGAGCGCTTCGACGTGCCCGTGCACCTGCACACCCACGACACGGCGGGCGGCCAGCTGGCCACGCTGCTCGCGGCGAGCCGCGCCGGCGTCGACGCCGTCGACGTCGCGAGCGCGCCCATGGCCGGCACGACGAGCCAGCCGTCGGCCTCCTCGCTCGTTGCCGCGCTCGCGCACACGGAGCGCGACACCGGCATCTCGCTGCAGGCGGTCGCCGACCTCGAACCGTACTGGGAGGCCGTGCGGCGCATCTACCGGCCGTTCGAGTCCGGCCTTCCCGGGCCGACCGGTCGCGTCTACCACCACGAGATCCCCGGTGGGCAGCTGTCGAACCTGCGCCAGCAGGCGATCGCCCTGGGCCTCGCCGACGACTTCGAGCTCATCGAAGACATGTACGCGGCGGCGAACTCGATCCTGGGGCGGGTGCCGAAGGTCACCCCGTCCTCGAAGGTGGTCGGCGACCTGGCGCTGCACCTCGCGGCCGTCAAGGCCGATCCCGCCGATTTCGAGGCGAACCCGGAGAAGTACGACGTGCCCGATTCCGTCGTCGGCTTCATGGCCGGCGAACTCGGCGATCTGCCCGGCGGCTGGCCCGAGCCGTTCCGTTCGAAGGTCCTCGCCGGACGCGACGTGCGCATCGGCGTGACCGAGCTCACGCCCGAACAGCGCGCCGCGCTCGAGGGCGAGGCCGACGAGCGTCGCGCGATGTTGAACCACCTGCTGTTCCCGGCTCCTACCCGCCAGTTCGAGCAGATCAGGGAGCTGTTCGGCGACCTCTCCGCCGTCGACACCCTCGACTACCTCTACGGCCTTCGGCAGGGCTCCGAGCACGTCGTCGAGATCGACCGCGGCGTTCGGCTCTACGCCGGGCTCGAGGCGATCGGCGAGGCCGACGACAAGGGCATGCGCACCGTCATGACCATCCTCAACGGCCAGCTGCGCCCCGTCTTCGTGCGCGACCGCGGCATCGAGGTCGACTCCCGCGCGGCCGAGAAGGCCGACGCCTCGCAGCCCGGCCACGTGGCCGCGCCGTTCTCGGGCGTGGTGACCCTCCAGGTCGAGGCCGGTGCCGAGATCGCCGTCGGGCAGAGCGTCGCGAGCATCGAGGCCATGAAGATGGAGGCCGCGATCACCTCGCCCGTGGCGGGGGTCGTCGAGCGTGTCGCGATCCCCAAGACCCAGCAGGTCGAGGCGGGCGACCTCCTCGTGGTGGTCCGTCCGCTGTAGGCTGGGCGTGGGCTCGCGGTGACGCGTGCTCGTGTTCGCACTGAGGAGGGGATTCGGTGGCTGACGATTCCGGAGTGGACCGCACGGGAACCCGGCGCACGGGGCGCGTCACGGCGGCGGGGGCCGACGGCGCGCGAGGCTCGCACAGCGCGGGGGCTCTTCCCGACAGCCTGAACATCCAGGTCGACCTGCCGCCGGCGCCGCGACCGGTCATGCCCGACGACGAGGTCGCCGTCGCCATCGACGACGTCGCCGTCGACCCCGGCGGGCTCGTCGCCGGTCCCACGACGACCTCGGTCGACGTGATGACCCCCGCGCTGGCGGGCGCCTATCGCGGGGGAGCGCATGCGGATGCCTCGCCCTACGGCGCGCTGCTCGCGGCCGACGCCTCCAAGACGCGCCGCGAGCGCGTGAGCACCGACACGGGCAGTCACGTGGCGATCGTCGACGTGCCGTCCGAGGGCGCGGCGCCGGCCGAGGTGCCCGAGACCTCCGAGTCGCTGACGGCCGATCGCCTCATCGACCTGAACCGCACCACCCGTCCGGCACCGCACGGCGGCTTCAACCGGTTCATCTACGAGGCGTCGCTGCATCTGGTGAACCTCGGCGACTCTGCCAAGGCCAGGGCCTACAAAGAGCTCAGCGCCCGCATCCAACGACGATTCGACGGCGGTGCGCGATTCGTGCCGGTGCTGACCCGCAAGGGCGGGGTCGGCAAGACGACGATCACGACGCTGCTCGGCATGGCGATGGCCGATGCCAGAGACGACCGCATCATCGCGATCGACGCCAACCCCGACCGGGGCACGCTCGCCGAACGCGTCGACCGTCAGACCCGCGAGACCGTTCGCGACGTCGTGACGAAGGCGCCGTCCATCGGCGGCTACACCGATTTCTCCGCCTTCGTCTCGCGTGACGAGACGCGGCTCGACATCCTCGCGTCCGACACCGACCCGAGCCTCTCCGAGGCGTTCAACGACGATGACTACAACGTGGTCGCGGGCCTCGCGGCACGGTACTACTCGCTCGTGCTCACCGACTGCGGAACGGGCATCGTCCACTCGGTGATGCGCGCGACGCTGCAGCGGGCCGATTCGATCGTGATCGTCTCGGGCGGCAGCGTCGACGAGGCGCGGCTCGCGTCCGAGACCCTCACCTGGCTCGAGGCCAACGGCTACGGCGAACTGGTGCGCAACGCCGTGGTCGCGATCAACCTCGCCACCCAGGGCACCCACCTCGTCAAGGTCGACGAGATCGAGGCGCACTTCCAGTCCAGGGTGCGCGAGATCGTGCGCATCCCCTACGACCCCCAACTGGCCGCCGGTTCCGTGGTGCACTGGGACGAACTGCGTCCCATCACGCGCCACGCCGCACGCGAGCTCGCCGCGCTCGTCGTGGAGGGGCTGCCGGTCGACCGTGGCGGCCATTGAGAGAGAGCGGCATTGCCGGAACGTCCCATTCGCCTGTTCGGCGACCCAGTCCTGAAGACCGTCTCACCCCCCGTCGAACAGATCGATGACGGTGTTCGCGCGCTCGTCGCAGACCTCCTCGACACCGTGCGGATCCCGGGCCGCGCGGGCGTCGCGGCGTCGCAGATCGGGGTCAATCTCCGCGCGTTCAGCTACAACGTCGACGGCGAGGTCGGCTACATCCTGAATCCGGTGATGGTCGAGACATCCGGCGATCTCGAACTGCTCGACGAGGGATGCCTGTCGGTCCCGGGTCTCTGGCAGAAGACGCCGCGGTACCCCTTCGCGAGGGTTCGCGGCATCGATCTCGACGGCAACGAGATCGAGCTCTCGGGCACCGGGCTCATGGCCCAGGCGCTCCAGCACGAGACCGACCACCTCGACGGCATGCTCTACCTCGATCGACTCGAGAAGGACGAACGCCGGTCGGCGATGCGCGCGGTGCGGGAATCGGACTGGTTCTGAGCCTCGGCCATCGCGCCCGGGGCGCCGACCGGCCCGGTCGGCGTTCGTCGTGAACGCAACAGCGGGCCCGCACCGATCGATCGGTGCGGGCCCGCTGTCGTGCGGAGATCAGCGCATCAGCGGATGATCGAGTGCCCCTCGGTCGCAGGGGCGCCGGAGTACATCGCCTCGATCTCCGGGGCGAAATCCTCGAGGATCACGTTGCGCTTGATGCTGAGCTTCGGCGTGAGGTGACCGCTCGCCTCGGTGAGGTCGGTGGCGAGGATCGTGAACTTGCGGATCGACTCGGCCCGCGAGACGTTCTCGTTCGCCGTGTCGATGGCCCGCTGCACCTCGGCGAGCACCGCGGGGTTCGCGGCGGCCTCGTCGACGCTCATGCCCGCGTCTTCGCCGTTGTTGTTGAGCCAGACGGGCAGCATCTCGGGATCGAGCGTGATGAGCGCGGAGATGAACGGCTTCTTGTCGCCGACCGCGACGACCTGCCCGATCAGCGGGTTCGCGCGAATGGGGTCTTCGAGCGCCGCGGGTGCCACGTTCTTGCCGCCGGCGGTGACGATGATCTCCTTCTTGCGGCCCGTGATCGTGAGGAAGCCCTCGTCGTCGAACGAGCCGAGGTCGCCGGTCTTGAACCACTCGCCGTCGAAAGCCTCGGCCGTGGCCTCGGGGTTGTTCCAGTACTCCTTGAAGACGTCGACGCCCTTGACCTGGATCTCGCCGTCGTCGGCGATGCGCACCGAGACGCCCGGCAGGGCCGGCCCGACGCTGCCGATCTTCGAACGCGTGGTGAGGTTGACCGTCGCGGGGGCCGTGGTCTCGGTGAGGCCGTAGCCCTCGAGGATCGTGATGCCGAGGGAGTGGTAGAAGTGCCCGAGGCGCGGGCCGAGGGGAGCCGAACCCGAGACGGCGTACTTCACGTTGCCGCCCATTGCCGTGCGCAGCTTGGAGTACACGAGGGCGTCGAAGAGCTTGAACTTGAGCTTCATGCCCAGCGAGACGGGCTTGCCGGCCTCCTTCGCCGTGGAATAGGCGACGGCCGTCTCGGCGGCCGCGCGGAAGATCTTGCCCTTGCCGCCGGCCTCGGCCTTCTGCTCGGACACGTTGTAGACCTTCTCGAACACCCGCGGCACCGCGAGGAGGAACGTCGGCTTGAAGCTCGCGAGGGAGGGCAGGAGCTGCTTCGTGTCGGCCTGGTGGCCGACCCGGACGCCGGCGTGCACGCTCAGCACCGCGATGAAGCGGGCGAACACGTGCGCGGTGGTGATGAACAGCAGGGTCGACGCGCCGTTCGGGTCGAGCACGACGTCTTTCAGCGCCACTGCGGCGTTGCGGGAGAGCTCGACGAAGTTCGAGTGGGTGAGCACGCAGCCCTTGGGCTTGCCCGTCGAACCGGAGGTGTAGATCAGGGTGGCGATGTCGGAGCCCACGGCGAGGTTGCGGCGGCGCTCGATCTCCTCGTCGGTGACGCCCGTGCCCGACGCGGCGAGCTTGTCGAGGTCGCCGAGGTCGATCTGCCAGACCTTGCCGATGGCGGGGATGTCGGGGTGCACCTCGTCGAATCGGCTGAAGTGATCGGGCGTCTCGAGGATGACGGCGACGGCGCCGGAGTCGCTGAGGCTCCACTGCACCTGCGCGGGCGAGTTGGTCTCGTACACCGGGACGAGGATGCCGCCGGCGAACCACATCGCGAAGTCGATGAGGGTCCACTCGTAGCGGACCTTGCTCATCAGGCCGACCTTGTCGCCCGGCTGGATGCCCGCGGCGACGAAGCCCTTGGCGAGCGCGATCACCTGGTCGTGGAACTCCTTGGTCGTCACGGGCGACCAGCCGCCGTCGGCGGTCGGAAGGGAGAAGAGCACGGAGTCCGGTGTCGCCGCGACGCGCTCGACCAGGAGGTCGGTGGCGTTCGCTTCGGGGTCGGCGGGGACGACGGCAGGGGTATCGAATTGGATCACGGTAGCTCCTTCGGCACCGGTAAGTCATACAGGGTCGACGGTCGGCGTAGGGGGGCGACCGGTCTACTACACTCTAGTGGTTGCCCCGCCGCGGCTCCGCCCGCGGGCGGCCCTCGGGGCGGTTCGAGACCTCCATCCACGGAAAGGCGATCCACCGTGCACGCGATCGGCATCGACATCGGCGGAACCAAGATCGCGGGAGCGGTCGTCGATGAGGCGGGAGCGATCGTCAGGCACGAGCGCGTGCCCACGCCCGCGGGCGATGCCACCCTCCTCGAGGACGCCGTCGTCGAGATGATCCAGAACCTCTCCGCAGACATCGACGCACGCGAGGTCGCCGTCGGCGTCGCGGCCGCTGGCTTCATCGACGCGGCCCAGTCGACCGTGTACTACGCGCCCAACATCGACTGGCGCAACGAGCCGTTCCGCGCGAAGCTCGAGGCTCGCGTCGGCGGCACGGTCGTCGTCGACAACGACGCGAACGCCGCGGGCTGGGCCGAGTTCCGCTTCGGGGCCGGTCGACTCGTGAGCGACATGGTCATGCTCACCATCGGCACGGGCGTCGGCGGCGCGATCGTCACCGGCGACCGCCTGTTCCGCGGCGGCTTCGGCGCCGGCGCCGAGCTCGGCCACCTGCGCGTGGTCCCCGGCGGACTCCCGTGCGGCTGCGGACAGCGCGGATGCCTCGAGATGTACGGTTCCGGACGGGCGCTGCTGCGGCTGTCGAACGAGATCGCCGACGCCGGCGGCATCGGGCTCCAGCTGGCCCGCGCCCGTGACGCGAACGGCGCTCTCGACGGCAGGATCGTCGGGGCCATGATCGAGTCCGAGGACCCGGGCGCGATCGCCGCCCTGCGGCAGCTCGGCCACTGGCTCGGCGAGGCCGCGGCATCGCTCTCGGCCGTGCTCGACCCGCAGCGCTTCGTCTTCGGCGGCGGGGTCGCCGCATCCGGCGAACTGCTGCTCGGACCGATCCGCGAGGCGTACCTCGAGCACCTTCCGGCGCGCGGCTACCATCCCGAGCCCGATTTCGTGATCGCCGAGCTCGTGAACGACGCCGGCGTGGTCGGAGCCGCCGACCTCGCGCGCGTCTGGGTGGCCGAGCACGCCTGAGCCGCCGCAGCGGTAGGGTTCAAACGGCGGAGGGAGGATCGATGTTCTACTGGATCATGAAGCACATCGTGGTGGGGCCGATCCTGCTCGCGATCTTCCGCCCCTGGATCGTCGGACTCGAGAACGTCCCGAAAGACGGCCCGGTCGTGCTCGCCAGCAACCACCTGTCGTTCATCGACTCGATCTTCCTGCCGCTCGTCGTCGACCGTCAGGTCGTGTTCCTCGCCAAGAGCGAGTACTTCACGGGCAAGGGGCTCAAAGGCTGGGCGACCAAGGTGTTCTTCCAGGCGGCGGGCCAGCTGCCCATCGACCGCTCAGGAGGCAAGGCCTCCGAGGCCTCGCTCGAGACCGGGCTCCGGGTGCTCGGCGGCGGCGGGATTCTCGGCATCTACCCCGAGGGCACCCGCAGCCCCGACGCGCGGCTCTACCGTGGGCGCACCGGCGTCGCGCGCATGGTGCTCGAGGCCGGCGTCCCCGTGATCCCGGTCGCGATGATCGGCACCGAGACGGTCATGCCCATCGGCACGCGCCTGCCGAAGGTGCGGCGCATCGGCATCATCATCGGCGAGCCGATCGACTTCACCCGATTCGACGGGCTCGAGGGTGATCGGTTCGTGTTGCGCTCCGTGACCGACGAGCTCGTGCACTCGCTCCGCACGTTGAGCGGGCAGGAGTACGTCGACGTCTACGCGAGTTCGGTCCGGGAGCAGCGCGCTCCGCAATCGCGGTAGGCTCGATGGGCGGCGGCGCGTTCGCGCCGCCGATCGTCATCTCCCGGCGCATCGCGCCCCGAACCCCTCAGGACATACCCGTGGTACAGCTCGTCGAGCCCGTCGTCAATGCAGATCCCTCCGTGATCGACGGCCTCGACTATTGGCGCACGCTGCCGATCAAGCAGCAGCCGGTCTGGCCCGACGCCGTGGCCGCGGCCGCGGCATCCGCCGAGCTCGCCACGCTGCCGCCGCTGGTCTTCGCCGGCGAGGTCGACAACCTCCGTGATCGCCTCGCGGCCGCGTCCAGGGGAGAGGCGTTCCTGCTGCAGGGCGGCGACTGCGCCGAGACCTTCGCGGGCGCGACCGCCGACCAGATCCGCAACCGCGTGAAGACCGTGCTGCAGATGGCCGTCGTGCTGACCTACGGCGCCTCGATGCCCGTGGTGAAGATGGGCCGCATGGCCGGCCAGTTCGCGAAGCCGCGATCGAGCGACACCGAGACCCGCGGCGACGTCACGCTGCCCGCGTACCGCGGCGACATCGTCAACGGCTACGACTTCACGCCCGAGTCGCGCAACGCCGACCCGGCACGGCTCGTGCGCGGCTACCACATGGCCGCGTCGACGCTGAACCTCATCCGCGCGTTCACGCAGGGCGGCTTCGCCGACCTCCGGCAGGTGCACTCCTGGAACCAGGGCTTCGCCGCGAACCCCGCGAACGCGCGCTACGAGGTCATGGCGCGCGACATCGACCGTGCCGTGAAGTTCATGGACGCCTGCGGTGCCGATTTCGAGGCGCTGCGGCACACCGAGTTCTTCACCGGCCACGAGGGCCTGCTCATGGACTACGAGCGGCCGATGACGCGCATCGACTCTCGAACCGGCAGCCCGTACGACACTTCGGCGCACTTCATCTGGATCGGCGAGCGCACGCGCGACCTCGACGGCGCGCACGTCGACTTCCTGTCGCGGGTGCGCAACCCGATCGGCGTGAAGCTCGGTCCGACGACGTCTCCCGAGACGATGCTCGAACTCATCGACAAGCTCGACCCGAACCGCGAGCCCGGCCGCCTCACGTTCATCACGCGCATGGGCGCGTCGAAGATCCGCGACGGCCTGCCGCCGCTGCTCGAGGCCGTCAAGGCGAGCGACGCCAGCCCGCTGTGGGTCACCGACCCGATGCACGGCAACGGCATCACCACGCCCAACGGCTACAAGACGCGTCGGTTCGACGACGTGGTCGACGAGGTCAAGGGCTTCTTCGAGGCGCACCGGGCCGCGGGAACCTTCCCGGGCGGCATTCACGTCGAGCTCACGGGCGACGACGTCACCGAATGCCTGGGCGGTTCCGAGCACATCGACGAGGCGACCCTCGCGACGCGCTACGAGTCGCTCTGCGATCCCCGCCTCAACCACATGCAGTCGCTCGAGCTCGCGTTCCTCGTCGCCGAGGAGCTCTCGGCGCGCTGATCACGGCGATGCCGCGGCATCCGATCCTCGTTCGAGACGGGCGGATGTCGCGGCCTCGCGACCTCCGGATGCTGCCTTGGACGTGAGATCCGGATGCCGCGTGGTGATGCGGACTCCGGGCGCGGGAACATGTCGCTCGCCGAACCGCCCTCGTGCCGCGGGAGCGTGCGTCAGAATCCCGCGAAGTTGACGGTGACCTTCGAGCCCCGTGCGACGCTCTCGCCGGCGGCGGGATCGGTCTTCGAGACCACGAACGCGTTCGGCGCGACATCCGCCAGCAGGTTGTACTCGACGGTGAATCCGGCGTCGCGCAGTTCGGTGCCCGCCTCGCTCCAGTTCTTGCCGACGACGTCGGGCACGGCGACGAGGTCGGGGCCCTTCGAGACGGTGAGCACGACCGTGGAACCCGGCACCATGGGGTCTTCGGTCCAGTCGGCCGTCTTCACGTGGTCGGCCGGGACGTCGTTGTCGAACACCGGGTCGTTGTACTTCACCGTGAGCCCGGCATCGGTCAGGAGTTTCTCGGCCTCGCCGGCGGGACGCCCCTCGACGGGCGGCACCCGCCCGACGGAGACGACCAGCGTCAGCTTGCCGCGCTCGGCATACGTCTCTCCGACGGGGGCGCCGTCGGCGTCGAGCACGGCGATGACCGAACCGGCTTCGACGTCTCCGGAGAACTGCTCGACGGCGTCCTTCGCGACCGAGAAGTCGGCCAGTTGGGTGCGGGCGTCGGCCTCGGCAGCGCCGATCACCTGCGGGACGGGGAGGATCGCCGGCCCGGTCGAGACGTAGAGGGTCACCTTCGATCCGCGATTGACCTGCTCGCCGTCGGCGGGGTCGGTGCCGGACACTGAACCGGCCGCGATCTCGGGGTCGCTGCGCTCCGCATCGGCGATTTCGAGCCCGGCGTCGACCAGGAGGGCACGGGCCGCGTCGGGCGTCTGCCCGCGGGTCTCGGGAACCGTGGCGTACGACCCGGGGCCGCTGCCGAAGTACCAGCCGGTACCTGCGGCCAGGCCGGTCAGCAGCAGCACGAGGGCGAGGATCCAATAGCCGCGGCGACGGCGCCGTGCGGCGGTCTGCGTCAGCGCCGTGGCGTCGGGCCCGCCGCCGTCCGCATCGGACAGGGGCGGGCTCGCGGGCGGTGCCGTCGCTCCCGCCGCGACGGCGGCACCGGTGAGGACCGTGGTCGCCGCCGTCTGCGTCGTCGTGCGCGGCGGCACGCTCGAGAGCACCATCGTGGCGGTCGGATCGACGCCGTGGCGGATGGCCGGCTCGACCTCGCGGAGGCGGTCGAGCAGCTCGCGCGCGTCGCGCGGGCGCGCTTCGGGGTCGCGCGTCGTCGCCCAGAGCACGAGCTCGTCGAGTTCGGCGGGCACGGCCGCGTTCTTCGAGCTCGGCATCGGAACTTGGTCGTTCGCGTGCTGGTACGCGATCTGCATCGGCGCCTCGCCGACGTACGGCTGCTCGCCGGTGAGCATCTCGTACATCATGATGCCGACGGCGTAGATGTCGCTGCGCGCGTCGGCGACGCCGCGGGTCACGAGCTCGGGGGAGAGGTACGCGATGGTGCCGAGCAGGGCCTGCCCGGTGGCGGTGTTCGCGCTGGCCGCGCGGGCGAGCCCGAAGTCGCCGAGCTTGATGCGGCCGTCGTCGGCGAGCAGCACGTTCTCGGGCTTCAGGTCGCGGTGGACGATGCCCGCCTTGTGCGCCGCGGCGAGCCCTGCGAGCACCGCGTCCATGATGTCGGCGGTCTGCTCGGGCGTGAGCTTCTTGTAGTCCTTCAGGAGGTCGCGCAGGGTGATGCCCGGCAGGTACTCCATCACCATGTAGGCCATGTCGGCGTCTTGGCCCTGGTCGAAGACGTTCACGACGTTCGGGTGGGCAAGTCGGGCGGCCGACCTCGCCTCTTGCACGAAGCGGCTCTTGAAGGTGTTGTCGTCGGCGAGGTGGCCGTGCATGACCTTGATCGCGACGCGTCGCTCGAGCCGGAGATCGGTCGCGAGGTAGACGGTCGCCATGCCCCCGCGCGCGATGCGCGAGCGCACCTGGTACCGGCCGTCGATGAGACGGCCGATCATCGGGTCGACGGGCGCGGTGGTCACCAGACGAGTGTACGAACTCGCGCATGCCTCGGGCCGACTACACACCGATGGCGGCGCGATCGAAACGGCTTCGTGATCCTTCCCGTTCCGTCGGGATCGGGATGCCGGGCGTCGCACGATGCGGGAGGCGCGAACCCGGGTCGCGCCTCCGCTCAGCCGAGCTCCGCGAGCCAGACCGAGGCCGCGGCGACCCACTTGGCGTAGTGGTCGGGATGCGCCGACTTCTGCACGGCCTGGGCCGCGGCATCCGCGGGCATCTCGGTCCACCCGTCGAGGTCGAGCAGGCCGGGCGCGCGGCCGACGTTCGGGCCGTCGGGACCGCCGAAGAACGCGCGCGTCGCGCGGACCGGATCGAGGACCTCCTCGGGCGTGCCCCAGCCCTGGCTCGGTCGCTGTTGGAACAGCCCCAGCGAGTCGCGGTCCCCGGAGTCGACGTTGCGCAGGCCCGACTCCTGCGCGGCCGCGACGAGCGCCGCGAGGATCCCGGCGTCGGAGACCCCGGCCTGCCGACCGATGTCGATGATGAGCTGGGCGTTGCCCCGCATCTCGTCCGTGAGCGTCGCGGGCCGGTCGGGTTCGGGCGCGGGGCCTTCCGGCACGGCGGGCGTCGCATCGAGGACCGGCGCCGCGGCGACGGGCCCGGGCGACGGCGACGGCGACGGCGCGATCGCCTCGCCGCCGGCCGGCGGCAGCACGATGGACTCGCCCGGGAAGATCAGGCTCGATCGGCCGAGCCCGTTGGCGCTCAGCACCTGCG
Organism: Agromyces terreus; assembly: GCF_009749465.1. Lineage (GTDB taxonomy): Bacteria > Actinomycetota > Actinomycetes > Actinomycetales > Microbacteriaceae > Agromyces > Agromyces terreus. The sequence continues at coordinate 32,296 of NZ_WBIS01000011.1, forward strand.
CGACGTCGAGCCCGTATCGCTCGGCGATGCCGATGATCGTGTCGCCGGCCACGACCGTGTGCCGTGCGAGGTCGGGGGCCGGGGCCGGCTCCTCCGCGGCGGGCGCGGATCCGCCGGGCAGCGCCAGACGTTGGCCGGGGAAGATGAGGCTCGACCAGCCGAGCCCGTTCGCGGCGAGGACCTCCGCCGTCGCGAGCCCGTACCGTTCGGCGATGCCGCTGACGGTGTCGCCCTCGACCACGGTGATCTCGGCGGGGGCGGCGAGCGCCGCGACCGCGGCCCGCTGCTTGACGGCCGTCGAGTTCGCCTTGGCCTTCGCGAGACGTTTCGAGGGCTGCGGCGTCGCCTCGGCGGGCTGGACGATGCCGATGGCGACCGCGAGCGCGCCGACGACGGCGACCGGCAGCGTCAGCATCCGGCGGATGCCGCGTGGCCGGCGCCGGGGCCTGATCTGCGCCTCGGGGGCCGACGGCTTCGACGCCGACGGCGCCGACCCGGGTTCGCGCGATTCGGGTTCGCGCGCGTCGGAGTACCGGCGTGCATCGGCCCGGTTCGCCATACTTCCCCCATCGGCCGACCCCCATCGGCGTTGGCCACACGGTTTCACAGCCGATGGGGAGTGTCAACGTCCTCGGCGCGTGTCCCGGGAGCCGCCGGCGACGCGTGATCCGGGTGCTGCGCGGATCGTCCCGGCGGAGGTTCCGGCGGGGGCGCCCCGCTGGCTAGGCTTGGACGGTGACCGATGCGACCGCGCCAGATGCCAACGCCGCCGAATGGCTGACCGTCCCCGACCTCGTCGAGCTGTTCGATTCGACGCCGAGCAGGGTGCGGCGGCTCATCGACGACCGCCACCTGCTCGCGGCCAGAGTCGACGGCGTGCTCAAGGTTCCCGCGGTCTTCATCCGCGACGGCGCCCCGCTCACGGAGCTGCACGGCACCGTGATCGTGCTCGGCGACGGCGGGTTCAGCGACAGCGAGGCGCTCGAGTGGCTCCTGAACGAGGACGACAGCCTCGGCACGACGCCCATCGCCGCACTCCGCGCGGGCCGCAAGGCCGAGGTCCGGCGGGTCGCGCAGGCGCTCGCCTGAGCGAGGCCGCACGCGATCGCGCCCGGCGTGGCGACATCCGGTCGGATGCCGCGACGATCAGCTCGTGCGCCGGCTGACCGTCGTGGCGAGCGAACCGAGCTCGGCCTTCGCCACGTCGCTGAGGGGTGCGTCGACGAGTGCGGCACGCGCGTTCGCGACCTCGCGCTCGATGAGCCCTTCGATCTCGTCGACTGCGCCGCAGTCGAGGATCGTGCGCTGCAGCATCCGGATCTGCGCCTCGTCGAGGGCGGGGTCGCCGAGCAGTTCGTCGAGCAGGGCCCTCGCCCCTGAGGCCAGCCGTTCACGGGCGACGGCGATGAGCATCGTGCGCTTGCCCTCGCGGAGGTCGTCGCCGCTCGGCTTTCCGGTGACGTCGGCGTCGCCGAAGACGCCGAGGAGGTCGTCGCGCAACTGGTAGGCGATGCCGAGCGGCAGGCCGAACCCGCGCAGCGCGCTGAGCTGGGGCGCCGAGCCGCCGGCGATCAGCCCGCCGAGCGCGAGCGGGGCCTCGACGGAGTACTTCGCGGCCTTGAACGTGATCACCCGCTCGGCGATCTCGCGCTGCTCGTCGTCGCCGCGGCGGTGCCACGACTGCTCGGCGAGGATGTCGAGGTACTGCCCGGCGGTGACCTCGGTGCGCATCCGGTTGAACTCGGCCCTGGCCGCGCGCGCCGCGGCCCGATCGGTCAGGAGGGCGAGGCCCTCGTCGAGCAGCTCGTCGCTCCAGCCCAGCACGAGGTCGCCGAGGAGGATCGCCGCCGAGGTGCCGAACTCGTCGCTGCGACGCAGCCATCCGGCCTCGGCGTGCGTGCGCTCGAAGAGGCGGTGGGCCGACGGGGCGCCTCGACGGGTGTCGGAGCGGTCGATGATGTCGTCGTGGATGAGCGCGGCCGCGTGGAAGAGCTCGAGTGCAGCCGCGGCCGAGACGATCGGGGCGAGGTCGCGCGCGTCGCCGTCGGCGAACGGATCGAACCCGGTGCCGCTCGCGGCCTCCCAGCCCCAGTAGCAGAACAGAGCGCGGAATCGCTTGCCGCCGCTGAGAAACCGCCTTGAGAACTCGTCGAGCGGCTCCAGGTCGGTGCCGATCGAGCGGAGAATGGAGCTGCGCTCGTCGAGGAACGAGTCGATGCGCGTTTGAACCAGATCGACAAGTCGAGAACCGTGAGCCACCCGCCTAGCCTAGCGAGGCCGGGCAGCGCTAGAATGTCCCCGGATGCGTCGGTCCCGAGCCTGAGGGGAAAGAGATGCCGCTTTCAGAGCAGGAGCAACGTCTTCTCGAGGAGATGGAGCGGAACCTCTACCGCAACGATGCGGATTTCGTCCATGCGGTCGGAGGGGTACGCGGGCGTCGCCCGAACTACCGGGCGATCGTGCTCGGCGTGCTGCTCGCCGTCGCGGGCGCGGGCGCGCTCATCGCGGGGGTCGCGCTGCAGGCGCTCATCATCGGCGTCATCGGCTTCGCACTGATGTTCGCGGGGGTGCTGGTCGCGATCACGCCGTCGAAGCGCGGCGCCGCAACTCCGGCGCCGTCCGAGGGCGGCCCGGCGGCCAAGCCCAAGGGTCAACAGTCGGCCGGCTTCATGGACAAGCTCAACGACCGTTGGGACCGCCGCCAGGAACGCGGCGACTGAGCCCTCCACCATCCTCCACGCCTGAACGGGTCGATCTTCGGATCGGCCCGTTTCGTCGTTTCCGGGGACGGCTCGCACGACGCTGAGCCGATCCGCCGGGGCCCCGTCGGCAGGTTCGAGGGATGCCGCGCGCCTCGGAGTCCTCGCTCCTGCGCGTCCATCGGCCCCCGACACTCCGTGCGGCGACGATCCGCTCCACCTTCCTCCACCCGTGGGATCCCCGTGTTTCCGGGCATCCGTACGGAGAATTCCTCACGTGGGAGGCGTATGGCGTTGCTCGGTGGATGAGAGTGGAGTAAAGTGGGGCTACCTGGATCCTGGTCGGAGGAAAGGGGGTGGTGCGGTGTTCCTCGGGACCTACGAGCCGAAGCTCGACGAGAAGGGCCGCGTCATTCTTCCGGCCAAATTCCGGGAGGAGCTCTCCACCGGACTCGTGCTCACGCGCGGTCAGGAACGCTGCATCTACGTGTTCAGCGCCCGGGAGTTCGAGCAGATGAACGAGAAGATCCGCCAAGCCCCGGTGACGAGCAAGCAGGCGCGCGACTACATGCGCGTCTTCCTCTCGGGGGCGTCCGCGGAGACCCCCGACAAGCAGCACCGCATCACGGTCCCTGCCACGCTCCGCAGCTATGCGGGGCTCGATCGCGACCTCACGGTCATCGGTGCCGGCAGCCGGGTCGAGATCTGGGATGCCACGGCCTGGCAGACATACCTCGCCGAGCAGGAGGCGGCCTTCGCAGACACGGCGGAGGAGGTGATTCCCGGGCTCTTCTAGCCCGACGGATTGCGACGCCCAGCCGTACGCGCCTGCTGCACTTCCCCGCAACAGGACGAACGGATGGGGATCGGAATCCGTCGGACACGACCCGGAGACATCATGGACATCGAACGCATCCACACCCCGGTCATGCTCGAGCGAACGCTCGCGCTGCTCGAACCCGCGCTCGGCCGCGACGGCGCGGTGGCCGTCGACGCGACGCTCGGAATGGGCGGCCACACGGCCGCCATGCTCGAGCGGTTCCCGTCGCTCACCGTCATCGGCCTCGACCGCGACACCGATGCCCTGTCGATCGCCCGCGAACGGCTCGCCCGGTTCGGCGACCGTGCGCGCTTCGTGCACACCGTGTACGACGGCATCGCCGAGGCCGTCGCCGCCGAGGGGTTCGCCGAGGTCGACGCCGTGCTCTTCGACCTCGGCGTCTCGTCGCTGCAGCTCGATCGCGCCGAACGGGGTTTCGCGTACTCGAAGGACGCGCCGCTCGACATGCGCATGGACGGCACGGCCGGCCGCACCGCGGCCGACATCATCGCGACGTACAGCGAGGTGGAGCTGCGTCACATCTTCCAGGACTTCGGCGAGGAGAAACTCTCGGGCCGCTATGCGAAGGCCATCGTGCAGGCACGCGACGAGGGCCCGATCACCCGTTCCGCCGAGCTGGTCTCGATCATCACCGCGGCGACCCCGGTCGCCGTGCAGCGCCAGGGGCACCCCGCCAAGCGGGTGTTCCAGGCACTGCGCATCGAGGTCAATGAAGAGCTCTCCGTGCTGCAGCGGGCGATGCCCGCGGCGCTCGAGACGCTGAACCTCGGCGGTCGCATCGTCGTCCTGGCCTACCAGTCGCTCGAGGACCGCATCGTCAAGCGCGTGCTCCAGTCGGCCACGACGTCCTCGGCGCCCGCCGGCCTCCCGATGGAGCTGCCCGAGCACGCCCCGCGGTTCAAGCTGCTCGTGCGAGGCGCCGAACTGGCGAGCGAGGCCGAGCAGGCCGAGAACCCGCGGGCGAAGCCCGTGCGCCTCCGCGCGGCCGAACGGGTGAGGAGGGACTCATGACCGCACTCCCCGCGCACGGCGCCCCGAATCCGTCCAGGCGGCGCATCCGCGTCCCCGACGTCCTGCGACCCGTTCCCGACGGGGCCGCCCGGGCGAAGCCCCGGCTCGCCTACGCCGTCATCGCGATCAGCGGCGTCGTCTTCATCGCGCTCGCGCAGCTCTTGCTGTCCATCGCGGTGACGCAGGGCGCCTACGAGATCGACGCCTACGAGACGAGCCAGGCGAAGCTCTCGCGAGAGCAGCAGAAGCTCGCCGAAGACCTCGATCGCGTGGAGTCGCCGCAGTATCTGGCGAAGAACGCCGAGGCGCTCGGCATGGTCCCGAACACGAATCCCGTGTTCCTGCGTCTCAGCGACGGGGCCGTGCTCGGGCTCCCGGTGAGCGCGTCGGGCGACTCCGCGGCATCCGCGGCCCTGGTTCCGAATTCGCTGATCGACGGCGTGCCGCTCGTGACGGACGCGGCCGCAGGGGGCGAGACTGCACCCGCGGGCGGTTCGGGCGCCTCGGTCGGCGCGCCGGCCGCGGAGGTCGCGACCACCCCGCCGGTGGGGGGCTCGCTGCCGACGCCGACCACGCACTGACCCGTCGCACCGATCCACCCGCACCACCCGAAAGGCCGCAGATGAATCGCATCAGCACCCACCCGATGCGGAGGATCCTCGCCGCCGGCGTCATCCTGGTGGTGCTCGTCGGCGTCTTCGTGGTGCGGCTCGTCGACATCCAGATCGTGCGTGCCTCGGCGCTCAACGCGCAGGCCGAAGAGGTGCGCTCGACCGCGCCGATCCCGGTCTACGGCGCGAGGGGCGACATCCTCGACCGCAACGGCACGGTGCTCGCCGACAGCGTGATGCGCTACGACGTCGCCCTCTCGCCGAAGAACGCGAAGAAGGGGCCCGTCGCGCGCGAGGAGCCCGACCCCGCGGACCCGACCACGACGAAACGGGTCGAGGTGCCGCTCGAGCAGACCGCGGCCGAACTCGGCGAGGCCGTCGGCCTCACCGGCGACCAGGTGCTCGGCATCATCACCGCGGCGCTGGCCGAAGACCCCGACTCCGACTTCGCCTACGTCGCGAAGCTCGTCGACGTCGACACCTACGAGAAGGTGCGCGCGCTCGACATCCCGTGGGTGGTGCAGTACACGCACCCGAGCCGCAGCTACCCGAACGGGGCCGTCGCCGGAAACCTGCTCGGCTTCGTGGACCCCGACGGCGAGGCCGTCGCCGGACTCGAACTCGGCGAGGACGAGTGCCTCGCCGGGCAGGACGGGGAGGTGACCTTCATCCCGAGCCTCGAGGACTGGGTCGAGATCCCCGGCACCGAGGTCGTGCACAAGCAGGCGAGGAACGGCGGCACCGTGCAGCTCACGATCGACGCCGACCTCCAGTGGGAGGTGCAGCGCATCGCCGAGGAGCAGCGGCTCGCGGTCGGCGCGCAGTGGGCCACCGTCACCGTCATGGAGGCGAAGACCGGCAAGCTGCTCGCCGTGGCCGATGTTCCGACCGTCGATCCGAACGCACCGGCCGAGACCGACGCCGAGGACCGCGGTTCGCGCACCTTCACCGCGCCGTTCGAGCCCGGCTCGACGTTCAAGGCCGTCACCGCGGCATCCGTCGTCGACGCCGGCAAGGCGAACGCACTGAGCCGCATCACCGCCGGCTACCGCTACGAGCCGGGCGACGCGAACGTCAACGACAGCTTCTACCACGACGACACCCCGTACACGCTCACGGGCGTGATGATCGACTCGTCGAACACCGGCATGTCCATGTTCGGCGAGATGCTGAGCGACCAGCAGCGATACGAGTACATGCAGAAGTTCGGCTTCGGGCGCGAGAGCGAGGTCGGATTCCCGGCCGAGGCATCCGGAGACCTGCACGGCGACCCGGCCGAATGGGACGACCAGACGAAGTACGCGACCATGTTCGGCCAGGGCCTCACGACCACGGCCGTGCAGGTGGCCAGCGCCTACCAGACCATCGCGAACGGCGGCGTGCGCATGCCGGTGCAGCTCGTCGAGAGCTGCACCGACGCCGACGGCGAGGTCACGAAGACGAAGTCCGAGGGCACGCGGGTCATCAGCGAGAAGGCCGCGAGCGAGACCGGGCAGATGCTCGAGAACGTCTACACCAAGGGCTGGCTGGCCGACCAGTGGAACATCCCGGGCTACCGCGTCGCGGCGAAGACCGGCACCGCCCAGGTGGCCGACGGCAACGGCGGGTACCTCACCGGGTACCTCGTGTCGGTCTCGGGCTTCGCGCCCGCCGACGATCCCGAGTTCGTCGTTTCGGTCAGCTACATGGATGCCGTTAAGATGAATTCGTCCGCCGCATCCGCTCCCGTGTTCCAACAGGTCATGAGCCAGGTGCTGAAGAAGAATCGGACCATTCCATCCGGCGCTCCGGCGCCTGACCTGCCAGCAAACTGGTGAGAAAGTTGGGTTCGTGACCGGATCGCCTCCCACGGCCCTCCGGCCGCAGCATCCCGCGCCCCGGTCGCTTCGCAGTCTGGCCGAGCAGTTCGGGCTCGAGGTGCGGGGCGAACTCGCCGATCTCGAGGCCACGGGCGTCGTGCTCTCCTCGAACACGGTCCGGCCCGGCGACCTCTACGTCGGCGTGCCGGGGCGCAACGCCCACGGCGCGCAGTACACCGCCGCCGCTCGCGACGCAGGGGCCGTCGCGGTGCTGACGGATGCCGCGGGCGCCGAGATCGCCGCCGGCGCCGGCCTGCCGGTGCTCGTCGCCGACGATGCCCGTGCCACGCTCGGGCAGGTCGCCGCGTGGATCCACCGGACGGCCGAGAACCCGGCGACGATGTTCGCGGTGACGGGCACCAACGGCAAGACCAGCGTCGTGTACCTGCTCTACGGCATCCTCCGCCAGCTCGGCGTGACCGCCGGACTCACCTCCACGGCCGAGCGGCGCATCGGCGACGAGGCCGTCACGAGCTCGCTGACGACTCCCGAGGCGAGCGAGCTGCACGCCCTCCTCGCGCGCATGCGCGAGGTCGACGTGCGCGCCGTCGGCATCGAGGTCTCGGCGCAGGCGCTGTCGCGGCACCGGGTCGACGGCCTCGTGTTCGACGTCGCCGGATTCACGAACCTCACGCACGACCACCTCGACGACTATCCGTCGATGCAGGTCTACTACGAGGCCAAGCGCGACCTGTTCGAGCCCGAGCGGTCGCGGCGCGCGGTCGTCACGGTCGACTCCGAGTGGGGCGCCCGACTCGCCGCGGAGGCCGGCGTCCCGGTCACGACCCTGACGACGCGGCCCGAGATCGAGGCCGACTGGCGCATCACGGTGCTCGACGAGCAGCCCGCGCACACGGCGTTCCTGCTCGAGGGCCCGGGCGGGCGCCGGCTCGAGACCCGGGTGCCGCTGCTCGGCTGGTACATGGCCGCCAACGCCGCGCTCGCGATCGTCATGCTCGTCGACGCCGGGTACGCCCTCGAGGGCATCGCCGCAGCCCTCGAGCGCGACGGCGGCATCGACGCGTACATCCCCGGCCGTGCCGAGCGCATCTCGGGCGAACGCGGGCCGATCGTCTACATCGACTACGGGCACAGCCCCGACGCGTTCCTGCAGACCCTCGACGCCATCCGGCGCACGACGACGGGCCGGCTCATCATGGTGTTCGGCGCCGACGGCGACCGCGACACCACGAAGCGCGCCGACATGGGCGCCATCGCCGCGCGCGGCGCCGACGTCGTCGTCATCACCGACTTCCATCCCCGCTGGGAGGACCCGGCGGCCATCCGCACGGCCCTCATCGACGGCGCGCGCGCCGCGGTGCCCGACCGCGAGATCCACGAGATCGCCGACCCGCGCGCCGCGTTCCGTGCCGCGCTCGCCCTCGCGGGCGACGGCGACGCGATCCTCTACGCCGGCCCGGGCCACGAGGACTACCACGAAGTGAAAGGCGTCAAGATCCCGTATTCAGCCAGAGACGACGCGAGAAGCGCGCTCCGCGAGGCGGGGTGGCCCGCATGATCGCCCTGACCCTCCGTGAGATCGCCGACGCCGTCGGCGGCGCGCTCGTGCTGCGCGGCGCGGATGCCTCGCCCGACACGACGGTCGACGGCACCGTCACCACCGACTCGCGCGAGATCGCCCCGGGCGACGTGTTCTTCGCCAAGCGCGGCGAGTTCGACGACGGCCACCGCTTCGCACCCGCTGCCGCGCAGCAGGGCGCGGCGCTGCTCGTCGTCGAGCACGAACTCGACCTCGACGTGCCGCAGATCGTGGTCGACGACTCCGTGATCGCGCTCGGCGCGCTGGCGACCTCGGTCGTCGCGCGCGTGCGGGCGGCGGGCGACCTCAAGATCGTCGGCGTCACGGGCTCCAACGGCAAGACGACGACGAAGAACCTCCTGCGCGCCGTGCTCGAGCGCGTCGGCCCCACGGTCGCCGCACGCGCCTCGTACAACAACGAGGTCGGCGGCCCGATCACGATGCTCGCGCTCGAGGCCGACACGAAGTACCTGGTCGCCGAGATGGGCGCCTCCGGCGTCGGCGAGATCGCCCGCCTGGTGCGCATGGCACGGCCCGACATCGGCATCGTGCTGAAGGTGGGGCTCGCCCACGCCGGCGAGTTCGGCGGCATCGAACAGACCGTGCGCGCCAAGTCCGAGATGGTCACCGACCTCCTCCCGAGCGACGTCGCGGTGCTGAACGTCGACGATCCGCGGGTCGCGCCGATGGCCGCGCTCACGAAGGCCAGGGTGCTCACGTTCGGGCTCGGCGCGAACGCCGACGTGCGCGCGACCGATGTCGTCGTGCACGCCCGCGGCACCGAGTTCACGGTGCACGTCCCCGGCGGGGAATCCGCGTCGGTCCGCTTCGGCGTGCTCGGCGAGCACCACGTGATGAACGCGCTCGCGACCGTCGCGGCATCCGTCGAACTGGGCGTCGGGCTGTCCGACGTCGTCGCCGCGCTCGAGTCGGTGACCCTCGCCGAGCGCTGGCGCATGCAGGTCATGGGCGGTCGTGACGGCATCACGGTCATCAACGACGCGTACAACGCGAGCCCCGACTCGATGAGCGCGGCGTTGAAGACGCTCGCGCAGGTCAAGGCGCCCGGCACCCGCACCATCGCCGTCCTCGGCGAGATGAGCGAGTTGGGGGAGTTCTCGGGCGAGGAGCACGACCGCATCGGCCTGCTCGCCGTGCGGCTCGGCGTCTCGCAGCTCGTCGTCGTGGGGCAGGGCGCCAGACGCCTGCACATCACCGCGATCAACGAGGGCTCGTGGGACGGCGAGTCCGCGTTCGTCGAGACCTCCGACGAGGCGTACGAGCTCGTCGTCGCCTCCGCCCGGCCCGGAGACACCGTGCTGGTGAAATCGTCGAACGCGGCGGGCCTCCGCCACCTCGGCGACCGACTGGGAGAATGGTTCTCGTGAGAGCACTGCTGAGCGCCGGAGCCTTGTCGCTCGCCTTCACGCTGTTTCTGACCCCGTTGTTCATCCGGCTCTTCGTGCGGCTCGGGTGGGGTCAGTTCATCCGCGACGACGGGCCGCAGAGCCACCACGTCAAGCGCGGGACGCCCACGATGGGCGGCATCGTCTTCATCCTCGGCACCATCTTCGGCTACTTCGTCGCGACGCTGCTGCTGAGCAACGAACGGCCGACGGCGACGGGCCTCCTCGTGCTGTTCATGATGGTCGGCCTCGGCCTCGTCGGGTTCCTCGACGACTTCCTGAAGACGCGCAAGAAGCAGAGCCTCGGGCTCGGCGGATGGGCGAAGGTCGCGGGGCAGACCGCGGTCGCCGCCGCGTTCGCCCTGCTCGCGATCAACTTCCCGAACGCCGAGGGCGTCACGCCGGCCAGCACGAGCATCTCGTTCATCCGCGACCTGCCGCTCGACTTCATGGTGTTCGGCACGATCCTCGGCACGATCATCTACGTCATCTGGATCTGCCTGATCACCGCCGCGGCCTCGAACGGCGTCAACGTGACCGACGGCCTCGACGGCCTCGCCGGCGGTGCCTCGGTGCTCGCGATCGGCTCGTTCATCATCATCGGCTTCTGGCAGTTCAACCAGTCGAAGTTCAGCCCGAACCTCAACATGGCCGACGCCTACCGGGCGTACGACGTGCGGGATCCGCTCGACATCGCGATCGTCGCCTCGGCGATCGTCGGCGGCCTCATCGGGTTCCTGTGGTGGAACACGAATCCCGCGAAGATCTACATGGGCGACACGGGCTCCCTCGCCCTCGGCGGCGCCCTCGCGGCGCTCGCGATCGTGAGCCAGACGGAGCTCCTGCTCGTGCTCATCGGCGGCATCTTCGTCATCGAGACCGGCTCGGTGATCGTGCAGCGCGCGTACTTCAAGCTCACCGGCGGCAAACGCATCTTCCTCATGAGCCCGATCCACCACCACTTCGAGTTGAAGGGCTGGGCCGAGGTCACGATCGTCGTGCGGTTCTGGCTCATCGCCGGCATGTTCGTCGCCGCGGGCGTCGGCGCCTTCTACTTCGAGTGGCTCCAGCGATGAGCGGTGCGGATGCCTCGACCGGGCGTCTCGACGCGCTGACGAGCTGGCACGCCGACTGGAAAGGGCTCCGGGCCGTCGTCCTCGGCGCGGGGGTCACCGGATTCGCCGTCGCCGACACGCTCTCCGAGCTCGGCGCCGAGGTGCTGCTCGTCGCGGCGAAGGTCGACGACGATCGCGCGCGGATCCTCGACGTCATCGGAGTGCGCGTGCTGCGGCATCCGCTCGACGCCGTTCCCGACGAGGCGGTCGCGTTCGCCCCCGACGTCGTCGTCGTCTCGCCCGGATTCCACCCCGACCATGCCGTGCTCGCCTGGGCCGCCGACGCCGGGGTCGCAGTCTGGGGCGACATCGAGCTCGCCTGGCGCGTGCGCGACAAGGTGACCCCGGCCGAGTGGATCCTCGTCACCGGCACCAACGGCAAGACCACGACGACGCAGCTCGCCGCGACGCTCCTCGCGGCGAACGGACTGCGCGCCGCCCCCTGCGGCAACATCGGCGTGCCCGTGCTCGACGCGGTGCGCGACCCGAGCGGCTTCGACGTGCTCGTCGTCGAGCTCTCGAGCTATCAGCTGCACGCGCTGCCCACCGAGGGCCCCGGCGCGCTGCACCCGCTCGCGAGCGTGTGCCTCAACATCGCCGACGATCATCTCGACTGGCACGGCGGCGCCGAGGCGTACCGTGCGGCGAAGGGCAAGGTCTACGCGAACACGCGCGTGGCGTGCGTCTACAACCGCGCCGACGAGGCGACGCGCCGCATGGTCGAGGACGCCGACGTCGAGGCCGGCGCCCGTGCGATCGGCTTCGGCCTCGACGTGCCGGGGCCCAGCGACTTCGGCGTCGTCGAGGGCATCCTCTGCGACCGCGCGTTCCTCGAGGAGCGGCACTCGTCGGCGCTCGAGATCATCACGGTCGACGAGCTCGAGCCGCACGGTCTCGCGGTACCGCACATCGTCGCGAACATCCTGGCGGCGTCGGCCCTCGTGCGCGCCGCCGGCGTCCCGGTGGGCGTCGTCCACGACGCGCTCGGCGAGTTCCGGCTCGATCACCACCGCATCGAGACCGTCGAGCTCGCGGGCGGCATCCGCTGGGTCGACGACTCGAAGGCGACGAACCCGCATGCCGCCGAGGCGTCGCTGCGCGCGTATCCGAGCGTCGTGTGGGTGGTCGGCGGACTCCTCAAGGGGGTCGACGTCGACGCCCTCGTCGCGGCGCACGCGTCGCGCCTGCGTGCGGCGGTCGTGATCGGCGTCGACCGATCGGCCCTCCTCGCCGCGTTCGCCCGACACGCGCCCGACGTGCCGGTGTTCGAGGTCGACGACGCCGACACTGGAACGGTGATGTCTCGCGCGGTGGCCTTCGCCGAGTCGGCCGCCCGTGCCGGCGACACGGTGCTCCTGGCGCCCGCGGCCGCATCGATGGACCAGTTCGCCGACTACGCCGATCGCGGGCGGTCCTTCCAGCAGGCGGTCCGGGAGCGAGCAGGAGGTGGTGCCGATGGCGACCCCGCCGCGAACACCCCCGACGCCGGAGCCTGACCGCAGGGGCGTCGCCGCCCGCATCCGGATCGGTCGCGTGTTCCGCGTCGAGTCGAAGGACTACGTGCTCCTGTTGAGCACCACCGTGTTCCTCGTGCTCTTCGGGCTCGTCATGGTGCTCTCCTCGTCGACCGTCGAATCGCGCATCGAAGACGGCGACTTCTTCTTCCAGGCGGCGAGGCAGGGTATGTTCGCCGTGATCGGGCTTCCGCTCATGCTCATCGCGAGCCGGATGCCCGAGCGGTTCTGGATGCGCGTGGCCTGGCCGCTCCTCATCGCCTCGTGCGGACTGCAGATCCTGGTCGTCGCGACGCCCCTCGGCATCGAGGTGGGCGGCAACACGAACTGGCTCGCGCTCGGTCCGGTGCAGTTCCAGCCCTCGGAGCTCATCAAGGTCGCGCTCGTGCTCTGGCTCGGCTTCATCGTCACGAAGAAGCAGGCGTACCTGGGCGACTTCCGCCACGGCATCCTCCCGATCCTGCTCGTCGGCGGCGGAGCGATCGGGCTGGTGCTGCTCGGCGGCGACCTCGGCACCGTGATGATCATGGGCGCGATGCTGCTCGGCGCGCTGTTCCTCATCGGGGTTCGCTTCCGGCTGCTGCTGCCGCCGGTGCTGGCGAGCGCCGCGATCTTCGTGGTCGTCGCGGTCTCCAGCGACAACCGGATGCGCCGCATCAGCGCCTTCCTCCAGGAGAACTGCGCCGACGGCAGCAGCGACGACTGCTGGCAGATCCAGCACGGCCGGTTCGCCCTCGCCGGCGGCGGGATCTTCGGGGTCGGGCTCGGCAACTCGACGGCGAAGTGGTCGTGGCTGCCCGCGGCCGACAACGACTTCATCTTCGCGATCATCGGGGAAGAACTCGGCCTGATCGGGGCGATCGTGGTCATCGCCCTCTTCGTGCTGCTCGCGGTGGCGTTCGCGCGCGTGCTGCGCTCGGCGCAGACGCTGTTCGCGAAGACGGTCACGGCGTCCGTGATGGTGTGGGTGATCGGGCAGGCGTGTGTCAACATCGGAGTCGTGCTCGGTGTCTTCCCCGTCCTCGGCGTCCCACTTCCGCTCGTCTCCGCCGGAGGCACGGCGCTCGTGACGACGCTCTTCGCCATCGGCGTCGTGCTCTCCGTCGCCCGAGACCCCGAGGCGGGGGCGCGCGCCGCCGCCCGCGCCGCGGCACGCCTGGCTCCTCGCTCGGCCGCGGGTCGCACGCGATGACCGTGCACCTGCTGGCCGGCGGGGGAACGGCCGGCCACGTCAATCCGCTCCTCGCCGTCGCCGATCGCCTGCGCGAGCGCGATCCCGGCGCCGAAGTGCTCGTGCTCGGCACCGCCGAAGGGCTCGAGGCGCGCCTCGTCCCCTCGCGCGGCTACGAGCTGCTCACGATCGCGAAGGTGCCCTTCCCCCGGCGTCCGAACGGGGCCGCGGTGCGGTTCCCGAAGCGGTTCTGGGAGTCGGTGTCCGATGTCCGGGCGATCATCGCCGAGCGCGGCGTCGACGTCGTGGTCGGCTTCGGCGGCTACGTGTCGACGCCCGCGTACCTCGCCGCGCGCCGGCTGGGCGTGCCGATCGCGATCCACGAGGCCAACGCGAAACCCGGTCTCGCCAACCGACTCGGCTCCCGGTGGGCCGAGACCGTCGGCGTCGCGTTCGGCGGCACCCCGCTCCGGCACGCCGAGGTCGTCGGCATGCCGCTCCGGCGCGAGATCGCCGAGCTCGACCGCACCGCACGTCGCCGGGCCGCCGCGGAGTTCTTCGGCCTCGACCCCGACCGGCCCGTGCTCCTCGCGACGGGCGGTTCGCTCGGCGCGCGCCGGATCAACCGCACGATGGTCGATTCGGCCGAGACCGTCACCGGCGCCGGCTGGCAGGTGCTGCACATCACCGGTGCGAACTCCGAGGTGTCCGACCCCGACGTGCCCGACTACCGTCTGCTCGAGTACGCCGACCGCATGGACCTCGCCCTCTCGGTCGCGGACTTCGCGGTGTCCAGGGCGGGCGCGGCGACGGTCTGCGAGCTCACCGCGCTCGGCATCCCCTCGGTGCTCGTGCCCTACCCCGTCGGCAACGGCGAGCAGCGCTTCAACGCGGCCGAGGCCGTCGAGGCCGGCGGCGCGCTCCTCGTCGACGACGCCGCGTTCACGTCCGACTTCGTGCGCACGACCCTGCTGCCGCTGCTCGCCGCACCGCACCGGGTGGCCGACATGTCGGCCGCCGCGGCCTCGGTCGGACGCCGCGACGGAACCGAGCGCATGGTCGGCCTCGTCGACGCGGCCCTCGGCGCGGGTGCCGCCGGTGCCTCGCGCGGCGCGTAACGTGGAGACGACGGATGCCGCGGCATCCGGAGCCGTGATCCGTGGCATGCTCGATTGCCGCACCCGCACCCTGATCCCGAGGAAAGCACCGTCGTGACCATCAAGCCCGATCTGACCATCCCGATCCCCGCCAGCCTCGGCGCCGTGCACTTCGTGGGCATCGGCGGCTCCGGCATGAGCGGCATCGCGCGCCTCCTCATCGGCGAGGGGCACCGGGTGACCGGTTCCGACGTGCGCGACTCCGCGAACATCGCCGCGTTGCGCGAGCTCGGCGCCGAGATCGCGATCGGGCACGCGGCGGCGAACCTCGGCGACGACGTCGACACCGTCGTCGTGACCGGCGCGCTCTGGCAGGACAATCCCGAGTACCGGCTCGCGCTCGAGCGGGGCCTGCCCGTGCTGCACCGGTCGCACGCGCTGGCCGCACTGATCGGCGGTCGCCGGCTGGTCTCCGTCGCCGGCGCGCACGGCAAGACCACCTCGACCGGCATGATCGTGACGGGCCTGCGGGCCGTCGGCGCAGACCCGAGCTTCGTCAACGGCGGCGTCCTCGCCGACCTCGGGGTCAGCTCGGCCGCCGGCGCGGGCGAGCTCTTCGTCGTCGAGGCCGACGAGTCCGACGGCTCGTTCCTGCTGTACGACACCGCGGTGGCGCTCGTCACGAACGTCGACCCCGACCACCTCGACCATTACGGCTCGCGCGACGCGTTCGAGCAGGCCTTCGTCGATTTCGCCGACCGCGCGAGCGAGCTCGTCGTGATCTCGAGCGACGACGCCGGGGCGGTGCGGGTGACCGAGCGCCTCTCGCACGAGCGCGTGATCACGTTCGGCGAGGCATCCGATGCGACGGTGCGCCTGCACTCGGTCGTCACCGACGGCCCGGTCGCGTTCAGCGTCGCGTACGAGGGCGTCGACTACTCCGCCCGCCTGCGGGTGCCCGGCCACCACAACGCGGTCAACGCGGCGGGCGCCTTCGCGGTGCTCGTGGGCATGGGCTTCGACCCCGCGTCCGCGCTGGCCGGCATCGAGGGCTTCTCGGGCACGGGCCGCCGGTTCGAGCTGCACGGCACCGTCGGCGGGGTGAGCGTCTTCGACGACTACGCGCACCATCCGACCGAGGTCGCCGCGGCGCTCGCGGCGGCGCGCACCGTCGTGGGCGACGGCCGCATCATCGCCGTGCACCAGCCGCACACGTACAGCCGCACGCAGGCGTTCGCGCGGGAGTTCGCCGAGGTGCTCGAGCGGTACGCCGACGAGACGGTCGTGCTCGACGTGTACGGGGCCCGCGAAGATCCGGTGCCGGGTGTGACCGGCGCGCTCGTGAGCGAGCGGTTCGCGGATGCCTCGCACGTCGCGTTCCTCGCCGACTGGCAGGAGGCGGCCGACCACACGGCGCGCATCGCGCAGGCTGGCGACTACGTCATCACCCTCGGTTGCGGCGACGTGTACCGCATCGTTCCGCAGCTCCTCGGCTCCCTCGAGCGGGAACGAGGATGAGGGTGCACGCCGCGTGAAGCGGCCGCAGGGATTCGAACGGCCGGCGCAGGCGCGCCCGGCCGCGAAGCCGCGCGCGGACACCCCGAGGCCGCAGGCGCGCGCGTCCGGGGCGTCCCGTCAGGGCGAGCAGGCGCGCCGCACGGCCGCGTCGGGGGGCATGGGCGGCTCCGCCGACGGGGTCGCGCACCGCCCCGGCCCGGGCGCTGCCGACGCGGCGCACACCGAGCCGATCGAGGTTGGCCCTTCGCCCGAGTCCCGTCCGGCCTGGTCGGCGTCGGCCGATCAGCTCGGCGAACCCGCCCCCGCCCGGGGCACGACGGCGCGCGGTCGATGGTCTACCCGTCGCGCGATCGCGGCGGCGGCGCGTGAGCGGAGGCGTTACGAGCGCGCCGAGGTTCGCCGGTTCACCGTGCGCTCCAGACGCCGCCGTCTGGCGTGGGGCGTCTCGCTCGGCACACTGGGGCTCCTCGTCGCCGCGGTCGTGGTCGGGGCGTACTCGCCGATCATGGCCCTGCGCGACGTGCGGGTCGAGGGCGCGTCGAGGGTCTCGGCCGACGGCGTCACGAGTGCGTTCGAGCCGATGCTCGGCACCCCCCTCACCCTGATCGATCGGGGCGAGGTGCAGGCCGCGCTGTCGCAGTTCCCGCTCATCGAGACCTACCAGATCGAGGCGATTCCCCCCGGCACCCTCGTCGTGCGACTCGTCGAGCGCACGCCAGTGGGGGTGATCGAGACCGACGACGGGCTCGAGCTCGTCGATGCCGCCGGGGTCGTGATCGAGCGGCCGGAGGCCCGGCCCGACGGACAGCCGCTGATCGAGGTCGACGGGGGAGTCGCGAGCGAGGGATTCCGGGCGGTCGCGGCGGTCGTGCGCAGCCTCCCGGCCGAGGTCCGGTCGCTCGTGACGGGCGCGAGCGCCGAGACGGCCGACGACGTGGTGCTCGAACTCGGCGATGCACGCGTCGTGTGGGGGAGCGCCGAGGACTCGGCGCTCAAGGCTGCGGTGCTGGCCGGTCTCATGCGGGCCGCGCCGCCCGACACCGTCGAGCTCTACGACGTGTCGTCGCCGAAGAGCGCCGTCACGCGGTGACCGCGATAGCGACGGGTGCTCCGTCGAGCCTGTTCGGGGCTGCGGATCCGCTCCGTTCGCGACACGCCCGCGTGCCTTGCCGCGCCTCGCGCCGTGGCCGCCTACCTTCGAGAACAGGAATTGCATACTCGGCAAGACTTTAACCCTCGACTTGAGGTTCAGAGTTCAGAGTTCGCACGAAGGGCCGGAGATGTCGACTAACCAGAACTACCTCGCCGTCATCAAGGTCGTCGGTATCGGCGGCGGCGGCGTCAACGCCGTCAACCGCATGATCGAACTCGGCCTCAGGGGCGTCGAGTTCATCGCGATCAACACCGACGCCCAGGCATTGCTCATGAGCGACGCCGACGTCAAGCTCGACGTCGGCCGCGACCTCACCCGGGGCCTCGGCGCCGGAGCCGACCCCGAGGTCGGCCGCCGCGCCGCGGAAGACCACGCCGAAGAGATCGAGGAGGCGCTCGCGGGCGCCGACATGGTCTTCGTCACGGCCGGCGAGGGCGGCGGCACCGGCACCGGCGGCGCGCCCGTCGTGGCCCGCATCGCGAAGTCCATCGGCGCTCTCACCATCGGTGTCGTGACCAAGCCGTTCGGCTTCGAGGGCAAGCGCCGCCAGACGCAGGCCGAACAGGGCGTCGCACGCCTGAAGGAAGAGGTCGACACCCTCATCGTGGTGCCGAACGACCGCCTGCTCGAGATCAGCGACCGCGGCATCTCCATGCTCGAGGCGTTCGCCACGGCCGACCAGGTGCTCCTCGCCGGTGTGCAGGGCATCACCGACCTCATCACCACGCCCGGCCTCATCAACCTCGACTTCGCCGACGTCAAGTCGGTCATGCAGGGGGCCGGTTCGGCCCTCATGGGCATCGGCTCCTCCCGGGGGGCCGATCGAGCCATCAAGGCCGCGGAGCTCGCGGTCGCGAGCCCGTTGCTCGAGGCCTCCATCGACGGCGCCCACGGCGTCCTCCTCTCGATCCAGGGCGGGTCGAACCTCGGAATCTTCGAGATCAACGACGCCGCCCGTCTCGTGCAGGAGGCCGTGCACCCCGAGGCGAACATCATCTTCGGAGCCGTGATCGACGACACGCTGGGCGACGAGGTGCGGGTCACGGTCATCGCCGCGGGATTCGACGGCGGCGAGCCGAACGCGAAGCCGGTCGAGGCCAGACGCGAACAGCTCGTTCCCGCCGCCGTCGGCGCCGGCATCGGCGGAGCGGCGGCGTCCGGTGCGGACTCGGCCGACGTCATCGGCGAGATCGACATCGACGAGCTCGTCGAGACGGCGAACTGGGGCGGGGCCGAGACGCAGACCGCCGACCAGATCGTCGGCGACCCCGCGTTCGAGCCGTCAGACGACGACCTCGACATCCCCGACTTCCTGAAGTGAGCGACCAGCCCTCCGCGGGGGTCGACGTCCTGCGCGAGCGGCTCCTGGCCGTGCAGGATCGCGTCGGCGAGGCAGCGCGCCTCGCCGAACGCGACCCCGCCGGCATCCGTACGATCGTGGTCACCAAGTTCCATCCGGCCTCGCTCGTGCGCGACCTCGCCGCGCTCGGCGTGGCCGACGTCGGCGAGAACCGCCATCAGGAAGCGCAGGCCAAGGCGGCCGAGCTCACCGACCTCGATCTGCGATGGCACTTCATCGGCCAGCTGCAGAGCAAGAAGGCCCGCCAGGTGAGGGCGTACGCGGATGCGATCCACTCGATCGACCGCGACGCGCTCGTCGATGCGCTGCGGTCCGACGAACGCTCGACCGACTGCTTCGTGCAGGTCAACCTCACCGATGATCCGGGCCGTGGCGGCGTCGCGCCCGCCGAGCTCGCCTCGCTCGTGGACCGCGTGCTGGAGACCCCCGGCCTCGCGCTCAGGGGGCTCATGGCGGTCGCTCCGCTCGACGAGCCGGCCCGTGCGGCGTTCGCGAGGGTGCGCGAGCTCAGCGAGCGCGTCGTGCTGCCGGCCGCACCCGACGCCGCGTCGCTCTCGATGGGCATGAGCCACGACCTCGAGGACGCCGTGGCCGAGGGCGCGACACACCTACGCATCGGCACCGCAATCACCGGCAATCGTCCGGTCGCCGGTTAGCCTCGAAGAGACGGAACCTAGACGGAGGCAGCGATGTCCAACCCGCTCAAGAAGACCATGGTCTACCTCGGCCTCGCGGACGAGGAGTTCGAGACCGAGCAACGAGAAGCGTCGGCGCCCGCGCCGGCATCGCCGGTCGTGCACGCCGCGCCGGCACCGAAGACGGGGGCGGCCGTCACGCCGCTCCGGAAGCATCCTGTACAACCGAGCACCCCGCAGGCGGAGATGAACGAGATCCTCACCGTGCACCCGCGTCAGTACCGCGACGCGCAGGTCATCGCCGAGTCCTTCCGTGAGGGAGTCCCGGTCATCATCAACCTGTCGCAGATGTCGGATGCCGACGCGCGGCGCCTCATCGACTTCGCCAGCGGGCTCTCCCAGGGCCTCAACGGCAAGATCGAGCGCGTCACGAGCAAGGTGTTCCTGCTTTCGCCGTCGCACGTCGTGGTCTCCGGCGAGGCCGGCGAGACCGAGGGCGACGTCGACGCGTCGTTCTTCACGCACGCGTAAAGGGCGTGGGTGCGCTGTCCGTCGTCTGGGGCATTCTCTACACACTGCTCGTCATCTACTTCTTCGTGATGTGGGCGCGCTTCGTGCTCGACCTCATCCGGACGTTCAATCGATCCTGGCGGCCCCAAGGGGGCTGGCTGGTGGTCGTCGAGGTGGTCTACTCGGCGACCGATCCGCTCGTGCGGTTCTTCCGGCGGTTGATCCCGCCGATCCGCATCGGGCAGGTCGCGCTGGATCTGGGCTGGTCTCTGGCCATGCTCGTCGTGATCATGGCGATGACCGTCGTATCGTGGCTCGCAGCGGTCGCCTGACGATCTCCTGCGAACACGAGGCGCTGCATGACCCCGGCACTGGGGGAACCGGGTGGACTTTGCTACCGTTTAGCAGAACGCAACGAACAGTTCGAAGATGTGAGGGTGAGAAGCCATGGCGCTAACTCCGGAAGATGTGGTCAACAAGCGCTTCCAGGCGACGAAGTTCCGCGAGGGGTACGACCAGGATGAGGTCGACGACTTCCTCGACGAGGTCGTCGTCGAGCTTCGTCGACTGAATCAGGAGAACGAGGAGCTGCGCCAGCGCGTGTCGGCCGCCGAGGCGCGCGCCGCCGAGGCCGCCAAGTCCGCCGCCGCCGCTCCCGCCGCCGCCGCGCC
>NZ_WBIS01000012.1 GCF_009749465.1 Agromyces terreus
CTGGAAGCCGCCGCCGCCGGGACGAGCACCGCTGCCTGCGCCGCCGGGGCGCTGGAAGCCGCCGCCGCCGGGACGTCCGCCGGCACCGGCCGGACGCGGGGCGCCGGGACGGGGCGAGCCGGGACGGGGTGCCTGCGGGCGCGGGATGTTGCCCGGGCTGGGCCGCTGGCCCATGCCCTGCGCGCTCGAGAACGGGTTGTTGCCGGGGCGCGGCTGGGCGGGGCGCTGGCCCATGCCCTGCGCGCTCGAGAACGGGTTGTTGCCCGGACGCGAGGCGCCGGGACGCGGAGCACCGGGACGGGGTGCGGAGCCGCCGGGCTTCGGGGCACCGGGCTTCACCGCGTCGGCGGCCTCGGGCGCCGCGGGGGCGTCGCCGGGCTTCTCGGCGGCGGCCTTCTTCTCGGCGGCGGCCTGCGCCGCGCGCTCTTCGGCCTGGGCCTGGCGCTCGGCGACGGTCAGCGGGACGTCTGCGGGTGCAGGCGCCTCGGCAGCGGCCTCGGGCGCGGCGACGGGCTTCGGCGCCGGCTTGGGGCCGGGCTTGACCGCGGCCGGACGTGCGGGGGCCGCGGGTGCGGCGGGCGCGGCGGCGTTCGCCGCGGCGCCGGCCGCTTCGAGCGCGGCCTTCAGGCGGCGCGCGACGGGGGGTTCGATGGACGACGAGGGTCCCTTGACGTACTCGCCCATCTCCTTGAGCTTCTCAAGGGCGATCTTGCTGTCGACACCGAGTTCGGATGCGATCTCGTGTACGCGTGGTTTGGCAGCCACTTCTCTCCTGTTCCGGGTCCGACCCCGGACAGGGGCGAACCATCAATGGCGGACGGGACTCATTTCGAGCCGCTCATCAGTTGTCACTCATTGGTCATCACTTGTGGGTTCAGCCTGTTCTCTACGTTGCCGGTGTCCACCTCGCCGCGCATGCGGAGCGCGCGCCCGAAGGCGCGCTTCCGAACGGCGAGCTGATAGCACTCGGGTGTCGGATGCAGCCACGCGCCTCTGCCCGGAAGCACGGCCGCGACATCGGCCACGACGTGGGAGTTCTGGGAGACGACCCTCAGAAGTGAGGATCGTGGAGCGCGCGAACGGCATCCGATGCACGTTCTGACGGGTTCCATCCTACACCTCCGAGGCTGAGCGCCGACCGATGCCGGCGTCCGGCGTCAGTTCGACTCGAGGACCGAGTCGGGCTGGATGTCGATCTTCGCGCCCGTGAGCTTCGCGGCGAGGCGGGCGTTCTGGCCCTCCTTGCCGATCGCGAGCGAGAGCTGGTAGTCGGGCACGAGCGCGCGCACGGCGCGGGTCGACTCGTCGATGACGAACGCGCTCGTGACCTTGGCGGGCGAGAGCGCGCTCGCGACGAACGTGGCGAGGTCGTCGGAGTAGTCGACGATGTCGATCTTCTCGGCGCCGAGCTCGGCGGTGACGGCGCGCACGCGCTGCCCGAGCTCGCCGATCGCGGCGCCCTTGGCGTTGATGCCGGGCTGGTTGGCGCGCACGGCGATCTTCGTGCGGTGACCGGCCTCGCGGGCGAGCGAGACGATCTCGACGACGCCGTTGGCGATCTCGGGAACCTCGAGCGCGAAGAGCTTGCGCACGAGCGCCGGGTGGGTGCGCGACACCGTGATCGACGGCCCCTTGGCGCCCTTGGACACGCTCGTGACGTACACGCGGATGCGCTGCCCGTGGGGGTACTCCTCGCCCGGCACCTGCTCTTCGGGCGGCAGGATCGCCTCGACGGTGCCGAGGTCGATGTGGATCATGCGCGGGTTCGGCCCCTGCTGGATCACGCCGGCGACGATGTCGCCCTCGCGGCCGCGGAACTCGCCGAGCACGGCGTCGTCGGCCAGGTCGCGCAGGCGCTGGTTGATGACCTGCTTGGCGGCGAAGGCCGCGATGCGGCCGAAGTCGCTCGGGCTGTCTTCGGCCTCGCCGATGACGTTGCCCTCTTCGTCGAGTTCGGGCACGTAGACCGAGACGTGGCCGGTCTTGCGATCGAGTTCGGCACGCGCACCCTCGGGGTTCGCGTGACCGTGCTGGCCGGGGTTCGTGTGCTTCAGGTAGGCCATGAGAATGGCCTGCTCGATGATCTGCACCAGTTCATCGAACGGGATCTCCTTCTCGCGCTCCATCATGCGAAGCACGCTGAGGTCGATATCCATCGCCGGCCTCCTCTATTCAGCTCTCAGTGCCGCACCTGCTTGCGGGCGACTCTCTAGATTAGCGGATGTCGCGGGGCCGCGACATCCATGCTCCTGCCATGCTGACCCCATGGATGCCGTCAACGACTTCGTGCTCGCCGCGGGCGACCTGCTCTGGACCTGGATCGTGCTGCCGGTGGTGGTGCTGCTCGGACTGTACTTCACGGCGAGATCGGGGGTCGTGCAGTTCCGGCTCATCCCCGAGATGTTCCGGACCCTCACCGACAAGACGCCGCGCGACGAGTCGGGCGAACCGCAATCGGTCTCGGCGTTCCAGGCGTTCACCATCTCGGCGGCGTCCCGCGTCGGCGTCGGCAACATCGCCGGCGTCGGCACCGCGATCGCGATCGGCGGGCCGGGCGCGGTCTTCTGGATGTGGCTCATGGCCTTCGTGGGCGGCGCGTCGAGCTTCGTCGAGTCGACGCTCGGGCAGCTCTTCAAGGTGCGCGACGCCGACGGGTTCCGAGGCGGCCCGGCGTACTACATCGAGCGCGGCCTGAAGGCCCGCTGGGCCGGCATCCTCTTCGCGGTCATCCTGATCGTCTGCTTCCCCTTCGCGTTCTCGTCGCTGCAGGCGAACACCATCAGCGCGACCGTCTCGACGACCGTCGCGCCCGACGGCGGCGCGGACTGGATCCCCTGGGCCATCGGCGTCGTGCTCGCGGCGCTCACCGCACTCGTGGTCTTCGGCGGGGTGCGGCGCATCGCCTCGGTCACGCAGGCCGTCGTGCCGCTCATGGCCCTCATCTACCTGCTCATCGGCCTCGTGATCGTCGCGATGAACATCACCCGGCTGCCCGAGGTGTTCGCCTCGATCTTCAGCCAGGCGTTCGGGTTCAACGAGGTCGTCGGCGCCACGCTCGGCACGATCATCATGACCGGGGTCAAGCGCGGCATGTTCTCGAACGAGGCCGGCCTCGGCTCGGCGCCGAACGCCGGTGCGAGCGCGGCCGTGACCCACCCGGTCAAGCAGGGCCTCGTGCAGACGCTCGGCGTCTACTTCGACACCTTCCTCATCTGCTCGATCACCGCGTTCATCATCCTGGTCTCCGATCCCGACCTCGCGGACGCGGCGCCCGGCATCGGGCTCACGCAGGACGCGATCATCGCCAACCTCGGCTCCTGGGCGAGCGTGCTGCTCTCGATCGTGATCTTCCTGCTCGCGTTCAGCTCCATCCTCGGCAACTACTACTACGGCGAATCCAACATCGAGTTCATCACCGCACGACCTGCGGTGCTCACCGGCTACCGGCTGCTCGTGGTCGTCGCGATCTTCGTCGGCTCGATCGCGGGCGCCGATCTGATCTGGAACTTCGCCGACTCGATGATGGGGCTGATGGCGATCGTGAACCTCGTGGCGATCGGCCTGCTCTCGGGCGTCGCGTTCAAGCTCCTCCGCGACTACAGCCATCAGCGGCGCCAGGGGCGTGACCCGGTCTTCACGCGCGACCTGCTGCCGGGCGTCTCGGGCATCGAGTGCTGGGTCGACGAGCGTTCGGTCACGGGGCCCATCGACGTGTCGGTCGCGCATCACCAGGCCGACAAGCACCGCGACCACCTGCACCGCGAGGACTGAGCGCCGCCGCGGCATCCGTACCGCCCGAGCGCCGACCGCGCAAGGGGGCGAACACGGGCCCTCCGCGTGGATACGCTGTGCCGATGGCTCCCGACACCCTCAAGTCCACCGCGAGCGCCGCCCAGCGCTCGCGGACCTTCCGCATCCTGGCCCGGGCCGGCTACGTCGTGCTCGGACTCGTGCACGTCGTCATCGGCGCGATCGCGGTCTCGGTCGCGGTCGGCGCGGGCGGCGGCGATGCCGACCAGAGCGGCGCGATGCATCAGATCGCCCGTGTGCCGTTCGGCGTCGTCGTGCTCTGGGTGATCGTGCTCGGCATGTTCGCGCTCGCGCTGTGGCAGGTGGTCGAGGCGTTCCTCGAGCAGGACTCCGACGCGAAGAAGAAGTGGGGCCGACGCGTCAAGGAGCTCGGCACCGCCGCCGCCTACATCGCGATCGGGGTCACCGCCCTCGTCTCGGCGCTCGGCGGGAGTTCGGACTCGTCGGAGTCGACGTCCTCGTTCAGCGCCACCCTGCTCGCGACCCCGGGCGGCGTGGTGCTGCTCGTGCTCGTGGGGCTCGTCACGATCGGCGTGGGCGTCGCGTTCATCGTGAGCGGCGTTCGCCGCCGCTTCGCCCGCCACCTGTCGCTCCCGGCCGGCAAGGTCGGCGACGGGGTGCGCGTGCTCGGCACGGTCGGCTACGTCGCGAAGGGCATCGCCGTCGCCGTCGTCGGCGTGCTGTTCGGGGTCGCCGCGTTCACGCACGACCCCGAGCAGGCCGGCGGCCTCGACGCCGCACTGAAGAGCCTCGCGGCCCTGCCGTTCGGGCAGGCGATCCTGTGGCTCGTCGGCGCCGGGCTCATCGTCTACGGCGTCTACTGCTTCGCGCGGGCGCGCTACGCCGAGGACTGATCGGCGCGTCGCGGTTCAGCCGACGAGCGCGGCGACCGCATCGGCGGCCGGCAGCGTCTGACGCTCGCCCGTGCGGCGATCCCAGAGCTCGACCTCGCCGTCGGCCGCGCCGCGCCCCACGATGAGGATGCGCGGCACGCCGATGAGCTCGGCGTCGCCGAACTTCACGCCGGGCGAGACCTTGGGGCGGTCGTCGTAGAGCACCTCGAGTCGGGCCCGCTCGAGGTCGCCCGCGAGCTGCTCGGCGAGATCGAACGCGACCTGGTCGCGGCCGGTCGCGACGACGTGCACGTCGAACGGCGCGATCGAGGCGGGCCAGACGAGACCCTTGTCGTCGTTGTTGCCCTCGGCGATGATCGCGAGGATGCGGGTGACGCCGATGCCGTAGGACCCCATGGTCACGGTCGCGAGCTTGCCGTTCTCGTCGAGCACCTTGAGCCCGAGCACCTCGGCGTACTTGCGGCCGAGCTGGAACACGTGGCCGATCTCCATGCCGCGGGCGAGTTCGACCGGGCCGGAGCCGTCGGGCGCGGGGTCGCCGGGCAGCACGTTCGAGGCCTCGATGGTGCCGTCGGCGACGAAGTCGCGGCCGGCGATGAGCCCGAAGACGTGCTTCTGGTCGAGGTTCGCGCCCGTGATCCACTCGGTGCCGTCGACCACGCGGGGGTCGACGAGGTAGCGGATGCCGGTGGTCGACGCCTCGCCGAGCACGGCGCCGTCGGGCGACCAGGGGCCGATGTAGCCCTTCACGAGGCCCGGGTGCTTCGCGAAGTCGGCCTCGGTGGCGGGCTCGACCTCGGCCGGCGCGAACGCGACCTC
Source organism: Agromyces terreus (assembly GCF_009749465.1). Classification (GTDB taxonomy): domain Bacteria; phylum Actinomycetota; class Actinomycetes; order Actinomycetales; family Microbacteriaceae; genus Agromyces; species Agromyces terreus. The sequence continues at coordinate 5,484 of NZ_WBIS01000012.1, forward strand.
GATGCGCTTCATCTCGACCTCGCGATCGCCGGGCAGGCCGACGATCACGAGTTCGCGCGTGCCGTCGACGTGCACGAGGGCGAGCACGACGTTCTTCAGGGTGTCGGCGGCGGTCCACTCGCGCCCGTCGGGGCGGGGGTGGTTCGCGTTCGCGAGGTCGACGAGCGTGGCGATGGTGGGCGTGTTCGGCGAGTCGAAGACCTCGGCGTCGGGCAGGCCGTCGATGGGCGTGGGCTCGGGCGCGACGGTCGTGAACGCCTCGACGTTGGCGGCGTAGCCGCCGGCCGAACGCACGAAGGTGTCTTCGCCGACGACGGTCGGGTGCAGGAACTCCTCGCTCTTCGAGCCGCCCATGGCGCCGGCATCCGCCTTGACGATGACGTACTCGAGGCCGAGGCGGGTGAAGATGCGCTCGTACGCGTCGCGCTGCGCCTGGTAGCTCGCGTCGAGGCCCTCGTCGGAGATGTCGAACGAATAGGCGTCCTTCATGGTGAACTCGCGGCCGCGCAGGAGGCCGGCGCGGGGGCGCGCCTCGTCGCGGTACTTGTCCTGGATCTGGTAGATCGACAGGGGCAGGTCTTTATACGAGTTGTAGAGGTCTTTCACGAGCAGCGTGAAGACCTCTTCGTGCGTCGGGGCGAGCAGGTAGTCGGCGCCCTTGCGGTCTTGCAGGCGGAAGAGGCCGTCGCCGTACTCGGTCCAGCGGTTCGTCGCCTCATAGGGCTCGCGCGGCAGCAGTGCCGGGAAGTGCACCTCGTGGGCGCCCGCGTTCGTCATCTCCTCGCGGATGATCGCCTCGATCTTCGCCTTGACGCGCAGGCCGAGCGGCAGCCACGCGAACACGCCGGGGGCCTGACGGCGGATGTATCCGGCGCGCACGAGCAGGCGGTGGCTGGCCACCTCGGCATCGGCGGGGTCTTCGCGGAGGGTGCGGAGGAAGTAGTTGGAAAGACGTGTGGGCACCCGACCAGTCTAGGAGCCGGTCGGATGCCCACGCGCGCACGGACCCGATGGCCCGCACTCGGCCTACTCGGCGAGGATCAGGTAGAGCGCCTTGCGGGTCTCGTCGATCTTCGCCGCGGCTGCGGCGCGCTGCTCGTCGGTGGCGCCGTGGCGGAACTGCCCGGCGACGCCCATGAGCTTGCCGATCGCCTGGAAGAGCTCCGTCGCGGACTCGCTCGGCTTGGGCAGGGCGGCCCAGGCGCCGGCGAGCTCCTCTTCATGCTCGGCGACGTAGGCGCGGCCCTCGTCGGTGAGCTCGAACTCGGTCTTGCGGCCCTCGCCGACGGCGACGATGAGGTCTTCGTCGACGAGCTGCTGCAGGGTCGGGTACACCGAACCGGGGCTCGGACGCCAGGCGCCCTCGGTCTTCTCGGCGACGGCCTTGATGATGGCGTAGCCGTTGGCGGGCGCCTCGGCGAGCAGCGAGAGGATCGCCGCCCGCACATCGCCCTTGGAGCGGCGGCGACCGCCGCGACCGCCGAAGCCCGGGCCGAAACCGGGGCCGCCGACGAACGGGTCGCCCCAGGCGCCGGGCCCGCGGTGCGGGTGCCCGAACTCGGGGGCGTGGTGGAAGCGGGCTTCGCCGCTCGTGTATCGCGACATGCGGGCGTGCCGTCGGGCCGCCCGGAGGTCTGCTTCGGTGAAGTGTTCGCGAGTCATGGGCGAACTCCTTTCGTTGACAAGATCACTCACAGAAGTTCTGTGATGCGTCAACGATATATCGTTAATACGTTCTCGTCAACCCGACGCGCAGAACGGCGGATGCCGGCGACTCGCTCGTCGCCGACATCCGCCGTCATCGGAAGATCAGCCCCTGACCCGGCGCAGCGCGCCGGCACCGAGCGCGCCGGCACCGGCCAGCAGCACCGCGAGGGCGATCCAGACGAGCGCACCCGACTCGACGCCGGTCGACGCGAGCGTCGGCGCAGCCTCGATCGTGTCGTCGGCGACGGCGGCCTCGGCCACCGATGCGGGCACCACGACCGCGACGGGCGCCGCAGGCGCGGCCGGCTCGCCGACCGTCGGCGCCGGCGCCTCGGGGTTCGGCGCCGCCGGCACCGGAGCCTCGAAGATCGCACGGCCGCCGATCTTGCCGAACGCGAAGATGAACGTGTTCGGCGTGCCCGTGGTCGGGTCGAGGTCGCTCTGTCCGAAGGAGTACGCCTCGGCGCCGACCGCCGCGAGCGCCCTGCGGGCCTCCTCCTCGTTCGCCGCGGCTCCGTAGAAGATCACGAAGCTCAGCGAGCGCCCGGCGGCGAGCGGCCCGAACGCGAAGTCGAACAGCGCGCCGTGGTCGGCGGGACCGTTGTCGACCGCGTTGCCCTCGAAGTTCAGGAAACTCGGCCCCGAGAGCGGATTCGGGCTCGCGAACCCGTCGTCGCTCGTGTACCGCAGCGCACTCGCGGTGCCGCCGTCGATCGTCACGAACTCCGAGAAGGCGGTCGGCTCGATGTCCCAGTCCATCACCCTGCGGTACTGCACCGTGGCGATCGTGTCGCCCGTGAGGTTCTCGATCGTCACGTTCACCTGGTACAGGTTGGGCGTCGCGGGCGAGGGCACGTACTCGTGGGTCACCCGGAAGACGGGCCGGTCGGCGTCGCTCACGATGACGACAGAGTTGGCGGTGCTCGCCGTCGTCTCGAAGGACTCGACGGTCAGGTTCGTGCCGCCGGCGCCCTCGGTGTCGAGGTTCGCCCCGCCCCAGATCCCGGATGCCGGATCGGCGACGCCCCAGCCCTCGCAGAGGCATCCGGGCGAGGTCGCATCGTGGTTCGTCGGCAGGTAGTTCAGCCCGACGTCGCCGGGACCGGCGGCCGAGCCCGTGCCGTCGTAGGTGTTGAGCTCGCCCGTCGGATTCACCGCGAGCAGGATCGTGCCGTTGTCGATGCAGACGGCCGGGTAGCACGGATCCCCGGGAGCCGGGGCGGCGGCCGCGGCCGGAGCGGCAGCAGGGGCGGCCGCGTCGCCCGCAGCGGCCGGCGCCGGCGCCGCGAAGAGCGTGACCGTCGGTTCGTCGACGGCTTCGGCGAGCGCGTCCTCGGCCGTGGTGCCGGGATCGGCGATCACGACGGCCGGCGGTTCCGGCGCGGGCGCCGGTTCCGGCTCGGCGGCCGGCTCGGGCGCGGGCTCCGGTTCGGGCGCGGGATCGGTCGCCGGTTCGGCGGCCGGCTCGGGAGCGGGCGCCGGAGCGGGCTCGGCTGCCGCGGGCGCCTCGACGGCGACCGGCTCCGCTGCGTCGTCGGCGATGGCCGCCAGCGGCGTGAGGATCAGGCTCACCGCGGCGACCGCGGCACCGGCCGCGAGGCCGAGACCGAGGCGCGAACGTGTGGCTATGGACATGGCAGGACTCCGTTCAGTCGGTCGTCGTTCGACGACGATCATCGGGTTCATGCTCTGAACGGGGTGCTGACTCGCGCGGCGTCCCGAGCACACCGCCACCGTAGGGACGGGTCGGTGCGACGGGATCAGGAGGCGCCCTCGTTCGCCCTCATGGCCTGCACCCCCGGGCCAGCCCGGACCCGAGCGGGTTCCCGCGCACCTCACCGCGCTAGGGTGAGCGCGTGCACACCCGGCCGCCCGAACCCCCGTCGCCCCGATGAGGATCGGCGTCATCGGCGGTGGGGCCGCCGGCCTCACCGCGGCCTGGCTCCTCGAACAGCACCACGACGTCACGCTCCTCGAACGCGAGCCCCGCCTCGGCGGCCACGCGCACACGGTCGGCGTCGTCGAGGCATCCGGTCACCATGTGCACGTCGATGTCGGATTCGCGTTCTTCTCCCCCGGCCCGAACTACGCGACGTTCAACCGGCTGCTCGACGCGCTCGGCGTGACGCGCGCGTCGTACGCCGCCACGCTCACCGTGTACGACACGCGCGACCAGCATCCGATCGCGATGCCGCCGTTCCGTGGCCGCACGCCGATCCTGCCGTCGCTCGCGCCCGCCTCGCTCCGTACGCTGCTCCGATTCCGGCGCTTCCTCGACGCGTTGCCCGGGTTCCTCGCTCGCCGCGACACCGCCGTCACCGTCGCCGAGTACCTCGAGCGGTCGCGGCTCCCGAAGCGTTTCGTCGACGAGTTCCTGCTGCCGCTGCTGCTCGCGTTCTGGTGCGTCGACCGGGCCGAGTTCCTCGGGTTCGCCGCCTACAACGCGCTGTACTACCTCGGCGCGAACGCCTCGAGCGGGCTCCGCGCCCCCGAGCAGAGCGAGATCCCGGGCGGAATGCGGGTCTACGTCGACGCCCTCGCCGACCAACTCGCACGCACCGACGTTCGACTCGATGCCGAGGTCGCGCGCGTCGAGCGCCAGCGCGGGATCTGGCAGGCCACGGATGCCTCGGGCAGCGCGCATGCGTTCGACGCGATCGTGCTGGCCTGCAACCCGCGTCGCGCCCGCGCGCTGCTCGCCGACGTCGACGGGCTCGAGCCCGTCGCAGACCAGCTGGCGAGGTTCGAGACGTTCGAGACCACCATCGCGGTGCACGGCGACCGCAGGCTCATGCCCCGGCACGAGGCATCCTGGTCGGTCGTGAACGCCCGCTGGGACGGCGAGCACAGCTCGCTCACCGTCTGGAACCCGCGCCTCGGCGCCCGCGTCTTCAAAAGCTGGGTCACCTTCGATCGCGAACTCCCCGAGCCGCTGTACGCGCTCGTCACCTACGAGCACGGCAAGATCACGCCGGCGTACTTCGACGCTCAGGCGCGGCTACGCGACCTGCAGGGCCGTGACGGACTCTGGCTCGCCGGTCTCGCGATGCACGACGCCGACTCGCATGAGAGCGCGGTGCGCTCGGCCGTCACGGTCGCGGAGGCCCTCGCACCGCGGAGCGAGCGGCTCCGTCTGCTCGTTCCGCCGGCCTGAGGCGCCGAGGCCGAACAGCGTGCCGGGAGCAGCCGGCTCGGGCAGGATCCGCCGGCTACGGAGTGAGCACCTGCGGACTGCCGACCGGCGCATCGGCACCCATCTCGTCGGCGATGCGGTTCGCCTCTTCGATGAGCGTCTGCACGATCTCGGACTCGGGCACGGTCTTGATGACCTCGCCCTTGACGAAGATCTGGCCCTTGCCGTTGCCGGATGCCACGCCGAGGTCGGCCTCGCGCGCCTCGCCGGGGCCGTTCACGACGCAGCCCATGACGGCGACGCGCAGCGGCACGGTCATGCCCTCGAGTCCGTCGGTCACGTCGTTCGCGAGCTTGTACACGTCGACCTGCGCGCGGCCGCACGACGGGCACGAGACGATCTCGAGCTTGCGCTCGCGGAGGTTCAGCGACTGCAGGATCTGCAGGCCGACCTTGACCTCCTGCGCGGGCGGCGCCGAGAGCGAGACGCGGATGGTGTCGCCGATGCCCTCGCCGAGCAGGATGCCGAACGCGGTGGCGCTCTTGATGGTGCCCTGGAACTCGGGTCCGGCCTCGGTCACGCCGAGGTGCAGGGGCCAGTCGCCGCGCTCGGCGAGCAGCCGGTAGGCCTTGACCATGACGATGGGGTCGTTGTGCTTGACCGAGATCTTGAAGTCGTGGAAGTCGTGTTCCTCGAAGAGCGAGGCCTCCCAGACCGCCGACTCGACGAGCGCCTCGGGCGTCGCCTTGCCGTACTTCTCGAGCAGGCGCGGGTCGAGCGAACCGGCATTCACGCCGATGCGGAGCGAGACGCCGGCCGCCTTCGCCGCGGCGGCGATCTCGCCGACCCGGTCGTCGAACTTGCGGATGTTGCCCGGGTTCACGCGCACCGCGGCGCAGCCGGCGTCGATCGCGGCGAACACGTAGTTCGGCTGGAAGTGGATGTCGGCGATGACCGGGATCTGGCTCTTCTTCGCGATGATCGGCAGCGCCTCGGCATCGTCGCGGCTCGGCACGGCCACGCGCACGATGTCGCAGCCGGATGCCGTGAGCTCGGCGATCTGCTGGAGGGTCGCGTTGATGTTCGTCGTGGGCGTCGTCGTCATGGACTGCACGCTCACGGGGGCGTCGCCGCCGACGAGCACCTTGCCCACCTTGATCTGGCGGGACTTGCGTCGCGGGGCCAGGACTTCGGGGACGTTCGGCATTCCGAGATTCACAGCAGGCACGGTGCCAGTCTAGTTCCGCCCGGTCGGGCGAAGGCTGCGAAGCGGATGCCGCAGGAGCCCGGGCACGCCCGTTCAGCGTCCGGAGATCAGCGGGGGCTCCGTCGCCGCGACCACCTCGTCGACGCCGACGCCGGGCGCGCACTCGACGAGCACGAGCCCCGAGGGCGTCACGTCGATGACGGCGAGGTCGGTGATGATCCGGTCGACGACCCCCTTGCCGGTCAGCGGCAGCGAGCACTCGTGCACGATCTTCGGCGAGCCGTCCCTCGCGACGTGCTCCATGAGCACGATCACGCGGCGTGCACCGTGCACGAGGTCCATCGCGCCGCCCGGGCCTTTCACCATCTTGCCCGGGATCATCCAGTTCGCGAGGTCGCCCGCGGCCGACACCTGCATGGCGCCGAGGATCGCCGCGTCGACCTTGCCGCCGCGGATCATGCCGAAGCTCGTCGCCGAGTCGAAGTAGGCCGCGCCCGGCAGCACGGTGACGGTCTCCTTGCCGGCGTTGATGAGGTCGGGATCGACGTCGGCCGCGCGCGGGTACGGTCCGACGCCGAGGATGCCGTTCTCGGACTGGAGCACGACCGCGACGCCGTCGGGCACGTGGTTCGGCACGAGCGTGGGCAGGCCGATGCCGAGGTTGACATACGAGCCGTCGACGAGTTCCTGCGCGGCCCTGGCGGCCATCTCGACCCTGGTCAGCGCCATCTCAGGCCTCCTCGCTCACGGTGCGGCGTTCGATGCGCTTCTCGATGTCGGGGCCGACCACGACGACGCGGTCGACGAAGATGCCGGGCAGGTGCACGGCGTCCGGGTCGAGCTCGCCCGGTTCGACGAGCTGCTCGACCTGCGCGACGCAGACCCGGCCGGCCATGGCCGCGAGGGGCGAGAAGTTGCGCGCGGACTTGTCGAACACGAGGTTGCCGTGGCGGTCGCCGCGCAGGGCGTGCACGAGGGCGAAGTCGGTCGTGATGGCCTCCTCGAGCACGAATTCGCGGTCGCTGCCGCCGAACGCGAAGGTCTGCACCGGCTTCGCCGGGCTCGCGACCGCGATCGAGCCGTCGGGCGCGTAGCGCTGCGGGAGCCCGCCCTCCGCGACCTGCGTGCCGACCCCCGTCTGGGTGAAGAAGGCCGCGATGCCGCTGCCGCCCGCGCGCAACTTCTCGGCGAGGGTGCCCTGCGGCGTGAGCTCGAGCTCGAGCTCGCCCGAGAGGTACCGACGCTCGAACTCCTTGTTCTCGCCCACGTACGAGGAGGTCATCTTGCGGATGCGTCCCGCCCCGAGCAGCACGCCGAGCCCCCAGTCGTCGACGCCGCAGTTGTTGCTGACGACGCTGAGCTCGTCGACGCCGCTCGCGAGGAGCGCGTCGATGAGCACCATCGGGATGCCGCAGAGCCCGAATCCGCCGACGGCGAGGCTCGCCCCCGAGCGGATGTCGGCCACCGCCTCCGCTGCGCTGGGCACGACCTTGTCGAGTGCCATGTCACGACCTCCTCGTCGACTCGATGACGGATGCCCCACCGCGGACTTCGTGAATCCGGTGAATGCTCCCTAACCGAATCGTAGGATGGAACCAGCGCACCGCCAACCCCGACGAAGGAGTCTCCCGCATGCCCACCACCGATGTCGTCATCATCGCCGGCGCACGCACGCCGTTCGGCCGCATCAGCGGCAACCTCGCGGCCCGCTCGGCCGTCGAGCTCGGCACCGTCGCGATCCGCGGCGCGCTCGAGAAGGCCGGCGTCTCCCCCGACGACGTCGACCAGGTGATCATGGGTCAGGTGCTGCAGGCCGGCGCGGGCCAGAACCCGGCCAAGCAGAGCGCGGTCGCGGCCGGCATCCCCTGGCGGGTGCCCGCCGTCACGATCAACAAGGTCTGCCTCTCGGGGCTCGCCGCGATCACGGATGCCGCGCGGCTGATCCGCCTCGGCGAGGCATCCGTCGTCGTGGCCGGCGGCCAGGAGTCGATGACCAACGCGCCGCACCTGCTGCCGGGTTCGCGCGCCGGCAAGGGCTACGGCACGTGGGCGATGCTCGACCACGCCGCCCACGACGGCCTGACCGACGCGTTCGACGAGGAGTCGATGGGCGCGTCGACCGAGCGCTTCAACGGCCGCTACGGCATCGGCCGCCGCGAGCAGGACGAGATCGCCGCCGCCTCGCACGCCCGCGCGGGCGCCGCGCAGGCCGACGGGCTGTTCGCCGACGAGATCGTGCCCGTCGAGATCCCGCAGCGCAAGGGCGACCCGGTCGTCGTCGCCGAAGACCAGGGCGTGCGCCCCGACTCGACCGCCGACGTGCTCGGCGGTCTCCGACCGGCGTTCGCCGGAGACGGCACGATCACGGCGGGAAACTCCTCGCCGATCTCCGACGGCGCCGCGGCGGTCGTCGTGGCGAGCCGCGAGTGGGCCGAGTCCCGCGGCCTGCCCTGGCTCGTGCTCGTGGGCGCCTCGGGCCAGGTCGCCGGGCCCGACAACTCGCTGCACTCGCAGCCCTCGAACGCGATCGCCGCGGCCCTCGAGAAGCAGGGGCTCGCGGCATCCGACCTCGACCTCGTCGAGATCAACGAGGCCTTCGCCGCCGTCTCGCTCCAGTCGATGCGAGACCTCGACCTCGACGCCGAGAAGGTCAACGTGCACGGCGGCGCCATCGCGCTCGGACACCCGATCGGCGCGTCCGGCGCGCGTCTCGCGCTGCACGCGGCGCTCGAGCTCTCGCGTCGCGGCGGCGGCACGGCGGCCGTCGCGCTCTGCGGCGGCGGCGGACAGGGCGAGGCGCTGCTGCTCTCGCGCTGACCGCTGACCGCAATCCACCGCGCCCAGGCCTGCACGTTCTCAGGACCGCCGCCCTCGAGAGCCGCATATCGCGCCCATAGGCGGTGTGTTCCTGGATTCGTGCACGCCCACGGCGTCGGCGGATGCCGCGGCGACGCGCTGGACCGGCCCGAGGCCGAGGCATCCGCCCCTCGTGCGGCGCACGCCGACCGTGCCACGATGTCGACATGAGCTCGCCAGCGCATCCGCCGCTCGACCACCGGCTCCGACGCATGACGGGTCGCGACCCCGACGAGCCGCACCGCGCCGCGACCCCCCTCGAACTGCTCTTCGACCTCACCTTCGTCGTCGCCTTCAGCCAGGCCGGCGCCCAGACCGCGCACCTGCTCGAGCTCGGGCACTGGTGGCCCGCGATCGGCGGCTTCGCGTTCGCGATCTTCGCGATCTGGTGGGCGTGGATCAACTACTCCTGGCTCGCGTCGGCCTACGACAACGACGACGTCTTCTTCCGCGTCGCGACGATGGTCGAGATGATCGGCGTGCTCGTGCTCGCGCTGGGGCTGCCGCAGCTGTTCCACTCGCTCGACGAGGGCGAGCACGTCGACAACGGCGTCGTCATCGCCGGGTACGTCGTCATGCGCGTCGCGACGATCGCGCTCTGGCTCCGGGCCGCCGAGCACGACCCGTCGAGGCGGCGCACGGCGCTCACGTACGTCTGGTTCGTCTCGGCCGCGCAGGTCGGCTGGCTCGTGCTCCTCTTCGTGAACCTCCCCCTCGCGCCGACCCTCGCGTTCACGGCGCTGCTCGTGGTGCTCGAGCTCGTCGGACCCTACGTCGCCGAGCACGGCCCGCAGGGCGCCACACCCTGGCACCCCCACCACATCGCCGAGCGCTACGGGCTGCTCGTCATCATCACGCTCGGCGAGATCGTGCTCGGCACGATCCTCGCGGTCTCGGCCGTGATCGACGAGCAGGGCTGGTCGGTCGAGGCGGTGACGCTCGCGTTCGCCGGGACGGCCCTCGTGTTCGGCCTCTGGTGGACGTACTTCACGATGCCGTCGGGCCAGGTGCTCGCGAGGTTCCGCGAGCGCGGATTCGCGTGGGGCTACCTGCACTACTTCGTGTTCTTCTCGCTGGCCGGCACCGGCGCGGGCCTGCACGTGGCCGCCTACGAGATCGAGGGCGTCGCCCACATCGGCATCGTGCCGGCGCTGCTCACCGTGGTGATTCCCGTCGGCCTCTTCGTGGTCGCGCTCTTCACGGTGTACTCGATGCTGCTCCGGCAGTTCGACCCGTTCCACATCTGGCTCTTCCTCGGCGCCATCGCGGCGCTCGTCGTCGCCGTCGTCGCCGTCGCGGCCGGGGCCTCGTTCGGGATCGGGCTGCTCATCACGGCGGCGTCGCCCTTCGTGATCGTGGTCGGATACGAGACGGTCGGGCACCGACACCAGGCGGCGGCGCTGCATCGCGCGCTCGGCGGCTGAGCGGCGCCGCGGCTGCGGTGCGGCTGCGGTGCGGCTGCGGTAACGAAGGGCGGATGCCGCGGCATCCGCCCTTCGTGGCTCTCGGCAGGATCAGGCGTTCGGTCGGTTCGCGCGCAGCACCTCGAGGCGGGCGCGGTACTCGACCTCGTCGACGTCGCCCTTCGCGAACCGCTCCGCGAGGGTGGACTCGGCGGTCGCGCCGCGCATCCAGGGCGGGGCGTAGCCCTCGGCGGCCCAGGCACGGCGTCGTCGGCTCACGCCGAACACGACGAGCCCGATGACGAGCAGCCAGAACAACGGGATGAGGAAGAAGACCCAGCCGAAGCCGGCCGCCCAGGGTCCGGCGTGCGCGGCCGCGGTTGCGGCGGTGGCGAGGGTGGTGAGCATGATGTGTTCCCTTGATCGTGCGACCTGCGTCCCAGGTCGTCGTCGTCGAGTCTCGTCAGCGCGCGGCATCCGCGAATCCCGCCGCGGGAGGCACTTCGCCTGCTCCCCCGGGAGCAGCGCCGTCGTACATCTCGCATCAGGCCGAAGGTGCGAGATCAGGACGGATTACGCGATTTCGGCCTGAATCCGCGACTTCGGCCTGATTCAGAGTTGTCGGGCGGGCGGGCGGCGGGCGGGCCGGCGGACGGGCGGGGGGCGGGAGCTGGGGGCTGGGAGCTGGGAGCTGGGAGCTGGGAGCTGGGAGCTGGGAGCTGGGAGCTGGGAGCTGGGAGGGGAGGGTGGCGGGGCACCTGCACCGAGCGGATGCCGCTACTGCCAGCCGGGCGCCACGAGCCCCGACTCGTAGGCGACGACCACGAGGTGCACGCGGTCGCGCGCGTGCAGCTTGGCCATGATGCGCGACACGTGCGTCTTCGCGGTGAGCGGGGAGAGCACGAGGCGGGCCGCGATCTCGTCGTTCGTGAGGCCGAGGCCGACGAGACGCAGCACCTCGCGCTCGCGGTCGGTGAGCGCGGCGAGCCGGTCGGCGTCGGGCGCATCGCGGAGGCCGACGGCCAGACGTTCGAGCAGCCGCTTCGTCACGCCGGGCGAGAGCAGGGCCTCGCCGCTCGCGACCACGCGCACGGCGCGGATGAGGTCGACGGGCTCGGTGTCCTTCACGAGGAAGCCGCTCGCTCCGGCGCGCACCGCGCGGGCGACGTACTCGTCGAGCTCGAACGTGGTCACGATCACGACGCGCACGCCCGCGAGCGCGGGGTCGGCCGCGATCTGCTCGGTCGCCCAGAGTCCGTCGCCGCCCGGCATGCGGATGTCCATGAGCACCACGTCGACCGGATGCCGCCGCACGAGCTCGAGCAGCTCGGCCCCGGTCGACGCCTCGCCGACCACCTCGACGTCGGGTTCAGCTTCGAGCAGCGCGCGGAATCCGGCGCGCACGAGGAGCTGGTCGTCGGCCAGCGCCACCCGGATCACGGCGTGGCCGTCCACGGCAGTCGGGCGTCGACCCGCGTGCCGCCCTCGGGCGAGGTTTCGACCTGCACGGAGCCGCCGAGCAGCGCGGCCCGTTCGCGCATGCCGAGGATGCCGCTGCCGTCGGCGGATGCCCCGGCCGGGCCGGTGCCGTCGTCGTCGACGGTGACACGCAGCACGTCGCCCTCACGGGCCACGATGACGACGGCGTTCGCAGCGGCGGCGTGGCGCACGACGTTCGTCAGCGCCTCCTGCGCGATGCGGTAGGCGGCGAACTGGGCGGCCCGACCCGGCGCATCGCCGTCGAGGCGGTCGTCGAGGCGCACCGCGAGGTCGGGGCTCGCGACGCCGGCCACGAGGCGCGGCAGTTCGGCGAGCTCCGCCTGCGGCGAGAGCGGCGCGTCGGCGTCGGTGCGGATCGCGCCGAGCACGCTGCGCACCTCCTCGAGGGCCGTCTTCGACGTGACCTTGATGTTCGCGAGGGCGGTGCGGGCCTGCTCGGCATCGCGGTCCATGAGGTGCAGGCCGACGCTCGCCTGCACGTTGATCTGCGACAGGGCGTGGCCGATGACGTCGTGCAGCTCCCTGGCGATGCGCACCCGCTCTCGCTCCTCGGCGCTCTGCCGCCGCGCCATCGCCTCGACCCGATACCGGCGCATGCGCTCCTCGCGGGTGCGCACGAAGGCCCCGATGCCGAAGCATGCGGCGAGCGCGAGCGTCGTGAACGCGGCACGGAACGGATGCCACGACTGGCCCCACGCCGTGCCGAGCACGACGGCCGCGACCCAGCCGGCGACGACCGCGCTCGCCGCCCAGACGAGCGCGCCGCGCGACACGGAGATGACGATCGCGAACGCGAGGGCGAGGTAGGGCGGCCCGGCGTCGGGGGCGAGCAGCAGGTCGGCGAGCGCGGCGAGCGCGACGAGGGCGACCGTCGGGCCCGGCCGCCGACGGATGCCGAGCAGGGCGATCGGCCCGATCGCGGCGAGCAGCACCTGACCGATGCCGGCCGCCCAGCCGGCCTGCGACCACACCGCGATGCCGATGGCGGCGGGCACCTGCACGAGCAGGCTGATGACGATGGGTGCCAGCAGCCGGAACCTCGCCGAGGGCCGGAACCGCACGCCGCCTGGCCCGACGCCGGTGTCGCGGAGGCCGCCGTCAGCGTAGGGTGGGCCGCCGGGCCGACCGCCGCGCGAGGGCGGGCCGTCCCAGCCGGATCGGGTCTCCCAGGGCGGCACGGGCATCCCGGGATCGTATCGAGCCGCGTCGCCCGCCGGATCCTCCGCACGGCGCCTCATCGGGTACTCCCCCAGGAGTACGCGCGAGCACATGCCGCGACGGGGACGACGCGGAGGTGAGCGGAACCGGGTGACGCGATCAGAACAGCTGCACCGGCTTCACGAGGTCGGCGTAGATGAGCAGCGCGCTCATCGCCCCGAGCACGATGACCACTCCGAGGGTGAGCGGCATGAGCTTGGCCATGTCGACGGGGCCGGGGTCTGGCCGACGGAACAACTTCGCGAAGGCCCGGCGGATGCCCTCGAAGAGCGCGCCCGCGATGTGCCCGCCGTCGAGCGGCAGCAGCGGGATGAGGTTGAACACGAAGAGCGCGATGTTCAGCGAGCCCAGGATGCCGATGAGCCCCGCGACCTTGTCGACGCTCGCGATCTGGTCGCTCGCCGCGACCTCGCCCGCGACCCGGCCGACGCCCACCACGCTGAGCGGGCCGTTCGGGTCGCGCTCCGCGGGGCCGAACGCGGCGTTCGCCACGTCGACCATGCGCTGGGGCAGGTTCACGACGATGCCCGCGACGCCGGCGATGTTCTCGCCGACGGCCGGCAGCACCGCGGTCACGGGCTGCTGCACGCGCGCGCCGGTCGGGCCGATGCCGACGAAGCCGACGTCGACGGTCACGGGCTCGCCCGCGGCATCCGTCACGACCTTGCCGTCGTCGCCGACGACGTACCGTTCGCTGAGCGCGGGGGTGACCGTGAGCGTCTGCTCGGCGCCGTCGCGCTCGACGACGACCGCGAGGTCCTCGCCCGGGTTCGCGCGGATGATCGCGGTGGACTGCTCCCACGAGGTGACCGGCTCGCCGTCGATCGAGACGAGCGTGTCGCCCGGCTTCAGGCCCGCCTCGGCGCCGGGAGCGGCCGGGTCGCCGGGCTCGCACGTCTGCCGCTCGCTCGTGGCCGGCAGCACGCAGGCGCTGACCGACGCGACGGTCGTCGTCGACTGGGGCACGCCGAAGCCCATGAGGAGCACCCCGAAGAGCACGACCGCGAGCACGAGGTTCATGAACGGCCCGCCGAACATGATGATGATGCGCTTCCAGACGGGGAGGAGGTAGAACGCCCGCTGCTCGTCGCCCGGCGTGATGGACTCCTGGCTGGAATCGCGTGCGTCCTGCACGAGGCCCTTGAAGAACCCCGTGGAGTCGGCGTGCACCTGCTCGCCCTTGGCCGGCGGGAACATGCCGATCATCGAGATGTAGCCGCCCAGCGGGATGGCCTTGACGCCGTACTCGGTCTCGCCGCGGCGCTTCGACCAGAGCGTCGGGCCGAATCCGATCATGTACTGCGTGACCTTCACCCCGAAGAGCTTCGCCGGCACCAGGTGCCCGATCTCGTGCAGCGCGATGGACACGGCGAGGCCGAGGACGATGACGAGAACGCCGAGGAGGAACGGCAGCACGGAATCCACCCGATGAGCGTACTGCCGAAGTCTTTGCGTCGGCTGACGCTCGGCTGGGAGAGCGGATGCCTCCGCTACGCGCGATCGATGCGCGCGTTCGCGGCCGCCCGCGCGACCCGCTCCGACTCGGCGAGCGAGGCCACCGTGACCTTGCCCTCGGGCGGCTCGTGCGCCTCGACGACCGCGCGCACGGTGTCGACAATGGCGAGGAACCCGATGCGCCCGGCGTGGAACGCGGCCACCGCCTCTTCATTGGCGGCGTTGAAGACGGCCGGGTAGTCGCCGCCCGCGCGGCCGACCTCCTTGGCGAGCGAGACCGCGGGGAACGCGGCGTGGTCGAGCGGCTCGAAGGTCCACGACGAGGCGACGCTCCAGTCGAGCGGGCGGCCGACGGCGGCCACGCGGTTCGGCCAGTCGAGGCCGAGCGAGATGGGCAGGCGCATGTCGGGCGGCGAGGCCTGCGCGATCGTGGAGCCGTCGACGAACTCGACCATCGAGTGCACGATCGACTGCGGGTGCACGGTCACGTCGATGCGGTCGTAGGGCACGTCGAAGAGCAGATGCGCCTCGATCACCTCGAGCCCCTTGTTCACGAGCGTCGCGGAGTTCGTCGTGACCACGAGGCCCATATCCCACGTGGGGTGGGCGAGCGCCTGCGCGGGCGTCACGTCGGCGAGCTCCTCGCGCCTGCGACCGCGGAAGGGGCCGCCCGACGCGGTGAGCACCAGGCGGCGCACCTCGTCGTCGGTGCCCGACCGGAGGGCCTGCGCGATCGCGGAGTGCTCGGAGTCGACCGGCACGATCTGCCCGGACTTCGCGAGCCTCGTGACCAGGTCGCCGCCGACGATCAGCGACTCCTTGTTCGCCAGGGCGAGGGTCGTGCCGCGCTCGAGCGTCGCGAGGGTCGGGCCGAGTCCGACCGACCCGGTGATGCCGTTGAGCACGACGTCGGCGTCGACGTCGCGCACGAGCTGCACGGCCTCGTCAATGCCGACGGCCGTGTGCTCGACCCCGAACTCGGCGGCCTGCGCCTCGAGCACGGCCCGGTTCGAGCCGACCGCGAGGCCGACCACCTCGAACCGGCGCGGATTCGCGCGGATGACGTCGAGGGCCTGGGTGCCGATCGAACCGGTGGAGCCGAGGATGATGACTGAGCGCACCATCCCACCCTAGGGCGCGGTCTCGAGACGCTGCGCTCCTCGACCGGCGGCGCGGTCTCGAGACGCTGCGCTCCTCGACCGGCGGCGCGGGACCTCCGCCGGTCGAGGAGGCGCGCAGCGCCGTCTCGAGACCCGCGTCAGCCGATGACCGCGACCGTGGCCGCACGGCGCCCGGGCACCGCCACGTCGTGGAACACGACGTCGCGCCAGAACGACCCGAACTCGGGCACGCCGCGCTCGATGCGTCCGACGCCGCCGTCGAGCCGCGGGTCCGAGATCGCGAGCCGCGACGGCTCGATGAAGTCGCTGTGCCCCAGTGCGCGGAGCAGCGCGGTCTTGCGCGCCCACAGCGTCGCCCTCGCGAGTGCGGCCTCGTCGGCGTCGAGCCCGCGCAGCGCCGCCCGCTCGTCGGGGTGCAGCGCCGCCTCGTCGATGACCGCCCCGGCGGCGAGGGCCACCGGTTCGACGGCGACCCCGAGCGGATGCCTCGTGCCGGTCGCCGCGACGATCGCGTCGCCGTGGATCGCGACATCCGCATACCTCGGCGAACCCGACGCGGTCAGCGGATACGCCACCGTGACCCGGCCGTGCCGCGCTCCGCAGCGTTCGCACGCGTGCACGAGCTCGACGTCGCCGGCGGGGACCGCGGCCGTCTCGGCGACGAGCGCGCGCAGCACGGCATCGGCCCCTGGATGCCGCCGCGACCCGGCCACGACGCGCACCCGTACGCCGGTCTGGCCGAGCTCGATCGGCTCGTCGTCGGGGTTCACGTCCACGCGTCCATCCTCTCGCACGTCGCCGTCCGCGACGGGGAGGCGCCGATCGTATGCCCGACCCGGAATGGCACCGCGCCTAGGGTCGGAGGGTGACAGAGCACGACGAGGGCCGGACCGACGCCGACGCGGCCGAGAAGCCCGGCGACGACGCCCCCGCCGCCGTCCGGCAGGGTCCGGCGTACCGCATCATCCGCGGCATCCTGCGACCCGTCGCCCTCGCCATCTACCGGCCGCGCATCAGCGGCACCGAGCACCTCCCCGCCTCCGGTCCGGTCATCCTCGCGAGCAACCACCTCTCGTTCATCGACAGCGTCGTGATCCCCCTCGCCTCGCCCCGGCCCGTGCAGTTCCTCGCGAAGGACGACTACTTCACCGGCACCGGGTTCCGCGGCTGGGTCTCGCGCACGTTCTTCACGGCGATCGGCGCGGTCGGCGTGAAGCGAGGCGCCGGTGCCGACGCGCAGGCCGCGCTCGACGCCGGTCGCGGCATCCTCGAGGCCGGCAACGCCTTCGCCATCTATCCCGAGGGCACCCGCTCGCTCGACGGACGCCTCTACCGCGGCCGCACGGGCGTCGCGTGGCTCGCCCTGCAGACCGGCGCCGTCGTCGTGCCCGTCGGCCTCATCGGCACGCAGGAGATCCAGCCCGTCGGCGCGAAGCTGCCGCGCGTGCGGCCCGTCACCGTGCGCTTCGGCGCCCCGATCGACGTGTCCCGGCACGGCGCCGCCACCTCCGGGCGCGCCCGGCGCGCCGCGACCGACGAGATCATGGCCGGCATCCACGCGCTCTCCAAGCAGGAGCTCGCGGGCGTCTACAACGAGAAGCCGCCGGAGGGCACCCTCGCCAAGCTGGCCGACAAGGTCGTGCCGCGCGAGCGACTCTGATCGAGCCACGCAGGCTCCGCGGCATCCGATCGCGACCTCCGGCCCACGACGTGCCGGGCGACGCGCGGGCGACGCTGGGCGACGAGCCGGGCGACGTGCGGGCGATTCCCAGCGCGGTCCGCGCTCACGGCGGTAGGGTCGGGCGGGTGAGCACCCCCCGCCGCCTCGCACGCCTCACCGCGGCGCTGTCGGCCGTGCTCGTGCTCGCCGGCTGCTTCGCCGCTCCCCCGGCGCCGACCAGGGTCGACCGCACGCTGCCCGAGCCGCCCGCAACCGAGTTCTCCCCCGGCCTCATCGTGAGCGACGACGCCTTCTACAACAGCGACGCGATGGACGAGGGCGAGATCCAGGACTTCCTCGAGCAGGTGCCGTGCCGGGCCGACATCGGCATCGACTGCCTCGCCGAGCACGCCGAGACGACGACCACGCAGCCCGCCGTCGGCGGCAGGCACTGCGCCGAGTACCGCGGCGCCGATGACGAGCCCGCGAGCCGCATCATCGCGAAGGTCGCCGAGGCCTGCGGCATCAGCCCGCGCACCCTGCTCGTGCTGCTGCAGAAGGAGCAGTCGCTGCTCACGCGCCCGACCGCCGACGGATACCTGCGCGCGACCGGCTACGCCTGCCCCGACACGGCCGACTGCGACCAGAAGTACTTCGGGTTCTTCAACCAGGTGTACAACGCGGCCTGGCAGTTCCGGCAGTACACCGAGCATCCCGAACGCCGCTACATGATCGGCGCGACCGACGTCGGCTACCACCCCGACGCCGCGTGCGGGGCGAGCACGGTCGAGATCCGCAATCAGGCCACCGCGAACCTCTACAACTACACGCCGTACCAGCCCAACGCGGCCACGCTCGCGGACCCCGAGGGCGGCGACGGATGCGGCGCCTACGGCAACCTCAACTTCTGGCGGCTCTGGCACCGCTGGTTCGGCGACCCGACGGCCGAGCGCTACCCGGCGTTCTTCGAACCGTGCACGCGGCTCGTCGGCGGGCACTCCTGCCCCGTCGAGCCCACCCTCCCGGCGGTCACCGGCTGATCGCCGCCGGTCAGCGGGCGGATGCCTCGGCCTCGTGGTGCACCGGAAAGGCGACGGATGCCGCGATGAAGCACTTGCGCGCGGCCTCCGCGTGGATCTCCTGTGCGAGGTCGACCATCGCGGGGTCGGCGACCACGACGCGCGGACGCAGCGTGACCTCGCGGAACGCGCCGCCGCCGCGCCCGTCCTCGAGCATGACGCCGGTCGCGGCATCCGTGTAGCCCACGACGACCACGCCGTGCAGGGTCGCGACGTGCAGGTAGGAGAGCATGTGGCACTGGCTGAGGGCGCCGAGCAGCAGCTCCTCGGGGTTCCAGCGCTCGGCGTCGCCGTGGAACACCCAGTCGCTCGAACCCTCGATGACGTGCGCCTTGCCCGCCGCCCGCAGCAGGTGGTCGCGGCCGTAGTCGCGGTATCCCGTAGTGCCGCCCTCGCGGGCGCCCGTCCACTCCAGGTCGACGGCGTAGGCGTGTTCGCCGAGCATCATGCGGCTCCGTTCCTCGTTCTCCGGGCTGCGCGGCCGGGGCGATCCCGGTCGGGTTCCACGCTAGCCCGAGGCATCCGGATGTCGCGGGCGAACGCCCCGCATGCTCGTCGGATCGCCCGCGGGCGGCGGTCGCTCGGCGCTAGTCTTGAAGGCATCATGACTGACATCCAGACACCCGCAGAGACCAAGGCCGCACCCGTCTACTCGGTGCCGCAGGAGCGCCGCATCGTCACGGCGATCCCCGGCCCGAAGTCGCGAGAACTGCACGAGCGACGCGTCAAGGTCGTCTCCGCCGGCGTCTCGTCGGCGCTGCCCGTCTACATCGAACGCGCCAACGGCGCGGTGCTCGTCGACGTCGACGGCAACCGGTTCCTCGACTTCGGCGCCGGCATCGGCGTGACGACGATCGGCCACACCGAGGCATCCGTCGTCGAGGCGGCCGCGGCCCAGCTGCAGGACGTCATCCACACGCTCTTCACGATCACGCCCTACGAGGAGTACGTGCGCGTCGCCGAGCTCCTCGCCGAGCACACGCCCGGCAACCACGAGAAGCGCAGCGTGCTCGTGAACTCGGGTGCCGAGGCCGTCGAGAACGGCGTCAAGATCGCCCGCAAGCACACCGGCCGACGCGCCGTCGCCGTGCTCGACCACGCCTACCACGGCCGCACCAACCTCACGATGGCGATGAACTACAAGGCGCACCCGTATGCCACGGGCTTCGGGCCGTTCGCCGGCGACGTCTACCACGCGCCGAGCTCCTACCCCTACCGCGACGGCCTCTCGGGCGCCGACGCCGCGGCCCGCACCATCGCCTACCTCGAGAAGGCCGTCGGGGCGAGCGACCTCGCGTGCCTCGTGGTCGAGCCGATCCAGGGCGAGGGCGGGTTCATGGTGCCCGCCGAGGGCTTCCTCACGACCCTGCAGTCGTGGTGCACCGAGCACGGCGTCGTCATGATCGCCGACGAGATCCAGTCGGGCATGGCGCGCACGGGCCGCTGGTTCGCGAGCGAGCACTTCGGCTGGGTCCCCGATCTCGTGCTCTCCGCCAAGGGCATCGCGGGCGGCCTGCCGCTCGCCGGCGTCACCGGGCGGGCCGAGATCATGGATTCCGCGCACGCGGGCGGCCTCGGCGGCACCTTCGGCGGCAATCCGGTCGCGTGCGCCGCGGCCGTCGCCGTGTTCGAGTCCATCGAGGCCAACGGACTCCTCGACGAGGCGACGCGCATCGGCGCGACGCTCACGGCCGGCCTCGAGCGGCTCAAGGAGCGCTACGACATCATCGGCGACATCCGCGGCATGGGCGCGATGATCGCGATCGAGCTCGTGCAGCCCGGCACCGGCGCGACCACGAAGGCGCCGAACCCCGAGGCGGTGAGCTCGCTCGTCGCGTTCGCGGCCCAGCAGGGCGTGCTGCTCCTCAGCGCGGGCACCAACGGCAACGTGCTGCGGTTCCTCCCGAGCCTCGCGATGAGCGACGACCTCGTCGCCGATGCCCTGCACGTGCTCGACGACGGCTTCGCGGCACTCGGTTGATCCGGTGACCGGTACCTTCTCCATCTCCGACGCCGTCCAACTCGCCGTGGTCGAACGCAGTGGTTTCACCGAGTCCAGGCACGCCGGCTCCGCCGTCGTGCTCTCCCCCGAGGGCGAGCTCCAGCGCACCCTCGGCGACGTGGCGACGCCCGTCTTCCCCCGCTCCGCGATGAAGCCGTTCCAGGCCGTGGCGGTCATGTCCTCCGGCGTGAACCTGCGCGGCGAGGACGCCGCGATCGCGACCGCCAGCCACGCCGGCACCGCCGCGCACGTCGCGCTCGTGCGCGGGTTGCTCGCGCGCGCCTCGATCCCCGAGTCCGCGCTCGGCTGCCCGCCGGCCGCCCCCCTCGACCAGACCGCGCGCGAGGAGCTCACCCGCTCCGGCGGTGCTCGCGAGCGCGTCTACATGACCTGCTCGGGCAAGCACGCCGCGATGCTGCTCGCCTGCGCGGCGAACGGCTGGCCGCTCGAGGGCTACCTCGATCCGGCGCATCCGCTGCAGAAACGCATCCTCGACGTGCTCGAGCGGCTCACCGGCGAACGGCCCGCCGCCACCGCGCCCGACGGCTGCGGCGCACCCGTGCACGCGATCAGCCTCACCGGCCTCGCTCGCGGCATCCAGAAGATCACGACCGCGGCGCCCTCGTCGCCGTTCGCGCTCTTCCGCGAGGCCGCCGCCCTCACCGAGGGCGTTCGCGAGAACGCGTGGGCGATCGCGGGCCCCGGCCAGCCCGACACCGTCGCGATCGAACGGGTCGGGGTGTTCGCCAAGTTCGGCGCGGAGGGCGTCATGGTGATGACCGCGCCGAACGGCACGACCACGGCGCTCAAGGTCCTCGACGGCTCCTCGCGCGCCTCGACGATCATCGCGCTGCGCCTCCTCGCGAGCGCCGGCGCGATCGACGAGGGCTCGATCGACCGCGTGGCGACCGAGCTCGACCTCTGGATCATGGGCGGCGAACGCCGCGTGGGCGAGATCCGCGCGACGGTCTGACCGAGCGGGCTCCGCCACGACCGGCCGCAGCCGGCTGCAGCGGGGCCCTGCCTGCCCTGCCGTGCTCTGGCCTACCCTGCCTGCCCGGCCCTTGAACGACGGATGCCGCACCGGAACATGCTTCCGGTGCGGCATCCTTTCGTCGTGCCCGCTCGATCAGCCGAGCTTCGCAAGCCGTTTCACGCGCGCGGCCCGCGACACCTGGGCGCCGATCACGAGCACGAGCGCGAAGAGGAACACGGCCGAGGCGATGACGTTCGCCTCGGCGGGAATGCCGCGCGACGCCGAGATGTACACGTACTTCGGGAACGTCGAGACCGACCCCGAGTTGAAGTTCGTGATGATGAAGTCGTCGAAGCTGAGCGCGAACGACAGCAGTGCCGCCGCGACGATGCCGGGCGTGAGCAACGGGAAGGTCACCCGCCAGAACACCTGGGCGGGCGAGCCGTACAGGTCGCGGCCGGCCTCCTCGAGCGCCGGGTCGAGGCTCGACACGCGCGCCTTGACGGTCACCACGACGAAGCTGATGCAGAACATCGTGTGCGCCAGGATGATCGTCGTCATGTCCTTCGGCACGCCCACGGCGAGGAACTGCGCGGCGAGGCCCGCACCGAGCACGACCTCGGGGGTCGCCATCGGCAGGAAGAGCAGCAGGCTGATCACCGAACGGGCGCGGAACCGGTAGCGCACGAGGGCGATCGCGATCATGGTGCCGAGCGTCGTGGCGATGATCGTCGACACCACGCCGATGATCACGCTGTTGGCGAAGGCCTCGCAGACCGCGCCGCCCTCGACGTTGCAGACGTTCAGCCACTTGTCGAAGGTGAACCCGCGCCAGGCGATGTTCGACTTCACGGAGTCGTTGAACGAGAACACGAAGGTGTACGCGATCGGGATCAGCAGGAACACGAAGGCGATGACCGTGTACGCGGGCAGCAGCCACGACCCGAGCCCGACCCGGCGGGGACGCACCGGACCGGTCGGACGCCGGCCGGATTCGGTCTGCTCGCTCTCGGCGAGCCCGCCGAGCACGGCGGCCGCCTGGACTTCTCCGCTCACAGCAGGTCCTCCGTTCCGGAACGCTTGACGTAGATGCCCACGAGCACGAGGATCGCGGCCATCAGGATGATCGACAGCGCCGCGGCCGCCGGATAGTTCAGCAGCACCAGGAAGTTCGCCTCGATCACGTTGCCCATCATCTGCGTGTCGGGCCCGCCGAGGAAGTCCCGGCTGGCGTTGACGTAGTCGCCGGCCGCGGGGATGAAGGTCAGCAGGGTGCCGGCGACGATGCCGGGCATCGACAGCGGGATCGTGATCTTGCGGAACACGGTGAACGGGTGCGCGTACAGGTCGCTGCCCGCCTCGAGGTAGCGCAGGTCGAGGCGTTCGAGGGCCGTGTAGAGCGGCAGGGTCATGAACGGGATGAAGTTGTACGTGAGGCCGAAGATGACCGCGAACGGCGTGCCCGTGAAGTGCGCGTCGGGGCCGAGGAGCGACAGCGCCTTCAACGAGGTGATCACGAACGACTCGTCGGAGAGGATCTGCTTCCAGGCGAGCGTGCGAAGCAGGAAGCTGATGAAGAACGGGGCGATCACGAGCACCAGCATCAGGCTCTGCAGCAGCGGCCAGCGTCGCGCCTTCACGCCGATGAAGTACGCGAGCGGGTAGCTGAACGCGAGCGCGAAGACCGTCGCGGCGAGGGCGTACCCGAACGACCGCAGGATGTGCGGCCAGTACGCGGTCATCACGTCGACGTAGTTCTGCCAGTTGAACGCGTACTGGTACTGGCCGATGTCGCCGAATTCGAGCGGCGCCTGCAACGAGGTGAGCAGCAGCGAGATCAACGGCGTCAGGAAGAACAGCACCAGGTAGAGGATGCCGGGCAGCAGGAGGAGCAGCGCGATGCGGCTCGTCTTGCGTGGTGCCTGGGGCTGGGCCTCCGCGGTCGCGAACGCTGCGAAGGCCATGCTCAGCCCTCCTCGAGCTCGGCGACCAGGTCGTCGCGGCGCTGCGCCGCGATCGAGGTCGTCGAATCGTCGGGTGCGAACCGCTGCGCCTCGACGGCGCCGTCGTCGAGGCCGAAGCCGTGCTCGACGAGCCAGCTCGTGTACACCTCGTCGCCGACGCCCACGCTCGGGCCCGAACCGGTGTTCTGCGCGAACACGAGGATGGTGCCGTGACCGGGGACGTCGACCATGTACTGCGTGCTCACGCCCGAGAAGGAGACGTCGAGCACGCGGCCGGGGCCGACCACGTTGCGCTCGGCCGAATCGACCGGCCGCTCGGTGTGCAGCGAGACCTTCTCGGGTCGCACGCCCACGGTGACCGCACCGTTGTGGCGGTGCGCCCTGGCCTTCGGGACGATGAGACGTGCCGTGCCGACGTCGACCGTGATCGCGGTGTCGGTCGCGCCGGCGACCTCACCCGCGAAGAGGTTGGACTGCCCGAGGAAGTTCGCGACGAACGCCGTCTTCGGCAGGTCGTACAGCTCTTCGGGGGCGCCCATCTGCTCGATGGCCCCCTTGTTCATGACCGCGACGGTGTCGGCCATGGTCATGGCCTCCTCCTGGTCGTGGGTCACGTGCAGGAAGGTGAGGCCGACCTCTTCTTGGATGGTCTTCAGCTCGAGCTGCATCTGACGGCGCAGCTTGAGGTCGAGCGCGCCGAGCGGCTCGTCGAGCAGCAGCAGCGCCGGGCGGTTCACGATCGCCCGCGCGAGGGCCACGCGCTGCTGCTGACCGCCGGACAGCTGCTGCGGGCGGCGCTGGGCGAGGTGATCGAGCTCGACCAGCTTGAGCGCCTCGTGCGCCTTGACGAGCGGGTCGCCGATGCGCCGGCGCTTCAGCCCGAACGCGACGTTCTCGATGATGCTCATGTGCGGGAACAGCGCGTAGCTCTGGAACACCGTGTTCACGGGACGCTCGTGCGACCGGGTGGCCGTCACGTCCTTGCCGCCGATGAGGATGCGTCCCTGCGTCGGCTCCTCGAGCCCCGCCACGAGCCGGAGCGTCGTGGTCTTGCCGCAGCCCGACGGGCCGAGGAGGGCGAAGAACGACCCGGCGGGGATCTTGAGATCGAGGTCTTGGATCGCCGTGAAGCCGGGGAACCGCTTCTGGATGCCGACGAGCTCGAGGTCTGCGCCCCGCTCGGCGAATTCGCGCACTGCCATGATGTCGCCCTCTCTCAGGCGCCGAGCAGGATGCTCTGGAACTGCGCCTGGTACTTCTGCTCTTCGGCGCCGGTGAGGGTGCGGAAGATGTGCGCGTTCGACAGGGTCTCCTCGTTCGGGAAGATGAGCTGGTTCTCGGCGAGCTCGGGGTCGATCGCCTCGGCCGCCTCCTTCGCGCCGACCACGGGGGTGATGTAGTTCACCCAGGCGGCGACCTCGGCAGCGACCTCGGGCTCGTAGTAGTAGTTCATGAGCGTCTCGGCGTTCGTCTTGCGCGTGGATCCGACGGGCACGAGGAAGTTGTCGTTCCAGAGGGTTCCGCCGGCGTCGGGGATCGCGAACTCCCACTTGTCGCCGGCCTCGGCGTTGATGACCGTGATGTCGCCCGACCAGCAGATCGCGGCGAGCGTGTCGCCGCTCTTCAGGTCTTCGAGGTAGGCGTTGCCCTTGATGTTGCGCACCTGGCCGCTCTCGACCTGCTCGGTGAGCACGTCGATGGCCGCGTCGAACTCCGCGTCGCCCCAGTCGCCGGCGATGTCGACGCCGTTCTGCAGCATGATGAGCCCCATCGTGTCGCGCATCTCGGAGAGCACGCCGACCCGGCCCTTCAGCTCGGAGGACCAGAGGTCCTCGACCGAGGCGAGGCCGTCGGGGAAGGCCTCCTTGTTCCAGCAGATGCCGGCGAACCCGCCCTGCCACGGGAGGGAGAAGGCGCGGCCCTTGTCGAAGTCGGGGTCGCGCAGCGCCGGGTTGAGGTTGGCGATGTTCGGGATGTTGTCGTGGTTCAGTTCCTGCGTGTAGCCGAACCGGATCCAGCGGCTGACCATCCAGTCGGTGAGGCACACGGCGTCGGCGCCGATGTCCTGACCGAGGGCGAGCTGGTCCTTGACCTTGCCGTAGTAGGTGTTGTTGTCGTCGACGGCGACCTCGTAGTTGACCTTGATGCCGGTCTCGGCCTCGAAGGCCTGGAGCGTGGGGTAGTTGCCCGAGTCGTCTTCGTCGATGTAGGCGGCCCAGTTCGCCCAGTTGAGGCTCTTGTCGGTGGCCGAGGAATCCGCCGCCGGGGTCGGCTTCGTCGCCCCGCCGCCTGTGGAGCACGCGGCGAGGGCGAGCGCCGAGGCACCCGCGCCCGCTCCGGCGAGCATCGTGCGGCGGCTCATCTGCGACGCGCGGGCGCGAGCGATGAGAGTTCGGATCATCGGGTCCTGGGGAAGGGGCCGAGAGGTCACGGGTGCTCCATTCGGGTCAGCGACGTTGCCATGGGGTGCGTCGATACTGCCACACTGCGTTGCTCAATTCACGCTTCGGTGTCCGAATCGTTAATTTCTGCGAACTTCTCATTCGGATTCAGCGCCCGGATTGGACATTCAGAGAGGTTTCCGTCGTTTTCCATCTTCGACGCGCCGCGGTGCGCCCGGGATCGACCTGCCAGCACTCCGGATCGGCGTCGTCGAGCAGCGGCGGCAGCGAGATCGCGCCGGTGCGGCCTGCGGACGCGGGGGCGAGCGCCCGGAACTCGCGGAGCCCGCCGTGGACGACGAGCCGGGCCGAGTCGCGCATGCGGCCGCTCAGCGAGTACGCCGACATCCAGGCCTCCGCGTCGCCGATGACGACGGGACGCTCCAGGGCGGCGACGGCCGCGGCGACCTCGCGCTCGCCGCCGGCTGCGAGCAGCGTCGGCTGGAGACCGAGCGCTCGCAGATCGGCGAGGTCTCGTTGCACGGTCGCCGACACCACGGCGACGGATGCCGCGGCGAAGTCGACCGTCTCCGGCTCCGGAACCGCATCGGCGGGCGGCCGCGGCGCGTCCACGATCTGGAGACGACGGCCGCGCCACTGCCCCGCGCCCGGCGGCTCGTCGCGCTGCCAGAGGTCGGCGACGCCGCCCGCGTGCGCGAGCTCCGCTCGCGAGGCGTGCCGCAGGTGCAGCGTCGCGCCGAACAGGTCGCGCAGGCCGCCGCCGAGGCGATGCCCGAGGGCGGCCGACGCGACGACGGAGACGCCGCTGCCGCGGGTCTCGCGGAGCAGCCGTTCGAGCGCGGCGACGGCGGCGTGCCGGTACTCCTCGGGCCACGCCGCGAAGCAGGCGTCGAGGTCGTCGAGGACGAGCAGCCGCCGCCGAGGCGACGAGTCGTGCCCGCCGAGGAGCCCGATGAGGGCGGCCCAGTCGGCACCGCGTCCGTTGCCGAGACGCGTGACCCCGGTCGCCGGCTGCGCGCGCATCGCGGCCTCGATCGCGGCGAGCGCCGTCGAGCGCCCGCTGCCGGGGGCGCCGAGCACGAGCAGCGGCCCGTCATCGCCCGGCGCCCAGGCGGCGACCGAACGGCGCTGGAGGTCGGGTTCGTCGACGAGGCCGAAGGGCACCGCGGATGCCGGGCGGCCCGACCCGCGGGCGTCGGCGCGCGCGGTCTCGGCGTTCGATGCGGTCGTGCGGTGCATGCCGGTGTGCACCCCCTCGGTTCGAGCAGCGGCGCCGACGGACTCCGCCACCGCGTGTGCGAGCTCGTCTGGGCCGAGACGGCGCGGCAGCGGATCGAGCCACGGCCGCCGGACCGGCGGCGCGTCAGTGAACCGCCGGCGCACCGACTCGATCGAGGCCCCGTCGACGAGCGCCGACTGGAACGGCACCGGCGTGCCGTCGCCGCGATCGACGATGCCCCTGCCCGGACGGTCGACCGGGATCTGCGCGGCCTCGTCGGTGCCGACGACGGCGATGCTGTCGGCCCGGTTCATGACGCGGAGGGAGACGCGGATGGGGGCGTTCGCCGTGACCTGGTCGCCGAGCACCCCGTTCGGCCGCTGCGAGGCGAGCACGAGGTGCACGCCGAGGGACCGCCCGCGCGATGCGATGTCGGCGACGACCGCGGCGAGCTCGCGGAAGCGCTGGACCATCGCCTGGAACTCGTCGATCACCACCACGAGCCGGCCGAGCGGCGCGTCGTCGGCGAGGAGGGACATGTCGCGGACCCCGGCCGCGCGCAGCACCCGCTCGCGATGGCGGAGCTCGGCGCGCAGGCTCAGGACGGCTCGCTCGGCCTCGGCCTCCTCGAGGTCGGTCACGATGCCCGCGACATGGGGCAGCGCCGCGACGGGTTCGAAGGCCGCGCCGCCCTTGAAGTCGACGAGCAGGAAGGCGACCCGTTCAGGGGGATGCGCGGCCGCGAGCTGACGGATCCAGGCGAGGAGGAACTCGCTCTTGCCGCTGCCCGTCGTGCCGGCCACGATGGCGTGCGGTC
The DNA here is from genome assembly GCF_009749465.1 of Agromyces terreus. GTDB lineage: Bacteria > Actinomycetota > Actinomycetes > Actinomycetales > Microbacteriaceae > Agromyces > Agromyces terreus. The sequence continues at coordinate 33,203 of NZ_WBIS01000012.1, forward strand.
CGTCGGCGACGAGGTCGAGCTCGAGCACCCCCTCGCGGGTCACCCCGAGCGCAGCGCGCAGCGACGCCCTGCTGCGCACGGGCGCGTCGGGCTCCGGCAGGTCGCCGACGGGCACGAGGGCGGGAATGGCGACGGCGCCGACGGCGCCGCTCCGCGCGGCGAATGCACGCGCCTGCTCGGCCCACTCCGCGGCCTGCTCGAGTCCGAGCGTCTCGGGTGCGAGCTCGGCCGGCGCTCCGCCGTCGCCCGCCCGGAGCATCCGGGCCGTTCGGGGCGCGTCGATCTCGATCACGACGCCGAGGCCCGGTGGCAGCGACGACGCCTCCGACGCGAGCGCGACCGTGATCGCGGCCTCGGCGTCGTGGCCGACGCGCGTCGCGCGCGTCGACGGCGTCGCCCCCGGCTTGGTGCACGGCACCGCCTCCACGACCGCGATCGTGCCGGCCCCCGCGTGCGGCAGCATCCCGACCCAGGCCCACGCGGGGGTGTCGGGTGCGGTGAAGGCGACGAGGTCGGGTGCGACGGCGTGTGCGAGCTGCACGAGCACCGCCCGCGCCGCGGCCCGGACGAGCTGGGGCGACCCCACGATGCCGAGTCCGTCGCGGAGGTCGACAATGACGGGCGCGTGCTCGAGGCGCCGCGCGGCGTCGACGGCCGCGCGGTCGCGTTCGTCGACCGGGCTCCCCTCGATGCGGATCGCGCTCTCGACCGCGGCGCTGCCCACGACGACGGGTGCGAGCCGATCGCGGCCCCAGGCCGGCACGCCGCCCTCGCGCGCGAGGGACCTGGCGGGCGGATGCCGCGACCAGAGGTCGGCGGCCTCGTCGAGGTGTCGCAGGCCGATCTGGCGGTGCAGCCGCTCGAAGGCCTCGGCGCGCTCGGCCTCGGCCAGGCGGATCGTGCGCCGCCGCTGTCGACGGGCGTCGAGCATCGTGGCGACGGCGAGGAGCGGCCCGAGGGCGGCGAAGGCGAGCGAGAGGACGGAACCGGTCGCGAACCAGAGCACGAGCGAGGCCGCGACCGGGGCGATCGCCGCGAGGAACGGGAACCCGGGCGATGACGGCGCCGGCGCGACGGGCGGCAGCGTCAGCGGGAGTCGGGTGGTCTCCGGCGGGGCGAAGAGGCGCGTGGACATCGGGCCATGACATCAGGCCGGTGGCGACGGAGCCCGCGCCGTCGCGGCAACGGTGCGCCCGCGGCATCCGCGGCCGTTTGTGGAGGAGGAGTGCGTTCAGCCCACCGTGAACGACTGCTCGGCCATCTCGACGACCGTTCCCCGAGGGACGAGGTAGCGTCGCCCGGGCTCGCAGCGCAGTGCCACGTCGTCGCGCCGCCGGAGGATCGTGCCGTTGCCCGAGAACCGGTCGGCGATCCACAGCGCTTCGTCGTGCACCCCGAACTCGAGATGCGTCTTCGAGACCGACCGGCTCGGATCGGCCACGGTCACGAGGTGGTCGAACGCCTCGCCCGGCTGCGGCAGCGGCCGTCGCCCGACGAGGCCGGTGCCCGACACGATGCGGATCTCGCCCGAGGAGAATCGCAGCACGAATCGGAGCGGGGCGGGCTCGGACGGCGCCGGCTCCTCCGGTCGTCGGGATGCCGCGGGCGCCTCCGCTCCCGCGGGGCCGGACGGCGCGACGGGCTCGACGGCGGCCGCGGGAGCGTCGACGGCCACGCTGACGACACCGCTGTGGCGCAATCCCCGCCCGAGGGACATCGTGTCGCCCGGACGCGCGTCGGGTCGGCGACGCGACTCGGGGGTGGCACTCGTCGAACTGCCGCAGTGCCCGCAGAACATCGCACCGTCGGGCAACGCCGCACCGCAGATGCGACATCTCATTCGCGACCACCTCTCCGGCTGCCAGCGTACCCGCCGAGCGAGGTCAGGGAGACGGCCGCCCGCCACTGCTCGCGCCTCGTGCGCGGCGCGGCGAGCCGCTGCTGCAGGTCGTCGACCGACTGCCACACGCGCTCGTCGTCGCCGGGCGCCGGACCGCTCGGCGCGAACACCGCCCGGTCGACGACCGATGCGAGCACGAGCGGAGCGAGACCGCCCACCGTCGCCGCCTGCTCGGCCCTCGTGGTGCCGGCACGGATCGGATACCCGTAGTCGGCGGCGGTGTCCGCGAACTCGAGCCATCCGCCCTCGATGCGCTCGACCTCGGTCTTCGCGCGCCGGCGCAGGCGGCGACGCCGCAGCTTCGCCACGATCACCGCGAGGAAGGGGCTGGCCAGGAGCGCCGCCGCGAGCACGACGAGGCCGGTGACCGTCAACACGTCGCGCAGCACCGCGATCCACTGCTCGGATTCATCGCGCGGCCCCTCGTCGGCGCGGTCGCCGGCGTCGTCGCCGACGTCGATCCGTGTGCGCTCGGGAGGGGGCGGCAGCGCCGACTGCGGGCGCTCCACGGTCATCGGCTGGTCGGGCTCGCGATCGGGCACGGGCCTCGGCAGCGGGTTCGGGTCCACCGCGATCCACGTGCCGTTCGCGCGTTCGACCTCGATCCACGCCTGGAGGTCGCTCCGCCGGAAGACGGTGACGTCCTCGGATGCCGCGGCATCGCCGGAGCCCGACGCCGCGGCATCCGTCGCCCGATACCCGACCACGACCCGCGCGGGGAACCCGATCTCGCGCGCCATCATCGCCGCGGCGACGGCGTACTGCTCGCCGTCGCCGAGCATCGGCACATCGGTGGCGAGCTGGGTCAGCCGGTCGAGCGCGTGGCCCGACCGGCTCGGGACCTCGCCGTCGGTGCCGTGGCTGATGTAGCCGACGTTCCGCAGCGCCGCGATCGCCGCGGCCAGCCGCTCCCCCTCCGGATCGGAGGCCGGCGCCCACTCGTCGAGCAGGCTCGCGAGCTCGGTCGGCAGCGCGGGCGCCGCCGGGAGCACGCTCGTGCCCGGCCGGAGCGCGCGCACGCTCGCCGGCTCGGCCACGGCCACCGACCACGCCGTGTATCGGTCGCCCCGCTCGAGGCCCGGGGTGACCGCGGCCGTGCCCGTGGTGTCGTTGTAGAAGAACCCGTCGGCGAGGGTCTCGGCGCGCGTTCCGCGGAACTCGATGCGCTCGAGCCGGTCGACGCCGGGCACCCACACGTCGTCGTAGGCGAGCACGTGCACGCCGAGCCGCATCTGCGCGCCGCGCGTGCCCGACTGGTCGAGCCGGTAGGGCACGCGGGTGAAGGTGCCCGAGAGCGACGTGCCGTCGGAGCCGCCCACCGTGTAGACGACGCCGTCGTAGGTGTCCATGGTCGCGACCCGCAGCCCGGCGCCCGGCGAGAGCCCGGTGACCTCGAGCATCGCCTCGTCGGCGGTCTCCGGCGCGAAGGCGGCGCGGAACGCGGCCAACGGGCTCTCGTGGTCGCGCGGTTCGAACGGCGGCTGCACCTCCGAACGGATCACCGTCCGGGCCTGCACGGGCGCGAGCGTCGCCGTCGCCGTCGCGCCCACGAGCGCGACCGCGAGGATCACGGATGCCCCGAGCACGCGTCGCGCGTCGGCGAGGGCGTGCTCCATGCCGCCGCGTCCGACGGCCGCGCGGCGGTCGGCGACGGCGACGAACGCCATCCACGCGACGACCGCGACGAGGAAGGCCAGGCCGCCCGTCAGCGCGAAGGCGCCGTGCACGACGCCGAGGAGGATGCCGGCGGCCATGAGTCCCGCCGGGGGCAGCACCGCGAGCACCGGATGCCGCGTGCGGAACGCGATCGTGACCGCAGCCGTCGAGGCGACCAGCCCGAGCAGGAACGGCGGAACGAGGAGCGCCTGGTACGAGCCGACGGGCACGCTGATGGTCACGAGCTGCTTCCACGACAGCGCGGTGGCGGTGATGAGCTCGAGGATGCCTTGCGGCGTCGGGAGCACGCCCGCCACCGCCTGGGACGGCACCGCCGCCGGCACGCCGAGCACGAGGAAGGCGACCGCGATCGCGACGAGCACCGCCCACGTCGGCCACGAGCGCCGCGCCCCGATGAGCGCGATCGCCGTGCCCGCCGCGATCGCGACGGCCGCGGCGACGATGAAGCCCCAACTCTCGTACACGGGCCACCACGGGATCATGGCGGCGCCGAGCGCGACGACGAGCAGGAGCACCGCGACGGTCGCGCCGACCGGCGAACCGCCGACGACCGGGCCCGTGCGCGCGCTCATGCGACGGAGGCCGTTCGCGCGAGCATCGCCCGGAGGTCCTCGAGGTATCCGATGCCGAAGACGGTGAACCCGGCGACGGTGCGCGCCGTGGCCTCCCCCTCCGGCGAGCACCGGACGGCGATCGTCTCGACGCCGCCGGGCAGCTTCGACGCCGCCGCGCGGAGCTCGGTGACCGCGCGCGCCGTGCCGGTCACGAGGAAGGCGAGGGAGACGCCGGGCATGGCCTCGGCGGCGGCCCTGGAGACATCCGCCAACGTGGTGGCTCGGGCGTCGCGCTCGATCGTGCAGAGCGCATCGAGGAGCCGGTCGCGGGTCACGGTCGGGAGCTCGCGCATCGCGGATGCCGCGCCTGCGCGCCCGCCTTCGCCCACACGCCCGGACACCACGAACGAGACGGTCCTGGCGTCACGGATGGCGCGTGCCCCGACGGATGCCGCGGCGCTCACGGCGAGCTCGAACTCCGCCTCGTCGACGTAGGCCTCGGGATCGAGGTCGAGCACGACCACGAGCCGGCTCCGGCGGGTCTCCTCGAACTGGCGGACCATGAAGGTGCCGGTCTTCGCCGAGCTCTTCCAGTGGATGAAGCGCCGGTCGTCGCCGGGGAGGTACTCGCGGAGGGCGTGGAAGGCGATGTCGCTCGCCGTCAGGTCGCGCGTCGGCGAGCCCTCCAGGTCGCGGATGAACCCCGAGCTCAGCGCCGCGATCGCGACCGTGCGCGGATGCACCCGCAGTTCGACGGTCTGCGACCAGACGATCTCGCGGCGCATGAGCCCGAGCGGATCCGCCCGCACCGTGCGGGTCGGCCCCACCTGCACGAGCCCGCGTCGCTCGGCGGGCACGCGGAAGCTGCGCTCGAAGGACCCGCCGCGGGGTATGGCGGGCAGCGCCCACTCGATCGTGCGGGCGCCCACCGGCAGTTCGAGCCGCACGCCGCCCCACCGGCGCGGACCGGGATTGGACGCGACGAGCCTCGCGTTCGCGGGCTCGCCGACGACGACCCGCGAGACCGGGAGCGTGAGGTCCACGCTCGACGCACCGCGGCCGAACAGCCACGCCGACGCGGCGACCGCCACGATGAGCAGCCCCGATCCGAGGGCGATCGCCTCGACCCACCCCCACATGAACCCGACCACGAGGGCGAACAGCCCGCCCGCGATCGTCATCCACCCGCGCGCGGTGACGACCGAACCGACCTGCGCCTGCCACCGGCCGAACGTGGACGCCGCGCCGGCGACCCCGCGCACGAGATGCGCGATGAGCGCGGCGAGCACCCCCTCGCGCCGAGCGTCCTCGGGCATGGTGGTGCGGGTCGGGGTGAGGCTCACACCGCTTGCCTCGTCGACGGGGGCGGCGTCTCGATGAGCACCTGCGAGACGAGGTTCGAGGCGGTGACCCCGTCGAACTCCGCCTCGGCGTCGAGGATCAGCCGGTGCGCGAGCACGGGCTCGGCGAGCGCCTTGACGTCGTCGGGGACCACGTAGTGCCGACCCCGTCCGGCGGCGTGCGTCTTCGCGGCGCGGATCAGCGCCAGCGCACCGCGCACGCTGACCCCGAGGCGCACCTCCCGCGCGGTCCGCGTGGCGTCCACGAGCCGTGCGACGTAGTCGTGGATCGTGGGGTCGACGAAGACGGTGCGGGCCGACGCGGCCATCGCGACGATCTCCTCGCCGTCGAGCTGCGCCGCGATCTGGTGCCCGTGCGCGCGCTGGTCGGCGCCCTCCAGGATCCGGATCGTCGACGCGTGGTCGGGGTAGCCGATCGAGGTGCGCATGAGGAACCGGTCGAGCTGCGCCTCCGGCAGGCGGTACGTGCCGGCCTGCTCGACCGGATTCTGCGTGGCGATGACCATGAACGGATGCCCCACCGCGTGCGTCTGCCCGTCGACGGTGACCTGCCCCTCCTCCATGACCTCCAGGAGGGCCGACTGCGTCTTCGGGCTCGCGCGGTTGATCTCGTCGGCGAGGACGATGCTCGCGAACACCGGCCCCGGGTGGAACTCGAACCGGCCGCTGCGCTGGTCGTAGACGGTGACGCCGGTGATGTCGCCCGGCAGCAGGTCGGGGGTGAACTGCACCCGGTTGCTCGTGCCCTTGACCGACTGCGCCATGGCGCGTGCGAGCGACGTCTTGCCGGTGCCCGGCACGTCGTCGAGCAGCAGGTGCCCTTCGCTCAGCAGCGCGGTGAACGCGAGGCGCACCACGCGGTTCTTGCCGAGCAGCACCTCTTCGACCGCGCCGACGAGCCGGTCGAGGTTCGCGGCGAAGCTCGAGGCCTCTTCGGGCGTCATCGTCATTCTGGCTCCATCGGTGATCACGGGTCGGTGTACCTCACTTTCACGCCGGCGACCTCAACATCCAACCAGACGCGGTCGTCGGGCTGCGCCCCGGGGATGCGGCAGCTCGTCGGGCGCTGCGCCGCGACGCCCTCCGGGTCGCCGTCCACCCCGCAGCGGAAGCTCGCGGGGATGCCCGAGTTGTCGGGTTCGCCCGTCCACGACCAGGCCGACCGTTCCGGATCCCACACGCGCGACGGCAGCGCGAACGTCAGCGAGGGCGAGGCGTCGGCGGGCAGCACCGCCGACCACGGCCCGCACGTGCCCCACGCCGAACACGACCTGACCTGGAAGCGCGCGGTCTCGCCGAACGGGCGGTTCAGCAACGCCCTCAGCCAGCCCGTGCCCGCGAACTCCCGAGGTTCGCCGATGCGCAGCCCGTTGGCATCGACGGCGACGATCTGCAGCCTCGACGAGGAGGGGCGGACCTCGGAGATGTAGCGGTCCCAGGTCTCGACGTTCAACCAGTCCATGCTGCTGCGGACCGAATCGATGCCGCCCGGCGCCGGCCGCACGACGAGTCCCGCGACCGCCGTGTTGACGCAGGCCGACCGGTTGAAGCCCCACACGACGAACGAGTACTTGACGGAGTCGGCCACGGTGCCCGTGAAGGTCGCGCTCGTGGCATCCGGCCCCACCCTGACGACCTCGGACACGCCGCCGCCGCGGGACGGCGCGACCACCGCGCCCGGAGCGGGCGTCGTCACCGAGCAGGCCTGCGGCCCCGTCGGCACCGAGGCCACGCCGTCGGCGAGCCGCTGCACGAAGTACCCGCCGATGGCATCGCCGTTGCCGCCGAACGGCGACCATGCGACGGTCACCGTTCCGGCGTTCGCGTCGCCCTCCACGGTGATGCCGCCCGGCACCGGCGGCCCGAACGGCGTGCCGGAGGCCCTGGACTCCGACCACGTCGCCATCGCGGGGTACGCCTCGTTGCGCGCGCTCACTGAGAACTCGACGAGGCTGCCGTTCGCGAGCGCCGGTGAGTCCACCGAGCAGCGGGACGCCGTGCACACCGAGCCCGCGTCGACCTCGAGCGGCACCCCGCCGACGACGAGGACGTACGAGTGCACCGGGCTGCCGTTGCCGACGGGAACGGGCGACCACTGGATGCGAAGCCGCCCATCGAGGGGCAGGGAACCGAGCCCGGTCGGGGCTCCGGGCACCACGTCCGACCAGATCGGCCCCGGGGCGGACAGCGGATCTGACAGGCCGATCGCGTTGCGCGCCTGGACCTGCACCGTGACGGCGTTGACGCGGCCGTTGCCCGGCGTCGGCACGCGGCACGTCGTCGATGCGCACTCCGATGCGGCGACCTCGGTGCCGGACACCGCGTCGAGCAGCCCGATGCGGTAGCCCGTGATCGGCGAGTTGTTGAACGCCCCCGCGCCGAAGACGACGTCGAGGGTGCCGTCTCCGAATCCGGTGACCGCGGGCGCCGTCACCGGGTCGGGCCGATCCTGCACCGAGATCGTGACCGTGCCCCACGCGAACCGGCTCGGATCGTTCGTGGCATCCGCCACCTGATACTGCAGCGTCGTGTTGACGGGCTCGGCGTCGGCCGCGACGGTCACCGAGAGCGACGAGCGGTCGCCGGAGGGCACGATCGAGATGCCGTCGGCCGCGCCCCCGTCGAGACCGCGGACGGCCACCACCTGGAGGGGTTGGTCGGGGAACGGGTTGGTCGGGCGGTCGTTCTCCAGCACGTCGACGACGGTCGTCTTCCCGCGCGCTGCGATCGCCTGATCGGGCACCGGGCGGGCGATCGGCAGGGTCGAGGGCACGACGTCGACGGTGATGCGCCCCGGCGTCCCCTCGCCGGCCTCGTCCACCACGCCGACGGTCACCGAGCCCGTGCTGCCGATCTGCGCGGAGGCGGCGGCGATGATCGTGAGCTCGTCGCCCTCGAGCTCGAGGTCGAACCCTTCCGGCCGCGGCTCGACGATCCGGTACCGGAGTTCGTCCACCCGATCCCGATCCGCGTAGGTCGTGAGCTTCTCCAGCTCGATCAGCTTGGACTCGCCCGGCTGGACGTCGATCGCGGCGCCGTCGAAGACCGGCGGCAGGTCCTCCGCCGCCAGCACCGTGATCGGGATCACGATCGTGCCGGTCCTCCCGGTGGGATCCTGAGCCGACTCGCCGTCGGTGACCGTGAACGAGATCGACGCGGGCCCGAAGTACCCCTCCTCGCTGCGGAACCTGAGCGTGTTCTCATCGACCCACGCGTCCTCGCCGTCGCCGTGGGCGACACGCACGCTCGCGGCATCCGTGATCCGCACCGGTCGCCCGGATGCGGCGATCACGAAGTCCGCGATGTCCAGCCGCCTCGTCGCCCCGCTCCGCACGGCGACCCCGGGCGCGTCGCGCCGCAGCTGCGGCACCGCGTCGTCGTGCCCGGGGACCCAGATGAAGGCCGCCGTCACCACCCCCGGATCGTCGGGCCGCGCGACCAGGAACGGGATGATGCGGCGCTGGTCCTCGACGTCGACGCGGATGCGGCCGTCGGAGAGCACCTCGACGCCGGTGCGGTACCCGTCGAGGAGTCCGACGTCGAGGTCCTCCGAATCGCCGTCGGCGAGGAACGTCTTCGCGAGCACGTCGACGTCGACCTGGTCGCGGTCGAGGATGTCGCTGAGGGTCAGCACCGCGTCCTCGACCTCCGGCCGGGCGAGCGGGGCCTCCTCGGCCGCGACGACGAGCACGAAGGCCGACGCCGTGCCGGCGTTCTCGTTCCGCACGGTGTAGCGGAACCCGTAGGTGTCCTCCTCCTCCGGCACCGCGATGTCGATGTGGTCGTCGACGATCTCGTGCGCGAGGTCGTTGCCGTTCGGCTCGACGTCCACGAGCGTGAGCGGGCTGCCGTCGGGGTCGCTGTCGTTGGCGAGGACCCGCACCGAGACCGTGCGGCCCGGGCGCACGAGCACGCGGTCCTGCACCGCGACCGGGTTGCGCGCCGCGTCGGGGCGTGCCGCGATGCCGACCCGCACCGTGCCCGTGCCGCGGGCGCCGAGCGCGTCGATCACCGAGTACGTGAACGTGTCGGTGCCCGCAGCGTAGGCGCCTGCCTCGTAGTCGAGCCAGCCCGGGCCCGTCTGCGGCACCACGCCGAGTTCGGGGTTCGACTCCTGGCCGACGAGCTGCACCGAGTCGCCGTCGGGGTCGGTCGCGGTCAGCGGGATCGGGATGCGGACGGTGTCCCCGGCGAGGGCGCGGGCCGTGATCGTCGGCGGCACGGGCGACGCGTTGGTCTCGGGGTCGGCGGCCCGCACCGTGAGGTGCACGGCGGCCGAGGCGACCTGCCCGTCGGAGGCGATCACCCGGTAGACCGCGTCGTACTCGCCGGGCTCGTCAGGCGCGAAATACCGCAGGCGGTCGCCGCTGGGGAACAACAGGCCCTCGGCGGGCTCCTCCTCGAGTTCGGGCGCGAGCTCGAAGGAGAATCCGTCGGGGTGGTCGTCGTTCGCGAGCACGGGGATGTCGATGACGTCGCCGACGCGGGCCGTCGCGGAATCCACGTTCGCCACCGGCGGCTGGTTCCGTGCCGGATCCGGCACGTGCACCACGGTGACGACGCCGTCGGCGTCGCCGAGGCCGTTGCTGACGCGGTAGCCGAAGGAGAACGAACCGAGGGGCGGCGGGCCGAGCAGTTCCACCCTCAGGATGCGGTGGTCGATGATCTCGACGGTGGCGAGCGCGGGGTCGACCCCGTCGACCCCGGTGGCGACGAGCACGCCGCCCGTCGGGTCGATGTCGGTCGCGAGCACGTCCACGTCCATCGGGGCCCCCATGCGGAGGAAGGCCGTGTGCGGGACGGTGATCGGCGTCGTGTCGCGCTCGGGCGGCGCCTCGACCTCGACCCGGATGATCCCCGTGCTCGTCGTGGTCCCGTCGGTGACGACGTAGTCGAGGTAGTGCGTGCGTTCCGCCGGACTGCGGAACCGGAACGTGCCGCCGTCGTAGTCGGGCGTGATCTGCGCGTCCTCCTTCGCCGGGACCGAGCTCAGGTTGATCCGCCCGTCGCCGCCGTGCGCGTGCCGGAGCGGATCGATGCGCACCTCCTCGCCCGCCGTCGCGAGCACGACGAACGGCTCGGCCACGAGCGGGACGCTGCCGGGCGTGCGCACCTGCACGTCGAGTTCGCCGCCGCCGTCGTCGCGGCCGTCGGATGCCACGAGCGCGACGCGCCTCGTCGACCCGGCGCCGCCCTTCTCGTCGAAGACCACCGTGCCCTCGGCCGTGAACGAGACCGTGTCGGGGCCGTCCGCGGTCGCGGAGCGGAGGAAGAACGGGTCGCCGTCGGGATCGACCCAGTCGTTGAGCACGGCGGTCGTCGCCCGCCCCGGCGTCGCGACGGTGACGACCCGATCGCGCACCTGCCGTGGCGGCGAGTTCTCGTCGTCGGTGCGCACCGTCACGCGCACGGAGGTGCTCGCGCTGCCGCCGCGGCCGTCGTCGACCGTGTAGCCGAACGCGAACGCCCCGGTGACGGATGCCTCGAGGGTGACCTGCACCTGCTGCCGGTCGGCGACGATGTCGAGGCGCACGCCGTCGGGCAGCGTGCCCTCGACGCGGTCGATCGCGAGCACGTCGCCGTTCGCGTCGGAGTCGTTCATGAGCACGGGAAGCGTCGAGGATCGTCCGGGCCGCGCCCCGAACTCGTCGGGGACCGCGACCGGCGGGACCTGGCTGCGTTCGATCGGCGCGTCGGCGTCGGCGTGCTCGGCCTCGATGGTCTCGTCGTCGGGCTCGGTCTCGAGCAGCGCCGCCCAGTTGTCGATCAGGCCGTAGTCGGTGCCGGCGGCCCACGAGGCGCCGGAGGCCCGGTCGTTCAGCACGAGGGTCTCGCCGTTGGCGAGGTACACGAGGTCCGCACCGCCGCGCACGCCCTCGAGCGTCGTGGTCGTCGTGCCGGTGGCGCCGCCGCACGAGCGCCATGCGGTGCCGCCGGCCCACGCGGCATGGAGGCATCCGTCGTGGCGCACCGGGGCGGCCGGGTCTCCCGCCGCACCGGGCACGGGCACGTCGACGACCGCACCGGACTCGAGGTCGACGCGGAGCATGCCCGAGCGCGTCGCGATCGCGAGCACGCGTCCGTCGGAGGCGGGTTGCTGCAGCACGGGGGCGTCGCCGACCCCGATCTGCGAGCGCAGGTCGAGCGTGCGGTCCTCGAGCATGAGCGTCCTGGTCGACTCGTCGAACACCGCCCAGCGCTCCCCCACCGAGGTGATCTGCAGTGCCGCATCGGGGTCGGCCGCGTCGGTGCGCCATTGCTCGCCGACCGAGTCGGCGATCGCGGCGTCGACGCGGCGGACCTCGCCGGTCGAGGGCGTGTACGCGAAGAGCACGCCGTCGGGGTCGACGGACACCGCCGCTCCCGTTCCGAAGCTCAGCGTCGGCTCGGCGTCGGTGGTCAGGTCGGCGAGGCGATCCTCGTCGACCAGCCAGATCTTGCCGCCCGCCGCGACCACGACCCTGGACCCGGCGAGCGCGACGCTGCTCTCGGGCGGCACGGCGATCGTGTCCTGGATCACCGACCGGGCGGGGTCCACGATGGCGACGGTCGCCCGGTCGGGGTCGAAGGCGAGCACCGTGTGCCCGCGCTGGAGGATCTCGCCGCTCGCACCCCCGGTCTCGACGATCGAATTGAGCTCGAGCACCGACGTGTTCGCCCGGCCGATCGACTCGAGGTCGCCGTTGGCGACCCACACGGCCGCGTCGCCGAGATCGACGCGCTGCGCCGAGTAGCCGCCGGAGAACACGGCGACGGCGACGATGGCGGCGACCACGCCGGCGCTCACCGCCGAGGCGATGACGGCGGAACGATGTCCGCTGAGCAGCCTCGGCACTCTCATCGGGAATCCACGTCGACGCAGCGCTGTTCGCTCGGCTTCCCGGACTTGCCGTCGCGCGTCACGGTCACGCTCGCGCACACGTGGTCGCCGGCGGATGCCGCGTGCTCGAGGTTCGTCGCGTGCTGCGCCGGTTGCGCCTCGCCGTCGACGACCACGATGTAGGCGTCGTCGGCGCGCAGGCCCGGGTCGTCCCACGAGAAGCTCACGGTCTCGTCGTCGACCGTGCCGCGCACGTCGGTGACGACGGGGACCGCCGCCGTCGCGGTCGTGAGGAGCACGATGCCGACCGTGAGCCCCACGACGAGGATCGCCGAAGCGGCGCCGAGGCCCCAGACGAGGCGCCGCGTCCTCCGGGCGGAGCGGGCGTCGCCGTTCGCGGGGGCGCCCGTCGCGCCGGTGCCGCCGGTCGCCCCCGACCCGCGCGACGCACCGGTCGTGGCGCCCGCCGCGCGGGAGTCGGCGCGGCGGGTGGTCGCCGCCATAGCGTCGTTCGAGCGTCGGCGCCTCGTCGTCCGGCGCCGTTGGATCACGGGCGAGGCGGCGAGGCTCGTGCGTTCGTCGAGGTCGATCGCGACCGCCTCCCACTCGTCGGAGCCGACCTCGAGCGGCGTCTGCGGCAGGCCGAGCTCCAGTTCCACCGCCTGCAGGTCGCGGCCGAACTCCATCGCGCCGCCCTGGCGGTCCTGCGGTCGCTTGGACATGGCTCGGGCGAGCACCGCCTCGAGGGACGCGGGCACGTCGGCGCGCCCCGTGGGCCGCAGGCCCGTGCGGCCGATACGCGCCGCAACCTGCTTCGGGGTGTTCTCCCGATCCGGCTCCTCGAAGGGGCTGCGTCCGGCGAGGAGCGAGTAGACCGTGGCGCCGAGCGACCAGACCTCGGTGTGCACGGTCCCGGCCACGTCGTCGTGCAGCACCTCCGGCGCCGACCACGGGATGGACATGCCGATCGCGTCCGCGGTCTCGGATCCGCCGAGCGTGGCGGCGATGCCGAAGTCGGAGAGCACGGGGTGCCCGTAGGCGGTCGAGAGGATGTTCGACGGCTTGATGTCGCGGTGCAGCACGCTGCTGCGATGCGCGGTCTCGACGGCCCCGGCGATGCGCACCCCGGTGGAGAGCACCTCCGACAGCGGGATCGGCGCGGCACGGTAGCGCTGCCCGAGCCCGGACGGGCAGAACTCCATGACGAGGTAGGGACGGCCGTCAGCGGCGACCCCGGCCTGGTAGACGGTGAGGATCGAGGGGTGCGACGAGAGCTGCGCCATGACGTTGACCTCGGCCTGGAACATGCGGCGGAGGTCGTCGTTCACGACCTCGGCCAACAGCACCTTGACCGCGACGAGTCGACGCGGCATGTTCTGCTCGTACAGGAAGACGTCGGCGAACCCGCCGGAGCCGAGCACGCGCACGAACGAGAACCCCGGCAGCGTCGGAGGCGTGGAAGGCAGACGTCTCGACACGATCCTCCCTGACCTCTGGTCCGTCACGCTCGCGGGTGCGCACGAGCGTCGCCGCGGACAGCCCCATTCTAGGGTCGCCGCCCGCGCGGTCCTCGCGTCAGGCGGATGCCGCGGACTCGCCGTTCACGGGCGGCGTGACGTCGAGCACGTCGACGACGAGCACGGTGACGTTGTCGCGGCCGCCGTTGCCGAGCGCGGCCTCGAGCAGATGCGATGCGGCCCGGTCGGGCGCCCGGTCCGCCATGAGGAAGTGCCGGATGCCGTAGGAGGTGAGCTCCTTCGTGAGCCCGTCGGAGCAGATGAGCAGGCGCATGCCGGGCTCGATCGCGATGGCCCGGTAGTCGGGGATGGGCGTCTCGTGGAAGCCCACGGCGCGTGTGATGACGTTCGAGTGCGGATGGGTGTCGGCCTCGTCGCGCGTGATCTGGCCGGAGTCCACGAGCTCCTGCACGATCGAGTGGTCGACCGTGAGCTGCTCGAGGGCGCCGCCGACGAGGCGGTAGACGCGCGAATCTCCGATGTTGAAGACGATCCACGCGGGTTCGTCGGAGATGACGCCGACCGCGGCCCCGGTCACCGTGGTGCCGCTGCCTTCGTCGGTGACGCCGCGCCCGTGCACCATGTCCTGCACGGCGAGTTCGAGCGCGTGGTCGATCTCGGCGGTGCCCATGGTGACCCGGCCGCCGTACTCGGCCAGGCGGGTGACGACCGCGGCGCTGGCGAAGTCGCCGGCCGCATGCCCGCCCATGCCGTCGGCGACGGCGAACACGGGCGCCTGGGCGACGAAGCTGTCCTCGTTCACCTGACGCCGATGGCCGGTGTCGGTGGCGGCCGCCCATGCGATCGTGATCCGGGTGCCGTCGGGCAGCGCGATCGGATGCCGGGACGTTCCGTGTCCGATCTGTGTCACGGGGAGGGCCTGTCGTCTCTGCTCGGGCTGGTGTCGTCCTCTCGGGCGGGGAGGACCTCGACGATCGTATCGTCTCCGAGGTCGAGGAGGCTGCCCTCGGCCACGACGACGGACTCGCCCGAGCGCAGGCGACGCTCGCCGCCGGGGGTCCGGAGGACGGTGCCGTTCGTCGATCGGAGGTCGGTCGCGACGAGTTTCGACCCCTCGACGCGCAGTTCGAGGTGGGTTCCGGAGATCACGCCGGTGGGCGAGCGCACGGCCACGAGCTCGGGGATCCCCGCCGGGGCGAACGGCGTGCGAGGGGCGTGCGGGCGGCGACCGATGAGGATGGGCGCGCCGACGGCCCGCGGGTCGCCGCGGCCGATCCGCACCATCGGCGAAGGCCGTCGTGCCGCTTCAGCCGGCGCGACGTCGGCGGCCCCCTGCCCGGCCCGCGGGACCGGGCCGCGCAGCACGGTGTCCTCGTCGGCCTGGCCCGGCTCCGCGGCATCCGATCGCTCGGATGCCGCGTTCGTCGTCGCGACCGGGCTCCACTCGACCTCGGAGGCGCGCAGGCTCGCCCTCGCGTGCCGCACCCGCTCGCCGGCCGTGCTGAGGCGCTCGAGTGGGGCGTCGGCTCCGGCGAGGCGGACGCCGGTGACGTCGCGGAACTCGGCGAGGTGCCACGGGCGGATGCCTCGGGCGTCGAACCGTCGGGAACCCCCGGGCGATTCGAGGTCGACGATCGCGGCGCCGCGCACCACGGCCGTGACCGTGGCGTCGTCGCCGTCGGACCACCACACGATGGCGAATCCGCGATCGGGCTCCGCCGGGGGCGCGGGCACCGCCTGCACGAGCCGTTCGATGCCGACCCGGGGGTCGCACGCCGCCTCGGCGAGCGCCGAGAGGGCCCGGTCGTCGGCGGGAGCGGCGAGGGCCGCGATGAACCGGTCGCCGACCACGACGTCCCAGGGCGCCCGACCGGCGCGCGAGGCGCTCGTCACCGTTCCGTGGACCATGGCTTCAGTCTCGCACCAGCGGTGGCGCCGATCAGCCGATCGCGCTCATCACGTGCTTGATGCGGGTGTAGTCCTCGAAGCCGTAATTGGAGAGGTCCTTGCCGTAGCCGGAGTGCTTGAACCCGCCGTGCGGCATGTCCGACACGAACGGGATGTGGGTGTTGATCCACACGCATCCGAAGTCGAGGTGCTTCGCGAACCGCATCGCACGCGTGTGCTCGCTCGTCCAGACGGAGGCCGCGAGCGCGTAGTCGACGCCGTTCGCCATGGCGAGCGCCTCCGCATCGTCGCGGAACGGCTGCACGGTCAGCACCGGCCCGAATACCTCGCGCTGCACGATCTCGTCGTCCTGGTGGACGCCGGTGACGATCGTCGCCTCCCAGAAGTAGCCTCGATCGCCCTGCCGGCGTCCGCCCGCGGCGATCTGCGCGTGCCCGGGCAGACGTTCGACGAAGCCCGCGACCTGGGCGAGCTGGTTCGCGTTGTTCAGCGGCCCGTACAGCACACCGTCTTCGCGCGGGCCGCCGGTGCGGGCGTCGGATGCCGCGTGCGCGACGAGCAGCTCGACGAACCGGTCGTGCACCGACTCGTGCACGATCACCCGGGTCGCGGCGGTGCAGTCCTGTCCGCCGTTGAAGTACGCCGCCGCGACGATGCCCGCGGCCGCCGCGTCGAGGTCGGCGTCGGCGAAGACGATCGCGGGCGCCTTGCCGCCGAGCTCGAGGTGCACGCGCTTGAGGTCGGATGCCGCGGCTCGGGCGACCTCCATGCCGGCCCTGACCGAGCCCGTGATCGCGACCATCTCGGCGCGCTCGTGGCCGAGCACGGCGGCGCCCGTCGTGCGGTCGCCGGCCACGACGTTGAGCACGCCCGCCGGCAGGAACTCGGCGGCGACCTCGCCGAGCAGGAGCGTCGAGAGGGGCGTGGTGTCCGACGGCTTCAGCACGACGGTGTTGCCGGCCGCGATCGCCGGGGCGATCTTCCAGACGGCCATGTTCAGCGGGTAGTTCCAGGGCGTGACCTGCCCGATGACGCCGATGGGCTCCCGACGGATGAACGAGGTGTGGCCGGCGAGGTACTCCGCGGCCGCCCGGCCCTCGAGGTTGCGCGCGGCCCCGGCGAAGAAGCGCAGCTGGTCGACGGACTGCATGATCTCGTCCTCGACGAGGCTCGCTCGAGGCTTGCCCGTGTCCTGCGATTCGAGGTCGGCGAACTCCTCCGCGCGATCGGCCATCGCGTCGGCGATGCGGAAGAGGGCGAGCTGGCGCTCGGCGGGGGTCGTCTCGCCCCACACGTCGAAGGCGTCGGATGCCGCGCGGTAGGCCTCGGCGACGTCCTCGAGGTTCGAGACGGGCGAGGCCGCATAGACCTCTTCGGTCGCCGGGTCGACCAGGTCGAGGCTCTCGTCGCCGCGGGCGTCGACGTACCGGCCGCCGATGAAGTTCCGGATGGGTGCGTGGCTCATTCTGCTCTCCTCGGCGCGAGGCACGGGCGTCGGCGCCCGGGCCGTCGTCGGCTGCGGCTACCGCGATGCGGAGCCGGGATGGTGTGCGCCATCGTAATCGGATCGAGTGGGTGTCCGCGAGGGTTTGCATGGGAATTCGTTGCATTGTGTATGGAATTCAACGGAATCCCTTGCAGGCACACGTCCCTGCTGACACAATCGGCAGCATGACGAACACGGCGCGAACGGGCTCGCCCCGGCCGGTGAACCTCGACGACGTCTCGAAGGCGATCATCGAGCAGCTGCAGGCCGACGGTCGGCGCTCCTACGCCGACATCGGCAAGGCGGTCGGGCTCTCCGAGGCCGCGGTCCGGCAGCGCGTGCAGCGGCTCACCGAGTCGGGCGTCATGCAGATCGTGGCCGTCACCGACCCGATGCAGCTCGGGTTCACGCGTCAGGCGATGATCGGCATCCGCGCTTCGGGCGACACGAGGGAGCTCGCGGCCGCGCTGGCCGAGATCCCCGAGATCGACTACGTCGTGCTCACCGCCGGCAGCTTCGATCTGCTCGCCGAGGTGGTGTGCGAGAACGACGACGAGCTCATCTCGTTGCTGAACACCCGTATCCGCAACCTGCCCGGCGTGCGCTCGACCGAGACGTTCGTCTACCTCAAACTCCAGAAGCAGTTCTACAACTGGGGCACTCGCTAGAAGGGATCGATCATGACCGATCGGGTACAAGACAACGCGACACTGCAGACGATGGCGAAGGACCACCTCTGGATGCATTTCGCCCGGCAGTCCACCATGGAGACGTCGGGCGTGCCGATCATCACCCGCGGCGAGGGCCACCGCATCTACGACATCCAGGGCAAGAGCTACATCGACGGCCTCGCCGGGCTCTTCGTGGTGAACGCGGGCCACGGCCGCAAGCGTCTCGCCCAGGTCGCGGCCAAGCAGGCCGAGGAGCTCGCCTTCTTCCCGATCTGGTCGTACGCGCACCCCAAGGCGATCGAGCTCGCCGACCGGCTCGCCCAGCACGCGCCCGGCGACCTCAACCGCGTCTTCTTCTCGACCGGCGGCGGCGAGGCGGTCGAGACCGCCTACAAGCTCGCGAAGAACTACTGGAAGCTCATGGGACGCCCGTCCAAGTACAAGGTGATCTCCCGCGCGCTGGCGTACCACGGCACGCCGCAGGGCGCCCTCGCGGTCACCGGCCTGCCCATCAAGGCGCCGTTCGAGCCGATCACTCCCGGCGGGTTCCGCGTTCCGAACACGAACTTCTATCGCGCCGCCGAGATGGGCGCGCCCGCGGAGGACGAGGAGGCCTTCGGCATCTGGGCGGCGAACCGCATCGAGGAGCAGATCCTCATGGAGGACCCCGACACCGTCGCCGCCGTGTTCCTCGAGCCCGTGCAGAACTCCGGCGGCTGCTTCCCGCCTCCCCCCGGCTACTTCCAGCGCGTGCGCGAGATCTGCGACAAGTACGACGTGCTGCTCGTCTCCGACGAGGTCATCTGCGCCTTCGGCCGCATCGGCCACATGTTCGCGTGCGAGGAGTACGGGTACGTGCCCGACATGATCACCTGCGCGAAGGCCATGACCTCGGGGTACGCACCGATGGGCGCGACCATCATCAGCGATCGCATCTACGAGCCCTTCAAGCACGGCGACACCACCTTCTACCACGGCTACACGTGGGCCGGGCACCCGGTGTCGGCCGCCGTCGCCCTCGAGAACCTCGACATCTTCGAGGAGGAGCACCTCTTCGAGCACGTCCGCGAGAACTCGCCGCTCTTCCGTTCCGAGCTCGAGAAGCTCAACGATCTGCCGATCGTCGGCGACGTGCGCGGCGCGGGGTACTTCTTCGCGGTCGAGCTCGTGAAGGACAAGGCCACGCGCGAGACCTTCAACGAGGAGGAGTCCGAGCGTCTCCTGCGGGGCTTCCTCTCGACCGCCCTCTACGACGCCGGCCTCTACTGCCGTGCCGACGACCGCGGCGACCCCGTCATCCAGCTGTCGCCGCCGCTCACGATCGGCGTGCCCGAGTTCCAGGAGATCGAGCAGATCCTGCGGAGCGTGCTCACGGAGGCATCCAACCGTCTCTGACGTCGCCGACCCGGACGATGGGTGGGCTCGCCGCCGCAGATGTCTGCGCGGCGAGCTCATCCGTCGGAGCGGACGAACGCCCAGTCCGGCAGTGCTCCCCCGCTGAAGAACCCGTCGAGCAGCCGCGCCATCGCGTGCTCGGGCTCGATGGCGAGCGCGATGTCGAGGAACGCCCCGGCGAGCGAGCCTCGCCCGAGCGCCCAGGCCGTCCATGCGGTGATGCAGCAGACGCCGGGGCGCGCCGATTCCGGCGCATTCGCCACGAGATCTCGCAGCAGCTCGAGCCCTCGCTCGAGCCGGCCGCGGTCGGGGCGCAGCATCGTGCGCCCCATCACCAATCGGCCCAGAAGATCGTCGAGTTCCTCCACGGCGAACGCCCTGCCCGGCGTTTGCCCGCCGCCTTCCTCGGAGACGTGGGCCGCGTCGAGCGAGAGCTCGGCCATCACCGCGCCGAAGGCGATCTGCAGCATCATCGCGTCGCGGATCGCCGGGCGTGATGCCAGCACCAGGAACCAGGCGAGGTGCTCCGACGTCGCCGCCCGCCTCGAACGCGACAGCAGCGTCTCCACGAGTTCGGTGGGATCGGCGAACCGCCCCAGACGCGCGATCGCGGCCTCGGCCGTGTCGATGTCGCCGAGCTCGTCGAACGCGGCGGCGAGCGCAGCCGTCGTCCGGGGATCGGCCGGGCGCATCGCGCCGGCCTGATCGCCCGCCTGCGCGATCGGCGGTACGTGGCGCACCGCCGTGCTCTGCTCGATGAGCGCGAGCGGATGCCCCGTCGCGGGCTCGTCCCGGTCGAGCGCCGAGCCCCACGCGTCGCCGGCCCGGCAGAGGGCGTCGCGGATTCGGAACCCGGCCTGCTCGGCGCGGTCGACCACGAGCTCGAGCAGCGCGCGTTCCGGCATGCCGCCGTGATCGCGGAACGTCTCGTCGGTGTACACGATCGGCACGAGGGCGTCGACGTCGGGCATCCGGCAGACGGTGCCGACGACGGCCGCGACGAGCGCCTCGTGCGAAGCCGCCGCGCCGGGGAGGTCATGCCGGAGCACGCCCGCCGTGCGATTGCCCGTGAAGGCGACGCAGACGAGGGAACGGCGCGGGTGGAAGCCGGCGAGCGCGGGGACGAGGGCGAGGAAGTCGTGCGCCGAGCCGGCGCGGATGATGGCGTTCATGGCGTCATCGTCCCTCTCGGATCGCCCCGACCGACCGGCGCGGTGCTCCTGCTCGCCGAGCTCCTCGCGAAGCCGACCTGTGGAGGAGCGGTCGGCACCCCTCCTCCACAGCCCGGCGGCAATCGGGGTGCGTCCGCGATGTCCGATTCCCGCGAGGGACGATCGGTGGGCATCGCTAGGGTCGAACCATGACCGAACTGCACCTCGCCCGCATCGAGAGCCCGATCGGGCGCATCGAGATCCTCGCCGACGACGACGCGATCACCGCGCTGTCGATCGAGCGCGACGGCCTGCTCCCCCACGACGGCGAACCCGAGCGGGCCAACGCCGTGCTCGACGCTGCGACACGGCAACTGACCGAGTACTTCGCCGGCACCCGCACCGACTTCGACCTCCCCGTGCGGTTGCACGGCACCGAATTCCAGCGAGCCGTCTGGAATCGACTCCGGCAACTTCGCCACGGGGATGCCACCTCCTACGGCGCCCTCGCCGATTCCGTCGGCAGACCGGGCGCTGCGCGCGCGATCGGCGGCGCCGTGGGCGCCAACCCGGTGCCCATCATCGTCGGATGCCACCGCGTGCTCGCGTCCGACGGTCGCATCACGGGGTACTCGGGAGGGCAGGGCGTCGCGACCAAACTCTGGCTCCTCGACCACGAGAAGATCGGCTTCGCCGCGTGAGCGTGATCCCGCGGCCCGAACTCGTCCTCGGCGACGACGGGCTGCGCCGCTGCGGATGGAGCGCCGGCGACGACGAGTACCGCCGGTATCACGACGAGGAGTGGGGTCGCCCGCAACACGACGCGACGAGGCTGTTCGAGAAGGTGTGCCTCGAGGGCTTCCAGGCCGGGTTGTCCTGGATCACCATCCTTCGCCGCCGCCCGGCGTTCCGCGAGGTGTTCCACGGCTTCGACGTGCAGCAGGTCGCCTCGATGGACGAGACCGACGTGCAGCGCCTCCTCACCGACGATCGCATCATCCGCCACCGCGGCAAGATCGAGGCGACCATCGCCAACGCACGGGCGACCCTCGAGCTCGATCGTCCGATCGACGAGCTCATCTGGAGCTTCGCCCCCGACGGCGGTCGCACGCGTCCCGTCTCGTTCGCCGATGTTCCAGCGATCACTCCCGAGTCCAGCGCGCTCAGCCGCGAGCTGCGCCGGCTCGGGTTCCGCTTCGTGGGCCCGACGACGATGTACGCGCTCATGCAGGCGGCGGGGCTCGTCGACGATCATCTCGCGGGCTGCTACCGAGCGTCGGCGAATCCCGTCGACCCGTCATCCAGGAGCTGACCCGTTGCACCGGCGCTCCACCTGAGGTCAGCGGGCGCAAGCCCGGTCTCAGGCGACGAGTTCGAGCTCGCGCGGTGCGCGCGCGGATGCCGCCGCGCCCGGCGTGAGCTCGAAGCCCTCGTCCTTCGCCCACGCGAGCAGGTCGTCGATGGAAGCGACCGCGGGACGCGTCTCGAGGAACCGCCGGGCGAAGCGGCCCTTCGCCTGCTTGTTGAAGTGGTTCAGCGCGCGACGTCGGCCGTCGCCGTCGATGGACACCACCCGGACGAACACGCTGCCGTCGCGGATCGGCGCCGGACCGAGGTCGGCATACGCCTCCGAGCGCAGGTCGACGATGACCCCGTCATGGGCATCGAGCAGCGCCGAGACGGCGTCGCGCCAGTACCGACGCAGGGCGACGCCGGGCACGCGCGAATCGTGCGACAACCGGTAGGCGGGAATCGCATCGAGTGCGCCGACGAGTCCGAACAGCGCCGAGTGCACGAACGTCGTCTCGGCCGCGAAGTCGCGCGCAGCGGCGTCGAGCGTTCCGGCGTCGAGCGCGTCGAAGAGCACGCCCGTGAAGCGGTCCAACGCAGGCATGGTCGGCGAGACGCGCAGGCGGCGGTCGTGCTCCACCTCGTTGACGAGGCGAGGGCCGAGCTTCAGCGCCTTCAGGGCTGCGGGCTCGTCCTGGCTCAGCTCGATCACCCGGTCGACGAGCTCGGAACGGAGCCGGCTCAGCTCCGGGAAGGAGAGTGTGCGGAGATCGAGGGGCGCGCCGTCGCCGCCCTCGCGCTTCGTCTCCGAAGGCGGCAGAAACAGCAGCATCTACGAGGCGAGGAACTCGAGCGTGGCTTCGACGTTCGCGCCGAGCGACTCGACGCTGTCGATGCTCACCCGAGGAAGCGCCGAAGAGGGACCAGTCCAAGGCGCATAGCCCTCGAGACTCTGCTCGACGGCGCGCCAGGTCGTCTCCTCGAGATGCGGGAGCCCCCGCTCGCGCTTCTCGAGCCGAGCCCGATGCACGCCCTCATCGGAGCAGTAGACCTCGACCACGCGCAGACGCACTTCGGTGCGGACGGCGAGATCGCGCCACTGGAGCCGGGCGGCTTCCGCGGCATTCACCGCATCGACGATGACGGTGCGCCCTGAGGCGAGTTCCTTCTCGGCGATCTCCTCGGCCACGAGGTAGGCCGCCAGCCCGGTCGGCTCATGCGCGTCGATGCCCGCCCGCAGGATGGCGGACTCGATCGGGTCGACGGAGACGACGGTCGCCCCGAGCCGGGCGCCGACGATCTCTGCGATCGTCGACTTGCCGGCCCCGGGCAGACCCGCCATCACCACGAGTTGCGTGACCGCCAGTTCACCGAACTGGCGGTCCAGCGGCTGCTCCCCCTGCATCCGCGGCGCCTCAGTTCAGGGTCGCGCGAGACGCGACGATCTGCACCACGTTGGACTGCACGGAGAGGAAGCCGTCCTCGGCGTTCGCCGTGACCTTCTCGCCCCCGGCCAGCGTCACGCGCACCTCGCCGCTCGCGAGAACCGCGAGCATCGGCTCGTGACCCGGCAGGATGCCGATCTGGCCCTCGACCGTTCGGGCGACGACCATGGACGCCTCGCCCGACCAGATCTCGCGATCGGCCGAGACGACGCTCACGTTGAGTGCGGCCATGCTCAGCCGTTCTCCTTCTGGATGCGAGCCCAGTTCTCTTCGACGTCGGTGATCGGGCCGACGTTGAAGAACGCCTGCTCGGCCACGTGGTCGAAGTCGCCGCGGGCGATCGCGTCGAAGGACTCGATCGTGTCCTTCAGCGGAACCGTGGAGCCCTCGACACCCGTGAACTTCTTCGCCATGTAGGTGTTCTGCGAGAGGAACTGCTGGATGCGGCGCGCGCGCGACACGGTGATCTTGTCTTCTTCGGAGAGCTCGTCGACACCGAGGATGGCGATGATCTCCTGCAGTTCCTTGTTCTTCTGGAGGATCTGCTTGACGGTGGTCGCGACACGGTAGTGGTCGGCGCCCAGGTACCGGGGGTCCATGATCCGCGAGGTGGAGGTCAGCGGGTCGATGGCCGGGTACAGACCCTTCGACGCGATCTCGCGCGAGAGCTCGGTCGTCGCGTCGAGGTGCGCGAAGGTGGTCGCCGGAGCCGGGTCGGTGTAGTCGTCGGCGGGGACGTAGATCGCCTGCAGCGAGGTGATCGAGTGGCCGCGCGTCGACGTGATGCGCTCCTGGAGCACGCCCATCTCGTCGGCGAGGTTCGGCTGGTAGCCCACGGCGGACGGCATGCGGCCGAGCAGCGTGGAGACCTCGGAGCCGGCCTGCGTGAAGCGGAAGATGTTGTCGATGAAGAGCAGCACGTCCTGCTTCTGCACGTCGCGGAAGTACTCCGCCATCGTGAGCGCGGAGAGGGCGACGCGCAGACGCGTTCCCGGCGGCTCGTCCATCTGGCCGAACACGAGCGCGGTCTTGTCGAAGACGCCGGCCTCTTCCATCTCGTGGATGAGGTCGTTGCCCTCACGGGTGCGCTCGCCGACGCCGGCGAACACCGACACACCGCCGTGGTCCTGCGCGACGCGCTGGATCATCTCCTGGATGAGGACGGTCTTGCCGACACCGGCACCGCCGAACAGGCCGATCTTTCCACCCTGCACATACGGCGTGAGAAGGTCGATCGACTTGATGCCGGTCTCGAAGAGCTGGGTCTTCGACTCGAGCTGGTCGAAGGCCGGGGGCTTGCGGTGGATCGGCCAGCGCTCGGTGATCTCGATCTGCTCGCCGGGCTCGCCGTTCAGCACCTCGCCGATGACGTTGAAGACCTTGCCCTTGGTGACGTCGCCGACGGGCACCGAGATCGCCTCGCCGCTGTCGGTGACCTCCTGGCCGCGGACGAGTCCGTCGGTGGGCTTCAGCGCGATGGCGCGGACGAGGTCGTCGCCGAGGTGCTGTGCGACCTCGAGGGTCAGCACCGTCGTCTGGTCGCCGATGGTGATCTCGGTCTTCAGCGCGTTGTAGATCTCGGGAATCGAGTCGTGCGGGAACTCGATGTCGACGACGGGGCCGGTGACGCGGGCGATGCGTCCGACGGCGCCGGCGGCACGCTCGGCGACCGGCGCGGTTGCGGTGTCAGTCATTCTGCTCTCTCTTTTCTGAGTTGCTACTTGGCGGCGACGAGCGCATCGGCGCCGCCCACGATCTCGGAGATCTGCTGCGTGATCTCGGCCTGACGCGCGTTGTTCGCGAGGCGGGTGTAGTCGGTGATGAGCTTGTCGGCATTGTCGCTGGCCGACTTCATCGCCTTCTGGGTCGCCGCGTGCTTCGCGGCGGACGACTGGAGCAGCGCGTTGAAGATGCGGCTCTCGATGTAGACCGGCAGCAACGAGTCGAGCACGGTCTCGGCGTCGGGCTCGAACTCGTACAGCGGCTCGACCTCGGTGGTCGGCTCGGCGACGCCCTCGACGACCTCGAGCGGCAGGAGGCGGACGACCGAGGGCGTCTGCGTCATCATGCTGACGAAGCGGTTGTAGACGACGAAGATCTCATCGACCCCGCCGTCGGTCGCGTCGCGGAGGAACGCCTCGAGCACGGTGTCGGAGATCTCCTTCGCGAGCTCGAAGTCGGGGCTCTCGGAGCTTCCCGTCCACTGCTGCTCGGACTCGCGACGACGGAACGCGAAGTACCCGACCGCCTTGCGACCGACGAGGAAGTAGCTGACCTCCTTGCCCTCCGAACGGAGCAGCTCGGTGAGCTGTTCCGCCTCTCGGAGGACCTGCGAGTTGAACGCGCCCGCGAGGCCGCGGTCGGACGTGAGGATCACGACCGCGGCGCGCTCGATGCGCTCGGGCTCCGTCGTCAGCACGTGCGCCACGTTCGAGTGCGTCGCCACGGCCGAGACGGCGCGCGTGATCGCCCGCGAATACGGCGTCGAAGCCGCCACCCGCGCCTGCGCCTTCTGGATGCGCGACGCGGCGATGAGCTCCATCGCCTTGGTGATCTTCTTCGTCGTCTGGGCAGACTTGATCTTCTGCCGGTAGACCCGAAGTTGCGCTCCCATGTCTCTCCTGAATTCTTAGCGTCGATCGATCAGTCGTGCGAAGCTCAGCGCTTCGTCTTGACGACCTGCTCCTGGTCGACCTGCTCGGCGTCGATCGGCTCGAACTGCTCGGAGCCGACCGAGGCGAGCGGCTTGCCCTCACCGGTCTGGAACTCGAGCTTGAACTTGTCGACCGAGGAGTCGAGCGTCGCGACGGTCTCGTCGGTCAGCACGTTCGTCTCGCGCAGGTCGCTCAGCACCGAGGTGTTGCGACCCAGGTAGTCGAGCAGCTCGCGCTCGAAGCGCAGGATGTCCTCGACCGGGACCTCGTCGAGCTTGCCGTTGGTGCCGGCCCAGATCGAGACGACCTGCTCCTCGACCGGGTACGGCGAGTACTGCGGCTGCTTGAGCAGCTCGGTGAGGCGAGCACCGCGCGCGAGCTGGCGACGGCTCGCCGCGTCGAGGTCGGACGCGAACATCGCGAACGCCTCGAGCGAGCGGTACTGCGCGAGCTCGAGCTTCAGGGTTCCGGAGACCTTCTTGATGGACTTCACCTGCGCGTCGCCACCGACACGCGAGACCGAGATGCCCACGTCGACCGCCGGACGCTGGTTGGCGTTGAAGAGGTCGGACTGGAGGAAGATCTGGCCGTCGGTGATCGAGATCACGTTGGTCGGGATGTACGCCGAGACGTCGTTGGCCTTCGTCTCGATGATGGGCAGGCCCGTCATCGAACCGGCGCCGAGCTCGTCGGACAGCTTCGCGCAACGCTCGAGCAGACGGGAGTGCAGGTAGAAGACGTCGCCGGGGTACGCCTCGCGTCCCGGCGGACGACGCAGGAGCAGCGAAACGGCACGGTAGGCCTCGGCCTGCTTCGACAGGTCGTCGAAGATGATGAGGACGTGCTTGGAGTCGTACATCCAGTGCTGGCCGATGGCCGAGCCGGTGTAGGGCGCGAGGTACTTGAAGCCGGCGGGGTCGGAGGCCGGGGCCGCGACGATCGTCGTGTACTCCATGGCTCCGGCGTCTTCGAGGGCGCCCTTCACCGAGGCGATGGTCGAGCCCTTCTGGCCGATCGCGACGTAGATGCAGCGGACCTGCTTGTTGACGTCGCCGGAGTCCCAGTTGGCCTTCTGGTTGATGATCGTGTCGATCGCGATGGCCGTCTTGCCGGTCTGGCGGTCGCCGATGATCAGCTGGCGCTGGCCGCGGCCGACGGGGATCATGGCGTCGATCGCCTTGATGCCGGTCTGGAGCGGCTCGTGCACCGACTTGCGCTGCATGACGCCGGGAGCCTGGAGCTCGAGCGCGCGACGGCCCTCGATGCCGGCGATCTCGCCGAGGCCGTCGATCGGGTTGCCGAGCGGGTCGACGACACGGCCGAGGTAACCCTCGCCGACGGGGACCGAGAGGACCTCGCCCGTGCGGGTCACCTCCATGCCCTCCTCGATGCCGGTGAACTCGCCGAGCACGACGACGCCGATCTCGTCTTCGTCGAGGTTCAGCGCGAGGCCGAGCGTGCCGTCAGCGAAACGGATGAGCTCGTTGGCCATGACCGAGGGCAGTCCCTCGACGTGCGCGATGCCGTCTGCGGCGTCGGTGACGTATCCGACCTCGGTCTTCTGCGCCGTGCCCGGCTCGTAGGCCGAGGCGAACTCCGTGAGAGCCGAGCGGATCTCATCGGGGCTGATGGAGAGTTCTGCCATTGTCTTTCCCTTTTCTGTACCGGTTGTACAGCTACTGGTCTGTCGCGGCGCGAGACGCCGGTCGGTGTCGTCCGGCGTCAGCCGGCAAGCTTCTGCCTCAGCGAGCTGAGGCGCGAGGCGACGCTGCCGTCGATGACGTCGTCGCCGATCTGCACGCGGACTCCGCCGAGCACGGCGGGGTCGACGATCGTGTCGAATCGGATGCGGCGGCCCGCCTGTGCGGCGAGGCCCTGCTCGAGGCGGGCGAGCTGTGCGTCGTTCAGTGCGACCGCGCTCGTGACCGTCGCCACCGCGAAACCGCGCTGGTCGGCCACGACGGATGCCGCACCGCGGAGCATCGCTCCGATGCGGCGCCCCCGGGGCGAGAGCACGAGGTGGCGCACGACCGCGAGGGTCGCCGGGTGCACCGAGCCGGAGCCGAGCAGTCGCTCGACCAGCTTCGCCTTGGCCTCGTCGGCCCCGAGCTTCGAGCCGAGCGCGAGCTCGAGTTCGGAGTCCGACGCCACCGTACGCTCGAAGGCGTACAGTTCGGCGTCGAGCTCGACGCTCTCGCCCGCGGCGTCGGCCGCGACACGGAACCCGATCTCTTCGATACCGTCGAGGAAGTCCCCCTGGCTCGACCACCGGTTCGACGCCGCCGCGGTGAGCAGGCTCACCGCGCCGGGCACGAGGCGGCTGCCGAACACCGAGGTGATCAGCTGCCGCTTCTGGGCCTCATCGGCCTCGTTGTCGGTGAGTGCGCTGCGCAACTGCGCAGAACCGGCGATGAGACGGCCGGCCGCGAGAAGATCTTCCGCGACCTGCAGGTCGGCCGGGCCCGACGACGCGAGCGAGGCTCGCGTCGAGGCCAGGGCTTCTCTCGTAGCACTGCCCATGGGTTACTTCGTCTCCCCTGCGGCGGCCTTCTCGGACGCCTCGAGGTCGGCGAGGAACCGGTCGACCACGGCCTGGGCCTTCTGGTCGTCGGTGAGCGACTCGCCGATGACGCCCGAAGCCAGGTCGATCGCGATGGTGCCGACCTCGGAGCGGAGCGAGACGAGCGCGGACTGGCGCTCGGCCTCGATCTGCGCCTGGGCGCTCGCGGTGACGCGAGCAGCCTCGGACACCGCGGCGTCCTTCGCCTCGGCGACGATCTTCTTGCCGTCTTCACGCGCGGTCTCGCGGATGGCACCGGCCTCGGCGCGCGCGTCGGCGAGCTGAGCGGTGTACTGCTCGAGCGCGGCCTCGGCCTTGCGCTGAGCCTCGTCGGCCTTCGCGATGTTTCCCTCGATCGCCTCGCCACGCTCATCGAGCATCTTCTGGACGCGCGGGAGCACGTACTTCCAGAAGAAGATCAGGATGATGACGAAGCAGACCGACGACCAGAGGATGTCGTAGAACTCGGGAATGACCGGGCTGTGGGTCTCGCCACCCTCGGTTGCAGCGCTCAGTACTGCATGAAGCACGTTGGCCTCCTCAGTTGCGGCGGGTGGATCAGACGAAGATGAAGTAGGTCGCGATACCGATGAAGGCGAGCGCCTCGGTGAAGGCGATACCGATCCACATCAGGACCTGGAGGCGACCGGCGAGCTCGGGCTGGCGAGCCACGCCCTCGATGGTCTTGCCGACGACGATGCCCACGCCGATGGCCGGGCCGATGGCTGCGAGGCCGTAGCCGACCGTCGCGATGTTGCCGTTGATCTCAGCGAGAACGGTGGTTGCGTCCACGTTGGGTTTCCTTTCCTAGGGATGTTTCTGGGCGGGTGCCCGGGCTCAGTGCTCTTCGGCGACCGCGAGCTGGATGTAGACCGCGGTGAGAAGGGCGAAGACGTATGCCTGCAGGACGGCGACGAGGATCTCGAACAGCGTGAACGCGAGCCCGAAGGCGAACGTTCCGGCGCCGACCAGGGTCCACCAGCCGCCGAGGGAGAAGACGAAGAACTGCGTGGCTGCGAAGAAGAGCACGAGCAGGAGGTGACCGACGATCATGTTCATCATGAGTCGCAGCGTCAGCGTGATCGGCCGGATGATGAAGGTCGAGATCAGCTCGATCGGCGTGACGATGATGTACACCGGCCACGGGACACCCGAGGGGAAGAGGGAGTTCTTGAAGAAGTTCTTCGGGCTCTTCTTGACGCCCGCGTAGATGAAGGTGATGTAGGCGACGATCGCGAGGACCAGCGGCACACCGATGACGGAGGTGCCGGCGATGTTCAGGAACGGGATGACGCCCGTGATGTTCATGAACAGGATCATGAAGAACATCGTCGTGAGGATCGGCAGGAAGCGCCGGCCGTCCTTCTTGCCGAGGAGATCCTCGGCGATGTTGACGCGAACCAGGTCGAGACCCATCTCGATGAGGCTCTGGAAGCGGCCCGGAACCACGCGGAGATGCCGCGTGCCGAGCCAGAAGACCAGGAGCAGTGCTGCGACCGCGACGAAGCGGACGAGCATGATGCGGTTGATCTCGAAGGCGGTGTCTTCGAAGAGCAGCGCCCCCGGGAAGAATTCGTCGATGGACGGCCCGTGGAATTCACCATCGTTGGTTGACATCGGAACCAGAAGGTTCAGAGCGTTAGCTAGCAGCGCTATCTCCTGTTTCGGGGCGTGGAGCTCGGCTCTCGCGACGACGAACATCGGAACGGTTTCACGCACAGGCCGAAGCAGGCGTTTACCGGGGGGATCCCCATTACTCTAGCAAGAGTTCGGGCATCGGACGAATCGCCGTCGAAGTTCGTTCGAGCCGACTTCGACACGACGTCGAAATTCAGTCGTCGGTCGGCGCCGGCGGCAGTTCGACATCGCTGACATGCGGCATGCGCGAGGTCGTGATCACGATCACGTCGACCACGAGCGAGGCGATGACGCCCGCTACGAGGCTGAGGAAGAGCACGGTCGTGTCGAGCCACGCGGCGTCGCGCAGGAGCACCACGAGCACGATGAAGACGATGAACTTCAGCAGCCAGCCGCCGAGCACGATGCCGAAGAATGCGCCCACGAAGAGGTCGCTCGAGGCGAACCGGTTCGCGATGAGGATGCTCGCCGCGGTGATGCCCATGAAGACGACCGCCATGGCCGTGCCCACGAGCGCCCCGGCGAGCCCTTCGCCGCCGGCGAAGACGAACCCGAGCACGGCCGTGACCACGAACAGGACGGCGGCCACGATGCCGCCGAGCGTGAGGGCGCGCCGCAGCACCGGGTTGGAGGTCGGCGTGCGATCGGCGGATTCAGGGCGTGCGTCGGTCATCAGGCTCCAGTCGTGGGGTCGCCCGATTCTACCGACGGCTCCCTGAGCGGATGCCGGTCGGCTGCGCCGGGCGGCAGCACCTCGACCACCCCGTGCGGGCCCAGCTCGTCGGCGGTCTCCGCCTCGGCGGCCGACCCCTCCTCGACCGCGGGAGCGGCGAGGTCGAGCGCGAGCTCGGCCTCCGCTCCGCTGCCGGGCGTGGCCTCGGCGGCGACGGTCAGGCGCTTGCGTCGGCCGAGCGGCGCGAGCGTCACGATCGCGCAGGCCACGAATCCGACGCCGAGGAGCAGGAACGCCCAGCGGGCGCTGATGCCGAGGTAGACGGGGAACACGTACGTCATGAGGCATCCGATCGATGCGACCGCGGTCCAGCCGTAGAAGATGAGCACGGCGTTCAGATGCGAGTGGCCCATGTCGAGCAGTCGGTGGTGCAGGTGCTTGCGGTCGGCGGCGAACGGCGACTTGCCGGCCCGCAGGCGGCGCACGACGGCGAGGCCGAAGTCGAGCAACGGGATCAGGAGCACCACGACGGGCAGGATGATCGGGATGAACGCCGCGAAGAGCTGGTTGAACCCGACGCCCGCCGGGTTCAGCTGCCCGGTGACCGCGATCGCCGAGGTCGCCATCAGCAGGCCGACGAGCAGCGCGCCGGCGTCGCCCATGAACAGCTTCGCCGGACGCCAGTTGAGCGGCAGGAACCCGGCGCAGGCCCCCACGAGGATGATCGCGATCATCGAGGCGAGGTTGAAGTAGTTCGTGGGCGAGGTCTGCTGCACGAGCAGGTACGTGTAGACGAAGAACACGCCGTTGGAGATGAGCGAGACGCCCGCCACGAGCCCGTCGAGCCCGTCGATGAAGTTGACGGCGTTCATCACGAGCACGATCACGAAGACCGTGAGGGTCGCGAACATCCACGAGGAGCCGACGAGGATGCCGCCGATCGGCAGCGAGACGATCGAGACGCCCTGCCAGGCGATCAGGCCGGCGGCGATGAACTGGCCGGCGAGCTTGGTGGTCCAGTCGAGGTCCCAGATGTCGTCGGCGACGCCGATGAGCACGATGAGCAGCGCCGCGCCCAGGATGGAGAGCACCTGCGTCGGGTCCTGGAAGATGATCGCGACGTTCGCGAAGCGCGTCGGGCCGAGGCTCGAGACGAACCACGCCGCCCCGAACGCCACGAGGATGCCGACGAACATCGCGATGCCGCCGAGCCTGGGCGTCGGCCGGGTGTGCACGTCGCGCTCGCGGATCTTCGGGTAGAGCCGGTACTTGAGGCTCAGTTTCCAGACGACGTACGACCCGACGAGGGTCACCAGCGCCGCGATCAGCGCGAGCGCGAGGAAGAGGGTCATGAGGCGGCGGGGTCCGTCTCGTCGACGGATGCCGCGGGCCGACTGCCGGCATCGGTGACGGATGCCGCGGGCTCGCCGTCTGCACCGGCGGCGCTCGGCTCGGCGGCGCTCGGCTCGGCGGCGGGCAGCGCCGTGGGCGGCGCCAGCAGCTCCTCGCCGACGACCTCGGCGATGCGCTCGCGGGAGATGACGCCGGCCCGCACGATGCGGAGCACTCCCCCGTCGGCGGTCAGCGCGGTGGCGTCGACGATGGTCGACGACGTGTCGCCCGGACGCTCGCCGATGGGCTCGTAGCCCGTTCCCGCCGGGCCGCCGTCGAGGTAGACGGCCACGGAGTCGCCGAGCATCTCGGCGGCGTCGGACGCGCTCGCGGCGGACGGCATGCCGCTGAGGTTCGCCGAGGACACGGCCAGCGGGCCCGTCTCGGAGAGCAGCTCGAGCGCGAACCGGTTGTCGGGCATGCGCAGCGCGACGGTGCCGCGGGTCTCGCCCAGGTCCCAGGTGAGCGAGGGCTGCGCGTGCAGGATCACCGTCAGCCCGCCGGGCCAGAACGCCGCGACGAGCTTGCGCACGGCTTCGGGCACCTCGCGCGCGAGCGCGTCGAGCGTCGGGATGCCCGGGATCAGCACGGGCGGCGGCGACGTGCGCTCACGGCCCTTCGCTTCGAGCAGCCGGGTGACCGCCGCGGGGTCGAAGGCGTCTGCGGCGAGACCGTAGACGGTGTCGGTGGGCAGCACCACGAGCTGGCCGCGGCCGATGGCTCCGCGCGCGAGGCGCATGCCCGTGAGCAGCTGGGATTCGACCGAGCAGTCGTAGATGGCAGTCATGACCGCTCGATTCTAGACCAGCGGGGCCGCCGCTCCCGGGCCCGCGGCAGGGCGGATGCCTCGAGCGCCGTCGAGCCCGAGGCATCCGCACGAGGCATCCGCAGGAGGCATCCGCCCGCCTGCTCAGCGACGGCCCGCCTTGCGACGGAACAGCCACGCGCCCCAGACCGCGGCCGCCGCGATGATCGCGAGGCACCACCCGAGGGCCCACCAGGCCTCGGCGCCGAGGGGCGCGTCGGTGAGCAGCGCCCGGATCGTCTCGATGACCGGCGTGATCGGCTGGTGCTCCGCGACGGGCTGCAGCCAGCCGGGCATGGTGTCGACCGGCACGAACGCGCTCGACACGTAGGGCAGGAAGAGCAGGATGAACCCGTAGCCGTTCGCGGCCTCTGGCGTCTTGGCCGCCAGCCCGATCGCGGCGAAGAGGTACGTGATCGCGAGGATGTAGAGCGCGACCACGGCGAAGACGCCCAGCCACTCGAGCGGGGTCGCCGACGGCCGGAAGCCGACCAGCAGCCCGACGCAGATCACGACGGCGGTCGCGAACAGGTTGCGCACGAGACTCGCGACGACATGGCCCGTGAGCACGGCCCCGCTCCGGATCGGCATCGTGCGGAACCGGTCGATGACGCCCGTCGCCATGTCGTTCGCGACCGAGACCGCGGTCGCGGCCGACCCGAAGCCGGCGCAGAGCAGGATGATGCCCGGCACGACGTAGTCGACGTAGTCGCCCGACGGGTCGATCGCGTTGCCGAAGATCCACGTGAACATCAGCATGAGCATCACGGGCAGCATGACGGCCAGGAGCATCGACTCGACGTCGCGCACCGAGTGCGTGAAGCTGCGCCCGATGAAGACGCGTTCGGCGGTGAGGGCGCCGAGTCGCGGCCGGAGGGCGGGGGCGGCACCGGCTCGAGGGCCGGCGGCGGGCGTGGATGCGGTGGCGGTGGATGCGGTCATCGTGACTCCTGGAGTGCGGGGGCGTGCTCGCGCCCGGTGAGCTGGAGGAACACGTCGTCGAGGCTCGGACGACGGATGGAGACGGCCGAGCCGTCGACGGATGCCGCGGCGAGCCGGTCGAGCTCCTCGACCGCCCGGCGCAGCCCGTGCACGGTGCCGTCGGTCGGGAGCTCGGCGAGGAGCGCCCCCTCGGCGTCGCGCAGTTCGACGACCTCGCCGCCCACGAGGGCCTTGAGCTCGTCGGCCGTGCCCTCGGCGACGACCCGGCCGCGGTCGAGCACCGCGATGCGATCGGCGAGGAGGTCGGCCTCTTCGAGGTACTGGGTCGTGAGGAAGACGGTCGCGCCCCCGTCGGCGAGCGAGCGGATGACCCGCCACAGCTCCTGCCGGCTGCGCGTGTCGAGCCCGGTCGTGGGCTCGTCGAGGAAGATCACCGGCACGTCGACGACGAGGCTCAGCGCCAGGTCGAGGCGGCGCCGCATGCCGCCGGAGTAGGTGCCGAGGCGCCGGCCCGCGGCATCCGAGAGCTCGAAGCGTCGCAGGAGCTCGTCGGCCCGGCGTCTCGCGCCGCGCGCCGAGAGGCCCGAGAGCCGCCCGAACATCACGAGGTTCTCGGCGCCGGTCAGCACCTCGTCGACGGCGGCGGACTGGCCCGTGAGGCTGATGCGCCGCTTGACCGCCTCGGGGTCGGCGACCACGTCGTGGCCGGCGATGCGGGCGGTGCCCTCGTCGGGGTGCACGAGCGTCGTGAGG
This sequence comes from Agromyces terreus, assembly GCF_009749465.1. Classification (GTDB taxonomy): domain Bacteria; phylum Actinomycetota; class Actinomycetes; order Actinomycetales; family Microbacteriaceae; genus Agromyces; species Agromyces terreus. The sequence goes on from NZ_WBIS01000012.1 coordinate 67,756, forward strand.
ATGTTGATGGTGGTGGTCTTGCCGGCCCCGTTCGGGCCGAGCAGGGCGAAGATCGTGCCGGCCGGCACGGCGAGGTCGAGCCCCGTGAGCACGTCGGCGGGGCCGAAGCGCTTGCGGAGCCCGCGGGCGTCGATGGCGAGGTGCATGGTGTCTGCTCCGTTCCTGGCGGTCGCACGCTCTCTGCATGCGACGTAAACTGTTTAGGTCATATACTGCGTTTAAGTAATACACAGTTCTAGACTGTCGTCAACACCGAATGGACGGATGCCGATGGCCGAGCAGACCCCCGACCCCGAACTGCCGCGCGGCGTGGCGCTCGCCTGGGGCGTCGCCGCGAACCCGCAGCGGGGGCCGAAGCGCGAGCTCTCGATCGAGCGCATCGTCGAGACGGCGATGGAGATCGCCGACGCCGACGGCCTCGAGGCCGTGTCGATGAGCCGGGTCGCGACCGCGCTCGGCTTCACGACCATGTCGCTCTACCGCTACGTCACGAGCAAGGACGACCTGATCCTGCTCATGCAGGAGGCGGCGACCGACATGCCCGCCCCCGACGAGTCGATCGAGCGCGGCTGGCGCGAGGGCGTGACCGCCTGGGTGCACGGCATCCGGGCCTGCTACGAGCTGCACCCCTGGCTCGTCGACATCCCCGTCTCGGGGGCGCCCATCACGCCGAACGCGCTCATGGTCGTCGACTGGTTCCTGCGCGAGGTGCGCGAGCTCCCCCTGAGCGACGGCGAGAAGATGTCGACCCTGCTCATGTTCACCAGCTACGCCCGCGCCACCGGTGCGCAGGAGCGCGACCTCGCCCGCGCCGCCGCGGCCGCCGGCCCCGGCGAGATCACCGGCGAGCGCTACCTCGGCACCCTCACCGAACTCGTCACGCCCGAGCGCTTCCCGCATCTCGCACCGCTGTTCCTCGGCGGCGGCTACGTCGAGACGGGCGGCGCCGACCCGGCGCAGACGCCCCAGACCGACGACGACTTCGCCTTCGGCCTGCACCGCATGCTCGACGGCATCGAGACGTACGTCGCGCAGCACGGCAACGGCGACGGCGACGGCGACGGCGACGCGGCAGCGTCTCCCCCGTCGCGGGCCTCGTCGCAGGCGGCTCCCGCCCTCGACCCGCCACGCGATCCCGAGGTGCGCGAGGCGGCGAAGCGGCGACGCGAGGCCGAGAAGGCGCTGCGCGAGGCGCAGAAGCGCGAGCGCGAGGCGATCAAGCGGGCACGCGAGCGGCAGCGGTAGCGGGTCGGTGCCGGGTCGGGCGGATGCCGCGGCGAACCCGTCGAGCGGATGCCGCGGCGAACGTCTCGGCGAACCCGTCGAGCGGATGCCGCGGCGAACGTCACGGCCGGCGGCGACCGCTCAGCGCACCGCCGTCGTCGCCCGGTCGCGCATCGTCAGGTCGCGGTGGTGCGCGATCGCCCGCCAGCCGTCGGCGGCGAGCAGTTCGGCGATCTGCGCCGACTGCGTCTCGAAGTGCTCGATCACGAGCACGCCGCCCGGACGCAGCAGTGCGAGCGCGCGCATCGACAGCGCCCGGATCACCTCGAGCCCGTCGGCACCGCCGTAGAGGGCGACCACCGGATCGTGCAGATGCACCTCGGGGTCGGCCGGGATCGCCGCGGCCGGCACGTACGGCGGGTTCGAGACCACGACCGACACCGTGCCGTCGAGCTCGGGCAGGGCCTCGGCCAGGTCGCCGACGACGAGCTCGACGTCGGCCCCCGTCTCGGCGATGTTGCGGCGCGCCCACTCGGCCGCCTCGGGCGAGAGCTCGACCGCGTACACCCCGGCATGCGGCACCTCGGTCGCGAGCGCCAGGGCGATCGCGCCGCTGCCCGTGCCGAGATCCACCGCGATCGGCTGGGGCTCGGGCATCGAGCGCAGCGCCTCGATCGCGAGCTCCGCGACGCCCTCGGTCTCGGGGCGGGGCACGAGCACCCCCGGCCCCACGAGCAGCTCGAGGTTGCGGAACGGCGCCCGCCCCGTGATGTGCTGCAGCGGTTCACGAGCGGCGCGGCGCTCGACGAGACGGCGCAGTTCCGCGGCATCCGTCTCGCCGATCTCTCCGCCCATGATCGACCGGGCCTGCACGCCGCCGCGCGAGAGGCCGAGCACGTGCCCGAGCAGCAGCTCGGCGTCGACCTCGGGATCGGGCACGCCGGCGGCGGTCAGACGGGCGACGGCCGCCTCGCGCACGGCGCGGAACGAACGATCTCCGACGGCCCGCGGCATCCCTGCATCCATGAAATGGAATGTAACGCACGTGACCCGGGAACAGCCCCCGCCTAGGCTGGCCTTCGGCGCCCGCTGCCGCACCCCGACCCGAGAGGAAGCCCCATGGCTCAGATCTTCGACAACATCACCGAGGCCTTCGGTCGCACGCCGCTCGTGCGCCTGAACCGCGTCACCGAGGGTGCCGGCGCGACCGTGCTCGGCAAGCTCGAGTTCTACAACCCCTCGGCCAGCGTCAAGGACCGCCTGGGCATCGCGATCGTCGACGCCGCGGAGGCGTCGGGCGAGCTCGCGGCCGGCGGCACCATCGTCGAGGGCACCAGCGGCAACACCGGCATCGCGCTCGCCATGGTCGGCGCCGCGCGCGGCTACAAGGTCGTCCTCGCCATGCCCGAGACCATGTCGGCCGAGCGCAAGGCGCTCCTGAAGGCCTACGGCGCAGAGCTCGTCCTCACGCCCGGCTCCGAGGGAATGAAGGGCGCCGTCGCCCGCGCCGAGCAGATCGCCGCCGAGACCCCCGGCGCCGTGCTCGCGAAGCAGTTCGCCAACCGGGCCAACGTCGAGATCCACCGTCGCACCACCGCTGAAGAGATCTGGGCCGACACCGAGGGCGGCGTCGACATCTTCATCGCCGGCATCGGCACCGGCGGCACGATCTCCGGCGTCGGCCAGGTGCTGAAGGAGAAGAAGCCCGAGGTGCAGGTCATCGGCGTCGAGCCCGCCGAATCGCCCATCCTCAACGGCGGTGCCCCCGGCCCGCACAAGATCCAGGGCATCGGCGCGAACTTCGTGCCCGACATCCTCGACCGCGAGGTCTACGACGAGATCTTCGACGTCAACATCGACCAGGCTGTCGCCACCGCACGCCGCCTCGGCACCGAGGAGGGCATCCTCGGCGGCATCTCGTCGGGCGCCACCGTCTACGCGGCCCTCGAGGTCGCCAAGCGCCCCGAGAACGCCGGCAAGACGATCGTCGTGATCCTCGCCAGCTACGGCGAGCGCTACCTCTCGACGGTGCTGTACGAAGGTCTGCTTGACTGACCGGGTGAGCATCTTCTCCCGCTTGAAGGAAGACCTCGCGACCGCGCGTGCCCACGACCCGGCAGCACGCAGCGATCTCGAGGTCTTCCTCGTCTACTCGGGCCTGCACGCGGTGTGGGCGTCCCGGCTCACGCACCGGCTCTGGGTCGCCGGATTCCGCTTTCCGGCCCGGGTCATCTCGCAGGTGACGAGGTTCCTCACCGGCATCGAGATCCACCCCGGCGCGACGATCGGCCGGCGGTTCTTCATCGACCACGGCATGGGCGTCGTGATCGGCGAGACCGCCGTCATCGGCGACGACGTCATGCTCTACCACGGCGTCACGCTGGGCGGAAAGGCCCCGCGGCACACGCCGCCCGGCACGAAGCGGCACCCGACCCTGGGCGACGGCGTCACCATCGGCGCCGGCGCCAAGGTGCTCGGCGACATCACGATCGGGGCGCGCAGCGCCGTCGGCGCCAACGCCGTCGTCACCCGCGACGCTCCCCCGCACTCGCTGCTCGTCGGCGTTCCCGCGATTCCACGTCCGCTCTCCGACGCCGCCGCCGACGCCTCACGGGGCGTCCACGACTGGCACATCTGAGCTCACGGGGCGGATGCACGAGGGGGGGATGCCGCGGCATCCGCCCCCTCGCACCTCACGTCACCCGCGCACGCGCCGACGTTCGGTGATCGAGTCGCTCAGGCGTCGCCGTGGCCGGCGAGCTGCGCCTCCTCGTCGGCCTGGACGGCCGAATCGATGAGGGGGTCGAGCGCGCCGTTCATGACCTGGTCGAGGTTGTAGGCCTTGTACCCGGTGCGATGATCGGCGATTCGGTTCTCGGGGAAGTTGTACGTGCGGATGCGCTCGGAGCGATCCATCGAGCGGATCTGCGACTTGCGGGCGTCGGATGCCGCGGCGTCGAGCTCCTCCTGCTGACGAGCGAGGATGCGGGCACGGAGCACGCGCATCGCCGCCTCGCGGTTCTGCAGCTGCGACTTCTCGTTCTGCATCGACACCACGATGCCCGTGGGCAGGTGCGTGATGCGCACGGCGGAGTCGGTCGTGTTGACCGACTGGCCGCCGGGACCCGACGACCGGTAGACGTCGATCTTCAGGTCGTTCTGGTTGATGTCGACCTCTTCGGGCTCGTCGACCTCGGGGAAGACGAGCACGCCCGTCGTCGACGTGTGGATGCGCCCCTGCGTCTCGGTGACGGGCACGCGCTGCACGCGGTGCACGCCGCCCTCGTACTTGAGGTGCGCCCAGACGCCCTGCGACGGGTCGGTGGCGTTGGACTTGATCGCCACCTGCACGTCTTTGTACCCGCCGAGATCGGACTCGTTCTGGTCGAGGAGCTCGACCTTCCAGCCCTTCGACTGCGCGTACTGCATGTACATGCGCAGGAGATCGCCGGCGAAGAGCGCGCTCTCGGCGCCGCCCTCACCGCCCTTGATCTCCATGATCACGTCGCGGCCATCGTCGGGGTCGCGCGGGATCAGGAGCCGCCGGAGCTTCTCCTGACCCTGCGCGAGCTCCTCTTCGAGTGCGGGAACCTCTTCGGCGAACGCGTCGTCCTCTTTCGCCAGCTCGCGCGCGGCGGCGAGGTCGTCTTGGGCCTGCTGCCATGCCGAGTGCGCGGCGACGATGCGGCTGAGCTCGGCGTAACGCCGGTTCACCTTCTTCGCGCGCGCCGCGTCGGCGTGCAGCGCCGGGTCGGCGAGCGCCTCCTGGAGCTCGGCGTGCTCGGCGAGCAGGCCCTTGACGGATTCGAACACGAGATCCTCAGCGGTGGTCGTGCTCGTTCGCGTGCGCCGAGCCGTGGCCGTTGGCGCCCACGGGCATCGACTTCTGCATGAGCATCAGGAACTCGACGTTGGACTGGGTCTCCTTGAGGCGCCCCAGGACGGCCTCGAGCGCCGGCTGCTGGTCGAGGCCGGCGAGGGCGCGACGCAGCTTCCAGGTGATCTTGACCTCGTCGGGCGAGAGCAGCATCTCTTCGCGGCGCGTGGACGACGCGTTGACGTCGACGGCCGGGAAGATGCGCTTGTCGGCGAGCTGACGGCTGAGGCGGAGCTCGCTGTTGCCGGTGCCCTTGAACTCCTCGAAGATGACCTCGTCCATCTTGGAACCGGTCTCGACGAGCGCGGTCGCGAGGATGGTGAGCGAGCCGCCGTTCTCGATGTTGCGCGCTGCGCCGAAGAAGCGCTTCGGCGGGTAGAGCGCCGAGGCGTCGACGCCGCCCGAGAGGATGCGGCCCGAGGTGGGTGCCGCGAGGTTGTAGGCGCGGCCGAGTCGGGTGATCGAGTCGAGCAGCACGACGACGTCGTGACCGAGCTCGACGAGGCGCTTGGCGCGCTCGATGGCGAGCTCGGCGACCGTCGTGTGGTCTTCGGCCGGACGGTCGAAGGTGGAGGCGATGACCTCGCCCTTCACCGTGCGCTGCATGTCGGTGACCTCTTCGGGGCGCTCGTCGACGAGCACGACCATGAGGTGGACCTCGGGGTTGTTGATCGAGATGGCGTTCGCGATCTGCTGCAGCACGATCGTCTTGCCGGCCTTCGGGGGCGCGACGATGAGGCCGCGCTGGCCCTTGCCGATGGGGGCGACGAGGTCGATGATGCGCTGCGTGAGCTTGGTGGGCTCGGTCTCGAGGCGCAGACGCTCCTGCGGGTAGAGCGGAGTGAGCTTCTGGAACTCGACGCGCGCGCCCGACTCCTCGATGGTCTGCCCGTTGACCGAGTCGACCTTCACGAGGGCGTTGTACTTCTGGCGGCTGTTCGACTCGGAGTCGCGCGGCTGCTTGATCGAGCCGACGACCGCGTCGCCCTTGCGCAGGTGGTACTTCTTGACCTGGCCGAGCGAGACGTAGACGTCGCTCGGGCCGGGCAGGTAGCCCGTGGTGCGCACGAACGCGTAGTTGTCGAGCACGTCGAGGATGCCCGCGATCGGGATGAGCACGTCGTCGTCGAGGATCTCGGGCTCGAGCTCGTCGCCGCCGGTCTGCCCACGACGCTTGCGGTCGCGGTAGCGGTTGCGGCGGCCGCCTTCGCCGTCGGCGGGCTGCTGCTCGCCGCGGCCCTGATCGCGGTTCTGGTTCTGGCGGTTTCCGTCGGCCTGCTTGGACTCGGCGGCGTCGGCCTGGCGGTCGCGGTCGCCGTTCTGGCGGTCGCGGTCGCCGTTCTGGCGGTCGCCGCGGCCCTGGCGGGCGGGCTGGTCGTCGCCCTTGCGGGACTCGCCCTTGCCCTGGCGGTCGGCGTTGCCGCCGTTCTGCGCGCCCTGGGCGTCGCCGGACTTCTGGGCGTCGTCGCCCGAGCGCTCGGCTCGCTCGCGCTCGCCGCCGCGACGACCGCGGTTGCGGCTGCGGCCCTGTCGGGGCTGCTCGGCGGGGGTCTCGGCGTCGGCCTCGCCCTCGCCCGACTTGGCGCCGCGGCCGGTCGCGGCCGCGAGCTCCTCGCGGACGGCGGCCCGTGCGGCCTCGCGTGCGTCGTCGGAGTCGCCGGACGCGGCGGGCGCGTCGGCGGGAGCGGCGGCTGCCT
>NZ_WBIS01000013.1 GCF_009749465.1 Agromyces terreus
GCCGGCGCGGCCGCGTCGGCCGGCGCGGGGGCCGTCGCGTGACCGCCGCCGCCGCGTTCGCGGCCGCCCTCGACCGCGCACAGCGCACGGCCTCGCCGATCGCGCAGCTCACCGCCGAGGACTCCCTCGACCTCGGCACCGCCTACGCCACCCAGCACGCGCTCGTCGCGAGGCGCCTCGCACGCGGCGAGCAGATCGTCGGCGTGAAGCTCGGCTTCACGAGCCGCGCGAAGGCGCAGCAGATGGGCGTCGACGACGTCATCATCGGCACCCTCACCGACGGCATGCGCCTCGACGACGGCGGCGTGTTCGAGCGCGGCACCGCGATCCACCCGCGGGTCGAGCCCGAGGTGGCGTTCCTGCTCGGCGCAGACGTCGACGACGCGATGCTCGCCGACCCGTCGCCCGGCGGCCCGTCGGACTCGTGGCCCGCGTCCGCGGCCGCGGGCCTCGTCGCCGCGGTCGCGCCCGCCCTCGAGATCATCGACTCCCGCTACCGCGACTTCCGGTTCAGCCTGGGCGAGGTCGTCGCCGACAACGCGTCGTCGGCCGCGTTCGCGATCGGCGCGTGGCAGCCGACGAGCGCGCTGGCCGACCTCGCGCTCGACAACCGCGCGGTGACGCTCGAGATCGACGACCGGCTGGCCGCGACGGGTTCGACGGCGGCGATCCTCGGAGACCCCGTCCGCGCGATCGCGACGACGCTCCGGCTGGCAAGGGCCCACGGGTTCCCCCTGCGGGCCGGAACGGTGCTGCTCGCGGGCGCCGCGACCGTCGCCCAGCCCGTGCCGCACCGCGGCATCCTCGAGGCGAGCATCACAGGCCTCGGAACGGTGAGCCTCCGGGTCGAGCCGGGCGAGCATCCCGCCAACGTGCGCATGCGGGCGGAGGCCCGCCGATGAGCGCCGCGAACCCGAACGGGGCCGGTGCCGCCCGCGGCATCCTCGTCGCCGGCAAGGCGACCCCGCGAGGCCGGTTCCCGCACGCCAGGGTCTCCGGCGACCTCGTGTTCGTCTCGGGCACGTCGAGCCGACGGCCCGACAACAGCATCGCCGGCGCCGAGGTCGACGGGTTCGGCACGACGAGGCTCGACATCGCCGTGCAGACGCGGGCCGTGATCGAGAACATCCGCGAGGTGCTCGCCGAGGCGGGCTGCACGCTCGAGGACCTCGTGCAGGCCACGAGCTACCTCGTCGACATGAACGACTTCGCCGGGTACAACGCCGTCTGGGCGGAGTACTTCGACGAGCAGGGCCCGGCGCGCACGACGGTCGCGGTGCACGCGCTGCCGCATCCGCATCTGCGCATCGAGATCCAGGCGATCGCCCGGCGTCGTGACGCCGCGCCCGCGGGAACCACCACAACCGAGGAGGACCAATGAGCACCATCCCACCCGTCATCGATTTCCCGAAGTGGATCGAGGAGCACGAGCACCTGCTGAAGCCCCCGGTGAACAACAAGGCCGCGTGGGAGCCGATGGGCGACTTCATCGTGCAGGTCGTGGGCGGCCCGAACCAGCGCACCGACTTCCACTTCGACCCGTACGAGGAGTGGTTCTACCAGTACCGCGGCAACATGCACGTGAACATCCAGACCGAGGAGGGCCTGCAGCGCATCGACATCCGCGAGGGCGAGATGTGGCTGCTGCCCGGCAACGTGTTCCACTCGCCGCAGCGCCCCGAGGCGGGCTCGATCGGCATCGTCATCGAGCGCATCCGCGAGGAGGGCACCCTCGAGAAGTTCGCCTGGTTCTGCCCGAACTGCAACGAGAAGGTGCACGAGGTCGAGCTCCAGGTGCGCGACATCGTCGAGGACCTCCCGCCCGTGTTCCGCGAGTTCTACGAGAGCGAAGCCGGCCGCACCTGCCCGAACTGCGGCGCCGTGCACCCCGGCAAGGGCTGAACCGGATTGGGCACGATCGACATCCACACGCATGCCGTGCCGAAGGGCTGGCCCGACCTGTCCACGCAGGTCGGGCCGGGCTCGTGGCCGCGGCTGCGCGTGGACTCCGAGCGCGAGGCGACGATCATGATCGACGCCGCCGAGTTCCGCCAGGTCGACGAGACCTGCTGGAGCGCCGAGGCGCGCCTCGCCGAGATGGACGCCGACGGCGTCGACATCCAGGTCGTCTCGCCGACGCCGGTGTTCTTCTCCTACGCGGCGCCCGCCGATCAGGCGGTGCAGGTCGCGCGCATCTTCAACGACCTCATGCTCGAGATCTGCGCCCCCGCCCCCGAGCGCCTGCTGCCGTTCGCGCAGGTTCCGCTGCAGGACCCGGATGCCGCGTGCGCCGAGCTCGATCGTGCGATCGCGTCGGGGCACCGCGGCGTCGAGATCGGCAACCACGTCGGCGATCGCGACCTCGACCACGAGGGCGTCGTCACGTTCCTCCAGCACTGCGCGGACCGCGACGTGCCCGTGCTCGTGCACCCGTGGGACATGCCGTCGTCGCCGCGCCTGGACCGTTGGATGGCGCAGTGGCTGGTGGGCATGCCCGCCGAGACGCACCTGTCGATCATCTCGCTCATCCTCGGCGGCGTCTTCGACCGCGTGCCGTCGACGCTCCGCATCGCGTTCGCCCACGGCGGCGGGTCGTTCGCGTTCTGGCTCGGCCGGTTCGAGAACGCCTGGCACCGCCGCCCCGACCTCGTCGGCGTGAGCGAGCGGCCGCCGTCGGCCTACCTCGACCGGTTCAGCGTCGACTCGGTCGTGTTCGACCCGACCGCGCTGCGGTTGCTCGTCGACACGCTCGGCGCCGAGCAGGTGATGCTCGGCAGCGACTACCCGTATCCGCTCGGCGAGCGTCCGGTCGGCAGCGTGATCGATCGCGCCGACTTCCTCACCGCCGACCAGAAGGACGCCATCCGCCACGGCAACGCCCGGCGGTTCCTGGCGCTCTGAGCGCCGAGGCATCCGCCCCGCGGCATCCGCCCCGCGACATCCGCCCCACCCGCTCGACCACGAAGGACGCCCCGCCATGAGCCTCACCGCACCAGCCACGCACGCGATCGACCGCGCGACCTGCGAGGCGCTCGACGCCGCCGACCCGCTCGCCGGGTTCCGCGAGCGGTTCGACCTGCCGGAGGGCGTCGTCTACCTCGACGGCAACTCGCTGGGCGCCCTGCCGCGCGCGACGGCCGGGCACGTGCAGCGGGTCATCGCCGAGGAGTGGGGCACGGGCCTCATCCGCAGCTGGAACGATGCCGGCTGGTTCACGAAGCCGCAGGCGCTCGGCGATCGCATCGCCCCGCTCATCGGGGCGGCCGCGGGCGAGGTCGTGCTCGGCGACTCCACCTCGGCGAGCCTGTTCCAGGTCGCGGTCGCCGCGGCCCGGCTGCGCCCCGAGCGTCGGGTGATCGTCTCGGAGCGGGGCAACTTCCCGACCGACCTGTACGTGCTCGAAGCGGTGCAGGAGCTCGCGGGCGGCGCGGCGCCACTCGAGCGCCGGCTCATCGACGACGACGGCCCGGGCCTCGACGAGGTGCTCGGCGATGACGTCGCCGTCGTCGTGCTCACCCACGTGAACTACCGCACGGGCCGCATGTACGACCTGGCCGACGTCACGCGGCGCGTGCACGAGGCGGGCGCGATCATGGTGTGGGACCTCTGCCACAGCGTGGGCGCGGTGCCCGTCGACCTGAACGCCGCGGGCGCGGACTTCGCGTTCGGCTGCACGTACAAGTACCTCAACGGCGGGCCCGGCTCGCCGTCGTTCATCTGGGTCGCCGAGCGCCACCAGTCCGCGGCGCGACCCGCGATCACCGGATGGCACGGCCACGCCGACCCGTTCTCGTTCGACGTCGGCTACGCGCCCGCGCCGGGCGTCACCCGGTTCCGCGTCGGCACGCCCCAGCTGCTGTCCGTGGCCGCGCTCGAGGCGAGCCTCGACCTCTGGGAGGACGTCGACCTCGCGCAGCTCCGCGAGAAGAGCCTGCGCCTGACCGAGCTGTTCATCTCGCTCGTCGACGCGCGGCTCGCCGCGTGGGGCGTCGAGGTGGTCACCCCCCGGCAGTCGGCCCGGCGCGGCAGCCAGGTGTCGATCCGCACGGACCGCGCCGACGGCTACGCGGTCGTGCAGGCGCTCATCGAGCGGGGCGTCATCGGCGACTACCGGGCGCCCGACCTCATGCGGTTCGGCTTCACCCCGCTCTACGTCACGCACGCCGACGTGTGGGACGCGGTCGCGGTGCTCGAGGACGTGCTCGCGACCGAGGTGTGGCGCGAGCCGCGGTTCGCCCGTCGCGGCGCGGTGACCTGAGGCATCCGCCCTCCTCCCGCAGGTACACTCGGGGCTGATTGTTCGCCGCCGTGTACATCGCGCGGTCGGTCACCCGGCCGGCGCAGCGAGGAGCCCCGTGAAGCCGACCGTGCAGACCCTCCTCGACCGCGACGAGCTCGGACTCGGGCTCGTCACGCCGGCCGACGGGCTCCCGACCGACGCGCTCGCCGCCCCGGTCGCCTGGGCGCACAGCTCCGACCTCGTCGATCCGACGCCGTTCCTGGACGCCGGCCACGTGCTGCTCACCACCGGAACCCAGTTCGACGGCGACCAGACGGGGGCGGATGCCGCGGGCTTCGCGCACGCCTACGTCGAACGACTGCGCGAGCGAGGGGTCGCCGCCCTCGGGTTCGGCACCGAGGTCATCCGCGACGGAACGCCCGTCGCGCTCGTCGAGGCCTGCACCCGGCTCGGGCTGCCGCTCTTCGAGGTGCCCTACCGGGTGCCGTTCATCGCGATCGCCAAGCTCGTCGCCGACCTGCTCTCGGAGGACGCGTACGCCCGCCAGGCGTGGGCGTTCTCGGCGCAGCGCGCCATCTCGCGGGCGGCGCTGCGCCCCGACGGCCTCTCGGCCACGCTCGGCGAGCTCTCGGAACGCCTCGGCACCTGGGTCGGGCTCGTCGACGCGACCGGCGCGCTCGACCGCGAGGCACCCGCCGGCGGACTCGCGCAGCCCGCGCTCGGCGAGGTGGTCGGCGAGGCCCGGACGATGCTGCGACGCGGTCAGCGCGCCGGGCGCACACTGCTCGCGGGCGAGTCCGTCGGCGAGCCGCAGCGCATCACCCTGCAGACCCTCGGCGCGGGCGGGGCCCTCCGCGGTGTGCTCGCCATCGGCGACTCGCCCCAGCTCGACCAGGCCGGGCGCGAGGTCGTGACCTCGGTCATCGCGCTCGCGGGGCTCTCGCTCGAGCAGAACCGCAACCTCGACCGTGCGCGTGGGCACTTGCGCACCGGGCTCCTCCGCAGCCTGCTGTCGGGCGACACCGCCCTCGCCGAGGGCGTCGCCACCGAGATGTGGGGGCCGCTTCCCGGTGCTCCCGTTCGCATCGCGGTGACGGATGCCCCCGGGCCCGCGTTCGACCGCATGAGCGAGCTGCTCGAGCTCCACGTCGACGAGCGCGACGGCCGCCTCTTCTTCGCCCGCGACGACGACCGCGTCGTGCTCGTGCTCGAAGCCCCCGACAGCGCGCTCGCCGAGGAGCTCTCGACGGAGTTCGAGGTGCCGGTCGGTCTCTCCGACGCCGTCGGGCTCGACGCGCTCGCCGTCGCGCACGAGCAGGCGCTGCGCGCGCTCGACCGCGCCCGCGAGGCCGGATCCCGCGGCTCCGACGACGACGCCCGCACCCCGCGGGTCGTCGCGTTCGACGAGATCAGCCGCCAGGGCGTGCTGGCGTTCCTCGCCCGCACCGATGCCAGGGCCGTCGCCATCGCCACGCTCGCGCCGCTCGTCGAGCACGACGAGGCATCCGGCACCGCGCTCGTCGAGACCGTGCGCACCTGGCTCGAGCACGGCGGCCAGTTCGACGCGACCGCGCAGCAGCTCGGCGTGCACCGCCACACCGTGCGCAGCCGCATCGCCCTCGCCGAGCGACTGCTCGATCGCGACCTCTCGGGATTCCACGCGCGCGCCGACCTCTGGGCGGCGCTCCTCGCCGTGCAGTAGCGCGCCGGCCGGGAGGCGCCCGCCGGTCGAGGAGGCGCCCCAGCGCCGGTCGAGGAGGCGCGCCAGCGCCGTCTCGAGACCGCCAGCGCCGTCTCGAGACCGCCGGCGCCGTCTCGAGACCACCCCCACCGGCCCCGAGACGCTCCACTCCCCGACCGGCGAGTAGCGTTGGACGCATGTTCCACTCCTATGCCGCCATCGGCGACAGCTTCACCGAGGGCGTCGGCGACGAGATGCCCGACGGCACCGTGCGCGGCTGGGCCGACTTCGTCGCGATGGGCCTCGCGCTCGCCGCCCAGGAGCCGATCGGATACGCCAACCTCGCGATCCGCGGCCGCAAGCTCGGACCCATCATCGACGAGCAGCTCGACGCGGCCATCGCGCTCAAGCCCGAGCTGCTGAGCTTCAACGGGGGCGGCAACGACATGCTGCGCCCCCGCATGGACGAGCAGATGACCGCGGCCCGCTTCCGCCAGGCGATCAACCGCATCCGTGAAGCGGGCATCCACGTGCTCATGCTGAGCGGGGCGAATCCGACCGAGCATCTGCCGCTCGGCAAGGTGTTCGACGCCCGCGGGGCACGGCTCACCACGGCGCTCGTCGACCTCGCCGACGTTCCCGGCGTCACGTTCGTCGACAATTTCAACGATCGCGGGCTCCGCGACATCCGCTACTGGTCGGCCGACAAGCTGCACCTGAACTCGCTGGGGCACGCGCGCGTCGCGAGCAACGTGCTCACCGCGCTCGGCGTCGCCGTGCCCGAGGAGTGGGGCGTCGCCGAGGTCGCGGCCGCACCGGCGGGCCCGCGCAGTCGAAACACGGCCGCGTACTACCGCGAGTTCGTGCTGCCGTGGATCGGTCGGCGCCTCACCGGCCGCTCATCCGGCGACGGCCGCGAGCCCAAGCGCGCCACGCTCGAACCCCTCGAACCGGATGCCGCGCGCTGACGCGCACCCCGACTACCGCCTTCTGAGTCGCCCACTTCCGTCCAAAGTCGGGCAACTCAACGACACAGCCGTGCCGCGGCAGCCGCCACCACCCCCCGAGTCGCCCACTTCCGTCCAAAATCGGGCAACTCAACGACACAGCCCTGCCGCGGCAGCCACCACCACTCCCCGAGTCGCCCACTTCCGTCCAAAATCGGGCAACTCAACGACACAGCCCTGCCGCGGCAGCCGCCACCACCTCCCGAGTCGCCCACTTCCGTCCAAAGTCGGGCAACTCAACGACACAGCCGTGCCGCGGCAGCCGACGAGTGGCGCTCGGACTCGGTTGAACCGCTGCGAGCGGGCTACGAGCCCTCGCGCACCGTCTGCACGAATCCGGCGACGTGCTCGCGCAGCGCCTCCATGCGCCGGAGCCGCGCGGCCTCGACGTCGTAGCCGAGGTAGGCGGAGGTCGGCAGCCGGCGCACGTTCCTCGAGCACTCGAAGTTCGCGCAGGCGAGCGTGCCGACGGTGTTGCCGTTGCGACCCGAGGCGCCGGCCCGCTTCGCCGTGTAGAACACGACGTCGTTCGGCAGGGTCACGTCCTCGCACCAGGAGCACTGCGGCCGGGTGCGGATGCGGCCGTCGGCCTCGCGGAGGATGACCCCGGCGAGCGCGCCGTCCTGCTCGACCACGAGGTATCCGACCTTCGGGAGTTTGGGGTCGCGCCAGCCGAGGAAGTCGAGCTGGTCCCAGTCGAGTTCGGCGAAGCCGGCGGGGAGGGTGACCGAGGCGCGTTCGCGCTGGGTCGCGTTGATGAACGAGGCGCGGATGAGCTTGTCGTCGAGGGGAAGCATGTGAGAGTCCTTCATCGTGTCGGGTCGCTCGCGCGAACCCGTTCAGGTGGTGTTGTTCCGGAGGGAGGAGCCCGTGCGGCGACGGCCGGTCACGGGAAGCGCGCCGAGGGCGCGGCAGGTCACGGGCGCGACGGCCCTCTGCGGCGGGCTTCGATGGCGCCGACGACCCCCTGACGCCCCACGGGCATCGCGAACGGAACATGCTGACTCACGGTGGTGAGTGTACACACCGGGTCTGACCGGCCGCCGGACAGGGCCCGTGCGGCGGCCGGGGTCAGACCGACGCGACGACGTTCGCGACGAAGGCGCGCGTGCGACGGGCGAGGCCCTCGATGCGCTCGAGCTCGCGCAGGCTCGGCAGCACCTCGGACGGTCCGGCCGGGCGGCCGAGGCGCACCGTCTCCTGACAGGCGAGGTCGCTGCACATGTACGTGCCGACGCTGTCGCCGCGCTCACCGGCCGGGCCGGCCTTTCGCGCCGAGATGATCGCGACCTGGTCGGCGGGCTGCTGGGTGTGGCAGAGGTTGCAGATGGCCGCGCGATGGTGCGACCCGCTCGCGGCGGGCGTGCGCAGTACGACGCCGACGGGTTCGCCGTCGAGCTCGGTCACGAGGTACCCGCGCGTGGGGATGCGCGGATCGCGCCAGGCGAAGGCGTCGAGATGCGCCCACTCGGTCACGAAGAACGAGACCGGGAGCGAGAGCTGCTCGAGCTCGGTCTCGGAGGCGTTGCGGATCGCCGCGCGCACCTCGGTCTCGCTCAACGCTCGCATGCACACCCCATTCGCCGGTCTCGGTCGCTCGGTCGTCGCGAACCGCGACCGCACCCTACGATCCCATCACCGTCAGCCGATCGTGTCGACCACGGCCAGCACCTTGGCGCGCAGCTCGTCGGAGATCGGCGCCGACCCGGCGTCGTCGGCCGCGACATCCTGCCCCTCGGCGCTCGCGACCCACTCGAGGTAGGCCTGCACGATCTCGCCCTCGCTCTCGTCGGCGTACTGCCGGCAGGCGATGACGTAGCTCACGAGCACGAGCGGGTACACGTCGGCCTCGTCGGTCGCGCGGTCGATGTCGATGACGAGGTCGCCCTCGGCGCGGCCGGCCTCGACGGGCGAGACGTCGACGATGGCGGCCGCGGATGCCGCGTCGGGCGCCACGACGTCGTCGCCGACCACGAGCGAGGCGACGCCCATGCCCTGGGCGCGCGAGGCATCGAGGTAGCCGATGACGTTGACGCCGTCGCGGATGACGCCGGCGATGCCCGAACTGCCCTGCGCGGCCTCGCCCTGGAACGGGAAGGCGTCGTCGGGCTCGTCGGGCCACTCGGCGGGGGCGGCCTCGTGCAGGTAGTCGGTGAAGTTCCACGTGGTGCCGCTGTCGTCGGAACGGTGCACGGCGGTGATGCGCGCATCGGGCAGCGCGGCCCCCGGGTTCAGCGCGACGAGCGCCGGGTCGTTCCAGCGGTCGAGGTCGCCGCTGAAGATGCGGGCGACGGATGCCGCGTCGAGGTGCAGTTCGTCGACCCCGTCGATGTTGAACGCGAGCACGATCGGCGAGAGGTACACGGGCAGGTCGACCGCCCCCGCGCCCGGGGCGCAGCGGCCCACGTCGCCGCTCGTCTGGTCGATCGCGAGGGCCGCGTCGCTGCCGGCGTACGAGACGGCGCCCGCGAGGAACTGGTCGCGACCGGCACCCGAGCCGGCAGGGTCGTAGTCGACGGTGACGCTGCCGTGCGCCTGCTGGAATCCGGCGATCCACACGTCTTGGGCGGCGCCCTGTGCCGAGGAGCCGGCGCCGTCGATGGTGCCGGAGAGGTCGCTCACGCCCTGCCCCTGCTCGTTCACGGCGCAGCCGGTGAGCAGGAGTGCGGTGACGGCGAGGGTGCCGATGAGGGGGCCGGTCGTGGTCGCGCGCATGACTCCATCGTATTGAGCCGACGTCGCCGTAGTCTGGACGCCCGCCCCGCGGCATCCGCCCGCCGCATGAACACGCCCGCCCCGCGTCATCCGCTCAGTCGATGACGGGCCAGGGCCGGTCGTCGGTGACCGGACACCAGCCGCCCGGCGTGCGCGAGTACTCGAACGCGGGGCCGTCGGCGACGAGCTTCGCGAGCGCCTCGAGGAACCGGTCGACGTCGTCGACGCTCGACCCGGCGCCGAGGCTCGCGCGCAGCCCGTTGGAGCGCGTCGAGATGCGGTCGAAGAACGGGTGCGCGCAGAAGCGGCCGGCGCGCACCGAGATGCCGTGCTCGGCGCCCAGGGCGGCGGCGACGAGCCCGACGGATCCGTGCTCGAGCTCGATCGTCGCGATCGCGAGGCGGTCGTGCGCGTCGTCGAAGCCGCGGATGACCCGCACGCCGGGGAGCGCATCGAGGCCGTCGTGCAGCCGGGCGGTGAGCTGCGCCTCGTGGGCCTCACGCTCGGCGTCGCCGAGGCGTTCGAGCTCGGCGAGCGCCCTGGCGAGCGCGGCGACGCCGACGACGTTCGGCGTGCCGGCCTCGTGGCGGTCGGCGCCCGTCTTCCAGGAGACGTCGTCGAGGCCGACGTGCTCGACGGCGCCGCCGCCGGCCAGGAACGGGGTCGCCGCGTCGAGCCAGTCGGCGCGGCCGACGAGCGCGCCGGAGCCGAACGGAGCGTAGGCCTTGTGCCCCGAGAACGCGACGTAGTCGAGGTCGGATGCCGCGAGGTCGACGCGTCGGTGCGGCAGCAGCTGCGCGGCGTCGACTGCGATGCGGGCGCCGTGCGCGTGGGCGATGCGGGCGAGCTCGGCGATCGGGAGCACCTCGCCGGTGACGTTGGACGCGCCCGTCACCGAGAGCAGGGCGGCCGGTCGCGCGGCAAGCTCGGCCTCGAGCGCGGCGAGCGTCTCGGCGATCGAGGGCCGCGCGACGACGACGCGACGGTCGCGCCACGGCAGCAGGTTCGCGTGGTGCTCGATGTCGAGCACCACGGTCTCCCCTGGCACGGCCGTGGCGAGCAGGTTGAGCGCCTCGGTCGTGTTGCGCGTGAAGACGACGAGGTCGCCGTCGCGGGCGCCGAGGTGACGGGCGACGGCGACGCGGGCGTCTTCGACGAGCGCGGTCGTGGCCTGCGACGGGTACCCGGAGCCGCGGTGCACGCTCGAGTAGTACGGCAGCAACCTCGCGACGTGCGCGGCGACCGAGGACAGCGCGGGGGCGGATGCCGCGACGTCGAGGTTGACGTGCCGCACCGTCGCGCCGCCCAGCACCGGGATCTCGAGGCCCGCGTCGGCGAGCTCGGCCAGCGGGCCGGCGAACGAGGAGGGGATGCGGCCGGTCGAGGCATCCGTCGCGGTGCTCGTCGCGGCCTCGGTCGAGGCATCCGGCATGCTCGCCGCCCCCGTCGTTCGCGCGGCGCGGACGGCGGTGGTCTCGGTGGCGATCACAGGGCTCTCCTCGGGGCGTGGTTCGTCGAGGCTATTGACGCCCGCGGGGCGCCTCAACCCCTCGCCGACGCGCGCCGTCACAGCGTGCAACATTCGGCAACACGGCGCCGCTCGCAGGTTCGTCGAGATCGGGCACCGAGAACCCGTCCGGCGGACGTACGATGTGAACACGGCGCGCACCGTCGGTGCCCGCCCCGCGAATCTGACGCGATGGCGCATCCGCGCCGCACGATCATCCGCCGACCGCGACCGTTCGAGCACCGACCGGCCCGGCCGACGCGGAACCCTCCGCACCCATCCGACGAGACCCAGGAGCACCCCACCGACGTGACGACGAGCGACCACGACGACCGCAGCCAGCCCGCACGCCAGACCGACCGGCACCGCCGGGGCGAAGCCTTCCGCCGACGAGAGCCGCGGTCCGAGCCGGGCCTGCGGCTCAGCGACGTGCCCGAGCTCGTGCTCGTCGGCGCGCCGGCCCTGAACGCGAGGTTCCGCCGCGACGACCTCGTGCTGCGCAAGGGCATGTGGAGCCTCCGCAACGGCCACGTCACGCCGCGCGAGTCGATGGTCGAAGACCTCCTCGCCGTGGCATCCGCCCTCGACGACGCCGGCGTCGACCACCTGCTCGTGCGCCGCGACGACGACCGTCCGGTGCTCGCCGTCGACCGCGCCCGGCGCAAGGAGATCACGGCGGTGCTCGCCGCGGCGTTCGCCGACGAACCGTTCTACGCGGCCACGGTCGCCCCCGCGAAGGCCGCTGCGGCGGCACCCGTGCTCGTGGCCGACGGCTCGCTCTCCGCGCACCGCAAGCCCGAGGCCGTGCGCCTCTACCGTCCCCGCGTCGAGCCCGTCGGGCGCCTGCGCTACGGCGCCGAGTCGGCCGTGCAGCTCGAGTTCTGGCGCTTCGGCGAAGACGAGATCGAGGCCCCCGCCGAGAACGCGCTCATGCGCCGCACGCTGCCCCGCGGCGAGGCCGTCGACGACGTCGTGCACCTGCACGGTCGCGAGTGGCGCACGCTGGAGCACATGTTCGCGCCCCTCGCGAGCGACGTCGACTTCGAGATCGACCTCGTGTTCTCGTGGGTCGACGGATCGAGCGACGAGTTCCAGCGCGAGCGCGCGAAGCGCATGGCCAGCTACGTCGTCGGCGAGGGCGACGACTCCGAGGCCCGCTACCGCCAGATCGACGAGCTGAAGTACGCGCTGCGCTCCGTGCACCTGTTCGCCCCGTGGATCCGTCGCATCTTCATCTGCACCGACTCCCCTGCCCCGGCGTGGCTGGCGCGGCATCCGAAGGTCACCATCGTGCGCAGTGAGGAGATGTTCGCCGACCCCTCAGTGCTGCCCACCCACAACTCGCACGCCGTCGAGAGCCAGCTGCACAACATCGACGGCCTCGCCGAGCACTTCCTCTACTCGAACGACGACATGTTCTTCGGCCGCCCGCTCTCCCCCGGCATGTTCTTCTCACCCGGCGGCGTGACGAAGTTCGTCGAGGCCGCGACCCGCATCGGCCTCGGCGAGACCCACCCGGGCCGCTCGGGGTTCGAGAACGCCGCACGCGTGAACCGGGCGCTGCTGCGCGACCGCTTCGGCAAGGTCACCACCCGGCACCTCGAGCACTGCGCGGCCCCGCTGCGCAAGAGCGTGATGGCCGACCTCGAGGCCGCGTTCCCCGAGGACTTCCGCCGCACCGCCGCGAGCCGCTTCCGCTCGGCGACCGACATCTCGGTCACGAACTCGCTCTACCACTACTACGCGCTGCTCACCGGGCGCGCGGTCGTGCAGACCGATGCCCGCGTGAAGTACATCGAGACCACGCTGAAGCGGGCGCTCCCCGCGATGGAGCGCCTCCTGAAGCGCCGCGACCACGACATGTTCTGCCTGAACGACGGGAGCTTCCCCGAGATCTCGGTCGAGCAGCGCACGTCCGCGGTCATCGACTTCCTCGAGCACTACTTCCCGTTCCCCGCTCCGTGGGAGAAGGCGGCGGATGCCTCGGCAGCGGCGCCCGCGGCGCTCGGCGCCTCGGGCGGGCCCGACCTCACCGCCTGACGCCGGGCGTCCCGCGGCGCGCCGCCGTGCGGGAATCCCGTTCGAGCGCTCGCACCCCTGGAGCGCGGGATTCCCGCGGCAGAACGGGATTCTGCGAGGAGCGACCGCTCCTCCCCAACCGGATGCACCACGGTGCTGGTCCACGTCTCGACGGCGACTCGAGCGTCGGCGGCGGGCGTTCGGCGATGCTCGACGCATGCCGCAACGCCTCCCGCTCGATCCGCATGGCCTCGTGCACTTCGCAGACGTCCGAGCGCAGGGCCGTCACAGCGAACTGCGCGCGGCCGTCGCGAACGGCGACCTCGTCCAGATCCGCCGCGGCGTCTACCGTGACGCGTCGAAGGCGCCCATCGGCACGGGTCCGGCGCCATCGCCGGCCGAACGCCGCCGAATCGAGTACCTCGCCGCGACCCACGCGGTCGCACGCACCTTCTCCGCGCCGGTCTTCACGAGCTACTCCGCCGCCGTACTGCACGGGCTCCCCATCATCGGCCCCTGGCCGGCAGAGGTCTACATCCTCGCCCGCGGCCCCCACGGCCGCCGCCGCGCGGGTGTGGTCGAGGTCGCCCGCACGAAACCAGTCGAGTGCCTCGAGATCGACGGATGCCTCACGACATCCGTCGAGTTCTCGCTGCTGCAGCTCGCCCGGCACGCGCCGCTCATCGCCGCCCTGACGGCGACGGATGCCGCACTCCACATCCCGCGGATCACCGCACGGACCCCGCACACGACCCCCGACCGTCTGGCGGCGGAGCACATCCGCCTGAAGCCCTACGCTGGCAGCCGTCGGGCCGAGGCGGTGCTGTCGCGCGCGACACCGCTCGCGGACTCACCGCTCGAGACCGGCAGCCGGATCCTGATCGAGGAGCTCGGCTTCTCGGAACCGCAGCTGCAGCACGAACTCTGGCTGCCGGAGCTCGGCCGGCCCGCGTTCCTCGACTTCTTCTGGCCGGAGGTCGGAGTCGGCGTCGAGGTCGACGGTCGGGGAAAGTACCGCGCGGGCAGCCGATCCGCCGACGGGACGGCCGTGGGCCGCGCCGTCGACGCCGTCATCAGCGAGAAGGACCGCGAGAACGCGATCCGGCGACAGGTGGCGGGCTTCGATCGTTGGGATTGGAACGACATGCTCGCCAGGGCTCCCGTCGAGGAGCGTCTGCTGCGCCTCGGCGTCCCGCGCACCAGACGGCGGCGGTATCTGACGTGACCGCTCGAGATGGCCCGCACGAATCCCGATCCCGCCGCAGAATCCCGTGATGCCGGGCTTCCGGTGATCGAACGGGATTCCCGTCGGGCACACGCCGGGTCAGCGCGCGAGCACGGGCACCGGCATCGTGAACGGCGGGTCGTTCGGCACCGGCGGCGCGGCGGCATCCGGAATCGCGATGCCCGACGCGGCGAGCCGGCGTGCGCTCTCGTCGGCGTCGATCCAGTCGAGCGCGGGCGTCGTGCCGAGCGGCACGACCGAGTGCAGCACCGTCGTCGGGTACACGTGCACGAGGTTGAAGGCGCGCGCGCCGTCGCGCCCGCGGGTGCCGCCGACGGGCACGTTGAGGTCTTGCGTGTAGCAGCTCGCCGAGGCGACCGACACGGGGATGCCCGCGAACGTCGCCGTCGAGGAGTAGTGCAGGTGCCCGGCGATGATCGAGCGGATGTCGCTGCCCTCGACGACCTCGGCGAGGGAGGCCTGGTCGCGCAGCTCGACCGAGACGGCCAGGTCGAGCACGCTCGGCACGGGCGGGTGGTGCATCGCGAGGATCGTGCCGTGCGGCGCCGGGATCGACAACTCCTCGGCGAGCCAGTCGAGCTGCTCGGGCGCGACCTCGCCGTGGTGCTGCCCTGGCACGGTCGTGTCGAGCGTGATGACCCGCAGCCCGTTGACATCGTCGACCCGGTCGACCGGTCGGTACCCGCCGCGGGCGTCGTCGAGCAGCCCGCGGCGGAACGCGTCGCGGTCGTCGTGGTTGCCCATGACCCAGATCACGCGAGTGCCGAGACGTTCGGCGACCGGGTCGACGATGCGGCGGATGCGGTCGTACGCGTCGGGCTCGCCCTTGTCGGCGAGGTCGCCCGTGAAGACGATCGCCTCGGGGCGCCCGCCGGATGCCTCGAACTCCTCGAACAGGCTCCGCAGGTGCTGTTCGCTCGCGACCCGGTCGTAGAGCCGCCCGCCCCCGGCGAGCAGGTGCGTGTCGCTGATGTGCAGGAGGAAGTGGTGCGGCCGCGGGTATTCGGCTGCGCGGGTTCTCACGAGGGCATCCCATCGTTCGGCGGCGACGCGCGACGTCGGGCGTCGCGCTCAACCTAGCCGAACACGCCGAACTGAACGGCACATGAAGACGGAGTGTGACCGAGTCGAAACCTTCGAGGGGCGCCCAGTCTGGGACATCCGCTCGCCCGATGCAAGGGGTTGCGAGCATCCGACGGCTTCGGAAGGGTAGGACATTCGTGATCGCAGAGGAGGAGCACATGCTCACACTGACCGAGAACGCCAGCACCGTCGTCAAGGAGATCGTCTCCCGCAACGGTGCCCCCGAGGGATCCGGGCTGCGCATCAACGCGCAGGACACCGCGGCGACCGAGTTCGCCGTGGCCGTCGTGCCGACGCCCGATCCGACCGATTCCGTGGTCGAACAGGACGGCGCGCGCGTCTACCTTGGCGAGACCGCCGCGGTCGCCCTCACCGACAAGACGCTCGACGCGAAGGTCGGCGACGACGGCCGCGTGTCGTTCGAGATCGGCCTGCAGGGCTGACGCAGCAGACGAACGGCGGATGCCGCGGGGCTCGTGCTCCGCGGCATCCGCCGTTTCCGCGTGGTCGGGCGGTCGGGCTCAGGGTTCCCGCTCGCCGGCGGGCCCGGGGTCGCGTTCGTCGCTGCGGGCCGGCCCCGGGGCGGGCTCCGCGCTGCGGGCCGCGTGCTGGTCCGTGCGCTGATCGGAGCGCTCGGCTGCGCGACCGACCGAGCGACCGGTCGCACGCCGCGTCGAGCTGCGGGCCGAGCGCAGCGCGGCCCCGTGCACGAAGAGGAGCAGCACCGCGCCCACGGCGTAGCCGACGAGGTCGAGCGCATCGAACGAACTGCCGAAGACGAGCCGCAGCGGCGGCACGGCCGCGACCAGCGCCGCCGGGATGCCCGTGAGCTGGAGCAGTTCGACCGCCGTCGAGACGCCGAATCCGATCAGCGCGACCGCCGGGCCCGACAGGCGCGGGCTCGCGATCGCGACGATCAGCCCGACGAGGGACGCGTAGAGCGCGCTTCCGGCGAGGTCGATCGCGACCGTGCGGTCGGGCAACTGCAGGGCGAGGCCCGCCAGCAGCACGACGACGGCCGCGATCGCGCAGCGAACCCGGACGGCACGCGCCCGATCAGCACGCGACCCGTCAGCATGCGCCTCGCCAGGACGCGCCCCGACCGATCGCGGCGTCACGGATCGCGCCCGCACGGGCCTCGACCGCATGGAGCGCGGCCGCGCGGAACCTCGTCGCACGGACCCTAGTCGTCGCGACCGGGCTTGTGCCGCGGCTTGCGAGCGGGGCCCTCGGCGTCGGCCGGGGCACCCGAGTCGGCGCCGTCGCGGCGGTCGCGGTCTGCTCGGTCGTCGTACGAACGCGCAGGTCCGTCGTCGCGGTCGTAGCGCTTCGCCGGGCGATCGCCGCCCCGGTCGTACCGATTGCCGCGATCGCCGCGGTCGCCGCCGCGCGACGGGGCGCCGCGGTCGGGTCGGAGCTCGATGAGGCGCCCGCTGATGCGCGTGCCGTCGAGGCGTTCGAGCGTCTCGCGGGGCAGGTCGGCGGGGAGCTCGACGAGCGAGAACTCGGGGCGGATCTGGATCGCGCCGAAGTCCTCGCGGCGGAGGCCCCCCTCGTTGGCGAGCGCGCCCACGATCTGGCGGGGCTCGACCTTGTGCCGGCGGCCGACCGCGATGCGGTAGGTCGCCAGGCGCGGACCGCCGCGGCCGCGACGGTCGCCGCGATCGTCGTCGCGGTCGTAGCGCCCGCCGCGCGCGCCGTCGCGCGAACCGCCGTCGCGCGAGCCGCGGCCGCGGTCGTCGCGCTCCTTCCACTCGCGTGCGGGACGCTCGGGCTCCGGCTCGAGCAGCAGCGGCGACTCGCCCTGCGAGACGACGGCGAGCGCGGCCGCCACGTCGACCTCGGGCACGTCGTGGTGCTTCATGTAGTGGCCGATGATGTCGCGGAACCCCGCGATGCGGTCGGTCTGCTCGAGCGCCGCGGTGATGCGGTCGTCGAAGCGCGAGAGACGGGTGACGTTGACGTCTTCGACGCTGGGCAGCTGCATCTGGGTGAGCTGCTGGCGCGTGGCCTTCTCGATCGCCGAGATGAGGCGCCGCTCGCGGGGCGTCGCGAAGCTGATCGCGTCGCCCGTGCGGCCGGCCCGGCCGGTGCGCCCGATGCGGTGCACGTACGACTCGGTGTCGGTGGGGATGTCGTAGTTGACGACGTGGCTGATGCGCTCGACGTCGAGGCCTCTGGCCGCGACATCCGTCGCCACCAGGATGTCGAGCTTGCCCGACTTCAACTGGTTGACGGTGCGCTCGCGCTGCGCCTGCGCGATGTCGCCGTTGATCGCGGCGGCGGAGTACCCGCGGGCGCGGAGCTTCTCGGCCAGTTCTTCGGTGACGCTCTTCGTGCGCACGAAGATGATCATGCCCTCGAAGTTCTCGACCTCGAGGATGCGCGTGAGGGCGTCGATCTTCTGCTGGTGCGAGACGACGAGGTAGCGCTGAGTGATGGTCGCGGAGGTCGTCGTCTTGGTCTTGACGGTGATCTCTTCGGGGTCGTTCAGGTACTGCTTCGAGATGCGGCGGATTGCCGAAGGCATCGTCGCCGAGAACAGGGCGACCTGCTTGTCGTCGGGGGTGTCGGCGAGGATCGTCTCGACGTCTTCGGCGAAGCCCATCTTGAGCATCTCGTCGGCCTCGTCGAGCACGAGGTACTTGAGCTCCGAGAGGTCGAGCGTGCCCTTGTCGAGGTGGTCCATGATGCGACCGGGGGTGCCGACGACGATGTGCACGCCGCGGCGCAGCGCCGAGAGCTGCACGCCGTAGCCCTGGCCGCCGTAGACCGGGAGGATGTGCACGCCGCGCATGCGCGACGCGTACTTCTCGAAGGCCTCGCAGACCTGCAGGGCGAGCTCGCGCGTGGGGGCGAGCACGAGCGCCTGCGGGCTCTTCTGGGATTCGTCGAGGCGCGCGAGGATCGGGAGCGCGAAGGCGGCCGTCTTGCCGGTGCCGGTCTGGGCCAGGCCCACGACGTCGCGCCCCGCGAGGAGCGTCGGGATGGTGGCGGCCTGGATGGCCGAGGGGGTTTCGTAGCCGACATCGGAGAGGGCCTTGAGCACGGCGCCGTCGAGTCCGAGGTCGGCGAAGCTGATCGCGGCGGGCTCTTCGGGAGCCTCGGCCACGACGGGGTTTTCGCCGGAAGTCACATCTCAGCCTAGTCCTGCCGCCTGTGAGGCGTCCGGGTGCCGCTGGGCGGGCCGGGCCTGCTACGCTCGCTCGTGATTTCAACGTTGAAATCCAGAACGAGGAACCCATGACCGCACCAGCCAGCACCCCCAGCCCGATCCCGACCCGCACTCCCGGCCCGCCCAGGCCAGAGGCCCGCGCCGCGCTCGGCCCTCGCACCTGGACGGCCGTCATCGTGGTCGGGCTCGTCGGCCAGATCGCCTGGGTCATCGAGAACATGTACCTCAACCTGTTCGTCTACGACACGATCTCGACCGACCCCGCCGTCATCGCGATCATGGTCGCCGCGAGCGCGATCGCGGCGACGGTCGCCACGCTCGTCGTCGGCGCCTGGTCCGACCGGCTCGGCCGGCGCCGCGAGATCATCGCCGTCGGCTACGTCGTCTGGGGCCTGCTCACCGCGGCCTTCGGCCTGTTCGGGTCCTCGGATGCCGCGGGGTCGGCCGCTCCCGCCCTGCTCGGGTCGATCATCGCGATCATCGCGCTCGACTGCGTCATGAGCGTCTTCGGCTCCGGGGCGAACGACGCCGCGTTCTCGGCATGGGTGACCGATTCCACGGTGCCCGCGAACCGCGGCCGGGTCGACGGCTGGCTCGCGATCATGCCGCTGCTCGGCATGCTCCTCGTCTTCGGACTGCTCGACCCGATGACGCAGAACGGGCAGTGGACGGCGTTCTTCGCGCTCATCGGCGGCATCACGGCCCTCACCGGTGTCGCGGCCTGGTTCCTCGTGCAGGACCGCGGCGTGCCGACCCGCACGTCGGGGGTGTTCCGGTCCATCTTCGACGGGCTGCGCCCCGCGACGATCCGCCGCGAGCCGGCGCTGTTCATCACGCTCTCGATCTGGATGGTCGTCGGCATCGCCTCGCAGGTGTTCCTCCCGTACGTGCTGATCTACCTGCGCTACTCGCTGCGGCTCGAGGCCTATGCGATCGCCCTCGGCGTCGTGCTCATCCTCGCCTCGGTGCTGAGCGTGCTCGGCGGCCGCGTCATGGACCGGGTGGGCAAGGCGCGCTTCCTGCTGCCCGCCGTCGGCGTGTTCGCGGCGGGGCTCATCGCGATGGCGTTCGCCCGCGAGTTCGGGTGGGTCATCGCCGCCGCGACGCTCATGATGGCCGGCATGATGGCCTCGGTCGCGACGGTCTCGGCCATGACCCGCGACCACACCCCGGCCGACCGCGCCGGCGGCGTGCAGGGCGCCCGCATGATCATGGCGATCATGCTGCCGATGGTGATCGGCCCGGCCATCGGCGCGGCCGTCATCTCGGGCGCCGCCCACACCTACGTCGAGCTCGGGCAGGAGAGCCCGGTTCCCGGCGCGGAGATCTTCCCGGTCGCCGCCGCCGTGCTCGTGTTCGTGCCGCTGCTCGCGCTCGCCAGGGCTCGCGTGCTGCGCCGCGACGAGCCGGCCGGGCGCACCGAGCCGGCCGAGCCCGCCACGGAGGCGCGTCCGTGAGCCGGCGCACCCCGTGGGCCGACGAGCTCGACCCCGACGCGGTCCTGCCCGAGTACCCGCGCCCGCAGCTCGTCCGCGACAGCTGCCTGATCCTGAACGGCCGCTGGTCGTACGCGATCACCGGCGACGCCGCGGTACCGACGACGTGGGACGGCGAGATCCTCGTGCCGTTCTCGCCCGAGTCCGCGCTCTCGGGCGTCGAGCGCCAGCTGCAGCCCGACGAGCACCTCTGGTACGAGCGCACGGTGCGCCTGCCCGAGGGGTTCCTCGCCGGCCGCGTGCTGCTGCACTTCGGCGCGGTCGACCAGCGCTGCCGCGTGTTCGTCGACGGCGAGCAGGTTGGCGGGCATCGGGGCGGGTACCTGCCCTTCACGATCGACGTGACCGAGGCGCTCGCCGACGGCCTGGAGCACACGCTCCGGGTCGA
Organism: Agromyces terreus; assembly: GCF_009749465.1. Classification (GTDB taxonomy): domain Bacteria; phylum Actinomycetota; class Actinomycetes; order Actinomycetales; family Microbacteriaceae; genus Agromyces; species Agromyces terreus. The sequence continues at coordinate 20,558 of NZ_WBIS01000013.1, forward strand.
CATCGTCGACCCGAGCGACACGTCGTTCCACTCGCGCGGCAAGCAAGCCCTGAAGCGCGGCGGCATCTGGTACACGGCGCAGTCGGGCATCTGGCAGACGGTCTGGCTCGAATCCGTTCCCGAGCAGTTCGTGCGCGGGCTCGACGTTCGCCCCGTGCTGGGCGAACGGCGGGTCGAGGTCGTGGTCGAGGCATCCGTCGCCGGCATCGCGACCGTGGTGCTGCTCGCCGAGGGCCGCGAGGTCGCACGCACGAACGGGCCGACCGGCACCACGCTCACACTCCCGGTCGAGGACCCCCGCGAGTGGTCCCCCGACGACCCCTTCCTCTACGACCTCGTCGTCACGCTCGGCGACGACCGCGTCGAGAGCTACGTCGGCATGCGGTCGGTCGGCGTCGCGCTCGACGAGCACGGCCACCAGCGGCTCATGCTCAACGGGCGACCGGTCTTCCACGCGGGCGTGCTCGACCAGGGGTACTGGCCCGACGGGCTCTACACCCCGCCGTCGGATGCCGCGATGGTGCACGACATCCGCACCATGAAGGAGCTCGGCTTCACCGTGCTGCGCAAGCACATCAAGATCGAGCCGATGCGCTGGTACCACCACTGCGACCGGCTCGGCATGCTCGTGTGGCAGGACATGGTCAACGGCGGCCGCCGCTACAACCCGGCCGTCATCACGGCGCCCGTCGCCCTGCCGGTGCGCCTGGACGACCGCCGCCACCGGCTCTTCGGCCGCCAGGACGAGGCCGGTCGCGCCGAGTTCACGGCCGAGCTCGACGAGACGGTGCGGCTGCTGAAGAACACGCCGAGCATCGTGATCTGGGTTCCGTTCAACGAGGGCTGGGGGCAGTTCGACGCCCTCGAGGCCGTCGAGCGCATCCGGGCGATCGACCCCGACCGGGTCATCGACCACGCGAGCGGATGGCACGACCAGCGCGGCGGCGACCTGCGGAGCCTGCACGTCTACTTCCGACGCATCCGTCCTGATCGGTCGTGGCGCCGCGACGGCCGGGCCGTGGTGGTCTCGGAGTACGGCGGCTACAGCCTGCGCCTGCCAGGTCACGAGTTCGGTCCGCGCGAGTTCGGCTACCGGCGGTACACGGACCCCGATGCCTTCACCGACGCGTTCGTCGAGCTGCATCGCCGCGAGGTGCTGCCGGCGATCAGGGCCGGGCTCGCGGGCACGATCTACACGCAGCTCTCCGACGTCGAGGACGAGCTGAACGGCCTGCTGACCGCGGACCGCACGCTCGTCAAGGCGAGTGCCGACCGCGTGCGCGAGGTCACCGCCGAGCTCCACGCCCGCTTCGCCGAGGCGACGGGTCGGAGCCAGGACCAGAGCCCGAACGCGAAGCCGAATCCGAGCCCGAACCCCCGAGAGGACGCCGATGCCCCGCATGATCGCCGAGCGTGAGCTCACCGCCCCCGTCGCCCTGGTCGGGGCCGACGGACGCCTGAACCCCGAGGCCGTCGGCTGGACGCGCACCCCGCTGCTCGACACCTCGGGCATCGACGGCCGCGGTGCCTGGGGCCGCAACAAGCGCTGGGAGTACTGGGCCGTCACGACGCCGACCCACCTCGTCGCGCTCACGGTCTCCTCGCTCGACTACGCCGCCGTGCACGCCGTGCTCGTGCACGACCGCCGCACCGGCGCGACGATCGACCGATCGGCGATCGCCCCGCTCGCCTCGAGCGCCGAACTGCCGGCCTCGCTCGGCGACGGACCGGCCCGCGCCCGCACGCGGTCGCTCACGATCGATCTCGACGAGGTCGACGGCGGCACCCGCCTGCGGGCGACGGCGGGCGACGTTCGCCTCGATATCATCGCGCACCGGCCCGACGGCCACGAATGCCTCGGCGTCGTCGTGCCCTGGTCGGCGACCCGGTTCCAGTACACCGTGAAGGACGTCGCGAGACCGGCGAGCGGATGGCTCGAGGTCGGCGGCGAGCGCATCGAACTGCCCGTCGGCGAGAGCTGGGCGGTGCTCGACCACGGCCGCGGGCGCTGGCCGTACCGCATGGTCTGGAACTGGGGCGCCGCCTCTGGCACGGTCGGCGGGCGCACGATCGGCCTGCAGCTCGGCGGCAGGTGGACCGACGGCACCGGGTCCACCGAGAACGCGGTGCTCGTCGGCCGACGCCTGCACAAGATCGGCGAAGAGCTCGACTGGGAGTACGACGAGACCGACTGGCTCGCGCCATGGCGCATCCACGGGGCATCCGCCGACCTTCGCTTCGAGCCGTTCTGGGACCGGGTGAGCTCGACCGAGCTGCTCGTCTTCGGCTCGCACGGCCACCAGTGCTTCGGCCACTACTCCGGCTGGGTCCTCGTCGACGGCGAGCGCCTCGAGGTCGACGGGCTGCTCGGCTGGGCCGAGGACGTTCGGAACCGCTGGTGAGCGGCGGCCGATCCCGGCCGGGCCACCGCTCGGCCGGCCCCACCCTGAAGGACGTCGCGGCGATCGCCGGCGTCTCGTACCGCACGGTCTCGAACGTGATCAACGGGGGCGCGGCGGTCAGCGCGGCGACCCGCGAGAAGGTCGAGGCCGCCGCCGCCGAGCTCGGCTACCGGCCGCAGCTCGCCGCACGGCAGCTGCGCGCCGGGCGCAGCAACCTGCTCACCCTCTCGGTCCCGTTCCTGTCGCTGCCCTACTTCGCGCAGCTCGCCCACGCGATCGTGAGCGCGGCCGAGCGGGTCGGCTACGACGTGGTCGTCGACGAGACGCACGGGGACCCCGAGCGCGAACTGCGCGCGGCATCCGGATACGGCACGCTCCTGACCGACGGGGTCCTGCTCAGCCCCATGTCGCTCGACGACGGGCAGCTCGCCGAGGCGCGACGACGGGCCCGCCCGGTGCCGCTCGTGGTGCTCGGCGAGCGCATCCGGGGCGCGAGGGTCGATCGCGTCGTGGTCGACAGCGTGCTGTCCTCACGAGACGCCACGGCGCACCTCATCTCCTCCGGCCGCCGTTCGCTCGGCTTCCTCGGTGCGGTTCCGGATGCCTCGATCGGCGCCGCGGCGGCGGACCTGCGCCTGGAGGGCTTCCGCCTCGCGCTGCGCGAGGCCGGACTCGAACCCGATCCGCGGCAGCTGCTCGAGGTGTCGTCGTGGGACCCGGCCTCGCCCGACGGCGACTACTCGCGCGAGGAGGGCCACGCCCGCGTGCTGGCGCTGCTCGAGCGGGGCCCGTTGGAGATCGACGCCCTCGTCTGCGCGAACGACCTGCTCGCGATCGGCGCGCTGCGCGCCTTCCGCGAGGCGGGCGTCGCCGTGCCCGACCGGGTCGCCGTGGTCGGCTGGGACGACTCCCCCGAGTCCGCCTTCGCCGCGCCGGCGCTCACGAGCATCGCGCCCGACCTCCACGAGATCGCGCGCCTCGCGGTCGCATCCGTGCTGCGGCTGGTCGAGGATCCCGCCTCACCGCCGCGGGTCGAGCAGGCGCCGTACCGGCTCGTCGCGCGCGCGTCGGCGCCCTGACGGCGACCGCCCGAGCAGCCGGCGAGCGGATGCCGCGGGGTCAGACGGGCACGGGACGCGTGCGCCTCGTCGCGATGAGCACCGCCGCCCACGTCGCGAGCAGCAGGGCCGTGAGCACGAGCCCGAGGTCGTCGATGCCGATCGCGGCGATCCACGCGAACGGGTCGCCGAAACCGAGGTTCGCGACGAGCACGTCCGACAGCTGCACGACCGCGATGAGGATCGCGGCGACCACCGAGAGCACGGTCATGCCGATGCCGTAGGCGATGCCGACACTGCGGGACCGGATGCCTCCGCCGTCGGCGCCAGCGCTCGCCGGCTGCCAAGCGTACGCCCGCCGCATCACGGCGCCCTGCGCCGTGTCGAACGCGCTCATGCCCGCCGCGAACAGGATGGGCAGGGTGAGCGCCGCCCACCAGGGCACCGCGGCGAGCGTCGAGGCCCCGGCGAGCGCGAGCAGCCCGATCTCGGTCGCCGTGTCGAAGCCGAGGCCGAAGAGCAGGCCGACGCCGTACATGCGCGACGGCCGGTCGACCGCACGCTCGAACGGGCCGAGCAGGCGCAGCACCGGTCCCCCGCTCGCGCGAGCGTCGGATGCCTCGGGGCGCGCGCGTGCCCGCAGCGAGGCGATGTTCACGGCGGCGATGACGAGCAGGAAGACGCCGGAGACGGTCGGACCGATCACCCCGGTCCAGGCGTGCAGGGCCGACGCGTCGTCGGCGAGCGACGTGCTGATCGCGGTCACGCCGAAGGTGAGCAGCACGCAGAGCACGAGCACGATCGTCGAATGGCCGAGCGAGAACCAGAACCCCACGGTGTTCGCCGGCCGGCCGCGCTCGCTCAGGCGCCTGGTCGTGTTGTCGATGGCCGCGATGTGGTCGGCGTCGAACGCGTGCCGCAGGCCGAGCGTGTACGCGGCGAGTCCGACGCCGAGGGTCACGAGCGCGGTGCCGTCACCCGCGCCGAGCGGGATGCCGGCGGGCACCACGGCCACGAGCAGCACGCCCCAGCCGAGCAGGTGCAGCGCGACGATGAACGCCACGACGCCGACCGTGCTGCGCGTGGTGCCGGCCCTGCTGCCGCCCCGATCGGGTGAGGTCATCGATCCCGCTCATCCGCCACGGCGTCATGCTAACGCCGGGGCGGACGAGCGGGCAGGCCCGATCGGGCAGTCGTCAGTGCGTGGTCGAGGGCGCCGCCGTCTCGTCGGCGGCCGGCACGCCGGCCGTTCCAGTGACGACGAGCGCCGGCCCCGCGGCATCCGCTTCGCCTGCCGCGGTGACGAGGTGGTGGCGACGCTCGAGCGCGGCCCCCTCGACGTCGACGTCGGGCATGATGCGGTCGAGCCACTTCGGGATCCACCAGGCCGAACGGCCGAGCAGGTGCATGATCGCGGGCATGAGCAGCATGCGCACGATGAACGCGTCGACGAGCACGCCGAAGGCGAGGCCGAACCCGACGGAGCGGATCATCGTCGACTCCGAGAAGATGAACCCGCCGAAGACCGAGACCATGATGAGTCCCGCGGCGACGACGACAGAGCGGCCGGCACGCAGACCCTGCGCCACCGCGAGCCGCGCGGGCGACCCGTGCACGAAGGCCTCGCGCATGCCCGTCGCGAGGAAGAGCTGGTAGTCCATCGCGAGCCCGAACAGGATGCCGACGAGGATCACCGGCAGGAAGCTCAGGATCGGTCCGGTGCTGATGCCGAGCGCGTCGGCGCCCCAGCCCCACTGGAACACCGCGACGATCGCGCCGTACGTCGCGAACAGCGACAGGATGAACCCGCCGGTGGCGACGATCGGCACGAGCAGCGACCGGAACACGAGGATCATGATGAGCAGCGACAGGCCGACCACGACGACGAGGTAGAGCGGCAGCACGTCGGCGAGCCCCTCCGAGATGTCGATGTTGATCGCCGCCTGGCCCGCGACGCCGAGTGCGATGTCGCCGTTCACCGGCGGGAGCGCCCGGAGGTCGCGCACGAGCTGCTCGGTGGAGGCGGCGTTGGGGCCCTCGGCCGGGATCACCTGGAACACGGCGAGCGAGCGGTCGTCGGAGACGTCGACGGCCGCGACGGCGACCACGTCGTCCTGTTCGGCGATCGTCGAGGCGATGTCGACCTGGAGCGGCAGCACGTCGTCTTCGGTCGTGCCCTCGGGGAGTTCGGCGGTCACGAGCAGCGGGCTGTTCGCGCCGGCGACGAACTGCTCCTCGGTGACGGTGAACGCCTCGTAGGCGGCGGAGTCGTGGGGTTCGCTCGAGCCGTCGGGCAGGCCGACGCGCATCGAGAGCGCCGGGATGGCGACCACGAGCAGCGCCACGATCGCGACGATGCCCGTGAGCACGGCCCGCCAGGTGGGCATGGCCGTGACGACGGGCGGTTCGTGCCGGTTGCCCTCGCCGAGGTGGGCGCGCACCTTCCGCCGGAGGATGCGCATGCCGAGCAGGCCGAGCAGCGCAGGTGTGAGCGTCGTGGAGATGAGCACGGCGACCGCCACGGCGACCGCGCCGACCGTGCCCATGAGGCCGAGGAACGGAATGCCGGTGATGTTCAGCGCGGCCAGTGCGACGATGACGGTCGTGCCGGCGAAGACGACCGCATTGCCCGAGGTGCCGTTCGCGAGGCCGATGGACTCGACGACCTCGGCGCCCTGGAGCAGCTGCTTGCGGTGGCGGTTGACGACGAAGAGCGAGTAGTCGATGCCGACCGCGAGGCCGAGCATGACCGCGAGCATGGGCGTGACCGAGGCCATGTCGACGACGCCCGAGAAGGCGAGCGAGCCGAGGATGCCGACGGCGACGCCGAAGATCGCGGTGACGAGCGGGAGGGATGCCGCGATGACCGAGCCGAGCATCACGAGCAGCACGATCGCGGCGATGACGAGGCCGACCGCCTCGCCGACGCCGAACAGCTCGGGCACGCCCTGCGAGATGTCGGTCGAGAACGACACCGAGACGCCCTCGACGGGCTCGGAGAAGTGGTCGATGACCGACTGCTTCGCGTCTTCGGAGAGCTCGAGGCGGGGCACCGTGAACGAGACGTTCGCGATCGCGGTCGAGCCGTCCTCGGAGACGAGGCGGATGTCGTCGGCGTAGCCGAGGAGCTCCGTGCCGAGCTCGAGCTGCTCGGTGTTGGCGGCGAGCTCGTCGCGGCCGTCGTCGAGCTTGGCCTGCTCGGCGTCGAGCGTCTCGCGCTGCGCGTCGATCTGGGCCTGCTGCGCGTCGAGCTGCGCCTGCTGGGCGTCGAGCTCGTCGGTGGGCGCGCCCGCGGCGACGGCCTGCTCGCGGGCCGCGTCGAGCTGCGCCTGCCCGGCGTCGAGCTGGGCCTGGCCCGCGTCGAGCTGCGCCGCGCCCGCGTCGAGCTGGGCCTGGCCCTCGTCGAGCTGGGCCTGGCCGTCGTCGAGCTGCGTCTGGCCGTCGGCGACCTGTTGCCGCTGGTCGTCGAGCTGCTGCTGCGCCTCGAACGGGTCGACCACGTCCTCGACGTCGACGAGGTCGGACCGATCGGCGATGAGCGCGCTGATCTCGGCCTGCTGCGTCTCGGTCAGCGCCGATCCGTCGGTCGTGGTGAAGACGACCGTGCCGGCGCCGCCGCTGTACTCGGGCAGCTCGTCCTCGAGTTCGGCGACGACGTCGCCCGATGCGGTGCCCGGCACGTCGAAGCTCGTCGTGAGGCCCTTGAAGCCGACGAGGAACCCGCCGACCGCGATGGCCAGCACCACCGTCCAGGCGGCGATGACCACCCAGGCTCGGCGGGCTGAGAACTTGCCCAGTCGGTACAGCAGCTCGGCCACGTCGGTTCCTCTCGCCTGCGATCGCGTCGCGATCGACCGTGCGAGTATACGAGACGCACCGTCTCGTCTTGCTGGGAGGATCATGCGAGCGCCGCGCGTGCACCGCCCTCGGCCTGAGTACCATGTGCAGATGTCCGAGCATCGACGTGGTCCGGTCCGCAGCGAGGCCGCGCGGGTCGCGATCCTCGACGCCACGGCCCGCCTCTTCGCGGCGCGCGGCTACGACCACCTCACGATGGAGGGCATCGCGGCCGAGGCCCACGTAGGCAAGCAGACGATCTACCGGTGGTGGCCGTCGAAGGGCGCGCTCGTCGCCGACTGCCTGCTCGAGGGCCGGCTGTTCCCCGAGGGATTCAGCCCGGCGGACACGGGCGACCTTCGCGCCGACCTGATCGCCTGGCTCCGCGGCATCCTCGCGTTCGTCGACCGCGAGGGCGGCGACACGATGGTGCACTCGCTCATCGCCGCGGCCGGCGACCACCCGAGCGTCGGCGCCCGGCTCTCGGAGCAGCTCGGCGCGAATCCGCTGCTGCGAGCCCGGTTCGAGTCCGCCGTCGCCGCGGGCCAACTGTCGCCCGATCGGCCGCTCGACGAGCTCGGCGACGCCTTCGTGGGCGCGGTCGTGCTGCGCGCGCTCGGCCGCGCGCCGACCGACGCCGCCGCGGCCGCCAGGCTCGTCAACGCGGTGCTCGGCCCGGCCTGACCGACCCGCTCGGTCGCGCGGTCAGTCGCGCGGCGCGGGGCTCACCCGCCCGATGAGCGCCGAGAGCTCGCCGTGCAGGTGCACGAGGTCGTCGACCTCGACGCCGAGCGCGGCGACGACCTGCTCGGGCACGCGCTCGGCCTGCGCGCGCAGCCGTCGCCCCTCGGGGGTGAGGCGGAGGGCGAGCTGCCGCTCGTCGAGGCTCGACCGCTCGCGGGTGACGTAGCCCGCCGCCTCGAGCCGCTTCACGAGCGGCGACAGCGTCGCGGGTTCGAGCCGCACGAGCCGGGCCACCTCGCCGAGGGCGCGCGGCTCCTGCTCCCACAGCGCGAGCATGACGAGGTACTGCGGATGCGTCAGCCCCATCGGCTCGAGGATCGGCTTGTAGACGCCGATCACGAGGCGCGAGGCGACGGCGAGCGCGAAGCAGAGCTGGCGTTCCAGCGCGAGCGGGTCGACGGGGTCGACATCGACGGAGTCGGCATCAACGAGGTCGACGTCGTCGACGCGGCCGGCGGGCTCGGCGTCAGGGGCATCCGTTCGGTTCGTCACAATTCATTAGTATACTAACGTTTATGGCACGAAGAGATGCGGATGCCGCGGGCTCGCCGCCTCCCGCGAGCGAACCGGCCCCACCGCGAGCCCCGCGCACGCCCGCCCGGCTCAACCCGTTCCTCGGCAAGCCCGGGTTCTACAACCGCTTCAACGCGCTCGTCTACAACTTCACCGGCCCGGCGCAGGTCGGCATCGGCCGCCCCGAGGCGCCGTACGTGCCGCCGGCCGACCCCCGTTGCCCGCTCTGCGGCGGGGCGATGGACCGGCACCGCATCGACCGCTCGGGCGAGCGCACGCAGGTGCACTGCCCCGCGAACGCGTAGCCGGGCGCAGGCGCGGGCGCGCGGCATCCGCTCGACCTCGACCTCGACGCCCGACCTCGAGGCGTCAGCGCGAGGCCGACGTCGCCTCGGCGAGCCAGCCCAGCGCACGCGTGACGAGTTCGCGATGCCCGGCCGACTCGTAGGAGCGGTCGTCGTGCCCGAGCGCGTCGTACACGAGGCGCGACCGTCCGGACTCGCGCGCCCACACGAGCGGATGCCGCGTGCCGTCCTGCTCGTGCTCGGCGATCGGCTCGATCGTGCCGAGCAGCCGCAGGCCCGTGTAGCGCTCGTCGAACACGGTGAAGTCGACGAGGCCCTCGGCGACGGCGTGGTCGCCGACGAGATGCACCCGCGTCTCGCCGATCGGCGGATGCCACGACACGTCGCGCACCCACCGCGCACCCACCGCGCGTTCGTACGCGGGGTAGTCGCGCAGGCTCGCCGCGGCGGCGTGCATCGCGAGGATCCCGATGCCGCGCTGCAGCGCCCGGTCGAGCGCGGCGGCCGCCTCGACGACCCGTTCGGCGCTCGCCGGCGGCCGGCCCTCGGGGTCGCCCGCGTTCACCACGACGATGCGCACCCCGTCGTCGAGCACGGCGAGCGCGGCATCCGGATCGTCGGCCACCCGCACCGTCAACCCCGCGTCGCTCGCGAGCCCGGCGAGCGCGTCGCTCGTCTCGGCGAACGGATGCCACGGGTCGGCGTAGCGCCCGGCCCCGCTCAGGATCACGACGTCGGCCACGGCCACCCCCGATCTTGCGCAACCCCCCGCAGGATACGCCCGCCGCGCGTACGGTGGAAGCACGGCGTCGTCCGGCGTCGGGGATCCTCGGGGGAGGACGACGGATGTCGCAGACCATCGCCGAACTGTTCGTGGAGACGCTGAAGCGGGCGGGGGTGAGCCGCATCTGGGGGCTGCCCGGCGACTCGCTCAACGCATTCACCGACGCACTGCGCCATGACGGCGGCATCCGCTGGCTGCACGCCAGGCACGAGGAGACCGCCGCCTTCGCCGCCGCCGCGGATGCCGCCGTGACCGGCGAACTCGCGGTCGTCGCCGGCAGTTGCGGGCCCGGCAACCTGCACTTCGTCAACGGGCTCTTCGACGCGCAGCGCAGCCGCGTGCCCGTGCTCGCGATCGCCTCGCACATCCCGTCGTCCGAGATCGGCAGCGGGTACTTCCAGGAGACGCACCCGCAGGAGCTGTTCCGCGAGTGCAGCGTCTACTGCGAACTCGTCGGCGACCCGTCGCAGCTGCCGTGGGTGCTCGAGATCGCCATGCGCACCGCCGTCGAACGGCAGGGCGTCGCCGTCGTGGTCGTGCCGGGCGACGTGTTCTTCCGCGACGCGCCCGCGCGCCGGCCGAGCGCGCCGATCCGCGCGACCCGACCCCGCGTGCTGCCCGCTGTCGAGGAGCTGAACGAGGCCGCAGGAGTGCTGAACTCCGCGGCATCCGTCACGATCCTCGCCGGAGCGGGCGTCGCGGGCGCGCACGACGAGGTCGTCGCGCTCGCCGAACGCCTCCAGGCGCCGATCGTGCACGCGTTCCGCGGCAAGGAGCACATCGAGTACGACAACCCGTACGACGTCGGCATGACCGGGCTGCTCGGCTTCGCCTCCGGATACCGCGCCATGGAGAAGTGCGACGCGCTGCTCATCCTCGGCAGCGACTTCCCGTACCGGCAGTTCTACCCGTCGAAGGCGAAGATCGTGCAGGTCGACCTGCGCGGCGAACAGCTCGGCCGGCGCACGCCGATCGACGTCGGGCTCGTCGGCGACGTGCGCGAGACCGCGGCCGCGCTGCATCCGCTCATCGCGGCCGACCGCAGCGGCAAGCACCTCGAGTCGAGCCTGAAGCACTACGCCAAGTCCCGCCGCGAGCTCGACGGCCTCGCCGACGACGACGGCAAGCAGCCGATCCACCCCGAGTACGTGGCGCGCGTCATCGACCGGCTCGCCGACGAGGACGCGATCTTCACCGCCGACGTCGGCTCCCCCGTCGTCTGGAGCGCCCGATACCTGCGGATGTCGCGTGCGCGGCGCCTCATCGGATCGTTCACGCACGGGTCGATGGCGAATGCCATGCCCCACGCGCTCGGCGCGCAGGGGGCCGCCCCCGACCGCCAGGTCATCGCGCTCGCCGGCGACGGCGGCCTCTCGATGCTCATGGGCGACCTGCTCTCGATCAGGCAGAACGACCTGCCGATCAAGATCGTCGTCTTCAACAACTCGTCGCTGAACTTCGTCGAGGTGGAGATGAAGGCGGCCGGCATCGTGAACTTCGGGACCGAGCTCGTGAACCCCGACTTCGCCGCCGTCGCCGAATCGGTCGGCATCACCGGCATCCGCGTCGAGCACGGCGCCGACCTCGAGGCCGCCCTCGCCCGCGCGTTCGCCGAGCCGGGCGCCGCCCTCGTCGACGTCGTCGTCGCACGGCAGGAGCTCTCGATCCCGCCGTCGATCACCGCCGAGCAAGTGAAGGGCTTCTCGCTCTACGCGCTGCGCACCGTCATGTCGGGCCGCGGCGACGAACTGCTCGACCTCGCCGACACGAACGTGTGGCGGCGCATCTTCCGCTGAGCCCGCGCCGGCCCCGGGTCAGAACGCGCTCGCGACCCACCAGACGATGATGAACAGGCCCATCGCGACGAACACCAGGCCGACGATGAGGAACACGTTCGAGCTCGGGCCGCGCGAGCCCGCCCGGTTCACGGTCGCCTGACGCTCGGCCGTGATGGCCTCGGCGATCCACCGCCGTCGCACGACCAGCACGCCGCCGATGACGAGCGCGACCACAGCCCATGCGAGGGCGAAGACGAGGCCGGGTTCCACCCCGACAGCCTACCCGCGGCGTGCTCGGGCGTCGGCGCGCTCGGGCCTTGGCGCCCTCAGGCGTCGGCGCCCTCGGCGCGTGCGAATTCGGCCTTCCACTGGCGGAAGGAGTCCTCGGTGCGACCGCGGCGCCAGTACCCCGAGATCGAGACCTGGTCGCGCCCCAGCCCGCGCTCCGTGCGCAGGTACGGCCGGACTCCGCGCATGACCTCCTCGGCCTCGCCGTGGACGAACGCGTGCACGCGGCCCTCGAGCCACTCGATCGAGCGCACGGCCCCCGCGAGGAGCCCCTCGCCGGTGCCGCCGTCGCGGTGCAGGAACACGACCGTGCCGTGCTCGGGCAGCGCGAGCGAGGGTTCGTGCCCGGCCGAGTCGACGAGCACGACGACCCTGGCCACGGCATCGGCCGGCAGCGCCTCGAGCGCCGCCGAGATCGCCGGGACGGCAGACTCGTCGCCCGCGAGCAGGTGCCAGTCGGCCCCGGCGTCGGGCCGGTACGCGCCGCCGGGGCCGTTCGCGAGCAGCACGTCGCCGGGCCGAGCGTTCGCGGCCCACGGGCCGGCGACCCCCTCGTCGCCGTGCACGACGAAGTCGATGTCGAGCGTGCCCGCCGCGACATCCGGATGCAGCGCCGTGTACGTGCGGACGACCGGCAGGTCTTCGGCGGGCATCGTGGCGCGGAGCTCGCGCACGTCGATCTGCTCGGGGTAGACCACCCCCGGCTTCGGGAACACGAGCTTCAGGTACCGGTCGGTGAACGGGCTGCCGTCGAACGCCGACAGATCGTCGCCGCGCAGGTGGAGCCTCCGCAGGTTCGGCGTGATCCAGGTGGCGCCCGTCACGGCGAGACGGATGGTCGGCATGCTCCCATCACATCACGCCCGGGCACCCCCGACGTCACCGTTCGCCGTCGGCCTCGCGCGCGGCATCCGCCAGGAGCACGCGCAGCTCGCTCGTCGTGCGCTCGGACTGTGCGAGCAGCGTCGCGAGCCGCTCGAGCAGGGCGCCGTCGGAGGCATCCGCTCGCTCCGAGGCATCCGCTCGCTCGGAGGCATCCGCTCGCTCCGCCTCGACCTGCGCGGGCCCGCCCGCCGCGGCGGCGTCGCTGCCCGCCGTGACCGACCCGTCGGTGCCCTCGTCGTCGGCCGACCCGTCGGCCGTCGCGCCGCCCGACCCGAGGAAGAGGTTCGCGAGGTATCCCGTGAACGTGCCGAAGATGCCGACGCCGACCACGATGATGAGCGCGCCGATGAGCCGCCCGGACGTCGTGACCGGGTACTGGTCGCCGTAGCCGACCGTGGAGATCGTGACGATCGTGTACCAGAGCGCGTCGGCGGCCGAGGTGATGTTCGCGCCCTCGGAGTGCTCCTCGACCGCGAGCACCGAGATGCTGCCGAACTCGAGCACGAGCACGCCGAACAGGAGCAACGTCATCAGCGCGCTGTTCGCCCGATCGTGGATCAGCGTGTTCCAGACCGCCCGCGGCCCGACGTCGCGCAGGAGCCGGTACACCCGCAGCAGCCGGAACACGCGCAGGATCTTCAACTGCGGGAACGGCAGACTCGCGAGGAGATCGGCCCAGCCGTACCCGCGGAAGAAGTACCTCGCGGCCGACTCGGCGGTCGCGATGCGATAGATGAAGTCGCCGAGGAAGACCACGCTGAACAGGGCGTTCATGGCCGACAGGATGAGCTCGAGCGCGCCGTCGTCGTGCCAGACGTACACGAGCACGAGATTGACGATCGACAGGATCGACAGCACGCCGATGAAGATCTCGTACGCGGTGTTCTTCAACTCGCTGCGGGCAGGGCGACGCGATCTGCGCATGGCTGGCTCCTCGGGATGCCGCGACGACGGGGCGGCCGGGACGGCGACGGTCTAGAACAGCACGAAAGCCCCGGATCTCGCAAGAAATCCAGGGCTGTTGTAGCGAGGGCGGGACTCGAACCCGCGACACCACGATTATGAGCCGTGTGCTCTAACCACCTGAGCTACCCCGCCGGGAAGGCTTCGCCGACCGGCCCGCGAAGGCCGAACCGGGAGAACCAGAGCCCCGAGTCAGGATTGAACTGACGACCCCTTCCTTACCATGGAAGTGCTCTACCACTGAGCTATCGGGGCGTGTGCCGCAATCGGCAACCTGAAGAGGATATCACCTCCACGGGCATGGTCCGAACCAGCGCGGAACCTCGACGAATCGCGAATCGCCCCCGTTCTGGGGCCAGCCGTCAGTGCTGCCACGGATTCCGGCCCCGCGAGCACCGCAGTACGCTTGCCGCATTCGGAGCGCAGTTCGTCAATTGGGGGACGACCGTGATCTCGAACGCCACGGTTCTCGACGATGCCGGTTCACGATCCGGCGCGATCCGACGCGCGCGCGAGGCGGCCTCGGCCGGCACGGTGACCTTCGTGATCGGCGCGGCCGGCAGCGGCAAGACCGCGTACGCCGAGCGCATCGTCGCCGACACCGCCGGCACCCTCGTGCGCGCCACGAGGGCTTGGGGAGATGCGGATGCCGCGCGCCGCCGTCTCGGCGACGCCGCGGCCGACTCGAACGGAACGCTCGCGATCGACGACGCCCAGCACCTGCTCGGCACGGACGCCGAAGCCGTGCTCGAGGCGTTCGTCGCGGCATCCGGACTGGGCCGTCTGCTCGTGGTGTCGCGGCGGCCGCCCTCGTTCGACGTGGCGCGCGACCGGGTCGTCACCGCGCCCGACCTCGCGCTGCGGCTGCCCGACGTCGCCGGGATGTTCCGCGAGGCGGGCCGGCACCGGATCGACCTCGAGACGGCGTCCCGCGTTCGCCTCGAGACCGCCGGCTGGGCGCAGCCGATCCGCGATCTGGCCGCGAACGCCGACGGGGCCGACGACGAGTCGCTCGAGGGATGGCTGGCCGAGTCGCTCGCCGGCGACACGGCCTCGGGCTGGCTCGAGGAGGTGCTCGGCGGCCTGCCCACGAACCTCGTGCACGCGCTGGCCGCGACGGCGACGATGCCGCAGCTCGATCTCGCGCGGGTCGCCGGCCTCCTCGGCCGCACCCATGCGGTCGCGCTCCTCGGCGCCCTCGACCGCGGCGTCGTCATGCACAGCCGGAGCGACGGCGGCCGTCCGATGCTCCCGCCCATCCTCCGTCGGCACCTCCTGCGCGGCATGGAGGCGTCCGAACGCGCCGAGGCATCCCGAGCCGCGTGCCGGGTGCTCATGGACGAGGGATGCGTGGCCGAGGCGGCCGACGCGCTCGCCGCCGGGCGCTGCTGGAGCGAGCTCGAGAACCTGCTCGGCGAGGAGGGCATGCCGGTGAGCGCCGTACTCTGGGCCGAGTCGGTACCGGCCCGGGTCGTGCGCCGCTCGCCGGCCATCGCGACGGCGATCGAACTCGGCCGGGCCCGCGACCGCGTCGCGTCGGTGCGACCCGACGGCCACCAGTCCGACCTCCCGACGCGGCAGCCCCTCCCCCCGATGCACGCCGCACTGATGCGCATCCGCCGCGGCGACCTCGCCGGCGCCGTCCCGCTCCTGCGACGCATCCTGCGAACCGCGGTGGACGTCGGCGAGCGCTGCGTCGCCCAGCTCGCGCTGCTCGTGATCCGTGCGCCGCTCGCCCCGGTCGACGAGACGTTCGACGGGTTGATCGCCGTCGAACGCCGCGCGGTCGAGCACGGGCTCGGCGGCATCGGCCGACTCGCGCGGGGGGCGCTCGCAGCGCTGACCGCTCACCCCGAGCGCGGCACCGTGCGTCAGGTCGTCGACCAGCTCGAACAGCGCGACGACCTCACGGGCATCTGCATCGTCGACGCGATCGACCTGCTCGACCGTGTTCGGCACGGCGTCTTCGGCACGGACCGAGCGATCGCGTTCGCGGCACGTTGCGAACGCCTCGGACTGCCGGATGTCGCGACCTGGGGTCGATCCGTCGCCGTCATCGGCGCGGTCGGCACCGGCGATCCCCGTGCGGCCGAGCTCTTCGCCGCCGTCGACGCCGCGACGATCACGGGAGGCCTGCCCGGGCCGCGGGCGCTCCTCGAGGCGGCATCCGCGCTCCGGACGTCGGACCCGCGTGCAGCCGCGAGGCACGCCGGCGCCGCGCGCCGCGCCGCCCTCGAGACCGGTCTGCCGCGGATCCCCGTCGCGCTCCCCCGTCGGCCGCGCGCCCGCGCGCAGGTCAGCGAGGCGGCGGTCGCGCAGGTCACCGTGAGCTGCTTCGGCGGCTTCCGCCTCCGGTTGGACGGCGTCGACGCCGACCTCAGGCTCGTGCGCCCGCAGGCGCGTACCCTGCTCCGCATGCTCGCGCTGAACGCCGGCGCCCCGCTGCACCGCGAGCTCATCGCCGACCTGCTCTGGACCGACCTCGGCAGCGAGTCGGCCATGCACGCCCTGCACGTCAGCGTGTCGAGCCTGCGCCGCATCGCGCCCGGCTCAGGACGCGGCGAGGGCGGCATCGTCGAACGCGTCGGCGAGGCCTACCGGCTCGGACTGGCCGGCGGCGGCGACTGCGACCTCGTCGACTTCGACGCGCACCTCAGCGAAGCCGCCGTCGCCAAGGCCCGACGCGAACCCGCGACGGCGCGCGACCGGCTCGTCTCCGCGCTCGATCTCTACACGGGCGACGTGCTGCCCGAGGACGGACCCGCGGAGTGGGCGGTCGGCGCCCGCGAACGGTACCGACACCGTGCGAGCGAGGCCGCATCGTCGCTCGCGCACCTGCACGCCCACTTCGGCGAGACCCACGCGGCGGTCGCCGCCGCACGACGCGCGGTCGAGATCGACCCCTGGCTCGACGAGTCGTGGCGAACCCTCGTCGCCATGCACGAGCAGGCCGGCGACGTCATCGCCGCCCGGCGGGCCCAGCAGGGCTATCGGAACATGCGCGCCGCCCTCGGCGTCGAGTGAGCGCTCACCGGCCGAAGAACTCCACCTCGGCGACGGCGACGCGCGTCGCATCCGTCGCCCCGTACGCGCCCTCGATCGTCAGCTGCACCGCGACCACGTCGTCGACCCCGAGCTCGAACCGCTGGGGCCCGGGCTCGTCGGCGAGCTTGATCGTCTGATCGTGCGTCGTGCCCGCGGCATCCGTCGTCGTGACCAGCATCGTCGACGGACGGGCCTCGGCGAGGAACACCGCCTGCTCGGCCGACGCCCCCGGCGAGACCTGCACCGCGACGAGCCGGAACGGGGTGCCGAAGGTCGCCGACAACCACTCGCCCGTCGCCGGCCCCGTCGGCGCGGGCGCCCACGAGCGATCCGAGAAGCCGTCGTGCGCGAGCTCGGGCCCGCGCCCGTCGGCGGCGCTCGACGCGGTGAGCCCGACCGGGTTGTGGGCGCTCGAGTCGACCACGCGATCGGCCGCCGCCGCGAAGAACCCGAAGATCGACGCGCGCGTGAACCACCCCAGCGTCACGAGGCCGCCGATCACGAGCACCGCGATGATCCAGCCGTACCGGAACCGGCGCCGACGCTTCGGGCGCGTGCCGATGGCCGCCTGCCTGGACACGGGTCGCGACCGATCCGGCTCGGGCTCGAGCGCCGCCGCGCACCGACGACAGAAGTGGCGCCCCGGCGCGTTGCCCGCGCCGCAACTCGGACAGACCAGGTCGCCCGGCTTCGGCGCATCGGCGGGCGTCGCCTGCCGTCGCACCTGGCGCTGCGGCACGGCCGTCGGCTTCATCGGGGCCGGCGCCGTGGACTTCGGCTGTGGTGCGGCGGGCTTGGTCGCGGTGGGCTTCGTCGGCGCCGGCACGGTCGCGGCGGGCTTGGTCGGGGCCGGCTTGGTCGGGGACGGCTTGGTCGCGGCCGGCGGCGCGGGCTTCGTCGGCGTCACGGTCTTCGGTTCCGCCACGCTCGGCGCTGCCGCTGCCGCTGCCGCTGCGGCTGCGGCTGCGGCTGCGGCTGCGACCGTCGGCGCCGCGGCATGACGAGCGGATGCCGCGGCACCGGCACCCGCGGCCCCCGCCCCCGCGACGGCGTCGGTCGTAGGCTCCGACATCGGTGAACGCGCGAACATGCGACGAGTGCGCGGTCGCAGTACCTGCTCGCTCGTCGTATTCGCTCTCGCTCGCTCGGTCTGCGGCGCGGGTTCGGGCTTCGAGTCGGACTCGGCCACGGGCGTCGGCTCGGCCGCGGGCTCGGGATTCGGTTCCGGGACCGAGTCGGGTGCAGGTTCCGGCGTCGGCTCAGGCGCCGGGGCCGGGACCTGGGCCTGGATCGGCTCGGGTGCAGGCTCCGGGATCGACTCCGGCGTCGGCTCGGGCTCGGCTTCCGCGATCGGCTCGGGCTCAGCTTCCGCGAACGGCTCCGGATCGGGCACCGGCTCGGCTGCGGGTGCGGGCTCCGCGATCGACTCCGGCTTACGTCCCGGTTCCGGTTCCGGTTCCGGGATCGGCTCGGGCTCGGGCTCGGGTTCCGCGATCGGCTCGAGCTCGGCTTCCGCGATCTGCTCCGGCTCCGGCTCCGGCTCCGGCTCGGGCTCCGGGATCGGCTCGAGCTCGGCTTCCGCGATCGGCTCCGGCTCCGGCTCCGGCTCGGGCTCCGGGATCGGCTCGAGCTCGGCTTCCGCGATCGGCTCCGGCTCAGGCTCCGGCTCGGGCTCCGCCTCCCAGGCCGCCTCCTCGTACGACGCGGCGGGCGCGGCATCCGTCGCCGCAGCGGGACGCTCCCACGCGAGGTATGCGCCGCACTGCCCGCAGAAGTCGTCGCCCTCGTCGTTGTGCGCCCCGCATTCGTCGCACACGATGCCGTCGGCCATGCTCACGCCTCCGTGATCTCGATCTCGATACGGAGATGCGCGGGCACCACCCGCCGCGCCGCGCGCTCGATGCGCCGCCGGAAGGCCTCGACGTCGCCGCGCGCGCCCGCGGCGCCCACGATGCGCACGCGCACCGTCCCGTCGGCCGAGCCCGGGAGCGAGCCGTGCGCCGTCGTCGACCACGACGTGCCGCCGCTCTCGGCGACCTCGACCTCGGCTTCGGGCCCGGCGACGAGCTGCATCGTCTCGGCGACGCCGTCGAACCGTCCCGCCCGCCGGTGCAGCCCGGCCGCGTCGGCGACGACCTTGCGGCGCTGCTCGACCGGCCAGTTCTCGTCGAGCTCGACGTCGACCCAGCCCGAGAGCCAGTCGAGGAAGTCCGGCGGCGTCGTGCCCGGATGCACGTACGCCTCGAGGTTGTCGAGCACCGAGATGATCGGCGCGACCGACGCGTCGAACGCGGTGAGCCACCGCTGCAGGAACTCGTCCTCCTGCAGCACCGCCGGCACGCGCGTGATGAAGGGCGACGGGTTCTCCAGGTCCGGCACGACGCCGCGCATGTCACACCCCCGCCGTGACGCGCACGCGGTGCTCGAAGCCGAACACGAGGGCGTCGGGCTCGAGGTCGATGCGCTGTACGGGGTCGCCGCGCTTGCCGCTCACCGGATCGGCGCCGAAGAGCAGCACCTCGTCGACGAGCTCGGTGCCGGGCAGGCTCTGCAGCACCGCGTAGACCTCGCCCGCGAGCACGGGGCGCCCGAACGGCCATCCGGTGCCGTCGGATCCGCCGTGCGCGGCGTCGAACGAACGGTAGAGGGCCGCGACGGCATCCTCGCGCAGGCGTTCCACCGCGAACCGCGGCTTCGCGATGAGCTTCGCCACGATCGTGATGCCCTGGTACAGCGGCGGCTCGATCGCGAGCCGCGCCCCCACGGTGCGGCGCCGTTCGAGCTCGTCGGCGAGCAACGTCAGAACGTCCTCCGAGGGGATCAGGTCCGCGAACTCGACGCGGCCGTCGGCGGCGTGCACGGCCGACGGCACGACGAGCAGGCGCACCCCCTGCTCCTCCCCCTTGCCGGTCGCGGGCACCGCCCTCACCCTGGCCACCGACGGCGCCACCCGGCGGGCGAGCTGCTCGTAGTCCTCGAGGGTCACGGCCCGGTCGAGGGTGCGCAGCGTGAGGGGGCCGCGCGCCTTCGCCTCCTCGACGGACTCGCCGTCGACGCCGTCGTGCGCCGCCCTGCGGTTCACGACCCGGTTCACGAACGGCACGGTCGAACGCAGCACCGAGAGCGCGCCCGGCGCGACGTTGCCGCGAGCGCCGCCGCCGACCCGGTAGCGGGGCACCCGGATCGGCGCGCCCTTCGGCGGCACCGAGCCGTAGAAGCGCAGCACGCCGTCGGCCTCGCGCACGGCGGGCGCGAAGGTCACGACCCCCCTCGTGCGATCGACGCGGATGACGCGGGCGTCGGCGTCCTGGTCGGCGAAGTCGTCGACCTCGGTCCACGACTCCCATTCGGCGCCCGTGCCGACGTCGACCGTGAACGGCGCGCCGTCGTCGACCACCGGATGCACCCCGAGCGTGAACTCCTGCCCGGGAACGCCCTCGCTGAGCCCGAGCACCTCGTCGTCGATCGTGGTCGCGTGGATCGCCCGGGTCACCGCGCCGACCGTCTTCGCCTCGACCGAGCGCACGAGCGGCGAGGCGCTGTAGGTCGGCACCTCGGCCTCGCGTTCGACGAGCCGGGTGCGCACCCAGCCCGCCCGCTCGCCCGAGACGACGGATGCCGCGTGGCCGGCCGGCACGATGAGCACGACGTCGCCCCGGCGGTTCAGGCCGCCGGTGCCGTCGGACACGACGTCGCACGCGACCCACTCCTTGCCGCACCACGCCTCCCACACGATCGGCGGATCCTTCGGATCGACGCCGACGCCGCGCACCGCACAATCGATGCGGAGCGAGATCGCGAGGTTGCCCGCCGGTTCGTCGAGCCCGAACAGCAGCGCGTCGCCGGGGACCGGGGACTTCTGGAACGCGTCGATCTCCTCGCCGCGCAGGTTCGTGTCGCGCACCCACGGGTCGCCGTCGGCGGGCTGGCTGCCGACCCGCACGAGTTCGCGCGGCGGGATCTCGAGGTCGTCGACCGTGGCGAACACGATGGACTCCGCGGTCTCGGTGCGCGGCGTGCCCGCCTCGGTGCGCGCGGGCACCACGACCGTCTCGTCGCGCGGAGCCGACAACCAGAAGACGAGGTCGGCCGAGGCGTTCGTGGGCGGGAAGAGCGTGACCCCGAGCAGGTCGAGGTAGGCGAGGTAGAGCCGATCGGGTACCCGGTTCAACCGGTAGAGCAGTTCGTCGGTCATGAAGGCGAACGCCTCGATGAGCGTCACCCCGGGGTCGGACACGTTGTGGTCGCTCCACTCGGGGCACCGCAGCGCGACGAGCCGTTTCGCGTCGTCGACGAGGTCCTGGAACCGACGGTCGTCGAGGTTCGGTGCGGGCAGGTTCATGACGGCGCTCCTTGCTGCGCATCGGCGTCCTGGGGGATCACGTAGAACGGGAACACGAGGTTCCGCGGGTCGTTCGTGCCGAGGATCGTGTAGCCGACGTCGATGTAGAGCACCCCGTCCTCGGCGTGCTCGAGCGAGACCGACACCTGGCCGAGCTCGATGCGCGGCTCCCAGAACCGCAGGGCCGAACGCACGGCGACGCCCATCGCGCCCGCGGTCGAGGCATCCGCGGGGGCGAAGACGTAGTCGTGCACGGCGCACCCGAACTCGGGCCGCATCGGGCGCTCCCCCGGCGCGGTCGCGAGGATCAGCCGGATGCTCTCCTCGATCTCGCGCTCGTCCGACGTGAGCGCGATGCGACCCGTCGCATCGGCGTGCACGGGGAACGACCATCCGTGCCCGACGAACTCCCGAGACATCCGCCCCACCTCTCAGTTGATCTTGACCAGGCTGCCCTTGACCGTCGTGACGCCCGACGACGACAGCTCCGCGGTGCCCTGCGCCTTGACGGCGATCGTCGCGCCCTCGAGCTCGGCCGCCCCCGTGGCCTTGAGCTTGAGCGACGCGCCCTCGACCGAGACCTCGCCCGTCGCCTTGACCTTCACGCTCGACCCCGAGAGCGAGAGCGTGCCCTGGTCGGCCTTGACCGTCGCGTCCTTCTTGGCGGTGACCGTGACGGGCCCCTCCGAGATGATCTCGATGCCCTTCTCGCCCGACTGCGTCAGGGTCACCCGCTGCGCCTTCTTGTTCGTCGACAGCGTCAACGTCTCGGTGCCCGACTCCTCCGTGAACACGACCTCCATGCCCGAACGCGAGGTGAAGGCCCGGCGCACGACCGCCCCGTCGACGACCGCCTTGCCCCACCCCATCTCGGGCTGGTCCTTGCCGTTGTAGAGGCCGCCGATGACGTACGGGCGATCGAACCGCCCGCCCTCGAACGCGACGAGCACCTCGTCGCCGACCTCGGGCATCACGACGGATCCGCGCTTGGCACCGGCTCCGGGCTGCACGGTGCGCGCCCAGCCGCTCACGTAGTCGGCCGAGAGATACGGGAAGGTCAGCTTCACCCGGCCCATGCCGTCGGGGTCGTCGATGTCGCTCACGAGCGCCGACACGACGCCCTGCATGCGCGCGGCCTCATCGGCGGATGCCCCGGCGTCGCCGCCCCCGCTCGCGATGCCGTACAGCGAACGGTCCGATGCGTTGCTGATGACCACGCTCGTCATGTACCCGGCCTCGGCCGAGAACTCGTGCTTCGCCTCCGTCACCGTGTACCGACCGTCGAAGGGCGCGCCGTAGCCCTTCAGGTTCACCGCGGTGCCCGAGCGCATCTTCGAGTTGCCGAGCAGTTGGGCCTCGATCTCGGCGAATCCGCCCGCGATGCGCTCGGCGACGGCACCCGCCTGCGAATCCTGCGAGCGCTGCCGCCCGTCGCCGGTCGCGGCGACGTAGGTGGGCGACCCGAACGTCGCAGCGACCGACTCGGGCTTCAGCGTCGGCAGCTCCACGACCCGCGTCGTCGGCTTCGCGCTCGCGACCACGGCCTGCTTCGCGACCGGATCCCAGCCGCGCACCTCCACCTGCGGCACCTGGCTCGCCGCCGTGACCGTCGCCGAGAGCCACGACACGTTCATGCCGTGCTCGAGCACGAGCGCGTCGTCGCGCGCGGACACCGCACCGCCCGGGGCCTCCGTGGCCCGGGTCGGCGGCGAGAAGACGAGGCCGCCCTCGACGACCGAGAACGTGCAGCCCGAGGCATCCGCGAGGCGCTTCAGGAACACCCAGTCGCTCACGTTGTCCTGCGTCACGTGCTTGGAGACCGAACCGGCGGCCTCGATCGACTTGACGGGCACGCCCGCGCGGTTCGCGACCTCGCGCACGATGTCGGCCGTCGTCTTGTCGAGGTAGGCGGCGACGCGGCGCCCGCGGAACAGCCGATGCGACCGGTCGAACCCGCGCACCCGCGTGCGCAGTGCGCCGGCGACGTCTTCGCGGTCGATCGCGGTCACCTCGCCGTCGATGAGCCGCTGAGGCCCCTGCGCCCCGTTCTCGGACACCGACAGCACGACCTTCTTGCCGATCGCGAAGCCGCCGTCGGTCAGCGCGGTCCCGGCGGGGTCGGCGAACTCGAGTTCGAAGGAGTCCGGCAGGTTCGCGGCATCCGTGACCCGGCCCGTGACGAGCAGGCTCGCCGCCGTCGCGGGCAGGGGGCGCCCCTCGACGGCGACGAGTAGCAGGCTCGTGTAGGTGTCAACCGACGGCACGGGCCACCTCCTTGCGGGCGAGTTCACGCGCCGTGGGCCCGGCGAGCTCGTCGGCGGCGGGGAGGAAGATCGAACGCCCGGGGGCGAGCCGCATCGGGTCGTCGACGCCGTTCACCTCGGCGAGCACGCGCCACATCGCCGCACTGCCGTACTCGCGGTAGGCGATCGCGGCGAGCGAGTCGCCCTCGCGCAACGTGTGCACACGGCGGGGCCGCAGACCGCCGGAGGTCGGGTTCTGCTTGCCCGGCTCCTCGGCGATCTCCTCGAGCGCGACCGTGCAGACCGCGCGCAACGGGGTGCCCGTGGGCGAGAAGAGCGTGTACTTCGCCGACACCGACTTCACGTAGCCCACGAAGCCCGAGAGCACACCCCACTTGAAGCGCACCCACGGCGCGGACGGGGTGTCGCTGCGCTTGGAGTCCTTCGTCGGGGCGCACGCCTGGAACAGCTTCTCGACGCGCTGCACGACGCTGTCGCCGCTCGCGACTTGGGTGTCGTCGAAGAACATCTCGACGGAGAGCTTCTGCGCCTCGGGTCCCTGGTACGTGGCGGGCGGCGCCGACGAGGCCTTCTTCTGCTTCTCGGTCTTCCAGCTCGCCGATTTCGCCATCGTGAGCTCCTTCGGGTTCATCTGGAACTCGATGGAGCCGATCGGACCGCCGGGCACCCCCGGGGTCTTGCCGGGCTCGAGCAGTTCGAGCACGGCGTGCGTGAGGCTCGCCGTCGCGGAGTCGGTCTTGGTGACGGGCATCTGCTGCTCCTCTCAGGCGTCGGCTTCGATGCCGTGGTGGGCGAGTTCGAGGGTCTCGGTGAGCACCTTCGGCTGGTCGGGGGTGAACGCGGGGCCGGTCCAGCGCACGGGGACGACGCGCTGCAGGTACCAGGCGGCGATCTTCTCGCCGAACGAGTTCTGCGCCTGGATCTCGGCGGAACTCGGCTTCAGCGCGGGCGCCTTCGCGATCCAGGCGAGGATGGGCCCGGTCGTTCCCTTGCCGACGGGCCGCGAGAGTTTCACGTTCGAGAACTTGAGGCGGGTGGGCAGCTGCCAGACGAAGCTGTTGTTGCCGCCCTCTTCGCGGGACTCGAGCACGACCTCGACGCCGAGCCCCTCGCAGCTCGAGAACTCGCCGAGCGATTCGCCGTCGATCTTCACGACGTAGCTGACGCCGATGGCGATGCGGGTGTCCTCGATCATGTCGCCTCCCCCTTCAGATTCCGTCGATCCGCACGCCGCGGCGTTCCCGATCGAGCAGCAACTCGGCCTTGAGGCGGCGCGCGAGCGGGCCGTACAGGCGGGCGGCGAGCGTCTCGATCCCTGCGGGCGAGGTGTCGACGGCGATCCCGCCCGCGGTGCCGCCGTGGCCTGCCTGAGCTGCGAGGTCTGCACCCGCCGGGCCGCCGGGGTCGCCGGGGTCGCCCGCGCCTCCCGCGAATGACGAGCCGCGTTCGAGGGCGGATGCCGCGGACGCGCCGATCCCGCCCGCGACCGCCCCGGCCCCGCCGGCGGCGAGCATGCCGAGTCCGGCGTCGAGCCCCTGGCCGAGGCCTGCTCCCTGCATCGTCGCCTGCATGGCCTCCTGCACGGAGCGCATGGGGCTCGCGACCGGAAGCTGCGGCGCCGGCTGCGGCACGGGTGCCGCGATCGTCGCGGGTGATGCGGCGCCCTGCGAGGCGGCTCCCTGCATCGCCGCCTGCGCCCGGTCGGGGAGTCCCTGGGCCCCGGCCAGGGGCAGCGGGAGCCCGGACGCGCCGCCGAATGCGCCGAGCGCGGTCTGCTCGGCGGACTGCGCCGCGTTCCCGCCGGCGTGCTCGGCGGCCTGTGCGGCGCCCTGCACTGCCGAGGCCGGGTCCTCGCCGGCGACCTCGGCGAGCGCCTCCCCGGCCTGTTCGGGGGTCGGCGGCTTCGGCTCGCCCCCGCCGAACCACCGTCGGAACCACGCGAGCGGACCGGTCGCCGGCGCGACCTCATCCTCGCCGACGCGCTGCAGGGCCGGCAGACCCGCTCCTACTGAGGAGGGCGATGACCCGATCGGGGTCGGCGCCGCGCCGGCGACACGTGCCCCGCCCTGGCGTTGCACGGTCGCGCTCCGGTGCACGCTCGCGCGCTGCGCTGCCGCGGCGCGCTGCGATGCCGTGGCGCGCGCCTCGCGCTGCACCGCGGGGCCGGTCGTCGCCGAAGCCGACCCGATGCGTGGGTCGCGGGCTCCTCCGACTGCTCCGAGTGGTCCGACAGCTCCGTCTGCTCCGTCGCGGGGGCCGGACGCCCCCGGGTTCGACTGCGCCGCCGACCCGCTTCCGTCGCGCTCGGGTTGGACGACCACCGCGGTCGCGCGCACGGCGTGGGCCCGCGCGGGCCCGATCGGAGGCGCCATCGGTTCGAGCGAGGTCTCGAGCGCGCGCTGCGCGATCAACGGAACATCTCGCGCCGGGGCCGTCGAGCGAGCCGCAGGCCACGCGAGCGCCCCCGTTTCCGCGCCCGCTCCCGACGCGTCAGCCGCGCCCGATGCTGCCCCATCAACGGCACCGGATGCGCCGGCCGCACCGGATGCGTCGGCCCCACCGGATGCGTCGGCCCCACCGGATGCGTCGGCCCCACCGGATGCGTCGGCCCCGGCTGACGCGCCGGCGTCTCCCGATGCGGCGAAGGTCGCGTCGACGGCCCCATCGGCCGAACCGCCGAACCCGACGGAGGCGCCGAAGCCGGCCTCGCTCGCGGTGGACCGCTGGAGTGCGAGGTCGATCGGAGCGGCCCACTCCCCCGGCGTCGCAGGGTCGGGCGCGGCGTCGCCCGATGCCTCGACCGCGCTCCCGAGCAGTCCGCCCGATGACCCCGAGTCCTGACCGTCAGCCGACCACCCCGCGGATGCCGACCCCGGCGCCATCTCGGACGCCGCCGCGGACGCCTCCGCCGACCCCGGCGACGACCCCGAACCCGGACCCGACGACCCATCCTGCCCCGACGCCGGGCCCGACGCGGCGTCCAGGTCCGGAGACTCTGCCACTGATGCCAGGGTGGCATCAGTGGCAGAGTCTCCGAGATCGCTCACCGATTCCGGAGCGTTCGACGAGGCTGGGATGCCGTCGGGAGCACCACTGTCGGGCGCGCCGCCGGCGGAAAGGCCGGCGGAAAGGCCGGCGGAGAGATCGCCGGTGGATCCGAGGTCGCCGGCGGATGGGGCGGGGTCCGTGGCGCCGGTCCATCCGCCGGCCCCGGAGTCCGCACCTCCGTGGTTCGGCGCGGGGTCGGTGCGTGATGGCCGCGGTTCCGCCTTGGCTCCCGGCGGCAGCGGCGCGCCGAGTCCCAGACGCTGCAGGCGCACGTCGGGTGCGGCGGCCATGCGCTGCACGGCGGGCGCACCCGGCATCGGCGCGGCGAGCCCGAGACGGGCGGGGTCGGCGATGGGCGGCGATCCCGCGATCGTCGGCGCGAGGGCATCGTCGACGAAGGCCGGAGCCGGATGCCCGGACGGCGGCGCTTCGGCCGCAAGTGGGTCCGCGGGCGGGTCGGTGGAGGTCGAATGCTCGTCGGCACTCGGATCGGCCGTCGCACGCTGCACAGGCGCGACCGGCATCGGCATCGAAGGACCCGATGCAGCAGACGACGGGGACGATACGCCCATCACGTCGGCCGCGTCGGCCGCGTCGGCCGCCGCGTCGGCCGGGCTCGCGGGCGGCGTCGCATCCGCTCGTCCGGCGGCCTCCACGACGTCGGGCTCGACCTCGCGCTGCACCGGCGCCTGCGAGACCCGGCTCCGGGTGGCGTCCCGTGCGAGCTCGGCGGCGGTCTGCGGCGGACGCAACGTGAGATCCGCCGCCGCCGCGCGCTGCACCGGAGCCCCGAGCACGGCAGATGCCGTCGCGACCGTGCCGGAGGGTGCCGCATCATCGACGAGGTGCGTGAGTTCCGCGACCCGGCTCGGCACGGTGCGCGTCGGCAGCCGCTCGATCCAACCGGAACGCAGCACTGCCGGCGGGGCGTCCGAGATCTGCCGTTGCAGCGGAGGGAGGAACGCCCAGCCGGCCGGCGCGATGCGCGAGGCATCCGCACCCGAGACATCCGACCCCGCGGCAGCCGACGCACGCCGGATGCCGGATTCAGGACCCCCGTCGCCGCCCCCGTCGGCCGCGACGCGCTGCCACGGCCAACGCATCACCGCTCCTCGGTGAGCCTGGTGTTGATCGCCGCGATCTCGCGCACGTAGCGCAGTCGCACCGCGTGCTCCATGTCGAGGATGTCGTCGAGCGACCAGTGGAAGTGATAGGCGACGTACGCGACCTCCTCATGGATGCGGTCGGCCGAGTACGTCATGATTCCCCCAGGCGGCCACCGGCGAGGTCGGCCGTGAAGCGATGCGAGCACTCCGGACACGTGACCGCGATGCGGGTGTGGCCCTCGGCATTCACCCGACGGTAGAAGTCCTGCAGGAACGCGACATCCGAGGCGAACATGTTCTCGACGACCGACGAGTCGATCGAGCCGAGCGAGCCCAGCGAGGTGATCACGCGCCCCAGCAGCACCACGGTCGTGTACGCCGGATTCTCCTGCACGCGAGCGTCGTAGAGCGGGAGCAGTTCGTCACGCGCCGTCGCGAGGCGCATGACGCCGCGCCGGTGCACGGTGCCGTCCTGCCCGACGTAGCCCCGCGGCAGCTCGAAGGCGAACTCGGTGCGCATCACCCCGTCGTCCGAGGAGGGCGCGTCCGCGACATCCGCCCCCTCACTGGTCGGACGCGTCGCGATGACGCGCTGCATGTCACACCACCTTCTGCTCGTCGAAGCAGACCGTGAACTTCTCGGTGGCCTGCTCGGTCGCGCCGGCCTTGAGCGAGTTGACCTCGATGCTGCGCACCCAGCAGTTCGTGAACTCGTACTTCTTGAGGGAGGCTCCCTGATAGTCGAGCAGCTCGACCGAGGCGGTCTTGCGGGCGCCCTTGACGTCACCCGTCATGACGGTGGTCAACCAGTCCGAGATCGTCTTCGAGTCCGTGAGCCCGCGGGTGACCGAGAACTCGCCCGCCTTCGGGCGACCCATCACCTGCCGCACGACGTACTTGCCGTCGGCGAGCTGCTGCTTCAGCTCGATCTTGTCGACCTCGCTCTTCAGACCCGACACCTCGGTCACCTTCGGCACCTCGATGCCGTCGATCGTGACCTTGAAGGCGTATGCCGGCGATGAGTCCATCGCATCTGCGAGTGGCATGATGTGCTCCTGTTCGTGTTCG
This sequence comes from Agromyces terreus, assembly GCF_009749465.1. Taxonomy (GTDB): domain Bacteria; phylum Actinomycetota; class Actinomycetes; order Actinomycetales; family Microbacteriaceae; genus Agromyces; species Agromyces terreus. Next base: position 48,988 of record NZ_WBIS01000013.1, read on the forward strand.
CTGGGTGTTCGCGGGTCATTCGTTCACGAGGCTCGTGCCGCCCGAGAACTGCGAGAGCTCGAAGATCACGAACTCCGCGGGCTTCACGGGGGCGACGCCGATCTGGCAGACGACCTGGCCTGCGTCGATGACCTCGGCGGGGTTGGTCTCGTCGTCGCACTTGACGAAGAAGGCCTGGTCGGCGGTCGCGCCGAACAAAGCGCCCTTGCGCCACTCGTTCACGAGGAACGCCGAGATCGAGCGCCGCAGCTTGCCCCACAGGGCCTCGTCGTTCGGCTCGAACACCGCGAACTGGGTCGCCCCGAGGATCGACTTCTCGAGGTAGTTGAAGAGGCGCCGGATGTTGACGTACCGCCACGCGGCGTCGCTCGAGAGGGTGCGTGCACCCCAGACGCGGATGCCCCGGCCCGGGAACGCCCGAATGGCGTTGATGCCGATCGGGTTCAGCAACTCCTGCTCGGTGCGGGTCAGCTGCGTCTGCAACTCGACCGCGCCGCGCACGACCTCGTTCGCCGGCGCCTTGTGCACCCCGCGCTCGGCGTCGTTGCGAGCCCAGACCCCGGCCATGTGACCCGACGGCGGCATGAACCGGTTCGTCGAGGTGACGGGGTCGAGCACCTTGATCCAGGGGTAGTAGAGGGTGGCGAACTTCGAGTCGTACCCGGCGCCCGTGCGGCGCCACTCGCGCACCTCCTGCGCCGAGAGGTTCGGCGGCGCGTCGAGGATCGCCATGCGGTCGCCCATGAGCTCGCAGTGCGCGATGACCGCGAGCTGCACGGACTTCACGACCTCGAGCGTGACGACGCCCTGCTCGTATGCGGCCATGAGGTCGGGCACGGCGACCATCGTGATCTCCTCGACCTCCTCGAGGCCGCCGAAGCCGGTGCGGTCGGCGGGGCTGCCGATGTAGTTCGCGGCCGAGATGCCGTCGAGCACGATCGGCTGCTCCTCGGGCTCCGGCACGGCGAGGTCGAAGGTGCCTGGCCGGGGCGTGACGCCCGCGGACGCGGGGTCGAGCTCCTCGACCGTGACGAGCTTCGAGTCGGCGGTGATCTTCGTCACGACGTAGGCCGCGCTGTCGGGCTTCGGCGACACCTGCTCGTACGTCTCGGGCGCGCGTCCGTCGACGGTGATGACGACCTTGAACGCCCCCTCCTCGGGATCCTCGCCGCCGGGTTCGGCGACCTCGACCGAGATCGGCTTCGCGTTCGGCGACGCGTTCTTGGCGGTGAAGACGTAGTTGCCGACCGCGGCGGTCGCCGGGCCGGTCGCGGCGAGCTGCTTGGGCTCGCCGCGCTTGCTCGCGCCCTTGCCCCCTCCGCCGCCGCCACCGCCGGCCGAGGCCGTGCCGATGCGGACGACGTAGCAGTTGCCGCCGCCGTTCAGGAAATAGCCGTACACGGCGTAGGCGAGGTACGCGCCCGGATACAGCCCGCCGAACGTGTCGACGAACTGGGTCCAGTTCGACACGAGCGTCGGGGCGTTCTCGGGGCCTTTCGGCGCCATGCCGACGAAGGCCGCGACCGCGGTGCCGACGCCCTCGATGGGCCTCGTCGCAGCCTCGATCTCCTGCACGTACACGCCTGGAGAGAGATAGGTGGGCATCGGATGCTCCTTCGCGGTTCGCAGCGGTTCGCATGCTCGGGTTCAGCATCGACCGGATGCCGCGGCGCGGCCCTGTCCGCCGGGACGTGCGTGCGGGTAGCGAGGCGTGCGCGATCGGGCAGGCGTGGTTTACGGCGCGTTGCCCTTGACCGGCTTGGCGAAGACGATGGAGACGATGCCCGCGTTGCTCAGGTAGTTCGCGAGCTTCGGATGCGGCGGTGCTTCCAGGAAGATCCATCGCGGGTCGTATCCGGGGTTGAGCTTGCGCAGGTGCACATCCTTGTTGACCTGCTCGATGATCTCGTCGCTCAGGGGGACGGAACCGGCGACGGCCACTCCATTGACGGTCCGCCAGCGCATGTACGTCTTCACCTCGATGCCGAGCGTCTGGCCCACTCCGCCAGCGGCGACCGTGTCGGTGTGCCGACCTCCGGTGCCTTCGACGGCGAAGTTGCTCGTCGGCGCCTGCGGCACGGGCGAGTGCACCTGCGGGGTGCCCTGGTAGGTTTCGGCGATGAAGGTCTCCGCCGCCTTGTACTTCTCCTGCGAGGGCGGCATCTTGAGGATCTGCGCGAGCGTGAACGTCGTCGGCTTCCCCGGCCCGAGCTGACGTTCCGGGCCGATGTACGGCGGTGGCGCGCTGCTCGAGTTCTCGACCTTGATCGATACCGGCCCATCCTTCGCCTCGTCACCGGCCGAACTGTCCACGTTGCTCTCGGCGGTCTGCTCGCGCTGCACCGACGCCCGCACCATCCAGTGCTTCTCCCCCGGCACGGCCTCGAGCACGGCGAGGCCGTTGCGGATCCGCGCCAACCCGAGCGCCGGCTTCAGAATGTGCTGTCCGACGCGTTTCCCGGCGAAGCGGTTGATCGCCGCAACGCCCGCGGCAGCGCCGGCGCGTTCCTTCTCCTCGGGCGTCTTCTCCTTGATCCCGATCTTCTTCTTGAGCTTGCCCCAGGCCTCCTTGCCTTTCGCCTTGACCTTCGCGAGCGCGCGCTTGCCGAGCGAGATGGCCTTCTTGCCGAAGGCGACGGCTTTGCCGACGACCCAGTCGATGACCTTGTTCACGGGTTTCTGCACGGCCTCGATGATCTTCTTGATCTTGCCGCTGATGCCGCCGAGGCCGAGGAGGGAGGCCATGAAACCGATGATCACGGGAACCATGCGTCCGAGCGTGTTCTCGATGTACCCGGCGACGGCGCCGACCCCGCCCGAGGCGATCGATTCGACCGAGTCGAGGATCGAGTCGACGAAGGCCTTGATCTGCTCGGCCTTCTCGACGAAGAACATGACGACGTCGTAGATCATCTTGCAGGCCTTCACGAAGGCCGAGGCCGGGTTCAGCATGGAGACGAGCCAGACGATGCCGGCCTTGATGATCTCGACGGCGACCATCTCCTTGACCTGGCCCATGATCATGTCCTTGATGTCCCCGACCTTCTCGAGGATGATGCGCCAGATCCCGCCGAGCCCTTCCTTGATGATGAGCTTCACGACGTCGAATCCCTGCTCGACGAGTTCGATTGCGCCGGGCGGCAGCTTCGCGGCGATGCGGGCGCGCACGTTCGCCCACGTGAGCCCGAGGATGGAGAGCACGAGCTTGAGCACGCCCTGCAGGTCGAACTTGGCGGGCAGGTCGATGCCGGCGGCCGACAGCGCGCCGAACAGCCACGTCTGGAGGCCGTTCTTCAGGTGGGTCGCGATGTTCGCGCCGAACGCCATGATGCCGCTCTTGACCGCGTTCACGAGGTTGCCGAGGAACGCGATGGGGTCCTTGATGATCTTCTCGACGGCTCCGGCGGCGCGGGCGAGCGCGCCGAGCAGCATGGTCTTGAGCTTCAGGATGGTCTCGACGGCGCCGACGACGGCGTCCTTGGCCTTGTCGACGAGCCCCTTGTTGGCCTCCTGCATGGCCTTGATCTCGTCGTCGACGACGTTCCGCGCCTCGACGTACTTCGTCGCGAGGTCCTCGGCGAGCGCCTGGCCCTTCTCGTCGACGGATGCCTCGAGCTCGTCGAACCGGCCGCCGACCTCCTTCGCGGCATCCGCCCCGACCTTGCGCAGCGAGGGGTTGAGGCTCTGGGTGTAGGCGGCGATCCTCGCTCGGCCTTCGGCGACCTTGACCTTCGCGGCGTTCAGTTCGCCGCCGACGAGGTCGGCGATGCGGTCGATGGCCTTCGTCATCTCGCGCTCGTAGGTGGCGCGGGCGCGGCGGAAGATCTCGTCGACCTCGGGTTCGGGGCCGAGCAGCAGGTCGGCGGCCCAGCGCATGGCGCCGACGGTGTCGTACGAGTAGCGCTTGTCGCGGAACGCCTTCATCTCGCGCGTGTGCTGCTCGGTGAAGGCCTTCTTCGCGGCGCCCTCGCCGTCCTTGAACGCCTCGTCGACCTTCGCGTCGATGCCGTTCAGGATGCCGTCGACCGCGGTCTTGGTCTCGTCGAAGAGCCGCGTCACGTTCGCGGTGACGGCGGCGCGTTCCTGTTCGTCCTTGGTGCGGGCCGTCTGCTGGCCGCGCGCGACGCCGTTGCGGTTCGCGGCGCCCACGCCCATGAGCCCGGCGGATGTCGCGGTGCCGGCGCCCGCGGCAGCCTGCGTCGCCTGCGCGAGTTGCGCCCCCTCTTGGGCCCGCAGTTGCGCGGGCGCGGTCGCCGAGTGCTGTTCGGCCTCGGCCTTGGCGGTGAGCGCGCCCGTGAACTCCGGCTCGTTCGAGCGGCGGAGCTGATCTTCGGTGACCCCGGCGTCGGACATCGCCCGGTCGGTCTCGGCGGGGCCATTGCGGAGGTCGGTCTGCTCCGGTGGCGCCCGTGACGGCGCGGCCTGGGCGGCGTCGATCTTCAGCGGACCGGGCGGGCCCTGGGCCGGCAGCGGGGTGACGTCCTTCTCGACGGCGCGCGAAGGGTCGGGCGGGCGGGCGGATGCCTCGTTCATCGGCCGGGCGGCGGCCTGCGCGTTGCGGCCGGCGATGCCGCGCACCTCGGCGCCGACCTGGTCGGCCTTGCCGGACTTCCCGAACTCGTCGGCGTCCTCGAGCGTCTTCGGGGTCTGCTTGTCGATCGCGGCCTTCACCGCCGCGACGAACGCGGCCTTGTCGAACCCTCCGGCGGGCACGGCGCCGAGCGCGTCGGCCTTCGCGGCCTTGGCCTGCGCGTCGCGGTCGCCTGCGGGGGGCTGCGCGGCCTGCTGAGCCTCCTGCGCCTTCGAGGCGGGCGACGGATGCCTCGCCGCGGCCGCGGCGTTCAGCGCGATGGAGCGTTTCGCGAGCCGCAGGCCGGGGTGCGCGTGCGGGGCGGGCGGCGGCGGGGGCACGGGTGGCGGGGGCACGGGGCCGCCGCGCACGAGGCGCTGCACCGCGCGTTCGAGCTCGGCCGGAGCTGGAGCGGAGACTGGAGCGGTGGTCGTGTCGACGGCTCCCGACATGAACGCGACGGACCCGGCGGCGGCCGGCACGCGGGTGGCCGAAGCGGCGACGGCCGGCCCGCGGGCAGCCGACGCCGTCGCCTGAGCGATGGCCGGTCCCGGCGCATCCGTCGGCGAGGGTTTCGGTCGACTCCCCGTCCGCAGCAGGGCCGTGACGGCCGCGTTGCCGGCCGACGCCTGCAGCCGCATGAGCGTCGGCGTCGGCCTCGGCGCGCGACCCGACGCGCCCGCGGTCGCGGGC
>NZ_WBIS01000014.1 GCF_009749465.1 Agromyces terreus
CCTTCGATCCGATCGAAGACCTCAAGTACCTGTTTCTCGGCGGTGTCGAGGCTCTCCGGGCGACCATCCGGAACGAGCAGAGTGACCACCCAGACCGCTGCGAGAAGGCCCACGGCACCCAAGGCGAAGTTGAGTCCCGCATAGTGGTGTAGCGCGCGGTGGCCGGGCTCGTCGCTACAGACGTAGACGCGGTCACCGTGTGATCCTTCGAGGAATCTCCTACAACCCACTCGAACGGAGTCATCACGATGACCGCACCTCATATTGTCGACCCTGCGAGCGTGCTCGCTGAAGCCCTGACGGACGCATCGCCGGATCTGATGCGCAGCCTGCTGCAGACCATGATCAACGCGCTCCTCTCGGCCGACGCGGATGCCGTCGTCGGCGCCGAATGGGGCCAACGCAGCCCCGGCCGCCAGGCGCAGCGCAACGGGTACCGGCACCGTGACCTCGACACCCGGGTCGGCACGATCGACGTTGCCGTCCCGAAGCTCCGTTCGGGGACGTACTTCCCGGACTGGTTGCTCGAGCGACGCAAGCGTGCGGAGTCCGCCCTGATCACGGTCGTCGCGGACTGCTACCTCGCCGGCGTGTCCACGCGCCGGATGGACAAGCTCGTCAAGACCCTCGGGATCCACAGCCTGTCCAGGTCGCAGGTGTCCAGGATGGCGGCCGAACTCGACGAGCACGTCGAGCAGTTCCGGCACCGCCCGCTCGATGATGCAGGCCCGTTCACGTTCGTCGCCGCTGACGCGCTCACGATGAAAGTCCGCGAAGGCGGCCGCGTGATCAACGCCGTCGTCATGATCGCGACCGGCGTCAACGCCGACGGACGCCGCGAAGTCCTCGGACTACGCGTCGCCACGTCAGAAACCGGTCCGGCGTGGAACAGCTTCTTCGCCGATCTCGTCGCCCGCGGCCTGGCAGGTGTCCGCCTCGTCACCAGTGACGCGCACGCCGGACTGGTCGACGCGATCGGCGCGAACCTGCCCGGCGCTTCCTGGCAACGCTGCCGCACCCACTACGCCGCGAACCTGATGTCCGCACCCCGAAAGCGATGTGGCCGGCCGTGAAAGCGATGCTGCACTCGGTCTACGACCAACCCGACGCCGACGCCGTCAACGCCCAGTTCGACCGACTGCTGGACTACGTCGACGGCCGTCTGCCCGACGCGCACGACCACCTCGACACGGCACGGGCGGACATCCTCGCGTTCACCGGGTTCCCCGAAGCGCTCTGGCAGCAGATCTGGTCCAACAACCCGAACGAGCGTCTGAACCGTGAGATCCGTCGCCGCACCGACAGCGTCGGCATCTTCCCGAACCGCGACGCGATCACCCGACTCGTCGGCGCCGTCCTCGCCGAGCAGACCGACGAATGGGCCGAAGGTCGCCGCTACCTCGGCTTGGACATCCTCGCCAAGTCCAGGCTCACCCTCGTCCCCGGCGTCGGAAGCGAGGAGGTGACCGATAGCATCCTCGAACTCAGCGCCCAACCATCACATCGAAGGACACGGCGCTACACCACTACCAGGGACTTGACCCAAGGCGAGCCAGAAAGTTCCTCGGGAAGCACCCATTGAAGCCATTTCCCCAAACTAGAGGTTCCGCGCACGGGTGCCCGCAGGGATCCTTGACCGAGAGAATAAGTCCGCGATCTGTTGGAGGGTTGTGGTGCGATACATACGCGTTCGATGGAACCACGAGGCATCGGACGACCCGGTCTTGTTGTACAGCGAGATCGATGACGCTGGCTGGGAGGTCCGCAAGGTCGAGGAATACAGGTCTGGCATCCGCGATCGCGCATCGCGGGACGTGGCGACTGGCCGCAGCCTTCTTGGACTCGAGCCCATTCCTCCGCTTGATGAGATCAACGCAAGCGTCGAGTTCGATGGGGCAATGATCGGCGCTGAGGATTTCGAGAGGGTCTGGGCGGAAGCCACGCCACCGCACGAGTCGCACTGAATATCCTCGCGGCATCTCCAGGTACGCGATGCGGAGAAGGATCTCTCAGCGGGCTGCTCGGAATTCTGGCGGTCTCCAGCGCCAGTCGTTTTGCCGGCGGGTCCACTCTTGTCGCTGCGGAGTCCGCTCGCGGGCGACGTCGGAGAGCCAGAGAGTGGAATCGGGGCCCCAGCCGGCGATCAGCGAACCGTATTCCTCGTCGATCTCGATCAACGCGGTGGCCGTGGACAGATACCCGAGCGTCGTGAGGTGTGCAGCGTCCCACCGGGCGGCGACGCGCTCCCAGTCCGGGATCAGCCACCGACCGTCGCGCCCGGTAACTCGGAACCAGTCGTGTCGTCGGGACGCGGTGACCTCCATCGGGTACTCGCGACAGAGTTCTGCCCAGTCCTCCGGCGTCTGGATTTCGAGCGTCCGCCCTGCCCCCACCACGGGGATGATCGTCGCGAGCTCCCAGCCGAGGGAGTCTTCCACCAGCTCGAGCGCATCCGCCGGGCGGCTCCGCGTCGCGAGAAGCGTCTGCGGTACCGACCACCAGGTGCCCGAAAAGTTGGCGTGAGGGTCGCGGGGCCGCTCGCGCACCGCGCGTTCCTCGTCCGCGCGCTGGGCGCGGGTCCACTCGGCCAGCACTGGCGAGGGATCTCGCACCAGTGGTTCGCTGTCCGCAAGCGGACGCCACTGCACTGCCCACTGTGTTGCTTCGCCCGGGGCGGCGAGGTCGGGCATCGCAGTAACCAGGCGCTGCGCGACAGGGCCGAGCACGTGCAGTACCGGCGGAAGTGCGGCAACGGTATCCGCACCGTCGGGCTCCTGCCAGTAGCGCGCGAGATCAACCGATGCCTGCAGCGCCTGCCTCAGGATGTCTCTGCGGACATCGGTCAGGTCGACATCAACGATGAGCGATGCGAGGTCGTCAGCACTGAATGTCGGATCAGGTTCCGGGTCGGAAGTATCCCCGATGAGACGGAGGAGCGTGCCCGGGTTCGGATCGAGCTCGTGTCCGAGCCAGAACAACGCAGTGCGCACCGTCTCTTCGGTGCGGGCGGCGTATTCCAAGCACATCCGTCGACCGCGCGGACCGCGCAGCAGGGCATCCGCGAGATCGTCCACCGTCCCAGCTTGCCGCACAGTTGCGCGTCTTCTCCACAACTGCCGGCTCGCGTCATTGCGCTTCGTCACCGATCCGCTAACGGAACGACGGTTAGGCACTCCCGCCCGCCGAAGCCGCAGGGGACGCGGGAGCGTGTCGCAACTGAGTGGTCCGGATCCGCGCGGCCGCGGTCCGTCCGCCTCAGTAGTGGTCGCGTGCTTGCAGGATGACGATGTGGTCGTCCGTGACGTAGTAGACGAGCCGGTTCGTCTCGTCGATGCGGCGGGACCAGGCACCAGAGAGAACGTGCTTGAGCGGCTCGGGCGTACCGATACCCGCGAACGGGTCCCGGAGCACGTCGGCGATCAGGGCGTTGATCCGCTTGAGCGTCTTGCGGTCTTGCGTCTGCCAGTAGACGTAGTCGTCCCAGCCGTTCTGATCGAACTCGAGCCCGCGGGTCACGCGTCGAGGAGGTCGTGCTGCTCGAACTCGCCACGGCGTGCCCGCTCGATGGCGTCGAGGAGTCGCTCCGCGTTGGCAGGATTGCGCAGCAGGTACGCGGTCTCGGTGATCGCGTCGTAGTCGTCCTTCGACATGATCACGGCGTTGCCATGTCGAGAGACGACCTCAACTGCGGTGTGATCGTCATTAACCTGCTGGATCAGGCCGAACAGGCTCTTGCGCGCTTCGGTCGCAGTGATTGCCGACATACCCGCTCCTCCCAATAGTGGTACGTAATAGTGTACCATTGCACGAACCGCTGCGTTCCCGAAGGAGCGCTGAGGGGCGGCTGCGCTGCCGCCTAGGAGCCGCGGATCATCTCGACCAATTCATCGGGGTCGGCGCCCGGCGGGAGGGCGATCACGGCAGTATCGCCCTGCATCGGTTCGACCACCGTCACGGCCGACAGCACCTCATCGCCTGCTTTGATCACCAAGCGTGCGGTGCCCGCAGATTCAGCGGCCTCAGCAGTCAACTCTTGGAAGACGCTCGCTCCGTCCTCGTCGAACTTCACGTCGACCGCGTTGGTGTCGCCGACCGAAACTGCTTCGGCCGTTTCGACGCCAGCATGGACAAAGTCCGCTTCGAGGACCATCACGTACTCGCCATTCACCGAAACGCATTCTGGCGCGGACCCCGAAGTACAGGTCTGAGAGACGGACATCTCGATCCCACCCCCGTCTGCCGGCGTGCCCTCTCCTGGGTTGTCGCCTGCGGAGCATCCGCTCATCGCCACGATGAGAAGCCCGAAAGCTGAGAACTTCCAGACCTGAGAACCCATCGACGCTCCTCCTCGAGCCCTACCCAGAGCGATCTCGCTCAGAACCACAACGCTACCTATGCGACGGCGTCGAGGCATGCCCGTCGGATCCGCGCCGCTCGGCCCCGACGCGGCCCCGCGCCCCCTGCGGCTCATCCGCAGCGGGCGCGAGCGCCGAACCGTCGTTGCGTGAGCGGATCCGTTCCCCTCAATTCGTCTTCTCGACCCGCGTCTGACGCTGGATGGTCCGGTAGACCGTCGACCGCGCGACGTTGAACAGTTCCGCGAGCTCCGCCGTGGTGTGCCTGCCGGCGTGGTGGAGCTCCATCAGGTGGCGCTGCTGCGGAATCGACAGCTTCGGTTGCTTGCCGCGAAGACGGCCCTTCGCCTTCGCGACCTGCATGCCTTCACGCGTGCGAGCTCGGATCAGGTCGGATTCGAACTCGGCGACCATTGCGAGCACGTTGAACAGCAGCCGCCCCACCGGGTCGAGCGGATCATGGACGGAGCCTCCGATGCTGAGCTTGACGTGCTTCGCGGTGAGTTCGTCGACGATGTCCTTCGCATCGCGAAGCGAGCGCGCCAGCCGGTCGAGCTTCGCAACCACGAGGGTGTCGCCATTCCGGCATGCGGCGAGGGCTTCGCGGAGCCCCGGCCGGGCGCGGTTGGTCCCCGTCAGCCCATGGTCGGTGAAGATGTACTCGGGGTCGACGCCGAGTCGCTCGAGGGCGATCCGTTGTGCGGTGAGGTCTTGTTCGTATGTGGACACGCGTGCGTATCCGATCAGGAGTGCGTTCATGCGCGAAGCTTCGTCCTGAACGGCGCCGCCGGCCAGAGCCAGGACGGCCGCCGCGGCATCCGCTCGGCTCCCAGACCCGAATCGGCGCGGCATCCCGCACCAATCGGATCGGGCGACGGCTCCGAATACCCGATGACACGCGAATCGAGGTACCCCGGTGACCACCGCTCCCCGCAGACGTGCCGGCACGGGTACCGACCGGCACGACGAGACTCCCGAGCCAAACGGATGACCCATGCCCTCCTCTCACGGAACGCCCCGCCGCGCAACCGGCGGCCCGCTCGACGCGGCTCTGACATGCTTGGTTCCGTGGTCGACGTCGCTGAGCTGTCCGGTGAGCGCCCGCGTGCGCTCGAGGATCTCCTCGTGGCCACGGCGGCGGGCGACCGCGACGCCTTCAGCGCACTCTACGACGCGACGTCGGCGCGGGTCTTCGGGCTCGTGCGCCGGCTGCTCGTCGATTCGGCGCAGGCCGAGGAGGTGACGCAAGACGTGTTCCTCGAGGCATGGCAGACGGCGGCCCGGTTCGATCCCGAGCGCGGTGCGGCGATCCCGTGGCTGCTGACGCTCGCGCACCGGCGTGCGGTCGACCGCGTACGGGCCTCGCAGGCGTCGCGCGATCGCGACCTCAAGACGGGCATCCGCGATCTCGCCGTGCCGGTCGACGAGGTTGCCGAGGCCGCCGAGATCGCGATCGAGCACGAGAAGGTCGCCGAGGCGCTGACCTCCCTGAGCCCGGCGCAGCGGGAGTGCATCTCGCTCGCCTACTACGGGGGCTGCACGCAGTCCGAGATCGCGACGAGACTCGAGGTGCCGCTGGGCACGGTGAAGACACGGCTGCGAGATGGCATGATCCGATTGCGAGACGTATTGGGGGTGACGACATGAATCGACCGCAGGGTCCCACGGGCGACGAGCTGCGCGAGCTGTTCGATCTCGCGCCGGCCTACGCGCTCGACGCGCTCGACGAGTTCGAACGCGCCCGGTTCGAGCGCGCACTCGCGGCGTCGCCGGAACTGCAGGCCGAGGTCGACTCGTTCCGCGCCATCGCCTCGGGCTTCGGCGAGGCGGTCGAGCCGGTCGCTCCCCCGGCCTCGCTCAAGGCGGGCCTGTTCGACCGGCTCGACGCCGCCCCCCAGGAGCGCCCGGCCGAATCAGAGCGAGCGGATGCCTCGAAGCCGGCGTCGCCCGCACCGGTCGCCGACCTCGGCGAACGGCGCAGCCGCCGTCGCCTCGCCGTCGTGCTGTCGTCGGCGGCGGCCGCCGTCGTGCTGCTCGCCGTCGTGGTCGTGGGCGCGAACTGGTTCGGCCCCAACGGCTGGGGCGCGCAGCGCGAGATGACGGCCCTGGCCGCGGCATCCGATGCTCAGCAGATCACGGCGCCGGTCACCGGCGGCGGCGAGGTGACCCTCGTCACCTCGGTCGAGCAGGGGCGCAGCGCGATCCTCGCCGACGGCCTCGACGAACTGGGCGACGAGCACACCTACGAGCTCTGGTACATCGACGAGGCCGGCGCGGTCTCGGCGGGCACGTTCGACGTCGCGAACGACGGCGAGACCTGGCGCATCCTCGAGGGCGAGTTCGCGCCGGGCACCGCCGTGGGCATCACGGTCGAGCCCGCGGGCGGGTCCGACCAGCCGACGACCGACCCGGTCGCCGTCATCCAGACCTGAGCGCGAAACGAGCGCGTAACCGGTGCTGCCTACACTGGAGGTGCCGAGGGGGCCCGCGGAACACCGAGGGCTCCCGCGGCATTCGCTCCGATCCCCGCGCCACCCCTGCGGGCAACGAGAGGCTGCCGGCGATGACCGCGAACCAACCCGTGACCGTGTCGATCCGACGAGAGGTCGACCCCGAACGCATCCCCGAGGTGACCGTCTGGGTGCAGGCGGGCATCAACCGCGCCAACCGGTTCCCGGGGTTCCTCGGTTCGGGGTGGGTGCGCGAGGCCGCCGACTCCGACGTCTGGCACGTGCTCTACCGGTTCTCCGACGAGCAGACCCTCGATGCGTGGGAGCACTCCGGCGAGCGCATGGCCTGGCTCGCGACCGGCGAGGGCCTCATCCGGTCCGAGCGTTCGCGTCGCCGCACGGGCATCGAGGGCTGGTTCGACGAGCCGCCCACCGGTTCCGTTCCGGTGATCGACGCGGCCGAGGCATCCGGCGATCTGCCGCCCGCGCCGCCGCGATGGAAGCAGGCCGTGACGATCTGGCTCGGGTTCTTCCCGGTCAACCTGCTCTTCACGTACCTGATCGCACCGGTGCCCGGCTGGGGCGACCTGCCGGTCTGGCTGCGCGTGCTGGCGACCACGCTCGTGCTCACCCCGATCATGACCTACTGGGTGCTGCCGTTCGTCACCCGTTCGCTGCGGGCCTGGCTCGCCCCGCGCACGGCCTGAGCAGCCCTGGGCTGATGCCGCGGGGCTCAGGCCTCGGGGACGCCGCCGGGCTCGCGGCGCTCGGCGCGCTGCTCGCGGATGCGTCGCACGACGAGCACGGCGAGGCCGACGGCGATCGCCCCGTAGACGAGGTAGTCGAGGTACTGGAGCCAGTGGTCGAGCGCCTCGTGCTGGGTGCCGAGCGCCGCGCCGACGCCGATGAGGAGCGAATTCCACGCGGTCGAGCCGAGCGCCGTGAAGAGCACGAACGTGAGCAGCGGCATCCGGTCGGCTCCGGCGGGGAGTGAGATGAGGCTGCGCACGCCCGGGATCATGCGACCGAACAGCACCGACCATCGCCCGTACCGGTGGAACCACTCGGCGCCGCGCTCGAGGTCGGTGCGGCTGACGAGGCGGGTCCACGCGATCCAGTCGACGGCCCGCCGGATGCCGATGGCCGCGCCGAGCCCGTAGAGCAGCAGCGCGCCCAGCACCGAGGCCACGGTCGACCAGACGATGAGCCATCCGAGATGCAGGTCGCCCGACTGGCTGAGGTACCCGGCGAACGGCAGGATCACCTCGCTCGGGATCGGCGGGATGAGCACCTCGAGGAACACCAGCAGCCCGACCCCGACGTCGCCGAGCGCGTTCAGGATGTCGGCGGCGAAGCCGGTGAGCCCCGTGAAGCCGTGGTCGGCGGCTTCGAGGGGAACGGTCGTCAGGGGAGTCATGCGGCTCCGATGGTCGGCGGTGCTGGAATCGTCGGCTCGGCCACGATATCGCGCGAGGGTGAACGGATGCTGGATCGTCGCCCGGAGAGCGGATGCCTCGGCCGCACCTGCCCGGGTCGGCTAGCATTCCGGCATGACCGATCAGACCCCGATCGACGACGTCTCCGTCGGCGGCGAGGCGATCCGCCTCGGGCAGTTCCTGAAGTTCGCCGGCATCCTCGACACGGGCGGCGACGTCAAGACGGTCATCGCCGATGGGCTGGTCGACGTGAACGGCGAGGTCGACCGGCGCCGCGGTCGGCAACTGCAGCAGGGCGACGTCGTCGGTTTCGAGGGGCGCCGCTTCCGCGTCTGCCCGTAGGGTTCGCCGGTCGGCCCCAGACGGTGTTGCCGACACTGCCGGCATCCGCCCGTCCGGCATCCGCCCATCCGGCATCCGCCCGGGCGCCTTGGCAGGAATTGCGCCCGCCGTGTCCGTCGAGGGCCTGTGCCCGGCCGGCGCCCGCGTCGAGGATGGTGCCATGCCCGAAACCACCGAGACGAACGTGTCGCGCACCGAGATCGACGTCCACGGCCGCAGCGCCAGCTACCTGACCGCCGGGTCGGGCGGACCGGCCCTTTTACTCCTCCACGGCACCTACTGGAGCCGGGTCTGGCAGCCGGTGATCCCGGCACTGGCCGATGCCGGGCTCCGGCCGATCGCGGTCGACCTGCCGGGGCTCGGACGCTCCGAGGGCGAACTCGCGCTCGAGACCGCCACGGTGCCCGCGCTCGCGGACTGGGTGACGAGGTTCGTCTCGGCGCTCGGCCTCACCGGCCCGATCGTCGTCGTGGGCCACGACATCGGCGGCGCGATCGCGCAGCACCTCGTCGTGCACGGCGGCGTCGAGGCATCCGCTCTCGTGCTGGCCAACTCGGTCACCTACGATTCGTGGCCCGTGCCCGGCGTCGCGCGGTTCCGCGACCCCGACGTGGTCGCGGCCACGACCGCCGAGGAGGTGCTCGCCGCCCGCCGGCAGTCGGTGACGACGGCGCTCGCCGGGGCGGCGACCGACGACCTCGTCGCCGAGTACGTCGACCCGTGGACGCAGGCCCACGTCCGTCGCTCGTGGATGGCCATGGCCGGCGCGGCCGACAGCCGCTTCACGCTCGACCTCGTTCCCGGCCTGCGGCGGTCCGCGCTTCCGAAGCTCCTGATCTGGGGAGAGGACGACGGCTTCCAGGAGGTGCACCACGCCGAGCGGTTCGCGGCGGAGATGCCGCGCACCGAGCTGGTCCGCATCCCCGCCGCGGGCCACATCCCGATGGAGAACGCCCCCGAGCTGGTCGCCGACGCGCTGATCGACTTCGTCGCGCGCGAGGTTCCGCGCTCGTCGCCGGCCTGAGCGGCGGATGCCCCGAGCGGATGCCGCTGATCAGCGCCCGCCGATGCGCCGCGCGAGGGTCGACGCTGCGTCGAGCACCGTCGCCGCGACGCGCTCGCGCAACTCGGGCGCGGCATCGTCGGGGAACGTGACCGCGATCGCCGCGGCCGGCCATCCGAGGTGGTCCACGACGGCGGCGCCGGCCGAGGCGAGCCCGGGCGTCACCTCGCCGTCCTCGGCAGCCCACCTGTGGGCGCGCACCTCGGCGAGCACCCGCTTCAGGCGTCCGTACGTCCACTCCGCGGCATCCGCTTCAGCCGACGGATGCCTCGACGCGAACGCCGCGCGATCGGGATACAGCGCCCGCAACTGCGCCGGGGGCAGCTCGGCGAGCATCGCGCGACCCGTCGCGGTGAGGTGGGCGGGCAGCCGCACGCCGACGTCGGTCACGAGCGACGGCCGCCGCGGCGCGCGCTCCTCGACGAGGTAGAGCACGTCTCGGCCGTGCAGCACGGCGAGGTGCCCGCTCTCGCCGAGCCGGTCGACGAGGGACGCGACGAGCGGCCGTCCCAGCCTGGCGAGCGGCTGCTGGCGGCTGAACCCGCTCGAGAGCTCGAACGCGGCGACGCCGAGCCCGTAGCGCCGTTCCTCGGGGAGGTGCACGACGAAGCCGCGTTCGGCCATGACGGCGAGCAGGTGGTAGACCGTCGATCGCGGGATGCCGAGCGACTGCGAGATCGTCGCGGCCGGGACCGGCCCGCGCTGCGCCGCGAGATGGCTGAGGATCGCGAGGGTCTGGTCGGCGGCGGGCACCTTCGAGGTCGTGTCCACGTTGCTCCTGCCCGGATCCTCGTCTGGGATCCCGGACGCCAGCGTACTCCCAGCCGTTCTCGGAATCCGGTCCACCCACTGGAATGGGAGCATGAGCACCCCCACGCCCTCGCACGCGACCGACGCGACCGTCCTGAACGCCGCCGTCCCGAACGCCGCAGCCGACCGCCCCGCCGCGGTCACCGTGGGCCTCGGGCCGCTGAGCATCGCCGACGTCGTCGCGGTCGCCCGGCACGGGGCATCCGTCGTGCTCGACCCGACCGCACTCGACGAGGTGGACCGCAGCCGCGCGATCATCGAGGGCCTCGCCGCCGACCCCGAGCCGCACTACGGCATCTCGACGGGGTTCGGCGCGCTCGCGACGACGTTCATCGCGGAGGACCGCCGCGCGCAACTGCAGGCGAGCCTCGTGCGCTCGCACGCCGCCGGATCGGGCGCCGAGGTCGAGGCCGAGGTCGTGCGCGCCCTCATGCTGCTGCGCCTGTCGACGCTCATGACCGGCCGCACGGGCGTGCGTCGCGTGACCGCCGAGACGTACGCGGCGATCCTGAACGCGGGCATCACCCCCGTCGTGCGCGAGTACGGGTCGCTCGGCTGCTCGGGCGACCTCGCCCCGCTCGCGCACTGCGCCCTCGTGGCGATGGGCGAAGGCGAGGCCCGGGTGCTCGCCCTCGCCGGCACCTCCGCTCGAGTTGCCGGATTCGGAGATTCGGGCGACACGCCGACCCTCGACCCTGAAAGCACGGCGCGCCGCCCAAATCTCCGAAACGGGCAACCCTCCACGGGCGAGATGATCCCCGCCGCCGAAGCCCTCGCCGCCGCCGGCATCGCCCCGCTCCGCCTCGGCGAGAAGGAGGGCCTCGCCCTCATCAACGGCACCGACGGCATGCTCGGCATGCTGGCCCTCGCGATCGACGACCTGCGGATGCTGCTGAGCACCGCGGATGTCGCCGCCGCCATGAGCGTCGAGGGCCTCATGGGCACCGACGCCGTGTTCGCCGAAGACCTGCACCGGCTGCGCCCTCAGCAGGGCCAGGCCGTCTCGGCGGCGAACCTTCGCAACCTGCTCGCCGGCTCCCCCATCGTCGCGAGCCACAAGGGGCCGGAATGCACCCGCGTGCAGGACGCCTACTCGCTGCGCTGCGCCCCCCAGGTGCACGGCGCCGCACGCGACACGCTCGAGCACGCGGCATCCGTCGCCGACGCCGAACTCGCGAGCGCCGTCGACAACCCGGTGCTCACGCTCGACGGCCGCGTCGAGTCGAACGGCAACTTCCACGGCGCCCCGGTCGCGTACGTGCTCGACTTCCTCGCGATCGCGGTGGCGGATGTCGCGTCGATGAGCGAACGGCGAACCGACCGGTTCCTCGACCGGGCGCGCAACCAGGGCCTGCCGCCGTTCCTCGCGCACGAGGTCGGCGTGGACTCGGGGCTCATGATCGCCCAGTACACCGCCGCGGGCATCGTCTCGGAGTTGAAGCGGCTCGCGGTCCCGGCATCCGTCGACTCGATCCCCTCGTCGGCCATGCAGGAGGACCACGTGTCGATGGGCTGGGCCGCGGCCCGCAAACTGCGTCGCGCGATCGACGGCCTCACGCGCGTGCTCGCGATCGAGGTCATGACCGCGGCCCGCGGACTCGCGATGCGCGCGCCCCTCGAACCCGGCCCCGCCACCGGTGCGGTCGTGTCGCTCGTCGCGGGGGTCGGCGCGGTTCCGGGGCCCGACCGGTTCCTCTCCCCCGAGATCGAGGCGATCACCGCGCTCGTGGAGTCCGGCGAGGTGCGCGAGCGCGCCGCGGCCGCGCTCGCTGCACCGATCGGCTGACCTCCCGCGCGCCGTCGGCTGCCCGTTCGCGCAGTCCCCGCGACGAGCCGCCCCGAACGGGGTGCACACGCCCGAACGGGTGGTTGTGCCCCACCCCGCCCGGTGCCAGACTGAGACCGGTCGGTGCCACTCCGGCAGCACGAACGGAACAGATGACGACGCCAGGTTCTCGCTTCTTGTCACCTCGCGCACACGCTGCGCGCAGGGGTCGCCGCGCCAGCCTCGCAGCATCCGGCCTCGCGGTGGTCCTGCTCGTCGGACTCGTGGGCGCGAACCCGTCGTACGCCGAAGAGGGCGATCCCGCTGCCGACAGCTCCGCGACGGCGACGCCGACGCCCGCCACCGAGGCGCCGCCGACCGAAGAGCCCCCGACCGAGTCGCCCGCGCCGAGCACGCCGCCGGCCACGACGCCGCCTCCGACCACCACGCCGACGCCCACGCCCACACCGACACCGACGCCCACGCCCACTCCCACGCCGAAGCCGACGCCGCCACCGACGACGCCGCCTCCGACCAGCACGCCGGCGCCGACCGAGACGCCCGCGCCGGCACCGCCGACCGAGACGCCCGCGCCGACGCCTTCCGCCACCCCGACGCCTTCTGCCACGCCCGCGGCCCCGCAGGCCCCGGTCGTCTTCCAGGGCGACGGACCCTTCGTCCGGGTCGTCTCGGGTGTGAACCGCGACATCACGTCGCTGCTCGGAGCCCGCACCGCGATCGACCGCGCGACCCGCGAGGTGCGCACCGCCGAGACGGCGGTCGCCGACGCCAAGTCGACCCGCGAGGTCGCCCGCTCGCTCGCCCGTGAGGCCGACGCCGTCGCCGAGAGCGCACGCGCCGAAGCGGATGCCGCAGCACGCACCTACTTCGCCGCGGCGAACGGCAGCGGCGACACGTCCACCTCGCTCGACGCCGCCTTCGGCGCGGGCAAAGACCTGCTTGCCGGGCTCAGCGGCATGGCGAGGGTCTCCCAGATCGCGGGCGACGCCGCCGCGCTCGAGAAGATCGCCGCCGCCCGCGACGACGAGGCCGACGCGGCCGAAGAGGCCGCCGACGCGGCCTGGGCCGCCGCCGAAGACGTCCCCGTCGACGCCCGCGAAGACGACCTCGGAGACGCCGAGCGCGCCCTCGCGGCCGCTCGCTCCAATATGAAGGGCCTGCAGGCGAAGGCCGCGGCCAGCAGCATCGCCGTGATCGACACGCTGCCCGCCGATTCGGGCCAGCTGAGCGATCAGGGCTGGTCGCAGCCGGTCGCCGGGCACCTCACCGACGGCTTCGGCCCCCGCCCGAACAAGCCCATCGCCGGCGTCAACGAGTTCCACCGCGGAACCGACGTCGCCGCCTCCTGCAAGTCCCCCGTCTTCGCCGCGACCGGCGGCGTCGTCGTCGAGGCGCGCGCCGACGGCAGCTACGGCAACTGGATCCTCCTCGACCACGGCTCGGGCGTCTCGACCGGATACGCCCACCTCATCGACGGCGGCATCCTCGTGAGCCCCGGCGAGTCGGTCGCCGCCGGCCAGCTCGTCGGCATGGTCGGCAGCACGGGCGCCTCCACCGGCTGCCATCTCCACTTCGAGGTGCGCCTCGGCGGGGTCGCCGTCGACGCCCGCCCGTTCATGGCGGCCCGCGGCATCGCCCTCGGCTGACCCGCGCGCCTCCCCGCCTCCGCGCCTCTCCGCGCCTCCCCGCCTCTCCGCCTCTCCGTGCCTCCCCGCCTCCGCGCTACCCAGCGGTTCAGCGCCTCCCTGCCTCCCCGCCTCCGCACCCATCTGAGATGCAGGAAACGGGGCGCCATCCCCTCCTCACAGCGGGGATGCCTCCTCGTTTCCTGCATCTCGAACCCTCCCGCGCCGCTCAGCCGACCTGCATCTCGAACCTCCCGCGCCGCTCAGCCCACCTGCATCTCGAACGAGCGGCCGTCCGCTGGTCGTCTGGGATACCGGACGGCTGCGCCGAGGCATCCGTTGTCGACGCTCCACCCGTGGTGTGGGATCGGATCATGACCGACGCATCGACCCTCGCGACCTCAGACGGCCCCGCCGACTCGGCAACCTCCCCGTCGCCCGCCCGGGCGCCGCACGGCCCGCGCCCGGTGCGCGCCGCCCGCGGCACGACCCTCACCGCGAAGAGCTGGCAGACCGAGGCGCCCCTGCGCATGCTCAAGAACAACCTCGACCCCGAGGTCGCCGAGCGGCCCGACGATCTCGTCGTCTACGGCGGAACGGGCAAGGCGGCCCGCAACTGGGAGGCCTTCGACGCGATCGTGCGCACGCTCGAGGGACTCGAGGCCGACGAGACGCTGCTCGTGCAGTCGGGCAAGCCGGTCGGCGTCTTCCGCACGCACGAGTGGGCGCCGCGCGTGCTCATCGCCAACTCGAACCTCGTGGGCGACTGGGCGACGTGGCCCGAGTTCCGCCGTCTCGAGCAGCAGGGCCTCACGATGTACGGCCAGATGACGGCCGGCTCGTGGATCTACATCGGCACGCAGGGCATCCTGCAGGGCACGTACGAGACGTTCGGCGCGATCGCGCGCGCCCTCGCCGCCCGTGAGGGCGGGCCGTACGAACACAGTGGCGGAACGCTCGCGGGCACCCTGACCCTGACCGGCGGATGCGGCGGCATGGGCGGCGCCCAGCCCCTCGCGGTCACCATGAACGAGGGCGTCGCGCTCATCGTCGACGTCGACGAGACCCGTCTCGCGCGCCGCGTCGAGCACGGCTACCTCGACGAGTTCACGACCGACCTCGACGACGCGATCGCCCGCGTCCTGGCCGCGAAGGCGTCGCGCACGCCGCTTTCGGTCGGCGTCGTCGGCAACGCGGCATCCGTGTTCCCCGAACTGCTGCGCCGCGGCGTGCCGATCGACATCGTCACCGACCAGACCAGCGCGCACGACCCGCTGAGCTACCTGCCCGAGGGCGTGAGCGTGTCCGAGTGGCATGCGCTCGC
This sequence comes from Agromyces terreus, assembly GCF_009749465.1. Taxonomy (GTDB): domain Bacteria; phylum Actinomycetota; class Actinomycetes; order Actinomycetales; family Microbacteriaceae; genus Agromyces; species Agromyces terreus. The sequence continues at coordinate 15,192 of NZ_WBIS01000014.1, forward strand.
GGCATCCGACCCCGAGGGCTTCACCGAGCGCGCCCGCGAGTCGATGGCGAAGCAGGTCGAGGCGATGGCGGCGTTCCAGGATGCCGGGGCCGAGGTGTTCGACTACGGCAACTCGATCCGCCGCGAGGCCGAGCTCGGCGGGCTCGGCCACGACCGGGCGTTCGCGTTCCCCGGCTTCGTGCCCGCCTACATCCGCCCGCTCTTCGCCGAGGGCAAGGGCCCCTTCCGCTGGGCGGCCCTCTCGGGCGACCCTGCCGACATCGCGGCGACCGACCGGGCGATCCTCGAACTGTTCCCCGACGACGAGCACCTGCGCCGCTGGATCACCCAAGCCGGCGAGAAGGTGCATTTCGAGGGGCTGCCCGCGCGCATCTGCTGGCTCGGCTATCAGGAGCGCCACCTCGCGGGCCTCAGATTCAACGAGATGGTCGCGTCGGGAGAGCTGTCGGCGCCCGTCGTGATCGGGCGCGACCACCTCGACTCGGGCAGCGTCGCGAGCCCGTACCGCGAGACCGAGGCCATGGCCGACGGATCCGACGCCATCGCCGACTGGCCGCTGCTGAACGCGCTCCTGAACACCGCGTCGGGCGCGACCTGGGTGTCGCTGCACCACGGCGGCGGCGTCGGCATCGGGCGCTCGATCCACGCCGGGCAGGTCATCGTCGCCGACGGCACCCCGCTCGCCGCCGAGAAGATCGCCCGCGTGCTCGTGAACGACCCGGGCACCGGCGTGATGCGCCACGTCGACGCCGGGTACGAACGCGCCCGTGAGGTCGCCGCCGAGCGCGGCCTGCGCGTCCCCATGCAGGAGGGCTGAGCGGATGCCGCGGCGCACCCTCGTCACGAACATCGGCGAGCTCGTGACGAACGACCCGCAGCCGGGCCGAGAGGGCGGGCCGCTCGGCATCCTGCGCGACGCCGCCGTGCTGTTCGACGGCGACCGCATCGTCTGGGTGGGCGCGGCCTCCGACACGCCTGAACCCCATCGATCCGTCGATGTTCGCCCTTCATCGCACCCATATGGGGCGAACATCGACGGATCACCGGCGCACGAGAGCGCGGCGCACGAGAGCGCGAGGCACGAGAGCGCGGCGCGCGAGCCGGCACGATCAGGGCGAGCGGATGCCTCGGGCGCGACGCCGCCCGAGCCCGAGGTCGTCGACGCGGGCGGGCGCGCGGTCATCCCGGGCTTCGTCGACAGCCACACGCACCTCGTGTTCGGCGGCGACCGGGCCGAGGAGTTCGCGGCACGTATGTCCGGTCGGGCATACGAGGCCGGCGGCATCCGCTCGACCGTGGCGGCGACCCGTGCGGCCTCCGAGGACGAGCTGCGCGCACGCCTCGCCGCGTTCGTCGTGGAGCTGCGAACACAGGGTACGACGACGTTCGAGATCAAGTCGGGCTACGGACTGAGCGTCGCCGACGAGGAGCGGCTCGTGCGCCTGGCCCGCGAGGTCACCGACGAGGTGACCTTCCTGGGGGCACATGTCGTGCCCGCCGAGTTCCGCGACGATCCGCGGTTCCGCGATGCCGGCACGCCCGACGCCGCCGATCGCGCCGCCGACGCCTACGTCGACCTCGTGGTCGGCGAGATGCTCGCGGCCTGCGCCCCGCATGCCCACTGGGTGGACGCCTTCTGCGAGCGCGGTGCGTTCACGCCCGAGCAGTCGCGGCGCGTGCTCGAGGCGGGCGCCGCGGCCGGCCTCGGGGTCCGCGTGCACGGCAACCAGCTCGGTGCGGGCGAGGGGGTGCGCCTCGCGGTCGAGCTCGGCGCGGCATCCGTCGATCACTGCACGTATCTCAGCGACGCGGATGTCGCGGCCCTCGCCGCCTCGTCGACCGTCGCGACGCTACTGCCGGGGGTCGAGTTCTCGACGAGGCAGCCCTATCCGGACGCGCGACGCCTCCTCGACGCGGGGGTCACGGTGGCACTCGCGAGCGACTGCAATCCGGGATCGAGCTTCACGAGTTCGATGGCGTTCTGCGTCGCCGTCGCCGTGCGCGACATGGGCATGACGCCGGCCGAGGCGCTCTGGGCCGCGACCGCGGGCGGCGCCGCGGCGCTTCGGCGAGCGGATGTCGGCGCGATCCGCCCCGGCACGCGCGCCGACCTCGTCGAACTCGACGCCCCGAGCCACGTGCACCTGGCCTACCGCCCGGGCGTGCCGCTCGTGCGCCGCGTCTGGGCCGCCGGCGAGCCGGTCGCCGACTGACCACACCCTGCTGAACCTCGGCGGCCTGAACCGCCGCCGAACCACCCCGGAGGGTGGGTCCCTCCCCGAACCCGCGCTACATCGCTACATCGCTACATCGCTACATCGCTACACGATTCCACGGGGGACATCCCACCCCGACCGCAGAATCGGTCGAGCCTCGCGCGCCCGCCGTCGGCATGCCGGCCGGCCACCGCGCCGCAGGCCTCAGGCGCGCCGCACCTCGAGCGCGCTCACGCCGCTCAGGCCGAGCCAGGCGCGCTCACCCGCCTCGACGAGTGTGGCGAGCACGTGGTCGCACGAACTGCATCGCACCACCGTGCCCGCAGGGCTCGCGAACACGAGCGCACGGGCGAATTCAGCGACCTCGCCGCACCCGTTGCACCTCGCGCGGGCCTCGGTGACGTCGAAGGCGAAGTAGTCGGCGAGGGGGCCGGCGAGCGCGTTGCCGTCGAGGTGGTCCATCAAGTTCCTCCGAATCGTTCGGTGCGGATGTCTCGGGCGTCGTGGCCGAGCTCGATGAGCCAGGAGGCGACGCGTTCGACGAACCCCGTCGAACCGCACACGAACACGCGTGGGGTTTCGGATGCCGCGAACACGGCGGCCTCGAGGGCGTCGCGCGTCAGGCGACCCGGCCCGACCGGCCACCCTTCGGGCGTGGCACGCGTGTAGACGAGGTCGAGCCGGAACGGGGCGGGCGCGGCCACCAGTCGTTGCAGCTCGGCGGCGAAGAACAGGTCGGCGGGGGAGCGCACCGAGTAGAGCATCCGGAACGGCGTCGCGTCGCCCGCATCGCCGTGCGCCTGCGCCATCGCCGCGAGCGGCACCACCCCCGAGCCTCCGGCGATGAGCTGCACCGGGCGCGCGGCCGGCGCCCCCGCAGCATCCGCCGCCGTAGCGGCCTCCGCGGCATCCGGATCAGCCGCGGCATCCGCCGAACCTGCAGCATCCGCCACCCCAGCCGCCTCCGCGGCATCCGCTGCCGGCTGCCACACGAAGAACGCGCCGAGCGGGCCGTGCACCTCGAGTCGGTCGCCTGCCCGCGCCACGTCGACGAGGTACGGCGAGACCTCGCCGCCGGGCACACGGTCGACCGCGAGCACGACGCGGGTGGCGTCGCCCGTCGCCGGCCCCGAGGACGCGATCGAGTACGACCTGGTCGCGGTGTAGCCGTCGGGGGCGGTGAGCCGCACGTCGAGGTGCTGCCCCGCGGCGTTGCCCGGCCAGCCCTCGATCTCGAGTTCGAGGCGGGCGGCGGTGCGCGTCTCGGCGGTGCTCGAGACGACGACGGCCGCGTGCCACCCCGAGCGCGGCACGGAGGGGCGACCGATCACCAGTACCGCTCCTCCTGCCAGGGGTCGCCGTGCAGGTGGTACCCGTTCTGCTCCCAGAAGCCGGGATCGTCGCGCGGCATCATGACGAGCGAGCGCACCCACTTCGCGCTCTTCCAGAAGTAGAGGTGCGGCACGAGCAGCCGCGCGGGGCCGCCGTGCTCGGGGTCGAGGGGCTCGCCGTCGAACTCGGTCGCGACCCATGCCTGGCCGTCGAGCAGTTCGTCGAGCGGCACGTTCGTCGTGTAGCCGCCGTAGCTGCGCGCCATGACGTAGTCGAACTGGGACTCGACGTTCTCGAAGAGCGTGTCGAGCGAGACGCCCCGCCAGCTCGTGCCGAGCTTCGACCAGTGCGTGACGCAGTGGATGTCGGTGGCGATGTCCTCGGAAGGCAGGGCGTTGAACTCGTCCCACGACCAGCGGTGCGTGCCCGCCTCGGTGATGATGCGGAACTCCCACTCCCCCGTGTCGACCTCGGGCGTCGGCCCCGCCGAGAGCACCGGGAAGTCCTGCACGAGCGTCTGGCCGGGCGGCAGCCGGTCGTCGCGGTCCCGAGACCCTCCGCCGAATCCGCGTGTGACGAAAGACATGCGCACCCCTCTCCACGCCCGACGATACCCACCGCTCGGCGCGCTGTCATCGGGTCCGGCCGAATCGGATCGGACTACCGTAGAGCCATGCCGACGACCCGGGCCAGGTTCCACGAGTCCGCCACCCTGATCCCGGTGGCGCAGCACCTCGAGGCGGTGCTCGCGGCGGTCCGCGGTTCGGCGCGGCCGGCGGGCGTCGTCGAGCAGGTCCGGCTCGCGGATGCCGCGGGGCGCACGCTCGCGACCGACGTCGACGCCGTGCTCGCCTCGCCCCCGTTCGACAACGCGGCGATGGACGGCTTCGCCGTGCGGTGGGCGGATGTCGCGAGCGCATCGCCCGCGGAACCGGCGACGTTGACCGTGGTCGGCGACCACGCGGCGGGCTCGGCCGACCCCGCGTCTGCGCGGCCGCTCGGGGCGGGCGAGGCCGCGCGCATCATGACGGGCGCGCAGGTGCCGGCCGGGGCCGACACCGTCGTCCCGGTCGAGCGCACCGACCGCGGCGAGGACGCCGACGGTCCGGGCGGTGTGCATCGCGTGCGGGTCTTCAGCGCGCCCGACCGTGGGCGCCACATCCGGCGCGCGGGCGAGGACCTGCGGGTCGGCGACCCGCTCCTCGAGGCCGGCACCCTGCTCGGCCCGCGTCAGGTCGCGGGGGCCGCGACCGCCGGCCACGCGTCGCTCCCGGTCGTGCGGATGCCGCGGGTGAGCGTCGTCGCGACGGGCAGCGAGCTCACCGAGCCCGGCGAGACGCTCGCACCGGGAGGCATCCCCGACTCGAACTCACTGCTCCTCGCCGGACTCGTGCGCGAGGCCGGGTGCGCGGTCGTCGAGATCGTGCGCATGCCCGACGACGCCGACGTGCTGCGCGCCTGGATCTCCGAGCGCGAGCCCTGCGACGCGATCGTGTTCACGGGCGGCGTCAGCATCGGCGCCTACGACGTCGTGCGGCGTGTGCTCGGCGAGCTCGGCACCGTCGACTTCGTGCGGGTGGCGATGCAGCCGGGTTCGCCCCAGGCGTTCGGGTTCCTCGCCGACGGGTCGGCGGTGTTCGGTCTGCCCGGCAACCCCGTCGCCGCGGCGGCGGCCTTCGAGGTGTTCGTGCGTCCGGCCCTGCTCGCCATGCAGGGCCGCCGCGAGGTGCAGCGTCGGCGGGTGCGGGCCGGGCTCGTGACCGGGTGGGATTCCCCGCGCGGACGCCTGCAGCTGATGCCCGTGTCGTTCGTCGCGGCCCAAGACGCCGACGGCGCGGGCCCCGAGCCGCTCGTCAGACCGGCGACGAGGGGCGGCGCCGCATCGCATCTGTCGGGCGGGCTCGCCGGCGCCGACGGCTTCGCGATCGTGCCCGAGGCGGTCGAGCGGGTCGAGCCGGGCGGCCTCGTCGACGTGCTGGTGCTGCCGTGAGCGACGCCGTGCTCCCACCGGATGCCGCGCCGGAGACGGATGCCGCGCCGCGCCCGGATCGCGCCGCGCCGCGCCCGCTCGATGCCGTGCTCCTCGCCGGCGGGCGCGCGACCCGGCTCGACGGCGCGAGCAAGCCCGAGCTCGTGGTCGGCGACCGTTCGCTCCTCCAGCACGCGATCGATGCGGCGCGATCGGCGGGCGCGCGCCGCATCGTCGTGGTCGGCCCGGCCGGGCTCAGGGCTCCCGGATGCCTCGTGGTGCGCGAGGATCCGCCGTTCGGGGGGCCCGTGGCCGCGATCGCCGCGGGACTCGCCGCGCTCGACGCCGGCCCCGCGGCATCCGACGTGCTCGTGCTCGCGTGCGACCTGCCGTCCGCGCGGGCCGCGACCGCACGCCTCCTCGAGCGCCGCGGCGGGGCGCGCGACGCGGACGGCCTCTGCCTCGTCGACGCCGACCAGCGGGTGCAGTGGCTCGCCGCGGTCTACGCGCGCGCGGCCCTCGATCGGGCGTTCGCGGAGCTGCCCGGTCCGGCCGACGGGGCGGCGATGCGGCATCTCGCGGCCGCGCTCGACCTCGTCGAGGTCGCCGACGACGGCACCGCCGCAGACATCGACACCTGGCCCGATCTCGAACGGGCGCGCGGGCGCGCCGACCCCGCCGGACGCACCGACCTCACGCCTTCATCCACCGACCGACCGCACCCGCCGAGGAGCCAGTCATGAGCACCGATCACGCGAACCAGACCACACCCGCCGAGCTCGACGCGTGGGTCGCCGAGATCGCCGCCGGGCTCGGACTCGACCCCGCCGAGGTGCCGATCGGCGACATCCTCGACCTGACCCGCCGGGTCGCGCACGGCGTCGCCCGGCCCGCCGGCCCGGTGACGGCGTTCATGATCGGCCTCGCCGTCGGACGCGGCACGACCGCGGGCAGCCCGAGCGAACTCGCCGAGCGCATCGGCGCCCGCGCCGAGGGCGACCCGCCGGTCGGGTAACGAAGCGCCGGTCGAGGAGCGAAGCGTCTCGAGACCCCGCCCCCAGGTCTCGAGACGGCGCTGGCGCGCCTCCTCGACCGGCGGCCCGCTGACGCGCCTCCTCGACCGACGGGGAGGCCGAGCCGTCAGGAATCCGAGCCGGGCCGGGCGTCGCGCAGCATGCCGGCGACGACGAGGGCGACCGCCCCGACGATGACCAGCAGCCAGAGCCCGAGCGCGTACGAGTTCGTCTCGGCGTTGTAGGTCGCGCCCATCACGAGGGGCGGGAAGTATCCGCCGAGCCCGCCGGCGGCGGCCACGACGCCGGTCACCGCGCCGACCTTGTCCTTCGGCGTCGACGGCCCGATCCAGGCGAACACGGCGCCCATGCCGAGTCCCATGGCGGCCGCCATGGCGATGAAGGTGGCGCCGGTGAGGATGCCCTCGGGCGGTTGCTGCCCGACGATGTACGCGAGCGAAACGATGCCCGCGAGCGAGATGAGCGAGATGACCTTCGGACCGACGCGGTCCGAGAGGGCGCCGCCGATCGGCCGGGCGACCACGGCCGCGACGGCGAACATCGCGGTGCGGGTGCCGGCGCCCACGGCGTCGACGTCGTCGGGGTAGATCGTCGTGAGGTACTTCGGCAGGAACGTCGAGAACGCGACGAATCCGCCGAAGACGATGCCGTAGAGGAACGCCATCTCCCACGTGATGCGCAGCTTCAGCGCCCCCGTGACCTTGGGGATGAGGGGTTGCCGGCTCGGCTCCCATGCGGGCGAGTCGCGGAGGAAGAACCAGACGATCACCGCCATGAGCACGAGCGACCCGGCGACCACGAAGTGGGTGGGCAGGTAGCCGATCGATTCCGCGAGGCGCGGGGTGAAGAAGGCCGAGACCGCCGTGCCGATCATGCCCATGCCGAACACGCCGTTCGCGAATCCGCGTCGCTTCGGCTCGTACCAGGCGCTCGAGAACGGGATGCCGACCGCGAAGATCGTGCCGGCGACGCCGAGGTAGAAGCCGGAGACGACCAGCAGGGGGAAGCTCTTGATCTCTCCGGCGAGCGCGACGAGCAGCACGGCGGGTGCGGAGATCAGCAGCACGGCGGCGAACATCTTGCGGCCGCCGAACCGGTCGGTGAGGGCTCCGACGACGATTCGGCCGAGCGCGCCGACGAGCACGGGCGTCGCCAGCATCAGGGAGATCTGGCCCTCATCGAGGCCGAGCTCGTCGGCGTAGGTCTTCTGCATCGGGGCGATCAGCATCCACGCCCAGAACCCGAAGGTCGAGGCGACGGTCGCGAGCAGCACCTGCCCGAGCTGCCCCTTCAACTGCGCGCCGTCCGTGCCGTTCGTCTTCGTCGACGATTCGCTCATGCTGCCCCTCCAGCCATGCGGAACATTCGAGACGTCCTCGCCGCCGACAGTACCGGTCGGCGGCCGTCGGCGCACGCATCCGGTCGCCGATTCCCGTGCTCACCGTCGCACGAACCGCCGACGGATCCTTCCCATCGAGACGCTCAACCAGCACAATGGCCGTAGGCGTGGGGGCGCGAACGGACTCGTCACCACTTCACCCGAACCTCTCGAGGGAAGGCTGAGATGACCGACACCGTGCATCGCCCGGAGCTCGCGACCGACGGCCCTCTCGCCTCGACGCTGCTCTCGATGGGCCGGTTCCTCCGGCCCGGCACCTTCTCGGCCGACCAGCGCACCGTCACGATCGAGGGCGGCCGCAAGGGCGACGTGTTCTACCGCGATCGGTGGTCGCACGACAAGGTGGTTCGCTCCACGCACGGCGTGAACTGCACGGGCTCCTGCTCGTGGAAGGTCTACGTCAAGGACGGCATCATCACGTGGGAGACGCAGCAGACCGACTATCCGAGCGTCGGCCCCGACTCCCCCGAGTACGAGCCCCGCGGATGCCCCAGGGGCGCCGCCTTCAGTTGGTACACCTACTCGCCGACCCGGGTCCGCTACCCGTACATCCGCGACGTGCTGGCCGCGGCGTACCGCGAGGCGAAGGCCCGCACGGGCGACCCCGTGCTCGCCTGGGCCGAGATCACGGGCGACCCCGAGACATCCGCCGCCTACAAACGCTCGCGCGGCAAGGGCGGGCTCGTGCGCACCACGTGGGACGAGGCGGCCGAGATCGTCGCAGCCGCGCACGTGCACACGATCAAGACGTACGGCCCCGACCGCATCGCCGGGTTCTCGCCGATCCCGGCGATGTCGATGGTCTCGCACGGCGCGGGGGCACGGTTCATGAACCTCATCGGCGGCACGATGCTCTCGTTCTACGACTGGTACGCCGACCTCCCGGTCGCGAGCCCGCAGGTGTTCGGCGACCAGACCGACGTGCCCGAGTCGGCCGACTGGTGGAACTCGACCTACCTGATGATGTGGGGCTCGAACGTGCCGGTCACGCGCACGCCCGACGCGCACTTCATGACCGAGGCGCGCTACCGCGGACAGAAGGTCGTGACCGTCTCGCCCGACTACGCCGACAACACGAAGTTCGCCGACGAGTGGGTCGCGCCGCACCCCGGCACCGACGCCGCGCTCGCGATGGCCATGGGCCACGTGATCCTGAAGGAGTTCCTCGTCGACCGGCGCACCGAGCGCTTCGCCGACTACCTCAAGCGCTTCGCCGACGCACCGTACCTCGTCACGCTCGAGCCGCACGACGGCGGGCTCGTGCCGGGCAAGTTCCTGACGGCCGCCGAACTCGGAGGGGCGGATGCCTCGGCCGAGCACGCGGCGTTCAAGACCGTGCTCCTCGACGCCGACGGCACCCCGGTCGTGCCCAACGGGTCGATCGGGCATCGGTACGCGGCATCCGACGAGGGCTCGTGGAACCTCGACCTCGGAGCGGTGGACCCGGCGCTCTCGATCGCCGACCTGCCCACGTGGGGCGGGGCCGCGGCCGAGATCTCGCTGCCCCGCTTCGACCTCGCTCCCGAACCCGGCGACGAGCACCAGGGTGGCGCGGGCGGCATCCGTCGCGGCGTTCCGGTGACCACCGTCGCAGGCCGCACGGTGACGACCGTGTTCGACCTGCTGCTCGCGCAGTACGGGGTGGGCCGCGACGGCCTGCCTGGGGTCTGGCCGACCGGCTACGACGACGCGTCCTCGCCCGGCACGCCCGCCTGGCAGGAGGAGATCACCTCGGTGCCCGCCGTGCAGGCCGCGCGCATCGGCCGCGAGTTCGCCGACAACGCCGAGCGCAGCGGCGGACGCTCGATGATCCTCATGGGGGCGGGCACCAACCACTGGTTCCACTCCGACACGATCTATCGCACGTTCCTCGCCCTCACCACGATGACGGGGTGCCAGGGCATCAACGGCGGCGGCTGGGCGCACTACGTCGGCCAGGAGAAGGTGCGCCCGGTCACGGGCTACAACCAGTACGGGGGCGCGGCCGACTGGGTGCGGCCGCCGCGCGCGATGATCGGCACGGCGTTCTGGTACCTGGCCACCGACCAGTGGCGCTACGACGGCATGCCCGCCGACGCGCTCGCCTCGCCGCTCGGCACCGGGCTGTTCACGGGCCGCACGACCGCCGACTGCCTCGTCGAGTCCGCCAAGCGCGGGTGGATGCCGAGCTACCCCACCTTCGACCGCAACCCGCTCGACCTCGTCGACGAGGCGGATGCCGCGGGCAAGGAGCCCGCCCAGCACGTCATCGACGGCCTGACCGACGGGTCGCTGAAGTTCGCCTGCGAGGACCCCGACGCCCCCGAGAACTTCCCGCGCATCGTCACCGTGTGGCGCGCGAACATCCTCGGCTCCTCGGGCAAGGGCAACGAGTACTTCCTGAAGCACCTGCTCGGCACGGATTCCGCGGTGCGGGCCGACGAGTCCGAACCCGCGCGCCGACCGGAGTCGATGACGTGGCGCGACGAGGCGCCGAGGGGCAAGCTCGACCTGCTCGTCACGGCGGACTTCCGGATGACGAGCACGACGCTGTTCTCCGACATCGTGCTGCCGGCCGCCACCTGGTACGAGAAGCACGACCTCTCGTCGACCGACATGCACCCGTTCGTGCACTCGTTCAGCCCGGCGATCGATCCGCCGTGGCAGACGAAGACCGACTTCGACCTGTTCCACACCGTCGCGAAGAAGTTCAGCGAACTGGCCGAGACGCACCTCGGCGTGCGGCGCGACCTCGTCGCCGCCCCGCTCCAGCACGACACCCCCGATGCGCTGGCCACCCCGCACGGCACCGTCGTCGACGGCGCGCCGCTGGTGCCCGGCGTCACCATGCCGAAGCTCATCGTCGTCGAGCGCGACTACCCGGCGACCGCGGCGAGACTCGCCGCGCTCGGGCCGCTCACCGCGAAGGCGGGCATGGTCACGAAGGGCATCTCGTACGACCCCGCGCCCGAACTGGCCGACCTCGCGCGGCGCAACGGCACCTGGTCCGAGGGCCCGGCGGCCGGCATGACGAAGCTCGACACCGACGTCAAGGTCTGCGAGATGATCCTCGCGCTGTCGGGCACCACGAACGGGCGCCTCGCGGTGCAGGGCTTCCGCAAGCTCGAGCAGAAGACGGGGCAGCGCATCGCGCAGCTCGCCGAAGACCACGAGGGGTCGCGCATCACGTTCGCCGACGTGCAGGCGAGGCCCGTCTCGGTCATCACGAGCCCCGAGTGGTCGGGCTCCGAGCACGGCGGGCGCCGCTACACCGCGTTCTCGATCAACGTCGAGCACCTGAAGCCGTGGCACACCCTCACCGGGCGCATGCACTTCTTCCTCGACCACGACTGGATGACGGAGCTCGGCGAGCAGCTTCCCGTCTACCGGCCGCCGCTCGACCTGCACCGGCTCTTCGCCGACCCCGTGCCCGGCTCGACGGCGGCGAGCGGCGACCCCGCGGCATCCGGTCATGCAGAGGTCGCCGTGCGGTACCTGACCCCGCACTCGAAGTGGTCGATCCACTCCGAGTACCAGGACAACCTCTTCATGCTCTCGCTCTCGCGCGGCGGTCCCACCATCTGGATGAGCCCGCAGGACGCGGCGAAGGTCGGGGTGCGTGACAACGAGTGGATCGAGTCGTACAACCGCAACGGCGTCGTCGTGGCCCGCGCGATCGTCTCGCACCGCATGCCGGAGGGCACGGTGTACATGTACCACGCGAAGGATCGCACGGTCGACGTGCCCCGCACCGAGACGAGCGGCCAGCGCGGCGGCATCCACAACTCCCTCACCCGCATCCTGCTGAAACCGAGCCATCTGATCGGCGGCTACGCGCAGTTGGCGTTCGCCTTCAACTACCTCGGGCCGACGGGCAACCAGCGCGACGAGGTCACGGTCATCCGCCGACGGAGCCAGGAGGTCGAGTACTGATGCGCGAGCACGATCTGGGGGGAGGCGCCGGCTCATGAAGGTCATGGCGCAGATGTCGATGGTCATGAACCTCGACAAGTGCATCGGATGCCACACCTGCAGCGTCACCTGCAAGCAGGCGTGGACCAACCGCACCGGTGTCGAGTACGTCTGGTTCAACAACGTCGAGACGCGGCCCGGCATCGGGTACCCGCGCGGCTACGAGGACCAGGAGAAGTGGAAGGGCGGCTGGGAGCGCACGAAGCGCGGACGGCTGAAGCTCAAGGGCGGGGGCCGGTTCTCGAAGATCGCGCACATCTTCTCGAACCCGAAGCTGCCCGAGATCCAGGACTACTACGAGCCGTGGACCTACGAGTACGACATGCTCCTGAACGCCCCGGCGAGCGCGGACACGCCCGTCGCGAAGCCGAAGAGCCTGCTCACGGGTGAGGACATGTCGATCTCGTGGTCGGCGAACTGGGACGACAACCTCGGCGGGTCGCAGGAGACCGCGGCCGACGACCCGATCCTGCAGCACATGAGCGAGCACGTGGCCATGGAGTTCGAGCAGACGTTCATGTTCTACCTACCGCGCATCTGCGAGCACTGCCTGAACCCGTCGTGCGTGGCCTCGTGCCCGTCGGGCGCGATGTACAAGCGCGTCGAGGACGGCATCGTGCTCGTCGACCAGGACTCCTGCCGAGGCTGGCGCATGTGCGTGTCGGGGTGCCCGTACAAGAAGGTCTACTTCAACCACAAGACCGGCAAGGCCGAGAAGTGCACGCTCTGCTACCCGCGCCTCGAGGTCGGGCTGCCGACGGTGTGCTCCGAGACGTGCGTGGGGCGGCTGCGCTACCTCGGGCTCGTGCTGTACGACGCCGACCGCGTCGCCGCTGCGGCATCCGTCGAGAACGAGCACGACCTGCTCGAGGCGCAGCGCGACGTGTTCCTCGACCCGCACGACCCCGAGGTGCTCGCCGCGGCGCGGGCCGAGGGCATCCCCGAGGACTGGATCGACGCCGCGCAGCGAAGCCCGATCTGGAAGCTGATCCAGCAGTACCGGGTGGCGCTGCCGCTGCATCCCGAATACCGCACGATGCCGATGGTCTGGTACATCCCGCCGCTCTCGCCGGTCGTCGACGTGGTCGCCGACTCGGGCGCCGACGGTGAGGACGTGCGCAACCTGTTCGCGGCGATCGACAAGCTGCGCATCCCGATGGACTACCTGGCGGGACTGTTCACGGCGGGCGACGTCGACCCGGTTGCGCGGGCGCTCAAGCGGCTCGCGGCCATGCGCTCGTACATGCGCGACGTCAACCTGTCCGACGAGCGCAACGAGCACATCGCGACGGCGGTCGAGATGACGGGCGCCGAGATCGAGGAGATGTACCGGCTGCTCGCGATCGCGAAGTACGAAGATCGCTACGTGATCCCGACGGCCCATGTCGAGCAGGCGGCCGAGCTCGAGGAGATCGCCTGCTCGCTCGACTACGACGGCGGCCCCGGCATGGGCGGCGCCGGCCCGTTCGGCTCGTCGAGCGGCCAGCCGGTGCCGGTGGCGGTCGAGAACTTCCACGTGCTGAAGAACCGCCAGACCGCCGACCGGCCGTCGACGCCCGGCCGCGTGAACCTGTTGAACTGGGACGGCAACGGCACGCCGCCCGACGGCCTGTTCCCGCCGAAGAGCTCAGGCGGCTCCGAATGAGCAGCGTGCTGGCTCCGCAGATCCGGGTGCGCAACGCGCCCGAACCGGCGAGGGCGGTGCGGATGTCGCGTGCCGACCGCGCGCGCACGCAGATGATCGTGTCGCTCCTGCTCGACTACCCCGACGCGACCCTCGACGCGAAGCTGCCGGTGCTGCGCGCGGAGGCGGCGACGCTGGCGGGCCCGGTGCGCGACGCGCTGACGGCGTTCATCGACGAGGCCGCGGCGACCGAGCCGGCCGAACGCGAGCGGCGCTACGTCGCGACCTTCGACCTCAAGCGCAAGTGCTGCATGTACCTGACGTACTACGCGGCCGGCGACACCCGCAAGCGCGGCGGCGCGCTCGTGGCGTTCATCGAGGCGTACCGCGAGGCCGGGTGGGAGTTCGACGCCGAGGAGCTGCCCGACTTCCTCCCGGCGGTGCTCGAGTTCGCCGCGCGCAGCGGGTCCCCGGTCGCCGACCGGCTGCTGTCGGCGCACCGCGAAGGCATCGAGGTGCTGCGGGCCGCGCTCGTCGCGGTGGGCAGCCCATACGGCGCGCTCATCGAGGTCGTGGGCATGTCGCTCGCGCCGATCGACGACGCGACGCGCGAACGCGTGCTCCGGCTCATCAACGAGGGTCCGCCGGCCGAGACGGTCGGCCTCGGCGGGCCCGTGGACCTGCCGCCGTTCATCCCGGTCGGCCGACCGAGCGAGGAGGTCCGCGGATGACGCCGCTCGACGTGCTGCTGTGGGTCGCGTTCCCCTACGCGGCGTTCGCCGTGTTCGTGGTCGGGCACATCTGGCGCTACCGCTACGACAAGTTCGGATGGACGACGAGGTCGAGCCAGACCTACGAGAACCGTCTGCTGCGGTGGGGGTCGCCCATGTTCCACCTGGGCATCCTGTTCGTGATCGCCGGCCACGTGGTGGGGCTGCTCATCCCCGCCGAGTGGCTCGAGGCCATCGGCATCGACGAGCACGCGTACCACATCGGGGCGACGGTGCTCGGCACGGCGGCGGCGCTGCTGACCATCGCCGGGCTCGTCATCCTGATCTATCGTCGTCGCAGCATCGGGCCGGTCTTCCTGGCGACGACGCGCATGGACAAGACGATGTACGTGTTCCTCGGGGCCACGATCCTGTTCGGCACGCTCGCGACCGTGATGTACCAGGTGCTCGGCCCGGGGTACGAGTACCGCGGCACGGTGTCGCCGTGGATCCGCAGCCTCATCCTGCTGAACCCGCAGCCCGAGCTCATGATGAACGTGCCGCTCGCGTTCCAGCTGCACGTGCTCTGCGCGACCGCGCTGTTCGCCCTGTGGCCGTTCACGCGCCTCGTGCACGTGTTCTCGGCTCCGGTCGGCTACTTCTTCCGCCCATACATCGTCTACCGCTCGCGTGATGCGGGCCGCACGAACCGCCCGACGCGGCGCGGGTGGGAGCCGGTCGCGACCCCGCAGGACGCGAAGAAGGCCGCGAAACGCTGATCCCCGCCGCCCGCCGCTGGTCGAGGAGCGAAGCGCCGGTCGAGGAGCGAAGCGCCGGTCGAGGAGCGAAGCGTCTCGAGACCGCGCCCGCCCGCCGGTCGAGGAGCGAAGCGTCTCGAGACCCCGCCCGCCCGCCGGTCGAGGAGCGAAGCGTCTCGAGACCCCCGCCACCTGGTCTCGAGACGGCCCTGGCGCGCCTCCTCGACCGACGACCCCGTCGAGTCCTAGAGGTTCACCCACTCCGTCGTGCCGCCGTCGAGGTGCTGGCGCTTCCAGATCGGCGTGTGCTCCTTGATGCGGTCGACGACGAGGCCGCAGGCCGCGAACGCCTGGGCCCGGTGCGGCGCCGCGACCGAGGCGACCAGCGCGATGTCTCCGATGCCGAGCGCGCCGATGCGGTGTGCGGCCGCGATGCGCAGGCCGGTCTCGCGGGCGACCGCGACGAGCGTCTCGCGCAGGAACTGCTCGGCCTCGGGGTGGGCTTCGTAGTCGAGGGCCGTCACCGACTCGCCGTGGTCGTGGTCGCGGATCACGCCCTCGAACGTGACGAGCGCGCCGTTCTCGGGCGAGCGCACGAACGCCTCGATCGCGACGCGGTCGAGCACCTCGGTCGTGACGCTCGCGAAGACCTCCGGCTCGGACTGGTGCTCAGACAACGTCGTCTCCTTCGGGTCGGGCGGATGCCCCGTGGCCTGCCGCCGCGGCGCTGCGCGGCGCGTGGTCGCCGCCCGCGAGCTGGTCGACGAGGTGCGCCAGCACGCCGTCGAGCACGGCGAGGCCGTCGGCGACGCCGCCGCGCGACCCCGGGAGGTTCACGACGACGGTGCGTCCGGCGACGCCTGCGAGGGCCCGGCTGAGCGCGGCGGCGGGGGTCGCGGCGCGTCCGGCGGCGCGCATCGCCTCGGCCACGCCGGGCAGTTCGCGGTCGAGCACGGAGAGCGTGGCCTCGGGTGTGCGGTCGCCCGGGTTGACGCCGGTGCCGCCGGTGGTGATGAGCACGGCGGGCGATCCGGCGACGGCGCCGCGCACGGCGTCGGCGATGTCGGCGTCGGCGACGACGATCGGGGCGGATGCGTCGTAGCCGCGTTCGCGCAGCCAGTCGACGATGACGGGCCCGGTGGTGTCCTCGGCCTCGCCCGCTGCGGCGCGGGTCGAGGAGACGAGCACGATCGCCGGTCGGCCGCTCGCGGCATCCGGCGCTTCCGAGGGGGCGGATGCCGCAGCGTCGGGCACGCGGCCCTCGAGGTCGGTCGCCTGCTCCGCGGCATCCGCTCGCCAGATGCCGCGCTTGCCGCCGCGCTTCTCGACGAGCCGGATGCCGCCCGTCTGCGCGGCCGGGTCGACGGCCTTGACCATGTCGTGCAGGGTGAGGGCGGCGACGGCGACGGCGGTGAGCGCCTCCATCTCGATGCCGGTGCGGGCGGTGGTCGACACGGTCGCCCGAATGGTGACGGATGCCGGCTCGAAGCCGAAGTCGATCGACACGGCGTCGAGCGGCACGATGTGGGCGAGGGGGATGAGGTCGCTCGTGCGCTTCGCCGCCTGGATGCCGGCGATGCGCGCCGTCGGCAGCACGTCGGCCTTCTTCAGCCCGTCGCTGCGGACGAGCTCGAGCACCTCGGCGGTCGTGTCGAGCCGGCCTTCGGCGATCGCGACCCGACGGGTGACCGGCTTAGCGCCGACGTCGACCATGCGCGCACGACCGTCGTCGTCGAGATGCGTGAGCGGGTTCATACCCTCACGGTACCGCGGCCGCCCCGCGGGAGCGCCCTCGGCCGCCCCGCGGGAGCGCCCTCGGCTGCCCCGCGGGAGCACACTCACCTCCCGCGGGAGCGCCCTCAGGCGCCCGCGGGAGCGCTCCGCAGCAGCGCCCGCACCGAGGTGGTGCGGCGCCTCGCGACCGCGATCGTCGTCGCGGCGAACGCGAGCACCGCCCACACGGCGAGCCCGACGACCGCGGCGCCGACGCCGTCGGCCGCGGTGAGCGCGGCCACCATGCCGTTGTAGGCGGGCGAGGTGGGCATGAGCCCGGCGACCTCGCTGAGCACGCCGGGCACGGTCGAGACGACGCCGGTCGCGACCGCGAGCACCCCGATGAGCGCGGAGATCCAGCGGCCGGCCCCGCCGAGCACGGCGACGAGGGCCTGGTTGACGGCGGCGAACGCGATGCCCGCTCCGACGCAGAGCCCCGCGAACGTGAACCACTGGCCGACGTCGTACGAGGCGGCCAGCTGCACGACCACGGCGACGAGCACGCCCTGCAGCGCGCCGAGCGCGGCGGCGGGGGCGAAGCCGCGCAATGCGAGCAGCGCCGACGGGGCACGCGAGGTGAGCGCCCGCCGCGACACCGCCTGCAGCGCGACGAAGGTCCCGAGGCCGCCGAACCAGAGCGCGAGGGTCGCGAGCAGCGGAACGGCGGATGCCCCGAACAGCGAGTCCCCCGACCCTTCCGCTGCGACCGGGTCGGCGACGACCGAGGCGAGGCTCTGCGCCTCGGCGTCGGTGTACGAGGGCACCGACTGCGATGCGGTGCGCAGCCCGGTCGCGAGGTCGTCGGTGCCGTCGGCGAGCGACTGCACGCCCGTGGCGAGCGTGGCCGAGCCCGACGAGAGCTGGTCGGCGCCGTCGCTCAGCTGCGATGCGCCGCTGCCGAGCGCGCGTGCGCCGTCGGCCGACTGGGCGGTGCCGTCGGCGAGCTGCGAGAGCCCGGCGGCGAGTTCGTCGGTCTTGCCGGCCGCGGTCAGCAGTCCGGCGCTCGACTGCGACGTGAGCTGCGCGATGCCGTCGGCGGTGGGGGTCGCGTACCCGCTCGCGGTGCCGGCGCTCGTGGCGGCGGTCACGGCGTCGCCGGCGGCGGTGCCCGCGGCGGCGGTCGCGCCGCCGAGGCTCGCGCAGAACTCGGCCGAGGCGCCAGAGGTCGCGCACTGCGCCTGCAGTCCGCCGAGGGTCTGGGCGAGGCCGCCGACGGATGCCGCGAGGTCGGCGGTCTCGGTCGCGGCCGAGTCCGCGTACGTCGAGGTCGCCTGCGCCGCGGCGACGAGGTCCTGGTTGTCGACGCCGGCCGCGGCGTCGCGCAGCCCGTCGGCGAGCTGCCCCGCTCCCGAGGCCGAGGCCGAGGTGCCGTCTGCGATGGTGTCGAGCCCGCTGCCGAGGGAGTCTGCTCCGGTGGCGAGCTCGGTCGCGCCCGAGGCGAGCTGCGAGGCGCCGCCCGGCAGTTCGGCCGCGCCGTCGGCGGCCTGTTGGGCGCCGTCGGCGAGCTGCGCGGCCCCGTCGGCCGCCGTGCCGAGCTGCGTGCCGAGGTCGGTGAAGCCGAGGAACACGTTCTCGAGATAGGTCGACGAGAGCTGCTCGCCGAGCACGCTCGTCGCGGTCTGGGTGACCTGCGCGGTGATGGCGTCGTCGACGACGAGGCTGTCGGGCGGGGTCGTCACCTCGATGGTCGCGCGTTCCGGGGTGCCGCCGGGCGCGGTCGAGGTCGCGGCGGCCGAGAAGTTCTCGGGGATCGTGACGACGGCGGCGTACGTGCCGTCGGCGAGTCCGGATGCCGCGTCGTCGGCGTTCGAGATCGTCCACGTGAGGTTCGACGTGTCGTCGCCGGCGCCCTCGACGAGTCCGGCGGTGAGCTGCCGGCCGAGGGGCACGAGCTGGTCGTCGATCGTGACCGGCTCGTCGTCGTTCACGATCGCGGCGTTCAGCGCGTCGAGCCGATCGGTGGGGTTGTAGAGCGCGGCGACGAGGATGCCGCCGATGACGACGGGCAGCATCAGCACGCCGATGATGGTGAGCCAGGTGACGGGGCGCTTGGAGCGCGCGCGTTCGATGGGGAGGGTCATGCGTTCACCTCGGTGGTGGAGAGCGCTCGCGCGGGTTCGGCGGGCGGGGTGAGTTCGAGCACGGGCACGTCGGTGCGGCCGGCCGCGGCGAGCAGCGCGCGGGCCGTCTCGGCATCGGTCGCCGAGATCACGACGGTGACGGATGCCTCGATCGAGGCGTCCCAGAGCGCGGCGGCGACCCGGTCGCGGGCGGTCTCGTCGACGAGTTGGTCGGCGCCGTCGATGACGACGATGCCGCCTCGGCCGCGGGCGGCCCGACGCACCTCGGCGACCGGGTCGGCGGCGTCGCCGAGGAGGGCGACGCCGACCCGCGAGCGCACCCAGGCCGAACGCCCGGGCAGGAGGTGTCCGCCGACGCGCAGCCGGCCCCCGGTCGGGTCGATGCGGCCGGCGAGCGCGAGCAGCAGGGCCCGGCTCGCGATCTGGTCGGAGCCGGTCACGATGAGGGACTGCCCGGGTTCGACGCGCAGGCTCACGCCCTCGAACACGGTGACGTCGCGTTCGACGAGCGAGACGCCGGCGCCGACGACCGCGGCCGTGGTGTCGGGTTCGGGCCAGTCGGCGAGCGCGAGCTCGCGTTCGACCGCCTCGCCCTCGATGTCGAAGTGCGGGAGCACGCGTTCGAGCCACGCGGGAAGCCACCAGGCCTTGTCGCCGAGCAGCGCCATGACGGCGGGCACGAGCGTCATGCGCACGACGAACGCGTCGATCGCGATGCCGACGGCGAGCCCGAGCGCGATGGGCTTGAGCGAGGAGTCGCCCTCGGGCACGAACGCGGCGAAGACGGCGAACATGATGACGGCGGCGGCGGTCACGACGCGGGCCGAGGCGGTGAAGCCCGAGCGCACGGCGCCCACGGCGATCTCGCGAGGCGTGCGGCTCGCGTGGCCGTCGAGCGCCTTGCGGGCGTGCACGTAGTCCTCGCGCATGCGGCTGACGAGGAACACCTGGTAGTCCATGGCGAGGCCGAACAGCACGCCCATCGCGACGATCGGCATGAAGCTGATGATCGGCCCGACCTTCGTGACGTGGAGCACGTCGGCGAACCAGCCCCACTCGAAGACGGCCGCGACGACGCCGAACGCGGCGAGCACCGAGAGCAGGTATCCGACGGCGGCCGTGATCGGGACCCAGATCGAGCGGAAGACGATCGCGAGCAGGATGAGCGAGAGCCCCACGACGAAGAGGCCGAACGGGAGCAGCGCGGCTCCGAGCCGGTCGGAGATGTCGATCGCGACGGCCGTGAAGCCCGTGACCTTCAGGTCGACCCCGTACTCGTCGAGGAAGTGGTCGTGCATGCCGCGGAGCTCCCGCACGAGGTCGGCCGTGGCCGGGTCGTCGGGCGCGGTCGTCGGGATGATCTGCACGATGCCCGTGTCGGCCGTCTCGTTCGGCACCGCGAGGGCCACGGTCTCGACGCCGGGCACGGTGGCGATCTCGTCGCCGAGGTCCTCCATGAGGCCGAGCGGATCGGTGGAGGTGACGATCGTGCCGGTCATCACGAGCGGGCCGTTGAATCCGGGGCCGAAGTGCTCGGCGACGAGGTCGTACGACTGGCGCGCCTCGGTGTCCTTCGGCAGCATTCCGGCGTTCGGCAGCGCGAGCGCGAGGCTCGCGGCGGGCACGGCCATGATGCCGAGGGTGAGGACGACCGCGATCGTGGTCACGACGGGGTGCTTCGTGACGAGGCCGACCCAGCGGGCGGCGAAGCCGCGGCGGGCCGGCTCGGTCGAGGCGGGGGCGTCGGATGCGTCGGCGTCGGCGGATGCCGCAGCACGGCCGGTCGGGGCATCCGTCGCGTCGGCGGCATCCGCCCGGCGAGAGGCATCCGCGGTGCGCACGGCTCGTCGGCGGCGGGGCGCGCGGCGCTTCCACCCGACGACGCGGCCCTTGGCGAAGCCGAGGAAGGCGGGCGTGAGGGTGATCGCGACGAGCACGGCGATGGCGACGGCGACCGCGGCCGCGATGCCCATGACGGTGAGGAACGGGATGTTCGCGAAGCCGAGCCCGATGAGCGCGATGAGCACCGTGATGCCCGCGAACACGACGGCGGACCCGGCGGTGCCGGTCGCCCTGGCGGCCGACTCCTCGGGGTCCTCGCCAGCTCTGACCTGGTCTTGGTGTCGGGCCATGATGAACAGCGCGTAGTCGATGCCGACGGCGAGGCCGAGCATGAGCGCGAGGAGCGGCGTGGTCGACGAGATCGTCGCGAACGCCGTCGAGAGCATGATGAGCGAGAGCGCGAGGCCGACGCCGATGACGGCGGAGGCGAGCGGGAGGAACGCGACGGCGATCGAGCGGAACGTGACGATGAGCACGAACAGCGCGATGAGCAGGCCCACGGCCTCGGTGAGGGTGACGCCCGGCACCGAGACGGCGAACAGGTCGCCGCCGAGCGCGACCTCGGAGCCCGAGGGCAGTGCGGACTCGAGGTCTGCGGTGATCTCGCCGAGGTCGTCCTTCGTCGACGCGGGCACGTCGGTGGCCTCGCCGTCGAACTGGAGCCGCACGAGGGCGGCGCTCTCGTCGTCGGCGATGAGCCCGGTGACCATCTCGTCGTAGGGGTCGGTGACCGCGAGCACGCCGTCGAGGCCCTCGATCTCGGTGATGGCCTGTTCGATCTCGGTGGTGAACGGCTCCTCGTCGATGCGCTGCCCGTCGGGCGCGACGACGATGAACTGCGCGCTCGTGCCGCTCGCCTGCGGGAACGAGCGGTTCAGCTGCTCGAGGCCGGCCTGCGCCTCGGTGCCGGGGATCGAGAACGAGTTGCTCGTGCCCTTGCCGAACATCGCGAAGGCGCCGCCGGCGATCACGAGCAGCAGCAGCCACGAGACGAGCACGCGCCACGGGTGCCGGAACGACCAGCGGCCGAGCGAATAGAGCAGAGTGGACACAGCGCCTCCGAGCCGAGGTTCAGAACGATTCGATACAGCGCTGTATCCGATACATAGTTGTATCGTAAAACGTGCGGAAGGCGCGAACCTGTGGCCTTCGTGTGAAACCGGGGGTTGAATGAGAGCCATGGTCGATTCCGAGGCGCCGTCGACGACGCGCAGTCGGGAGCGCACACGACGCAAGCTCCTCGACGCCGCGGCCCAGGTCTTCGCCGAGGTCGGGCTCGACGCGGCATCCGTCGAGGCGGTCTGCGACCGCGCCGGATTCACGCGGGGCGCCTTCTACTCCAACTTCGAATCGAAGGACGAGCTCTTCCTCGAGCTCTCGGGCATCGTGGCGAACGAGCGGGTCGAGGCGGTGCGCTCGCGCGTCGGCGAGCTCGAGTCGGTGGGCGGCTTCGACACGCAACCGGCCAACGCCTTCGCGATCATCGAGCAGGTACTCGACGTCTCGGCCGACGACCGCCTCTCCGTGCTGCTCATGAGCGAGATCCGCATCCGCGCCCTGCGCAACCCCGATCTCGCGGCCGCCTACCTCCAGCAGGAGGCCGAGATGCAGCGCGGCGTCGCGCAGATCGTGACCGACATCGGGCGCGCGAAGGGCATCGAGTTCCGCGTGAGCTCCGACGAGGCGGCGCGCATCATGCTCCTCGTCTGGGAGGGCGCGGCCGTGCGCGCCGCGATGTCGGGGGTCGAAGCCGACGAGCTGCGACGCCGCACGAGCACCGAGCTCGCGCTGGTCGCCCAGCTCACGATCCACGACCCCCAGCGGCCGTAGCGGCCGCGCTCAGAGCGCGATCGTCTCCACGGCGTCGCCGGCGGCGAGCTCGGTCACGTCCTCGGGCACGACGATGAGCCGGTCGGATGCTGCGAGCGCCGCGACGAGGTGCGATCCGGGTCCGCCCACGACGACGGCACGGCCCTCGTCGTCGCGTCGTCCGCGCAGGTACTGGCGTCGGCCCGCGATCGAGACGAGCGGCTCCGCGAGGACGAGGCGCTCGACGGATGCCGCGGGGCGACGCGCGATCGCCCGGAGCGCGGGGGCGACGAAGAGCTCGAACGAGAGCTGCGCGCTCACGGGGTTGCCCGGGAACCCGATCACGGGCATGCCCCGGTACGCGGCCGCCGCCTGCGGGCCGCCCGGCTGCATCGCGACGCTGCCGACCCAGGCCCCGAGGGGTTCGAGGAGTTCGCGCACGACCTCGTAGGCGCCCTGCGAGACGCCGCCGCTCGTCACGACGAGCTCGACCCCGGCGTCGCGAGCGGCGTCGAGTTCGGCACGCAGCCCGTCGACGTCGTCGCGCACCCTCGCCTCGTGCACGACGAGCGCGCCCGTCGCACGCACCGCCGCGGCGAGCGCGGTGCCGTTGGCGTCGGGGATCTCGCCCGGCCCGAGCGCGTCGCCGGGGGAGACGAGCTCGCTGCCGGTGCTGATGACCGCGACGCGCACGCGTTCGCGCACGAGCAACCCGGTGAGGCCGGATGCCGCCGCCGCCGCGAGATGCCGCGAGCCGAGCACGATGCCCGGCGGCAGCACGTCGTCGCCGGCCGCGAGGTCGGAGCCCGCGTCGCGCACGTACTCGCCCGCAGCCCGGCCCCGGAGGATGCGGACGGTCGCCGCCCTCTCGGTCTCGCCACCGTCCTCCGTGTCCTCGACGGGCACGACCGCATCGGCGCCCTCGGGCACCTGGGCGCCCGTCATGATGCGCACCGCGGTGCCCGGCTCGAGCGGCGCCGGCAGGCCGGGTGCGGCCGCCACCTCGCCGGTGATCCGCAAGGAGACCGGCGCCGTCGCGACATCCGCCGCCCTGACGGCGAAGCCGTCCATCTGCGAATTGCGGAACGGCGGCAGCGCGATGGGGGACTCGACGGGCGACGCCGTGATGCGGCCGAGCGCGTCGGCGAGGGCGACCCGCTCGGTGGGTCTCGCCCCGAGGCCCGAGAGCAGGGAGCGCACGAAGGCGGCGTGCTCCTCGACGCTCACGCGCGCGCTCATCGGCGCACCCCCGTGATGCGGTGTGCGTACGGTGCGGCAGCCGTGCTGATCATGCTCCGATTGTCGCAGGGCGAGCCCGCATCGGGGCCATGCACGGCGACCCGAACCCTCGGCATCGGCATCGCACTCGTGTCACGATACGGAAACTGAATCTCGCTGCATGGGTAGGGTAGCCTTGGAGTTCCGCGAATACGGGAGGAAACGTGACACAGTTCCGCATCAGCGAAGCCGCAGCGCTACTCGGAGTCAGCGACGACACCGTGCGGCGGTGGGCCGACCAGGGCCGCATCACCACCGGCCACGGCGCGAACGGCATGCAGGTCGTCGACGGCGTCGACCTCGTCGCCGTCATGGCCGAGCACGGCGGCGGCGCACTCGCCGAGGCGTTCCCGCTGGCCCGCACCTCCGCCCGCAACCGCTTCATCGGGCTCGTCACCGCCGTGCAGCGCGACGGCGTGATGGCGCAGGTCGAACTGCAGGCCGGCCCGTTCCGCGTCGTCTCGCTCATGAGCCGAGAGGCGGCCGACGAGCTCGGGCTCGAACCGGGCATGCTCGCCGCCGCCACCGCGAAGGCGACGGTCGTGTCCATCGAGCGGCCGATCGGGTCCCACGAATGATCCGCGGCTTCGGCGCGTCCCTCCGCCCTCGCGACATCCGTGCGGCCAGGTCCGCCCGCGCGGCCAGATCCGCCCGCGCATCCCGGGCCTCCCGCGACTCGGCCCTGCTCGGCGCGGCGGCCTGCCTGGCCGTCGCCCTCACCGGCTGCGCGGCCCCCACCGCGGCCGACGGCGATGCCGGGGGCCCCGCGGCATCCGGCGACACCTCGGCGAACCTCGCGTCTGCCGAGATCACGGTGCTCGCCGCCGCCTCGCTCACCGAGGCGTTCGACGAGCTCGTGACCCGGTTCGAGGCCGCGAACCCCGCTGTCGAGGTCACCCTCGGCTACGGCGGCAGCGGCGCGCTCGCGACCCAGGTCGTCGAGGGCGCCCCCGCCGACGTCTTCGCCTCGGCCGCCGAGCCGCCCATGCAGCAGGTGGTCGATGCGGGCGACGCCCTCGACCCCGTGGTCTTCGCCACGAACACCCTCGAACTCGTGGTCCCCGCGGGCAACGCGGCCGGGGTCTCCGGCCTCGACGACCTCGCGAACCCCGACCTGCGCATCGCGCTCTGCGACGAGTCCGTGCCCTGCGGCGCGGCGTCGGCGAAGCTCCTCGCGAACGAGGGCGTCGTCGCGGCGCCCGACACGCTCGAGTCCGACGTGAAGGCGGTGCTCACGAAGGTCTCGCTCGGCGAGGTCGACACGGCGCTCGTCTACCGCACCGACGTCGAGGCCGCTGAAGGCGACGTCGAGGGCATCGAGATCGCCGCGGCCGCGAAGGTGGTCAACCGGTACCCGATCGCCGCGATCACGACGCCCGGCACGAACGACGGTGCGGCCGAGGCACGGGCCGCCGCCGCGTTCGTCGCGTTCGTCACCGGCGACGAGGGCCGCGAGACGCTCGATGCGTTCGGATTCGGCGCGCCCTGATGACCCGTGCGGCCGTGCGAAGCGCCGGGCGTCTCGCCTGGCCCGTGGTCGCGATCGCCGTCGTCGCGATCGCGGTGCTCGTGCTGCCGCTCGTCGCGCTCGTGGCGCGCGCGCCCTGGGCCGAGCTGCCCGAACTGCTCGCGAGCAGCGCGGTGCTCGAGGCGCTGGTGCTCTCGTTCGGCACCGCGATCCTCGCGACGCTGCTCTGCCTCGTGCTCGGCATCCCGCTCGCGGCCCTCGTCGCGCATGCCGAGGCGTGGCCGACCCTTCCCCGCCGCCTGCTCCGAGCGGCGGTCACCGTGCCCCTCGTGCTGCCGCCCGTCGTCGGCGGCATCGCCCTGCTCATGCTCCTCGGCCGTCGCGGGCTCATCGGCGAATGGCTCGATCGCGCGTTCGGCATCACCGTCCCGTTCACGACGGGCGCGGTCGTCCTCGCCCAGGTCTTCGTGGCACTGCCGTTCCTGGTGTTCGCGGTCGAGGGCGCCCTGCGCTCCTCCGACCGCCGCACCGAGGCGGCCGCCGCGACCCTCGGCGCCTCCCGTTGGCAGGTGTTCCGCCACGTGACGCTGCCGATCGTGGCGCCCGGCGTCGCCGCGGGCGGGGTGCTGTGCTTCACGCGCGCCCTCGGTGAGTTCGGCGCGACCATCACGTTCGCCGGATCCCTGCCCGGCACCACGCGCACCCTCCCGATCGCGAGCTACCTCGCGATGCAGACGGACCCCGACGAGGCCGTCGCGCTCGCGCTCCTCCTGCTCGCGGTCTCGATCGCGGTGCTCCTCACCCTGCGCGACCGCTGGCTCCCCGGAGCGACCGCATGACGGGCCGCGATCAGGCGGCGGATGCCGCGGGCCGCCCGGGCCTCGTCGTCGACGTCTCGCTCAGCTACGGCGCCACGCGCATCGCCGCGGCCTTCGACGTGCGGCCGGGGCATCCGCTCGCGATCATCGGGCCCAACGGCGCCGGCAAGTCGAGCATCATCGCGGCCGTCGCCGGCCTCGTGCCCCTCGACGCCGGCGAGGTCTCGATCGGGTCGCGCCGCGTCGACGCGCTGCCGCCCGAGCGACGACGGGTCGGCGTCGTCTTCCAGGACTACGTGCTGTTCCCGCATCTCAGCGTGCGCGACAACGTCGCGTTCGCGGCGCGGATGCGGGGCTCCCGCGCCGCAGCGCGCGCGGCCGCGGAGCCATGGCTCGAACGCTACGACCTCGTCGGGCTGGCCGACCGCCTGCCGAGCGAGCTCTCGGGCGGGCAACGTCAGCGCGCCGCGCTCGCTCGGGCGCTCGCGGCGGACCCCGACGTGCTCCTGCTCGACGAGCCGATGTCGGCGCTCGACGTCGAGGTGCGCGACGAGATGCGGGCGGAACTCGCGACCCACGTGCGCGAGTTCGGCGGCGCGACGGTGCTCGTCACGCACTCGCCCGCCGACGCCGCGACGCTCGCCGACTCGGTGCTCGTGCTCGAGGGCGGCGCGGTCACGCAGCGCGGCACGCTCGCCGAGCTCAGGGCGGCACCGGCGACGCCGTACGTGCGGCGCATGCTCGCGGCATCCGATGCCTGACACCGCGGCCCCTGCACGAGACCGCCGCGCTCACGAGCGGGGCGCGTCGAACCGGGAGTCCACGGGCGGCTCGAACTCGATCTCGGCCCATTCGTCGATGTCGAAGTCCATGCCGACCACCGCGCAGGTCGGCAGGTCGCGGTGCGAGCCGGTGAGGTCGCCCGCGAACTCGGAGACGCCCGGGTTGTGGGCCACGAGCATGACCCGGTCGTTCTCGCCGCCGAGTTCGCCGATCACCCGGAGGATCGTCGCGGGCGACGAGCCGTAGAGACGGTCGTCGAGCATGACGGATGCCTCGTCGAGCCCGAGCCCGCCGGCGATGAGCCGCGCCGTGGTGCGCGCCCGCAGCGCGGTGCTCGAGACGATCATGTCGGGGATCACGCCGCGCTCGCGCAGCCGCCGCCCCATCTCGGGAGCATCGCGGAGCCCGCGCGCGTTGAGCGGCCGATCGTGATCGGCGAGTCCCGGCTCGCCCCAGTCCGACTTCGCGTGCCGCACGAGCATGAGCGTCTTCATGCGCCGAGTCTGCCACTCCCCGATGCCGATCGGGCGCCGACGCCCGCGGCGAACTCGAGCACGCACAGAGCGGCGAGGCGCACGGTGCGCCCATCGTCGGCATCCGTCGTCGCGTCGATCTCGACGAGGTCGGCGCTGCGCACGCGGCCGTCGGAGGCCGCCGAGCGCACGAGCGACCGCAGCTCCCACGCGGCGATCCCGCCCGGAACCGAGGCCGGGCAGGCCGGTGCGACCGCGCGATCGCACACGTCGACGTCGATGTCCAGGTGCACCGGCCCGCCGGCGGCCCCGGCGACCTCGATCGCCTCGGCCATGATCTCGGCCGGTCGGCGTCGGTGCAGCTCGTCGCGGTGCACCACGGTGATGCCGAGGTCAGCGGCGCGCCGGGCATAGGCCGCCGAGTTGGCGAAGTCGGCGATGCCGATCTGCACGATCCGCGCCGGATCGAGCCCGGCCTCGACGAGGCGCCGCACGGGCGAGCCGTTCGAGACGCCGTCGCGCAGGTCGTAGTGGGCGTCGATCGTGACGAGCCCGGCGTGCGCGAGGTCGTCGCCCCAAGCTCCGAGGGCGGTCGCCACCGTCGCTGAGTTGTCGCCGCCGAGCGCCATGAGCGTGCTCGAGCGTGCGAGCGCGCCCGCGACCGCGGCCCGCGCCCTCGCCTCGCCCTCGGGTCCGTCGGGTTCCACGACGTCGCCGGCATCGGCGATGACGAGATCGCCGAGGTCGCGGACGCCGCGCCCCTCCCCGCCCGTGCCGCCGCCCCGCCGATCCGGCATGAGCGCGGGGCTGTACCGGCGCAGGACGTCGCGCACCGCGGCGGGCGTCGCATGCGCGTTCGTCGGAGACAGCGAGGTGCGCCACGCGGGCACGCCGAGCACCACGAGATCGGCGGATGCCCCTGGCGGCAGCTCCTCGATCGCGGGCCAGGCTCCGGCGCGGGGCCATTCGGGGTCGTGCGAGAGCGTCGACATGCCTGAACGCTACCGATCGTGCGGGCCCGCGCACGAGGCATCCGCCCCACCGCGCGTCTGCGATCCCGGACATCGGGCGACGCGGCGCGCCCCTCGCGCAGCCTGCCTGGCGCGATCCGCCCGACCCGGCCCGCTCAGTCGCGCAGCAGCGCGAGCAGTTCCCGTTCCCGCTCCGGGGAGAGCCCCGCGCCGCGTTCGCGGTCGATCCCCCGGCCGCGCTCCCAGGCGAGCGTCTCCGACTGCAGCCGAGCGAGCGGCCGAAGTCGGAGCCCCCCGCGCTTCGCGGCGGCGTTCGACCGGTCGAGGAAGGCGTTCCACGTCGGGTCCGCGATCCACAGCGGGAGCGAGTCCGCGCCCGACCACTCGGCGACGCCCTGCGCCGCGAGCCAGTCAGGGTCGACGGCCACGAGCTCCCCGTCGAATCCGGCGGCGGCCCTCGACGCCTCGAGCCAGGCGCCGAACGTGCTGCGGTCGCCGACCGCGTCGAAGGCGCCGGCGATCCCCCGTTCGAGCGCATCGAGGATGAACCGCACCAGATCGTCGATGTGGATCGCCTGCGCCGCCGCGTCGAGGATGTCGGGCACGAGCACGGGTCCGCCGTCCCTGGCCGCGCGCGCCATCCTCGCGGCCCAGTACCCGCTGCGACCCGACTCGTCGCCAGGGCCGGCGATCAGCCCCGGCCTGATCGCGAGGAACCGATCCCCCAGGGCCTCGCGGTACGCCTGCTCGATCGCGGACTTCGCCTCCCCGTAGGTCTCGGGCGTCGACACATCGGCCGCGAGCGGCGGCAGCAGCTCGGCGGTCTCGTCGGCGCCGGGCACGTCGTGCGCGGCGTAGACGTTGCCCGAGGAGATGAACGCGAGCCGGCGGGTCGCGCCGCCGAGCGCCGCGGCCGCCGCCCGTGCGTAACCGGGCTGGCGGGTGACGTCGATGACGCCGTCCCAAGCCCGCCCCGACACGGCGTCGTACGCGTCGACGCGGGAGCGATCGGCGCGCACGAACTCCGCTCCTTCCGGAGCGTCGCCGGCCTCGCCGCGCGCGAGGCAGGTCACCCGATGCCCTCGCGCCAGCGCCTCCGCCGCGAGGGCGCGTCCGAGCCATTGCGTTCCACCGAGCACCAGGAGGTCCATGGGGCCATCAGACCACAGGGCGGATGCCGCGACCACCCGTGTTCACGCACCGCGAACCGGTCGCTTCCGTCGGCATCCGCCCCGCGCGCGGCCTGGCGTGATAGGCAGGACGCATGGGCAGGATCACCGCACGGACGCGGGTCACACGAATCACGGTCGGCGCTCGCACGGCGCATCGCGAAGACACGGTCGCCGTCGAGGAACCGCTCGAGATCCGCGTCGGCCGCACGCCGTACGCCGTCACGATGCGCACTCCCGGCGACGACGTCGACCTCGCCATCGGCTTCCTCGTCTCCGAGGGCGTCATCGTCCGCGGCGATCAGGTCGCCTCGGCCATGCACTGCGCCGGGCCCGACGGCGAGACCGGATACAACGTCCTCGACGTGAAACTGGCCGAAGGGGTTTCGGCGCCGGATGCCTCGCTTCGCCGCAACCACCCCGTGACCAGCTCATGCGGTGTCTGCGGCAAGGCGAGCATCGAGGCCGTGCACACCCGCACCGCGTATCCGATCGACGACCCGCTCGCGCTCGAGGCCGAGCGCTTGGCCGCGTTCCCCGACCGCCTCCGAGCCGGACAGGCGATCTTCGAGCGCACCGGCGGCCTGCACGCCGCCGCGCTCTTCGACGGGCGCACGGGCGAGATGATCGTGCTGCGCGAAGACGTCGGCCGCCACAACGCCGTCGACAAGGTCGTCGGGTGGGCGGCGCGCGAGGGCATGCTCCCGTTGCGCGGCATGGTCCTCCAGGTGTCGGGGCGCGTGAGCTTCGAGCTCACGCAGAAGGCGTCCATGGCCGGCATCCCCGTGCTCGCTGCGGTGTCGGCGCCCTCGTCGCTCGCCGTCGAGCACGCGCGCGAGGCGGGCATCACGCTCGTCGGGTTCCTCCGCGGGCCGTCGATGGTCGTCTACTCGGGCGCCGAGCGCATCCTCGAATCATCGACGGCGGTCCGCTCGTGACCGAACCCCGCTCCGAAGCGACGCCGCCTCCGCCGCAGCCCGAACCGTACCCCGACCTCCAGGTCGGTCGGCCCAAGGACTGGGCCGTCGGCGTACCGGGCATCCTGCACTCCATGGAGCCGGCGCTCGCCGGCATGGGCGTCGCGC
This sequence comes from Agromyces terreus, assembly GCF_009749465.1. Classification (GTDB taxonomy): domain Bacteria; phylum Actinomycetota; class Actinomycetes; order Actinomycetales; family Microbacteriaceae; genus Agromyces; species Agromyces terreus. The sequence continues at coordinate 45,735 of NZ_WBIS01000014.1, forward strand.
GAGCGACGAGGCTGGCGTTGGCCATCAATCAGCGCGACGGCTTCGACTGCATGAGCTGCGCCTGGCCCGATCCCGGCCATCGGAACGTGTTGGAGTTCTGCGAGAACGGCATGAAGGCGACCACGTGGGAGGCGACCCCGGTCGTCGTCCCGCGGTCGTTCTGGGCCGAGAACTCGCTCACCTCGCTGCTCGATCGCAGCGAGTACTGGCTCGGCAAGCAGGGCCGTCTGACCGAGCCCGTCTACAAGCCGGCCGGTTCCGATCATTACGAGCCGATCGGCTGGGATGCCGCGTTCGAACTGATCTCGGCCCGCCTGAACGCGCTCGACTCGCCTGACCGGGCGGCGTTCTACACGAGCGGACGCACGTCGAACGAGGCGGCGTTCCTCTACCAGCTCTTCGTGCGGGCCTTCGGCACGAACAACCTGCCCGACTGCTCGAACATGTGCCACGAGTCGACGGGCACCGCGCTCACGGCGACGATCGGCATCGGCAAGTCGACGATCGCCTACGACGACTTCGCGAAGGCCGACCTCGTGATCGTCATGGGCCAGAACCCGGGCACGAACCATCCGCGGATGCTCTCGGCCCTCGAGGAGACCAAGCGCAGCGGCGGGCGGGTCGTCTCGGTCAACGTGCTGCCCGAGGCGGGGCTCGCGCGATACAAGAACCCGCAGCGGGTGCGCGGCATCCTCGGCAAGGGCACGGTCATCGCCGACCGATTCCTGCAGATCCGATCGGGTGGCGACATGGCGCTGCTCCAGGCGGTCTCCAAGCGCGTCCTCGAGGCGGAGGATGCCGCGCCCGGCACCGTGCTCGATCATGCCTTCCTCGCCGAGCACACCATCGGCCTCGAGGAGGTTCGCACACATCTCGCCGGCCTCGACGAGCAGGCGGTCCTCGCGGCGACGGGTCTCGCGGCCGAGGAGATCGACGCGCTCGCGCAGGAGTACCTCGGCGCCGACCGCGTGATCATCACCTGGGCCATGGGCCTCACGCAGCAGAAGAAGGCCGTCTCCACGATCAAGGAGATCGTCAACCTCCTGCTCCTGCGGGGCAACATCGGCAAGCCCGGCGCCGGGGCCTCGCCCATCCGCGGGCATTCGAACGTCCAGGGCGATCGCACGATGGGCATCTGGGAGCGGATGCCCGAACGGTTCCTCGCCGCCCTCGAGCGGGAGTTCGGCTTCCCGGTGCCGCGTCGGCACGGGGCCGATGCCCTTCGCACCGTGCACGGTCTGCGCGACGGCGACCTCGACGTGTTCTTCGCCCTCGGCGGCAACTTCGTCGGCGCGATCTCCGACTCCGCGGCCGCCGAGGCCGCGATGCGCGGCGCGCGGCTCACCGTCCAGGTGTCGACGAAGCTGAACCGCTCGCACGTCGTGACGGGGGAGGAGGCGATCATCCTGCCGACCCTCGGCCGCACCGAGATCGACCTCCAAGGCGGCGTCCCGCAGTTCGTCTCCGTCGAGGACAGCGTGTGCGCGGTCCACGCGAGCCACGGCGCGATCCCGCCCGTCGCGCCCGGGCTCCTCTCCGAGGTCGCGATCGTCTGCCGGCTGGCAGCGGCGACGCTCGAGGACGGGGCGGATGTCCCGTGGGCGGCGTTCGAGGGCGACTACGACCTGATCCGCGATCGCATCTCGCGCGTCGTGCCGGGTTTCGAGTCCTTCAACGCCGATGTGCGGCGCAAGGGCGGATTCATCCTGCCGAACGGCCCGCGCGACGAGCGGCGCTTCGACACGCCGAGCGGCCGCGCCGAGTTCACGGTGAACGAGTTGGAGCATCTCGAACGCCCGGCCGGCACCCTGATCCTGCAGACGTTGCGTTCGCACGACCAGTTCAACACGACGATCTACAGTCTGAACGACCGCTACCGGGGCATCCGCAAGGGGCGCGACGTGGTGTTCGTCAATCCGGCGGATCTCGAGGAGCTCGGGCTCGCCGACGGCGATCGCGTCGATGTCGTGAGTCGGTGGCCCGGCCAGGCTGATCGTGTACTCGCCGCGCAGCGGGTGGTCGCGTACCCCACCGCCCGAGGCTGTGCTGCGGCCTACTATCCCGAGGCGAACGTCCTCGTGCCCCTCGAGAGCGCCGCCGAGGAGTCGAACACGCCGGTCTCGAAGGCGGTGATCGTTCACCTCGTACCGCGCGCGTGAGCCGAGGTCGACCGGGGTGAAACGCGAAGAGGCCACCCGGGGGCGGCCTCTTCATGTCCGGTATCGGTCGGAGCGCTTCGGCGCGCTCGAACCGTATCGGTGGTTGTGGTGGTTGGGGTGTTAAATGCAGGAAGGCCACCCGTTGGGGTGGCCTTCCTGGTAATGGTTGTCCGGCGGTGTCCTACTCTCCCACAGGGTCCCCCCTGCAGTACCATCGGCGCTGTCAGTCTTAGCTTCCGGGTTCGGAATGTGTCCGGGCGTTTCCCTGACGCTATGGCCGCCGAAACTCTTGCCACATCCTGCACCGGTCCCTGCCGGTCGTTTGCCCGGGGGTGGTGGGTGTGTAGTTTCGTGAACTCCCGTCCCAGGGATGCGTGTCGCATGCCCGGGGTTGGGTGTTGTGTTCGTTGTTGAGTTGTCTGTTGTGTTTCCGTCTGTTGGGAACCACAGAGTGGACGCGAGTCATCAGGCCACACACACGCCTTTTACGTGAATGCACTTTCGTGTGTGTGTAGTGAGTTTTCAAGTTATCGGCTTATTAGTACCGGTCAGCTCCGACAGTCGTTAGTCCTGTCTTCCACATCCGGCCTATCAACCCAGTCGTCTGGCTGGGAGCCTCTCCCCCAATGGGGATGGAAATCTCATCTCGAGGCCGGCTTCCCGCTTAGATGCTTTCAGCGGTTATCCATCCCGAACGTAGCTAACCAGCGGTGCTCCTGGCGGAACAACTGGCACACCAGAGGTTCGTCCAACCCGGTCCTCTCGTACTAGGGTCAGATCCTCTCAAATTTCCTGCGCGCGCAGAGGATAGGGACCGAACTGTCTCACGACGTTCTAAACCCAGCTCGCGTACCGCTTTAATGGGCGAACAGCCCAACCCTTGGGACCTACTCCAGCCCCAGGATGCGACGAGCCGACATCGAGGTGCCAAACCATGCCGTCGATATGGACTCTTGGGCAAGATCAGCCTGTTATCCCCGAGGTACCTTTTATCCGTTGAGCGACAGCGCTTCCACAAGCCACTGCCGGATCACTAGTCCCGACTTTCGTCCCTGCTCGACCTGTCAGTCTCACAGTCAAGCTCCCTTGTGCAC
>NZ_WBIS01000015.1 GCF_009749465.1 Agromyces terreus
GCGGGCGCCGGCGCGGGCGCCGGCGCGGGCGCCCCGGCGGGGGGCGCCGACGCCGTCGACGCGCACACCGTCGTTCCGGCCCGGGTTGCCGAGTCGTCGCGGGTGCTCTTCGAGGTCGAGACGACCCTCCCGACGGTGCACGGCGAGTTCCGGGTGCGCGCATACCGCGACCGCGAGACGGGCGCCGACCACGTCGCCATCATCTCCGGCGAGCCGGCAGCGGATGCCGCGGGCGCGGTCGTGCGCGTGCACTCCGAATGCCTCACGGGCGAGGCGTTCGGCTCCCTGAAGTGCGAGTGCGGGCCGCAGCTCGACGCGGCGCTCGGCGAGATCCGCGAGCACGGCGGCGTCGTCGTCTACCTGCGCGGGCACGAGGGCCGCGGCATCGGCCTCATCAACAAGCTGCGGGCGTACCGGCTCCAGGAGGCGGGGCTCGACACCCTCGACGCCAACGTCGCCCTCGGGTTGCCGGCCGATGCGCGCGACTACCGTGCGGCCGGCGCGATCCTCGCCGACCTCGGCGTCGACCACGTGCGGCTGCTCACGAACAACCCCGAGAAGGTGCGACAACTCGAGTCGCACGGCATCCGGGTCGACGAGCGTCTGCCGCTCGTGGTCGGCGTCGGTGCCGTCAACACCGGCTACCTCGACACCAAGCGTCGCCGCATGGGCCACGCGATCGACGACGCCCAGCTCGCGGATGCCGCGGCCGAGGCACTCCTGGAAGGACACGCATCATGAGCGGAGCAGGCTCCCCCACCCTCGACATCGACGGCGCCGGGCTGCACGTGGTCATCGTCGCCGGCAGCTGGCACGACGTCATCACCGACGCCCTCATCGCGGGGGCGACGCGCACGCTCGAGGCATCCGGCGCCTCGTTCTCGCTCGTGCGGGTGCCCGGCAGCTTCGAGCTGCCCGTCGTGTCGAAGGCGGTGCTCGAGGCGGGCGCCGACGCGGTGGTCGCGCTCGGCGTGATCATCCGCGGCGGCACGCCCCACTTCGAGTACGTCTCGGCGGCCGCGACCGACGGGCTCACGCGGGTCGCGCTCGACACGGGCAAGCCCGTGGGTTTCGGCGTGCTGACCCTCGACGACGAACAGCAGGGGATCGACCGTTCGGGGCTGCCGGGGTCGAAGGAGGACAAGGGTCGAGAGGCTGCGGAGGCCGCCCTCGCCACGGCGCGCGCGCTCGGCGCGATCCGCGCCGTCTCGCCGTCGGTCGAGTAGCGCTCGCCGGTCGAGGAGCGCTCGCCGGTCGAGGAGCGCTCGCCGGTCGAGGAGCGCTCGCCGGTCGAGGAGCGACGAAGGAGCGTCTCGAGACCCGACCTGAGCGGTCTCGAGACGCTTCGCTCCTCGACCGACGGGAGGTCTCGAGACGCTTCGCCCCTCGACCGACGGGAGGAGGTCTCGAGACGCTTCGCCCCTCGACCGACGGGAGGAGGTCTCGAGACGCTTCGCCCCTCGACCGACGGGAGGAGGTCTCGAGACGCTTCGCCCCTCGACCGACGGGAGGAGGTCTCGAGACGCTTCGCTCCTCGACCGGCTCAATCGTTCGACGGTCGACTTCGACAAGCCGTAGAACATAGAATCGTGCCCATGGAGACCCTGCGCCACGTCGTTCTGCTCGTCCACCTCGTCGGTTTCGCCCTGCTCTTCGGCGCATGGGCGGTCGAAGCCGTCAACCGTCGGTACAAGGTGACGCGCCTCATGAGCTACGGCCTGCTCATCGCGGGTGTCGCGGGCCTCGCGCTGGCCGCCCCGTGGGGCATCTCGTACGACATGAACTACGTCAAGATCGGCGTGAAGCTCGTCGTGCTGCTCGCGATCGGCGCCCTGCTCGGCATCGGCTCCGCGCGTCAGCGCCGCAACGGTTCGGTTCCGCCGGCGCTCTTCTGGTCGATCGGCGTGCTCACGCTCGTGAACGCGGGCATCGCCGTCCTCTGGCGGTAACGCCGGGGCGGGGCATCCGCCGCTCGTCGCACCGATCCCGCCGTTCGTCGCATTCCGCGCCGACGGCGCCCGCCCAGCGTGCCCGCCCGAACGGCGGCGCGTAGGCTGGATCGGTTGCCACAAGCGACGATTCCCCCGCGTCCCGCGAGCACGGCCAGACCGACCGCCCGACGGCGCGCGTTCGATCACTGCACTGGAGTCTCGCCAGCAATGCCAGCACCATCCGCGGCCACGGCCGCATCCCCCGCTTCGACCACCCCCGCCAATCCGCGCAGTCGCGTGATCCTCGCGAGCCTCATCGGCACGACGATCGAGTTCTACGACTTCTACGTCTACGCCACGGCCGCGGTGCTCGTCTTCCCGCACCTCTTCTTTCCGACGGGCGACGCCACCACGGCGTTGCTCTCCTCGTTCGCCGTCTTCGGCGCCGCCATGGTCGCCCGCCCCCTCGGCGCGGTCGTCTTTGGCCACCTCGGCGACAAGCACGGCCGCAAGGCGACCCTCGTCGGCGCCCTGCTCACGATGGGCATCGCGACCTTCCTCATCGGCGTGCTGCCGACGTACGCGCTCGTGGGCTGGCTCGCTCCGCTGCTGCTCGTGATCCTCCGCATCGCGCAGGGCTTCGCGCTCGGCGGCGAGTGGTCGGGCGCCGCGCTCGTGGCGACCGAGAACGCCCCGAAGGGCAAGCGCGCCTGGTACGGCACGTTCCCGCAGCTCGGTGCGCCCATCGGCTTCATCATCGCCAACGGGCTGTTCCTCGTCATCGCGGCGGTGCTGCCGAGCGACGACCCGTCGATGCCGTCGCAGGCGTTCCTCGACTGGGGCTGGCGCATCCCGTTCCTGTTCTCGGTCGTGATGGTCGCGGTCGGCCTCTGGGTGCGCCTGCGCCTCGTGGAGTCGACGGCGTTCACGAAGGCCGCGACCAAGGGCAAGCTGAAGAAGCTTCCCCTCGCGACGGTGTTCAAGAGCTACTGGAAGCAGCTCATCCTCGGCACGTTCTTCATGCTGGCCACCTACGTGCTCTTCTACCTGATGACCACGTTCTCGCTGAGCTACGGCCGCGCCCCCGTCGAGGCCGCCGACGGCGCGCTGCCCGGCCTCGGCTACTCGTACTCGACGTTCGTGCTCATGCTCATCGGCGGCGTGCTGTTCTTCGGCGTGTTCACCCTCGTGTCGGGCCCGCTCGCCGACCGTTGGGGCCGCCGCACGACGCTCATCTGGGTCACGCTCGGCATCATCGTGTTCGGCCTGCTCTGGGTGCCGCTGCTGAACGCGGGCTTCGCGGGCGTCATGATCTGGCTCGTCGTGGGCTTCTCGCTCATGGGCCTCACGTTCGGCCCGATGGGCGCCCTGCTGCCCGAGCTGTTCCCGACGAACGTGCGCTACACGGGTTCGGGCATCTCGTACAACGTGTCGTCGATCCTCGGCGCGGCGGTCGCGCCGTTCATCGCGGTCGCCCTGTGGCAGGCCGGTGACGGCAGCCCGTTCTGGGTCGGCGTCTACCTGTCGGTCATGGCCGTGCTCACGCTCATCGCGCTCCTGCTGTCGAAGGAGACGAAGGACGTCGACCTCGACGCCTGACACGTCACGAGCGAGCGGATGCCGAGGCATCCGGTGACCCTCTGAGGGGCGGATGCCGCGGCATCCGCCCCTCTTCCGTCGGCGCCCGGGATCTGTGCCCCGACACTGCAGGAAGATTCGGCCGACGCGCCGGGGTGCGGATGCCGCGGCGCGGCGTGTTGGTCGGAAGTTCCTGCAACTCGGTCGGGCGGTTGGGTCGGGCGGGCCGGGCGGCCCGACTCGGCCGGACGGGCCGGCCGGGCAGGGTGGGCTGGGGCAATGCGGGCTGGGGCAGTGCGGCCAGGCACGTGACCGAGGGTTCACGTGAACGTCACGCACGGCCCTTCACGCGGGGTCGGCCCCGGCGTAGCATGGCCGCGAGCAGGGCAGCCGAGTCATCCGCCGCCGCCGGCCGGCACTCGCAGCCCCGGAAGCGAGCGATGCGATGAACATGACGATGGACATGATGAAGGGCGCCATGTCGTCGTCGGAGATGCCGATGGACGGCATGGATCCGATGATGATGCAGGAGTGCCTCGAGGCCCTCTCGGCGTGCATGCAGGCCTGCGTGATGTGCGCCGATGCCGACGCCGCCGAGGGCATGGGGCGCTGCGCGTCGATGTGCTCGAACTGCGCGGACGTGTGCGACGCCATGATGCGGATGATGCTGCGCACGCGCGGCTGGGACATGGCCGTGATGATGTCGATGATGCAGGCGACGGCCACGACCGCGCGGGCGTGCTCGGCCGAGTGCATGATGCACGCCGAGATGAGCGAGCACTGCCGCATGTGCGCGATGGCGTGCGATCAACTCGTGACGACCATGGAGAAGATGTCGGGCATGATGCGCGACGCGATGCCCATGGGGTGAACCGCGCCGCGCGCTGTGCCGCGAGCCGCGGGCGCCGCCGCGCCCGAGCCTGTGCCGCGCGGGTCAGGCGTCGGCGACGCTGAAGCGCCGGTCGCCCGCGGCGAGCACCCCGTAGACCCCGTGCAGGGCGACCGGGTCGCCGACGGCGAGGGCACCGCCGAACGCGTCGTGCTGCCACACCCGGCGGATGCCGCCGTCGAGGGTCGCGATCCAGGCGTACCCGGTCGTCGTGTCGACGGAGGTGACGATCGCGTCGATCCAGCGGCTCGCGGTGACGGCGGCGAGCCGCTCCTGCACGGCGTTGAGGCCGTGCCCGGCCCGCTCACTCGTGCACCCGGCCGCCCGCTCGCAGCCGCGCATGCCCGTGGCCTCGCCCGTGGCGGGGGTGACGGCGTGCGGCTCGCGGTGCGGCATGAGGGCTCCTCGGGGTTCGATGCGGCCACGTTACGCTCGCGATCCGCGGATGTCGCGGGGCCGGCGTCACACGCGGAAACACCCACGTCACACGCCGAAACACCGGTCGGATGCCGGGCGGCGGGCCTCCGCTCAGGCGTCGGCGGGCGCTCCTACGATGACGGGCATGCAGACGCACCCAGAACGCGACGACGACGGCGACGACGACGCCGGCATCCGCGGCATCGACGGCATCCGCGGCATCCGCATCGGCGAGGCGGTGCGCGAGGCTCTCCGACGCGGCGCCCCGGTGCTCGCGCTCGAGTCGACGATCCTCACGCACGGCCTCCCGTCGCCGCGCAACCTCGAGGTCGGCCTCGCGTCCGAGCAGCAGGTGCGCGAGCTCGGCGTCGAGCCGGCCACGATCGGCGTGGTCGACGGGGTCGCGGTCGTCGGCCTCTCCCCCGACGAGATCGAGCGGCTGTGCACCGCCGACGGCGTGGTGAAGGCGAGCGTGCGCGATCTGCCCATCGCCCGCGCGAAGCGGCTCGACGCCGGCACCACCGTCGCGGCGACGGCGTGGCTCGCGCACCGCGCCGGCATCCGCGTCATGTCGACGGGCGGACTCGGCGGCGTGCACCGCGGGGCGTCCGAGACCTTCGACGAGTCCGCCGACCTCGGCACGCTCGCGACGACGCCGATCACGCTCGTGAGCGCCGGCGTCAAGTCGATCCTCGACATCGGGGCGACGCTTGAACGGCTCGAGACGCTGAACATCCCGGTCGTCGGCTACCGCACCGACCGCTACCCGGCGTTCTACGTGACCGACTCCGGCTTCTCGCTCGACTACCGCATCGAGTCCCCGGCCGAGGCGGCCGATCTCGCGCACGCGCGCGACGAGCTCGGACTTCCGCAGGCGGTGCTCGTCGCCAACCCGGTCGAGGCCGCGAGGCAGCTCGACCCCGAGTTCCACGACCGCGTGCTCGCCGAGGCGCTGGCCGCGGCATCCGCTCAGGGCGTCGTCGGGCACGACACCACGCCGTTCCTGCTCGAGCACGTGCAGCGGGCGACGGGCGGCGCGAGTCTCGAGGTGAACCTCGAGGTGTACCGCGGAAATGTCGCGCTCGGGGCGGAGATCGCGCGTGCCGTCGCCCGTTGACGGGGTCGGCGCCGACGCTCGGCAGGGCCGGCCGACCGGGCGGCTCGCCGTGGCCGGCGACCTCGTCGAGGACATCGTGGTCTGGGCGAGCGAACCCGTGCACCGCGCGACCGACACCGCCGCGCGGGTGTTCCGCGCCAGGGGCGGCAGCGCCGCGAACGTCGCCGCACTCGCGGCGGGCTTCGTCGAGACGCGCTTCATCGGCCGGGTGGGGGCGGATGCCGCGGGCGACGCGCTCGTCGCCGCGCTCTCGTCGAGCGGGGTCGAGGTGCGCACCCAGCGCGGCGGACGCACCGGCACGGTCGTGCTGCTGATCGACGTCGACGGGGAGCGCACCATGTACCCCGACCGCGGCGCCTCCGCGGAGCTCGAGGGGGTCGACGCCGCGTGGCTCGACGAGGTCGGGCTGCTGCACCTGCCCGCCTACGGGTTCGAACGCGAGCCGATGCGCGGCGAACTCGCCCGGCTCGCCGCGGCCGCCCGCGCCGCCGGCGCCGAGGTCTCGATCGACGCCTCCTCGACCGGGCTCCTCGAGGGGCTCGGCGTGGGGTTCGCCCTCGACCTCGTCCGCGGCATCCGGCCCGACGTGCTCTTCGCCAACGAGGACGAGGCGGCACTGCTCGGGCTGACGGACGGCGGCCGGGTCGCGGCATCCGTCGCCCCGACCGTCGTCGTCAAGCACGGCGCACTGCCCACCGACGTCATCGTCGACGGGCGGCTCTCGGCCCGGGTCGACGTCGAACCCGTCACGGGCATCCGCGACCTCACGGGCGCGGGCGACGCGTTCGCCGCCGGGTTCCTCGCGGCGAGGCTGCACGGTGCGGATGCCGAGACGGCGTGCCTCGCGGGGCATCGCTCCGCGGCATCCGTGCTCGGAAGTCCGGGAGCGCACGCGGCCGCCTCCTCCGACTCGTCAATGTGAGTTGACGTTCTTCCACGTGTCAACTACGGTTGACGGCATGGACGACACGACCATCCGGACGGCGATCGCCGCGGCCGACGGCGACGACCCCTACCGCGCCCTGCGCGCGCTGCACCACGCCCGCATCGAGGTGAACCGCGAGCTCGACCGGGCCGAGGCCGTCGCCGTACGGCGTGCACGGGCGGCAGGGTCGAGCTGGCAGCTCATCGCCCTCGCGCTCGACGTCTCCAAGCAGGCTGTGCACAAGAAGTACGGTCGCAGCTGAGCGACGTAGGCTGTTCCGGGCGAACGCCGCGGAACCCGGTCGCATCGAGCTGCACCGCATCGCCCTCCGCCGCACCGCCCAGGAAGAGACGATGAGCCAGACCCAGCACCGCACCGCCCCCCGACGCAGCCCGTTCGCCCGCCCCGCGAAGACCGAAGGGCCGCGCGCTTCGTTCTCGCAACTGCTGCCCTTCATCTTCGAGCACCGGCCGGTGCTGGTCTGGGTGGCCGCCCTGTCGATCGTGGGCGCGCTCACGACCCTCGCCCAGCCGCTGCTCGTCAGCCGCGTCATCACCATCGTCGAAGCCGGCCAGCCGCTCGACTGGATCGTCTGGGCCCTCATCGTGCTCGTCATCGTGAGCGGCGTCATCTCGGGCTACCAGCACTACCTCCTGCAGCGCACCGGCGAGGGCATCGTGCTCTCCAGCCGCAAGCGCCTCGTCGCCAAGATCCTGCGCCTGCCGATCGCCGAGTTCGACACGCGCCGCACGGGCGACCTCGTCTCGCGCGTCGGCAGCGACACGACGATGCTCCGCGCGGTGCTCACCCAGGGCCTCGTCGAGGCCATCGGCGGCACGGTCACGTTCATCGGCGCGCTCATCGCGATGCTCATCATCGACCCCGTGCTGCTCGGGCTCACCGTGCTCGTCATCGCCGTCGCCGTCGTCACCGTCGTGCTGCTGTCGCAGCGCGTGCGCGGCGCATCTCAGGCCGCACAAGAGAAGGTCGGCGACGTCGCCGCCTCCGTCGAGCGCGCCATCGGGGCCGTGCGCACCATCCGCGCGGCCGGCGCCACCGAACGCGAGGGCCGCACCATCGACGGCGAGGCCGAGGGCGCCTGGCAGATGGGCGTCAACGTCGCGAAGATCTCGGCGCTCATCGTGCCCGTCGCGGGCATCGCGATGCAGGTCTCGTTCCTCGTCGTGCTCGGCGTGGGCGGTTACCGCGTGGCATCCGAGGCGATCACCGTCGCCAACCTCGTGGCGTTCATTCTGTTCCTCTTCATGATGATCATGCCGCTCGGCCTGTTCTTCGGCGCGATCACCTCGGTCAACCAGGCGCTCGGCGCCCTCGGCCGCATCCAGGAGATCCTCGACCTGCCCGACGAGGACGCCCACGACCGCGACCTCGCCCCGCTCGCCCTCATGGTCGGCGACGCGAACGCCGGCGTCATGCCCGATGCCGCGGCGATCAGCCTCGACGACGTGCACTTCGCCTACGCCACCACCCGCACCGACCCCGCCGACCCCGGCAACGAATCCGACGACGCCGCGGCGAACGAACCGTCGGTGACCGATCGGCAGCCCGTGCTGCGCGGCGTCTCCTTCGACGTGCCCCGCGGGCAGCGCATCGCGCTCGTCGGGCCGTCCGGCGCCGGCAAGTCGACGATCCTCGCCCTCATCGAGCGGTTCTACGACCCGTCGATCGGCACCGTGCGCATGGGCGGCCTCGACCTGCGCTCGCTCGACCGCGCCGAACTCCGCGCGCAGATCGGCTACGTCGAACAGGACGCGCCCGTGCTCGCGGGCACCCTGCGCGAGAACCTGCTGCTCGGCAGCCCCGACGCGACCGACGACGAGTGCGAGCACGTGCTGCGCGCCGTCAACCTCGGATCCGTGCTCGACCGCGACCCCGCCGGCCTCTCGGCCGCCGTGGGCGACGACGGCATCATGCTCTCGGGCGGCGAGCGCCAGCGCCTCGCCATCGCGAGGGCGCTCCTCGCGGCGCCGCCGATCCTGCTGCTCGACGAGTCCACCTCCTCGCTCGACGGCGTCAACGAGCGCATGATGCGCGAGGCCATAGACCAGGTCTCAGCCGGGCGAACGCTCATCGTCATCGCGCACCGCCTCTCGACCGTGATCGACTCCGACCGCATCGTCGTGCTCGACGGCGGGCGCGTCGTCGGCGAAGGCACCCACGCCGAGCTCGTGGCGTCCGTGCCGCTGTACCGCGAGCTCGCGGAGCACCAGCTGCTCGTCTGACCCGCGGGCACGGGCTCGCGCACGGGCTCGGGCTCGGGCTCGCGCTCGGGCTCGCGCTCGGGCTCGGCGAGCACTGGCATTCATCGAGTCGCCCACTTCCGTCCAAAGCCGGGCAACTCAGCACCACCAGCGCCCGCACGCTCCCCGAGTCGCCCACATTCGTCCAAAACCGGGCAACTCGGCACCACCAGCGCCCGCACGCTCCCCGAGTCGCCCACATTCGTCCAAAGCGGGGCAACTCGAGCAGGCCACTGCATCTCCACAGGCCGTTGGCGGAAGCATCCTTCCCCAATCGGCCGTCCGAGTCGCGGGGCACCCCGGCAAACGCAGCAGGCTCTGAGCGTGACCGCACATTCGAAGCTCCCGGCCGCGCTCCGACGCGCCGGATTCACGGTTGCCGAAGCCGAGGCATCCGGTGTTACCTATGGTCGTCTCCGCGCACGCGACCTCTCGACTCCGTACACCGGCACTCGCATCGAGGCGGGCACCATCCTGGACACGCGTGCGCGGAGTCTGCTCCTCGTGCGCCGGCTCGGCGACGGCGTCTTCGTCAGCCATGCGACGGCCGCCCACCTTTGGGGATTCCACCTCGACCGAGCCGAAGACGAGCCGATCCACCTCTCGGTCCTGGCCCCGCGAAGAGCACCGCATGCCGCTGGGCTCCGCGGCCATTCGCTCAGGCTGCGCAACGGTGAGGCGATCGCCCGCTTCGGCGTGCCCATCACCGCCCCCATCAGGACGTGGCTCGACCTCGCTGCGACCGGGTCCTCCGTCGACGACCTGATCGTTGCGGGCGACCGCCTCCTGAGCAGGCGGGCACCGCTCGCAGAACCCGACGCACTCGTTCGCGCCGTCGCCGGGTGGAAGGGCCGCGGCACGCGCAACGCCGCGGCGGCTCTGGCGAAGCTCGAGTCGTGTGCCGACTCAGGTCGCGAGACCAGGCTGCGAGCGGCGCTCGTAGCGCGTGGACTGCCGACACCGACGGTCCAGCATCCTGTGCACGACGACACCGGAGAACTCGTCGGGCACGCCGATCTCGCGTTCCCCGAGTACCTGACGCTGCTCGAGTACGAGGGCGACCACCACCGCACCGATCGAGGGCAATGGACCCACGACCTCACACGCTTCAACCGGTATCAGCGTGCAGGCTGGGCGGCGTTTCGCGTCAACGCCGGCAACTTCGCCTCGCTCGAAGCGACGCTCGACCTCGTCGAAGCACACCTCCGATCGCGAGGATGGCGGCCTGCAGCGTGACCTCGGCATGCACGCGGTCCTGCGCAGTGGCCGCGCCCGCGCCCGGCGCGAGTTGCCCGACTGTGGACGCAATCGGGCGACTCGGTGGGAACGCGAAGGTGTGCGCAGAACTGGGAAGCGCGTGCCGCGGGCAGACGGATGCCCCGGACAGGCGCGCATTCCCGTACGCGCCCACCGGGGCATCCCAACGAGGGGCCGTGCGCTTGGAGCACCGCACGACCCCGAGCGCGCTACGCCCGGTGTTCCAGGTGGTAGCGCAGGCTTGCGAGTTCGGCGCGCAGGGCGGCCGGCACGCGGTCGCCGAACTGCGCGAAGTACTCGTCGGTGAGGTCGCACTCGGCCAGCCACGAGTCGCGATCGACGTCGAAGAGCTGCTCGAGCGCGGCATCCGTGATCTCGAGTCCGTCGAGGTCGAGCGAACCCGACGCGGGAAGCAGGCCGATGGGCGTCTCGACGACGTCTGCGCCGCCCTCGACGCGGCCGACGATCCACTCGAGCACGCGGGAGTTCTCGCCGAATCCGGGCCAGAGGAACGAGCCGTCGTCGCCCTTGCGGAACCAGTTCACCTGGAAGATCTTCGGAGCCTTCGTGCCGAGCACGCGGCCCATCTTGACCCAGTGGCTCCAGTAGTCGGCCATGTTGTAGCCGCAGAACGGGAGCATCGCGAACGGGTCGCGGCGGAGTTCGCCGACGGTCCCCTCAGCCGCGGCCGTCTTCTCGGAGGAGATCGTGGCGCCCATGAAGACGCCGTGCTTCCAGCTGCGCGCCTCGGCGACGAGCGGCACGTTGGTCGCGCGCCGTCCGCCGAAGAGGATCGCGTCGATCGGCACGCCGTCGTGGGCGTCCCAGTCGTCGGAGATCTGCGGGCACTGGGCAGCGGCGACCGTGAAGCGCGAGTTCGGGTGGGCGGCCGGGCGACCGGATGCCGGCGTCCAGGGGTTGCCCTCCCAGTCGGTGAGCTCGGCGGGCGCCTCGTCGGTCAGGCCCTCCCACCAGACGTCGCCGTCGGGTCGGAGCGCCACGTTCGTGAAGATCGTGTTGCCCCAGAGCGTCTCGACCGCGGTAGGGTTCGTCGAGGCGCCCGTTCCGGGGGCGACGCCGAAGAAGCCGGCCTCGGGGTTGATCGCGTACAGGCGGCCGTCGGCGCCGGGTCGCATCCACGCGATGTCGTCGCCGATGGTCTCGACGCGCCATCCGGGGATGGTCGGCTGGAGCATCGCGAGGTTCGTCTTGCCGCACGCCGACGGGAACGCGGCGGCGACGTGGTACGCCTTGCCCTCGGGCGAGGTGATCTTGATGAGCAGCATGTGCTCGGCGAGCCAACCCTCGTCGCGCGCCATGACGCTCGCGATGCGCAACGCGAAGCACTTCTTGGCGAGCAGGGCGTTGCCGCCGTAACCCGAGCCGTACGACCAGATCTCGCGCGAGTCCGGGAACTGCACGATGTACTTGGTCTCGTTGCAGGGCCAGTCGACCTCGGCGACGCGGTGTCCGACGCCGTCGACGAGCGGGTGGCCGACGGAGTGCACGGTGCGCACCCACGGGTCGCCGGCCTCGATGAGGCGGTAGACCTGCTCGCCCATGCGGGTCATGATGCCCATCGAGAGCACGACGTAGGGCGAGTCGGTGATCTCGACGCCGAGCTGGCTGATCGGTCCGCCGAGCGGTCCCATCGAGAACGGCACGACGTACATGGTGCGGCCCTTCATCGAGCCGTCGAACACGTCGTCGAGTTCGCCGCGCATCGCCTTGGGGTCGCGCCAGTTGTTCGTGGGGCCGGCGTCCTCCTCGTAGGTGGAGCAGATGAAGGTGCGGTCCTCGACGCGGGCGACGTCGCGCGGGTCGGTGCGCGCGAGGTAGCTGTTCGGGCGCCATTCGGGATTGAGCTTGATGAGTCGCCCCTCGGCGACGAGCTGCTTCGTGAGCACGTCGGCCTCGTGCTTCGAACCGTCGCACCAGACGATCGCGTCGGGCTTGGTGAGGGCGGCGATCTCGGCGACCCAGGCCCGCAGGTCGGGATCGACGGTGCCCTGCGCGGGAGCGGAGCCAGTGGCACCGACGGATGCCTCGACGGTGGCGTCGACGGGTGCCTCGAAGCCGGATGCCTCGACGGATGCCTCGGTGCCGGCGAACTCGGAGATGGTCATCGTCGTCCCTTCTGGTGGGTCCGTTCTCGCGGGTCGCGAGCCTCGGAATCGGTTCGTGTTTCAAGAATGCGTCGAAATGGGACGTCTCGTTGGCCAATTCGACTGTTAAGAATGGGCCTTCTTTCGATAGGCTTAAGGCATGAAGGCCGGAACCCCCGATCTCGCGACCCTCGGTCAGCGCATCCGCCATTTCCGCGGCGAGCGCGGCATGACCCTCGACCAGACCGGCGAGGCCGTCGGGCTCGCCGGCTCGCAGCTCTCGCTGATCGAGAACGGCAAGCGCGAGCCCAAGCTCTCCACGCTCGACGCGCTCGCGAGCGCGTTCGGCATCGCCCTCGGCGACCTGCTCTCGCCCGAGGCGCCGAGCGCCAGGGCGGCGCTCGAGCTCGAGCTCGGCCGCGCGCAGACGAGCCCCCTCTATGCGAGCCTCGGCCTGCCGCCGATCCGACCGGGTCGCGGCATCTCCGACGAGGCACTGGAGGCCATCGTCGGGCTGCACCGTGAGCTGCAGCGGCGCGCCAGCCAGGCGATCGCCACGCCCGAGGAGGCGCGGCGCGCCAACACGCATCTGCGCGAGCGCATGCGCGCCGAGGCCAACTACCTGCCCGACATCGAGCAGCTCGCCGAGGAGCAGGTGCGCGCTGCGGGCCATCGCGCGGGCGCCGTCACGCACCGCGAGGTGAGCGTCATGGCCGAGCGGCTCGGCTTCCAGCTCATCTACGTCAACGACCTGCCCGACTCGACGCGGTCGATCACCGACCTCGAGAACGGGCGCATCTACCTCCCGCCGGCGTCGATCCCGGGCGGCCACGGCCTGCGCTCGATGGCGCTGCAGGCCATGGCGCACCGACTCCTCGGCCACCAGCCGCCCGCGAGCTACGACGAGTTCCTCTGGCAGCGCCTCGAGATCAACTACTTCGCCGCCGCGTGCCTCATGCCGCGCGAGGCATCCGTCGCCTTCCTCCAACAGGCCAAGAAGGAGAAGCGGCTCGCCATCGAGGATTTCCGCGACGCGTTCGGCGTCACGCACGAGGCGGCCGCGCTGCGTTTCACGAACCTCGGCACGTCGCATCTCGACATGACCGTGCACTTCCTCCGCGTCGCGGGCGACGGCGCCCTGCTCAAGGGGTACGAGAACGACGGCCTGCCGCTGCCCACCGACGTCACGGGCTCGATCGAGGGCCAGTGGGTGTGCAAGAAGTGGAGCGCGCGCTCGGCGTTCGAGCACACGAACCGCACGACCGAGAACTACCAGTACACCGACACCCCCGCGGGCACGTTCTGGTGCGCCACGCAGACGGGCCGAACGGATGCCGCGGAGTTCTCGATCTCGGTCGGGGTGCCGTTCGCGCAGGCGAAGTGGTTCCGCGGGCGCGAGACGACGCTGCGGGCGGCGTCGACCTGCCCTGACGAGGCGTGCTGCCGCCGGGCGCCGGGCGGTCTCGCCGAGCGCTGGGCGGGCCGCGCCTGGCCGAGCGCGCGCCTGCACGCGCATGTGCTCTCCCCCTTGCCGTCGGGCACGTTCCCCGGCGTCGACGACGCCGAGGTCTACGAGTTCCTCGAGGCGCACGCGGGGCAGTAGCGCTCGCCGTCGCGCTCGCGCTCGCCAGTTCAGCGCGGCACCCGGCCCAACCCACCCGACGGGATTGCCAATTCAGGACGGCACCCGGCCCAACCCGCCCGACGGGATTGCCAATTCAGGACGGCACCCGGCGTGTCGCCCGCCGCATGCGGCAGCACGGGCCGCGACACGACTCCGCTCCTGAATTGCGAGAGGGAAGAGTGACGGGCGGGCGGACGGGCGGGCACACGATGAGGTGTCGGTTGCAATAGTGTGCGTGACACAGTATCGTGTGGAGCATGGACCAACCCGACGACACGACGGCCGCGCACCTGCAGGAGCTGCGGCGCGGCACCGTCGTGCTCGCCTGCCTCGAGCGTCTGCGCACCCCCGACTACGGGTACGCGCTGCTCGAGTCGTTGAACGGCCTCGGCATCCTCGTCGACGCGAACACGCTGTACCCGCTGCTGCGTCGGCTCGAGAAGCAGGGGCTGCTCACGAGCGAGTGGAACACCGACGAGGCCAGGCCACGCAAGTTCTACCGCACGAGCCAGACCGGCGAACGACTCGCCGCCGCGCTCATGGCCGACTGGCGCCGCATCGACGACGCCCTCACCGGACTCACGGGAGACGCATCATGACCACCCTGACCGAGCGCTACGTATGGGCCGCGGCCCGCAGCGTGCCCGAATCGCAGCGCGAGGAGCTCTCGCGCGACCTCGCCGAGCGCATCGCCGACACGATCGACGCCCGCATCGAGTCGGGCGCCTCCGATCCCGAGTCGGCCGAGCGCGACGCGCTCGTCGAGCTCGGCCACCCCGCGACGCTCGCCGCGAGCTACAGCGACCGACCGCCGATGCTCATCGGCCCGCGGTACTACTTCGTCTGGCGGCGGCTGCTGATCTTCCTCGAGTCGTTCATTCCGGCGACGGCCGCCGCGGCTTCGGCGCTCGGTCTCGTCATCGCGGGCGGCGGCTGGGAGGTCGTCGGCCAGGCGATCGGCATCGGCGTCACCGTGGCCGTGCACCTCGCGTTCTGGTTGACGCTCGTGTTCGCCCTGATCGAGCGCGCCGGCAGCGGGCAGTGGCCGGGCACGGGCGCCGCCGCAGACGGGCGCGGCTCGGCGGAAGCAGACCCGCTCGCCTGGACCCCCGAGCAGCTCCCCCAGCTGCCCGAGTCGCGTCGGCCGCACCGCCGCGCCGACCTCATCGCGACGCTCGTGTGGCTCTGCATCGCCGCGGGCCTGCTCCTGTGGCAGCAGTTCGGCGTCGTGTGGGAGGACGGCGAGCGCAGCGCCGTGCCGCTGCTCTCGCCCGAGCTGTGGGCGTTCTGGATCCCGTACCTGTACGTGCTCATCGCGCTCGAGGCGGGGTTCGCCGTGTGGATCTTCCGCAACGACTGGAGCCCGGCGAGCGCGGTCGTCAACGTCGTGCTGAACGCGGCCTTCGCGGTGCCGCTGATCTGGCTCTTCGTCGAGGGGCGGCTGTTCAGCGACGAGTTCCTCGCCGTCGTCTCGCCGCACCTCGATGCCGATGCGGTCCGGGCGCTGTCGGTGCTGTTCGTCGCCCTCGTCGTCGGCGCCTGCCTCTGGGACGCGATCGACGGCATCGTCAAGGCGGCCAAGGGCGGCGGTCGGGGCACGCTGAGCTTCCCGGGCAATCGCAGCACGCGGCCCTAGTCGACGCAGCCGTAAGCGGCCCGAACCCGGAAACGCACGAGCGAGCGGATGCCGCGGCATCCGCTCGCTCGTGCGAAGCCGCTACTTCGGCTGCATGCGGATCGCCCCGTCGAGGCGGATCGTCTCACCGTTCAGCAGCGGGTTCTCGACGACGTGGCGCACCAGCGCCGCGTACTCGGCGGGCGTGCCCATGCGCGAGGGATGCGGGATCTGCTCCTCGAGCGAGGCCTGCACGTCGGCGGGCATGCCGGCCATCATGGGGGTCTGCATGATGCCCGGTGCGATCGTCACGACGCGCACGAGCAGCTTCGACAGGTCGCGCGCGAGCGGCAGGGTCATGGCCGCGACGCCGCCCTTCGAGGCCGAGTAGGCGGCCTGCCCGATCTGCCCGTCGAAGGCCGCGACCGAGGCGGTGTTCACGATGACGCCGCGTTCGGCGGTCTCGGGCACGCCCGGCAGCGACTGCACCGTGATCGGGTCGTTCGCCGCCATCGCGGCGGCGGCGAGGCGGGCGACGTTGAACGTGCCGATGAGGTTGATGCGGATCGTGCGCTCGAACGCGTCGAGCGCGAGGGGCCCGTCGCGGCCGACGGTGCGGCCGGCCGTCGCGATGCCCGCGCAGCTCACGGCGACGCGCAGCGGCGTGCGCTCCTGCACGAGATCGATGGCTGCCTGCACGGATGCCTCGTCGGTGACGTCTGCGGGCGCGAACCGCACGCTGCCCGCCGAGCCCTCCGACAGCTCGCGGGCCGTCTGCTCGCCGGGGGAGCCCGGGAGGTCGAGGATGACGACGTCGGCGCCGGCGGCGGCGAGCACGGCGGCCGTGCCCCGCCCGAGGCCCGAGGCGCCGCCGGTGACGATGGCGCCGGATCCGTTCAGCTGCATGAGTGGTCCCTTCGTGGGTGAGGTTGGTGAGGTGGGTGAGGCGCGAGGAGCAGGTGCGCGACGAGCGGATGCCGAGGGCCGGCCGCCGGGCGTCAGAGGCGTTCGATGATCGTGGCGTTGGCCATGCCGCCGCCCTCGCACATGGTCTGCAGGCCGTAGCGTCCACCGGTGGCCTCGAGCTGGTTGACGAGGGTCGTGAGCAGACGCGTGCCCGAGGAGCCAAGCGCGTGCCCGAGCGCGATGGCGCCGCCGCGCGGGTTGAGCTTCGCGGCATCCGCCCCGGTCTCGGCGAGCCAGGCGAGTGGAACCGACGCGAACGCCTCGTTGACCTCGTACGCGTCGATGTCGTCGTGGCCGAGGCCGGCGCGTTCGAGCACGCGCGCCGTGGCGGGGATCACGCCTGTCAGCATGTACAGCGGGTCGCTGCCGACCACCGCGAACGAGCGGAACCTGGCCCGGGGCTCGAGCCCGAGCTTCGATGCCGCGTCGGCGCTCATGATGAGCGCGGCCGACGCGCCGTCGGTGAGGGGTGACGAGTTGCCGGGCGTGATGCGCCAGTCGAGGTCGGGGAACCGTGCGGCGAGCTCGTCGGTGCGGAACGCGGGATTCAGGCCCGCGAGCCCCTCGGCGGTCGTGCCGGGCCGCACGGTCTCGTCGGCGAGCGAACCGGGCGAGCCGGGCAGGTCGACGCCGTGCACGGGCACGACCTCGGTCGCGAACGCGCCGGCCTCGCCCGCCGCCGCGGCGAGCGCGTGCGAACGGGCCGCGAACGCGTCGAGCTCGTCGCGCGACAGGCCCCACTTCGCGGCGATGAGCTCGGCCGAG
Source organism: Agromyces terreus (assembly GCF_009749465.1). Classification (GTDB taxonomy): domain Bacteria; phylum Actinomycetota; class Actinomycetes; order Actinomycetales; family Microbacteriaceae; genus Agromyces; species Agromyces terreus. The sequence goes on from NZ_WBIS01000015.1 coordinate 17,451, forward strand.
ACGCCCTGGTTGACGAGCCCGTCGGGATAGCGCGCGGCGAGGCGGGGGCCGTACGGGTCGGCGCCCTGCGTCGACGACCCGAGCCGCACGCGGCTCATCGACTCGACGCCGCACGCGATGACGATGTCGGCCTGGCCCGACATGACCGCCTGCGCTGCGAAGGTCGCCGCCTGCTGGCTCGATCCGCACTGGCGATCGATGGTCGTGCCCGGCACGTGCTCGGGGAACCCGGCGGCGAGCACAGCGTTGCGGGTGACGTTGTAGCTCTGCTCGGCGACCTGGCTGACGCATCCGCCGATCACGTCGTCGATGAGGCCCGGGTCGAGGTCGTTGCGGTTGACGAGCGTGTCGAGCACGCCCGCGAGCAGGTCGACCGGGTGCACGCCCGAGAGCATGCCGCCGGGCTTGCCCCGCCCGACGGGGGTGCGGATGACATCGACGATGACGGCTTCGGCGCTCATGGCACCAGCCTACGTCCGGCCGCCGCGCCCACGGATTCCCCGCGTCGCGCTCACTCACGGTCGCCGATTCGGAACTTTCGCCGACACGCCGGCCGCGACACCGCTCGAAGCGGCGTGTCGACCAAAACTCCGAATCCGGCAACCACGACGACGGATGCCGCGAGCCGACGTGGGCTCGCGGCATCCGCTCTGCTCGGAGGCGCGCGCCTCAGCCGGCGACGAGTTCGGCGTCCGCCTCGGCGTCGCCCGGCTCGACGGAGGGGCCGACCGACGCGAGCATCACCGGCTCGCGCACGGGCAGCACCACGGGGTGCGTGCCCGCCATCTTCTCGATGACGCGCACGACCTGGCACGAGTAGCCGAACTCGTTGTCGTACCAGACGTAGAGCACGGCGTCGGTGCCGTCGGCGATCGTGGCGAGGCCGTCGACGATGCCCGCGCGGCTCGAGCCCACGAAGTCGGTCGAGACGACCTCGGGCGACTCGATGTAGTCGATCTGCTGGCGCAGCGGCGAGGTGAGCGAGACCTGGCGCAGGTAGCGGTTCAGCTCCTCCTTCGCGGCGGGCCGCTCGAGGCGGAGGTTCAGGATCGCGAGCGACACGTCGGGCGTGGGCACGCGGATCGCGCTGCCGGTGAGCTTGCCCGCGAACGACGGCAGGGCCTTGGCGACGGCCTTGGCCGCCCCCGTCTCGGTGATGACCATGTTCAGCGCCGCCGAGCGGCCACGGCGATCGCCCGCGTGGAAGTTGTCGATGAGGTTCTGGTCGTTCGTGAACGAGTGCACGGTCTCGACGTGGCCGCGCTCGACCCCGTAGGCGTCGTCGACGGCCTTCAGCACGGGCGTGATCGCGTTCGTCGTGCACGATGCGGCCGAGAGGATGCGGTCGGATGCCTCGATGTCGCCGTCGTTGATGCCGTGCACGATGTTCTTGATCGCGCCCTTGCCGGGCGCGGTGAGCAGCACGCGCGCGACGCCCGTGGAGCGCAGGTGCTGCGAGAGCCCCTCCTCGTCGCGCCAGCGGCCGGTGTTGTCGACGACGATCGCGTCGTGGATGCCGTACGCCGTGTAGTCGATCGCCGCGGGGTCGTTCGCGTGGATCACCTGGATGAGGGTGCCGTTCGCGAGGATCGTGTTGGCCTCCTCGTCGACCTCGATCGTGCCGGCGAACGAGCCGTGCACCGAGTCGCGGCGCAGCAGGCTCGCACGCTTCACGAGGTCGTTCGCCGACCCCTTGCGCACGACGACGGCGCGCAGGCGCAGGCCGGTCGCGTCGCCCGCGTGGGCGATGAGGATGCGCGCGAGCAGACGTCCGATGCGGCCGAAGCCGTAGAGCACGACGTCGGTGCCCTCGCGCGCGGGCCGGTCGGCGCCGTCGGCGGCGACCACGGGCGCGAGTTCGAGGCGCAGGAAGTCGGCCAGCGGCATCCGCTCGCCGTCGACGTCGGTTCCGGATGCCGCGTGGCGGGCGACCAGCCGAGCCACGTCGACCGAGGCCGGGCCCGGGCCGATCTCGCGCAGCGCCTCGAGCACGCGCATCGTGTCGGCGGGGTCGAGCTCGACGTCGCCCGCCTGCCGCGCGAAGCGGTGGGCCTTCAGCAGCTCGATCGGCGACCGGTTGATGAGGCGGCGCCCGTGGATGGACGTCACGACCCCGTGGTCTCGGTAGAGGCTGCCGATGAGCGGGATCATCCGCTCGGCGAGCTCCTCTCGGGCGATCCACTGGGCACGGCTTGCGTCGAACTCGAGACTCACGATCTTCCTTCTCGGTCGCGAGCGCGCGGGCGTCATCGACCAGGGTCAGGCGCGGCCGCGCGAGCGGGTGGGCAGCTTCGGCCACGGTTCACTTCAGGGGATGCTTCGATCGTACGGGGTGCGCGCGGTCGAACCGGCTGTACACGGTGTCCGCGCCGGATGGCCGCGGACGCCGCCGTGTCGTGCTGCGCGCGAGCCAGAGCCTTGTGCCGCGCGCCCGGGGCCGCGTGGCGACGCGTGCCGGACCCGGCGGCGTCACTCCGAGGCCGGCGCCGCCGCCCCGGCGCTCCGCCGCGATGCCGCGCGCAGCCGCACCGCGAACACGCCGCCGAGCAGCAGGAACGCGGATGCCCCGCCGAGCGCCCAGCGCGCGGCATCCGCCATGCCCTCGGCGAGCGCGTCGGCGACCTCTGGGCCTGCCGGGCCGAGCGGGCTCTCGTCGCCCGCCTCGCGGAGCGCCGGGATGGAGCTGCCCGCCGTCTGCTCGGTGACCTCGACGATCTGGGCCGACTGGGCCGCGTCGAGCTCGTCGACGTCGTCGAGCTGGGCAGGCAGCGCGTGTGCGAGGCCCGCGGCGAGGATCGCGCCGATGACGGCCGTGCCGAGTGCGGACCCGACCTGGCGCACGGTGCTCTGCGTCGCCGAGCCCTGCCCCGACTGGTCGGGCGGGATGTCGGCGAGCACAGTGCCGGTGAGCTGGGCCGAGGCGAGCCCGAGCCCGAGCCCGTAGAGGGCGAGCACGCCGGCGAGCAGCCAGCTCGAGACGTCGGGCGACACGACGAGCACCGCGATCACGACGCCGACGAACTCGATGCCGAGCCCGATGAGCACGACGGTCGGCGCGCCGAACCGTGCCGCGAGATGGCGGGCCTGCGCCCCGGACACGAACGCGCCGAGCCCCATGGCGGCGAGCACGAGACCGGCGCTGAGCGTGGACAGCCCCATGGCGTTGACGATGAACAGCGGCAGCACGAAGAGGATGCCGAACTCGCCGACGGCGACGCAGAACGCGACGAGGTTGCCCCACGTGAAGGTCGGAACGGCGAACAGGCGCACGTCGAGGATCGCCGACCGGCCGTTGTGCGCACGATGGCGTTCCCACAGCACGAACAGCACGAGGGCGACCACGCCGACGGCGAGCATGATCGGAACCGGTGAGAGCGCGGCATCCGCGGGCCAGACGAGGCCGAAGAACTCGAACTCGCGTTCGGGCGCCCACCAGCCGAGGGATCCGCCCTCGATGAGCCCGAACACGAGCGCGCCGAACCCGATGGCCGAGAGCAGCAACCCGTCGATGTCGAGGCCGGGGGCGGTGATGGTCGCCCGCGTCTCGGCGACCGTGAGGTACGTGCCGACGAGGATGATCGCGCCGAACGGCAGGTTGACGAGGAAGATCCACTGCCAGCCGAACGAGTCCGTCAGCCAACCGCCGAGCAGCGGACCGAGCGCGGCGACGCCCGAGATCACGGCGCCCCAAACGCCGAACGCGACGGCGCGGTCACGGCCCCGGAACGTGGCGTTCACGCTCGACAGCGTCGTCGGCAGGATGAACGCGCCGCCGACGCCCTGCACGAGCCTCGCGATGATGAGCGTGCTGCCCGAGGTCGAGAGCGCGGCGAGCAGGCTGCCGATGAGGAACAGGGCGATGCCGAACACCATGGCCCGCCGCCGGCCGAGCCGGTCGCCGAGCCGGCCGGCCGTGAGCAGCAGCGCGGCGAACACGACCGAGTAGATGCCGTTCACCCACTGCGCATCGCTGAAGTCGAGATCGAGCTCGGTGATGAGCGTGGGCAGCGCGACGCCCACGATCGTGCCGTCGAGCACGATCATCGACAGCGCCGAGGCGAGCACCCAGAGGCCCACCCAGCGACGACGCCCCGTGGGCATCGGGCGGCCTCGCGCGTCGAGCGTCGGGGCGTCGTCGCTCACGGCGGGGTCAGTCCGTCGTGCCCGGCTTGGTCGGCGTCGTCGGCATTGTCGCGGGTGCGTCGTCGACGAAGCGGATGTCGTGCACCGCGACGCGCTGCGGAACGCCCTCGAAGGCCGCCGCACGCGCGTCGGAGGCCATATAGGTCTGCTCGAGCGCGAGGAACGCGTCGCGATCGCCCTCAGCGCTCACGGCCCAGTAGAACTCGTTCGACTCGCGCAGACCGTAGGCGAACTCGATCGTGAACCCCGCGGCGGGACGCACGACGGGCATCGCGCCCTGCCACCACTCGAGGAAGGCGTCGTACTCTCCGTCGACGAGGGTGTAGTGGCGCAGCTGAATGGTCTTCACGCGTCCATCCTGCCGCACGCGCGGTCGCACGGCGACGGGGCGGGCCGCGACCGCCCGTATACTCGTCTCGTCCAGGCGCCACGACGGCGCCGGTGCTCGCAAAAGGGGCACGAAGCCCGGTCGACCCAGTCGCCGGCCGCGCGAGACACATACGGAAACCCCCATCTCCGTCATCCGTCTCGAAAGGCTTCGCCATGCCCACCGTCTCCGCGCACGTCGCGCACACACTCGCCGCCCACCTCGACCACGTCTTCGGCCTCATGGGCAACGGCAACGCGTACTTCCTCGACGCCATCGAGCGCGAGACGGATGTCGCGTTCACCGCCGTGCGCCACGAGGCGGGCGGAGTGGTCGCCGCCGACGCGCACTTCCGCGCCTCGGGCCGCATCGCCGCGGCGACCGCCACCTACGGGGCGGGCTTCACGAACACCCTCACCGCCCTCGCCGAGGCCGCGCAGGCGCGCGTGCCCCTCGTGCTCGTCGTCGGCGACGAGCCGACCTCGGGCCGCCGGCCGTGGGACGTCGACCAGATCGCCCTCGCCTCGGCGGTCGGCGCGCGCACGTACACGGTCGGGCGAACGGATGCCGCGGCCACGACCGTGCTCGCGATCGAGCACGCGCTCTCCTACCGAGTGCCCGTCGTGCTCGCGATCCCCTACGACGTCGCCGCCCGCGACGCCGGCGAGATCACCGCCGCACCCGACCTGCATCTGCCGACGCCGTTGCAGCCGGCGGGGCCGTTCGGGGCATCCGTCATCTCCGACGTCGCCGCCGCGCTCGCGGGCGCGAGCCGCCCGTTCCTGCTCGCCGGCCGGGGTGCGTGGCTCGCGGGCGCCGGCGACGCGCTCGGCGAGCTCGCCGACGCGACGGGCGCCGTGACCGCCTCGACCGCGCTCGGCCGAGGCGTCTTCCCCGACGCGCGGTTCGACCTCGGGGTCACCGGCGGGTTCGGCGCAGAGGGCGCCATGGGACTCGTCCGCGAGGCCGATGTCGCCGTCGTCTTCGGGGCGTCGCTCAACCAGTTCACGATGCGCTTCGGCGACCTCTTCGCACCGGGCACGCGCGTGTTCCAGGTCGACGTGGCGCCCGCGGCGACGCATCCGAACGTCGGCGGCTACCTTCGCGGCGACGCGGCAATCGCGGCACGGGCGATCGTCGACGCGCTCGACGAACTCGGCGCCGAGGCATCCGGCTGGCGGGAATCGCTCGACCTCGTCCCGCTTCGCGAGCAACCGGCCGCACCCCGCGAAGACGGCCTCGCCGACGACGGGCGCCTCGACCCGCGCGCCGTCGCGCGCCGCATCGGCGAGCTGCTGCCCGAGGACCGCGTCGTCGTGAGCGACGGCGGCCACTTCATCGGCTGGGCGAACATGTACTGGCCGGTGGCCTCGCCCGACCGCATGATCATGGTCGGCACGGCGTTCCAGTCGATCGGGTTGGGCTTCCCGAGCGTGCCCGGCGCCGCCGCGGCGAAACCGTCGTCGACGATCGTCCTCACCACGGGCGACGGCGGCGGGCTCATGGCCCTCGCCGACCTCGAGTCGGCCGTGCGCTCGGCCGGCGGCCGCGGGCTCGCCGTCGTCTGGAACGACGCCGCCTACGGCGCCGAGGTCAACCTCTACGGCCTCAAGGGGCTCGCGCCCGAGCCGATGCTCATCCCCGAGACGTCGTTCGCGGGCCTCGCCGCGGCCGTCGGCGCCGAAGGCGTCGTCGTGCAGACGCTCGCCGACCTCGACGCGCTCGACGAGTGGGCGGCGCGGCCCGCCGCCGAGCGGCCGTTCCTGCTGCTCGACTGCCGCATCTCGGGCACGGTCGTCGCGCCGTACCAGGAGGAGATCATCCGGGTGAACAGCTGAGCGGATGCCGCAGGGCGGGCCGTCTGTTCGATGGCGCCGACCCCGCGGCATCCGTGCAGCCGTTGTGCTGAAAGTCCGCCGATCAGGCGGTCACCGGCGCCTCGGTCTCGAGATCGATCCGCACGCTGTGGATCGTGCCGGTGTACGCGAACGGCATCTGGTAGGTGAAGTCGATCGGCGAACCGGTGTCCATGCCGATGTCGAGTCCCTCGCCGAGCGCGAACTGGATCGGCACCGTTCGATCGAGTCGCGCCTGCGCCAGCTGGGCGCCGCCCGCCGAGAGCGTGACCGTCGCGCCCTTGCCCATGCCGCCGCCGTCGTACTCGAACTCGACGACGAGCGTCGTGCGGCCGGGCGCCAGCGGCTCAGACGCGACCACGGTCGGACGCTCCACCGACAGGAAGTTGTACACGAACGTCGGCTTGCCGTCGCGCAGGTAGAGTCCGTACCCGCCCTCGAGCCCGCCGTGGGTGACGATCATGCCGTCGGCTGCACCGTCTGGCACCTCGATGTCGGCGGTGATGATCCACGACTTGTTCAGCATGGGCAGGCACGCGGCATCCGGCAGCGCGATCGTGCCCGGGTAGTAGGTGACGCTCGTGCGACCGGCGTTCAGATTCGGGCGGCCCATCTCTTCGGCGTTCATCCGGATGGTGCCGCGCCAGTCGAGCGGGAGCGCGTTGTACTTCGACGCTTCGACCCACCACATGTCCTGCAGTTGCCGCAGCTTCTCGGGGTGCTCGGCCGCGAGGTCGTTCGCCTGCGAGAAGTCCTTCGTGATGTCGTACAGCTCCCAGACCGCCTTGTCGGGGTCCCACTCCTGCCGGTTCGGGTTCCACGGCACGAACGACGGCGCGGACGCCATCCATCCGTCGTGGTACAGGCCGCGGTTGCACGCGAGCTCGAAGTACTGCGTGCTTCGCTTGCCCTTCGCGTCGCCCGACAGCAGCGCGTCGGCGAAGCTGATGCCCTCGATGGGCTTCTGCTGCACGCCGTTCAGCTCGGTCGGCGGCGTGATGCCGCACACCTCGTAGATCGTGGGCACGATGTCGATCACGTGCAGGAACTGGTCGCGCAGTGCGCCGGCATCCGTGATTCGGTCGGGCCAGGAGATGAGCATCGGATTGCGCGTTCCGCCGAAGTGGCTGGCGACCTGCTTCGTCCACTGGAACGGCGTGTTCATCGCGTGCGCCCACGAGGCAGGGAAGTGGTTGAAGTGCTTCGGACCGCCTAGCTCGTCGATCGCGAGGATGTTGTCCTCCCAGCTCTCGGGGAAGCCGTTGAAGAACATGTTCTCGCAGAGCGAGCCCTCGAGGCCGCCCTCGGCGCTCGAGCCGTTGTCGCCCGCGATGTAGATGATGAGCGTGTTGTCGGCGTTCGGCAGCGACTTGACCGCATCGATGATTCGGCCCATGTGGTGGTCGGCGTGCGCGCCGAACGCAGCGAAGACCTCCATCATGCGGGAGTAGAGCCTGCGCTGTTCGTCGTTGAGCTCGTCCCATGCCGGCAGCCCCGCCGAGCGCTCGGTGAGCTGCGTGTCCTGCGGCACCACGCCCAGCTCCTTCTGGCGGGCCAGCGTGCGCTCGCGGTAGGCGTCCCAGCCGTCGTCGAACTCGCCCTCGAACCGGTCGATCCATTCCTTGGGCACCTGATGCGGCGCGTGCGTCGCGCCGGGCGCCACGTAGAGGAAGTAGGGCTTGTCGGGCGCGATCGTCGCCGACCGGCGGAGCCAGTCGATCGCCTTGTCGGCGAGGTCCTCGGTGAGGTGGTAGTCGGGGTCCTGCGATCCGGGCACGAGGTCGCGGTTCTCGAAGAGGAGCGGATTCCAGTGGTTCATGTCGCCCGCATTGAAGCCGTAGAAGTAGTCGAAGCCCAACCCGTTCGCCCAACGGTCGAACGGGCCGACCGAACTGGTCTCCCAGGTGGGCGTGTTGTGGTTCTTGCCGATCCACGCCGTCATGTAGCCGTTCTGCCGGAGCACTTCACCGACGGTTCCGGTGGACTTGGGCAGGATGCAGCAGTACCCGTCGTAGCCCGTCGCGATCTCGGTGATGCCCGCGAACGAGGCGGAGTGGTGGTTGCGGCCGGTGATCAGGGCCGCGCGGGTCGGGCTGCACAGGGCGGTCGTGTGGAACCGGTTGAAGTGCAGCCCCTCGTCGCGCAGGCGGTCCATGGTCGGCGACGGCACCCCGCCGCCGAATGTGCCGAACTGCCCGAACCCCGCGTCGTCGAGCAGGATGAGCACGATGTTCGGCGCACCCTCGGGCGCCTCCACCGGCTGCGGGAAGGTCGCCGGGTCGGACTCGAGATAGGTTCGTCCCACCTGGCCGCCGAAATGGAAGTCGGGCCGGGGCAGAACCCCGGGCGTGGATCTCGGAATGAATGCGGACTCGCTCATCGGTTCCCCCTGGAGAGTTCGAAGGCGGAGCAGCATCGCACCGCCGTGTTCGAACGTATCGCGAAGGCCCGGCCGCTGACTATGGCCCGGCCCACGAGATCCGGCATCGGCATCCGGCATCCGGCATCGGCATCCGGCATCCGGCATCGGCATCCGGCCCGCGGCATCGTATACGATCTAGTCGTCCCTCGATGAAGTGGAGAACCCGTGCTCGACCAGCACCAGATCGACGCGATCGCCGACGAACTCGTCGCCGCCGACCGCGACCGAACCACCGTGCCCCTGCTCACCGCGCGGCATCCGGGCATGAGCGTCGACGACGCCTACGCCGTGCAGCGCGTGTGGGCCGAACGTCGCGTCGAGGCCGGCGCCCGCATCGTCGGCCGCAAGATCGGCCTCACCTCGAAGGTCATGCAGGTCGCGACCGGCATCACCGAGCCCGACTACGGCGTGATCCTCGACGACATGGTCATCGAGTCGGGCGCCTCCGTCGAGTTCGACCGCTTCTCGAACGTGCGCATCGAGGTCGAGCTCGCGTTCGTGCTCGCCAAGCCGCTCGAGGGCCCGAACACCACGATCTTCGACGTGCTGGATGCCACCGCCTACGTCGTGCCCGCCCTGGAGATCCTGAACTCGCACATCGAGATGCAGGGCCGCACGATCGTCGACACCATCAGCGACAATGCCGCCATGGGTGCGATGGTCGTCGGCGGCCGACCGGTCACGGTCGACCAGGTCGACCTGCGTTGGGTCTCGGCGCTGCTTTCGCGCAACCAGACCATCGAGGAGTCGGGCGTCGCGGCCGCCGTGCTCGGCCACCCCGCCATGGGCGTGGCCTGGCTCGCGAACAAGCTCGCCGCGCACGGCCAGGCGCTCGGTGCGGGCGAGATCATCCTCGCGGGCTCGTTCACGCGCCCCATGTGGGTCGAGCGCGGCGACACCGTGCACGCCGACTACGGACAGTTGGGAACCGTGACATGCCGATTCGAATGACGTTGCCGCCGACGCTGGCCGCCCGCATCGCGGCATCCGACCGCCCGCTCTTCGGCGCCTGGTCGTCGGGCGGCAGCGCCGTCAACGCCGAGATCGTCGCCGGCTCGGGCCTCGACGTCGTGCTCATCGACGCCGAGCACTCGCCCATCGGCCTCGAGTCGGTTCTCGCGCAGCTGCAGGCCGTCGCCGCCTACCCCGTCGCGCCGCTCGTGCGCGTGCCCTACGGCGACACCGTGACCATCAAGCAGTTCCTCGACCTCGGCGCGCAGAACCTGCTCGTGCCCATGTGCGACAGCGCGTCGCAGGCCGAAGAGATCGTGCGGGCGGTGCGGTATCCCCCGCTCGGCGTGCGGGGCGTCGGCAGCGCGCTCGCGCGTTCGGCCCGGTGGAACCGCGTCGACGGATACCTCGCCGACGCGTCGTCGACGATCTCGCTGTTCGTGCAGATCGAGTCCGCGGCCGCCGCGGCGAACGTCGAGTCCATCCTGGGCGTCGACGGGGTCGACGGGGTGTTCTTCGGACCCGCGGACCTCGCGGCATCCATGGGGCTCATCGGCCAGCAGGAGCATCCGGATGTCGTCGCCGCCGTGCTGCACGGCATCGCCGCCGCCCGCGCCGCGGGCAAGCCCGCCGCCGTGAACGCCTTCGTGCCCTCGTCCGCCGACCGGTACGTCGAGGCCGGAGCGTCATTCGTGGTCGTGGGGGCGGATGTCGCCCTGCTCGCCCGCGCGACCGAAGCCCTCGCCGACCGGTACATCGGGTCGCCGCCCGACGCGGATGCCGACGGCTCCGCGCCGCGCCCGAGCTACTGAGCCGCCCGGCTGCGGATTCAGGCCGACGGCGCCGGATCAGGACGGAATCGCCGATTCGGGCCTGATCTGGCGCGGTCGGCCTGATCTCGCGACGCTCGCCGTCGTGGGCGGCGCCGGTGCGCGCAGGAGCCGCGCGGGCGGCGCCGGCGCGCAGGGAACCGCGCGCGCGAGCCGCCGCACCTTGCGCAACCCGCCAGATCGTATATCATTTGAAATATCAGGAGACGAGGATGTCAATGACCACCGACGCCACCGCCACCACGGGCGCGAACCCGGGCACCCCGGGCGCCACCCCCGGCACCTCACACACCTCACACACCCCCAGCACCCCCGGCACTCCCGGCAAGATCATCGCCGTGCACCTCAACTACCCGTCGAGGGCCGCCCAGCGCGGCCGCACGCCAGCGCAGCCGAGCTACTTCCTCAAGCCCGCCTCCTCGCTCGCCGCCACGGGCGGCACGATCGAGCGCCCGGCCGGCACGGAGTTGCTCGCCTTCGAGGGCGAGATCGCGCTCGTCATCGGGGAGCCCGCGCGGCACGTCTCCCCCGCCGACGGCTGGCGGCACGTGGCATCCGTGACCGCGGCGAACGACTTCGGCCTCTACGACCTGCGGGCCGCCGACAAGGGCTCGAACGTGCGCAACAAGGGCGGCGACGGGTTCACGCCCCTCGGCCCCGAACTCATCCCCGCGAGCGTCGCCGGCGAAGACGGCTGGCGCGTGCGCACCTGGGTGAACGGCTCCCTCGTGCAGGAGGACACCAGCGACACCCTGCTCTTCCCGTTCGGACGCCTCGTCGCCGACCTGTCGCAGCACCTCACGCTCGAGACCGGCGACGTCATCCTCACCGGCACCCCCGCGGGCTCGAGCGTCGTCGTACCGGGCGACATCGTCGAGGTCGAGGTCGACGCACCGGATGCCGCGGGCGCGCCGTCGACCGGCCGCCTCGTCACGACCGTCACCCAGGGTGAGGTGCCGTTCGGCGACTTCGGCTCGAAGCCCGCGATCGACGACGCCCAGCGCATCGAGGCGTGGGGCAGCGAGGCCGAGCATGCCGCGGCCGTCGCCGCCGGGCTCGCGAGCCCGCTCGACGCGCCCGGGGGTCTCGACACGCCGACTCCGCAGGCTCCGTCGACGGCTCGACCGGCGAGCCCCCTCACCGACGAACTGCGAACCGCCATCGCCGGTGTCGCCGTCGCGACCCTCTCGGTCGCACTCCGCAAGCGCGGGTACCACGACGTCTTCATCGAGGGCGTGCACGCCAACCACTCCGGCGACCGCATGGTCGGGATCGCGAAGACGCTGCGGTTCGTGCCCTTCCGACCCGACCTGTTCGCCGCGCACGGGGGCGGGTACAACGCCCAGAAGCTCGCGTTCGACACGGTCGCCCCCGGCGAAGTGCTCGTCGTCGAGGCCCGCGGCGAGCGCGGCACCGGAACGGTCGGCGACGTGCTCGCGCTCCGCGCGCAGGTGCGCGGCGCGGCCGGCATCGTGACCGACGGCGGCGTGCGCGACTTCGAGGCCGTCGCCGGGTTCGAGATCCCCGTGTTCTCGCAGGGGCCGCACCCGAGCGTGCTCGGCCGCCGCCATGTGCCGTGGGAGGTCGACGTCACGATCGCGTGCGGCGGCGCCGCCGTGCAGCCCGGCGACGTCATCGTGGGCGACGGCGACGGCGTCATCGTGATCCCGCCGCAGCTGCTCGCCGAGGTCGTCGCCGAAGCCGTCGCGCAGGAGGCCGAAGACGCGTGGGTCGCCCAGCAGGTCGCCGGCGGGGCATCCGTCGACGGGTTGTTCCCCATGAACGCCGCGTGGCGCGCCCGCTACGACGCGGAGCGCGCTGAGACAGAGCGAGCCGAAGCAGGGCGAGCGGATGCCGCAGGGCGAGCGGATGCCGCGGCCACCGCGTCGACCGACTCCGTCGAGAGCACCCGATGACCGCCGAGAGCAAGTCGCAGCTGGCCTACCGCTTCATCCGTCAGCGGATCGACGACGGCCGCTACGTCCCGGGCTACCGGCTCGTGCTCGGTCAGATCGCGGGCGAGCTCGACATGAGCGTCGTCCCGGTGCGCGAGGCGATCCGACGCCTCGAGGCCGAGGGGCTCGTGACCTTCGAGCGCAACGTCGGCGCCCAGGTCGCGCTCGTCAAGGAGACCGAGTACCTGCACACGATGCAGACGCTCGCGCTCGTCGAGGGGGCCGCGACCGCGCTGTCGGCGCCGACCCTCACCCCGGATCATCTTCGCCGGGCGCGCGAGGTCAACGAGCGGATGCGTCGCACCCTCGACGACTTCGACCCGGTGCGCTTCACCGAGCTGAACCTCGCGTTCCACGCCGTGCTGTTCGAGGAGTGCCCGAACCCGCACATCCTCGATCTCGTGCATCGCGGGTGGAACCGCATGAAGGTGCTGCGCGATTCGTCGTTCAGCTTCGTGCCGGGGCGGGCGCATGAGTCCGTCGCCGAGCACGAGCGCATCCTCGAGCTCATCGAGTCGGGTGCCGACGCGCTCGACATCGAACTGTGCGCCCGAGCCCATCGCACCGCCACGCTCGACGCGGTGCTCGCCTACCAGGCCGAGCACAAGCATCCGGCGCCCGCGACCGTCTGACCTCACCCGCCCACCGTCCGAACGGAAGATCCACGATGACCGACACCACCGCGACCGACACCACCGTGACCGACACCACGGCGCCCGACGCGACCTTCGTGCCCGAGGGCCTGCCCGACCGCATCCGCCACTACATCGACGGCGAGTTCGTCGACTCGGTCGACGGCGACACGTTCGAGGTGCTGAACCCCGTCACGAACGAGACCTACGTGAACGCCGCCGCCGGCAAGAAGGCCGACGTCGACCGCGCCGTCGCCGCCGCGCGCCGCGCCTTCACCGAGGGCCCGTGGCCGCGCATGCTCCCCCGCGAGCGCTCGCGCGTGCTGCACCGCATCGCCGACCTCGTCGAGTCGCGCGACGCCCGCCTCGCCGAGCTCGAGAGCTTCGACTCGGGCCTGCCGATCACGCAGGCGCTCGGCCAGGCGCGTCGCGCGGCCGAGAACTTCCGCTTCTTCGCCGACCTGATCGTCGCCCAGTCCGACGACGCGTTCAAGGTGCCCGGCAAGCAGATGAACTACGTCAACCGCAAGCCGATCGGCGTCGCCGGGCTCATCACGCCGTGGAACACGCCGTTCATGCTCGAGTCGTGGAAGCTGGGCCCCGCGCTCGCGACCGGCAACACCGTCGTGCTGAAGCCCGCCGAGTTCACGCCGCTCTCGGCATCGCTCTGGGCCGGCATCTTCGAGGAGGCCGGGCTGCCGAAGGGCGTCTTCAACCTCGTCAACGGCCTCGGCGAAGACGCGGGCGACGCGCTCGTGAAGCACCCCGACGTGCCGCTCATCTCGTTCACCGGCGAGTCGAGCACCGGGCAGCTCATCTTCGGCAACGCCGCCCCGTACCTCAAGGGCCTCTCGATGGAGCTCGGCGGCAAGAGCCCCGCGATCGTGTTCGCCGACGCCGACCTCGACACGGCGATCGACGCCTGCATCTTCGGGGTGTTCTCGCTGAACGGCGAGCGGTGCACCGCGGGTAGCCGCATCCTCGTGCAGCGCGACGTGTACGACGAGTTCGTCGAGCGCTACGCCGCGCAGGCCTCGCGCGTCGTCGTCGGCCACCCGCACGACCCGAAGACCGAGGTCGGCGCGCTCGTGCACCCCGAGCACTACGACAAGGTGATGAGCTACGTCGAGCTCGGCAAGACCGAGGGCCGCCTCGTCGCGGGCGGCGGGCGCCCCGAGGGCTTCCCGACGGGCAATTACGTCGCCCCCACCGTCTTCGCGGATGTCTCCCCCGACGCCCGCATCTTCCAGGAGGAGATCTTCGGCCCCGTCGTCGCGATCACGCCGTTCGACACCGACGAGGAGGCGCTCGCGCTCGCGAACAACACGAAGTACGGCCTCGCCGCCTACGTCTGGACCAACGACCTGCGCCGCGGCCACAACTTCGCCCAGTCCGTCGAGGCCGGCATGGTGTGGCTGAACTCCAACAACGTGCGCGACCTGCGAACCCCCTTCGGCGGTGTCAAGGCATCCGGGCTCGGACACGAGGGCGGCTACCGCTCGATCGACTTCTACACCGACCAGCAGAGCGTGCACATCACGCTCGGAGCCCCCCACAACCCGACCTTCGGCCAGAACTGACCGGCGCCGGTCGGTTCGCGAAGCGTATCGAGACCCGCCCGCCCCGAGACATCCGAGTACCAGAGCAAGGACGCTGACATGACCAACCGCGCGGATATGACCCTGACCTCGTCGGGCTTCTACGTCTCCCAAGAAGCCCCGATCGCGACGCCGAACCCGTTGCCGACGCCCACGTCGCCGGCCCCCGACATCCTGCGCTGCGCCTACATGGAGCTCGTCGTCACCGACCTCGCGGCGTCGCGCGAGTTCTACGTCGACGTGCTCGGCCTCTACGTCACCGAGGAGGACGACGAGACGATCTACCTGCGGTCGACCGAGGAGTTCATCCACCACAACCTCGTGCTCCGCCTCGGCCCGGTCGCCGCGGTCGCCGCGTTCTCGTACCGC
Organism: Agromyces terreus; assembly: GCF_009749465.1. GTDB lineage: Bacteria > Actinomycetota > Actinomycetes > Actinomycetales > Microbacteriaceae > Agromyces > Agromyces terreus. The sequence goes on from NZ_WBIS01000015.1 coordinate 32,574, forward strand.
GTGCGAACCCCCGAAGACCTCGACCGCGCCGTCGCGTTCTACACCGAGATCGGATGCCGCGTCGAACGCCGCCCCGACGGCTTCACCAAGGGCATCGGCGACTCGGTGCGCGTCGAGGACCCGCTCGGCTTCCCGTACGAGTTCTTCCACCAGGTCGACCACGTCGAGCGGATGTCGTGGCGCTACGACCTGCACGTGCCCGGCGAGCTCGTGCGCCTCGACCACTTCAACCAGGTGACGCCCGACGTGCCCCGCGCCGTGAAGTACATGCAGGACCTGGGGTTCCGCGTCACAGAGGACATCCAAGATGAAGAGGGCACGGTCTACGCCGCGTGGATGCGTCGCAAGCCCACCGTGCACGACACCGCCATGACCGGCGGCGACGGCCCCCGCATGCACCACGTGTGCTTCGCCACGCACGAGAAGCACAACATCCTCGCGATCTGCGACAAGCTCGGCGCGCTGCGCCGCTCCGACGCGATCGAGCGCGGTCCCGGCCGCCACGGCGTCTCGAACGCGTTCTACCTCTACCTGCGCGACCCCGACGGGCACCGCGTCGAGGTGTACACGCAGGACTACTACACGGGCGACCCCGACAACCCCGTCGTCACTTGGGACGTGCACGACAACCAGCGCCGCGACTGGTGGGGCAACCCGGTCGTGCCCTCCTGGTACACGGATGCCTCGCTCGTGCTCGACCTCGACGGCAACCCGCAGCCCGTGGTCGACCGCACCGACGACTCCGAGATGGAGGTCACGATCGGCGCCGACGGCTTCTCGTACACCCGTAAGGGCGACGAGGAGCAGGGCTTCAAGCTCGGCAACACGCTGTAGCGACGCTGCCCTCTGCCCTCTGCCGGATTCGGCGTTTTGGCGACACGCCGCGCCGAAACCTCTCACGTTCGGCGTGTCCCACAGATCTCCGAATCCGGTAGCGGTTCCGACGCTGCCGACGGGCCTGCCGGATTCGGAGAATCGGTGACACGCCGTCACCGGCGCGCACCACACCGGTGTGTCGCCAAGAACGCCGAATCCGGTGGCAGGCGCACACGGCACCGACGGCGCCGCGCACAGGTCACGCGCGGTGCTGGCCGCGCCGCATGACGAGGTGAATCGTGCTGAGCACGCTCGGCCAGTCCGCGACGATCTGCCGATGGCTGAAGTCGAGCACGAGATACCCGCAGGCCCGAAGAAACGCCTTGCGCTCCCGATCGCGCTCGAAACTCTGCTCGTCTCCGTGCGCCGAGTAGCCCTCGCACTCGACGACGAGACGTTCGCCGATCAGGAGATCGGCGAAGTACCCGCCTGGCAATGCCGCCTGCGGCTTCGCCGCGATACCCGCCTGTCGGAGGCGCTCCCGCGCGATCGTCTCCCCGACAGCCTGACTCAGGGTGCTCGAGCGGCTCGCGATCGCGAATCCCCGCCGGCTGAGGCGACCCAGCATCGCGTCGAACGACGCGTCGTCGAGCCTCGGAGGCACCTCGGACCATGGCAGCGACTCGCGCGCCGAATCGATGACGCACAGCGCCGCGACGGGCGGCAAGCAGTCGATCACCTGCTCGAGCACCGTTGCGATCGGCGGCAGCGCATCGCCCGCCGGACCGCGTTCGTCCCAATGGAGTGCGATCGAAGCGGCGAGGCTGGGACGAATCCGTCCGCGTCCGTCGCTCGCCCGGCGGAACCGCGAATCGTGCGCCCCGACGGAGACGTGCAGCGCCGACGGGGGATCGAGCACGCGAAGCCCGTGCGCCGTGGCAGCGCTCACGCAGGCGATGCGGCCTCCGACGCGAACCGCCCGCTTGATCCTCTCGTCGAGGGCCGGATCGACGAAGTGTCCGATCCGAGCACGTTCGACGCTGCCGGATGCCACGGATGCGGCGATGCTCTTCGGCGAGTGGCCGACCTCTCGGAGGTCCCGGGTTCGGCAGGTGCCTCCGAGTCTCCTGATGACGTCGATCGCCGGTTCCATGCCACGAGCATGCGATCAGCGCACGGGTCGATCTCGCGACATCCGCCGCACGGAGTCTCTGCCAGACCGCGGCGCACCTGTGGAGGAGTACTCGGCGGGCAACCCACGCTGCCGGATTCGGCAGTTTTGGCGACACGCCATCGCTCGAGGCCGCGGCACACGGGGTGTCGCCAAAACTCCGAATCCGGCAGAAGCGAGGAGCAGGTCAGGGAGAGGCGAGGAACGCGATCGCGGCGTCCTTGAAGGCGCGGGCGGTGAGGGTCGACACGTGGTCGCGTCGGGGGATCGCGACCAGCTCGCTGCCCCACGCCTCGGCGAGTCCGCCCGCACCGGCGGGCACCGGGTCGTCTTCGCCGACGACGAAGAGCGAGCGGATGCCGCGCGGGAACTCGAGCGGCGCCCCGGCGAATCCCTCGACGACGCCGAGCAGCGCCTCGGCGTCGCCGCCGGCGGAGAGCGCGGGCTTCAGCACCTGGTCGACGAGCGGATGCCCCGTGGACTCGCCGCGGAGCAGGAGCCCGCGCACCTCGTCGAGGTCCCATGAGGCGAAGAGTTCGTTCGGACCGGCTCCGCCGATGACCACGCGGCGCAGGCGCTCGGGCGCGAGCAGCGCAGCGGCCGAGAGGATGCGGGTGCCCATCGAGTAGCCGATCGCATCGGCGCGATCGACGCCGGCGGTGTCGAGCACAGCGAGCAGGTCGGCGCCGAACACCTCGGGCGTGTATGAGGCCGCCGCGATCGGCTTGTCGCTCGCGCCGTGGCCGCGGAGGTCGAGCGTGATCACCGTGCGGCCGGCATCGGTCAGCGCCCGCACCCAGCCCGTGCGCTCCCACGTGGTCGCGGCGTCGGAGGCGAAGCCGTGCACGAGCAGCACCGGCGGGGATCCGGGGGCGCCCTCGGCGCCGTCACCGTCGCGCGGGGCCGTGACGCGGTAGCCGATGAGCTCGCCGTCCTCGGCCTCCGCGTAGAGCACCGCGTCGCGCGACGCCGCCGGGATCACGACGGCGACCCCGCGGCATCCGCCCCCGCGGCATCCGCCGACCCCGCGGCATCCGACCGCCCCGCGGCATCCGCCCCCGCGATCTCGGCGCCGGCATGCCCGAGCTCGGCGAGCGCCGCCTCGGAGGACGCGGCCGCGACCCCGGCCACGAGGCCCGTGAGCACGCGCACGTGCTGGCCGTGCTCGAGCGCGTCGAGGGCGCTGGCGCGCACGCAGTAGTCGGTGGCGATGCCGACGACGTCGACCTCGGTGATGCCATGGCGCGTCAGCACCTCGCCGATCGTCGCGCCCGCATCGTCGGTGCCCTCGAAGATCGAGTACGCGGGCACCCCCTGGCCCTTGCGGATGTGCACGTCGATCGCGGCGACGTCGAGGTCGGGGTGGTATTCGGCGCCGCTCGTGCCCGCCACGCAGTGCGGCGGCCACGTGTCGACGAAGTCGGGCGCGGCGTCGGTCGCGAAGTGGCCGCCGTTGTCGTTCTCGCCGGAGTGCCAGTCGCGGGATGCCACGACGAGCGCGTAGTCGTCGCGGTGCGCGGCGAGGTGCCGGGTGATGCCCGCGGCCACCGCCGCTCCCCCGTCGACGCCGAGCGCGCCGCCCTCGGTGAAGTCGTTCTGCACGTCGATGATGAACAGGGCCCGGGTCATGGCTCTCTCCCGCCGGTCGGGGCATCGGGCCGGGGCACGTGCGGATGCCGCAGCCGCCGGATGCCGCAGATGGGTCCCATTCTCCCAGCGACGCGTCGTCGCGGCATCCGCCCTCGCCGAATCGGGCGGGTCAGGCGTCGGAGAGGTCGTCGCCGCAGAGGTAGAAGCCCGTCGTGAGCGTGTCGATCGCCTGCTTGGCGTCATCGCTCACGTCGCCCAGCGCGTAGATCGCGAACGTGAGGGTCGTGCCGTCCTGCGCGCGGATCACTCCGGAGAGCGTGTAGCCCGAGTTGATCCAGCCCGTCTTCGCCGACACCGCGCCCGATGCCACCGAGTTGTCGCCCGAGAACCGGTCGCTGTACGAGAGCGAGCCGCGCTCCCCCGACACGGGGAGTCCGTCCATGAGCACGCCGAGGTTGCCCTCACGGGCGTTGATCTTCACGAAGAGCTGCGTGAGGTACGACGGCGGCACCGCGTTGTCGTCGCTGAGGCCCGAGCCGTCGACGATCACGATGCCCGTGGTGTCGATGCCGTAGTCGGCGAGCCCCTGCAGCACGCCCGCGTTGATCGCGTCGAACGTGTTGCCCGATCCGGTCTCGATCGCGACGAGACGCGCGAGCATCTCGGCGACGGTGTTGTCGGAGACGACGAGCGCCTTGTCGACGAGTTGGGCGACCGTCGGCGAGCTCACGGCGCCGAGCTGCTGGGCGCCCGCGGGCGCGGTGCCGCGTTCGATCGTCGCGATGCCGCCGAGCTCGTCGGCGAACGCCTGACCGGCCCTGCTGATGGGATCGCCGCTGCGCCAGGACGTGTTCGCGTACGGGTCGTCGCGATCGCCGTCGACCTGCAGCGCCGTGATGTTCGACATGTAGCCGTCGTCGCGTTCGATCGTCTCCCAGCTGGACTGGTACTCGTCGCCGCCGAAGTAGCTGGAATCGAGGATCAGCTTCGTCAGCGGCGGGTTCGAGGGGTCGGCCGCCCACGCGGCCTGCACCTGCGCGGCGAGGTCGTCGAGGTGCGCGGCTCCCGGGTACACGGTCTCGTTGCCGCTCGCCGTGCGCGAGAGGGTCACGTCGCCGCCGCCGACGAGCACCGCCGAACCCGGCTCGGCGCCCTTCACGACGGTGGTCGTCGCCCGGTAGTCGGGGCCCAGCACGTTCAGCGCGGCGGCCGAGGTCAGCACCTTCATGACGCTCGCGGTGCGCGACGGCGTGCTGCCGCCGCGGTCGAAGAGCACCTCGCCGGTGGACGCGTTCACGACCTGCGCCTGCAGGTTCGCCAGGCGCGGGTCGGCGGCGCGATCGGCCACCGAGCAGGTGCGGACCTTCGTGTCGATCACGGCCGGCGCGACGGCGACCGCCGGGGACGGGCGCGCCGGGTCGGGCGTCGGCATGGGCGTCTCGGAGACCATCGCGACGGGAGCGGCCTCTTGCGGGGCCACGGCGGTGCCCGCGAACACGGCGCCGACGCCGAGCATCGCGAACGCCGCGACGCCCGCGGTGATCGTCAGTGCCCGACGGTGCCGGCGCAGGAACGACGGTGCGGATGCCGCGGGGCCGTCTAATCCGGAGGCGGCTTCGGGTTCAGCGGGCGCGTCGACCGCATCGGGTACCGCGGGCGCGTGGGCCGGGTCGGGCGACGCGTCGGCGTCGACGGGTCGGGGATCGGGCTCGCCCGTGGCATCCGTCTCGTCGGTCATCCGGGGATTCTACGGGCCGCACCGGAGCGAACCCTGATCACGGGCCGAAAATCCCCTGCATGCGGCGTCGGCCGGCCGCTCACTCGCCGGGGTAGCGCAGCCCGATCTGCTCGCGGATCGTGTCGAGGGTGCCCATGATCGCGACCGATTCGTCGATCGTGAGCAGGTCGCCCGCGAGGGTGCCCGCCGCCACGTGTCGCTCGACCGCCTCGGCCTGGAAGTGCATGCCGCGCCCCACGACCTCGGACTCGTACGTCTCGAGCACGGTGCCGTCGTGGGCGATGACGCGGAAGGAGGTGGGCGAGTACCAGACGGCGTCGATCTCGATGCGGGCCTCGGTGCCGAGCACGGTCGCGACGTTGGGGCCCTTGAGGTCGCTCGCCGAGACCGTGGTCGCGATGCGCCCGCCGTCGTAGCCGAGAACGACGGCGACCTGCGCGTCGGCACCGGTCGTCTTGTAGGTGGCCGTGCTCTGCACCGTCGTCGGCGGCCCGAAGAGATCCCACGCGAACGAGATCGGGTAGATGCCGAGGTCGAGCAGCGCGCCGCCGCCGAGCTCGAGCGCGTTGATGCGGTGCGCCGGGTCGTCGGGCAGCTTCTGCGTGTGGTCGGCGATGAGCGAGCGCACGTCGCCCAGCGTGCCGGCCTCGATGATCTCGCGGATGCGCGCCATGTGCGGCAGGTACCTGGTCCACATGGCCTCGAGCACGAGCAGGCCCTCGGATGCCGCGAGCTCGGCGATCTCGCGAGCCTCGCGCGCGTTGACGGTGAACGACTTCTCGACGAGCACGTGCTTGCCGGCCTCGAGCGCGAGGCGCGCATTGGCCGCGTGCATCGGATGCGGGGTGCCGACGTAGATGACGTCGACCTCGGGGTCGGCGACGAGCGCCTCGTAGCTCGCGTGCGCGTTCGGGATGCCGAACTCGGCGGCGAACGCGTCGGCGGCCTCCTGCGAGCGTGAACCGACGGCGCGCACGTCGAACCCGTTCGCCTTCAGGTCGCTCGTGAACAGGTGGGAGATCCAGCCGGTGGCGAGGATGCCCCAGCGCAGTCGTTCGGTCATTCGTCCAGCCTAGCGACGCGCGCCGACGGCGGAACGGTCGGATCCGCGGCCGGAGCGCGGAACGGCCCCCGCTCCGTTCGGAGCGGGGGCCCCGGTGCCGTGCGTCGTCGGACGAGTTCGACGAGTTCACGATGTCGACGACGTTCGGGTTGTCGGCGTGCGCCTCGGCCGCGTTCACCTTCGTCACGATGACCGGCTCGAGCAGGTACGCCGGAACGACCTCCACGCCGTTGTCGTACTGCTCGGTGTCGTTGACCTCGGCCTCGTCGCCGGCCTGGAGCTGCTGGACCATCTCGATCGTCTGCTCGACCAGGAGGGTCGTGTCCTTGTTGATGGTGGAGTACTGCTCGCCGGGCATGATCGACTCGACCGACTCGACCTCGGAGTCCTGACCGGTGACCGTGATCTTCGAGATGTCCTTGCCGGCCTGCTTGGCCGACGTGATGATCGCGCGGGCGAGGTTGTCGTCGGGCGGATTCTTTCGAGAGCGGGATCTCAGCGTTGCCACCGCAGGTTCGCACACGACGGACATGGATGTCAACGTTGGACATCTCTGGGACCGCGGATGCCTCGGGGCATCGCCGGCGGGGCCCCGGACGGATAACGCCGACTGGTCAGTCAGCGCGCGGGCCGGGCGCGGGGATCTCGCCGGAGCCGCGTTTGACGAGCCGCGTCGGGATCTCGATGAGCCTGGTCGGGCCGGCGTGGTGCTCGATGCGCTCGATCGCCAAGCGCCCGGCCGCGCGGCCGAGTTCGATCGGGTCGTGCGCCACCACGGAGATGCCCAGCATCTCGGCGAGCTCGAAATCGTCGAACCCGATGAGCGCGATCTCCTCGGGCCGGGCTTTCAGTTCGCGGAGCGCGCCCATCGTCGCGCGGTTGTTGCCGGTGACGATGGCCGTCGGCGGATCGTCGGAGTCCAGGAGCGAGCGCACCTGGGACTCGGGCGAGATGGCCCGATCGTTGCCGAGCCGCTCCCACGACGACGAATCGGCGACGCCCGCCTCGGCGAGTGCCTGTCGATACCCCGCCAGCCGCTCGGTGAGCGTGTACATCTCGGAGGGATTGCTGATGAACCCGATGCGGCGGTGGCCGAGCGCGGTCAGCGAGCGCACTGCCTCGGCCATGCCGCTGCGATTGGCGAGCACGACCGTGTCGGCGACGAGGTCGTTGGCCGGGCGGTCGACGGTGATGATCGGCGTGCCGAGGTGGCGCTCGCCCTCGAGGTAGGACTGGTCGCCGGCGATCGGGATCAGCACGAGGGCGCGCACCAGTTGACGGAGCAGCGCGTCGACGACGACCGGCTCGCTCTCGGGCGCATCGCCGGTGCTCGCGAGCAGCATCGTGAAGCCGTTCTTCGTGAGCTCCTGCTCGATGCCGGCGGCGACCTGGAAGTAGAACGGGTTGCGGATGTCGCCCATCACGAACGCGACCGTGGCGGTCTTGCCGCCCTGTCGGAGGTTTCGGGCCAGCGTGTTCGGGCGGAAATGCAACCGCTTCGCGGCCTCGAGGATGCGCTCGCGGGTCTCGGGAGACACGCTCGACGAGCCGCTGTAGACGCGCGAGACCGTCTTCGCGCTGACTCCGGCGAGCCTCGCGACATCGTGAAGGGTCGCTCTGGGTTGCATCGAGATCTCCGTGTCGGCGATCGGGCCGACGAAGCCGACGGCGCTCGTGGGCTCGAGTGCTCGCCGACAGCCTCCCACAGAAGCCGTCATGTCGGGTAGCATGCGTGGATACCGAATGTCCATCGTTGACATGCGGCTGGGCGTTCGTCACGAGCGGCGCTGCACAGGATCCGGGCTCCCGAGCAGGAGGCCCGGTGTCGACCGTCGCCGGAGTGCGCTCGGATGACGAGCGGGAGGAAGTTCATGGGGTCCGATGCGATGACGCCCGGAATCGGGTCGTCCCCCGGCGACCCGATCCTGGCGGTGGACGCCGGCCAGTCGGCGATCAAGGTGCGCTACGACGGCGAGCACGTGCGCGAATGGGCCGGTCCCGGCATCCGCACCGACCTTCCGCTGCGCCCGCAGCTCGCGGATGTGATCCGCGACGCGTTCGACCGCGGCTGCCGGCCGACCACGGTCGGCATCGGCGTCTCGGGGCTCACGCATCTCGAGGCCGACGCGGTTCCGCTGCTCCGCTCGGGGCCGCAGCAGCTCGGCGTCCGCACGATCACGCTCGCCCACGACTCGGTCACGGCCTACCTCGGCGCGCTCGGCGAGGAGCGCGGCGTGGTCATCGCGGCGGGCACGGGATCCGTGGCGTTCGCGGTCGGGGCCACCGAGGTCGCACGCATCGACGGTTGGGGAAACCTGATGGGCGATGCCGGCAGCGGCTACTGGATCGGCCGCGAGGCTCTCGACGCCGCGATGCGCGCCCACGACGGACGAGGCCCGCAGACCGCGCTCCTCGATCTCGTCGGAGCCGAGTTCCCCGACGTGGAGGCGGCGTACATCGAGCTGCAGGCAGACCCGAAGCGGGTCGAGCGCATCGCCGCACATGCGCGGCAGGTCTGCGAGATCGCCGACCACGACGCCGTCGCGCGGGACATCGCGACACGGGCAGCAGGCGAGCTCGCGCTGTCGGCCTTCACGGGTCTGCGCCGGGTCGACGAGCACACCGCGCGAGCGCCGAGGATCCGTGCCGCCGGCGGCATCTTCCGCAGTCACCGCATCGTCGAAGAGTTCGAATCCGGCCTCCGTTCGCGCCTACCCGGGGCCGACATCCAGGTCGCCGATGCGCACCCCCTCGACGGCGCCGAGATGCTCGCGCGCGTCGCCGACGGGAGCGTGCTCGCAACGCTGATCTCCCGCGCGCGCGCCTGACGCACCCGCACGGAGCGGCCGAACTGCGCTGACCGCGCCCACAGCGCTCAGCGCTCCCAGACGCCGCGTTCCCGTTCGGCGAACTCGCGGAAGGTGGTCGCGGGCCGCCCGGTGAGCTTTCGCACCATGCGGTTCGGGAACGCCGAGATGTTGAAGCGCACGACGCGGTAGATCATCTTCTGCACCGCGATGTAGTCGTCGGGCCGGCCCTCGGCTCGCAGCCGGTCGAGGTACGCGCCTTCCGACGGCCTGGCGTACCGGATCGGGCGCCCGAGCACCTCGGTCAGCACCTCGGCGACGCGGCGGTACGTCAACGACTGCTCCCCCGAGAGCGTGTACGCCTTGCGCAGGTGCCCCTCGCCGGTGAACGTCGCGGCGGCCACGAGGCCGATGTCGCGCGCGTCGATGAACGCGGTGTGCGACCGCCCGGCCGGCACGAAGATCTCGTCCTGCTCGCGGATCTCCTCGCCGTACATGGCGGTGAGGTTCTGCATGAAGAAGTTCGGCCGGAGGAACGTGTACGGCGCGTCGACCTGCTTCAGATACGCCTCGACGGCGTGATGCGGCGTTCGCCGGTTGGCCTGCACCCCCTGCAACGAGAGGAAGACGATCTGGCGGATGCCGCGGCGCATCGCGGCGTCGATGAGCGGGAACAGGTACGTCTGCACGTCTTCGATCGCGGGCGGGCGCATGAGGAACAGCCGATCGCAGCCTTCCAGCGCGGCTTCGAGCGCTGCCGCCTGCGCGCCGAACTCGAAGGCCCGCGCTTCGACGCCGTCGGGCAGCTCGGCCGCCCCGCCGCGCACGCCGGCGACGACGCGCTCGCCGCGCTCCACCAGTTCGGCGACCACCGAGGACCCCACGATGCCCGTGGCTCCCGTGACGAACACCGCTTCTCGAGTCATGTCTCCTCCGTGATCCGGTCGAGCAGGTCGGCGAGCAGGATCAGCTCGCCGTCGTCGAGCAGGTCGAAACGCGGACGCATCCGCTCGATGACCGACCGCTCGAACCGGTCGACCTCGGTCGCCGCCGCATCCGTCATGCGCAGGATGCGCGAGCGCGCGTCATCGGGGTTCGCGTCGGTCTCGACGAGCCCTGCGGCCTTGAGCCCGTCGATGAGCTGGGTGACGGCCCCCGGCGTCACGCCGAGCGTGGACGCCAGGATGCTCGGCGTCACGGGACCGCGGCGGTGTGCGAGCGTGAACAGCGCCTGCAGTTGCGTGCGCGAGAGTTCGTGATCGCCGAAGGGGGTGCGCCGCCCGGCGGTGACGGCACGTGAGAGCAGCGTCATCGACTCGAGCACCGAGGCGACGCGGGCTGCGCGGTCGACGGCGCCCATCAGCGGCTCACGAACGGCATCTCGCCGATGAACGTGCGATCCTCGACCTGAGTGAGGATGAAGTCGGCGAGGTCGTCGCGGCTGATCTGCGTGCTGCCGGTCGCGCCGAACCACGCGATGACCCTCATGAATTCACTTTAGCTGCTATATCAATTCGGGCGGGCGACGCGCGGCGCGCAGCCTGCTCAGGGCTGCCGCGCCGCGGACGACCGCACCGCATCCACCAGCGCCTCGCGATCGCGGATCGGACTCGAGCGGGGCGTGGTCGTCGTGAGGAAGTGCTGGGCGTACGGGAAGCAGGCCGCCGAGCACGGCGCCTCGGCGAGGACTCCTGCGCCGAAGGTGTTGCGTTCGACCGAGACCGAGTCGAGCGGGATCCGCAGCGCCTCGGCCATCTCGTCGGGGTCGAACACGAGCCCGAACGCCACCGAGTCCTCGTGCATGAGCCGCCCGCCGTAGTCGACCGAGAGGTTGCCGTCGACCCAGAGGCGTTGGTCGAGCGGGGTCATGGCACCCGTCCGCAGTCCGGCGGTCGCGACGAGGTCGTTCGACCCCCGCCGGCTGCGGACGTCGATGATCACCTCGGCGGCGTGCGAGGTCGTCATCACCGCGCGAGAGGTGGTCGGCGTCGAGAAGCCCTGCGCCGGGTCGTAGTTGACGGTGTTCGACTCGTAGTCGCAGATGATCCAGGTCAGCATGCCGGTACGGATGTCCTCCGCGATCAGGTAGAGCTCGACGCGCACACCCCAGAACACCGGGGCGTGCACGTTGAAGGCGCCGATGATCGCGCAGTGCCGCGGCTCCTCACCCGCGAACATCGCGGTCGGGGTGAGCCGGTACCCCGGAGGCAGCAGCCGCGCCGCCGCGTCCTCGTCGAGGATCTCGTAGGCAAGGAACGTGCAGTACGGTTCCACGACGAACCCCATGTACTCCTCGGCGCGAGCGTTGGCGATGATCCGACGCTGCAGCCCGAGCGGCAGCCGCGAGAGCATCTCGGCCCGCCCGTGCAGTGCGGCCACGCCCTTCGGAGAGATGCCGCTCTCGGCGAAGGCGATGAAGTCCCGTCGTTCCGTCGACCCGATGCGCGTGTCCATGGCGCAAACGTAGCCGCGCGGCGTGCGCGGCCGAATCGACCAGACGATTGATCCTGCCCGCTCGCACCGCGAACGATTCGCGCCGACATCGCCCCGGAACGGACGTCGGATGCCGGGCGCGGAGCGCGGCCCGCGAACGATGTAGAAGATGGAGCCGCCTGTGGGATAGGAACGAAAGTCACGCTGACTCACGCGCCGTTGGTGCGACCACGCCGTATGAGGCTCATGATTTGATCCGCGCGTCGACCAGGGACTGAGCGAATCGCAGATGAGCCTTCCGTGAGGCCACACCGTGGCCTGAGGTCCACGAAGTCCCCAAAGTCAGCAACACCTGGTCATCGCCAGATTCAACTTCCAACGCGTAGTAATGCAGACCGGCAATTCGCTGCGAAGTTAATGCCGCCGAACACGGAGTTGTTTGCTCGAAGATCAGGAGGGGTTGTCCGTTTTCCCACACCCAGGCCTCTATCCGCCCTTCCCGCTCGATGAGCGTGGCCATCACATGGAGCGGACCAACACGAGCAAATCGGATAGGCCCATCAAACCCTTCGCGCCGAAGGATTCGTTCTACATGCCCCGCCCCACGCGAGATCGCGAAACCCACCACGACCGCGACCACCACACACAGGCCACAAAAGAGGCCGTATCGGAGAACGATCGAGAGGAAGGGTTCCCAGTCCGGGGGCGTAGTCGAAAACGTCGACGACCAGGCTCCCAGGACCGGCCCTGCGATCGCAATGGATCCGACCACGCGTATGGCAATCGCTCGGTGCGTGGATCTCACGGCCTCGGGGCGAATAGCAACCGTCATCAGAAGACTCGCGTTTCCCACCAGACGTCGATTGCCGGGATGTTCGCAACCTCCGCAGCCTCAGTTCCAAGTCCAATCCACGCGAGAGCGATGATGCGCCCCGGGTTTGATGGAGGCCGGGTTAGTTGGAAGCCGCGCCCGTGAGGGTGCGAGGTTGAGCGTAGTCGACGTCGGGGCGCTCAGCCCAGTACGCCTGTTCGTGCTCGACTGGTGGGAC
>NZ_WBIS01000016.1 GCF_009749465.1 Agromyces terreus
GCGTGTCGTGCGTCGCCGCGCGCGCGGGCGTGTCGGGCATCGCCGCGCGCGGGCGGGTCGGGCGTCCCCGCGCGCGCGTCGGGCGTCGCCGCGCGCGCGGGAATCCCGTTGTCGCGTACGAGTCCCGGAGTTGCGGGATTCCCGCGCTCGAACGGGATTCCGCCGTCATGTGAGCAGCGCGAGCGGCGCGCGCGTGAGCCGCGCGCGGGTCAGGCGGTGAGCTGCAGCGCCTCGGCGGTGGCAGCGGTGGATGCCGCGGCCACGGCCGGGTCGCTCGAGAGCTGGGTGCCGTAGCCCGGGATCATCTCGCGGAGCTGCGGCTCCCACTCGGCCATCCGGTCGGGGAAGCAGCGGGCGAGCACGTCGAGCATGATCGGCGCGGCCGTCGAGGCTCCGGGCGAGGCGCCGAGGAGTCCGGCGATGGTGCCGTCGGCGCCCGTGATGACCTCGGTGCCGAACTGCAGCACGCCGCCCTTCTCGGGGTCCTTCTTCATGACCTGCACGCGCTGGCCGGCCGTGATGAGCTCCCAGTCCTCGGTCTTCGCCGTGGGCATGAACTCGCGCAGCACCTGCATCTTCTTCTCGCGGTTCGCCATGAGCTCGCCCACGAGGTACTTCACGAGGTCGAAGTTCTTCAGGCCGACCTGGATCATCGGGCCGAGGTTGTGCAGGCGGATCGAGAACGGCAGGTCGAACCAGGTGCTCGTCTTCAGGAACTTGGGCGTGAAGCCCGCGTACGGGCCGAAGAGCAGGGCCGTCTCGCCGTCGACGACGCGGGTGTCGAGGTGCGGCACCGACATGGGCGGGGCGCCGACGGCGGCTTTGCCGTAGACCTTCGCCTGGTGCTGGGCGACGAGCTTGGGGTTCGTGGTGCGCAGGAACTGGCCCGAGATCGGGAAGCCGCCGAAGCCCTTGATCTCGGGAATGCCCGAGTGCTGGAGCAGCGCGAGCGCGCCGCCGCCGGCGCCGACGAACACGAACCTCGCGTTCACGGTCTTGGGGGTGCCGCCCACGAGGTGCTTGAGGCGCAGCCGCCAGGTGCCGTCCTTCTGCCGCTTGAGCCGGGTGACCTGGTGGTTGGTCTGGATCGACGCCCCGCGGTTCTGGATGTCGGTGAGGAGGTACTTGGTGAGCGCGCCGAAGTCGACGTCGGTGCCCGCGACGATGCGGGTGGCCGCGACCTTCTGCTTGGGGTTGCGCTTCTTGGCGAGCAACGGGGTCCACTCCGCGATGCGCTCGAGGTCTTCGGTGTACTCGAGGTCGGGGAACAGCGGCTGGCCCTCGAGCGCGGCGACGCGCTTCTTCAGGTACTCGATGTTGGCCTTGCCGCGCACGAAGGTCATGTGCGGGGTCGAGTTGATGAAGTTGTGCGGCTCGGGCAGCGCGCCGATCGAGACCAGGTGCGCCCAGTACTGGCGGCTGATCTGGAACTGCTCGTTGATCGAGACGGCCTTCGCGGCGCTGACCGTGCCGTCGGGGTTCTCGGGCATGTAGTTCAGCTCGCAGAGGGCGGCGTGGCCGGTGCCCGCGTTGTTCCACGCGTTCGAGGACTCCTGCGCGACCTCGCCGAGGCGTTCGTAGACGCGGATCGACCAGTCGGGCTGAAGCCGGGAGATGAGGGACCCGAGCGTGGCGCTCATGATGCCCCCGCCGATGAGCACGACGTCGACGGTTTCCTCTGAATTCACGGATTCCAGTGTATGCGCCGCGAACGGGCCCTCGGACCACGTCCGTTCGACGTCGAGACAGGCGCCCCCGCCCCGGGAGCCCGAACGGCCGCGAGCCCCACGCGCGCGGCCGTTCAGCCCCCGACCGGCACCGACGCGCTCGTTGCGGCCGCGACCTCGTCGCGGGCCAGCAGCAGGGCGTCGGGTCCGGCTCCCCCGGCCTCGAGCGCGAGCAGCGCCGCACCGATGATCGGCGCGCTCGCGAAGAACTCGAGGGTCGCCGCGTGCGCGATCGAGGCAAGCCCCGTCTCGATGCGCGCCAGCATGCGGGGGTCTCCCGATCGCACGATGCCGCCGCCCAACACGATCGGCACCGCACGGTCGAGGAGGTCGAGTCGGGTGAGGCAGGCCCGCGCGAACGCGAGGATCTCGTCGGCCTGCCGGTCGACGAGCGCCCCGGCGACGGCGTCGCCCGCGCCGGCGGCCTCGAAGACGACGGGGGCGAGCCTGGACAGCTCGGCCATCGGCCGCCGCCGGAAGTGCAGGTCCTCGATGAGCTCCGACAGCGAGGCCGCCCCGAGATGCCCGGGGATCGCTGCGGTGAGGGCGGTGGGCGCGCCGCGCCCGTCGAGGTCGCGGGCCGCGAACCACAGCGCCTGCTCGCCGAGCCCGTAGCCGCCGCCCCAGTCGCCCGAGATGCCGCCGAGCGACGGGAAACGCGCCGTCGCGCCATCCGCTCGCCGACCGACCGCGTTCACCCCCGTGCCGCAGACGACGGCGACCGCGTCGGCGGCATCCGTTCCGGCTCGGAGCAGGGCGAACAGGTCGTTCTCGACCACGGCGGACGCCGACGCCCACGACAGCCAGCCGATGGCCTCGCGGAAGCGCTCGATCTCGATCGGGAGGTCGAGGCCCGAGAGGTAGAGGTCGATCTGCACGACCTCGCGCCCGGCCGCGACCTCGGTCACGAGCTCGTCGATGACGGCGACGGATGCCGTGAGCCCCTCGAGCTGCGGACTCGAACCGCCGGCCCGACGATGCGCGACGACTCGGCCGTCGAGGGTCAGCGCGACGGCGTCGGTCTTGGAGCCGCCGCCGTCGACCGCGACGACCACCGCGTCGCGCGCGGGGCTCACGCCCACTCCAGGAACGGCGCGTTCGAGGCGAGGAGCAGATCGGTGAGGCGCTCGGCCCGGTCGTGCTGCAGGACGAGCGGATGCGCCCGCATCGCACGGAGCACGCGATCGCGTCCGCCGTGCACGGCCGCGTCGAGTGCGAGGCGCTCGTACCCGGTGACCGCCGCGACGAGCCCGCGGACGTCGTCGGGCAGCGGCTCGACGGGTTCGGCGTGGAACCGGCCGTCGCGGAACACCGCGGGCACCTCGACCACGTGATCGTCGGGCAGGAACGGCAGCACGCCGTCGTTGCGCAGGTTCACCACCCGCGGGCGCCCCGCGTCGTCGCGCATCGCGGCGAGCAGCTCGATCGCCGCCTCGGAGTAGAACGCCCCGCCCCGCGACTCGAGCGCCGCGGGCTTGACCCGCTGCGACGGGTCGGCGTAGAGCTCGAGCAGTTCGTGCTCGACCGCGCGCACGGCCTCGGCCCTGGTCGGCGAATCCAGCTGCTCGCGCAGCACCTCGTCGTGCTCGTAGAAGTAGCGCAGGTAGTACGAGGGCAGCGCGCCGAGCTGCGCGACGAGCTCGGGGGCGAGGTGCACGTCGGCGGCGACCTCGGCCAGCCGGTCGCGCAGCAGGTTCGGCAGTTCGTCTCGGCCGTCGACCAGCACGCTGCGCTCCCAGGTGAGGTGATTCAGGCCGACGTGCCCGAGCTGCACGCGATCGTGCTCGACGTCGAAGAGCTGCGCGAACCGCCGCTGGAACCCGATCGCGACGTTGCAGAGCCCGACGGCGCGGTGCCCGTCCTCGAGGAGCGCGCGCGTGACGATGCCCACCGGGTTCGTGAAGTCGACGAGCCAGGCGTCGGGCCTGGCGTGCTCGCGCACGGCCTCGGCGATGCGCAGCACCACCGGCACCGTTCGCAGCGCCTTGGCGAATCCGCCCGGCCCGGTGGTCTCCTGACCGATGCATCCGACCTCGTGCGGCCACGTCTCGTCGGCGTGCCTGGCATCCTGACCGCCGACCCGCAACTGGATCAGCACCGCGTCGGCGTCGGCGACGCCGGCGACGAGGTCGTGCGTCATGGTCACCCGGCCCGGGTGGCCGGCGTGCGCGAACATGCGCTGCGACATGCCGCCGACGAGCGCGAGTCGCTCCTCGTCGGGGTCGACGAGCACGACCTCGTCGATCGGCAGCATGGCGTGCAGCCGAGCGAATCCGTCGATGAGTTCGGGCGTGTAGGTCGAGCCGCCGCCCACGATGGCGAGCTTCATGCGTCCTCCTGAGTTCGATGATCCGGTGTGCGGTGGCCGGGCGGGCCTGATGGTCGGTGGAGCGGGCGAGCGGATGCCGCGGCGCGAGCGCGCGCCGAACGCCGCCCTGGTGGGCGTGAGCGGAGAGGTCGCGGGCGCCGCGGCGCCCGACGGGATCAGGCGGCCGGGGTGATGCGGGCCTCGAGCAGGTCTCGGATGCGCTCGACGAGCAGACGGCGCGCCCCGAGCAGCACCGGCTGCGCCCCCGTGGCGCTCGGGAGCACCACGAGATCGGGGTGCGACTGGCGGTCGATGCGGGCGGCCACGCGCCCGGCGAGCGCCGCGCCGCCCGTCGAGCCGGTCGGGCCGCCGAGCACGACCAGTTCGGGGTCGATGATCGCGAGCACGGCCTCGAGCGCGATCGAGACCCGGTCGGCGACCGCGTCGAGCGCGGCCTCGTCGTCGGGCAGGCGGTGCAGCACGTCGCCCAGACGCTGCCCGGGCTCGGCCCCGAGCAGCCTCGCGACGACGCGCCCGCCGATCACGCCGGTCAGGTTGACCGCGTCGGGCTCGATGTCGCCCGCACTGCGCGGAACGGAGAGGTATCCGACCTCGCCGGCGCCGCCGGCGGCACCGCGGTGCACGGAGCCGTGGAAGTCGAGCGCCATGCCGAGGCCCTGTCCGATCCAGAACAGCACCGACGTCGCGGCATCCGCCGACGCTCCGGACGCGCGCTCGACCATGGCCGCGAGGTTCACGTCGTTCTCGAGCGCGACGGTGAGGCCGAGCCGCTGCTCGATCTGCTCGCGCGCACCCGTGGCCGGCCAGCCCGGCAGCGTGTCGGTCAGCGAGAGGGTGTCGCCGACCGCGTTGACCGCCGCCTGCACGCCGACGACGACGTTGCTCACGGTCGCCACGTCGACGCCGGATGCCTCGCAGGCGGCCTCGACGGCACGGCGAACGTCGGACTCGGGGGTGCGTTCGCCGTCGCCGCAGGGGATCTCGGCGATCGGATGCTCGGCGTCGGTCGCGTCGACGACGACCGCGTGGATCGCGTCGGCGAGCATGCTGATCGCGACGCCGGTGATGCGGTCGTCGCGCACCCCGTAGCTGACCGCGTTCGGGCCCCGCCCGGCCGAGACCTCGCCGACCGGACGGATGAGGTCGACGCGCTCGAGACGCGTGAGCATCTGCGCCGCCGTCGGCTTCGACAGCCCCGAGAGCGCGCCGAGCTGGGCCCGCGTCAGCGGGCCGTGCTCGAGCAGCAGCCGGAACGCGGTGCGGTCGTTGTGCGCCCGCAGCCAGGTGGGGGTGCCGGGGTCGATCTGGCTCATGCCCACTCCTCTCTGCTGCACCTGCAGCGCTCGCACGGTCTCGTCCATGTCGTCTCGGCCATCGTGTGCCCGACCATCGGTCAGCCCGCGCTGCGGACCTCGTCGCGCAGCGCGCCGAGCCGCTCTGGGTCGGCGGCGGCCTCGAGCAGTCGCTTCGTGTAGTCGTGCTGAGGATCGAGGATCACGGCGTCGGCCGGCCCCCGTTCGACGATCTCGCCACGGTACATCACGAGGATCTCGTCGGAGAAGTGCCTCGCGGTGGCGAGGTCGTGCGTGATGTAGAGCACGCCGAGCCGCTCCTCGCGCTGGAGCGCGGCGAGCAGGTTGAGCACGCCGAGCCGGATCGAGACGTCGAGCATCGAGACGGGTTCGTCGGCCACGATGAAGCGCGCACCGGGCGCGAGGGCGCGCGCGATGGCGACACGCTGCCGCTGGCCGCCCGAGAGCTCGTGGGGGCGCCGCTCGGCGAACTGCGTCGCCGGCGTGAGGCGGACGCGCTCGAGCAGCGACAGCACGCGGTCGCGCACCTCGGCGCGCGAGAGCTCGGGGTGGTGGATGCGGATCGGACGCTCGAGGTGGTGCTCGATCGAGTGGAACGGGTTCAGCGAGGCGAAGGGATCCTGGAACACCATCTGCACGTCGCCCCGGTACGCGGCGAGCGCGCGCCCGCGGGTGCCGCTCGGGGACCCGTCGAGCAGGATGTCCCCGCTCGTGGGCGTCTCGAGCTTCGCGATCATGCGGGCGATCGTGGACTTGCCGCTGCCGCTCTCGCCGACGAGGGCGATGGTCCTGCCCGCCTCGAGGGTGAACGAGACGTCCTTCACGGCCTGCAGGGTGGAGAACTTCAGGCCGTTGCGCAGCCGGAACTCCTTGACGAGGTTGCGGGCCTCGAGGCTCGCGGTGGGCTGGTTCATACGGCCTCCGTGCTCGTCGTCAGGGCGGATGCCACGGGCATGGCGCCCGTGCGGATGAAGTCGCCGCGATCGCCGCGCAGGCTCGGGAAGGACTCGAGCAGCTTCTTCGTGTAGTCGTGCCGGGCGTTGCGGTAGATGTCGTCGGCGGTGCCGAGCTCGACGATCTCGCCGCGCAGCATGACCGCGATGCGGTCGCTGATCTCGATGAGCAGCGGCAGGTCGTGGGTGATGAAGATCACCGCGAACCCGAGACGCTCGCGCAGGCGCATGATCTCGCGGATGATGCCGCGCTGAACGACGACGTCGAGCGCGGTGGTCGGCTCGTCCATGATCATGACCTGCGGGTCGAGCGCGAGCGCCATCGCGATCATCATGCGCTGGCGCATGCCGCCCGAGAGCTCGTGCGGGAAGCTCGTGAGCCGGTCGGGGTCGACGCCGACGAGTTCGAGCAGCTCGCGGCTGCGTTCGAGCCGCTCGCGCCTGCGCATCTTCGGCCGGTGCGTGCGGAACACGTCGTCGAGCTGCTCCTTGACGCTGAGCACCGGGTTGAGCGAGTTCATCGCGCCCTGGAACACCATCGAGACCTTGTCCCAGCGGAAGGCGCGGAGGTGCTCGCCGTCGAGGCCGACGACGTCGATGTCGTGGCCGTCGCGGTCGTGGAACACGACCTCGCCCGAGCTCATCATGGCCGGCGGCTTCAGCAGCCGGTTGAGCCCGTAGGCGAGGGTCGACTTGCCGCAGCCGGACTCGCCGGCCAGCCCGAGGATCTCGCCGCGGTGCAGGGTGAGCGAGACGTTCTTCACCGCCTCGACGGGCGGATCGACGAGGTACTCGATCGAGACGTCGGTTGCGGTCAGCACGGGTTCGGCGCTCATGCGATGCTCCCCTCGACGGCGACGCCGCGGCCCTCGCGGGCGGCCTTGCGCACGCGGCGCGTGTACTCCGGCGCGATGCGGAGCTTCGGGTTGATGATCTCGTCGATGCTGAAGTTGATGAGCGAGAGCCCGGCGCCGAGCAGCGCGATCATGAGGCCCGGCGGCACGAACCACCACCAGGCGCCCGTGCCGATGGCCTGACCGGTCTGCGCGTCGTTGAGCATGGTTCCCCAGGTGATCGAGCCGGTGGGTCCGAGGCCGAGGTAGGACAGTCCCGCCTCGCCGAGGATCGCGAAGATGATGGCGAACAGGAACTGCGCGGTCAGCAGGGGCAGCAGGTTCGGGAGGATCTCGACGAGGATGACGCGGTGCGCCCGCTCGCCGGCGACCCGGGACGCCGCCACGTACTCGCGGGCCCGCAGCGACCTGGACTGCGCCCGCAACACGACCGCCGGCCCCGCCCACGCGGTGATGCCGAGCACGATGGCCACGAGCAGCCAGCTGCGGCCGGGCACGTAGGTCGCGATGACCATGACGAGCGGGAGGCCGGGGATGACGAGCATGATGTTCGTCACGAGCGAGAGGATCTCGTCGGACCAGTTGCCGAGGTATCCGGCGAGCACGCCGAACAGCACCGAGAGCACGAGGGCGATGCTGCCGGCGACGATGCCGATGAGCAGCGAGCCGCGCGTGCCCTGCGCGAGCTGGGCGAAGACGTCGTAGCCGAGCTTGGTGGTGCCGAGCCAGTGGTCGGCGCTCGGGGGCTGCAGCGAGGGGTTGCCGCTGAACGTGGGGCTCTGGGTGAAGAACGGGGCGATGATGCCGAAGAGGGTGATGCCGACGACGAGCACGAGGCCGGAGGCCAGCTTCAGGGTCAGCTTCGGCATGCGGCGACGGATGCCTCGCTTCGCCGCCTCGGCCTCGGCGCGACCGGTGTCGGGAACGGCGCTCGTGATGCCGATGGGCGCTGCGAACGTGTCGGCTGGCGTGCGGTCGACGACGGCCTCGTCGACGGCGGTGTGCGGCTCAGGCATTGTGACGTGCTCTCGGGTCGATGAATCCGTAGACGAGGTCCATGAGGAAGTTGGCGGCCAGCACGGTGATGGTGATCACGAGGAACACGCCCTGCATGAGCGCGTAGTCGTTGTTCTGCACCGCCTGGAACATGAGCTTGCCGACACCCGGGTAGGTGAAGACCTGCTCCATGACGATCGAGCCGGCCACGACGAAGCCGAGCGTGATCGAGAAGCCGGCGATCGACGGGATCGCCGCGTTGCGCGAGGCGTAGGCCCGGAGGATGCGGCCCGGCCGCAGCCCCTTCGCCTCGGCCGTGATGATGTAGTCCTCGCTGAGGGTCGCGACCATCATGTTGCGCATGCCGAACAGCCAGCCGCCGACCGAGCTCAGCACGATCGTGATCGCGGGCAGGATGCCGTGGTAGATCGCGTCGCTCAGGAAGGCCAGCGTCGGCTCGGGGCCGCTCGGGAAGGCGAACACGTCGTATCCGCCGAAGATCGGGAACCAGCGCAGGTTGACGGCGAACACCGCGACGAGGATGAGGGCGAGCCAGAAGTACGGGATGGACTGGAGCACCGTGGTGCCGGGCACGAGGTGGTCGACCCACGTGCCGCGCCGCCAGCCGACCCATGCGCCGATGCCGATGCCGAGCACGAACGCGATGACCGTCGAGAGGCCGACGAGCACGAGCGTCCAGGGCAGGGCGTTGGCGATGAGCTCGGTCACCGGGGTCGGATACTTCGTGACGGAGATGCCGAGATCTCCGTGAAGCAACCGACCCCAGTAGCCGAGGTACTGCTCCCAGAGGGGGACGTCGCTGCCCGAACCCAGGATGAGCCGAATGTTGCGGATGGTGGTCTCGGAGACCTCGCCGGCACGCTGCATCTTCGCGATGAGGATTTCGGCGGGGTCTCCGGGCATCAGCCGCGGGAGGAGGAAGTTGAGCGAGATCGTCGCCCACAGGGTCACGAGGTAGATCGTGATCCGTCGTGCGTAGAACTTCATCGGGTGTGCTCTTCTTCGGGCTCGGTACCGGGTTCGGGCAGGACGGCTACTTCGCGGGCGTCAGGTTCGCGAGGATGACGCCTGCGGCCGACGCGCCCCATGCGGGCGGGAAGGCGTAGAGGTCGTCCTCGGTCGGCCAGCCGGTGTAGTCCTTCGAGTTGGTGAAGGTCTGCGTGGCGTTGATGACGAGCGGGATGTAGGGAAGGTCGCGCACGATCTCGGTCTGGATCGTGGCGTACGCCGCCTGCTTGGCCGCTTCGTCGTTCGTGGCCGCGGCCGCCGCCACCGCGTCGTTGACGACGGGGTTGTCGTAGCGGCTGAAGTTCCACGTGCCCGGGAGGAGCTGCTCGCCGACCTTGATCGTCGACTTGCCGTCGAACCAGTCGTTGTAGATCTGGTACGGGTCGGCGACCGAGGTGCCGATGACACCGCCCATGATCAGCTCGTACTGACCGGTCTGGCGGGCGTCGGAGAACTCCTGCCACTGCACCGTCGAGGCGTTGACCTTGATGCCGGCCTCGGCCGCCTGCTCGGCGATGAGCTTCGCGGCGTCGTTGTAGTCGGTCCAGCCGTCGACCGAGATGAGGTCGAGCTCGATGGGCGCGCCGTCCTTGCCGTAGAAGCCGTCGGAGCCCTTCGTGTAGCCGGCGGCCTCGAGGATCGAACCGGCCTCGGCGGCGTTCGGCGACTGCGGGCTGATCGCGTTCGCCGGGTCGGCGAGCCACTTCTCGTCGCGCGGGAGGAGCGCGAAGGTCGGCGAGATGTCGCCGGTGAGGCCCACGAACGCCTTCTCCTTGATGGTCGCGCGGTCGATGGCCACGTTCAGGGCCTGGCGCACCGCGACATCTGTCTGCTCGCCGACGCAGCCGAGGGCGGCGTTCGCGCAGGTGTAGAGCACGGTCGGGTCCTGCGGGGTGTTGATCGTCGAGATGATGCCGTTGGCGGTGACGTCGTCGGGGTTCGGGATGAACATGCCCGTCCAGTCGAGCTCGCCCGCGCTCAGCAGGTCTTGCGCGGACTGGTTGGCGTCGAGGCCGATGTACTGCACCTTCTTGACGGCGGGCTTGCCCTCTTCGCGGTAGTTCTCGTTCGCGACGACGGTGTAGGAGGCCTCGGTGACCGAGTCGACCACGTAGGGCCCGGTGCCGACGGGGTTCTCGTCGGTGAACGTCGCGAAGTCCTCGACCTGGCTCCAGACGTGCTCGGGCAGGATCCAGGTGGAACCGAGGATCGCGAACTCGCGCGTGAACTGGGGGCTGTCGAAGGTGAGCACGACGGTGGTGTCGTCGGTGGCCTCGGCGCTGACGAGGCCCTTGTCGGCGTAGCCGTTCGCCTCGTACTCGAAGGTGAACACGACGTCGTCGGCCGTGAAGGCCTCGCCGTCGCTCCACTTCACGCCGTCCTTCAGCTTGACGGTGAGGACGGTGCCGTCCTCGTTGAACTCGAACGAGTCGCCGATGAGGCCGGTGGGCGCCTCGTCGGCCGTCTTGTTGAAGAAGAAGAGGGTCTCGTAGATCGGGCCGAGCGCCGCGTGCAGCACGGTCGGCGCGAACGGGTTGAAGTTCGCGGTGATCGGGGTCTGGCTGCCGGCCCACACGCGCAGGGCGGCCGAGCTGTCACCCGACCCGCCGTCGTCTGACGAGGGCGCGCAGCCCGTGAAGGCGAGGGCGAGGGCTGCCGCGCCGGCAGCCAGCGCGAGGGCCGTCGAACGCTTCGTTCGGTTCATCGTTGCGTCGTTCCTTTCAATGCTTCGTTGCGTGGAAGGTGCAAGTGACGCCGCTGTGATGCAGGATCTGTCCGGCGTAACCGTAAAGGAACCTAACAGAAAACAAGATAACCGGAAAGAGTCTTTTCTATTTATTTCGGATGCCTCGCCGGGGGCCCTCCATGGGCCGCGCGGAGACGGGCCCGCGGGCATGCGAACGAGCCCCGAACACCCTGATCAGCAGGATGTTCGGGGCTCGTCGGGCTGTGGCGGCCCCGGCGGCGTCAGCCGAGCAGCGCGGCGAGCGCCGGCAGCTGCTCGGGGTCTTCGAGCGCCGAACCGACGGCGACGGTGCGCACGCCCGCGTCGAGGAACTCGCGCGCGTTCGAGGCATCCATGCCCCCCGTGGCCACGAAGCGCGCCCCGGGGAACGGGCCCGCCATGGCGCGGAACCAGGACGTGCCGATGACCGAGGCGGGGAACGCCTTCATCCACGTGAGCCCGAGCGACATCGCGGCCTGCACCTCGGTGGCCGTCGCGACGCCCGGCAGCGGCGGCAGGCCCGCGGCGACCGACGCGCGCACCACGTCGGCGTCGAATCCGGGGCTCACGACGAAGGAGGCGCCCGCGGATGCCGCGAGCAGGACGTCGTGCATCGACAGGACGGTTCCGGCCCCGACGAGACGCCCCTCGGCACGGCCGGCCTCGGCGACCGCGGCGAGCGCCTCGACGTCCTCGTCGGTCTGGATGGGGAGCTCGACGATGTCGATGCCGAGCTCCCACGCCCGGCGGGCGAGCTCGAGGCTGCGCTGCTCGCCGAGCCCGCGGAAGATCGCCATGAGCGGGCGCCCGGCGAAGATGCGGTCGAACTCGTCGTTGGCGACGGCGGGGGTGTTGGTCACGGAGTGCCTCTCGGGAAGTCTGCGGTGTCGGCGATGGTGAGCACGGCGCGGGCGTGCCCGGCTCGGAGACGTTCGGCGGCCGGTGCGCCGGCGAGCAGGGCGTGCAGGTACCCCGCGGCGAAGGCGTCGCCGGCGCCGACGAGCTCGACGGCTCGTGCGACGAGGGCGGGTTCGTGCACGACGGCGTCGGCGGCCGGTGCATCGGCGCCCCGGTCGCGCTCGAACGCGGTCGCGCCCACGGCGCCGTCCTTCACCACGAGCGTGCCCGGTCGGGGCAGGAGCGCGCGCACCTCGTCGGGCGAGGCGGTGCCCCAGAGGCCCTCGGCCTCGTCGAGCCCGACGAACACGAGGTCGGCACGGCTCGCGAGGGCGAGCAGGCGCCGGCTCGCGGCATCCGTCGACGGCCAGAGCGCCGCCCGGTGGTTGACGTCGAAGCTCACGGGCACGCCGGCCACGGCCGCGCGGTCGAAGAGGGCGTCGACGAGCGCGTCGCACGACGCCGAGAGCGCGGGGGTGATGCCCGTCAGGTGCAGCAGCCGGACCCCGGTGAGCGGCAGCGATGCCGCGAAGCCGGCGTCGAGGCGCGACGCCGCGGAGCCGGCGCGGTAGTACTGCACGCCGTGCCCCGGATCTTTCACGTACAGGCCGGTGGGCGCCCCCGGGTCGCGGCGCACGAGACCCGTGTCGACGCCTCTCGCCGCGAGCTGGGCGACGAGTCGGCGGCCGAGCGCGTCGTCGCCGACGGCCCCCGCCCACGCGGCCGGCGTGCCGAGGGCGGCGAGGTGCGCCGCGACGTTGGACTCGGCGCCGCCCGGGTCGAGGTGGAACGCCGTCGCGGACTCCAGCGGCTCGGCGATCGAGGGCGCGACGAGCACCATCGTCTCGCCGACGGTGAGCACTTCTGCAGTCGTGGGCACGACCCCTATGCTGAACGGTGTGCAGATGCAGCGCAAGCCGGTTGCAGCATACGCAACACCCTGCCAGTAAGGAGCCGACGGATGCCGCCACGGATCGACGACCTCGCCCACGAGGTGCTCTCACCGGGCGACACCGGCCTGCCCGAGCGGGCCGCGGGCCTGACCGTCGCCGAGTTCCTCGAGACCTCGCCCCGCCTCGGCGAGTTCTGGACGCCGCTCACCGTGCTCGACGCCGACGCGATGCGCCGCAACGCCGCGACCATCCAGGCGTGGGCCGCATCGAAGGGCATGGAGCTCATGCCGCACGGCAAGACCACGATGGCGCCCGCCCTCTGGAACCTGCAGCTCGAGATGGGCGCGACCGGCCTCACGCTCGCCACGCCGGGGCAGGTGCGCACCGCGCGCTCGTTCGGCGTCTCGAGCATCATGCTCGCCAACGCACTCGTCGCACCGAGCGCCCTCGCCTTCATCGCCGGCGAGCTCGCCGACCCCGACCTCTCGTTCCGCTGCTGGGTCGACGGGGTCGGCACGGTCGAGGCCATGGAGCGCGGGCTCGCCGAGGCCCTCGGAGCCGAGACCGCGCTCCCCCGCCCCATCGACGTGCTCGTCGAGCTCGGCGCGCCCGGCGGCCGCACGGGCGCGCGAACGCTCGCGGAGGCCCTCGAGCTCGCCGAGCGCGTCGCCGGCTCCCCCGTGCTGCGGCTCGTGGGCGTCGCCGGCTACGAGGGCAGCCTCGGCCACGACCGGTCGCCCGCCGCCCTCGCCGCCGTGCGCGCCTACCTCGCCGACCTCGTCGCGCTCCGCGACCTCCTGCTCGACCGTGGCCTGCTCACGCCGGGCGGCATCGCCGCCGACGACGTCATCGTGAGCGCCGGCGGCAGCGCCTACCTCGACCTCGTCGCCGAGGCCTTCGCCCCCGCGATCGCAGCGGATGCCTCGGCCGGGCGCCGCACGCGGTGGATCCTCCGCTCTGGCGCGTCGCTCGTGCACGACCACGGCTTCTACCGCGGCATCTCGCCTCTCGACGATCTGCTCGTGCCCGCCATGCGCGGCTACGCGCGCGTCGTGTCGCACCCCGAGCCCGGCCTGGCGCTCCTCGACGGCGGCAAGCGCGACCTCCCCTACGACGAGGGCCTGCCCGTGCCGCTCGGCATCGCCCCGACGCTCACCGGCGCCGCCACCGGCGACGGCGCGCGCCGGCTGCCCGAGGCATCCGTCACCGCCCTCAACGACCAGCACTCGTTCCTGCGCGCCGACGACCCCGCCGCGTCGCTGCCCGTCGCGGTGGGCGAGGTCGTCGCCCTCGGCCTGTCGCACCCCTGCACCGCGTTCGACAAGCGTCGATGGCTGCCCGTCGTCGAGCACGCCGGCAGCGACCTCGTCGTCGACCTCGTTCGCACGTTCTTCTGATGGGCGACGCCGTGCGCATCATCCGCGACGTCGTGCCCGTCGACGGCGACGGGGCCGAGGCGGCGCGCGTCGACGTCGTGCTCCGCGGCGAGCGCATCGACCGCATCGAACCGGTCGGCACCACGCCCGACGCCGCGCACGTGATCGACGGCGGCGGCCGGCTGCTGCTGCCCGGCTTCGTCGACGCCCATGCGCACGCCGACGGCCGCATCTTCGACGCCGGCGTGCAGCTCGCCCTGCTCCGCCAGGGCGTGACCACGGTCATCGGCGGCCAGGACGGCGTGTCCTACGCCCCCGGCGACGGCGCCTACGCGAGCGAGTACTTCGCGGCGATCAACGGGCCGCATCCGGGCTACGACGGCGGCGGCATCCGCTCGCTCCTCGCCTCCTACGACGGCACCGCACCGCTGAACCAAGGCCTGCTCGTGCCCGCCGGAACCGTGCGCGACCTCGTCTGCGGACGATCGACGGATGCCGCGGGGCCCGCCGAGCTCGAGGCGATGCTCGCCCTCGTCGCCGACGGCCTCGCCGAGGGCGCCCTCGGCCTCTCGACCGGGCTCGACTACGTGCCCGGCGTCTTCGCGACCACCGAGGAGCTCGCGCGCCTGACCGAACCCGTCGCGGCCGCCGGCGGCGTGTACGTGTCGCACATGCGCGGCGGCTACGAGGCGAACTCCGCCGCGGGCATCGCCGAGATCGAGGCGATCGCGCGGCACTCGGGGGTCGCCGTGCACGTGTCGCACTTCCACGCCGAGCCGCACATCGTGCACGAGCAGCTGCGCCGGCTCGAGGCATCCGGCGTCGACGCGTTCTTCGACGCGTACCCGTACACGCGCGGCTGCTCGATCCTCGCGATGCCCGTGCTGCCCGCCTGGCTCACCGTGCGGCCCACGGCCGAGGTGCTCGCCGTGATCACCGACCCCGACGGCCGCCGCCGGCTGCTCGAGGAGTGGTTCCCGACCATCGTCGACTACCCGAGCCTCGGCCCCGACTGGCCCGAGATGCTCACGCTCGCGCACATCGCCGCGCCCGAGCTCGCCTGGGCGCACGGCCTCACGATCGGCGCCGCGGCGGCCCGCGCCGGCACCGGCCCCGCCGAGTTCGCGCTCGACGTGCTCGCCGCCTCGCGCCTCGAGGTCAACGTCGTGATGGCCGTGCGATACGACCGCGACGACGCCGACCTCGCCGCGATCCTCGCGCACCCCCGCGCCATCGGCGGCTCCGACGGCATCTTCATCGGCGCGCACCCGCACCCGCGGGCGCGCGGCTCGTTCGCGCGGTACCTGCGCCTGCTCGTGGTCTCGCGCGCCGATCTCGGCTGGGCCGAGGCCGCGGCGCTCGTCTCGACCCGCGCCGTCGACCGGTTCGGGCTCGGCGACCGCGGCCGCGTGCGCGCCGGAGCCGTCGCCGACCTCGTGCTCGCCGACCCCGCGCGCATCGCCGACCGGGCGACGTACGACGATCCGCTCGCCCTCGCCGAGGGCATCGACGACGTGCTCGTCGCCGGAACCCCCGTGCTCGAGGGCGGGTGCCTCACCGGGGCGACGCCGGGCCGGGGCATCCGACGCTCTCCTTCGAATTCGCTTTTCAGGAAGGGGTATGGGAACGCGGGCCCTTCCGGCGGCGGCACTGCGTCTCGAGGCCCCGCGATCGCACACCCCCTCCTGAAAAGTGAAATGAGAGGGGAGTGACATGTCGCAGTCCGTCACCCGCGCCGCGCGCATCATCGACGTGATCGCCGCCGACCCGCGCACCGTCGTCGAACTCGCCGAGGAGTTCGGCCTGCACCGGTCGACGATGTTCCGCGAGCTGCAGGCCCTCGAAGAGGTCGGCTGGGTGCGCCGGCGCGGCAGCGGCCGCTACGGCCTCGGCACGCGCCTCGCCGCGCTCTCCAAGGAGGCGCTCGACTCGCTCGACCTGCGCGAGGCGGGCGGCGATCAGGTGCGGCGGCTGCAGCGGCGCACCGGCAACACCGTGCACCTCGCCGCGCTCATGGACCGTTCGATCGTCTACGTCGACAAGGCCGAAGACGAGTCCGGCGTGCGCATGTACTCGCGCATCGGCAAGGCCGTGCTCCCGTACTGCTCCGCCGTCGGCAAGGCGATCCTCGCCGGGCTCGACGAACCGCGCCGTGACGCCGTGCTCGACGGCATCACCTGGGAGCGCTTCACCGACCTCACCATCACCACCCGCGAACGCCTCGACCGCGAGCTCGTGCACGTGCGGGCCCGCGGCTGGGCCACCGACGACCGCGAGTTCGAGCCGTACGTCAACTGCCTCGCCGTGCCGATCGACAGCCCGATGGGCGTCGTCGGCGCGATCTCGGTCTCCGCCGTGCGCGTCGTCGCCGACCTCGACCGGCTGAAGTCGTTCCTGCCCGCACTGCGGGAGGCCGCCGACGCCATCTCGGCCGAGGTCTCCTGACCGCGTCGTCAGCGCATCCGAACCGCACACCCACCGAAACACCACTGGAGGAACAACCCATGTCCAAGACCGCCGTCACGCTCTCGAACGCGCCCAAGCCCGCCGGCCCCTACAGCCACGGCGTCGTCGCGAACGGATTCCTGTACACCGCCGGCTTCGGCCCGCAGGACCCGGCCACCGGCCTCGTCGTCGAGGGCGGCGTCGCCGAGCAGACCCGCCAGGTGCTGCGCAACATCGGCGCCGTCCTCGCCGAGTACGGCCTCGGCTTCGACGACGTCGTGAAGGTCACCGCGCACCTCGAGGACCTCGCCGACTTCGCCGAGTACAACGTCGCGTACGCCGAGTTCTTCACCGAGCCGTACCCCGTGCGCACCACGGTCGGCTCGCGCCTCGCGAACATCCTCGTCGAGATCGACGTGGTCGCGGCGATTCCGCAGGACTGACGCCGGGCGCGCGTCTGCGCCCGAGTGCCCGCGATGTGCGCCCGAGTGCCCGATGTGCGCCCGAGTGCCCGACGTGCGCCCGAGTGCCCGACGTGCGCCCGAGTGCCCGACGTGCGCTCGAGTGCCCGATGTGCGCGGGAGTGCCGATCGTGCCGCGCACGAACGGCACTCCCGCGCACATCGGGCACTCCCGCGGCATCCGGAATCGCGCCGGCGCCGACACGCGGCCGCTCAGTTCCGGCTCGCGCCCGCCCGGCGGCGACGGTCGTTGTCGCGCTTGAGATCCCGGTTCAGGCGTCGATCGCCGTGGTACAGGATGCCCTCCCAGTCGACGGGCTTCGGCGCGGACTCGGACGCCGGGCCCGCGGCATCCGTCGCCGGTGCCGAACCGGCCGGCACCGAGGCATCCGCCGCCCTCGCCTTGGACGTCGCCTTCGCGCGGTCGGGCACGTAGAGCCAGTTGAGCATGCCGAGCCAGATGTCGACGAACGAGTTGCGGATGCCGATGTACGCGCGGATCGCGTAGAACGCGAGCACCGCGTTGAACGCCGCGAACGCCGCGTTGCCCCAGTTCTGCGCGAGCACGTCGCGCCACAGCGTGAGCAGCGAGAACGCCACGATGAGGTATGGGATGATCACGTAGATCGCGGGCGCGGCCGTGCGGTCCTTGACCTTCGGCGTGCGCACGAACGGGATCTTCTCGCCCGTGAGCGCCTGCTGCATCGACTTCAGCACCCCCGCGAGGTTCACCGGCAGCAGCACCAGGTTGAACCCGTAGATGCGGAAGATGTCGGAGAAGCGGTGGCCGCAGTAGCGCAGATCGCTGCCCATCGCGATGAAGTACGGCAGCGCCGCGAGGAAGACGACCGGCGAGAGCAGGCGGCTGTCGTACGGGTAGGCGAGCAGGAACAGCAGGCCGAAGCTCGCCCACGCGATCGAGGCCATGTAGTTCGTGCGCAGCCACATCTCGCGCACCAGGATGCGTTCGCGGCGGAACCGGCGGTCGCGGGCCTGCTTCCACAGCTTCGGCATGATGAGCAGGCCGCCGTTCGCCCAGCGGCGACGCTGCACCACGAGCGAGCCGAAGTCGGGCGGCGTCGCCGAGTAGCTGAGGCGCTCGGGGTAGTTCATGAGGGTCCAGCCGTGGGCGCCGAGGTCGATGCTGGACTCGGTGTCCTCGATGACGGTGCGGTCCTGGATGTAGGTGGCGATCTCAAAGCCGCCGACCGTCTCGATCTCGACGATGTCCTCGATCGCGCGCTTGCGGATCACGGCGTTCGCGCCCACCCAGAACGTGGCGCCGTAGTAGCTCATGCCCTGGTGCAGGATGTGCTGCAGGTCGGTCGTCGCGCCCGCGATGCGCTCGATGCGCGTCGGGGCCCCGCGGAACGACGAGTACGGCGTCTGCGTGACCGCGACGCGCTCGTTGCCCGGCTCCTCGAGGAAGTACACGAGCCGCACGCAGTAGTCGCGCAGCAGCAGCGAGTCCGCGTCGAGGGTGAGCAGGTACGTCGTGTCGGGCACGTACAGGTCGGCGAGCGCGGGGTCCTCGACGCGTCGGAGGAGCGTGCCCCCGGCCGACTCCTCGGCGCGCCAGCCGTGGCCCATGAGCGAGATGTACGCGTTGAGGTTCATGGCCTTGTTGGCCTCGTGCGAGAGCGAGGCGTAGCGCTTGCGCTGGAAGCTCGACGCCTTCACCGTGAAGATGCGCTCGAGGCGCAGGTGCAGCTCGAGCATGCGGTCGGCGTCGGGCAGCGCCGACTGGTCGATCGCGGCGCGCAGGGCGAGCAGGCTCAGCCGCAGTTCGGAGGCCAGCCCCATGAGCACCTGGTCGATGAAGAACTCGTCGACATGGTCGACCATCGGCTCGTCTTCGGCCATGGTCTCGAGCCAGATCGCGGCGGCCTCGTAGTCGTCGGCGAGCCGGGCCAGGTGCGCGGGGGTCACGGGCGATGCGGATGCGGCGGGGTTCGCCTCAGAACCCCGGGCCGGGTCTTCAGCCGAGCGGATCTCGCGCTCGAACGCCGCCCGTGCCTCCGTGAAACGGGCGGCCGGTCCCCGGAGCGCGTCTTCGATCTCGCCGGGCAGGGCGAGCGTGGCCTCGAGTCGCGCGCGGTCCTCCTCGGACTTCGGCGCCACCGGGTCGTCGACGAGCAACACCACGCGCAGGTCGGCGTACTCCTGCAACGCGGCCGACCAGAGCGTGCCGCGCACGACCCCCGGCTCCTCGGCGTACGAGGGCACGAGCACCGTGATGCCCCCGGAGTGCTCGCGGAAGTGGCGGTCGATCTCGGCACGCGGCACCCGCCGGTGGTCGCGGAACCGGTAGAGGGCGCCCTGCCGCGCAAGCAGGTACATCGTCGCCGAGAAGGTCAGGAACGTGACGACCACGAGGTATCCGATCGCCTCCATCGTGAACCGGAACCCGCCGGGCGCCTCGATGAACTCGCGGATGATCGTCGTGACGACGTACGTGATCCAGAAGACGACGGTGAGCAGGATCGCGATGCGGCCCCACGCGATCTTCGCCACGCTCGGTCGGGCATGCACGATCGACATCGGCTCCGAGCGGCGCTCGGCCCCCCACTGGCGTCTGCGTGCGCGCGGCTGTTCGTCGGTCATGCGGCCCCCCGTAACCGTTGCGAAAGCAACGTCTGTAGGATACGACAGGGGGCTCGAGCATGGTGCGAACGGCTGCCCGCTGCCGTTCAGCATTCCCAACACTGCGAGGGCCATGTCGAAACGATTCCCCGGGCGCCATGTCTCGCCGCTCCGGCTCACCGTGCTCATCGTCGTGATCGGCGGCCTCGTGTTCGCCGGATTCCAGGGCTGGCGCTGGTTCGCCGACAACCAGGGCGAGCAGCGTTCGCCGTGGTTCGCCGCGTACGTGGATGTCACGGCCACGCCCTTCTACGCGTTCGAGCAGCCGCGCGGCGAAGCCGACCGCGACGTCGTGCTGTCCTTCATCGTCGCCGACCCCGCCGACCCGTGCGCGCCCTCATGGGGCGGCGCCTACTCGCTCGACGATGCCGAGGCCACGCTCGACCTCGACCGTCGCATCGCCCGCGTGCACAAGCAGGGCGGCGAGGTGCTCGTGTCGTTCGGCGGGCTCCTCAACGACGAGCTCGCGGTCTCATGCGCCGACGGATCCAAGCTCGTCGACGCCTACGCGTCCGTGCTCGACCGCTACGACCTCGCGGCGATCGACCTCGACATCGAGGGCGACGCCCTCACGAACACGGCCTCCATCGAGCGGCGTGCCGACGCGATCGCCGAGCTCCAGCAGACGCGGGCCGAGGCCGGCACCCCCGTCGACGTCTGGCTCACTTTGCCGGTGACGCCCGACGGGCTGACCCCCGACGGCACCGACTTCGTCGCGAGCATGCTCTCGGCGGGCGTCGACGTCGCCGGCCTCAACATCATGACCATGGACTACGGCTCGAGCAAGCCCGAGCAGCAGTCGATGGGGGATGCCGCCGTCGACGCGCTCGATGCGACGCACCGCCAGCTCGGCATCCTCTACGACCGCAACGACACGCCGCTGACCGACGCGACCCTCTGGAGCAAGCTCGGCGTCACCCCGATGATCGGGCAGAACGACGTCGTCGACGAGGTCTTCACGCTCGAGGACGCGGCGACCGTGAACGCCTTCGTGCTGCAGGAGAACGTCGGGCGCACCTCGATGTGGTCGCTGAACCGCGACGTCACCTGCGGCCCCAACTACTACGACCTCGAACGGGTGTCCGACTCGTGCAGCGGCGTCGACCAGGGCGACCAGACCTTCGCCGGCGTCCTGGGTGAGGGCCTCGACGGGCGCCCGCTCAACGCCGTCGGCGCGACGACCGCACCCGAGTCGCTGCCGCCCGTCACGACCGACGACCCCGCGACCAGTCCGTACCCGATCTGGAACGAGGACACCTCGTACCGCGAGGGCACGAAGGTCGTCTGGCGGCAGAACGTCTACGAGGCGAAGTGGTGGACGAAGGGCGACGTGCCCGACAACCCCGTGCTCCAGGAGTTCGAGACGCCGTGGACCCTCATCGGGCCCGTGCTGCCCGGCGAGACGCCCATCCCGGTGCCCACGGTTCCGCCCGGCACCTACCCCGAGTGGCAGGGCGACACGGTCTACAACCAGGGCGACCGCGTGCTCTTCGACGGCCTGCCGTACGAGGCGAAGTGGTGGACCCAGGGCGACAGCCCGCGGGAGTCGGAGGTCGACCCCGACAGCTCGCCGTGGGCGGCGATCGACGCCGCCGACGTGGTCGTCGCGGAGTGATCGGGCCTCGATCGCGGCGCGTCAGCGGGTGGTGATCGCGGCGTTGCCGAACTCGCGCAGTCGCGCGATCGTCGCCTCGGGCGATGCTGCCCGGCCGAAGAGGAACCCCTGCGCGCTGCGCACCCCGATGGAGGCGAGCACCTCGACCGCCGCCTCCTCCTCGACGCCCTCGACGACGAGCGCGTAGTCGAGGTTGTCGCCGAAGCTCTGCATCGCGCGGACCGCCTCCACCATGCGCACGTCGGTCAGGTCGCTGACGAGGCTGCGGTCCAGCTTCAGGATGTCCATCGGGATGCGCACGAGCGCGTCGACGCTCGAATTGATCGCGCCGTAGTCGTCGAGGGCGATGAGGATGCCGCGGCTGCGCAGTCGATCGGCCTGCGCGCGAAGCTCCTCGCTGACGGCCGCGACCGAGCGCTCGTTGAGTTCGAGGCAGAGCGAGAGCTCGCCGAACTCGGCCGCGATCTCGCCGAAGAACGGGCCGAGCCGTTCGGGCAGCAACTGGCTCGCCTCGATGTTCACCGCGACGCACGCGATGTCGGGGCTGATCGCGCGGAACGCCCGCGTCTGCTCGAGCGCGGTGCGGGTCACGTGGCGCGTGAACTCGTCGAGGAGCCCGAGCCGTTCGACGGCCTCGACGAACTCGGCGGGGGCCAATCCGTCGGCCACGCCCGCCGGCAGGCGCACGAGCGCCTCGAACGCCCAGATGCGCCGGTTGATGAGGCTCACGATCGGCTGGTAGGCCAGCAGGTACGACTGCTCCGCGACGGCGCGGGCGACGACGTCGTTCAGATGCGAGGAGCGATGCTTCGAGACGCCGAGGTTGCCCTTCTTCTTCACTTTGCCCCGCGCCTTCGCGTTGCGCTTCACGGTGAGCATCGTGCGATCGGCGTCGTCGACGAGCCGCGAGACGTCGTCTTCGCGATGCTCGGAGTACGCCAGCCCCACGCTCAACCGCGGGGTCACGCGAACCCCGTCGATCTCGATCGGGCGAGCCGTGTTCTCGATGACCCGCTCCGCGATGAGCTCCGCCTGCTCGAGGGAGGAGAGCTGGGTGAGGATGACCGCGAACTCGTCGCCGCCGACCCGCGCCACGAGGTCGGAGGGCCGCACCGAGTCGACGATGCTGCGCACCACGTGGGTGAGCACCTCGTCGCCGAAGCCGTGCCCGCGCAGGTCGTTGTAGGTCTTGAAGTCGTCGAGGTCGACGTAGAGCACGGCCATCGCGTCGTCGTAGCGGCGCTGGGCGTTCATCGTGGTGAGGGCCTCGTGGAACGTGCGATAGTTCGACAGGCCCGTGAGGCCGTCGGTCCTCGCCCGTCGGCGCAGATCGCGCAGGTCGGCCCGCGACCGCACGACGAGCTGCTGGATGTGCGCGAGCGCCTCCACGATGCGGCGATCGCTCTCGTCGAACGCCTGCACGTTCAGCACGCGACGGGCGACGAGGCGCCGGCTCCCGTCATCCGTCAACGCGACCTCGATGTCGGCGCGGTCGCCGGATGCCTCGCCGACCAGCACCTCGTCGGCGCCGACCGAGTCGCGGACGAGGTCGACGAGCATCGCGTCGACGTCGTCGACGTCGTCCCACGGCAGGCGTACGGCGGCGTCGATGACGATGCGAAGCTGCCTGGCGAGCAGGCGGATGCGGCTCGCCAGCGCCAGCACCACGAAGACGGCGGCCACGACGACCGCGAGCAGCGCGGCGAGCGCGGTGTCGCGACTGATCGAGGTGCCGCCGGCGAACAGGTTCGCGAACAGCAGCAGCACCTCGGACACCCCGGCGATGAGCGCCCACACCACGAGCAGCGCGATCGGCCGCACCGCGGACACCCCGAAGCCGCCGTCGCGGCCCCACCGGCCGCTGCGACGCCCGAACTCGATGAGCAGCAGGGTCGCCATGTACGCCGTCGTCGCGGCCGCGATCGCGAGGATCGGGAACATCTCGGATCGCCGCAGGGCCGCGAACACCGCGACGAACGCGAGCGCCGAGGTAGACCCGAGCCCGGCCGCGTACAGCGCGGACGACAGGCGCCGCAGGATCAGCGCGTAGCAGCCGAACACCCCGACGGCGAACAACCCGGCCAGCGCGAACGGGTCGACGTCGCCCGCGACCAGCACGAGCAGCGCCACCGCGCCGCCGAAACTCGGGATCTCGGCCGTGCGGCCGACCGGGATGCGCAGCACCGCGGCGGCCCCGATCGCCGCGACGTACACGCCCGTGAGCAGGGCGGACGCCGGCGGCAGCTGCACGACGTACCGCACGGCGGCCGCGGCGAGCACGATCGCGACCGCCGAGCCGAGCACGAGGAACACGCGCTCCACCGGGTCGAGCCGAGCGATCCTCATGCCGCCAGTGTATGCACCGGGGTGCCGGATACCGCGGCGAACCGTGGCGGGTTCAGGCGATGCCGCCGCCGTCGACGACGAGCGCCGAACCCGTGACGTAGCTCGATTCGTCGCTCGCGAGCCACACGACGGCCGCCGCGATCTCGCGGGGTTCGCCCATGCGGCGCAGGGGCCGGTCGGCGGCCTCCGCGAGGAACGCGTCCGCGTCCTGCGAGAGCTGGCGGGCCTCGTCGCGGAGCATGCCCGTGTTCACGTCGCCCGGGTTGACCGAGTTCACCCGGATGCCCTGCGGGCCGTGGTCGATCGCGAGCGCCCTGGTCATGTTCACGACCGCGCCCTTCGACGCGCAGTACGAGATCGCCTGCCCGCCGCCCTTGAGCCCCCAGCCCGAGCCGGTGTTCACGATCGAGCCGCCGCCCGCGGCCGCCATGACGGGCACCACGTGCTTGCACATGAGGAAGATCGAGCGCACGTTCACGCCGAACACGCGGTCCCATTCCTCCACGGTGGTCTCGACGGCGGTCGTGCGCCGGATGATGCCCGCGTTGTTGAAGACGACGTCGACGCCGCCCAGTTCGGCGACGACGGTCGACACGACCCGTTCGATGTCGGGCTCGCTCGCGACATCCGCCGCGATCGCGATCGCCGTGCCGCCGGCGGCGCGGATCTCCTCGGCGACGGCCTCGGCCGCCTCGGCGTTCAGGTCGACGACGGCGACGGCGGCGCCCTCCGCGGCGAGCGCGATCGAGGTCGCGCGGCCGATTCCGCCGGCCCCGCCGGTGACGATGGCGTGCTTGTGCTCAAGGCGCATGGCCTTCTCCTTCGATTTCGAGTGGTTCGGATGCGGGTGGTTCGGATGGCGCGTCGGGGGCGCGCACGGGGTAGACGCTCGTCGTGCCCGTGCCGGTGATCACGGTGGCGAAGCCCGCGAGCCGCGTATCGAGCGCGGGGTCGCCCGTGTCGACGAGCAGGGGTCGGCCGCCCAGGTCGATGAGCTTCTGCTCGGGCGCCACGACGATGAGCGGACGCTCGCCGAGGCGGTCGAGCACGCGGGCCGAGAGCTGCTGGTTGCCGCGTCCGAGCAGGAACCCCTGTCCGCCGATGACGGTGACGACCGCCGCGGCTGGCCCCCTCGACACCTCGTCGAGGAGGCCCTGCTCGCTCGCGCCCGCCAGCAGCACGCGCCCGTCGAGCACGACGTCGACCCCGAGCGGGGTCTTCGCCACGCCGAGCTGCCGAGCGACCTCGGACATCGTGCCGCCGGGGCCGAGCAGGTATCGGATGCCGGGACGCATCGCCTGCACCGCCCCACGGGCCGCGGCGACCACTGCCGACTGCTCGCCCGCGGGCGTCGCGGCCTTGCGCGCCTGCGTGCGCCCGGCCCGGAACGGCACCCGCATCATCGCGTGCAGGCGCGGCTCGACGCGGGTACGCCCGAGCTCCGCCTCGTCGATGTCGAGCACCTCCCGTTCCTGCACGGGAAGCCTCGAGGACG
Source organism: Agromyces terreus (assembly GCF_009749465.1). GTDB lineage: Bacteria > Actinomycetota > Actinomycetes > Actinomycetales > Microbacteriaceae > Agromyces > Agromyces terreus. The sequence goes on from NZ_WBIS01000016.1 coordinate 25,099, forward strand.
AGGCATCCCACGCAGCGGCCAACGCGCCGGCGGCCCGCGGGCTCACGGCGAACACGGGCGAGTACATCTTGACGCCAGCGGGGATGCCGAGGGCTGCGACGGGTTCGTCCGCGAGCCCTGCCGCGACGTCGCGGGCCGTTCCGTCGCCGCCCGCGAACAGCACGAGCGTGGCGCCGGCCGCGACGAGGGCGCGCGCGGCCGCCGTCGTGTCGGCGGATGTCGTGGCGAGCATCGCGCCGGCCTCGGGGGCGCGGGCCTCGTACACGACGCGCGGCTCGAGCCCGGCGGCGAGCACCGCGTGCTCCCCCAGCGGGCCGCCCGCCGTCAACACCACCCGCGAACCGTCGGTCGCACCGTCGACCGCCGCGTCCGCGACGACCTCGAGCGCCCGGCGCGCGCGCTCCGCGGCCCGCGGTCGTGCGCCCAGGTCGGCGGCGCGCCGCTGCACG
>NZ_WBIS01000017.1 GCF_009749465.1 Agromyces terreus
CGCCGCGGCGCGCGCGACCGGTGCCCGCGCGTGATCGGCGCGGGCGCGTCCGGCATCCGGCAGCGTCATGCCTCCATTCCCTCGCAGACCGGGGACGCGGCGCGGCGACATCCGGGATCCCGTTGGGGCACAGGCGGGTGCCCCAACGGGCAGCAGGTGTTGCGGATGCCGCGGAATCGACCAGTCTGGAAGGGTGACGACGGCTGCGGTGACCTCCGCGCCGACGCGGGTGCACGGCACGCGCGCCGCGCCGACCCGGCCCGCGCCGCGACCGACGCCGATCGTCGGCGGTCGGGCCGGCGGCATCCACGACCTCGCCGTCCTGCAGCGCACCGCGGGCAACCGGGCCGTGAGCGCGCTCGTCGAGCGGGGCCGGCCCGAGGCGGGCGCGACCTCGACACGACCGGGCGGCGTGGGCCGCGCGGCATCCGTGCGAGTGCAGCGGGTGCCCGTCACGGTGCCGTCGCGCCAGGAGACGCTGTTCAACAACCGCCAGGCGTCGGCGCCGGGCGTCGCGAGTGCACGGGTCTACGGCAGCGCGAGGGGGCGCAACGTCGACCTGACGAGGGGCGGTTCGCCCGAGGCGGCGACGGTGACGGTGCGCATCCGGTTCGTCGACCAGTCGCGCACCCCGGTCCCGCAGGCCGACGGGACCATGGGCCCCGACGCGGAGCGGGTCGTGCCGCCGGGCGACGCACGACGCACGTTCGCGATCACGACGTGCACCACCGCACCGGGCCACTGGAACAACCGCGCCGTGCTCGTCGGCCAACGCGCCGCGCCGAACTGGCTCGTGCGGCAGTTCAGCGACGACCGCGGCGGGCCCGTACGGCTGCCGCTCCGGTTCCGGGCCGAGCCGGTGTGGGACCTCAGCGGTGCCGACAAGGGCTACCCGACGGTACGTCTCTTCCCCCAGTCGCAGGCGGCCGGCGGCAACACGCACCCGATCGACGCGGGCAACTACTACATGAACGTCGCGAACTACGGCGCCGCGAACGCCGAGGCGATCTACGCCCACGAGTACGGCCACCTCATCGGCTTGTCCGACGAGTACTCGCAGTCGAACCCTCAGATGCACGCGCTCATGCACGAGATGGATCCGGCGACGTCGGCGCAGCGCGCGGCGGCCATGAACCGCGAGACGGTGCGGCGCATGGTGCTCGCCGCGCTGATCCCGCAGCTGCACGCGCGGGTCTCGGGCGCGGCGGGCGAGATCTCGCAGCAGTTCCTGCGGGCGCAGGCGTCGGTGCGGGCCGCCCTCGCGGCGAGCGTGCGCACCGCGATGGCCGACCCCGCGACGATCGCCGCCCTGCAGATCAGCGTGCCGCCCGCGGCGGCGCGGCTCGCGCGATACGTTCCGGGTGCCCTCACCGCCGCGGCCAGGAACCCTGCGAACACCACGACGCCCGCCGCGCAGGCCGTGGCCGGCGAGTTCGCGCCCGGGCCGATCGAGTCGACGCTGCGCCGGATGTACTACTCCTCCCTGAACACCGCGGCGACCGGCGTGACCGATGTCGGCGGCAACCTCGGCATGCACATCAACATCGAGGGCTCGCCGGGACTCACCTCCGACGGCCGGGCCACGGTGGGCGGGGCGACGGGGCTCTGGGCCGGGGGTCCTGCGAACGCCGGCGACCTGTCGGCGGTCGTCGACCAGGTCGCGGGCGCCTCGCGCACGGGCCGGGTGCCGCCGCTGCGCGCGTCGGGCTCGATCCTGCGCGACCTGACGTCGTTGCCGATGGGATGGGCGGGGCTCGCCGGCGGCGCCCCCGCATCGATGTCGGTCGCCGCCGTGACCAATGACGTGAAGCAGTCGCTCGCGAGCGCGTTCATCGCCCGGGTGGGTCCGATCCTCGCCGGGACGGCGGCGCCGACGACGACCGGAAACCTCCGCGCCTTCGTCGCCGGCCTGAACGCGTCGGCCCGCACGGCGGCGTCCGCGGCGAGCCTGAACGCGGTGCGCGCCTTCCTCTCCTCCGAGATCGGGCCGGTCGTGACGCGCTCGACGACCACGCTCATGGCGGCCATCGGCGCCGAGGTGACCCGCATCATGGGCACCCCCGCAGAGCAGCTCGCGCTCACCGCGCCCCGCGACCCGGCGATCGCGTCGATCGCGTCGGCCATGTCGACCAGGCTGGCGGTCTCGTCGCTGTCCGCGACCGCCGCGCAGCTCGGCGCGCTGCGGCCGGCGGTCAACCCCGGCACCACGGCCCCCGCGCAGGAGGTCACGTACGACACCGTCAACATGATGAGCGACAACTCCGACATCTTCCGCGCCGACCAGTTCGCCGACATCGCCACGGCGTTCAACGGCTCGGGCCTCAAGCGCAGCCGCGAGGGCGACTTCCACGTCGAGATGGGTGCCGCGTGACGACGGATGCCGGCGCCGTACGACTGCTCGCTCGCGTCGGCGGGCCCGAGAGCGATCAGGCTCTCGCGGTGACGGATGCCGCGTGCTGGGTCGCCGTGCTGCGGCGACCGGGCTCGATCGGCGAGCCGGTCGGCACGTTCCGTGCTGAATGCACGGGCGATGAGGCGGATGCCGCGGTGGCGGCCGCGATCCGCGCGATCGCGGCATCCGGGGCTGGCGGCGACGTGGGCTGGGCGCTCGAGGTCGACGGGCGCAGCGAGGTCGTGCCGCATGCGGCCGCCGTGGACTCGGGCCTGGACGCCGCGGTCGACCCGTTGCTCGTGCGGGCGCTGCAGGCGCCGGTGTCGGCGGTGCGCCTCGAGGCGCACGTCGTCGAGGTGCCCGGCATGGGCGCGATGCTCGGGTTCACCTTCGCCTCGATCGGCACCGAGGCGACGTCGTTGCGCCTCGAGGCCGACCGGCTGACGGTGACGACGACCTCCGGCGAGGTCGTCCCCCTCCCGACTCCGACGCTCGGGCTCGTCGACGCCGACGGCACGCTCCGCGACGGCATCGGCGCGATCGCCGAACTGCCGCCGGGGCGCCGGGCGACCTGCTCGCTGCCGTGGGCGGGTGGCGACACCGACGGCGCGATCGCCGCGGCATCCGGCTCGATCGAACTCGCGGGGCCGTTCGCCCCGCTCGGTGTGCAGCCGTTCGCGGTGAGCGCGACGGTGCGGGTCGTGCCGAAGGGTGCGCTCGGCTGACCTCCTACCTTGTCAGCACGCTCCGGGAGGTTGCCCGATTCGGAGTTTTGGGCGACACGCCGACTTCGGCGAGGGAGGCGGCGGCGCGGCGCCCAAAACTCCGAATCCGGCAACCCCGCGCACCCGACGAGCGGCGGCCGTCACGCAGATGGCCTCGAGGATCCTCGCGTAACCGCTGCCCGGCGGCCGTCAGCCGGTCGGCCGGCGGCCGTCAGCCGGCGGCCTCCTCCTCTTCCTCGGGCGCCTCCTCGCGCTGCACGAAGCTGCCTTGCACGGGCGCCTCCTCCTCCTCGCCCTCGGCGTGCCGCTGCACGGGCGCGGGCTCGCTCATCACGCGGGTCGCGTTCTCGGCGGCGGCGGTCTCGAAGCGGTCGCCGGGGTCGCTGACGCTGACCCCGCCGCCCGTCGGGGTTCCGTCGACCGGGCCGGAGCGCTGCTGCACCACGTGCGTGAGCTCGTGGGCGAGGGTCGTCTGGCCGGCGAGCGATCCGGGGTCGTACGCGTCGCGCTGGAACACCACGTTGCTGCCGACCGTGTACGCGTTCGCGCCGACCGACTTCGCGGAGTCGTGGGCCGCGGCATCCGTGTGCACGCGAACGTCGCCGAAGTCGGCGCCGAGGCGCGACTCCATGTCGGTGCGCACCGCCGGTTCGAGCGGCGAGCCCGACGACCCGACCACGTCGAGCACGGGCGAGCGCTGCTCCTCGATGAGCTCGCCGACGGCGCCGTTGCCGGCCTCGCGCTGCAGGCGAAGGATGCCGGCCGCGCCCATCACGTCGGGTCGGCGCTCGGCAAGGCCGGCGGTCTGCTCCTGCCGGTCGTGCGCGGCATCCGACGATCGACGCGCGAGGTCGAGTTCGATGCCGTCGTAGTCATGTGCGTGCATGGTGCACCTCCACGGTTGCCCGATTCCATTCCACCGCCATGCGGGGCGTGCGGGGCGAGGTCTGCCCGAAGGGGCAACCGCCCCGTCTCGATCGCGCGCGCCCCACGACGCGGCGAGCACCGCACCCGACCCCGCTCATCGCCCCACCACCTCCGACCAGTACGGCCCGAACTCGCGCTCGACGAGGAGGCGCCCGAGCTTGCGGTACTCGCGGTGCACGGCCTGCACGAGGTGGCGCATGCGCACCACGCCCTCGTCGGCGGCGGCGAGGTAGGCGGCCGTCACGGCTGCCGAGCGGATCGCGCCGCCCGCGAGCTCGAACGCGTCGCCGAGGAACACGAGGTCGAGGTCGTCGCCGCGGCGCAGCCTGGTGCCGAGGCTCCGGTCCCAGAGGCGCGTACGGTGCGCGGCATCCGGCATCGGGAAGTCGACGATCACGTCGAGGCGGCGGGTGAACGCCTCGTCGATGTTCGCCCGCAGGTTCGTGGCGAGGATCGCGAGGCCGTCGAACGTCTCCATGCGCTGCAGCAGGTAGGCGCTCTCGACGTTCGCGTACCGGTCGTGGGCGTCCTTCACGTCGCTCCGCTTGCCGAACACGGCGTCGGCCTCGTCGAAGAGCAGCACGGCGTTCGTGCCGGCCGCGGCGACGAAGATGCGCTCGAGGTTCTTCTCGGTCTCGCCGATGTACTTGTCGACGACCGACGACAGGTCGATGACGTAGAGGTCGAGGCCGAGTTCGCCGGCGACGACCTCGGCCGACATGGTCTTGCCGGTGCCCGAGTCGCCCGCGAAGAGGCCGACGACGCCGTGGCCGCGGCCGCCGCCGGGGCGCATGCCCCAGTCGCCGAGCACCTGCTCGCGGTGGCGGGCGCGCACCTCGATCTCGCGCAGGGCCTCCATGGTGGCCCCGGGCAGCACGAGGTCGCCCCAGCCCACCCGCGGGGTCACGCGCCGTGCGAGGCGGTCGAGGGCCGACGCGTTCTCGGCGCGGGCGCCCGCGGCGAGGTCGGCCGCGGTCACCTCGCCCGTGACCGTCAGCGACGCCTGCGTGCGCGCGGTGGCCGAGGCGCGCAGCACCTGCTCGGGCCGCAACCGGAACTGGGCGGTGGCGGCCGCGATGTCGAGTCCGTCGGCGGCCGGCCCGAGGGCGCGCGACCAGAGCGCCGTGCGCTCCTCGGTCGTGGAGGCCTCGACGTCGTCCATGGCGGGCAGCTCGCGGAACCAGCCCGGGTCCCACGTCGGCTCGCCGACGAGCACGGTGGGGCGCGGCGAGTCCGCGAGCACCTCGATGAGCCCCGGCTCGGTCTCGAGGGTCACGGGCGAGCCGACGATACCCCGCCCGGTGAGCCGGGCCTCGCGCACCGCGAGTCGCGCGAGCCCCGCGGCATCCGCTTCTCGTCCGAGCCTCGGCAGGTCGACCTGCACCGTGCCGAGGCCGTTCGCGCGCAGGGCGCGGCGGGCGATCGCCTCGCCCGATCCGGTCGCGGTCTCGCGCAGGTACATGAGGCGGATGCCGCCGGCCAGCGCGTTCCGCAGGCGCCGGTCGTCGCCCCACTCGATCTCGACGCCCTCGACGAGCACGCCGTCGAGGGCGCGGTCGGGGGTGTCGTCGCCGAGGAGGTGCCCGACGACCCGGTCGGGCACCCGCACCGCCCGGCCGGGCAGGGGGCGGTCCTCGTCCTCGACGATCACGAGCCCGCCGGCGACGAGGGGTCCGGTGAGCAGGCGGGCCCGGTCGGCGGCGTTCGTGAGCGGCACCCCGCAGAGCTCGAGCGCGACGGTCACCGAGGGCCGGCGCCGCCCGACGTCGTCGTTGAGGTATCCGAAGAACCGCTCGAACCGGGGGTCGAGGTCTGCGGCGAGCGCGATGACGAGCAGGTCCACGTCGATGGGCGCGAGCCCGAACTCGTCGGCGAGGCGCCGCAGCCGCACCGGGTGCCCGGCGGCCTCGGCCATGTCGGCGGCCTGCTCGCATGCCGCGAGGCGGGCCGAGGCATCCGACCACTCCGGAATCCCGGGTGCGCCCTCGAGCATGCGGTCGATGAGCTCGTCGCTGAGGTAGAGGCCGCGGAACGGGTCGTCGGGTTGGGGGTCGACGGCGCGGCGGGCGGCGACGAGGCGGCGGATGCGGTCCTCGATCGCGCCGAGGCGCCCGAGCAGGTGCGAGAGGCCCGGGTCGCTCGTCATGTCAGTCCCGGTCTGGGGCCGGCTCGAAGGTGGCATCTTCGCTCCCGAATCCGATGGCCTCGAAGCTCGCCCCGACGCCGGCGGTGACGGGCGGGCCCACATGGTACTGGATGGCGCGGCTGAGCGGTGCCGTCACGACGACGTCGAGCGACGGCTTCAGCTCGCCGCCGAGCGAGGACCACACGTCGGCGAACGCGCGGTCCTCGGGCGGCGGTTGGGCGATCGTGATCGAGCAGGGCAGCCCGGTCTCGGCGAGGGTGTCGACGACGAACGCGTCGGGGATCGCGTCGAACCTGAGGAAGCAGCGCAGGAGGGCGTCGAGCAGGCGGTGCTCGTCGTCGGGCCGCTGCGTCCACGCCGTCACGAGGTACGAGAGCTTGAAGTACCGCGGGGCGGGCTCGCGCGAGATGACGATGCCGTGCTCGCGGCGTTCGACGAAGCCGAACTCGCGTCGGCGCACGTCCTCGCGGATGTCGTAGAGGAACAGGTCGACGGTCGGCGCGTTGCGCCTCGCGGCCCAGTCCGTGGTGGGCGCGTCGAGCGCGATGTCGATGTCGGCGGCGATGCCCTCCGACGCCTTGACGAGCGCTCGCAGCGCCTCGTCGATCTCGCCGATCATCCGCCTCTCCCCACGAGGTCGGGGCCCATCGCCGAGCGCGGCACGACGAGCAGTTGGTTGCTCGACGGGATGTCGGCGAAGAGGCCGTCTTCGCTGTGCATGATGAGGGTGCGGGGGCCGGCGAACTGCCAGCGGAGGATCACGAGCGACCAGCGGGCCTCGGCGGGGGTTCCCGGGTTCGGCCACTGCTGCGCGGCCATGGTGGCCAGGCCCTCCCAGCGGAGCGTGATGTCCGCGCCCGGCGGCAGGTACCTCGCGTAGGCGGTGGCGACGTCGCCCGGCGAGGAGACGGACTGCGCGATGACGAGGCTCGGCTGCAGCACCGTGAACGGCTCGTCGTCCTGCCCGATCCACGAGGGCGGCAGGGTGCCGTCGACCGGACCGCTCTCGGCCGGGGGCGGCGTGAACGCGAGGCTCACGCCGTCGACCTCGAGGTCGGCGGTGCGCGGCGGCACCTCCGGCACGGGCGGCAGGGTCGGCGCGGGCATCGTGAAGGTGAGCGTCACCACGGCGGATGCCCCGGGCTCGTCGAGTCCCGTCACGACGCACGTCTTCCCGGCGAAGCTCGCGCATCCGGTTTGCGCGGTCATCGTGAGGTACGGCGCCCAGGCGAATTCGATGCCGGCCTCGAGTCCCGGAAGGTCGGGGCCGGATGCCTCGCGGCGCACGGTCGTCGTGACGGTCAGCTGCTCGCCGCCCGTGTACCCGACGTCGGCGCCGGGCGTCAGGTCGAGGGCGACGCTCGCGCGGATCCGGGTCACCGTGTCGTCGCCGGGGGTCGCCCACGCGGTCGGGAGCGTCTGGTCGCCGTCGGACGTGCGGTGGATGAGCCCGGTCGGCTTCGCGCGCACGTCGCCCGTGACGATCCCGCCCGTCGGCGTGCCTCGGACCGAGAACCTCAGGCCGATCTCGACCTTCGCATCCGGCTCGGGCAGCACGATCGCGCAGGTCGAGCCGTCCCACGACTCGCAGCCGGTCGGCGGGCCGAGCAGGTTGAGGAACGCGGGCCAGGTGATCTCGACCTCGACGACGAGCACGTCGAAGGGGTCGCCGGCCTCGACCGCGTCGAGCGCGCTCCTCGTCGCCGTCACGGTGGCGCCGAGCTCCTCGCCGCCCTCCCAGACGGGGTCGCGTTCGACCTCGACGTCCAGCGGCACGGCCAACCGGATTCTGGAGACGGATGCCTCGTCGGGCCCGACCCACTCGGGCGGCAGCTCCAGCGAGAACTCGTCGTCGGGCTGCACGAGCCTCGTCGCCTCGGCGCGCACGACGCCCGTGACGACGTCGCCGGGTGGCACGCCGCCCACCGAGAACTCGAGTCCGATCACGGCGACCGGGCCGGGCCCCGGCGGCACCTCCGCGTCGGGCCGGCCGAGCACGATCACGCAGATCGCGCCGTCCCACGACTCGCAGCCCGTCGGGGTGCCGACCAGCTCGAGGAACGCCGGCCACGTGATCTCGACGTCGACGACGAGCCGGCCGAACGGGTCGCGGCGGGTCTCGGGGAACGCGTTCCTCGTCGCGGTGATCGTGGCCCCGAGGTTCGCGTCGCCCTGCCAGACGACGTCGCGCTCGACCTCGACGTCGAGCGGGATGAACGGCTCGACCGGGCCGACCGGCGCCTCGTCGGGCACGACCCACTCGACGGGGAGGTCGGTGCACCGCACGTAGTCGTCGTCGCATTCGTCGTCTTCGTCGGCGTAGTAGTTTGCGTCCCGATCGATCAGCGTGGCACCCTCGGCGCGCACCACCGCGTCGGTCACACCGGCGCCGACCGCGAACGAGAGGCCGATCTCGACCTCGCTCCCCGGCTCGGCGAGCCGGATCGTGCAGATCGCGCCGTCCCACGTGCGGCACCCCGTCGGCGGCCCGGTGGGCGTGAGGTACGACGGCCACGTCAGCAGCACGCCCACCTCGAGTTCGTGGAACGGCTCGCGCTCGTTGTCGACCGTGAACGCCTCACGGGTCGCCGTCACGGTCGCGTACAGGTTCGGGCCGTCCTCCCACACGGTGTCCCGGCTGAGTTCGACGTCGAGCGGGATGAACGGCTCGATGCCCGACACCGGCGCCTCGTCGGGCACGACCCATTCGACCGGCAGCTCCTCCACGACGGGTTCGGGGCATTCGTCGCCCGAGCAGTCTTCGCTGCAGCACTCGTCGCTCGAACAGGAGGAGTCGTACCCGCCATCGCAGTACTCGTTGGAGAGGAACGCCCCCTCGGCCCGCAGGACCGCGTCGGTCACGTCCGCATCGACGGAGAATTCGGTCGTGATCTGCACGTCGCCGCCCGCCTCGGTGATGCGGATCACGCACACGGAGCCGTCCCACGACTCGCAGCCGCTCGGCTCGCCCACCATGGTCAGGTACGACGGCCAGATGAGCCGGACGCCCACGACGAGCTCGCCGAACTGGTCGTAGCCGTCGACCTCGCGATCGGCGCGGTGTGCCCTGACCGTGGCCGTCAGGTCGGGCCCGTCCTCCCAGATGAATTCCGCGCCGAGCGAGACGTCGAGCACGACGAGGTCGGCGTCGATCGTCACACGGTCGGAGCCGTAGCCGATCCAGTACGGCGGCAGGGTCAGCGGGCCGCCGTCGGCTGCCGAGCCGGCCGTCAGCGAGAACCCCGAGACCGAGAGGTACGCGTCGTCGATCTCCCCGCTCGGCACGAAGGCCAGTGAGATCGCCCTGGCATCGCCCGGGAGCATGCCGGTGAGCGTGCAGTGGCCGGATGCCTCCAGTTCGGCGCCGGTCTCGAGGCACCCGCTCACGCTTTCGGGCCGCAGTTCGAGGCTCGACGGCCAGCTCAGGGTGAGCACCGCGGTCGCGGGCATGCTCGCGAACCCCACGTCGGCTGCGCGGGTCGCGGTGATGACGACCGCGATCTCGGGTCCGTCGGGCCAGGTGTAGTGCGGCACGGCCTGCAGCTCGGTGTCGATCCGCATCTCGTCGGCGTAGAGGTCCATCCAGTCCCGGCCGACGTCGCCCTCGGGCATGTCGATCGCGGCGCAGTCGAGCGGGTCGAGTTCGGGCTCCTCCGGGTCCTCGCTCCCGAAGTAGCACTCGGCACCCTCGACGGTCGCGGTCGCCGTGATCGAGCCCGCGCCGAGGCCCGTCGCGCCGACCTGCATCAGGATCCGATGCGCGTCTCCGCCGTCGGCGATGTCGGTGAAACCGCAGACGATCCCGCCCTCGACCGTCTCCGGCTCGGGGCACCCCGAGACGATCGTGGTCGAGGCGAACGCCGGGAGTTCGATCAGCACCGACATGTCGAGATAGTCGAAGTCCGCGAAGTTGTTCCGCACGGTGACCTCGACGAGCGTCGGCGGTCCCGACGGCCAGACCACGTTCCGGGTGCTCTCCACCTCGACGGCGAACTGGCCCGCGATGCCGACCGGGGCCTCCGAGGGCGCCGACGCCGGGAGGTCGTACTCGGCGATGACGCCGTCGATCAGGGTGACCCCGTCGACGGATGCCGCGACCTCACCGAAGGATCCGCCCGCCCCGTCCGCCTCGTCCACGATGAACGGCACGGTGAAGGAAAGGGACGAGCCGGGCTCCTGCAGGCCGTCGAGCAGGCACGCGTCGCCGGACGCCGGGGTGATCGTGCCGTCGTCACCGATCGGTCGCGGCGCCGTCGCCCCCGGCGCACGCCACGCCTGGCAGCCGCCGTCGGTCGGCACGTCGACCGGTTGCGCTCCGAGCATCGTCGGCCACGTCACCGTGACCGCGGCGCGGAACTCCGGCGGGTGCACGGTCGTCTCGCCCTCTCGACGGGTGACGGTGATCGTGGCCGTCGCCGGGTCGCCGTCCCGATAGATCCCTCGTCCGTCGGTCGTGACGACCACGATGAACGGCCCGGGCACGCCGTCGGAGGTGCCGCCGTCGCTGGTGGTGCCTTCGCCGGGCACGCCGTCTCGCGTGGTGCCGCCGTCATCGCCCTCGGCCGCGATCGCCCCGCCGCCGCCGATCGGCGAGATGACGGCGGCGCCGACCGCGGTGACGCCGAGCAGCACGGAGAGCATCATGGCGACGCTCGCCCAGGCGATCCGGCTCCGGCTCGTCATGCTCCCCCTCCGACTCACATCCACAATCCGGGCTCCGAGCGATCGCGGCATCCGAGCCCGGGGCACCCTTCCGCGCATCCGCCGATGCCCCGTCGGGCACCCGCCACGCGGCATCCGCTCAGATGAGCCCTTCGCGCACCGCGTACGCCACGGCGTGCGAGCGATTGCGCAGTTGCAGGCGGGTCGTCACGTCGTGGAGCACGTTCTTCACGGTGCGCTCCGAGTAGCAGAGCTCCTTCGCGATCTGCGCGGTGTCCCAGCCGTCGGCGACGAGCTTCAGCACCTCGACCTCGCGCGAGGCGAGGCCGCTGAACGTGATGCCGCGCGGGTCGAGCACGGTGCGCTGCAGGCGACCGACCTGGTCGAGCAGCCGGCCGAGCAGGTCGGGCGGCACGGTGCCCTCGCCCGCCGCGGCGGCGGCGATCGCCGAGAGCAGCCGGTCGGTCGTGGCCTCCGACCGGCGGAGCAGTCCGACGACGCCGCATTCGACGGCGTCGACGAGCACCCGGTCATCGAGCTGCGACGCGACGAGGATCACCCTGGCCTCGCCGTTGCGGCGCAGGAACCGCAGGCTGTTCATCGTCTCGTCGTCGAACTCGTCGACGACGACGAGCACGACCTCGGGCGCCTCGGGGTCGTCGGGGCCGACGACGCGCACCTCGGGTCGCGGGCGGAGGGCGCTCGTGACGCCGGCTTCGGAGATCGGGTCGCGTGCGTAGACGCGCACGGCGGTTCTGGTCATGGTTCCCCCTGGGTTTCGGAATGGCTCGCGGCGAGGCGATCGGTGCGGTGGTGCAGGGGGAATGCGAACAGGATGCCGCGGCGTCCTCTTCGCGCACTCAACATCCGCTCAACGGGCAACATCGAATGCGCGGCCGGTTGGCCGAGGGGCCCTGCCCGGCGCGCGCGCCGCCCCAATACGTTGGCGCCATGGCTACCAGTGCGACCATCGCCCCGGCCGCCCTGTCCATCGATCCGGGGACGGCGGCGACGCTCACCGTCAGCGTGCTCAACGACACGCTCCTCGTGGAGTCCTTCGAACTGTCCGCGGTCGGCGAGATCGCCGCGTGGACGCGCATCGAGCCCGCGACCCTCACCATCTACCCGGGCCAGACGGAGACCGCGACGGTCACGCTGCTCGCCCCCCGACTGCCCGAGGCGGTCGTCGGCCAGGTCGCGCTCGGCATCCGCGCCAGAGCGGTCGAGCAACCGGATGTCTCGGTCGTCGGCGAGGCCGTCGTCACGGTCAACCCCTTCGCCGAGACCGAGGCCGAGCTCCTCCCCCGCATCGCGCACGGTCGCGGCCGCAAGCGGGTGCGGGTCGCGATCGACAATCGCGGAAACGTGCCGCTCGTGGCATCCGTCGCCGGCCAGAGCGACGACCGGCTCGGGCTCTCGACGCCGACGCCCGATGTCGCGGTCGACCCAGGACACACCGAGTTCGTCGACATCGACCTGCGACCGGTCAAGAGGGTGTGGCGCGGCGAACAGGTCACCCACCAGTACAGCGTGCTGCTCTCGCCCGAGGGCGCCGACGAGCCGTTCGTGCTGCCGGGCAGCTACGTGCAGGAACGGGTGTTCCCGAAGTGGCTGTGGAAGCTGCTGCTCGCCCTGCTGCTGCTCCTGCTCCTGCTGCTCGCGCTCTGGTTCTTCGTGCTGAAACCCACCATCGAGTCGGCCGCGCGCGACGCCGTCGAGGAGCCGCTCGCGCAGGCGAACGACAAGGCCGACTCCGCCGCCGAGCAGGCCGACTCCGCCGCGCAGAAGGCCAACGACGCGCTCGAGGCCGTCGGCGAGACGCCCGAGCCGGTCGAACCCGTGGCCACCTCGACGACGACCGACGTCGACATCCGCTTCGAACTGTCGGATGCCGTCGGCGGAGCCGTCGACGAGAGCGACCGGTGGATCGTGCCCGCGAACTCGGTGCTGCGCATCACCGACGTCGTGATCAGCAACCCCGGCGGCGACTTCGGCACGCTCACGATCGAGAACCGCGACATCGAGGCGCCGATCTTCACGACCGGCATCGAGAACTTCCGCGACATCGACTTCCACTTCGTCACGCCGCTGCAGCTCGCCGCCGAGGACGAGCTCTTCGCGACGCTCGACTGCGCCCGGGTCGCACCGCCCGTGAGCGGCGCGGCACGCACCTCGTGCGAGGCATCCGTGCTCATCACCGCCCGCGTCATCACGAAGACGGGCTGAGGGGTCGACCGCCCATGCCGACAGGACCCGCGCTCCGCGCCGGCGACTCCGCCCTCTGCGCCCTCATGGACGGACCGAAGCCCCACGTCGGCGGCCCGATCACCCCGGCCGCCGCCGTCATGACGGTGCTCATCGCGAACATGCCCGCCGCCGTCGCCAACGCCATGCCCGGCGGCATCGTCTGCGTCTCGCCCGCCCCCAACGGCATCGCCCAGGGCAGCATGACCGTGCTCATCGGCAACTTCCCGGCCGCCCGCGTCGGCGACCTGAGCATGCACGGCCAGCCCATCGCTCCCGGGCCCGGCGCGCCGACGGTGATCATCGGCGGGTGAGGGCAACTGCGCGTCAATCCATCCCGATTCAACGCGACAATGCTCGCCTAGTCTCCGCCACGTCGCTTCCGCCTGCGCTGAATCAGCCAGTCCACCCAAATGACAGCAGCGATGACGACCAAACCGATGAGAAGAATCGGCACCACAGCCGAGTCGGCCGTGAAGCCGCGGAACGACACTTCAGCGGGCGCCAGTCGCGCGAGAGGCGAAACCATCACGAGGTTCACGGCGGGGGCAGACGATATGCATCGCGGCGGTGCGCGACGCGCATCACCAGAAGCGTGCCGGTCTCGTCGTCGAGCATGAACAGCACGCGGTACTCACCCCGGCGGGCAGAACGCAGGCCCTCGAACTCGCGCTGCAACGGCTTGCTCATGCGATGCGGATTCTCGGGCAGCGTGACCGTCGAGAACTCGACCACGGCCTGCGCGATCTTCAGCGGCAACCGGTCCAAACTGCGCAACGCAGGATCGGCGAATCGGACATGCCAGATCACAGAGGTCGCAGGCCGTAGCGGGCGCGCACCTCAGCAGCACCAAGGGCCTCGCCGGCCGCGAGCTCGCGGCGAGCCTCGGCGACGTCTTCGCGGATGTCGGGCTGAGACAGCCAGAACAGGGTCTCGTACAGGGAATCCAGCGCGTCCTTGCTCATCAGCACTGCTGCAGGATGCCCGTGACGGGTGATCTCGATCGTCTCGTGCTCGCGCTCCACACTGTCGACGAGGCGGGAGAGCTTGTCCTTCGCTTCACTCAGGGGAACGGTTTGCATGGGGCAATTATAGCCGCAAATATAGCCTGCCACTGGCCCGAATATTGGCCTGAGCCGTGCCGAGCTGCTGTTCGCCACGCTCACCAGCCGGGCGACGCCACCCCCGGCAGTAGCCAGGCCGTGAAGCCCGGCCCATCGGCAGTCAGGCACAGCAGACCAGCGGATGCCTCGAGCCGGCCGTCGCCGAACAGTGTCGACGCGGCATCCGCAGCGCCCGAGCCGCCCGCACCCCCCATAGCCGCCGCACCCAGCGCCGGCAGCGCGACCCCGTCGACCTCGAGCGCGGCCGCCGCCCGCGCCGCGAACACCAGCACCGAGGCATCCGCCGTCTCGCGCACGAAGACGAGCGCGTCGTCGCCGACGGCGAGCCACCGGATGCCGCCCGTCGAGAGCACCGGGTGCTCCCGCCGCAGCCGCAGCAGCGCGCGATAGGCCTCGAGCACGGGCGCGACCTCGGGCGAGGCCTCGGTTCCCCACGGCATGGGCGTGCGCGACGCCTCGCCGTCTTCGCCCGTGAGGCCGAACTCGTCGCCCGCCCACACGACCGGGATGCCGGGCAGCGTGACCGCGAGGCCGAGCGCGACGGGCACGGCGCCCGGGCGCGCATGCGTCGCGAACCGCGGGGTGTCGTGCGTGTCGAGCGCGTTCATGGTCGCGAGGCGCGTGCGCCACGGGAACTCCGCGGTGAAGCGCAGGTGCGTGTCGTGGAAGTCGCGTCCGGTGAACGTCGGCACCCGCCCGAGCGCGAAGCCGATGCCGCCGCCGCCCGGGCTGCCGGGCTCGAGCAGCCAGCTCCAGAGCGGACGCGTGAACGGCGTGTACGTCATCGCCCCGTGCCACGCGTCGCCCTGGAAGTCGGACGCCGCGTCGTTCGTCGACTCGCCGAGCAGGATCGTGTCGGGGTTCACGTCGAGCATGGTGCGGCGGATCGTCTGGCGCACCTCGGCGTTCAGGTCGGCCGCGCCGAGCCGCCCGGTCATGTTCGCGACGTCGATGCGCCACCCGTCGAGCCCGAACGGCGCGCCGAGGTACCTGGCCACGACCGAGTCGGGGCCCTCGATGAACCGGCGCCGCAGCTCGGTCGAGCTCCAGTCGAACTTCGGCAGGCTGGGCACGCCGAGCCACGACTCGTAGCCGCCGCCGTGCGCCTCGTCGCGGAAGAAGTAGAACTCGCGCTCGGATGCCTCGGGGTCGGCCTGCGCCGCCCGGAACCACTCGTGCGCATCGCCGGAGTGGTTCGACGTGAGGTCGCCGATCACGCGGATGCCGCGGGCATGCGCCGCCTCGACGAGGCGCACGAGCGCCTCGTCGCCGCCGAGCAGGTCGTCGACGTGGTCGAAGGTCGACGCGTCGTACCGGTGGTTCGACCGCGCCGGGAACACGGGCGTCAGGTAGAGCAGGTCGACGCCGAGCGAGACGAGGTGGTCGAGCTTCTCGCGCACGCCGTCGAGGTCGCCGCCGTAGAACTGCCCCGACCGGTAGGGCGGGTCGAGGCGCTGCGGGTCGCTCCATTCGGCGGGGAACGCCCAGTCGGGCGCCGGGCGCGCGTCCGCGGCATCCGATCTCGCGAACCGATCGGGGAACACCTGGTACATGACGCTCGACGCCGCCCACGCGGGCGCCGGCTCGTGCGCGACGAGCCGGAAGTCGTCGCGGTCGCGCGTCTCGGTGCCGCTGAGGCCGAGCTGGTTCAGCCAGTGCTGTCGGCCGTCGGCGCCGACGAGCAGCCACCGGTAGCCGTGCACGGGGTTCTCGACCTCGACAGCCGCCTCCCACCACTGCCAGCCGTCGACGGTCGCGATGACGGATGCCTCGGCGAACCGCGGCTCCCGGTTCGGGTTCGAGCGGGTGCCGACCCACGCGAGCGGGCCGAACGCCTCGGGCACGCGCAGGCGCACCCGCACGGCGTCGCCGAGCGCGGGTGCGGCGTTCGACACGTGCAGCGGCGACCCGTCGTGGTGGGGCATCGTCATTCGCGTCTCCTCGGCGTCAGCGATCACTTTTCAGGAAGGGGTGTGGGCAGGCGGGCCCCATTCTCGCGCGAAAGCTCGTCGAATGGCGCGCCGTGCCCACACCCCTTCCTGAAAAGCGAAATGGGCACGGGCTACTTGACGGCGCCCGCCGTGAGCCCGCCCACGATGTACTTCTGCAGGAAGAGGAACAGCGCCACGACCGGCAGCGCCGCGATGACCGCACCCGCCGAGAACGCACTCCAGTCGGCGTAGCGCGGGTTCGACACGAGCTTCGTGAGGCCGACCGCGAGCGTCTGCTTCTCGGTGTCGATGAGCAGCACGGATGCCACGACGAACTCGTTCACCGACGCGATGAACGACAGCAGCGCGACGACCGCGAGGATCGGGGCGACCAGGCGCAGCACGATCGTGAAGAAGATGCGCGCGTGCCCGGCACCGTCGAGCTTGGCCGCCTCGTCGATCGAGACCGGGATCGTGTTGAAGAACCCGTACATGAGGTACGTGTTCACGCCGAGCGCGCCGCCGAGGTAGACCATGATCAGGCCGATGTGCGTGTTCAGGCCGATCGCCGGGAACAGGTCGCCGATCGCGCTCATGAGGAGGAAGATCGCGACGACCGCGAGCAGCTGCGGGAACATCTGCACCACGACGATGCCGATGAGGCCGACGCGTCGGCCCGTGAACCGCATGCGCGAGAACGAGTACGCCGCCATCGCCCCGAGGAACACCGTGAGCAGCGCGGTGATGCCCGCGATCATGAGCGTGTTGCCGAGCCAGGTCGCGAACGGCACCTTCGGGTCCGTCAGGATCCGCACGTAGCTGTCGAGGCCGATCTTGGAGAACAGCGCGTTCGAGCCGGTGAGCGTGCCGTTCGGGTTCAACGACGACGAGACGACGAAGACGATCGGGAACAGCGAGAACGCGATCATGACGACGCCGACGATGTGGCGCCATCCGGTCGCCATGAACCAGCGGCGCGCGTTGAAGGGGCGCTTCGGCAGGTCGCGGACCGGTCCGGGTGCGAGGGTGCTCTGCGCGCGCGTCGAGTCGTCGACCGCACGGCCGTACTCGTCGAGCTCGCCCACGACGAGGCCGGCCTGAGTTCCGGGAACGGGCTTGCGGGCCATCAGTTCAGCTCCTCGAGGGACTTGGTTCGGCGGAACGCGATGATCGAGATCACGGCGACGATCACGAAGATCAGGATCGAGTACGCGCTCGCGAGGCCGTAGTCGCGCGTCTGCCCGGTGAAGGCGACCTTGTAGACCATCGAGATCAGGATGTCGGTGAAGCCGACGGGGATCGGCGCGTTCGAGTCGCGCGGGCCGCCGTCGGTGAGCATGTAGATCACGTTGAAGTTGTTGAAGTTGAACGCGAACGAGGCGATGAGCAGCGGCGCGACGCTCACGAGCAGCAGCGGCAGCTTGATGAGCCGGAAGACGGCCCACGGCCTCGCGCCGTCGACGGTCGCGGCCTCCTGCAGCTCCTCGGGGATCGACTGGAGCGCGCCCATGCACACCAGGAACATGTACGGGAACCCGAGCCAGAGGTTCACGATGAGCACCGACACCTTGGCGAGCCAGGGGTCGGTGAGCCACGGTATGGATGCCCCGCCGAAGAGCACCTGGTTGATGAAGCCGAAGCTCTCGTTCATCATGCCCGCCCACACGAGCGCCGAGAGGAACGACGGGATCGCGTACGGGAGGATGATGAGCACCCGGTAGAACTTGCGGCCCCGCATGCGCATGTCGTTGAAGACGATCGCCAGGAAGAGCCCGAGGAAGAACGTCGACGCGACCGAGATGAGCGCGAACGCGAACGTCCAGAGCGTGACGTAGACGAGCGGCCCCGCGAGGCGTTCGTCGGTGACGGCCCGCACGAAGTTGTCGAAGCCGATGACGATCTGCCAGCCGGGCAGCAGCTCCTCGCCGTCGTCGGACGTGAACGCCCCGGTGCCGATGTCGGAGTACACGGTGCCCGTGTCGAGGTCGGTCATCGTGCCGGCGGCCTCGTCGTACTCGAGCGTCGAGACGTAGAGGTACGCGCTCGACCCGTCGGGCGTGCGCACGGCGCCGTCGTTGGGGTCGTCGGAGTAGGGCACCGCGAGTTCGGTGATCTCGTCGGTGCGGGCGAGCACGTCGGCGAAGCTGAGCGTGCTCCATCCGTCGGCCGCGACCGCCTTCGAGCCGTCGAACTCGGCGTCGACGGGCTCGAGCGGCTGCTCGGCGGTGCCGACGAGCGCGTCGCCCTCGGGGTCGGTGACGAGCAGTCCGAGCTCGCCGCCGCGGTCGACGACGGTCACCGGGTAGGTGGGCGAGTCCTCGACGCGCTCGAGGGAGCTCGCCATGAGCGAGGAGACGGCCTGCTCCTTCGAGCCGTTGTGGCCGGTGCCGTAGTTCGTGAAGGCGATGTACCCCGTGTAGACGAGCACGAACACCTGGAAGACGACGAGGAAGATGACGCCGGGCGTGAGGTACTTCGCGGGCAGCCTGCGCCGTGAGAAGTAGATCCAGTTGACGAGGATCGCCACGGCGGCGACGATCGCCGCGACGAGCCACTGGCCCGCCCCGACGAGGATGATGATGCCGAAGACGGCGAGCGCGTCGACGATGCCGAGCCCGAGCAGTTTCACGAGCAGCACCTTGATGCCGCCGGATGCCGCGTCGGCGATGCCTGCGGCCTGTCGCTGTCGCCGCGTGGGGGGCGTGTCGCCCGCGCCGCCGGCGGTGGGGTCGCCGGCCCGGGCGGGTTCGGTGGTGGTGCTCATGCTGCCCTGGTCTTCCTGTCTGCGTCGGGGGTGGGGGCCGTCGGTCGAGGAGCAGCCGACGAAGAAGGATGCGTCCCGAGAGCCCGCGATGCACGGGTCTCGAGACGCTCCTCCGTCGCTCCTCGACCGACGGCGGTGAACCGACTAGCCGATCGCCGCCTGCACGTCGGCGGCGAGCTTCTGCCAGGTTGCGACCGGGTCGGCACCGTTGATGATGTCGGCCTCGGCGATGCCCCAGTACTGCCAGACCTGGCCCATGGCCGGGATCGCGGGCATCGGGACGGCGTCGGCGCCGGCAGCGGCGAAGCCCTCGATGATCGGGTCGCTCGAGGCGGACTCGGCGGCCGCGGCGTTCGCGGGGAGCACGTTGCCGGCCTCGAACAGCTCGAGCTGGGTGTCTTCGCTGCCGAGGTAGTTGACGAGGAAGTCGTTCGCGGCGACCTTGTTCTTCGACTCGGCCGAGATGAAGAAGCCCTTGACGCCGGCGAACGGCTGGGCCGGGTCGGCGGTCGGGCTCGGGGTCGGGTCGACCGCGACGTTGATGCCGGCGTCGACGGCCGCGCCGACGTTCCACGGGCCGGTCAGCCAGAAGGCCGCCGTGCCGTCGAGGAAGGCCTGCTTGGCGATGTCGCCGTCGATGTCGGTGTTGAACACGCCGGTGCCGTTCTTGCCCTGCGAGCCGAGCCAGGTGGCGAACGCATCGCCGCCCTCGTTGCCGATCTGCAGGTCTTCGGCGTTGTAGCCGTTCTCGTCGCTGCCGAACACCGGTGCGCCGAACGCGGTCTGGAACGGGTACAGGTGGTACGGGTTGCCCTCGGCGCCCTGCTCGACGACGAACGGCTGCGCGAGGCCGGCGGCCTTGCCCTTGGCGATCATGTCGTCGAAGTTCGCGGCGGCCTCGGGGACGAGGTCGGCGTTGCGCAGCACGGCGATGTTCTCGACCGCGTACGGGAGCATGTAGACGGTGCCGTCGTACGTCGACGCGTCGATCGCGACGGGGAGGTAGTCGGCGGCGGAGTCGCCGAGCTCGAGCGGGGCGACGACGCCGTTCGTCGACAGCTCGCCGAGCCAGTCGTGCGCGCCCATGGTGATGTCGGGGCCCTTGCCGGTCGGCACCTGCTGGATGAAGTCGTCCTTGATGTCGGCGTTGTCCTTGCCGACGAGGTCGACCTTCACACCGGTCTTCTCGGTGTAGGCGTCTGCCGCGCCCTGGAGTGCGTCGACGCGCTCGGCGTCGACCCAGACGGTCAGCGTGCCGCTGGCCGAGGCTTCGCCCTCGGAGCCGCTGTCGGCGCCGGCGCAGCTCGCGAGGCCGAGCGTCGCGACGACCGCGACAGCGCCTGCGGCGAGGAGGCTCTTCGTGTTCACCCTCATTGGTGTGCCCTTCTCAGTGTGCGTGAGATCGGCTCCTTCGCCGGATGCCGCGACCGCGCCCGCTTCGGGACGGTGTCACGCCATGACTGAAAGGCCGTTCTTCCGTGTGGAATGCCCGCAGGAAATGCAAGCGATTACAGGTATACCTTTCCGACAGTCATTCGCAAAACCGGGAGGCGGCTATCGATACGGGTTTGTGACCATTGGCGTTTCGATCAGGTTATGCAAGCGTTTCCATTGGCTTGACGGATGTCGTACAGTGTCGCCATGACTTCCGAGTGGTGGCGCACCGCCACGATCTACCAGATCTATCCCCGCTCCTTCGCCGACGCGAACGGCGACGGCATGGGCGACCTCGCCGGCATCACCGCGCACCTGGCCGACCTGCAGGAGCTCGGCGTCGACGCCATCTGGCTCTCGCCGTTCTACACCTCGCCCCAGCACGACGCCGGGTACGACGTCGCCGACTACTGCGACGTCGATCCTCTCTTCGGCACCCTCGCCGACTTCGACGCGATGCTCGCCGAGGCGCACGACCGCGGCATCCGCGTGATCGTCGACCTCGTGCCGAACCACTCCTCCGAGGAGCACGAGTGGTTCCAGGCGGCGCTCGCCGCCGCGCCCGGCAGCGCCGAACGCGCCCGCTACCTCTTCCGCGACGGTCGCGGCCCCGCCGGCGACGAACCCCCCAACAACTGGGAGTCCGTCTTCGGCGGCCCCGCATGGACCCGCGTCGTCGAGGCCGACGGCACCCCCGGCCAGTGGTACCTGCACCTCTTCGACAGCTCGCAGCCCGACTTCGACTGGACCAACGAAGAGGTGCGCGAGGAGTTCCGCCGCATCCTGCGCTTCTGGCTCGACCGCGGCGTCGACGGCTTCCGCGTCGACGTGGCGCACGGCATGATCAAGGCCGACGGCCTGCCCGACTACACCCCGCCCGCCGAGGGCGGCAGCATGGGCGGCGCCGGCGGGGTCGAGGCATCCGCCGCCGGGGGCTCTGCCGGGGCTTCCGCCGGAGCTTCCGCCGGAGCTTCCGCCTGGGCGGTCGCCGACGGCGCGTCCGAGGCCGCCGCCGGCGTGACCCTCGAGCCCGAGATCAGCGACGAGGGCGACGGCGCGCCCTACTGGGGCCAGGAGGGCGTGCACGAGATCTACCGCGACTGGCGTGCGCTCCTCGACGAGTACCCCGGCGAGCGCATCCTCGCCGCCGAGGCGTGGGTCGACCCGCTGCCGCGCGTGGCCAAGTGGGTGCGCCCCGACGAGATGCACCAGGCGTTCAACTTCGCCTACCTCGAGACGCCGTGGGATGCCGCGGCCCTCCGCCTCGTCGTCGACGCCTCGCTCGCCGCATTCGGCGCCGTGGGCGCGCCCTCGACGTGGGTGCTGTCCAACCACGACGTCGTGCGCCACGCCACGCGCCTCTCGGTCACCGAGCCGAACCCGCAGGGCCACGGCCTCGGGCCCCGCTCGAAGGGCATCCCCGACTACGCCGACGGCGTGCACCGGGCCCGCGCCGCCACCGCGTTCATGCTCGCGCTGCCCGGCTCGTCGTACCTCTACCAGGGCGAGGAGCTCGGCCTTCCCGAGGTCATCGACCTGCCCGACGACGCCCGCCAGGACCCCACCTGGTTCCGCACGAACGGCGAACGCTACGGACGCGACGGATGCCGGGTGCCCCTGCCCTGGAACGCGGATGCCGCGAACTACGGGTTCGGCGCCTCGGGAACGCCCTGGCTCCCCCAGCCCGACCGCTGGGCGTCGCTCGCCCGCGACGTGCAGCGCGACGACCCGTCGTCGACCCTCGCGCTCTACCGCGACGCGCTGCGCCTGCGGCGCGAGCACGCGCTCGGCGCCGGATCCCTCGAGTGGCTCGAGCTCGACCGGCCCTCGGTCGCGGCGTTCCGCAACGGCGACGTCGTCGTGGTGGCGAACACGGGCTCCGAGCCGGTGCCCCTGCCCGACGGCACGGTGCTGCTCGCGAGCGGCCCCCTCGACGGCGACTCGCTCCCCGCCGACACGACCGCCTGGCTCGCCCGGTAGCCTGCTCCCCCGCTCCCCAGCTGCCCTGCTGCACGGGCGCCCACCCCTCCCCAACTCCCCAGCTGCGCGCTCTCACTTGCAGGAAACGAGGACCCATCCCCCTCTCACAGCGGGGATGCGTCCTCGTTTCCTGCATCTGAGACGCCGCGCGCAGCATTCGGCGCCCCGAACGGCGGCAGCAGCCGACCGGGATGCCCGGCGCGGTGCAGCCCGCGCGTCACGAGCTCGCGGAGACTTCGCTGCGTGGCATCCCACTCCTCGACGACCATGCGATACGAGATGCGCACGACCAGGTAGCCCCGCAACGTGAGTTCGAGGTCTTGGCGGCGGTCGCGGTCGAAGTCGTCGCCGGAATGGAACGACCGCCCGTCGAGCTCGATCACCAGCCGCTCGCCGACGAGCAGGTCGACGCGCCTGACCCCCGGCACCCGCACCTGCGCGCGCACCACGACGCGGAGGCGGTGCATGAGCATGCGCGCGATCGTCTCGAGGCCGGAGTCGCTGTCGCACGACACCTCGTCGAGCCGGCGCCCGACCCAGGCGGAGGACAGCGCGCGCAACTGCTCGACCGCGGGCATGTCCAGACGACCGCGGTTGAGCGCCGACTCGAGGGCGACCATCGCGGGCACCGCGCCCGAGCAGCGGAACATCTCGGCGATCGCGGTGATCAGCCCGTCGCGCGCCGGCCGCGCCGCACGTTCCCGGCGCCCGCCGCCTCCGCGCTCGTGCCCGCCCGCGCGGGCGACCGCATCGACGCCACCGCCAGCACCCGCACCCGTATCACCGCCCGCACCAGCACGGCCCCCGCCCACACCTGCCCCCGCACCCGCACCGCCCGCGCCCGCACCAGCCCGGTAGTGCACGCAGACCCGGTGGGCCCGACGGTCCAGGGGCACCGCGGCATCGTGCGGCGACCGCAGCCGCGAGGCCGTCTGCGGCACCCGCACGTGCAGGCGGTCGTCGTCGAGGAGCCACAGGCCGTGCAGTTCGGCGGCCGATCCGGCGGTCAGCGCGCCGCCGACGCGCACCGCGCGGATCACCTGCGACGGGGCATCGGATGCGGCGACCCAGCCGGGGCGTACGCGCACGAGTTGCCCGTCGCGCAGCGTCGCGCGGAGTTCGCCGGACGAGACGCCTCCGGCACGCAGGTCGTCGATCGAGACGGCGCCGCCGTTGGCGCGAACGCGCTCGAGTGCTTAGATCATCCCAGCATGGTGGCCGGCCTCGGCGAGGCATCCGTTCGCTTCGATGCGGCGCACGACGCAGCGGCGCCCGCAGGGGTTGTGGAGGACGGCTCGTGCGCGTCCGGTGGGTCCGCAGAGCGGATGCCGCAGATTCGCGTGCGCGCGAGGAGCGGACTCAGTTCGTGTTGGCGTAGAGCCATTCGAGCGGGTCGACCCACTCGCCGTCGATGCCGCCGATGCGGATCTCGAAGTGCAGGTGCGGACCGGTGGACATGCCGGTCGTCCCGGTGAGGCCGACGACATCGCCCACCTTGATGACGTCGCCCACCTCCATGAGGCGCGAGTCGTACTGCATGTGCGCGTACACGCTCGTGACGGTCTGGCCGTCGATCTGGTGGTCGATCATCGTGACGACGCCGAGCGAGCCGCCCTCGTCGGTGGACTCGGACACGACGCCGTCGGCGATGGCCTGGATCTGCGCGCCGAACCCGGGGTTGAAGTCCTGCCCGTGGTGATCTTCGGAGCAGCCGGCGCAGTCGCGGTATCCGAAACGGTCGCCGATGTGCACGCCGACCGCGAACGGCCACTGGATCGTGCCGCTGGGGTTGTTCGTGAACGTCGCCTCGGCCCGGATGCCGGCCGCCTCGGCGTACTCCTCGATGGTCTGCGACGCGTAGCCCTCGCGGTCGACGGACGGAGCCGCCACGTCGCCGATCGCCAGCGACTGCCCGTCGATGGAATCGCCCTCGCTGTACGACAGCGCGAGCGCCTGCACGTCGTCCTCGCTGAGGAGCGACAGGGCCGGAATGGTCGTCGTGACCGCGAGCATGGCGACGAAGCTCATCGCCACGATGCTCGCGAGCCCCCGGGCACGGCGCCGGCCGCGGGGCGCGGGCGCACGGCGTGCGCGGCCCGTCGAGGCGGAGGCCGTCTGGAGTTCGGCGTCGCCACGACGGCGGCCGGGCTGGGTCGCGGCGTCGCGCCGGGACGAGCGAGCGGATGCCGCGGGCTGCACGGCAGGCTCGGTGCGGCGGTCGCGGCGCGTGGCGCGAAGGCCGGCGGCCGGCTCGTACGCCGTGACGATGTGCGTCGCCTCACGCGATGCCGCGGCGACCCGCTCGCCGAAGAGATCGAGGGAGTCGACGACGTCGAGCTCGTGTCCGCGCGGTGCGGTGGGGATCGCGGGGGGCGCGGCCGGCGTGCTCGCCACGACGGGCGACGCGGCGGCCGGCGACGGGGCGCTCGGCGCGACAGCGGCCGGCGACGGGGCGCTCG
>NZ_WBIS01000018.1 GCF_009749465.1 Agromyces terreus
CCGAGGCCGCCAAGTCCGCCGCCGCCGCTCCCGCCGCCGCCGCGCCGGCGCCCGCCTACGCGGAGCCGACGCCGCAGCCGGCGACGGTCGCCGTGGCGGTTCCCGCACCCGCGCCGCAGTCCGAGCTCGACGAGCAGACGAGCACCACGAACCTGCTCCAGCTCGCCCGCCGCCTGCACGAGGAGCACGTGCGCGAGGGCATCGAGAAGCGCGACGCCCTCATCGCCGAGGGCCACGCGACCGCGGCTCGCGTGGTCGCCGAGGCCGAGGCCAAGCAGCGCGCCCAGATGGGCATCCTCGACCAGGAGCGTCAGGCGCTCGAGAAGCGGGTCGACGGCCTGCGCCTCTTCGAGCGGGAGTACCGCCAGAAGCTCAAGAGCTACATCGAGGGCCAGCTGCGCGACCTCGACACGGCCGCGCCCGTCTCGGTGCCCGACAACCAGGGCTACCACGCGCCGGCGACCGGTGTGTCGAACGAGCAGGCACCCGCCCCCACCTTCCAGGGCTTTGGAGTCTGAGCGGCGCACGAAGGCCGGAGCCGCAACCGCCCTCGTCGTCCTGATCTTCGGCGCCCTGGCGGTCTACGGACTCGATCAGCTGAGCAAGTTCCTCGTCGTCACCAACCTCACCGAGGGTGAGACGGTGCCCGTGCTCGGCGACGTGCTCCAGTGGCACTTCGTGCGCAACCCGGGTGCCGCCTTCTCGCTCGCGAGCGGCATGACCTGGATCTTCACGATCCTGGCCGCCGGCGTCATCACCTTCATCATCTGGTTCGCCCGACGCATCAGGTCCGTCGCGTGGGGGCTCGTCTTCGGGCTCCTGCTCGGCGGGGTGCTGGGCAACCTCACCGACCGACTCCTGCGCGAGCCCAGCTTCGGACTCGGCCACGTGGTCGACTTCATCTCGACCCCGTGGCTGATCCCGGCGATCTACAACGTCGCCGACATGGCGATCGTGTCGAGCATGGTGCTCTTCATGATCCTCACGATCCGCGGGGTGGGCCTCGACGGGTCGCGCGAGGCGAAACGCCCCGCAGCCGACGCGCAGGAGGCCGATCCGGTCGAGCCCGCCGACGGCGACCAGGGTGTCGCTCCCGGCGTGGCGCCGGTCGTCCGCGAGTCCTGAGGTCTCGATGGAACACCGTTCCCTTCCCGTTCCCGACGGACTCGAGGGCATCCGCGTCGACCAGGGCCTCGCGAAGCTCCTCGGCTTCTCCCGGACCCAGGCCGCCGAGGTCGCGGCATCCGGCGGGGTGGTCCTCGACGGGCGCACCGCCGACAAATCCGACCGGCTCCGCGCCGGCGGCTGGCTCGAGGTGAGCTGGGAGCCGCCGCGCACCGTCGAGGTGGTCGCGATCGCCGTTCCCGATCTCGGCATCGTGCACGACGACGACGACCTGGTGGTGGTCGACAAGCCGGCGGGCGTCGCCGCGCATCCCTCGCTGGGGTGGGACGGCCCGACCGTGGTCGGCGCCCTCGCCGCGGCGGGCTTCCGCATCTCGACCTCGGGCGCCCCCGAGCGCCAGGGCATCGTGCACCGCCTCGACGCGGGAACGAGCGGGCTCATGGTCGTGGCCAAGTCCGAACGCGCGTACACCGAGCTGAAGCGCCAGTTCCACGACCGCGAGGTCGAGAAGGTCTACCACACCGTCGTGCAGGGTCACCCCGATCCGCTCGCCGGCACCATCGACGCGCCCGTCGGGCGGCATCCGCGCTCGGAATGGAAGTTCGCGGTGGTCGCGGCCGGCAAGCACGCCGTCACCCACTACGAGACGCTCGAGGCCTTCCCGTCCGCATCGCTGCTCGAGGTGCACCTCGAGACGGGCCGAACCCACCAGATCCGCGTGCACATGGCCGCTCAGCGGCATCCGTGCGTCGGCGACGCCATGTACGGCGCCGACCCCACGATCTCGGCGCGGCTCGGCCTCACGAGGCAGTGGCTGCACGCGCACCGCCTCTCGCTCACGCATCCGGCGACGGGGCAGTGGACCACCTTCGAATCGGACTATCCGGCCGACCTCGCCGCCGCGCTCGAATCCCTCCGGCAGGCTTGAGGGTGGGCGGTCGCCCGTAGACTGGGTGACCGCGGAACCCAACGTGATCCAACCCGGTGAGGAGCCTCGTGGCCGGCGATTCCTTCGTCCATCTGCACGTGCACAGCGAGTACTCGATGCTCGACGGTGCAGCCCGGGTCGGCGAGCTCGTCACCGCCGCGGCCGAGCAGGGCATGCCGGCCGTCGCCGTCACCGATCACGGCAACGTGTTCGGCGCCTACGACTTCTGGAAGCAGGCGAGCGACGCCGGCATCAAGCCGATCATCGGCACCGAGGCCTACGTCACCCCGGGCACGCACCGCGGCGACAAGACCCGCATCCGGTGGGGCAACGGCGGCGGCGACGACGTCTCGGGGTCGGGCGCCTACACGCACATGACGCTCCTCTCGCAGAACACCGAGGGCATGCACAACCTGTTCCGGCTCTCGAGCCGGGCCTCGCTGGAGGGCTACTACTTCAAGCCCCGCATGGACCGCGAACTGCTGTCCACCTACTCGTCGGGGCTCATCGCGACGACCGGCTGCCCGTCGGGCGAGGTGCAGACGCGCCTGCGGCTCGGCCAGTACGACGAGGCGCTGCAGGCGGCATCCGACTTCCGCGACATCTTCGGCAAGGAGAACTACTTCGCC
Organism: Agromyces terreus; assembly: GCF_009749465.1. Lineage (GTDB taxonomy): Bacteria > Actinomycetota > Actinomycetes > Actinomycetales > Microbacteriaceae > Agromyces > Agromyces terreus. The sequence goes on from NZ_WBIS01000018.1 coordinate 2,683, forward strand.
GAGATCATGGATCACGGACTCGGCATCGAGCGCCGCATCATGAGCGATCTGCATCGGCTCGCGAAGCAGCTCGACCTGCCGCTCGTCGCCACCAACGACCTGCACTACACGCACTCCCATGACGCCAAGAGCCACGCGGCCCTGCTCTGCGTCCAGTCGGGCTCCACGCTCGACGACCCGAACCGGTTCAAGTTCGACGCCGACGAGTTCTATCTGAAGACCGCCGCCGAGATGCGCCAGGTGTTCCGCGACTACCCCGAGGCCTGCGACAACACGCTGCTCATCGCCGAACGCTGCGACGTGCAGTTCAACACGAGCGCCAACTACATGCCGCGCTTCCCGGTGCCCGAGGGCGAAGACGAGCAGAGCTGGTTCGTGAAGGAGGTCGAGCGCGGCCTGCACGTGCGCTACCCCGACGGCATCCCCGAGGCGGTTCGCAAGCAGGCCGACTACGAGGTCGGCGTCATCTCGCAGATGGGCTTCCCCGGGTACTTCCTCGTCGTCGCCGACTTCATCAACTGGTCGAAGAACAACGGCATCAGGGTCGGCCCCGGGCGCGGCTCGGGCGCGGGCTCGATGGCCGCGTACGCGATGCGCATCACCGACCTCGACCCGCTGCAGCACGGACTCATCTTCGAGCGGTTCCTGAACCCCGATCGCGTCTCCATGCCCGACTTCGACGTCGACTTCGACGAGCGTCGTCGCGGCGAGGTCATCAAGTACGTCACCGAGAAGTACGGAGACGAGCGCGTCGCGCAGATCGTCACCTACGGAACCATCAAGGCCAAGCAGGCGTTGAAGGACTCCGGGCGCGTGCTCGGTTTCCCGTTCTCGATGGGCGAGAAGCTCACGAAGGCGATGCCGCCGCCCGTCATGGGCAAGGACATCCCGCTCACCGGCATCTTCGACAAGGACCACCCCCGCTACAAAGAGGCCGCCGACATCCGCGCGATCGTCGAGACCGACCCCGAGGCGAAGACGGTCTTCGAGACCGCGCTCGGCCTCGAGAACCTGAAACGCCAGTGGGGCGTGCACGCCGCGGGCGTGATCATGTCGAGCGATCCGCTGATCGACATCATCCCGATCATGAAGCGCGAACAAGACGGTCAGATCGTCACGCAGTTCGACTATCCGGCCTGCGAGTCGCTCGGCCTGATCAAGATGGACTTCCTCGGGCTCCGCAACCTGACCATCATCGACGACGCGCTCGACAACATCGAGGCGAACCGCGGCTTCCGACCCGTGCTCGAAGACCTCGCGCTCGACGACATGGGCGCCTACGAACTGCTCGGCAAGGGCGACACGCTCGGCGTCTTCCAGCTCGACGGCGGGCCGATGCGGTCGCTGCTCCGGCTCATGAAGCCCGACAACTTCGAAGACATCTCGGCCGTCATCGCCCTGTACCGCCCCGGGCCGATGGGCGCGAACTCGCACACGAACTACGCGCTCCGCAAGAACGGGCTGCAAGAGATCACGCCGATCCACCCCGAGTTCGAGGAGTCCCTGAAAGAGATCCTCGACACGAGCTACGGCCTGATCATCTATCAGGAGCAGGTCATGGCCATCGCGCAGAAGGTCGCCGGCTTCAGCCTCGGCCAGGCCGACATCCTCCGCCGTGCGATGGGCAAGAAGAAGAAGTCCGAGCTCGACAAGCAGTACGAGGGCTTCTCGGGCGGAATGAAGGCCAACGGGTACTCCGAGGCCGCGATCCAGAAGCTCTGGGAGATCCTGCTGCCCTTCTCCGACTACGCCTTCAACAAGGCGCACTCGGCGGCGTACGGCGTGCTCAGCTACTGGACCGCCTACCTCAAGGCGCACTACCCGGCCGAGTACATGGCGGCGCTCCTCACGAGCGTCGGCGACGCGCGCGACAAGCTCGCGCTCTACCTCAACGAGTGCCGTCGCATGGGCATCAAGGTGCTGCCGCCCGACGTCAACGAGTCCATCGGCTACTTCGCCGCCGTCGGCGAGGACATCCGCTTCGGCATGGGCGCCGTGCGCAACGTCGGCTTCAACGTCGTCGACGCGATCCGCGCGGCCCGCGACGCCAAGGGGCGCTTCGAGTCGTTCCACGACTTCCTGAAGAAGTGCCCGCTGCCGGTCGCCAACAAGCGCACGGTCGAGTCGCTCGTGAAGGCCGGCGCGTTCGACTCCCTCGGGCACACCCGGCGCGCGCTCGTCGAGATCCACGAGGGCTCGGTGGAGTCGGTCGTGAAAGAGAAGCGGGCCGAGGAGGTGGGCGACATCGGCTTCGACTTCGACAGCCTGTTCGAGGACCACGAGCGGGATGCCGCCCCGTCGCTCGTGCCCGATCGACCGGAGTGGCCGAAGAAGCAGAAGCTCGCCTTCGAGCGCGAGATGCTGGGGCTCTACGTCTCGGAGCATCCCCTCGACGGGCTCGAGGTGCCGCTCGCGAAGCATGCGTCGGCCTCGATCCTCGACCTCACGACCTCGGACTCGACCCAGGACGGCGACACGGTCGTCGTGGCCGGGCTCGTCACGAGCGTGCAGCACCGCATCGCCAAGACCTCCGGCAACCAGTACGGCATGATCACGGTCGAGGACTTCTCGGGCGAGATCACGGTCATGTTCATGGGCAAGGCCTACCAGGAGTTCGCGCCCGGCCTGCAGTCGGACTCGATCGCAGTGGTGCGCGGGCGGGTCAGCATGCGCGACGACGGCATGAACCTGCACGCGTTCAGCGTGTTCACCCCCGAACTCGGCCAGGACGACGTGTCGGGCACGGTCAAGATCACGATGCCCGACGTGCGGGCGACCCCGGCGACGGTCGCGGCCCTCGAGGAGGTGCTCGTGCGGCACCGCGGCGACACCGAGGTGCAGTTGACGCTGACCAAGGGGCGTGTGGCGCGGGTCTTCGAGATCCCGTCGTACCCCGTCAAGGTGAGCGCCGACTTCTACGGCGAGCTGAAGAGCCTCCTCGGGCCGAACTGCCTCGTGTGACATGCGGGCGGGCCGCGCCGTCTCAGGTCGGTACGCTTGATGATCATGCTGCGCACCCTCGACCTCCGCGGTTCCCGCCCGACCACGTCCGAACTGCTCGCGCTCGTGCCGCGAGCCGAGACCGACGTCACCGCCGCGCTCGCACCGGCCGGGCGCCTCATCGACGACGTGCGCGAGCAGGGCGAGGCCGCGCTGCTCGATCAGGCCGAGCGCTTCGACGGCGTGCGTCCGGCGGCGATCCGCGTCCCGGCCGAGCAGCTCGCGACCGCACTCGAAGCGCTCGACCCCGAGGTGCGGAGGGCCGTCGAGTCCACGATCGCGCGCGTCCGCGAGGCGAGCGCCGCCCAGGTGCCGCCGCCGATCACCACCGTGCTCGGGCCGGGCGCCGTCATCGAGCAGCGGTGGCGGCCGGTCGAGCGGGTCGGGCTGTACGTGCCCGGCGGCAAGGCCGTGTACCCGTCGAGCGTGGTCATGAACGTCGTGCCCGCGCAGGCGGCCGGCGTGCGGTCGATCGCGCTCGCATCGCCGGCGCAGTCCGACCACGGCGGGCGCATCCACCCGACGATCGCCGCGGTCGCGGCGCTCCTCGGGGTCGACGAGGTCTACGCCATGGGCGGTGCGGGCGCCATCGGCGCGTTCGCGTACGGCGTGCCCGACCTCGGGCTGCTCCCGGTCCAGCGCGTCACGGGGCCGGGCAACGTCTTCGTGGCGGCCGCGAAGCGACTCGTCGCCGGGGTCACCGGCATCGACGCCGAGGCCGGCCCGACCGACATCCTCGTGATCGCCGACGCGAACGCCGACGCGGATTTCGTCGCCGCAGACCTCGTGAGCCAGGCCGAGCACGACGAGCTCGCGGCATCCGTGCTCGTCACCGACTCCGAGGAGTTCGCCGAGGCGGTCCGAACGCGTCTCGAGGCGCGCGTGTCGGCCACCAAGCACTCGGCCAGGGTCCGCGCGGCCGTCGAGGGGCGCCAGTCTGCGCTCGTCCTCGTCGACGATCTCGAGCAGGCGGCCGCGTTCGCGAACGCGTTCGGCGCCGAGCACCTCGAGATCCAGGTCGCCGACGTCGATGCGACGCTCGCGCGCATCGAGAACGCGGGGGCGATCTTCATCGGCCCGTACTCGCCCGTGAGCCTCGGCGACTACGCGGCGGGGTCGAACCACGTGCTCCCGACCGGCGGCACGGCACGGCACATCTCGGGGCTCTCGGCGGCGACGTTCCTCAGGCCGCAGCAGGTGGTCCGGTACGACGAGGCCGCGCTCCGCGAGGTCGCCCCCGTCATCGCGACCCTCTCGGCCGAGGAAGACCTCCCCGCGCACGGCGAAGCCGTGACGGCGCGGCTCGAGCGTCCGGCGCGCTGACCGGAAGCGCCGCCCGGCGTCGCCCGGCGTCCCGCTAGGCTTGGCACACCATGTACTGTCCGTTCTGCCGCCATTCGGATTCCCGAGTCATCGATTCCCGCACGAGCGACGACGGGCTCTCGATCCGTCGCCGTCGGCAGTGCCCCGAGTGCGGCGGGCGATTCTCGACCACCGAGACGGCCAGCCTGTCGGTCACCAAGCGCAGCGGCGTCACTGAGCCGTTCAGCCGCGAGAAGGTCGTGCTCGGCGTGAAGAAGGCCTGCCAGGGGCGGCCCGTGACCGACTCCGACCTCGCGCTGCTCGCGCAGACCGTCGAGGAGACGATCCGGTCGACGGGGGCGTCGCAGATCGAGGCCAACGACATCGGGCTGGCGATCCTGCCGCCGCTGCGCGACCTCGACGAGGTGGCGTACCTGCGGTTCGCGAGCGTCTACCAGGCGTTCGAGTCGCTCGACGACTTCGAGACGGCGATCGAACAGCTCCGTGCCGTGCACGGTCGCCTTCCCGCCCGACCCGTCGAGTGACCCGGGCGCCGGCCGTCCTGCACCCTCCGCTACGCTGAAGGACGGCATGTATCCTCTCCTCTTCTCCCTCGTCTTCTCGCGCATGGACCCCGAAGACGCCCACCACTTCGCCTTCCGATTCATCCGGATGCTGCCGTCGTTCGGCATCGGCCGGGTGGTCGAGACCTTCACGAAGCCCGACGCCTCCCTCGCGGTCGAGACGCTCGGCCTCCGCTTCCCGTCGCCGTTCGGCGTCGCCGCGGGATTCGACAAAGACGGATTCGCGGTTCGCGGGCTCGGCAACCTCGGCTTCGGCCACGTCGAGGTCGGCACGATCACGGCGATCGCGCAGCCCGGCAACGATCGGCCGCGCCTGTTCCGCCTCATCGCCGATCGCGCGCTCGTCAACCGCATGGGCTTCAACAACGGCGGGGCGGATGCCGCGGTCGGGCGCCTCTCGCGGCTGGCGCGCCGTCGGCACCGGCCGGTGCTCGGCATCAACATCGGCAAGAGCCGGGTGACCGCGGTCGAAGACGCGGTTCCCGACTACGAGCGCAGCACGCGGGTGCTCGCGCCGTACGCCGACTACCTCGTCGTGAACGTGAGCTCGCCGAACACGCCCGGCCTCCGCGGGCTCCAGGAACTCGACGCGCTCGCCCCGCTGCTCGAGGCCGTCCGCGCCGCGGCGGGTCGCACGCCGCTGCTCGTCAAGATCGCGCCCGACCTGGCCGACGACGAGGTCGTGCGCATCTGCGAGCTCGCGACGCGCCTCGGACTCGACGGCATCATCGCGACGAACACGACGATCGCCCGCACCGGGCTCACCGCCTCGAGCGCCGAGATCGAGCGCATCGGCGCCGGCGGGCTGTCGGGCGCACCGCTCGCGACGCGGTCGCTCGAGGTGCTGCGCCTCGTGCGCGAACACGTTCCCGCCGAGCTCTGCGTCATCTCGGTCGGCGGCGTCGAGACCGCCGAAGACGTGCAGCGTCGACTCGACGCCGGCGCCACGCTCGTGCAGGGCTACTCCGCGTTCATCTACCGCGGGCCCGGATGGGCCAGGCAGATCAACCGCGGACTCGTGCGGCTGCGTCGGCGCGGCGCTCGCGACGAGGCATCCGCCGCCGTCTGAACACGGGCCCCGCGGCATCCGCCATGACCGTGGCCCGAGCTCAGAGCACGCCGGCGTCGGCGAGCAGGTCGGCGAGGGTCGATCCGTCGCTCGCGGAGACCCACGGCACGTCGACGACGTTCTGGTCGGCCTTGCCGCGACCGCCGGCCAGCACCGCCTCCCCGGCGGAGAGCGTGCGGATCGCGATCGCTGCGACCGAATCGGGGTGCTCGGCCGCGAACTCGGCGTAGATCGCCTCGTCGTGCTGCCCGTCGTCGCCCACGAGCAGCCAGCGGATGCCGGGGAACTCCTCTGCCAGGCGGCGCAGGTTCTGCTCCTTGTGGGCGCGTCCGCTGCGGAACCAGCGATCGTGCGTCGGCCCCCAGTCGGTCAGGAGCAGCGGGCCGGAGGGGTAGAGGTTTCGGGACAGGAAGCGGGTGAGGGTCGGGGCGACGTTCCAGGCCCCGGTGGAGAGGTAGATCACCGGAACGCCGGGATGCGCGCGGATGAGGCGTTCGTAGAGCACGGCCATGCCCTGCGTGGGCATGCGGGCGTGCTCGTCGAGGACGAACGTGTTCCAGAACGCCACGAAGGGCCGGGGGAGCGCCGTCACCATGACCGTGTCGTCGACGTCGGAGATGATGCCGAAGGAGACCTCGGGCGACAGCACCTGGATCGGAGCCTCGACGGGCTCGGCGCCGGCCGTGCTGAGCGTCGCCTGATGCCAGCCGGGCGCGAGTTCGACCGGAACCCGGGTGTCGACCACGCCGCCGCGGTCGGCGAGCACCTCGAGGCGGTGGCCGGCGATCTCGATCAGGACGGGCACGTCGCCGACCGGAGCGCTCGTGAAGCTGCGCCAGCCCCGGATGCCCTGATCGCGCCGGCGCCTGCGCCGCGGCGAGCGTTCGTCTTCGGCGATGGGCCGGCTGAGGAGGACGCGGCAGAAGACCCGCACCCATTCCGTGGAGCCGTAGCCCGTGTACGGGACGACCGTCGGAACCTGGCCGCGCCGCCTCGCCCACCGGACGTGCAGGTCGTGGACCCAGTCCTCGATGCGCGCGGCACGATGCCGGACCTCGCGCTCTCGGGATCCGGCCGGATCAGGGGGGCTCGCCGGCATCCTCTCAGTCTGTCATGCCCGGATGCCCCGGAACGAAACCCCGTGCCGCCGTGGTCGGGAGCACGGTCGCCCGACGGGTAGAGTGGAGCCCGCAATCTGAGGAGGTTCCGTGCCGAATGTCGACCTGATCCTCGGGGCCGATTCGAGCAGGAAGCGCTCCGTCCGCACCGAGCCGACCCAGCGACGCAGCTCGCAGCGTCTCGACGCGCTGCTCGACGCCGCCGCCGACATCGTCGACGAGTCCGGGTTCGAGCGCCTCACGACGCAGATGGTGGCCGAGCGCGCCGGAGCCTCGATCGGCACCGTCTACCGCTACTTCCCCGATCGCGTCGCCGTCGTGAACGCGCTCAGGGAGCGCGCCATCCGCCGCTACCGGGAGCGCGTCGCCGACGACGCCGAGCGCACCGCGCCCGCCACGTGGTGGCAGCTCATCGACCTCGCGCTCGACGCGTGCATCTCGATGTACCGCGAGGAGCCCGGCTTCGCCGTCGTGCACGCCGGCCGCCGCGACCGCGCCGAAGACGACGAGCCCGAGTTCGCCGCGCGCATGGCCCGGCTGATCTCCGAGGAGTTCGAGATCGAGCTCGGAGACGACGAGCTCCGGTTCCGGCTCGGCATCGCGCTCGAGGTCGGGCACTCGCTCGTCAACCGCGCGTTCGAGCGCACCGTCGACGGCGACGAGGTCTACCTCGCCGAGGCGCGCAACCTCGTGCGCAGCTACCTCTTCGAGCACGTGGGCACGCCGCACGCCGCGAGCAACGCGGCCTGATCCGCCGCCGGCCGGCGTCGCGGGGCCTATACCGTCCCCGGCCTCCGCTGCCAACCGGATTGCCTCGCCGCGCGAATGGTGTTTGGCTGGAGAACTGCGATCGGACACCCGTCCGTTGCAGGGTGAGGGGCAGCGATGATCGAGTTCCGCGACGTCACGAAGCGATATCCCGACGGCACGGTCGCCGTGGCGGGCGTCGACATCGTCATCGAGCCGCACAGCACGACGGTGCTCGTCGGCTCATCGGGTTCGGGCAAGACGACCCTGCTCCGCATGATCAACCGCATGGTCGACCCGACGCACGGGCAGGTGCTCATCGACGGCGAGGACGTCGCGACGGTCGACCCGGTGCAGCTGCGACGCGGCATCGGGTACGTGATGCAGAACTCCGGCCTGCTGCCGCACCGCAAGGTCATCGACAACGTGGCGACCGTGCCGCTCCTCCGCGGCGAGAAGCGGCGCGCGGCCTACGATCGGGCGCTCGAACTGCTCGACACGGTCGGCCTCGACCGTTCGCTCGCCGACAAGTACCCGAGCCAGCTCTCCGGCGGCCAGCAGCAGCGGGTCGGCGTCGCGCGCGGCCTCGCGGTCGACCCCAACATCCTGCTCATGGACGAGCCCTTCGGCGCGGTGGACCCGATCGTCCGCTCCGAGCTCCAGCAGGAGCTCCTGCGCCTCCAGGGCGAGCTCGGCAAGACCGTCGTCTTCGTGACGCACGACATCGACGAGGCGTTCCTCCTCGGCGACCAGGTCGTCATCATGCAGCAGGGCGGCAAGATCTCGCAGGCGGCGTCTCCGGCCGAGATCCTCGCGAACCCCGCCGACGCCTTCGTCGCGGATTTCGTCGGGGCCGAGCGCGGCAAGCGCGCCCTCCACGTGACCGAGCTCGACGGGCGGCGACTCGTCGTCGACGGCGACGGCCGTCCGGCTGGGGTCCTCGCCTCGTGACCTGGCTCTGGTCGAACCTCGACCGGGTCGGCGAGCTCATGCTCGTCCACCTGGCGTTGTCGGTGCCCGCGATCATACTGAGCTTCGTGATCTCGGTGCCGATCGGCTGGATCGCGCACCGCTATCGATGGACCCGCGGTGCGCTGCTCTCGCTGTGCGCGCTGCTCTACGCCATCCCGTCGCTCGCGCTGTTCATCGCGCTGCCGGTCATCACCGGGCTCGGGCTCCGCTCGCCGCTCAACCTCGTGATCGCGCTGACGCTGTACGGCATCGCGGTCATCGTGCGCACGGCGACCGACGCGTTCGACTCGGTCGACCGCGACATCCGGCAGTCGGCGACGGCCGTCGGCTACTCGGCGGCGGGCCGGTTCTGGGCGGTCGAGCTCCCGCTCGCCGGGCCCGTGCTGCTCTCGGGCCTCAGGGTCGTCATCGTCAGCACCGTGAGCCTCGCGACCGTGGGCGCCGTCATCGGCGTGCCGAGCCTCGGAAGCCTGTTCACCGACGGCTTCCAGCGCGGCATCCAGGCCGAGATCATCACGGGCATCGTCGCGACGATCGTGCTCGCGCTCGTGCTCGACTGGCTGAGCGTCGTGCTCGGGCGCGTGCTCATGCCCTGGTCGCGCGCGAAGCCGACGGGCGCTCGGGCGGCATCGGCCGCCCCCGCCGCAGAGGCGGATGCCGCATGAACCTCTTCCTCGACGCCTTCGCGTGGATCTTCGACCCCGTCAACTGGAGCGGCGCCGGAAGCATCCCGCAGCGACTCTGGGAACACATCTGGATCTCGGCCGTCGTGCTGCTCATCGCCTCCGCGATCGCCCTCCCGGCCGGGGCCGTGATCGGGCACACCGGGCGCGGCCGCGAATCCGCGGTCCGCGTGTCGGGCGGCCTGCGCGCCCTCCCGACGCTCGGCGTGCTCACCCTCTTCGGGCTCTGGATCGGCATCGGACTCGCGGCTCCGATCATCGCGCTCGTGATCCTCGCGATCCCGCCGCTGCTCGCCGGGGCCTACGCCGGATTCGAATCCGTCGACCGACGCACCATCGACGCCGCCCGGGCGATGGGCATGCGCGAATCGCAGATCGTCGGCCGGGTCGAGCTGCCCCTCGGGCTGCCGATCATCGTCGGCGGCATCCGCTCGGCGACGCTGCAGATCATCGCGACCGCGACCCTGGCCGCGTACATCGCCGACGACGGCCTAGGCCGCTTCATCTTCGCCGGGCTCAAGACCCGCGACTACGCGGAGATGCTCGGCGGTTCCATCCTCGTGATCGTGCTCGCACTCGTCGTCGACGGCTGCTTCGCGATCACGCAACGCCTCGTCGTGCCCGCCGGGGTGCGGGCGACGAGGGCACGAGAGCTCGGCTCGAGGCCGTCCCGGCCGCGAGTCGCCGTGGGGCAACCCATCACCGAAGGGAATCGAGAATGATCACAGCAGGAAGAGGCCGGCTCGTTGCACTCGCAGCGGTCGCGGTCGGGGCGACAGTGGCCCTGGCAGGGTGCTCGTCGGGCGACCCGCTCGACAGCGGATCGGGCGGCGACGAGAGCTCGCCGACGATCGTCGTGGGCTCCCAGGACTACTACTCGAACGCCATCATCGCCGAGATCTACGCGCAGGCGCTCGAGGCCAACGACATCACCGTCGACCGCCAGTTCCGCATCGGGCAGCGCGAGGTGTACATCCCCGAGATCGAGGGCGGCTCGATCGACGTGTTCCCCGAGTACACGGGCAACCTGCTCCAGTACTACGTGGCCGACACGACGGCCACGACGAGCGACGACGTCTACGCCGCGCTGCAGGACGCGCTCCCCGAGGGGCTCCGCGTGCTCGACCAGTCGCCCGCGACGGACCAGGACTCGTACAACGTGACGAGGGAGTTCTCCGAGGCCAACGGCGTCACGAGCATCGCGGATCTCGCCGGCGTCTCGACGCCGCTCACCCTGGGCGGCAACTCCGAGCTCGAGACGCGGCCGTACGGGCCCGCGGGCCTCAAGTCCGTGTACGGCGTCGACGTGGCGTTCACGCCCATCGAGGACAGCGGCGGGCCGCTGACGCTGAAGGCCCTCGTCGACGACCAGGTGCAGCTCGTCAACATCTACAGCGCCGACCCGAACATCGAGGCGAACGACCTCGTCACGCTCGCCGATCCCGAGGGCCTGTTCCTCGCCTCGAACGTCGTGCCCGTCGTCAGCGACAAGGTGACGGACGAGATCGCCGACATCATCGACACCGTGAGCGCCGCGCTCACGCCCGAAGACCTCGTGCGCCTGAACGGCCTGAGCGTCAACGAGCAGCAGTCCGAGGATCAGATCGCCTCGGACTGGCTGGCCGAGAAGTCGCTGTTCTAGGCGAGGCGCCTACGCGCTGAGCGTGGGGTTCGAAGGGTCGGATGCCTCGGCGTCCGGCCCTTCGTCATCGGCGGCCGCGCCCGACGGAACGTCGCGGATCGCGGCATCCGTCGCACCGTTCGCCCCGGCCTCGGTCGCGGCATCCGACATGTGGGCGGCCTCCGAACGGAAGATCAGGCGCTTGGCCAACCAGACGAGCGCGAGGAACACGACGATCACGGCGACGAAGACGTAGCCGGCCCAGTGGAGTTCGCGGCTGAGCTCGCGGTAGCCCTCGGCCGCCGCCGACCCGACCGAGACGTAGGCGAAGGTCCAGATCACGCACGCCGGAAGGGTCCACGCGATGAACCTCCGGTAGCGCATCGTGCTCATGCCGACGGTGAGCGGGATGAGGGAGTGCAGCACGGGCAGGAACCGCGAGATGAAGACCGCGGGGCCGCCGCGTCGGTCGAGGTAGCGCTGGGCCTTGCGCCAGTTCTCCTCACCGAGCCGCCGGCCGAGTCGGGAGTGCTGGATGTGCGGGCCGAACCAGCGGCCGAGCGCGAACCCGATGCTCTCGCCGAGGAGCGCCCCGCAGATGACGGCCGCGACGAGCGAGAAGTACTCGAGGGCGCCGTCGACCGCGGTCGACGCGACGAGCACGATCGTGTCGCCGGGCACGACGAGCCCGATGAGCACCGAGGTCTCGAGCATGATTCCGAGTCCGGCGAGGAGGGTGCGCGCGACGGGGTCGACGTTCTGAACGGTGTTCAGGATCCAGTCGAGGATCTCGTTCATCGTTCGAGCGTAGCCGCGCCCTCGCGGGGGCGCGTCAGACTAGCGGCTGATTCCAAGGCGGGCGAGCCTCGCGTCGAGCATCTCGCGATCGGGGGAGACGCCTCCGGAATCCGCGTAGGCGCCGGGTTCGCCGGAGGCGCCGACGAGCACCATCGCGGCCCCGAGCGACGCGTCGCCCACCTGGCGCCTGGCGGTGTCGTCGGCGAGCATCTCGGTCAGGAGCGAAACGGCGCGTTCGGCGCGGTTCGCGATCGGGAACCAGGGCAGGGCGCTGTGCCAGGCGCGGAAGGACAGCAGCACGAGGTGGTGGAACTGGTCGAGATGCGCGCGCTCGTGCGCGATGACGGCCGCGAGCTCGTCGGGTCGGAGCGCGTCGACGAGGCCGTCGGTCAGCACGGTCGCCGTGCGCAGGCCGGGCACGCAGTACGCGAACGGCTCGGGGTGCGCGAGCACGAGCGTGCGCGGCACCCCCGGCATCGGGTCCCCGAGGACGGCGACGAGCTCATGCTGTCGACGGCGTTCGCGTTCGGCGCGCACCGCGGTCTGCCCGAGGTTGAGGGCGAGATGCAGGACGAGCCCGAACGCGAGGGTGAGCGCGGCGAGGTGGATCACGGCGTACTCGGGCGGAATCGCGCCGTGCAGCAGGGCGGGCATGAGGTGCTCGGCGGCCGCGGCGAGCGAACCGGCGGGCACCGCGGCGAAGGCGAGGAGCGCGCCGATCATCGCGAACGCCCCGCCGAGGGCGATGCCCTGCCACAGCATGAGGGCCCGGGCCGGTGCGCGAGCCGGCCATTCGGCCTTGGCGAGCGCCACCGGAACGGGCCACGCGAGCGCCACGGCGACCGCACCGAGCACGAGGGCGGCGGCGAGCATGCTCAGCGGTGCGCGAGCTCGTCGAGGAGCCGGCGGAGGGTGGCGGCCTCGCCGGCGCTCACGGTGCCGACGAAGCGGGCGAGGGCGGCGTCGCGGTCGCTCGAGCGGTCGAGGATCTCGTGCATGAGCTCGGCCGTGTGCTCTTCGCGCGACAGCAGGGCGCGGTAGCGGTGCGGCCGTTGCTCGCGGGCCCGCGAGACGAAGCCCTTGCGCTCGAGGCGGGAGAGCACGGTGAGCACCGTGGTCGTCGCCACGGCGCGGCCGGTGGAGCCGTCGCGGAGGGCGAGCGCGTCGCGGAGCTCGTTGGCGGTGAGCGAGGCGTCGCTGCGCCAGAGCAGCTCCATCACGGAGCGCTCGAGATCGCCGAGACTCGCCATGGTTCAAGAGTACCGCCGGGAGCCTGAATGTTCTACGCTCTGTAGAAGACGTCACCGCGATGCGATGCGTGCGAAAGGGGCAACCGTGAACGACCTGCTCGATCCGCTGCTGCTGGCCCGTTGGCAGTTCGGACTCACGACCGTCTACCACTTCCTGTTCGTGCCGATCACGATCGGCCTTGCGGCCACCACGGCCGTCTTCCAGACGGCGTGGTACCGCACCGGCAAGACCGAGTACCTGCGCATCACGCGGTTCTTCGGCAACATCTTCCTCATCAACTTCGCGATGGGCGTCGTCACGGGCATCGTGCAGGAGTTCCAGTTCGGCATGAACTGGTCGGAGTACTCCCGCTTCGTCGGCGACGTGTTCGGCGCCCCGCTCGCGATGGAGGGCCTGCTCGCGTTCTTCTTCGAGGCGACCATGATCGGCCTCTGGATCTTCGGCTGGGACAAGCTGCCGCGCGGCATCCACCTCGCCACGATCTGGGCGACGGCCGTCGGCAGCATCCTGTCGGCCTACTTCATCCTCGCCGCGAACGCCTTCATGCAGAACCCCGTCGGCTACGAGATGAGCGGCGAGGGCGGCCGTGCCGAGCTCGTCGACATCGGCGCGCTGCTCACCAACCGGGTGGTGCTCGCGGCGTTCCCGCACACGATCGCGGCGAGCTTCATGGTCGCGGCCGGCCTGATCATCAGCGCGGCCGCGTGGCATCTGGCCCGCAACCGGAACCTCGAGACGATGCGCCCGGCGCTCAAGTACGGTCTCTGGCTGATGATCGGATCGGGCATCCTCACCACGCTCTTCGGCGACCAGTTGAGCCTCGCGATGGTCGCGACGCAGCCCATGAAGATGGCGGCCGCCGAGGCGACCTTCGACACGGTCTGCGGGGCGGATGCCTCGTTCTCGATCTTCACGCTCGGCACGCCGGACGGGTCGAGCGAGCTGTTCTCGATCCGCATCCCGTACCTGCTCTCGTTCCTCTCCACCCACACGTTCGACGGATGCGTCGAGGGCATCAACGACCTGCAGGCGCAGTACACCGAGCAGTTCGGGCCCGGCGACTACTCGCCGATCCTCTGGGTCACCTACTGGGCGTTCCGCTGGATGATCGGCCTCGGCCTGCTGCACGTCGTCATCGCCGTCGTCGGCCTCTGGGTGACCCGCAAGGGTCGCATGCCGAAGCAGGCATGGATCTGGAAGGTCGCGATCTGGAGCTTCCCGCTGTCGCTGCTCGCGATGAGCGTCGGCTGGGTCTTCACCGAGATGGGCCGCCAACCCTGGATCGTGTTCAGCCTGATGAAGACCGAATCCGGCGTCTCGCCGTACGTGACGGGGCTCGACGTGCTCATCTCGCTCGTCGCCTTCACGCTCGTGTACGGCATCCTCGCCGTGGTCGAGGTGCGCCTCATCATCCAGGCGATCCGCAAGGGACCGCCCGAGGTCGGCGATCCCGATCCCGAGACCGGCAAGATCGAACCCGCGACGACGGTGTACTAGGAGGCGATGGAGATGGATCTCGCAACACTCTGGTTCTGGATCGTCGCGTTCCTCTTCGTGGGGTACTTCGTGCTCGACGGTTTCGACTTCGGCGTCGGCATGTCGCTGCCGTTCCTCGGGCGCGACGACACCGACCGCCGCGTGCTCATCAACACGATCGGCCCCGTGTGGGACCTCAACGAGACCTGGGTGATCGTCGCGGGCGCGGCCCTGTTCGCGTCGTTCCCCGAGTGGTACGCGACGCTCTTCTCGGGGTTCTACCTCGCCCTGCTGCTGATCCTGCTCGCGCTCATCGCGCGGGGCGTCTCGTTCGAGTACCGGCACAAGCGGCCCGACTCGAAGTGGAAGGCCTGGTTCGACGGCATGATCGTCGTCGGCTCGGCCGTGCCGGCCCTGCTGTGGGGCGTGGCGTTCGCGAACATCGTGGCCGGCGTCCCGCTCGACGCGGACCACAACTTCACGGGCAACCTCTTCACGCTGCTGAACCCGTACGCCCTGCTCGGCGGCCTCACGACGCTGCTGCTCTTCTTCACCCACGGCGTGGTGTTCGCGTCGCTCAAGACCGACGGCGAGCTGCGCGAGCGCGCCCGGCGCCTCGCGACGCGTTCGGGCCTGATCACGATCGTCGTCGCCGCGTCGTTCCTGCTCTGGACGGGTCTCGCGTTCGGCACCCTCTGGTTCTGGATCTTCGCGGCGGTCGCGGCGTTCGCGCTCATCGGCGGCTGGCTGATGAACCTGCGCGGCTCGGAGGGCATCGCGTTCACGCTGCTCGCAGTGACCGTCGCGACGGCGGTGCTGGCGCTGTTCTCCGCGCTCTTCCCCGACGTGATGCCGGCCTCGAACGACCCGGCGAACAGCCTCACGATCGAGAACGCGTCGAGCACGGAGTACACGCTCACGGTCATGACGTGGGTCGCGGTGTTCACGCTCCCGATCGTGCTGCTCTACCAGGGCTGGACGTACTGGGTCTTCCGCAAGCGCGTCACCCGGTCCTCGATCGAGGCCGCCGCGCACTGACGTGAAACCGCTCGATCCCAGACTCCTCCGTCGTTCCCGAGCCGCCCGACGCTTCCTGCTGCTCGGCGCGGTGCTCGCCCTCGTGCAGGCCGCGGCGATCCTCGCCTTCGCGTACGCGCTGGCGACCCTCGTCGTGACGCTCATCGACGGGGGCCGGATGTCGCAGAACTGGCCCTGGCTCGTCGCGGTCGTGGTCGCGGCATCCGCTCGCGCCCTGGCGGCGTGGTGCTGGGACGCGGCGGGGTCTGCGGGCGCGATGCGGGTGAAGCGGGAGCTTCGCGACGACGTGCTGCGCGCCCTCGAAACGGCGCCCGGCGGTGTTCCGGGGTTCCCGAGCGCGCGGACGGCGACGCTGCTCGGGCCCGGGTTGGACGCCCTCGACGCGTACTTCGGCTCGTACCTGCCGCAGCTCCTGCTCACCGTGACGGCCACGCCGATCCTCGTGGCGGCGGCCTGGATCGCCGATCCGCTGTCGGGCCTCGTGCTGGTGGTCGTGCTGCCGCTGATCCCCGTGTTCATGGCGCTCATCGGCATGGCGACGGCCGGGGTGCAACGGCGCCAGTACGAGAGCCTGTCGACGCTGTCGCGCGGGTTCCTCGAGGTGGTGGGCGGGCTCTCGACGCTCATGGCGTTCGGGCGCGCGCAGCGCCAGGTCGGCCGCATCCGCGCCGTCACCGAGGACTTCCGCCGGCGCACGATGAGCGTGCTGCGGGTGACCTTCCTCTCGGGGTTCACCCTCGAGTTCGCGGCGAGCCTGTCGGTCGCGATCGTGGCCGTCTCGATCGGGTTCCGACTCGTGTGGGGCGAGATGGGCCTGCTCCCTGGGCTCTTCGTGCTGCTGCTCGCCCCTGAGGTCTTCCTCCCCGTGCGCAACGTCGGAGCGGCGTTCCACGCGTCGTCGGCCGGGGTCACGGCCTCGGCCGACGCGTTCGACCTGTTCGACGCGGCCGAGCGTGCCGCGGTCGGGGCATCCGACCCGCGCGAACCGTCCGAGGGCCGCTCGGCGGTCGAAGGCCGATCGGATGTCGCCCGCGGACTCGTCCTCGCGGACGTCGGCGTCCGGCGCGGCGATCGCACGGTCGTCGAGGGCGTCGACCTCGAGGCGCGGCCGGGCGACGTCGTCGCGCTCACCGGACCGAGCGGCGCGGGCAAGTCGAGCTTGTTCGCCGCGATGCTCGGCTTCGTGCCGTTCGACGGCGACCTCCGCATCGACGGGATGCCCCCGGGCGAGACGGCACGAGCGGCGCTGGCGTGGTCGCCGCAGTCGCCGACGCTCCTGCCCGGATCGATCGCATCGAACGTGCGACTCGGGCTCGAGCATGCCGACCCCGACCTCGCGGAACGGGCCATGCGCCTCGCCGCCGTCGGGCTCGACGCCGCGACGCCGATCGGGCCCGGCGGAACGGGGCTCTCGGGCGGGCAGGCGCAGCGCGTGGCCGTCGCGCGCGCGCTGCACCGGGTGCTCGCCGGCGGCGCGACGGTGCTGCTGCTCGACGAGCCCACCTCGGCGCAGGACCCGGTCCACGAGGAGGCCCTCGCCCGCGGCCTGCGAGCGCTCGCCGATTCGGGCGCCGTCGTGCTCGTGGCCACGCACCGGGCCGCGCTCGCGGCGGCATCCGATCGCGTGCTCGATCTGGAGGCCGCGCATGTCTGATCGTCGCATCGGCGTGCTGCGCGCCGCGATCCCGTCTGCCGGGCGGCTCGCGCCGTCGATCCTCGCGGGGATCGGATCCGCGGCGTCGGCCGTCGCGCTGCTCGCCTGCTCGGCGTGGCTCATCGCGCGCGCCGCGGAGCAGCCGCCCGTGCTGTACCTCTCGGTCGCCGTCGTCGGCGTGCGCGCCTTCGCCCTCGGTCGCGCCGTCTTCCGCTACCTGGAACGGGTCACCGGCCACGACGCGTCGTTCCGTCAGCTCGCGAGCATCCGCACGGGCGTCTTCGAGCGGATGCTGCCGGTCGCGCCCGACGGGCTCGCGGGCGTGCGCCGCGGCGACCTGCTCGCCCGTTTCGTCGACGACGTCGACGACCTCCAGAACGTGGCCCTGCGCGTCGTGCAGCCGCTCGTGAGCGCTGCCGTGGTGCTGCTCGCCGCGATCGTCGGCGCGGCCGTGCTCGCGCCGGGCTCGGCCCTCGCGATCCTCGCCTGCCTCGTGGGCGGCATCGGCCTCACCCTGTTCGCGCAGCGTGCGGCGGCCGCCAGGGCCGACCGCGAGCTCGCCCCGTTGCGGGGCGAGATGCAGGCGGCGGTGCTCGAGCACGTGCAGTCCCTCGACGTGCTCGTCGCCTTCGACGCCGCCAGGGCGAGCCGCGACCGCATCGAGGCGATCGGGTCCCGACTGGCGCGGGCCACCCGTGCGCGGGTCGCGCTGGCCGGCGCGGCGTCCGCGGCCACGACCGCGGTCGGCGGCGTCGCGGTGGCCGCCAGCCTCGCCGC
>NZ_WBIS01000019.1 GCF_009749465.1 Agromyces terreus
CGCGCGGGCGGGCGCGCGGCCGAGCGCGCGGGCGGGTGGGCGCGGGGGCTCCGCACGGCGCCGCGCGCGAGGCATCCGCAGCCCTCGAAGACCCGCGGATGCCACGAGCCGACCGTTCGGCGCTCGTCGCCGGCATCCGCCTCGCCGTGGCCTGCGGCGTGGTCGACGCGGTCGCGAACGCGCTGCTGCTGTTCGGGATCCGCGCCGGAGACCTGTCGGTCGCGTCGGTGCTGGGCGCCATGTATCCCGCGGGCACGATCCTGCTCGCGGCGCTCGTGCTGCGCGAGCGCATCGCCCCCGTGCAGTGGGCCGGGCTCGTGCTCGCCCTCGCCGCCGCGGCGATGCTCGCCGTCGCCTGACCGCGCGGGCTACAGCCGCACGACCTCGGTCACGCGCACGATCGCCGTGCCCTCCTCGGCGGAGGCGTCGAGGTCGACCTCGGCGCGGATGCGCCAGTCGTGGTCGCCCGCGGGGTCGTCGAGGATCTGCTCGACCCGCCACACGCCGGACGCGGCTTCCGATTCGTCGATGACGACCAGCTGCGGCGAGCGCGCGGCGGCGCCCGTGCCGAGGTCGTCGTGCTCGTCGTAGTAGCGGTCGAGCACGTCGGGCCAGCCCACGTCGGGGTCGAGCTCGGCGAGCTCGTCGTCGCGCTCGAGGGCGGCGAGCTGCACGCGGCGGAACAGCTCGTTGCGCACGAGCACGGTGAAGGCCCGCCGGTTCGTGACGACCGAGGGCGGGGCGGGCGGCACGACGGCGGCCTCGTCCTCGGGGAGGTGCGCGGTCGGGTCGACCATCTCGTTCCACTCGTCGACGAGGCTCGAGTCGACCTGGCGCACGAGCTCTCCGAGCCACTCGATGAGGTCGAGCAGGTCTTCGGTCTTCGCGTCGTCGGGCACGGTCTGGCGCACCGCCCGGAACGCGTCGGACAGGTAGCGCAGCACGAGCCCCTCGCTGCGCGCGAGCTGGTGGAAGGACACGTACTCGCCGAACGACATGCTGCGCTCGAACATGTCGCGCACGACGGACTTCGGGCTGAGCTCGAAGTCGCGCACCCACGGCTGGCTCGACGCGAACGTCTCGAACGCCTGCGCGAGCAGCTCGTCGAGGGGCTTGGGCCAGGTGACCTCCTCGAGCAGTTCCATGCGCTGGTCGTACTCGATGCCCTCCTGCTTCATCGCCGCGACCGCCTCGCCGCGGGCCTTGAACTGCTGCTGCGACAGGATCGGGCGCGGGTCGTCGAGGGTCGACTCGATGATGCTGACGACGTCGAGCGCGTAGTGGCCGGTGCCGATGCCCGTGCCGGGCGCCGCCTCGGGGTCGAGCAGGTCGATCGCGGCGAGCGCGAACGGCGACAGCGGCTGGTTGAGGGCGAAGTTCGGCTGCAGGTCGACCGTGAGCGCGACGCGCACGCCGAGCCCGCCGAGACCGGGCTCGTCGGTGATCTCGACGACGCCGGCGTCGGCGAGGGTGCGCAGCAGTTCGAGCGCACGGCGGGCGAGCTCGAAGCGCCGCTTGCGCGGCTCGTGGTTGTCGAAGGCGAGCGAGCGGATGCCGGCGACGACGTCTCCGCCGCGACCGATGACGTTGATGAGCATCGCCGCGGTGAGCTTCAGCTGCGGGGTCAGCGGCTCGGGTTCGGCCGCGACGAGGCGGTCGTAGGAGGCCTCGCCCCACGTGATCTGGCCCGCGGGCGCCTTCTTGCGCACGATGCGCTTGAGCTTCTTCGCGTCGTCGCCGGCCTTGCGCACGGCGACCTCGTTCTCGATCTCGTGCTCGGGCGCGAGCACCACGACGGTGCCCGCCGTGTCGTAGCCGGCGCGACCGGCACGGCCCGCGATCTGGTGGAACTCGCGCGCGCTCAGCTGCCGCATCTTCTGGCCGTCGAACTTCGTGAGCGCGGTGATGAGCACCGAGCGGATCGGCACGTTGATGCCGACGCCGAGGGTGTCGGTGCCGCAGATGACGCGCAGCAGGCCCCGCTGGGCGAGCGTCTCGACGAGGCGGCGGTAGCGGGGCAGCATGCCGGCGTGGTGCACGCCGATGCCCGCCCGCACGAGCCGCGAGAGCGTCTTGCCGAACGCGGTCGTGAACCGGAACCCGCCGATCGCCTCGGCGATCTCGTCGCGCTGCTCGCGCGTGACGACGCGGATCGAGGACAGCGCCTGCGCCCGCTCCATGGCCGCGGCCTGCGAGAAGTGCACGATGTAGACGGGCGCCTGCCGGGTGTCGAGCAGTTCCTCGACGGTCTCCTGCACGGGCGTCTTCGCGTACGAGTAGTGCAGCGGCACGGGGCGGTCGACGCCCGTGACCCTGGCCGTCGGGCGGCCGGTGCGACGTTCGAGGTCTTCGGCGATGGGCGTGACGTCGCCGAGGGTGGCGGACATGAGGATGAACTGCGCACGCGGCAGCATGAGCAGCGGCACCTGCCACGCCCACCCGCGGTCGGGGTCGCCGTAGTAGTGGAACTCGTCCATGACGACCTGGTCCACGTCGGACTCGGCCCCGTGGCGGAGCGCGAGGTTCGCGAGGATCTCGGCCGTGCAGCAGATGATCGGCGCGTCGGGGTTCACCGAGCTGTCGCCCGTGACCATGCCCACGTTCGCCGCACCGAAGATGTCGGCGAGCTGGAAGAACTTCTCGCTCACGAGCGCTTTGATGGGCGCCGTGTAGTACGTGCGGCCTCCGGCGGCGACGGATGCCGCGTGGGCGGCGACCGCGACGAGCGACTTTCCCGTGCCGGTCGGCGTCGAGAGGATCACGTTCGCGCCCGACACGATCTCGATGATCGCCTCGTCCTGCGCGGGATACAGGGAGAGCCCCCGGTCGTCGGCCCAGTCGACGAACGCGTCGTACATGGCATCGGCGTCGTACGGGCGCGGAACGCGGTCGAGCAGCGGCTGGGTCACCCGTACGAGTCTGCCCTACCCCGCCGTCGGCGCCGCCCGCCGCGCAGCGCCCCGCCACGGGAGGCGGAGGAGAAGGGGAGCCGGCATGCGGCGTGACTCGGGTCACGCCGCCGCCGGCTCGCGATCGAGGTCGCGGTGACAGTTCCCCCTGCGGTCCGCGGACTGCGATCGGGTTCGAAGCTACCGACCGACCCGACCCGGCACCTCAGGGGCAGCACTGAACTCGGCCGCCCGACGGCCGGCGACGGGCGCACCAGGGCACGGCGCGGCATCCGCCCATCGCCTGCGAAGGCGCCCCTGAGGCATGCCGACCTCGGTGCAGGCCCGGAAATCCGCGGATCTCCCTTGTCGGCGGTGATCGCGCGGCGCTACCGTCGGATCGACCTGCACCACCGCGCCCTGAGCCCAGGAGGCCGCCATGCGTCTCACCGAAGCGACCCCGCCCCCCGAGGCGGAAGCAGCCGACGACGCCCCCGGCGGGGACGCATGGCAGCCCCGGGCCCGACGAGCCGGAACGGCGCCGGCCGACGGCGCCTACGACATCGCGCTCGTGGTCGTGCACGGCATGGGCGCCGCATACAAGAGCCAGATCCTGCTCGAGTGGGCCGAACCGCTGCTCGCCCGCATGGACTGGATGGCGCGCGACCGCATCTACGGCGCCGTCGACTCGGACGGCGTGCGCCTCGAGACCTCCGACCTCGCGGGCGACGCGCCGATCGTGGGGGCGACCGTGACCTTCCCGAAGCGCCGGGCCACGACTCCCGACGGCGACCCGATCGGGCCGGTCGAACGCATCACGAAGCGCATCGCGATCGTCGAGGCCCGGTGGTCGGACTCGTTCGTGCCGCTCTCGCGCAGCCAGATCTTCCGGTGGGCGGCCCCCTTCATGTGGCGTGCGGTCCGCCGCATGCTGCGACTGTTCTGGGCCACCCTGGTGATGCTGCCCTGGTACACCCTCGTCGAGCACGCGCTCACGCCACGACGCGGGCTCGCACTGCTGCTGAAGGCGCTCACGTTCCTCTTCGACCTCGTGCGCGTCGTCGTCGGCTTCGCCGTCTACCTTCCGCTGTCGGCATTCGTGCTCGCCGTGGCGGTCGTGCTCACCCCCGTGCTGCCGCTCGTGAGTCCGCTGCTGCTGATCCCGGCGCTCAAGAAGGCCGCGGAGTCGGTCATCGACGGCATCGCCGAATCCATCGGCGACGTCACCGCCTGGAAGGAGACACCGGTGCGGGCGAACGCGATGCGGCTCGTCGTGCGCCAGGCGATCGAGCGCGCGAAGGCGCTCGTCGGCGACGGCGACGTGCACGTGTTCGCGCACTCGCAGGGCGCGGCCGTGTCGACGTTCACCCTCTTCGAGGAGATGGACCCGAACGCCTACAACGTCCGCCAGCTCACGACCGTCGGCGCCGCGGTCACCCTGCTCGGGCGCGACAAGTGGCGCGGGCGCAGCGACGTGTACAAGCCCGTGCAGAACTGGATCACCGCCCGCAAGGACCAGGACCGGCCCGTGCAGTGGGCCAACCACTGGGCCATCTGGGATCCGTTCTCGTCGGGCCCCATCGCCGACGACCCGCGGAAGGCGCGCGAACGCTGGCGGGCGAGCTACTTCCCGCGCCGCACGACCGGTGCACTCGGCCCCGAGGAGCACGCGGTGCACAACGTGAGCCAGCCGATCTTCGACCACACCTACTACTACCTGAACACGCTGCAGGTCGTCGAGCCGACGATCCGCAACCTGCTCGGACCCGATTTCCCCGGCCCGCCGCCCGAGGTCGCGTACCTCGAGAACCGGCTGAACGTGATCAACAAGAAGTCGCTCGGCACCAACCTACTGGCCTCGGTCGTCATCGCGGCGCTGCTGCCCGGCATCACGGCCGTCTCGGCGTTCTTCGCGACCGTGCTCGTCTGGCTCGCGAGTCCCTTCGCGCTGATCGGCGACCTGCTCAACGGCGCCGAGCCGGCACCCGACGCCACCGCGGGCATCGGATTCCTGCAGGCCGACGGCATGCTGACCGGCTGGGGATGGCTGGTGGCGGGCGGCCTCGTCGCGGCCCTGCTGATCTGGGTCAATCAGGTGATCACCGGCTACGTCGAGCGCACCCTGCTCTGGGACCGCTGCCCCCTGCCCGTCGGATGGTGGCTGGGACTCACGAGCATCCCCCGCCTGGTCTACGTGACCGGGGCCGCGGTCGTGGTGTGGTTCAGCGTGACGCAGTGGTGGCAGATCGCCGACCCGTGGCGCTGGTGGCTCGGCGCGGCGTTCGTCGTCGTGACGCTCTTCTGCTGGCTCGAGGCGCGGTTCGCGCCGGCGCCGGTGGTCGTGCCTGCGCGCACCGCTCAGGAAGAAGTGAAGCGCATCGTGGCGGACGCCGAACGTCCGCTGTCGCTCAGCATCGCCCGCAGGAGCACGGCGTACAGCCGGACGCTCGGGCGGCGGCAGGAACTGCTCGTCCCGGAGGGCTGGTGGGCCGAAGCGTGGGCGAGGGCGTTCCACGGCTGGCCCGAGAAGCAGGCGCAGGCCAAGGCGACCGCCGGGGCGAGCTGACGCCGGGCCCCGACGACCGCGGGCGGGCCATGCCGTCGTGCGCGGCATCCGGATCTCTGGCAAGGTTCCTTACTATGGATGAGGTTCGCGCGGCCCGCTGGTCCCTGCTCGTGCAGTTCGCCCTGTTCGGCCTGATCATGTCGTCCTGGCTCAGCCGGATGCCGTCGATCCGCGAGGCGCTCGACGTGGACGCGGCCCAACTCGGCGCCCTCATGATCGTGGGCGGCGCAGGTTCGCTCACCGGCGCGCTGACGATCGGCGTCGTCGTCGCCCGGTTCGGCAGCCGGCGCGCGCTGCTGGCCGGCACCGTCGGCAACGTGGTCGGGTTCGGCGCGATCGCCGTCGCGACCGCCACCGGCGACGTGCGGTTCTTCATCGCCGGCGCGTTCGTGAACGGGTTCTGCGGGGCGCTCGTCAACGTGCCGATCAACACGAACGCCGCCGAGGTCGAGCGCAGGGTGGGCACCGCGATCCTGCCGCACTTCCACGCCTGCTTCTCGATCGGAGCCGCCGTCGGCGCCCTCGTCGGCGCCGCGTTCGCCGCCGCGCATGTGTCGATCACCGTGCAGATCCTCGTCGTGCTCGCGGCCGTCACCGCGACCCGGCTCGCGCTGCTGCGCCCGGCCACGGCGCTGACCCTGCACGTGCCGATCACGACCGAGACCGGGTCGATCGAGCAGGCCGCGACCAAGACGCGCAACCGCGGCGCCGTCAAGCAGGCGGTCGGCGCCTGGCTCGAGCCCCGCACCCTCCTGCTCGGCGTCGTGCTGCTCGCGGCCTCGCTCGCCGAGGGCACCGCGACGACGTGGCTCGCCCTCGCCGTCGTCGACGGGTTCGCGACCGTCGAGGCCGCCGGCGCCCTCGCCTACGGCACCTTCGTCGGCGCGATGACCGTCTTCCGGTTCCTCGGCACCCCGCTCATCGACCGGTTCGGGCGCGTCGCGGTGCTGCGCGTCTCGGGCCTCGCGACGTTCACCGGGGTGCTCGTGTTCGTGTTCTCGCCGAGCCTCGCGACCGCGTGGATCGGCGTGCTCCTCTGGGGGTGCGGCGCGGCGCTCGGCAACCCGATCGCGATCTCCGCGGCATCCGACGACCCCGACCACGCCGGCCCGCGCGTCGCCGTGGTGACCTCGTTCTCGACCGTCTCGTCGCTCGCCGCGCCGCCGCTGCTCGGCCTGCTCGCCTCGGAGGTCGGCGCACGCCACGCGGTGCTCGTCGTCGCCGCGGTCGCCGTCGTCAGCTTCGCGGTCGCCGCGCAGGCGCGCCGGCGGCCGCTGCCGACGCCCGCCGAGGTCGACGAGGTCGCCGCGTGAGCAGCGCCGCCCGTCCCGAGGTCAGGGCTCGACGGGCGGCGCGACGGGCGGCGCGACCGTCGGGCGCAGCACGTCGCGGGGGTCGCCGCCGCTGACGAGCTCGACGACCGCCTCGATCAGCCGCAGCGGGGCGAGCGCCGCGAGATGCACGGCGACGAGCGGCCCGAGCACCGCGAGCGACCCGGTGAGCACGAGCACCAACGGCGCGAGGCTCCGCCAGGGCAGTGAGGCGAGCACAAGGACGGGCAGCGCGACGAGCCACCACGGCTGCCAGAAGGCGAGCACGGATGCCGCGAGCGCGACCACTGCGCCGAGCACCGCCTGCACGATGAGCAGCCACCCCGCTGCGCCCCCGAACTCGCGCTCGCGGTCGGCCGAGACCCACGCCCACATGAGCCACGAGCGGAGCAGGGGCACGCGCTGCTCGCGGAGGCCCGTGCGGAACACCCGGTCGTCGACCCGACGCTGCGCAAGCGCGGCCCGACGGTCGCCGAGCCCCGCCGCGACGATCGAACGCTCGTCGTGCAGGATCGCCGGGGCGGACTGGCGGCCGTAGCTCGCGATGAAGCTCCAGAGCCACATCGGCACCGACGCGAGATCGGTGACGCCCGGCACGCGGTCGTGCCCGTCGGGCGTCGCGCCGGCGGGCCGGGTCGACACCGGGTACCGTCGCCCGGTCACCGGATCGGCGTAGACGAAGGGGGCGCGCACGTGGAAGCGGTCGCCGTCGGCCGGGCGCTGGGCGAGCAGCAGCTCGTCGAGCGGTCGGCCGTCTTCGGTCAGGAACGGCATTCGATCTCCTTCGTTCGTCTGCCATCCTGCCCGCTGCTGCCCCGTCGGCATTCACTTTTCAGGAGGGGGTGTGCGATCGGCGCCCCGTCGAGGCCCGCCCCGAGGCGACACGCCGGGCGGATCGCACACCCCCTCCTGAAAAGCGCATCGGGCTCTCAGCCGAGGAGCACCGCGACCGCGAGGAGCACCGGCACCGACGCGATGGTCGTGATGAACACCGTGTCGCGGGCCACGACCTCGGCCGTCTCGTAACGCTGGGCGAAGACGAAGACGTTCTGCGCGGTCGGCAGCGCCGCGAGCGCGGTGACCGCGTACAGCTCGATGCCGTCCAGTCCGAACGCGAACCGGCCGAGCGCCCAGGCCGCGACCGGCATGGCCACGAGCTTCAGGGTCGACGCGAGCAGCACGTCGCGGCGCCCCGTGCCGGGCTCGAGCAGCCGCTGCCCGTGCAGCGAGAGGCCGTACGCGATGAGCATGAGCGGCACGGCCGCGTGCCCGATGAGCTCGATCGGCTCGAGCACGATCGGCGGCAGTTCGAGGCCCGTGACCGCGACGAGCACCCCGAGCAGGGATCCGACGATGATCGGGTTCGTCAGCGTCGAGCGCACGATGACCCACGCCGAGGTGCGCCCCTCGACCTTCGCGCCGAGCACCGCGAGCGCGACGGGCGCGAACAGGAGCAGCTGCAGCAGGACGACGGGCGCCGAGTACGCGGCATCCCCCAGCATGTAGACCGCGATCGGGATGCCGAAGTTGTTGCCGTTCACGTACCCCGAGGCGAGCGAGCCGATCACTGTGCGCGCGACGCCGCGACGCCAGACCGCGAGCGAGACCGCCGCGAAGACGAGCATCATCGCGACCGCCGCGATCGCCGAGACGGGCAGCAGCACCGAGAACAGCGCCCCCACGTCGCTCGACGCGAGCACCGAGAACAGCAGGAACGGCGCGAGCACGTTGAAGTTGAGCTTCGCGAGCACCGGGCGTGCGCTCGGCCCGAGCACGCCGAGCCGTCCGGCGATCCAGCCGACGAACACGGCGAGCGCGATGACCGCGAACCCCGTGAAGATCTCGATCACGCGTGCGGCAGCCCGGTCACCAGCGCGCGTGCACCTGGCCGCGGATCTCGCGGTCGTAGAGGTCGCGCACCGCCACGTCGAAGCCGAGCGGGAGCTCGAGCGAGCCCGCCGCCGCGTTGGCGCGCGCCTGCTCGGGGTTGCGCGCGCCCGGGATCACCGAGCTCACGCCGTCGCGGGAGGCGACCCAGGCGAGGGCGACCTGCGCGGCGGTGACGTCGGGTGCCGCCTCGCGGGCGAGCGCGGTGAACTCGGCGGCCGCGGCCACGCCTGTGTCGTAGTCGACGCCCGAGAACGTCTCGCCCACGTCGAACGCCTCGCCGTGCCGGTTGTAGGTGCGGTGGTCGTTCGCGGCGAAGACGGTGTCGCGCGTGTAGCGGCCGGAGAGCAGGCCGCTCGCGAGCGGCACTCGGGCGATGATGCCCACGCCGGCCTCGCGCGCCGCGGGCAGCACCTCGTCGAGCGGCTTCAACCGGAACGCGTTGAGGATGATCTGCACGCTCGCCACGTTCGGGCGCGCGATCGCGGCGAGCGCCTCGTCGACCCGCTCGACGCTGACGCCGTAGGCGGCGATCGACCCGTCGTCGACGAGGGCGTCGAGGGCGTCGAACACGGCGTCGTCGCCGTAGACGGAGGTGGGCGGGCAGTGCAGCTGCACGAGGTCGACGGTGTCGACGCCGAGGTTGCCGCGCGAACGGTCGATCCAGGCGCGGAAGTGCTCGGGCGAGTAGTTCGCGTGCTCCTGCGGCATGCGGCGGCCCATCTTCGTCGCGACCGTGACGCCGGCGTCGGGATTCGCGCGCCGCCACGACCCGATGAGCGACTCGCTGCGGCCGTCGCCGTACACGTCGGCCGTGTCGAAGAACGTGACGCCGGACTCGTGCGCGGCGTCGAGCACGGCGAGCGCGTCGGCCTCCTCGACCTCGCCCCAGTCGGCGCCGAGCTGCCAGGTGCCGAGGCCGATCGCCGAGACGGTGCGACCGGTACGTCCGAGGGTGCGACGCTGCATGGGGATCCTCCTGATGCGTTGACGGATGCCGCGGCCGCTCGTCGTCCGGACGCCGAAACCGCTCGTCGAGCCTAACGCCGCGTGCCGTCGGACCGGCCGCGCTCAGCCCGCCTTGGCGGGATGGAAGCGCGTCGCCGACCAGCTGTCGGCGATGGCGCTGACCTTCGTGTCGCGCCAGCCGCTCTCGCGGAGCGCGCTGCGCACGGCCGTGTCGCGGGGGGCCGTGGACTGGCGCCCCTTGCCGTGCACGACCCAGACGGGCGAGTCGACCCCGCACTCGCGGAACCACACGGGCAGGGACGCGAGCTCGTCGGGGTCGCGCACGACGACCACCACGAGCTCGGCCTCGAACGGCGGCACGCGCATCGCGTCGGACAGGGCGTCCTCGAGCTCGGCCACGGGGAGGTCCCCACGTACCGCGACCGTGCGGCCGGCCGCGACGCCGAGCTTCTCGGCGAGCGTGGGCGGCGTCGTCGTGAGCGCGTCGGCCCACGCCGAGGCGCTCGCGCCCAGCCGGAACCGGTACTCGTCGCCGTCGGCGACGAAGGAGACGACGCCGTCGGCGGCGCGCACATGCGACATGGCGCTGCGCGGGAGACGGGCGTGCCGTTCTCCGGAGACCTGCAGGCCGCCCCACTCGAGGTGCAGCGTCACGGCGGCCAGACCGTCGTCGCCGATCCAGGTCGCCTTGGCTTGTCGTCCCATCCGCACATCCCCCCGGTTCATGATCGTCGCCGAGGCCGTTCGATGCAATGCCCCGAACGGATGTCACGGACTCCGAACGCCGATCCGCGGCATCCGACCCGGGCTGCGGGCGGTATGGGTAGTGTTGCCGACATGGATGGGGGATCCGGCAAGTCCAGCTTCGAGCGGTGGGTGTTCTGGCCCGCCGCGATCGTGATCGGCAGCTTCTCGGCGTTCGCGCTGATCGCTCCCGACCTCGCCGAGGCGATGTTCGGCGCGATCCAGTCGACCATCGTCAACGCGTTCAACTGGTACTACGTGCTCATCGCGGCCTTCTTCGTGGCGTTCTGCCTCTTCGTGGGGTTCAGCCGATACGGCGACATCCACCTCGGGGCCGACGACGACAAGCCCGAGTTCTCGCTCGGGGCGTGGTTCTCGCTCCTGTTCGCCGCGGGCATGGGCATCGGCCTCGTGTTCTACGGGGTGAGCGAGCCGCTCAGCCACTACGCGGATCCGCGGCCCGGCGTGACCGGGAGTCCCGAGTTCCTGGCGCAGCAGGCGCTCAGCCAGACCTACCTGCACTGGGGCGTGCAGGCGTGGTCGATCTACGTGGTCGTGGGCCTCGCGCTCGCGTACGCGATCCACCGCCGCAAGCGCCCGCTCTCGATCCGCTGGACCCTCGAGCCCCTGCTCGGGTCGCGCGTTCGCGGCGGGTGGGGCAACGCGATCGACGTCATCGCACTCGTCGGCACGGTGTTCGGCGTGGCGACCTCCCTCGGCCTCGGCGTGCTGCAGATCAGCGCCGGCCTCGAGTCGGCGGGCTTCATCGAGGCATCCGTCTGGAGCGAGGTCGTCATCATCCTCGTCATCACGGTCTTCGTGCTCGCCTCGGTGCTGTCGGGCGTGACGAGGGGCATGAAGTGGCTCTCGTCGATGAACCTCATGCTCGCCGGTGCGCTGCTCCTGTTCGTGCTGAGCTTCGGCCAGACCGAGTTCCTGCTGCGCGAGTTCGTGCAGTCCACCGGAAACTACATCCAGAACTACATCGGCCTGTCCTTCAACGTGAGCGCGTTCCAGGGCGAGGCGGGCGAGGCGTGGCAGGCGTCGTGGACCTCGTTCTACTGGGGCTGGTGGATTTCGTGGGCACCGTTCGTCGGCATCTTCATCGCGCGCGTCTCGCGCGGCCGCACGGTGCGCCAGTTCGTCGCCGGCGTCATCCTCGTGCCCACACTCATCGGCATCCTCTGGTTCTCGGTGCTCGGCGGCTCGGCGCTCTACATCGAGCTGAACGCCCCCGGCACGCTGACCGGCCCCGACGGCTCGGTGAACATCGAGGGGGCCCTGTTCGAGATGCTCGCGCAGATCCCGGGCACCTCGGTGACCACCATCGGCGCGATCATCCTCATCGCCGTCTTCTTCATCACCTCGAGCGACTCGGGCGCGCTCGTGATGGGCATGATCGCGACCGGCGGCAAGCTCGAGCCGCGTCGCTGGATCCGCACGTTCTTCACCCTCATCACCGCGGTGCTCGCGATCTCGCTGCTGCTGTCGGGCGGCCTGCAGGCCATGCAGACGGCGGCGATCATCATCGCCCTGCCGTTCAGCCTCGTGATGCTGTTGATGTGCTGGTCGACGATCATCGCGTTCAGCCGCGAGCGCCGCGCGTACGAGCTCGCGCGCCGCGCGCAGTTCCGCGACCAGATCGGCCAGTACTACGGCCTCGAGGTCGAGCAGCCGCTCACCGAGGGCGCGATCGTCCGCGGGCCGCACTGGCTTCGTCGGTTCGGGCGCTCGATCGGACTGGTCTCGACGACGGTCCCGATCGACATCCCGACCGGAACGGGCACCGCAGATGCCTCGGCCGTGCACGGCCGCCACGCCGCTCCGACCGATGACGGGGCGCCCGCGCCGACCCCGACGGAACCGTCGGCACCGTCGGACGGCTCGGCGCCACCCGCCTGACCCCGTTCAGTCGCGGTATCCGCCCGGCACGCAACCCTCCGAGTCGCCCGAATCCGTCCAAAGTCGGGCGACTCGAGCGCAGTCACCCAGCTCCGCGGCATCCGCCCGGCACGCAACCCTCCGAGTCGCCCGAATCCGTCCAAAGTCGGGCGACTCGAGCGTCGGGCGACTCGAGCGCAGACACCCGACTGCGCGCGGCTACATCGCGACGGCGCCGCCGCTCACGGTGATGCCGCCCGCGACCGGGATGTCGACGGTGAGCTCACCCGGCCGCCCCACGTGCCGGCCCTGCTCGACGACGACGCGGGCGGGCGCGTCGACCGCGCCGAGCGCGCGAAGGTAGCCGCCGACGGATGCCGCGGCCGAGCCCGTGGCCGGGTCCTCGGTGATGCGCCCGACGGGGAAGAGGTTGCGGGCCTCGAAGCGCCCTGGCCCCGACGGGTGCAGCACGGTGATCGTCGCGGGCCAGGCCTGCTCGTTCATGTACGCGCGCACGTCGTCGGGGTCGAAGGCGAACCCGTCGAACGCCGCCGCGTCGTCGACGACGAGCACCGGATGCCAGTTGCCGGCGAAGGCGAGCCGCGGCGGCAGCGCGGTCGAGAGCGCGGCGGCGTCGAGCCCGAGCAGGGCGAGGAGGCGCTCGACCGTGGCGTGCGGGAGCTCGGCGACTTCGGTGTCGACGCTCGTGAACGCCGCCCGCGGCCCGGCCGCTCCCCCGGTGGTCTCGATGGCGATCTCGCCTACGGGCGTCAGGAAGCGGATGCGTCCCGACGCACCGCGCTCGGCGAGGGCCACGGCGGTCGCGACCGTGGCGTGGCCGCAGAAGGGCACCTCCGCGATCGGCGAGAAGTAGCGAACCAGGTAGGCGTCGCCGTCGCGGCCGGTGATGAACGCGGTCTCGGCGAAGTCGACCTCGGCGGCGATGCGCTGCATGCGCTCGTCGTCGAGGTCGCTCGCGTCGAGCACCACGCCGGCCGGGTTGCCGCCGTCGGGTCGATCGGTGAAGGCGGCGTAGCGGAGGATCTCGGTCATGCCTCGATGCTCGCACGAACGGGGGCGGGCGGGCACGGGGCGAATACGAGCGGATGCCCCGACACCGGCACTCGACGAGTGCTCGGCGCGAGGCATCCGCTCGGCCACGGCGGGCGCCGTTCGGCTACGACTCCTGCTCGGCGCCGAACCGCCCCCGCGAATCGACGGGGATGAGCGGTCGTTCGGCGCGGACCCTGAGCTGCTGCACGGCCCAGGTGTTGCCGTCGGGATCGGCGAACCCGAAGAAGGTGCCGCCGTCGCGCTCGTCGAACACCGTGATGGGTCCTGCCTCGACACCGCGCCCGATGAGCTCGGCGCGCGCGGCCTCGGCGTCGGCCACGACGAGTTGCAGGCCGCGCAGCGAGCCGGGCGCCATCTCGTTCTGCGACGGGAGACTGCCGATGACGATCGAGCAGCCCGAGCCGCGCGGGGTCAGCTGCGCGACGTGCATGTGCTCGTTGACCGTGTCGTGGTCGAGGTCGAACCCGACCTGATCACGGTAGAAGGCGATCGAACGGTCGAGATCGGAGACCGGGACGATGACGACTTCGAGGGTCCAGTCCATGATGTGCTCCTGTTCTCCTGGGCGTTGCCGGCGCCGATCGGCGGGCCGCGATCAGGCGGCGACGAGCGCGTCGAGGCGCCCGTAGCCCTCGGTCAGCCCCTGCTCCATGTTCGAGGCGACCATGCCGTCGCGGGCCTCGACGCTCGGGTAGGTGGAGTGGATGCGCAGACGCGTGCGCCCGCCGCCGAGGTCTTCGAAGGTCATGGCCTCGATCGCGACGACGTCGGGGTAGCCCTCGAACTCGAAGGTCTGGATGGCGAACTCGTTCTCGCGGACGGTGTGGAAGGTGCCGTTGAACGCATACGCCTCGCCCGACGGGTCGACGTGCACGTAGCGGTACCCGCCCTGGGGCACGAAGTCCCAGCGCTCGATCTGCATCTCGTAGCCGTTCGGCCCGAGCCACTGCTTCACGAGCTCGGGGTCGCGGTGCGCGTTGAAGAGCGCGGCGACCGGCGCATCGAACTCGCGCTCGATCTCGATGAACGGCAGCCCCTCGGGGGCGGTGATGGTGACGGGGTTGGTGGTGGTGGTCATGGTCTCTCTGCCTTTCGGGCGGGGTCGACGGTGGCGTCGGCCCCGGATGGTGCGGCATCGGTGCCGCCGGTGGTGGCGAGCAGCGCGTCGAGTGAACGGAACCGCTGCTCGTGGATCAGCCGGTATCGGTCGATCCACGCGGTGAGGGCTTCGAGCTGCGCCGGAGCCAGGTGCACGGGGCGGCGTTGCGCGTCGCGCGTTCGCGTGACGAGCCCCGCGTGCTCGAGCACCTGGATGTGCTTCGACACGGCCTGCTTGGTGATCTCGAAGGGTTCGGCGAGCTCGTTGACGGTCGCCGGGCCTCGGCTGAGCCTCGCGATGATGCCGCGTCGTACCGGGTCGGCCAGGGCCATGAAGGCCCGGTCGAGCCGGTCGTCGGCACTCGGGTCGAGGATCATCCGCGTGCAACCCTTTCGTTGATCAACTATTGGATTGACTAAGGGTACGACGGCTCGCGCTCGACGTCAACCCGGTCGCGAGAAGTGCCGAGCGGTTGCCACCCCGGAACGACGGATGCCGCGGCGCCGCGCTCCTGATGAGCGCCGCGCCGCGGCATCCGTTCGCCTGCTCGAACCGGTCGAGCCCGACTCAGTCGAAGAGCTCCGACAACCAGTTGTCCTTCTTCTTCTTGCGGGAGTGGCCCTGGTCGCCACGTCCGCGATCGTCGTAACGGTTGTCGTAGGGCTGCTGGCCGTAGGGCTGCTGGCCGTAGGCCGGCTGCCGGTACGCGGGCTGCGGCGGCTGGTAGGCCGGCTGCGGCGGCGCTGCGGGCGCTGCCGGAGCGGCGGGGGCGACCGGTGCGGCGCCGAAGTCGCCCGCGGCACGCTCGATGATCTTGTCGAGCTCGCCGCGGTCGAGCCACACGCCGCGGCAGGTCGGGCAGTAGTCGATCTCGATGCCGCTGCGCTCGCTCATCACGAGCACGGCTCCGTCATTGGGGCACTGCATTGGGGGCTCCTCGGTCGGGGGTGCACGGGGTCTCGCGCCGAGCCTATGGAGCGAAGCTTCGAAGACGCCCAGACCCCCCGGAACGAGAACGAGCGGATGCCTCGGCGCACGCCTCGCAAGGAGGCGGCGACCGTGGCATCCGCTCGTCTACCGGCGCGAGGCGCCGATCGATGCGCGAGAACTACGCGATGACGCGGATGTTCTCGGCCTGGGGGCCCTTGGGCCCGGCGGCGGTCTCGAATTCGACCTTCTGGTTCTCGTCGAGCGAGCGGTAGCCGTCTGACGCGATCGCGCTGAAGTGCGCGAAGACGTCAGCCGTGCCGTCGTCGGGAGCGATGAAGCCGAAGCCCTTGTCGGCGTTGAACCACTTGACGGTTCCGGTAGCCATAATGCATTCCTTCATATAATCCGCATCGCCGAGGCGAATGCGGGGTGCACGGCGAGGCCGTGCGGGTTCCGGTTGCGATGTCCGCGACCGGAAGTCTTTCGGTCAGACCCGTCGGAACTGGTTGACCATCGGGCAGTCGAACGGGTCGCGGGCCGAGAGCCCGACCTGGTTCAGGTATCGGATGACGATGCCGTACGACTGCGCGAGCGTGGTCTCGGTGTACGGCACGCCGACGGTCGCGCAGTGCTCACGCACGATCTCGCGGGCCTTGGCCAGGTGCGGGCGCGGCATGTTCGGGAAGAGGTGGTGCTCGACCTGGTAGTTGAGGCCGCCGAGGAGCGTGCTCGCCCAGAGCCCGCCCGAGATGTTGCGCGAGGTGAGCACCTGCTTCGAGAAGAAGTCGAGCTTCGAGTCCGCGGGGATCAGGGCCATGCCCTTGTGGTTCGGGGCGAACGAGGCGCCCATGTACACGCCGAACACGGCCATCTGCACGCCGATGAAGGCGAACGCCATGCCGAGCGGGAGCACCCAGAAGATCGCCCCGAGGTACACCGTGAAGTGGGCGGCGATGAGGCCGAGCTCGATCCACCGGCCCTTGACGGGGCGGCGCTCCATGAGGGTCGTGAGCGAGCGGGCGTGCAGGTTCAGCCCCTCGAGCGTGAGCAACGGGAAGAACAGGTAGCCCTGCTTGCGCGTGATCGCGGCGAGCAGGCCCTTCTGCTTCGCGGCGTCGGTCTCGGTGAACGAGATCGTGTCCCACTCGATGTCGGGATCCTTGCCGATCTTGTTGGGGTTCGCGTGGTGGCGCGTGTGCTTCGTCATCCACCACGAGTAGCTGATGCCGACGACGCCGGCGGCGAGGATGCGGCCGACGCGGTCGTTCGCGGGGCCCGACTCGAGCACCTGGCGGTGCGAGGCCTCGTGCGCGAGGAACGCGAACTGGGTGAGGATGAGGCCGAGCGCCCCCGCCATGAGCAGCTGGAACCAGGAGTCGCCGAGCAGGATGAACCCGGTGATCACCCCGCCGAGCGCGAGCGAGAGGGTCGTCACCAGTGCGGCGTAGAACCATCGGGTGCGGCCGAGGAGTCCGGACTCGCGGACGACTCGGGAGAGGGCGGTGAAGCTGCGCGTCACATCTGCAGCAGCGCCGGTGCGGGGCTTCGTAGCCCGGATCGCACCGAGGGATTCGGTGTGAGAGATGATCTTTCCCAGCTGGTCATCGACTTCCCAGCCGTGGGTCGCGGGCGATCACCCGCTGAAGATGGGTCGACCGTATTGCCTCAGCATGGGAACGGGCTGGGAAAAAGGCCCGGATATATGCCGATTGCGGCATCCATCGTCTGATTTCCGACGCCCGGCGCACACGGGCCGGGAGGCTGCGAGACTGGGCCGATGCGCATCATCGTCACCGGGGGATCCGGCAAGCTCGGCCGCACCGTCGTCTCGACCCTCCGCGACGAGGGCCACGACGTCGTGAACCTCGATCAGCACGGCGAGCGCGGCGCCGTCGTGCGGGTCGACCTCACCGACTACGGCCAGGTGATCGACGCGATCGCCGGGGTCGACGACCGCCACGACGGCGCCGACGCGATCGTGCACCTCGCGGCCATCCCGGCGCCCGGACTCGCGAGCGACACCGCGACGTTCCGCAACAACATGCTCGCGACCCACAACGTGCTCCAGGCCGCGAGGCGGCTCGGCATCACGCGCATCGTGACGGCCTCGAGCGAGACCGTGCTCGGGCTCCCGTTCGACGTGCCGCCGCCGTACATCCCGGTCGACGAGGAGTACCCCGCCCGCCCCGAGAGCACGTACTCCCTCGTGAAGCACCTCGAGGAGACCATGGCGATCGAGCTCGTGCGCTGGAACCCCGACCTGTCGATCACGGCCCTCCGCTTCTCGAACGTGATGGATCCCGAGGACTACGCCGCGTTCCCCGGGTTCGACGCCGACGCATCGTCGCGCAAGTGGAACCTCTGGGGCTACATCGACGCGCGCGACGGCGCCCAGGCGGTGAGCCGTGCGCTCGCGAACGCGGGGCCGGGGTTCGACCGGTTCATCATCGCGGCGGCCGACACCGTCATGTCGAGGCCGAACGCCGAACTCGTGGCCGAGGTGTTCCCGGGCGTCGAGGTGCGCGGCGACCTCGGGGTCAACACGACGCTGCTCTCGATCGACAAGGCGCGACGGGTGCTCGGCTTCGAGCCCGCGCACTCCTGGCGCGACCACGTCACGGCCTGAACTGCGGATGCCGCGGGGCGGGCGACGCCCGGTCGCGGCATCCGCCCGTCGCATGACGAACGCCGCCGCCCCACCGGAGTGGGACGACGGCGTTCGTTGAGCGAACGTCGCGGGTCAGAGACCGCGGATGTTCTCCGCCTGCAGGCCCTTGGGGCCCTGAGCGACCTCGAACTCGACCTTCTGGCCTTCTTCGAGCGAACGGTAGCCGTTGCCCGTGATGGCGCTGAAGTGCGCGAAGACGTCGGCCGAGCCGTCGTCGGGAGCGATGAAGCCGAAGCCCTTTTCGGCGTTGAACCACTTGACGGTTCCGGTTGCCATACTGCTGTCCTTCTGTCTTGCGGGCCGCACTTGCGGACCCGATGCGATCGTTGGAGATCGCGACCCCGACGACACGGTGCCGTCAGAGCGGGGCGAGGGACCGGGTGCCCAACGGCATCGGCCTTCTCGTATCGGGTCATGCCACGCGGAAGAACCGCCTCCGGGCAATCAGATTTGAGCTACGGGCGAGTGCCCGCTTGATGGAGGAATCGTCCGGCTAGCCTATCGGTTTCCTCGCGGCTGTACAGACTACGTGATGAGTTCGTGATATGAGCCGCCTGACACCGTTCTGGGAACATGCTCGGGATCGCAGACGGATCACGGGAATCGGGTGGAGAATCGACGGATGAACCGCCGCCCCCTGCGATTCGCCGCCGTGCTCTACGCTGCCGGCGTGCTGTGGCTGACCATCGGCCCGGCGCCGTGGAGCACCGACGGCCACGAGGTCGCGGGCGGCATCCTGAGCCCGGCGGCCTGGACGTCGCCGATCACGTGGTCGACGGGCTACTTCGCCGAGATCGCGTTCAACGTGATGCTCTTCATTCCGGTGGGCGTGCTCGCCGCGCTCCTCCTCCACCGTCGTCGCTGGCCGCTCGCTCTGTTCGCGGGGTTCGCGTTCACCGCCGGCATCGAGCTCGTGCAGCTCGTGCTGCCCGACCGGGTCTCCGATCCGCGCGATCTCGTGCTCAACACGATCGGCTCGACCGTCGGCGTCGGCCTCGTCATGGCGGCCAGGGGCGTTCGGCGTTCGACCGCGGTCATCCGGCCGGCCGCGACGTCCGGCACGGCGCCCTCGGCGGGCGGTTCGACGGCCGACGCGGCGCGGCTCGCGCACGACGATCCGTCGGCGGCCGCCGCCGCTCCCGTGCGGGCGTCCTTCGACGAACTCGTCGCGGCGGGCGACCGCGCCGCCTGAGCCGACCGGGCCGCCTGGCGCGTCCGGGCCGCACGCCGGCCCGAGGCATCCGCCCTGAGGCGCCCCGAGGCATCCGCCGCGGCGCATCGCCCGATGCGAGCCCCGGCTACAGTGGGTTGGTGCCTTCCCCCACCCCGCCCGACGCGCGCCCGCGCGCCCGTGGGCTGTGGCTGCGGCTCGCGCTCGTCGGCGCCGCGGGCGGGCTGCTCTCGGGCGCGTTCGGCGTCGGCGGCGGCATCCTCATGGTGCCCCTGCTCATCGTGTTCGCGCACATGGACCAGCGGCACGCCACCGCGACCTCGCTCGCCGCGATCGTGCCGGCCTCGATCGCGGGCTCGATCACGTACCTCGTGAACGGCGAGGTCGACCTCGTCGCGGCGCTCTTCGTCGCGATCGGCGGGGTGATCGGATCCTGGATCGGCACGTGGCTCCTGCGCCGGCTGCCGATCGTCTGGCTGCGCTGGCTGTTCATCGCGCTGCTCGTCGCCATCGCCGTGCGCATGCTGCTCGTCGTGCCGGAGCGCGGCGGCGGCCACGTCGGATTCGACCTGCTGCCCGACCTCGCCCTGTTCGCGCTCGGCATCGGCGTGGGCATCGCCTCGGGCCTGTTCGGCATCGGCGGCGGCGCGATCATGGTGCCCGCGTTCATCGCGTTCTTCGGCATGGGCGACCTCATGGCGAAGGGCACCTCGCTCGCGGTGATGATCCCGACGGCGATCAGCGGCACGGTCGCGAACTCCCGGGCGAAGCTCGTCGACCTGCACGAGGCCCTCGTCGTCGGCGCGGCGGCGACCGTCGCGTCCTTCGCGGGCGTCGGCATCGCCTTCCTCCTCTCGCCCGAATGGTCGGCACGCCTGTTCGCCGCCTTCGTGATCGTCGCGGCGGTGCAGCTCGCGGTGCGCGCGATCCGGGCGCAGCGACGCCCACGACCCCCCGAAACCCCCGACGCCCCGGAGAGTGCGCGATGACCGACGTGCGACGACGCGCAGCCGGCTGGTACGACGACGAAGCGGATGCCGCGGTGCTGCGGTACTGGGACGGCGCGAAGTGGACCCCGCACACCACGCCCCGTCCGGCCGAGGAGCCGGCGCAGGCGGTGCGCGCCGAGCAGACGGCGGCGCCCGCGGCGGTCGCTGCGGTCGAGGTCGCCGCCGTCGCCGAGGTCGCCGCCGCTTCGGCCCCGGCCGCCGCCCCGGCCGAC
>NZ_WBIS01000020.1 GCF_009749465.1 Agromyces terreus
GACGCCGCGGCATCCGCACCGCGAGAACTCAGGGCCACGGCCCGTCGAGATCCTTCCCGGACGAGCCGAAGCTCGCCACCGGAGCACCGCGCGCACCCCGCCGACCGGGTGCAGTATCGAACCAACCACGACGGAGGTCC
Source organism: Agromyces terreus (assembly GCF_009749465.1). Classification (GTDB taxonomy): domain Bacteria; phylum Actinomycetota; class Actinomycetes; order Actinomycetales; family Microbacteriaceae; genus Agromyces; species Agromyces terreus. The sequence goes on from NZ_WBIS01000020.1 coordinate 141, forward strand.
CCGTGCCGAACCCGCCCCAACGTCAGGTCACCATCGCCCAGGTGGCCGAGTACGCGGGCGTCTCGCAGGCCTCGGTGTCGCGAGTGCTGAACCGCAACACGACGGTCGACCCCTCGATCTCCGCCAAGGTGCTCGACGCGATCGACAAGCTCAACTACTCCCCCAGCCAGATGGCGCGCAACCTCGTTCGAGGTCGGAGCAACACCGTCGCCCTCGTCGTGCCGGACCTCGAGAACCCCATGTTCCAGGGCGTGCTCAAGGGGCTCAGCCGTGAGGCGGAGCGCGACGGCTACCGCGTGCTCGTCGCGGACACCGCCGAACGCGTCGGCGACGAGGAGGTGATCGCGGCCGAGGCCAGGTCCCGCTGCGACGCCCTCGTGCTCGTCTCCCCCCGCATGCCCGCCGAACGACTCGAGACCCTGCTCGCACGATCGGGTCCGATCGTCGTCGTGAACCGCCCCGTCGGCAGCGACCCGGCGGCCGAGCTCTCCATCGACTACGCCCACGCGGCCGGCTCGCTCGCCGAGCACCTCTTCTCGCTCGGGCACACGCGCATCGCCTACGTCGCCGGCCCTCCGCAGTCCTACGCCGACGGGCTCCGCCGCCGAGGCCTCGCCGAGTTCGTCGCCCACCACGCCGACGCGCACATCGACGACATCGCCGGCGGATCGCAGATCGAGGACGGCTATCGCGCCGCCGAGCAGGTGCTCTCCTCGGGTTCGACCGCCGTCGTCGCCTTCAACGACCTCATCGCCCTCGGCCTGCTGGCCCGGCTCCGCGAGCTGGGCGTCGACGTGCCGGGAGAGCTCTCGGTCGCCGGCATCGACGACGTTCCGCTCGCCCGGTTCGCCGCACCCCCGCTCACGACGATGTCGGTGCCGCGGGTCGAGCTCGGAGCGCAGGCGTGGCGCCGCCTCCGAGACGCGATGGCCGGCACGCCGGCGACGCATCCGCTCTCCTACCGCGCCATCCTGCAGGTGCGCGGCAGCACCGGCCCCGCCCCCGAGGCGACCGGATGGCTCTCCCCCGGCCGCCCGATCCTGCGCATCGGCGACCGGGTCGTCGCCCGGTACGAGGAGGGGCGCACGATCGACTCGGTGCTCTCGCCGCGACCGTACCTGCACCCCGTCGAATCGCTCGGCGGCGTGCGGGTCACCGACGTGCACCCGACCGACCACCTGCACCACTTCGGCATCGGCGTCGCCCTGCCCGACGTCAACGGCACGTCGTACTGGGGCGGGCGCACCTACGTGCAGGGCGTCGGGTCCGTCATGCTCGAGAACCAAGGGCTCCAGCGTCGGGACGGGCTCGACCTCGTCGGCGACGCGTTCGTCGAGCGCCTCACCTGGATCGACGAGCGCGAGGTCGCGCACCTCAGCGAGGTGCGGCGCATCACCGGCCGGCAGACCAGGGTCGGCGAACGCGACGCGTGGATGCTCGGCTGGCGGTCGACCCTCGCCGCGAACTTCGGCGCCCTCCGCCTCGGATCGCCGGCCACGAACGGCCGGGACGGCGCCGGCTACGGCGGACTCTTCTGGCGCTTCCCCAAGTGGGAGGCGACGGTCGTGACCCGCGACGGCGTCGGCGAGGCCGCCGCGCACGGCTCCCGCTCGCCCTGGCTCGCGGTCGTCGACTCCCAGCGCCGCGTCACCGTGCTGCTCGCGCAGCCCGCCGACCGGGAACCGCTCCCCTGGTTCGCCAGGGTGTCGGAGTACCTCGGCGTCGGTCCCGCCATCGCGTGGGAGCACGAGGTGCACATCCCCGAGGGGGGCCGGCTCGAACTCGGCGTCGACGCGCTCATCGTCGATCGCATCATCACCGACCCCGTCGAGCTCGAACAGCTCGCCGCCCGCCTCGGCGAGAGCGCGAACGCCGACATCGAGGGGCTCGACCTCAAGCCGGCGCTCGCGAATCCGAACGGGCTCCGCGACCCCGACGCCGCCCGATGACGGCCGAACGGACCCTCCGGGTCGGCATCGCCGGCATCCACGGGCACGGCGCCGGCCACGTCACCACGGCGCTCGAGCTCGAGCGCTCCGGCCGCATGCGGCTCGTCGCGGTCGCCGACCCGCGACCTCCCGACGCGACGCTCGACGGCGTCGCCGCCTACACGGACACCGAGCGGATGCTGCGCGACGAGGACCTCGACGTCGTCGTGCTGTCCACCCCCATGCACACGCATCTGCCGCTCGCCCATGCAGCGCTCCACGCCGGAGCCCACGTGCTCCTCGAGAAGCCGCCGACGCCGACGCTCGCGGACTTCGAACGCCTCGTCGCGGCATCCGAGGGCACCGGACGGGCCGTGCAGATCGGGTTCCAGAGCCTCGGCTCCTCGGCCGTCGGCGCCGTGCGCGAGCTCATCGCGGCCGGCGCGATCGGCGAGGTCTCCGGATACGGCGCCCTCGGCACGTGGCCGCGCACCGAGCAGTACTGGCGGCGGGCACCGTGGGCGGGCCGGCGCACGCTCGACGGCGTGCCGGTCGTCGACGGGGCGGTCACGAACCCGCTCGCGCACGCGATGGCCACCGCGCTGGCGGTCGCCGGGGCCACGACGACGTCGGATGTCTCGGACGTGCGCCTGGATCTCCACCGCGCGAACGACATCGAGGCCGACGACACCTCCTCGCTCGTCGTCTCGCTCGCCGACGGCGCGAGCGTCGCCGCAGCCCTGAGCCTCACGGCCGCCGAGCGCGCCGAGCCCTGCGTCATCGTGCGCGGCTCCGAAGGACGCATCGTGCTCTGGTACACCCTCGACCTCGTGCAGGTGCTCCCGCTCGGCGCGCAGCTGCCCACGACGACCTCGCACGCCCGGACCGGCCTGCTCGCGAACCTCGTCGACCACGTGCGCGACGGCGCCCCGCTGCTCGTTCCGGCCGCCTCGACGGGCGCGTTCATGCGCGTGCTCGAGGCCGTGCGCACCGGCGAGCCGGCGAGCCCCATCGACCCTCGGTTCATCGACCGGGTGAGCGATGCCGACGGCGACCGGCGCGTCGTGCGCGACCTCGAGTCGTGGTCGGAACGGGTCGTGCTCGAAGGGCGGACGTTCCGCGAACTCGGCGCGCCGTGGGCGGGCGACGCCCCCGCCTGAGCGGGCCGGCTTCCCGACCGCTACGCCGCGTCGCCCACCGCGATAGCCTCGGCCTCGACGAGCGCCGGCTCGGCCTCCCCGTCGACCCGGCGCAGCGCCCGGTGCCCGACGACGACGATGAGCGTGGCCACCAGCACCGAACCGGCGGCGGCGTAGTACGGCGCCTGCGGTGAGATGAGGCGGGCGAGCTCGGCCGCGGCCGGCGGGGCCGCCGCGCCGCCCAGGAAGCGCACCGCGGAGTAGGCGCTCGAGGCGACCGAGCGCTGCAGGTCGGTGGCCTCCATGACGCATTCGGTGAGCACGGTGTTCAGCACGCCGAGCACGAGCCCGCCCACGATGATCCAGACCACGAGCCACTCGGGCGACTCGATCGACAGGCCCGCCGCGACGAGCACCACGGCCAGGAGCGGCAGCGCGATGCGCAGGACGAGGGTCCGCGGCATCCGGGCCGTCAAGAGGGGTGCGACGAAGACCGAGGTGACCGCCAGCGCGACGCCCCACCCGAAGAAGGTGAAGCCGAGGCCGAGCGCATCGAACCCGAGGGGGAACGGCGAGTAGGCCAGGAGCACGAAGAACCCGATGTTGTAGAACAGCGCGGCGGCGGCGAGCACCGCGAGCGCTGGTCGCCCGAGTGCCCGGATCGGGGCCGAGAGCCTCGTCGGCTCGGGCTTCGGGTCGTCGGGCGCGCCCTTGAGGAGCACGACGATCGCGATGAAGCCGACCGCCATGAGCACGGCCGTGCCGAAGAACGGGCCACGCCAGCTGAGGTGGCCGAGCAGGCCGCCGAGCAGCGGCCCGATGGCGATGCCGAGTCCGAGGGCGGCTTCGTAGAGGATGATCGCGGCGCCCGAGCCGCCCGACGCGGCGCCGACGATGGTCGCGAGCGCGGTCGAGATGAACAGCGCGTTGCCGAGCCCCCAACCGGCCCGGAAGCCGATGATCGACTCGACGTTCTGCGAGAGCCCCGCCGCCGCCGCGAACACGACGATGATGCCGAGCCCGATGAGGAGGGTCTTCTTCGCGCCGATGCGGCTGGAGATGTAGCTGGTGCCGAGCATCGCGATGCCGGTCACGAGCAGGTAGCTCGTGAAGAGCATCTCGGTCTCGGTCGGCGTGGCCTGCAGGCTCTCGGCGATGGCCGGCAGGATCGGGTCGACGAGGCCGATACCCATGAACGCGATGACGCTCGCGAAGGCGACGGCCCAGACGGCCTTCGGCTGCTTGAGGATCGATTCGGATGCCGCGTGCCCGGCGCTCATGCGACGTCTCCGGCCATGCGCGCGGCGCGGGCCCGCTCGAGGCGGGAGCGCACGATCTCGACGGATGCGGCGAGCGTCGCGACCTCGTCGTCGCTGAGGTCGTCGAACGTGGGCTCGAGCACCGCGGCGATCTCCTCGCGCCACGCGTCGAGGGCGGCGATGCCGCTCGGGTCCGCGGAGATGAGCCAGGCGCGGGCGTCGCCGGCGTCGGCGATGCGGCGGACCCAGCCGCGCTCGTCGAGGGCGCGCACGAGCTTCGTCATCGTGGGCTGGCTGACCCGGCTGACCCGCGCGAGCTCGCCGAGCCGCATGGGCCCGAGGTCGCGGAGCACGGCGATGGTCCGCCAGATGGCGGGCGACTCGGTGTTGCCGCTCGCGGATGCCGCGAGGCGGGTCAGTCGGCTGTTCACGGAGACGAGGTCGCCGAGCACGGTGCGAAGTTGCTGGGTCATGCGAACGATTATACATAGCCAAGCTATATAAGCTGCCCCGGAGACGACGGATGCCCCGCGGCTCATGACGAGCCACGGGGCATCCGTGATTCAGGTGACGCAGGTCACCTCAAGCTGCAACCCTCTCGCGAGGGCGGCGATCACTTGAGGGTGACGGTGGCGCCGGCGGCCTCGAGGGCCTCCTTGGCCTTGTCAGCCGTCTCCTTGTTCGCGCCCTCGAGCACGGCCTTCGGAGCACCGTCGACGACGGCCTTGGCCTCGCCGAGACCGAGCGAGGTGAGCTCGCGGACGGTCTTGATGACCTGGATCTTCTTGTCGCCGGCAGCCTCGAGGATGACGTCGAACGAGTCCTTCTCCTCGACCTCTTCGGCACCGGCACCGGCGCCTGCGGCACCTGCGACGGCGACGGGAGCGGCCGCGGTGACCTCGAACTTCTCCTCGAACGCCTTCACGAACTCGCTGAGCTCGACAAGCGTCAGACCGGCAAACTGCTCGAGCAGCTCTTCAGTGGTGAGCTTCGCCATGATGTATCTCCTAGATGTTTGGGGTTTTCAGAACGAGATCGTCGGGCGCTTACGCGGCCTCGGCGGTCTCCAGCTTTTCGCGAAGCGCGTCGATGGTGGCGGCAGCCTTGCCCATCGTCGCCTTCATCATTCCCGCTGCCTTCGCAAGCAGAACCTCACGGCTCTCGAGCGAGGCGTACTTGTTGACGTCGTCGGCGTTGAGGGTCTTGCCCTCGAAGACGCCGCCCTTGATCACAAGATTCGGGTTCGCCTTGGCGAAGTCACGAACGGCCTTTGCGGTGGCGACGAAGTCGCCGTGCACGAAGGCGACGGCGGACGGACCGGTGAGGTCGTCGTCCAGCGTCGAGATCCCCGCGTTGTTCGCGGCGATCTTGGTCAGCGTGTTCTTCACCACGGCGTAGTTCGCGTCCTGACGGATGCTGTTGCGCAGCTGCTTGAGCTGGGCAACCGTCAGGCCGCGGTATTCGGTCAGCAGAACGGCGGTCGAGCTCTCGAACAGGTTCGTGAGTTCGGCAACCGAGGCTTCCTTGTTCGCCATGGCCACTCCTTGTGTACTCGACATGCAGCGCGGTGGCGGTGCACGGCTTCGGATCGCGGCTCGGGAGGCGAGGTGATGCGGGCAAGAAAAAAGCTCCGGCGCAGTTGCGCGGAGCCTGGCCCGATTGCATCGGAAAGTCTTCGTCACACCTGCGCGGGCCCTTGCTTTCGCAAGACTTCGGTCGCGGATCTCTCGATGCGCGCGACAACCAGCGGTCTTCGGCTTCGGCACACATTACCGGATGCGGCGCGCGCGGCCAAATCGCGCCGGTCGACGCCGCCCGACGGCACGTGCGGACGGCCGACCCGCGCCCGCCCGGAACCACCCCGCGCGCCGGCGCCCGAGTGCGCGATCGGTGCCCGAGTGCGCGATCGGCACCCGAGTGCGGAATCGGTACCGAGTGCGAATTTGGTGCTCGAGTGCGACCTCGGCGCCCGAGCGCGGAATCGGCGCCCGAGTGCGCTTTCGGTACCCGAGTGCGAGATCGATGCCCGAGTGCGGAATCGGTGCCGCCGATCGTGCACTTGAGCGCCGATTCCGCACTCAGGCGGATCGGGCGGCGTGCGCGAGGTGGGTGGGCCGGGCGGGGCG
>NZ_WBIS01000001.1 GCF_009749465.1 Agromyces terreus
CCCGACCCGCCCGCGCGCGCGGCGACGCACGACACGCGCGCCAGGTCACATGACGGTGGAATCCCGTTCGAGCGCGGGAATCCCGCAACTCCGGGACTCGTACGCGACAACGGGATTCCCGCGCGCGCGGCGACGCCCGACCCGCCCGCGCGCGGGGACGCCCGACCCGCCCGCGCGCGGCAACGCCCGACACGCGCGCGCGACGACGCACGACACGCCCGCGCGTGACGACGTACGACACGCCCGGGGTGCATTCTCGTGCGCGCTCTGCTATCGTCGACCCCGCTATGAAGTGAGTACACCCCATCGTCCCGCGCCTGAGGCGCCGTAGACCACGGGTGTGCACCTTCCACTGATCGCGACGGTGATCGCGTGCACCCATCTCGGCAATGCCCGGCGGGGCCCCACTCCGCTCCCGGGTCGTCGGCGCCGCTGTGCGCACGCGGCGGTTCCGGTGGTGCATCGCTCGACCCGCCGCCCCTGCCTCGGCGCGCGTCGACGGCCCGGGGGCTTTCGTGAAAGGGCGTCCGCATGGCTGTGCACGTCTCGAACTCCACCTACCTCCGCGCCGACGGACTGTCGGCCGCGTACCCCGAACGCCGCGTGTTCAGCGACCTCGGATTCACCGTCTCGCCGGGCGAACGGCTCGGCCTCATCGGCGAGAACGGCGTGGGCAAGTCCACGCTGCTGCGACTGCTCGCCACGCCGGCGCACGCAGCGCCGTACGCATCGCCGCACGCGGCGCCGCACGCCGCCGGGCGCCCAGCGCCGCACGCCGCCGGGGACTCGCCCGCACACCCCGTGGCGACCGACTCCGCCGCCCTCGTGCAGGGCCGCATCAGCCGCCCGCCGCGCACGGGGCTGCTCGCGCAGGAGCTCCCGTTCGCGCCCGACGAGCTGATCGGCGCGGTGCTCGAGGACGCGCTCGGCGAGGTGCGCGCGATCGAGCGCGAACTCGACGACGCGGCGACGGCGCTCGCCGACCCGGCGGCGACCGGCGACGAGGGCCGTGCTGCGGCATCCGCCGCCCGGTACGCCGCTGCGCTGGATGCGGCCGAACGCGCCGACGTCTGGAGCGCCGGTTCGCGCCGCGACGAGCTGCTCGCGGGCCTCGGTGTCGCGGGCCTCGGGCGTGACCGCCGCATCGACGAGATGTCGGGCGGGCAGCGCAGCCGGTTCGCGCTGGTCGCGCTGCTGCTGCGCGCGCCCGACGCCCTGCTCCTCGACGAGCCGACGAACCACCTCGACGATGACGCGGCGGCCTTCCTCGAGGCCCGGTTGCGGGCCTGGCGGGGGCCGGTGCTGTTCGCGAGCCACGACCGCGAGTTCCTGGATCGCGTGGCGACGGGCCTGCTCGACCTCGACCCGGGGCGGCAGGGGGCGCTCGCCGTGGCCGGGGAGCGCGGCGGCGGCTCCCGAGACGATGCGCTCGCGGCATCCGGCGGCACGGTGTTCGGTGCCGGGTTCAGCGAGTTCCTCGCAGTGAAGGCCGAGGAGCGGGCGCGGTGGCAGCGCCGTTACGAGGCCGAGCAGCAGGAGCTCGCCAAGCTGCGGGCGGATGTCTCGGGCGGCGGCGCTGCCCGCTCGGTGGCGCACGGCCGCGCGGCGACCGACAACGACAAGTTCATCCGGCACTTCAAGGGCGAGAGCGTGGATCGCACGGTCGCGCGGCGGCTGCGCAACACCGAGCAGCGGCTCGCGACGCTCGAGCGCGAGCAGGTGCCGCGGCCGCCGAAGCCGCTCGTGTTCGCCGGCATCCCGTCGGGCTCGCAGGCGTTCGACGAGGAGTCGGGGCTGCTGCTCGACGCGGCCGGCGTCGCGGTCGCGGGGCGGCTCGACCTCGGGTCGCTGCGGGTGGCGCCGCTCACGCGGCTGCTCGTGACGGGCGCGAACGGGGCGGGCAAGTCGACGCTGCTGAATGTGCTCGCCGGGTCGCAGCGGGTCGACGGCGGTTCGGTGCTGCGCCGCAAGGGGCTGCGGGTGCAGCTGCTCGAGCAGGACGTGCGCTTCGCCGATGCGGATGCCTCGCCGCGCCGCATCTACGAGCGCGTCGTCGGTGCGCGGCGGGCGGATCAGGTGCCGCTCTCGGGGCTGGGGCTGATCGCCCCGCGCGACGCCGATCGCCCGGTCGGCGCCCTCTCGGTCGGGCAGCAGCGCCGGCTCGCGCTGGCGCTCGTGATCGCGCGGCCGCCGCACGTGTTCCTGCTCGACGAGCCGACGAACCACCTCTCGCTCGCGCTCGCCACCGACCTGGAGGACGCGCTCGGCACGTATCCGGGCGCCGTGGTGATCGCCAGCCACGACCGGTGGTTGCGGCGGCGTTGGGCGGGGGAGACGCTCGAGCTCGCCGCCGGGCGTGCCGTGGGCGGGGTGCGCAGCGCGGCCTGACGGGGCGGAGGGCGAGGGCGCGTGCCGAGCGCTGCATCAGGCGATCGAGCGGATGCCGCGGCGAGCCGTTTGCCGATCGTTCGAACATGTGTTCGAATGGAGGCATGCGGTGGAGCGGGCAGCAACTCGGGGTCGATCAGGCCGGCACGCTGCCCGGGCTCGCCCGGTTGAACAACCTGGTGCGCTCGGTGCAGACGCCCGACTTCGCGGGCGTCACCTTCCACGAGGTGCTCGCGAAGTCGGCGCTGAACCGGGTTCCGGGCGCGTCGTCGATGCCCTTCACCTGGACGGTGAACCCCTACCGGGGCTGCAGCCATGCTTGTATTTATTGCTTCGCCCGGCCGACGCACACGTACCTCGACCTCGACGCGGGCGACGACTTCGACCGGCAGATCATCGTGAAGGTCAACGTGGCCGAGGTGCTCGGCGGCGAGCTGGCGAAGCGGTCGTGGCGGCACGAGCCGGTCGCGCTCGGCACGAACACCGACCCGTACCAGCGGGCCGAGGGGCGCTACCGCCTGATGCCGGGCATCATCGACGCGTTCGCGTCGAGCGGCACGCCGTTCAGCATCCTCACGAAGGGCACGCTGCTTCGTCGTGACCTGCCGCAGATCGCGGATGCCGCGGGGCGGGTGCCCGTCGACCTGGCCATGTCGATCGCGGTGTACGACGACGAGCTGCAGCAGGCGATCGAGCCGGGCACGCCCACGACGAAGGCGCGGCTCGCGACCGTGTCGGCGGTGCGTGAGGCGGGGCTCGACTGCACCGTGTTCCTGATGCCGATCCTGCCGTACCTCACCGACACGAGAGCGCACCTCGACGAAGCGCTGCGGCAGATCAAGGCGGCGGGCGCCACGAGCGTCGTGTACTCGGCGCTGCACCTTCGCCCCGGCGTCAAGACCTGGTTCATGCAGTGGCTCGCGCGCGAGCACCCCGAGCTCGAGCAGCGGTACCGCCAGATGTACTACGGGCAGAACAGCTACGCGCCCAAGGAGTACCGCACGTGGCTCGCCGCCCGGGTCTCGCCGCTGCTGCGCGCGCACGGACTCGAGCGCGGCCGAGAGGACCCGACCACCGGGGGCGTGCGCTCGGCGGCGACGCAGCTCGGGCGCCGCGCCCCCGAGGCGGCCTTCCCCGCAGATCCGGCCGCCCTGTTCTGACGGGCGCCGTGAGCACGGCGCGACCTGGCGCACCCGGCGCGCCCGGCACACCCGGCGCGCCCGGCACACCCGGCGCACCCGGCGCACCCGCGCCGTGAGCACGGCGCGACCCGCCCCGCCCGCCGCACCCGATCCGCGCCCCGGATCTCGGCCGACGCGCACATGCCGGTTCATGTCAACCGTTTGCGCCCCCGGGGGCCGAAGCTGACATAATCCGGTGCATACCGGTTCAGTACCCGCTCGCACCGGTGCAGAACCCGGAGGACGCATGACGCTTGGGCTCCCCGGCGACCTGTCGCGAGACTCCGTGGGCCGCGCGATCATCCACGCCGGACACGTCGGCGCGTGGGTGTACCTCGGCATGGGGGCGCTCGCGTTCATCGCGGGCGCGGTGACGGGCTTCGCTCCGCTCTGGGTCGCGACGGCGCTGGCCGTGGCGATGGCGGCGCTTCTCGTGCTCGTGTCGCTGCACCGCACCGTGGTGACGAGCCTCATCTACCTCGTGTTGGGCGGCGCCGCGGCGCTCGGCATGGTCGTGCTCGCGATGGATCCGGCCTACGGGCTCGTCACCACGAACAATGCGATCGTGGCGATCCCGTGCGTCGCGCTCGTGCTCGTCGGCGGTGCGGGTGCCGGTTCGGTCGCGGCGATCGCCTGGGTGCTCGTGGGGGTCGGGGTGGGCCTCGTGGCGACCTTCACCGGGGCGTGGATCGCCGAGGTGCCGTTCGCGGCCAACGTGGCCGCGCTCGGCATGGCCGCGTTCCTGATCGTGGTGCGCGCGTTCGACAGCGTCACTCGCCGGTCGAGCCTGCGCAGGCACGCAGCGCTGAATCGTGCCAACGTGCGCGCCCACGAGGCGGTCGCCCGCCGCGACCACGAACTCGAGGCGATCACGAGCCTGCACGGCATCGCGATGGCGCACCTGCAGGCGATCGCGGCGGCGGGCTCGGGGCCCATGGACGAACGTCGGCGCGCCGAGATCCGCCAAGACCTGGAGCTCGTGATCGGGCGCGACTGGGTCGACGCGCACGGCACCGCCGCGGGCGCCGTGCGCGTCGACCCCGTCGCGACCGATCCGGCCGACGACGCGATGCGCGCCGGCACCGACGCCCGCGCGGCACGGGCCGTGCGGGCCGCCCGCGACGCCCGGGCCAAGACAGAGGGCCGCGACCTCCGCGACGCGAATGAAGGAACAGACGGGAGCGAGGCGGATGCCGCCGCCGCCGGCGACCCCCGCGACGAGAGCGAGGCGAGCGAGGCAAGCGAGGCGAGTGACGTCCACGCGCCGAACGACCGCCACGACCCCCGCGCCGCCCGAGCCGCGCTCGCCGAGCGCGACGCCGCCGCGGCCCGCCGCGCCGCCCTCGACGCCCCGCCCGACGTTCCGACGCTCGACCACGCCTTCACGACGGCGGCCGACGAGGGGCTCGACGTGCAGATGACGGGCGACCTCGCCGTGCTCGGCGTGCTCGGTCCCGAGCGCGCGGGCGATCTCGACGACGCCGTCGCGGAGTGCCTGCGCAACGTGGTGCGGCACTCGGGCGTGCGCGAGGCCGAGTTGCTCCTCGGGCACGGCGGCGGCGAGGTCACCGTCGCCGTCATGGACACGGGCGTCGGGTTCGATCCCGATGCGGTGGCGGCCGACCGTCGAGGCATCCGCGTGGGCGTTCGGGAGCGCGTCGCCCGGCACGGCGGCTCCGCGCGAGTGTGGTCGGCCATCGGTGTCGGCACGACCGTCGTGCTGACGGTTCCGGAGGGCGGCTCATGAGCACCCGACGGCTGACGCAGCAGGACATCGACCCGATCGCGGGCCTGACGTCGGCGACGCTGACCCCGCTCGCCGCGGTGGTCGCGACCGGGGTCGCCATCGCGCTGACCCTGGCGCACTGGTCGGAGGTCCACTCCGAGATCGCGGCCGCCTCGGCGGTCGCGGCGATCGCGCTCGTCGTGGCCGCGGGCATCGCGGCGACGCTCGCGACGCGGCCGTCGCGCTCACCGGTGACGCCCGAGCGGTTCTGGGTCGTCGTCGCGCTCGGGGTCGGCGCCGCCGTCGCCGAGTACTTCAGCACGATCGGCCACGACGAGTTCCTCTACGACGACTTCGGGCCCGTCGTGATCGGCATCCTGGTGATCTCGTTCGCGCCGTACTGCAACTGGCCGTCGCTGCTCACCGCGGGTGTGCTGTCGTCGGCCGTGCTGGCGGTGCTCGCCGTCGGCGCCGCGAACCCGACGTGGGAGAACGTGCCGTTGGGGTCGATGATCTTCGTCTTCGTGGCGCCGACCCTCATGTCGACCTGCGCCGCAGCCGGGTACTCGTGGGCGATCGTGCGCGTGACGCTGGAGTGGCAGCGCAAGGCCAACCAGGTCGTGCTGGCCCGCGACGCCGAGCTGCGGGCGGGGCTCGCGCGATCGCTCGACCACGGTCGCGTGGCGGTGCTGCGCCGGGAGGTGATCCCGTTCCTCGCGGGCATGCTGACCGTCGAGCGGGTTTCGGTGGCCGACGCCGATCGCGCCCGGCTGCTCGCCGAGTCGCTGCGGGCGGCCCTCCACAGCGAGCAGGCGTCGACGTGGCTCGGCGACCTCGCGGCCGAGCTCGAACGCCGCTGCGGTGTGGAGGTGGTCGTCGTCGATCCGGCATCGGCGGCGTCGAGCCTGCACGAGGGGCAGCGTGCGGCGCTCACCTCCCTCATGACCTGGCTCGCCGACGGCCGGGCGAGCGCGGTGCGCGTCGCGGTGAGCGTGGAGCCCGCGGCATCCGATCACGGTCGCATCGTGCGGTTCGAGGTGGGCGGCCCCCTCGGCGAGGAGCCGCCGCACCGCCGTGAGGTCGAGCGGTTCGGTTCGGTCGCGCGGGCGGTGGGGCTGGTCGCCGATGTGGGTGTCACACGAGAGAATGTCAGGGTGGAATTGCGTCATGAGAGCCGTTGAGCCCCGACCCGCGGCACGCCCGGGCATGAGCCGCGAACTCCCCGCCGTCTGATGGCGAAGCTGTACTTCCGCTACGGCGCGATGAACTCCGGCAAGTCGACGGCCCTCCTGCAGGCGGCGTTCAACTACGAAGAGCGCGGGCACAGCGTGCTGCTCGCCAAGCCCGCGGTCGACACCAAGGGCGACCGCGACATCGTCTCGCGCCTCGGCGTGGTGCGCGAGGTCGACTTCGTCATCGCCCCCGACGACGGCGTGCGCGAGGTCTTCGAACGGCATCGGGCGCTCGCGGCGGCCGAGTCAGGTCGCGACACGAGTTGCCTCCTCGTCGACGAGGCGCAGTTCCTCACATCCGAGCAGGCCGACGACCTGCTGCGCATCGCGCTCATCGAGGGCATCCCGGTGCTGGCGTACGGCATCCGCACCGACTTCCAGACGGTCGCGTTCCCGGGCAGCCGTCGCCTGCTCGAGATCGCGCACAGCCTCGAAGAGCTGAAGACCATCTGCCGGTGCGGGCGCAAGGCGATCTTCAACGGCCGCACGATCGACGGCCGGTTCGTGTTCGACGGCGACCAGGTCGCGATCGACGGCGAGGCCGTCACCTACGAGTCGCTCTGCGGCGTCTGCTACCTCGAAGAATCGGGCGGCGTGCTCAACGGCCGTCACTGACGCGCGGCGGCGCGGGCGAGCGGATGCCTCGAGCGGATGCCTCGGGCGAATGGCTCGAGCGGATGCCTCGGGCGAATGGCTCGAGCGGATGCCTCGATAGCGCCGTCACCCGGCGACGAGCGCCGCGATGAGCGTGCCGTTGAACACGACGTGCGCGATGACCGCTCCGCCGAGTCGCCCGGTGGCCGCGGCGAGGGCGCCGGCGGCGAGGCCGAGCACGAGCGCGCCGGCGAAGGTGATCCACGCCGCGGCCGTCGAGACCGCGCCGCCGACGACGAGGTGGGCGAGGGCGAACACGAGCGCGCTCACGATCACGGCGACGGATGCCGCGACCGGGCGTGAACCGCCCGCGCGACGGGTCGTGCGGGCGACGGCCCTCAGCACGAGCCCGCGGTAGAAGAGCTCCTCGATGAGGGGGCCGAGCACGACGGGGGCGAGGAGCACCCCGAACCAGAACGCGAAGCCGGTGGGCAGGCCGAGCACGCCGCCCTCGAGCGAGGTTCGCCCGGTCGCGGCGAGCTCGATGAGGGTGACGGCGCCGCGGGCGAGCAGCCCGATGCCGGCGCCCCAGAGCAGGTCGAGCCAGGTGAAGCGCAGCCCGAAGTCGCGCCAGCGCGAGCGGCGCCCGCGCGCGGCATCCGCGATGGCGAGCACGAGCAGGAGCGGCACCCAGACGGCGAGGTAGGCGCCGAGCACCTGCGCCCATTCGTCGATGATCACGGTACGCGTCAGCCACGCCCAGCCGAGCGAGCAGAGCGTCGCGAGGAGGATGCCGATCGCGGCATCCGTCACTCCCCAGCGCTGCCCGGCGGCGTCGAACACGCCGAATGGGGGAGTGTCGGTTGTTGACAGGCCCCCACTGCGCGGGGCATGTTGAGAGGGTGCCACGGGGCCTAGCGTATCCGTGTCACGATTCAGCACGCTGTGGGGACGGGGACTGAACAACGTGGAGCTACGCGATTACATCCGCATCCTGCGGCAGAGCTGGGTGTTGATCGTGTTGCTCACGCTCCTCGGCGTCGCCGCCGGAGCCGCCTATTCGATCGCCCAGACGCCGATGTACAGCTCGTCGGCGAAGGTGTTCGTGTCGACGTCGAACGGCGGCACGATCGGCGAGATGGCGCAGGGCAGCGCCTACACGCAGAACCGGGTGAAGACGTACGCCGATCTGGCGACGACGCCCATCGTGCTGCTGCCGACGATCGCCGAGCTGCAGCTCGACATGACGAGCGACGAGCTCGCGCGCGAGGTGGTGGCGACGACGCTGCCCGACACGTCGCTCATCGAGATCACCGTGACCGACGAGGATCCGGCGCTCGCGGCGCAGATCGCGACGGGCGTGTCCGAGAGCCTCACGGCGGTGGTGTCCTCGATCGAGACGACGGGCGCGACCGACGAAGACGGCAATCCGGTCGAGGCATCCCCGGTGCGGTTGACGCTCGTGCAGCACGCGGCGGTGCCGCAGAAGCCGGTGAGCCCGAACGTGCCGTTGAACATCGCGCTGGGCGGTCTCATCGGCCTCGCGCTCGGCATCGGGGCGGCGGTGCTCCGCGAGACGCTCGACACGCGCATCCGCAACGAGCGCGACATCGAACTGCTCACCGAGACCCCGGTCATCGGCGGCATCGTCTTCGATCCGAAGGCGAAGGACCGACCGCTCATCGTGCACGCCGACCCGCATTCGCCGCGGGCGGAGTCGTTCCGCGCGCTGCGCACGAACCTCCAGTTCCTCGATGCGGCCCGGCCCGAGCGGTCGTTCGTGGTGACCTCGTCGATCGAGTCCGAGGGCAAGTCGACGACGGCGGCGAACCTGGCGATCGCGTTGGCGGATGCCGGTGCGCGCGTGCTGCTCGTCGACGCCGACCTGCGTCGGCCGAAGGTGGCGTCGTACCTCGGCATCGAGGGCGCGGTGGGGCTCACCGACCTGCTCATCGGGCGTGCCGACCTGCAGGACGTGATCCAGCCGTGGGGCCGAGGGCAGCTGTACGTGCTGCCGGCCGGCCGGGTTCCCCCGAACCCGAGCGAGCTGCTGGGGTCGGCGGCGATGGCCGAGACCATCGCGGAGCTGAACCGGGCGTTCGACGTCGTGCTCTTCGACGCGCCGCCGCTGCTTCCGGTCACGGATGCCGCGGTGCTCTCGCGCGCGGCGGGCGGCGCGATCCTCGTGGTCGCCGTAGGGCGCGTGCACAAGGGCCAGGTTAAAGGGGCGTTCTCGGTGCTCGAGAACGTGGATGCGAAGGTCTCGGGCATCGTGCTGACGATGCTGCCGACGAAGGGGCCCGACGCGTACGGCTACGGCAAGTACGGCTACGGGTACGGCTACGGGTACGGCTACGCGCCGACGAAGGAGCCCGAGCCGAAGTCGCCGGCGAAGCCCCCGGCCGGCCGTGCGCCGAACGAGGATCCGACGCAGAAGCCCGCGACCGAGCCGGTGGGCGGCGCGTGAACGTGCTCGTCGTGTGCACCGGCAACATCTGCAGGTCCCCGATGGCCGAGCGGATGCTCGTCGAGCGGTTGCACGCGGCCGGCATCGACGACGTGCACGTGTCGAGCGCGGGAACGCAGGCGCTCGCGGGGCATCCGATGACCCCTGAGGCCGCGGCGCAGGCGGCCCGGTACGGCGCAGACCCCGCCGGGCACGTCGCACGTCAGCTGACCGAGCCGATGGTGCAGGGCGCCGACCTGGTGCTCACGGCGACGCGCGCGCATCGCGCGGAGGTCGCCGAGCTGGTGCCGCGCGCCGCCCGTCGCGCGTACACGCTGCGCGAGTTCGCGCGGGTGCTCGCCTTCCTCGCCGACGAAGGCACGCTCGCCGACGAGGGCACGCTCGCCGACGCCGCCCCGGACCGTTCCGATTCCCCGTTGCAGCGGGCGACGGATGCCGCAGCACGCTCCCGTGGGTTCGCCCCACCGCCGTCCGACCCGACCGACGACGACATCCTCGACCCGTACCGCGCTCCCGACGCGGTCTACGACGAAGCCGGCCGACTCATCGATCAGACGATCGACCGTCTCGTGTCGGCGCTCGCCGCGCCCTCGGTTGCGGGTGGTCGTGGTGGCTCGTAGCGAGACGGTCCACGCACGCCACGCCATCGCCCCCTGGGCGGTGGCCGCGATCGTCGTGTTCGTGCTCGTCGATGCGGCGCTCGTCTGGTGGGCGCTCGCGTCGGTGCGTTCCGATGAGGGATCGCCGCAGGGCGAGGTGCTGCCCACGCTTCCGCCGGTGTCGACGACGCCGCCCGTGAGCGCCGCCCCGACCGAGACGCCCGCGTTGAGCCCGGCGTCCGCGGCCCTGGCGCGACCGACGGTCGTGCTCGCCGCGTTGGACGCGAGCCTCGCGTACCGCGGCGTCGCGGGCGCGTGCCCGGCGACGGCCGCGGCCCTCGAGGTGACGACCGACGGCGGAGCGAGCTGGACCGCGGCGTTCACGGCGGGGCTCACCGACCTGCAGTCGCTCGAGCCGAGCGACGCCGACATCGTCACCATGGTCGCCCGCGCGCCGGGCTCGTGCGCCATCGCCCGCTACCGCAGCTTCGTGCAGGGCGCAGACTGGGAGGCGACCGACCAGCTCGAGCCGACCTGGTACCTCGACGGCGGGCAGGTCGTCGGCCCCGGCGGTGCATCGACGCCCTGCGGCGGGGCGCCCGTGCAGGTCGCGGCCGCGTCGGCGACGGCCGCCGCGGTGCTCTGCGGGTCGGGCGCGGTGGTCGCGACGAGCGACGCGGGCGCAGCCTGGGCCGACGCGGGCGCGCCCGCGGGTGCGGTGGCGATCGCGTCGGCGCCGACCGGAACGCTCGTGGCGGTCGCGGGCGACGGATGCCGCGGCATCCGCATCTCGGTTCTCGCGACGGATGCCGCACCCGGCGCCTGCCTCGAAGCCGACCTCGCACCCGGCACGACCGTGATCGACGCGGCATCCGACGGCACCGTGTGGGCGTGGGCCGGGGGAGTGCTCGCGCGCTCGACCGACGGGGGCGCCACATGGTGATGGGGCGGTTCTACGCCGCGGCCACGATGTCGACGACCGCGTGGTCGGCGAAGCTCGCGGCGCGGGTGCGCGTCACCGACCTGCTCGTGCTGCTGTGGGTGGTGTTCGGCACCCAGATCGCCTGGGTCGGCCTCGACACGTCGGCGCGCGGTTTCAGCGGTTCGCGCGGCGACATCGCGATCAGCTACACCGTCGTGTCGCTCGTCATCGTCGCGTCGTGGATGCTCGCGCTGGAGCTCTTCGACACCCGCTCGCCGCGCGTACTCGGCCTCGGCTCGCAGGAGTACCGCGCCGTCGCCGACTCGGCCGTGCGCCTCTTCGGACTCGTCGCAATCGTCGCGTTCCTCTTCAAGATCGACGTCGGCCGCGGCTACATCCTCATCGCGTTCCCGCTCGGGGTGCTCGTGCTCATCTTCTCGCGGTGGATGTGGCGGCAGTGGCTCGGCGTCATGCGCCAGCGCGGCGAGTACTCCTCGCGGGTGCTGCTCGTCGGCTCCGAGGCATCCGTCACCGTCATCGCGCGCGAGCTCGAGCGCATGCCGCAGGCCGGATACCGCGTGGCCGGCGCCTGCCTGCCCGGGCACGGCGAGCCGTACCTGCCCGGAACGCACATTCCCGTGGAGTACGGCATGCAGCACGCGCTCGCCGTGATGCGCGACTTCGGCGCCGACACCGTGATCATCACGAGCTCCGACGAGCTCGGGCCCGAGCGCGTGCGCGAGCTCAGCTGGGGCCTCATCCCGGGGGCCGAGCACCTCGTGGTCGCGCCGAGCCTCATCGACATCGGCGGTCCCCGCATCCACACCCGACCCGTGGCCGGGCTGCCGCTCATGCACGTGGAGACGCCGAAGTTCGAGGGCCGCAAGCTCGTCGCCAAGCGCGTCTTCGACCTGATCGTCGGGTTCGGGCTCGTCGTGGTGCTGTCGCCGCTGTTCGTCGTGCTGGCCGTGCTCGTGAAGGCATCGTCGCCGGGCCCGGTGTTCTACCGTCAGGAGCGCGTGGGCCTCAAGGGCAAGCCTTTCACGATGCTCAAGTTCCGATCGATGAGCGACGGCGCCGACGCACAGCTCGCCGGCCTGCTCGCCGCCAACGGCACCGACACGGCACCGCTGTTCAAGGTGCAGGACGACCCGCGCGTCACCCGGATCGGCAGGGTGCTGCGCAAATACTCGCTCGACGAACTGCCGCAGTTGTTCAACGTGCTGCACGGCACCATGAGTCTCGTCGGCCCTCGGCCCCAACGCCGGGCGGAGGTCGCGCTCTACGAGGGTGCCGCCGGCCGGCGACTCTTCGTGCAACCGGGTATGACCGGCCTCTGGCAGGTGAGCGGACGCTCGACGCTGTCATGGGAGCAGAGCGTGCGGCTCGATCTCTACTACGTGGAGAACTGGTCCGTGACCGGCGACTTCGTTCTCCTCTGGCGCACGTTCCGGGCTGTTCTCGCGCCTGGCGAGGAGGCCAAGTGAGCGGTCTGATAGTCCACGAGTGGATCGAGGAGACAGGGGGGTCAGAGAACGTTCTAGAACGCTTCATCACCTCATTTCCCGAAGCAGACGTGTTGTGTCTCTGGAACAACACCTCAGAACGATTCCGGGGCATTCCGATACGAGAGACGTGGCTCGCGCGCACGCCCTTTCGGCGTTCGAAGGCACTCGCGCTTCCTGCGGCCGCCGTCGCGTGGCGCACCAGGCGTGAAGACGCCGAATGGGTTTTAGTGAGCTCGCATGCGTTCGCTCATCATGTGAGATTGAGGGTGAGGGATCCGCGGGTACCGAAATTGGTGTACTCCCACACGCCTGCACGCTATCTCTGGGAACCAGATCTTGACACACGTGGGCGATCACCGTTGCTTCGAGCAGTCGCGGGTCCATTTCGGGGAATTGATGCACGACGCGCGAAGGAAGCCACAAGCATCAGCGCCAACAGCCAGTTTGTAGCCGAGCGGATCCGACGAGTCTGGGGGAGACAAGCCCACGTAATCTATCCTCCAGTGTCAGTACGAGCCATCCAAGATCGCGAGACCTGGAAGGGGCGACTGAGCGAGCAAGAGGAGGATGTTCTT
The DNA here is from genome assembly GCF_009749465.1 of Agromyces terreus. Classification (GTDB taxonomy): domain Bacteria; phylum Actinomycetota; class Actinomycetes; order Actinomycetales; family Microbacteriaceae; genus Agromyces; species Agromyces terreus. Next base: position 13,193 of record NZ_WBIS01000001.1, read on the forward strand.
GCGGAATTGCCCAGTGCATTTATACTCGGGGCTTCTCGATTTGTTCGATACAAGAAGCTAGAAGAGGCAATTCGCGTTGGCGAGGCTGCGCGGATGCCCGTAGTTATCGCCGGCGCTGGGCCCGATGGACAATACCTCCGCCAGGCGGCTGCGAGTGGTTCGGTGAAGGTGCGATTCATTGACGCACCGTCTGACGCGATGCTTTATGCGTTGTATGAGCACGCAGACGTTTTTGTATTTGCGGCCGTAGAAGATTTCGGCATCATGCCTGTCGAAGCCATGGCGGCCGGAACGCCGGTCATCGTCAACTCAATTGGAGGTGCACGCGAGCCGGTCGAAAGAATCGGTGGTGGTGCTGTACTTCGAGGCAGTACTGACAATGACATCCGGCGAGCGTTGAAGGAAGCCTTGAGTGCTGACCGGGATTCGATGCGGGTGGGCGCACAAGCATTTGACGCGGAGGAGTTCGATTCCAGCATCTTGCGGTGGAAGGAAGAATCCATTGCTTGACGACAGGGTTGAAAATCTCCGCGTCGTATTCGTTGATCACACGGGGCAGCCCGGTGGGGGGCAGCTTGGCCTCGAACGCTACCTCAGTGCACCCAGTGGCCATTCTCGTCGAGCGGTATTTCTCGAATCTGGCCCCGTGAGCGCCCGCCTATCGAGCAAGACCGAACACGTCGAGACATTGGGGGGCCCAACGGGAAAGTGGATGAGTATTCTTCGGGCGCCGAGGCTACTCGCGTCGCTCCGGCATACGCCGCACGACGTGGTGGTCGCGAACAGTATGAAGGCCGCGACGGCACTGGCATTCCTGCCGCGAGGTAAGGCGGTCCATATTCTCTATCTTCGGGATGATCTCAACCGAGACCGACTCTCGACGATCCGCTGGTGGTTCTTGGCCCAGGTGGTTGCGCGCCGATTCGATGCGTTCCTCGCCAACTCAACATGGACTGCGTCAACCATTCCTGGGTCGCTGCGATCGCGGCCCGTTCGAGTTGCCTACCCCGTGAGCGGAACGCATCGCCGAAGAAGAGTCATGGGAGCTCGTCCAAATGAGCTTGCGATCCTTTCGCTTAGCAGGATTGCCGAATGGAAGGGTACAGATGTGCTGATCAGCGCTCTGCGTATTCTTGAAGCTCGAGGTGTGACGTTCAGCGCCACAGTTGCGGGTGGATCGCTCTTCCAAAGCAAGCGTTTCGAACTGGAGACACACCGCATGGCTTCAACTCTTCGCTCAGACGTGCGGTTCGCGGGACACGTCGCAGACGTAGAGGCTCTACTCGGCTCGCACAATACTCTGGTGAGCTGCAGCGTCACGCCGGAACCATTCGGGCAAGTAGTTATTCAAGGAATGAGTGCTGGTCTCGCAGTAGTCGCAACCAACTTAGGCGGACCTGTCGAGATCATTGAGAACGGATCGAACGGAATTCTAGTTGAGCCGAATGATGCGGTCTCTCTGGCGGACGCGCTCCAAGAACTGAGCGAAGCCATCGACACGCGAGATCGACTTGCTGAGGAGGGCCGCAAGCGTGCCGACTCATTCGCCGACGAGCGTACCGTTCCAGCTTTAGACGAAGCTATCCGCGTACTCCATGACCATGTGAGGTGCGGCAGGAAGTGCTGACGCCCCCCAGAACTTCACCGGTCGATTTGCAGCCGCGACAGTCGCTGTTGAGGCGAGTCGCCGCTGGCTTCATCTTTGCCGCGCTCGCGGTGAATGTCGTCATTCCCAAGGCCGGAGTGAAGATCGGGGAACTGCCGGTGACCGCCGGAACGATTCTCTGTGGTTTGGCTCTCGTGGTTGGACTACTCGCGTTCCTCGCTGGGCGACGAGTTATCTTCACGCCAGTATCGAGTCTTGTCATGGTGCTTGGTGCGTATATGGGTACCCGAAGCCTCATCGACTGGATGTTGGGAGAGGTGCGCGTCGAATATGTCTGGGGGCTCGTGGTAGGCCCGATGCTCTTCATACTGGTTTCGAGCACGCTGACAACGAGTCGTGATATAGAAACCGCGGCGCGCATCTTGGTGATCGGGTTTGTGTTCGTGGTCGCCTACGGAGCGTTGCAGTATGTGTTTGGTGTAAATGCTGTGGCAATTCCAGGCGTAACAGTGAATCTCACAGATTTTCAAAGCGGTAGCGACTGGTATCTGCAGAAGCACAACCGAGTGGGCTCCGGATCAAAGCTCTTCTCGACCTATCAAAACGGAAACGTCCTAGGCGCGAATCTACTTCTTGTGTTTCCTGTCGTATACGAAGTGATCCGACAACGATGGCGACTGGCGGCTCTTGTCGCATTCGTCAGCGTGGCGATGCTCACACTCTCTCGGAGCGCGTGGTTCGGGGTGGCCGTCTATATTTCAGTTCGATTCGTCTTTACAAAGTCTGCCAGCGCTGGTGCCGCCGCGGCACGGATTTTCGCTGGCATGGCCTTGCTCATCGCTGGAGCCGTGCTAGTAGGGGCGTTCCCGCAGGTAACCGACAGGTTCTTTGGGTCTGACGCAGGCTCGATCGCTAGTTTGTCTGGGCGGACTCCTCGGTTGGCTCAACTGGTTGACAGCACCATCCAAAACCCGCTCGCCGTCATCTTCGGCCCTCACGAGATCGCTCAGTTTGAGGGCGGCGCCTACGAAATCACATATGGTGCGGTCTACATCGCAGGTGGGTTGATTTCCCTGAGTCTGTTGGTCGCAATACTCATCCGATCAGCGAGGCAACTCCTGAAGTCCACCAGCCAGGTCGCTATCGGTGTGGGCTATGCTGTCGCGGTCTATGCAGTTGCCTCGGTCATTGAAGGTGCATTCTGGCTACCGCCTACACCGTCCTTGTTTTGGATGATTCTAGGGTTGGGCTTCGCCGCAAACGCCCAACTACAGGGCAGCTTGGCCGTGGGAGATCGAACATTGAGTGCGCAGCGACAGGGACCCCTGTCTTCCCAGCGCTACCTCAATTGACGCCACTCGCAAGGCAGTCACGATAGATCGTTGCGAACTGTTCGCCGAGGAGAGTCCAGCTGCGCAACTGAAGATCGGGAACGGAATCGCTCAAGGAGTCGCGGATCGAACGCAGGGCGCTGAGTATGTCTTCCGACTGCAACGATTGGTTGTAGAGATGCACCCAATTCGACCCGACCTCGGCTCTGAGCCGGCGTGACATCGACGTCGCTGGCAACAAGATTGGTCGGGAAAGAGTCAGGGCGAGCATTGCGGCACCCGAGTTATAGAGGTGTTCATACGGCAGCACAACCAATTCGGCGCTGCAAATAGACCTCGCAAGATCCTCGTCAGACAACCGCCTTGCATCGAGATCGAACCACGACTCGATACGTGAGAGCTTTCTCAACGATCGTGTCAGTTCTGGGTCGTCGGGCGGCCCCGCGATTGTGAGACGAAGGGGGTACTCGCTTCTGGCCGTCCGAACAACCGAGACCAGACGCTCAAGCCCTTTGTAGCGTCGGATATGACCAAAGCAGATCACGAGTCCCTCATCGACAGTGACGGCAGGACCGCTGCCGTAGATCGGCTCGTAATCGCCATGCGGAACGACATAGACCGGGCGGTCATAGAGGTTCGTTTCAACGGGATCCATGGTGATCCACGCCGTTGTCATTTCATCGAACTGATGCGTCAGCCAACGGCTTAGCTTCGAGCCGGTCTCGTGCGGCTCCACATTGTGCAAAGTTCGCACTACTGGTTCGCGTGTCAAGCGGAGCCGTGCCACGAGGGCCGATGAGAGTATCCCCTTGATCACACTCTTGAGCGGTGAAGCCTGACTTCTCACGAGATGCTCGGGCCAGTGGAGGTGAAGAATGTCGTATCGTCCAAAGAGGGCTCGGGACCACGAAAACTCAATAGGCCGGATTCCGCTGGGCAACGACTCTGCGAGGAGTCGTACATAAGGGTTCGTTCCGCGGCGCCACACGACGGATTGAAGCACCCGTATTTGTTTCTGGTTGGGCCGTCTTAGCGTTCTTTCAGGTTCCATAGGGCTTCAGTATGTGGTCGCATGGCGCGGCGACACGGGATTTTCGTCTTCCTCTTCGCTACATTCGATGGAGCGACAGGTTCGCGCAGATTTCAGTTCAGTTTCATGGGGGATGAAATGAGAGCTCAGGTTCGGTCAGCGGGGTCAACCTCAACGCCCAGTAGCCAATCAGCATGATGGAACGTCCTGGCGGATGCGGACGGATTCCTCGTCGGCCAACCCTGGTTTCGGCTGACCTGACACGACGAGCGGGTACGGGACGCTGGTGAGGCCCACCAGCAGTTGCCTTCGTCGGCTCGGGGGATGAGAGACAGTTGAATCGCTCTCAGCGTCCAAGAGCTTGTGAACGCACCAACCGTTGGGTCGGCGTCGACATGTTGTTCGTTGGCTCGCTACTGGCAGGAGACACAACTTGTTGAGCTCCACTGACTCGCGCTACTTGGCTGAACTGCGTCGACAAACCATGCGGACCCTGAGAGGGGTCATCGGACCTACTACAGACGTTGCCATCCTCGACGCGCCGAACCAGCGAAATGTCGGCGATTCAATGATCTGGGCAGGCGAGCTTGCGTACATCCGGAAGCTTGGCATGCGCGTCCGTTACGTTGCCGACTCTCGAGGGTTTAATGCGCGCGACCTCCGCGCTGCAATGCCCGAGGGGGTGGTTCTGCTGCATGGTGGCGGAAACTTTGGGGACCTTTGGCCGACCCATCAGTTGCATCGAGAGCGCGTAGTAAGCGAGCTTCGGGAGTACCGCATCGTTCTGCTGCCTCAGTCTGTATATTTTCGTTCTCGTGAGGCGGCCTCGCGGGCAAATTTGGCTCTAGGCGCACACCCCAACTTCACTGCATTGCTCCGAGATCGGGAATCGATCGCGAGAGCGCAGATTGATATCCCGTCTGTTTCGGTTGACTTTTGCTTCGATATGGCGCTCGGCTTTGAGCCCAGGACCCCAACCCACCCGAGCACGGGTCGCGTTGTAGTTGTTGCTCGGCGGGACCATGAAGGTATCTCAGGTCTCGCGGAGATACCCGGCGACTGGCTTGGGGAGGCTGATTTGGTAAGGACAGATTGGGGCCCGATTGCCGGAATCGCGGGTCTTCGTTGGAAAGTTGACCGCGCGCTCGTGAAGATCGATACAAAGCTGGTCGGCTGGCGTCGAGGAAGGTTGCGACTCCGAGCTATTCACCGAATATCCGAGAGGGCGATCCACGATATCAACGCGTTAAACATCGCGAACGCACTACGACTCTACGAAGGCTCCGATTTCGTGATCGTCGACCGCCTACATGCCCATGTGCTCGCCGGCCTTCTCGGGATAGATCACATCGCGCTCGACAATAGCTACCGCAAGGTTGGTTCCGTCTACGACGAATACTCTGGGCGCCTGACGACGGCGCGATACGCGACGGACATCAATTCAGCGCGACAGATGGCGAATGAATTGATGGCGCGCTGATGCTCGCCTTTGTAACATCGCTGCGGCACCCGCAGAACTCCGCAAACTACGCGCGAGTAGAGGTGCTATTGCGCGAGACGCTCGTGTCGGTCACATCTCAAACCAACTCCGACTTTGTCGTGATCGTCGTAGGAAACAAGCGGCCATCGTTCGAGTTACCTGATGGCGTGCACTTCGTGGAGGTCGCATTTCCTCCGCCAGCACCAGCGAACGGGCCGCGCACCGCGCGTGCACCGTTCGTCTGGGACAAGGGCACAAAGATTGGTATTGGACTTATCAAGGCTCGTGACTTCTCGCCTGACCACGTAATGATCTTCGATGCTGATGATTTCGTGCATGCAGAACTCGCGGAGTTCGTGGCTGCCCGTCGACTCCATACCGGATGGGTCATTGACCAAGGATGGATCTACTCGCGGCGTCGCAACGCATATCGCGCTCAGGGCGTTTTCAATCGCACGTGCGGTACGTCATTCATCTTGCCATTCGATGCTTATGGGGTCCCGAATCAGCTCCGCACTACAGCAGATCAACGGGAAGTCGCGGACGCGTTCGGCGATCGCCTCGAAAGCATCCTCGGGGCTCATCGAAACGCCCTCGAGTGGTTCGCCGCGCACGGTCGTGTGCTTGAACCGTTCCCCATGAGGGCAGCTGTCTACCATGTTGACACCGGGGAGAACCACTCTGGTAAAGCGATGAAGGGGCTGGCCCGCCCCCTAAATCGAAGGTTCAGTAGCGACTTCGGTATTAGATCGCACCTGGGGCCTTTGCGAACGCTTTGGCGGTCGCTCGGCCCTCTGCCGGTGGTCCAGACCGGGGTGATCGTCGTTCGGCGAATCGCCAGACGGTTTATTCGCAAGCGCAGATCGATATGAACGACATCGACGATCTTGGTAGCAAGGCGGCACGATCGATCGGCTGGATACTTGCTGAGCGATGGTCGTCGCGGTTGATCACACTCGCCGTGTTTGCGATTCTTGCGCGGCTATTGGAGCCGGGCGAGTTTGGTCTGATTTCTTTGGCGACTGCGGTTCTCGCCGTTCTTCAGGTGTTCGTGGACTCCGGATTCAGCAAGGCACTAGTTCAACGGCGCGAGCTCGCCGCTAAGGACGCGTCGACGGCATTCTGGACTTCGCTCGTCGTGGCCACCCTTCTATACGCGGGCCTAGCACTAGCGGCTGGACCGATAGCCACCGCACTTGGCGAACCCCAGCTTGCACCCGTGCTGCGGGTGATGGGCCTTGTGCTTCCAATTAGTGCCTTGTCGGCGACCCCGGCAGCGCTACTCGAACGAGAGTTCCAGTTCAAGTCTCTATCGATAAGACAATCGCTTGGTACGGTTGCGGGCGCGACGGTGGCGATCCCCGTTGCACTGCTGGGGGGAGGTGTTTGGGCTCTCGCGTTGCAAGCGCTACTGGCAGCTATCGCTGGAGTTGTGGTGCTGTGGACCGCATCGCCTTGGCGGCCGCGACTTGAGTACTCTACGGATTCGCTGAGCGCGTTATGGAAAATTGGGTCGAGTATCGTCGGCATCGAGTTGCTCGATGCGGTTCAGGCAAATATTGACAAGATCCTGATTGGCGTGTTCTTCACACCGACGGAATTGGGGTACTACTATCTCGCCCAACGGATCGGTTCGATTCTCATCGAATTGGTAACGTCGGTCATTGCCCGAATATCTCTCACAACTTTCTCGCGCGTACAAGACGACCTCCCGCGCCTGAATCGGATCTTTCGACAGCTCACGTTTGCCGCTGCAGCTGTGAGCTTTCCGCTCTTTGCATTTGTTGCGGTCTTGGGCCCTCAAATAGTTCCGTTGGTCTTCGGCCCCGGCTGGGAGGCATCGGTGCCCCTAATGTGGATTCTCGCCCCGGGATGGGCGTTCGGCGCGATTATGTATTTTGATCGGCCTGTGCTGCTCGCGACGGGCCACGCCCGCACCGCCCTAGGGCTAGCCGTCCTGCAAGCCGTGATCGGCATAGTTGCGGTATTCGTCTTGGTCCCGTTTGGCGTCGTCGGCGTTGCGGTGTCTAGGTTGTCGCGCATCCTCACATGGCCGATTCGGCTGGTACTGCTTCACCGATACATCGGTCTGCAAATCTGGCGCTATCTAGGGCAGATTGGGCGCTGCATTCTCGCGATCGCGCCATCTATCGTACTGATCTGTCTTCTGCAGGCGAGCTCATGGGCAAGCGGAGCGGCGGCGGCATGGGTTTTCGCGTTGCCTGTTGCGCTCCTCGGCGGTATATCGTACGGAGCGCTGCTCTGGCTCATTGCCGGCGCCGAGAATCGCAAAGTACTCCGGCGAGCAGCCGCGCCGACGGTTGCGTTCTTGTCCAGGATGTCTAGACGGAGGGAGCATTGAGCCGGGCTGTCGCTCTCCGTTCCCGGTCGCAACGAATCACGAGCGCCCACAAAGCGAAGGAGATAGCACATGAGCAGCGTTCCTCCGTCGGGCGCTTGATGGAGGGGGACTCGACCAGTTCTTCGCGAGCGCTGGCGGATGCACCTGAATCGAGACGTCCTAGGAGCGCGAGTTGACCGTCGAATTGTACAACTGGCGACCGAGGTCGCCCTTGGTGCCGATCCCCGTGCTTCGCCGACTGCGTGGGCGTCGTCTTCGGAACTTTGGCGACGAACTTGGTCCTCTTGTAGTGAGGGGGCTATTGGCCAGCCTGACTCTCGGGGAGGAAGCGGCGTCCGGCAAACGGGAACGGCTGCTCTCGGTCGGGTCCGTCATGCACTTCGCGAAACCTGGGGATCATGTCTGGGGTTCCGGGATCAACGGGAAAGTGGCACAGCCGGTGCGTGTAAGGGCGGGTGACCTACACGTTCACGCTGTGCGCGGGCCACTTTCACGCAAGTACCTGGCCTCTCGTGGGCACGATGTTCCCGAAGTCTATGGAGATCCGGCTCTGTTGATTGCGCATGTCGATGATCGTTTCTGTCTGGCTGGGGCCGTGAAGCTACGACGCCGACTGGTAGTCCCGAACCTGAATGATGCTTCTCGGTATCGCCACCATCCGGATGCCGTCTCGCCCCTCGCTGATCCAATCGACATCGCCCGACTCATTGCCTCGAGTGAATTCGTTGTGGGCTCCTCGCTGCACGCGATGGTCCTCGCGGATGTTTATGGAGTTCCGAGCCGGCCATTGGTATCCGGGCATGAGAGCACGTTCAAATATGAGGACTACTACAGCGGGACTGGGCGCGAGCTCCCCGAATTTGCGCTAGACATCGACCACGCCGACAAGTTGGGCGCTGTTCAAGCGGCAATGTTCAATCCGCAACCGCTTATAGCCTCATTTCCCAAAGAACTCTTTCGTTCTGCGACCGAGTCTTCTGAGGGCGCGCCTTCTTCTAACAGAGCCCATCGAAGAGGCTCGGGAACGACGTAATAGGGCGGTGCGGCTGAACTAGCGACTCGACGGTGGTACTCCTTCACCCGCGTAGCAGCCCGGGCTACGCTACTGATCGTGACGCCGTCTTCCGGGGGTTCGGAGTCGTCGAGTCGGAACCATGGGGATGGGGCATCCGATCGGCGCCATGAATCGAGCCGTTCGCACCACTCGGGCTCCGGCGGCGGTTCCGGCCGCTCGCACCGGCATCACCACGGCTCGAGCAGCCGTCGGCGCAAGGAGCAGCAGAAGAAGCGCCGCAAGCGCATCATCGTGTGGTCGATCGTCGGCGTGCTCGCACTGCTCGTGTTCTGCGTGGTGTGGGTGGGCGTCCGCGGGTTCCTCGCCGTGGGCGAACTGCAGGCCGCCGTGCCGCTCGCGAAGTCCGCGCAGCAGCAGGTCGTCGCGGGCGACACGAAGGCGGCGCAGCAGACCGCCGACGAACTGGCCGGCCACGCGGCATCCGCCGCCTCGCTCACGGGCGACCCGATCTGGCGCGGCGCCGAGGTGCTGCCGGGCATCGGGCCGAACCTCGAGGTCATGCGCGTGGTCGCGGCATCCGTCGATCGCATCGCCCGCGACGCGGTCGTGCCGCTCGCGACGAGCGCCGCGACCATCGACCTCGCCTCGTTCGCGCCGGTCGACGGGCGCATCGACCTGCAGCCCATGATCGACGTGCAGATGCCCGTGCACGGCGCGCGCATCGCCTTCGACAGCGCCGACGCCGCCCTCGCGAACGTGCAGGACGCGCAGGTCATCGGCCCCCTGGCCGACGCGCGCTACGAGCTCACGAGCCTGGTCGACGAAGCCGGGGCGACGGTCATCGGCCTCGACAACGCCGTGCGGCTGCTGCCGCCGATGCTCGGCGCCGACGGGCCGCGCGACACGCTGCTGCTGTTCCAGAACAACGCCGAGCTGCGATCCACCGGCGGCATCTCGGGCGCGCTCGCGAACGTCCACGCCGAGGGCGGCGCCGTGTCGATGACGCGGCAGGCGAGTACCCGCGACTTCCCGAAGTTCACCCCGCCCGTCATCGACCTGCCCGCCGACACGAAGGCGCTCTGGAGCGACAACACCGCGAGCTACATCCAGGACGTGAACTTCACCCCGCAGTTCCCGCTCGCCGCGACCATCGCGCGCGAGATGTGGCGGCTCCAGTACGGCGCCGAAGTGCAGAGTGTCGTCGCCGTCGACCCGGTGATGCTGAGCTACCTGCTGCGCGCCACCGGACCGATCACGCTCACCACCGGCGAGCAGCTCACGAGCGAGAACGCCGTGCAGTTCCTGCTGAGCGACGTGTACGAGCAGTACCCCGTGTCGCAGCAGGACGCGATATTCGCGGATGCCGCGGCCACCGCGTTCCGTGCCCTCACCGCCGGCGGACTCGACACGCAGGCGCTCATCGAGGCGCTCGCGCAGGCCGGCACCGAGCGCCGCATCCTCGTCTGGAACGCGGATGCCTCGGAGCAGGCGGTGCTCGCCGGCACGACCCTCGCCGGCGGCCTGCCCGAGAGCGACGCCGAGACCCAGAACTTCGGCGTCTACCTCAACGACCAGACCGGTTCGAAGATGGACTCCTACCTCGACGTGCAGGTCGGCGCGGGCACGGTGACGTGCCGCAACGACGGCCTGCCGAACTACGAGGTCGTCGTGAAGCTCACGAACACGGCACCGGCGGATGCCGCGACCAGCCTGCCGCCGTACGTCACCGGCGGCGGGGTGTTCGGCACGCCGCCGGGCAACATCCGTACCACCGTGCACGTCTACAGCGCGCGCGGCACGTACAACCTCGGCGTCGCGCTGAACGGCGAGCCCACCGACTCCCGGCCCGCGACCGACACCGGCTACGAGGTGAGCAAGGTCGTCTCGCGGCTCGCACCGGGGGAGAGCGCCGAGTATCGCTTCGGGTTCCTCGGCGGCGAAGCGGGCGAGAAATTTACGGCCACCGAGGCGACGCCACTTGTTTCCACGCCGGAAACATTAGGGGTCGCGCTTTCCTGTGAATCTGCCCTATGGTGAGACGGTGTCATCTTTTCGGAAGGGTGGCACCTCCGGGGGGATTCCGAATTGCGGGCCTCCGGCGTTCATGAAGCACTACGAGGGGTAACGCAATCATGATCCGAAAGATCCTGGCGACCGTCGCGGTCGCCGCGGCCGCGCTGATCGCCGTTCCGGCGGCGGCGCACGCAGAACCGACCGGCTACGTCGGTCAGGGCACCGACCTCACGCTCGAGGTCGGCGAGGTCGGCACGATGGTCTTCAGCGGGCTCACGCCGAGCACGCCGTCGACGGCCACCGCCGACGACCTCGTGGTGCTCGCGGTGCTGAAGGCGTCGACGGCGTCGAGGCCGACGGATGCCTCGGGCACGGTGTCGTACGACATGTCGTCGAACACGCCCGGCACCTACACGATCACCGCCACCGCGGGCGAGTCGGTCGCGACCGGAACGCTCACGGTCGTGCCTGCCGAACCGTCGACTCCGGCTGACTCGTCGTCGAGCGGCATCGCCGAGACCGGCTACGACATGCCGGTGCTCTGGCTCTGGATCGGCGGCGGAGCACTGCTGCTCGGTGCGGCGCTCATCGTGGTGCTGACCACGGTGCGACGCTCTCGCGACCAGTCCTGATCACCGCACGGCGTCGGGCTGCCGAGCCCCTCCGCAGCCGGTGACCACGCCACGAATGCCCGGATCTAGCGGTCCGGGCATTCGGCGTGCCCGGGGGTCGAGGGCCGGCGTGGCGGGCCGGGGCGCGAGTGCGGCCGCCGGGCGCATCGTCGGCGTCGACATCGCGCGGGGGCTCGCCCTCATCGGCATGTTCGTCGCCCACGTCGCGCCCTCGGTCGACGATGCGGGCGTCGCCGCGCTCCTCGCCGTGGCCGACGAACGCCCGCGGCTGCTGTTCGCCCTGACGGCGGGCATCGGGCTCGGCCTCATCTCGGGCGGCACGCGCCCGACCGCCGAACGCCGGGCCCGCGGCATCCTGCGCGGGCAGATCGCGATCAGGGCGGTCATCCTCATCGCGCTCGGCGTGCTCATCGCGGCCACGCTGCATCCGCTCGTCTTCATCATCCTCGACGTGTACGGCGTCGCGTTCCTGCTCATGCTGCCGCTGCTGTTCGTGCCGCCGCGCGTCGCGCTCGGGCTCGGCATCGGCCTGCTCGCCGTGACCCCCGCGCTCGCGGCGATGGCCGCCGCCACCGAGTTCGTGGTGCAGACACGGCTCACGCCCCTGCGCTTCCTCGTCGACTGGCTCGTGAGCGGGGCGTACCCCGTCGTGATCTGGGTACCGGTCATGCTCATCGGGCTCGCCCTCGCCCGCCTCGACCTCGGCGCGCGCGCGACCGTCGCCGTCACCGGCCTGCTCGGCGCCGCCGCGGCCTGCATCGCCCTGCCGCTCGCGTCGCTGCTGCCCGCACCGACGATGGTCGCGGAGGCCGCGTGGTCGCTGCCGCTGCGCGCCTCCCTCGAGACGTTCGGCAACACGGGCGTGGCCGCCGCCGTCGTGGCGGTGCTGCTCGCGCTCACCGCGTTCGTCGCCCCCGCCGTGCGCCGCGCGACGGTCGCGGTCACCTCGCCGATCGCCGCCATGGGCGGCATGCCGCTCAGCATCTACACGCTGCACCTCGTGGTGATCTCGCTCGCCCAGCGAACGGATGAGGCCTCGAACACCGTGACGGATGACTCGTGGCCGCTGCTCGTCGGCCTCGTCGTCGGCTCCATGGCGTTCGCCTGGCTCTGGCGCCGGTTCATCGGGCGCGGTCCGCTCGAGTGGGCGCTCAGGTGGGCGAGCGGCCGGGCGTGGGCCGACGCCCGGCGGGCACGCGCGGCCGAGCCGCCCGAGCCAGGGCCGCCCGCGGGCTGAGCGCAGACGCCCGCCATGCGGCATCCGCCCGGGCATCCGCCCGCCATGCGGCATCCGCTCGCTCGGCCGCGCACGAGATCGTCCCACGTTCGTCATCCCCGCTTCACACGCGGCGGATACGGTCGCGGAATGGGGAGAACAACGATGAAAGCCGTCATTCCGGCCGCAGGCCTCGGAACCCGATTCCTGCCCGCCACGAAAGCCATGCCGAAGGAGATGCTGCCCGTCGTCGACAAGCCGGCGATCCAGTACGTCGTCGAGGAGGCCGTCGCGGCCGGCATCGACGACGTGCTCGTCATCATCGGGCGCAACAAGAACGCGCTCGCGAACCACTTCGACCGCGTCACCGAGCTCGAGCACACCCTCGAGCAGAAGGGCGACGCCTCGAAGCTCGAACGGGTCATGCACTCGAGCAGCCTCGCCGACATCCACTTCGTGCGGCAGGGCGACCCCCGCGGGCTCGGGCACGCCGTGCTGCGGGCGCGCAAGCACGTCGGCGACGAGACCTTCGCGGTGCTCCTCGGCGACGACCTCATCGACGAGCGCGACGTGCTGCTCACGAAGATGATGGCCGAGAGCAGCTCCAGGGCGGCGACCGTGATCGCGCTCATGGAGGTCGAGCCCGACCAGATCCACATGTACGGCGCCGCGGCGGTCGAACCGACCGACGACCCCGACGTCGTGCGCATCACGGGCCTCGTCGAGAAGCCCGCCGCGGCCGACGCCCCGTCGAACCTCGCGATCATCGGCCGCTACGTGCTGCGGCCCGAGATCTTCGACGTGCTCGAGACCACGCCGCCCGGCAAGGGCGACGAGATCCAGCTGACCGACGCGCTCGAGGTGCTCGCCGCCGACGAGTCGATCGCGGGCGGCGTCTACGGCGTCGTGTTCCGCGGGCGCCGCTACGACACCGGCGACCGGCTCGACTACATCAAGTCGGTCATGCTCCTCGCGCTCGACCGCGACGACCTCGGGCCCGAGCTCGCGACCTGGCTCAAGGCGCTCGCCGAGAAGCTGCCATGACGGGGCCGGCGGCGCCCGAGGCATCCGCTCGCTCCGAAGCCGGCGCACGAGAGCGGCGGATGCCCCGACTCGTCGCCTTCGACCTCGACGACACGCTCGCCCCCTCGAAGAGCCGCATCGAGCCGGCCATGGCCGACGCCCTGACGCGGCTGCTCGCCCGCGCCGAGGTGTGCATCATCTCGGGCGGGGACTTCAGCCAGTTCCGCACCCAGGTCGTCGACGCGCTCGCCGGGCCCGCCGCCGAGGGCACGGGCGCCGAGCCCGACCTCGGCCGCCTGCACCTCATGCCCACCTGCGGCACCCGGTACCTGCGGTTCGAGGCGGGCGAGTGGCGGCAGGTGTACGCCGAGGACCTCAGCGACGACGAGGCCGCCCGCGCGACCGCGTCGATCGAGCGCCGCGCCGCCGAACTCGGCTACGACGGCGGCGAGACGTGGGGGCCGCGCGTCGAGCACCGCGGGTCGCAGGTGACGTTCTCGGCCCTCGGCCAGGCGGCGCCCGTCGCGGCGAAGGTGCGATGGGATCCGACCGGCGCGAAGAAGGCCGCCCTGCGCGCCGCGGTCGCCGCCGACGTGCCCGACCTCGAGGTGCGCTCGGGCGGTTCCACCTCGATCGACATCACCCGCAAGGGCGTCGACAAGGCGTACGGCATGCGGCGCCTGCTCGACGCGACCGGCATCGACGCGGCCGACATGCTCTTCGTCGGCGACCGCCTCGACCCCGACGGCAACGACTTCCCGGTCGTCGCCACCGGGGTGCCCTGCGTGGCCGTCGAGGGGTGGCGCGACACGCTCGTCGTGATCGACGGGCTCGTGGGGGCTGCGCCGGCGGTCGCCGGGACGCCTTCGGTCGCCCCGGCGCCCGCCCCGGCGCCCGCGCAATGAAGATCGTGTTAACTCTGGTGTCCGGCGGGTTGCGGGGGCCCGCGCCGGAGGTACGTTCCCATCAACGGGGGCACAGCGACGTCACCGACCCCCGACTCGAGCGAGGGAGACGGACCACACGTGAACGATGAACATCCCGCTGCATCCCGCGACGGCATCCGACGCCGCACCATCATCATCGGCGCGGCCGCCGGGCTCGTGACCGCGGCCACCTCGGCCGCCCTGCCCGCCGTCGCGGCGCCGACGTACTCGCCGATCCCGAAACTGCCGTTCGAGGTGTCGCGCCTCGACACGCAGGTCACGAGCATCGGCAAGAAGAAGTACGAGGCGATCGACGTGCTCTACCAGGGCGACCGCATGCGCCTCTTCGTGCCGCACGCGTCGCCGCCGAAGACCTCCGTCGGCGTGCTCTGGTACTACCACTCGAACGGCAGCGACTACACCTCGCTCACGAACGTCTACAAGTGGAGCGCCATGATGGCCGTCGACGCCGGCGCGGTGTGCATCTGCGCCGACTACGGCGGAAGCCTCTGGACCTCGCAGCCCTCGCTCACCGCGCAGCAGAACGCCACCCGCTACATGGGCAACGTCTGGAAGATCGCGGTCAGCTTCATGCGCGCCAACTCCGGCGGCGGGCCGCT
The DNA here is from genome assembly GCF_009749465.1 of Agromyces terreus. Taxonomy (GTDB): domain Bacteria; phylum Actinomycetota; class Actinomycetes; order Actinomycetales; family Microbacteriaceae; genus Agromyces; species Agromyces terreus. Next base: position 28,447 of record NZ_WBIS01000001.1, read on the forward strand.
GATGACCTACGCGTACGGCACGAAGATGGTGCCCGCCGTTCGCGGCATGTACATGGCCAGTGCGGCGTACGACATGGAAGACCTCTACGACCGCGACCCCGTGCGCATCCCGCCGGTGTACGGCTTCAACCGCGACCTCGCCGTCGCCACGAACCCGGCGCGGCTGCCGCAGTCCTCGTGGGTCGGCACGCGCATCCGCACGGTCGTCTCGATGTCGGACCCGCTCGTGCCGCCGCCCCAGCACACGCTCGCGCTCGTCGACAAGGCCGCGCCCGTCGCGCGCGAGACGAGCGTCGAGTACCACGACGGCGGGCACCGCGTGCCCGACTGGACGAGCACCGACATGATCGCCACGTTCAAGCGGTGGCTCGCCGAGGGCTGAGCACCACGACAGAGGGGGAGACTCCATGCTCGACACGATCAAGAAGCCGCTGCGCGGGCCCGTGCGGCGCGCCAAGCGCGGCTGGCTCATGTACGCCGAGTTCCTGCGCGACTACCGCCGGTACCGCGACTCGGCCGCGCCGCCCGACGACGCCGTCACCGACGTCGTCTCGGGCGTGAACCTCGAGGCCCAGCTCACGAAGGACTACCACCGGGTCGAGAAGGGGCTGAGCCTCAGGCAGCCCAAGCAGCCGTTCGGCGCGGCCGTCGAGCAGCGGCTCTCGATGCTCATCCCGGTGGCCGGCGCGCAGGCCGCCGAAGCGCCCTACCTCCGGTTCGCCGAGGACGCGAAGGGCGCGCTCGGGGCGTGGAACGGCGGCGGCGCCGTCGACGACGACGTGAGCCCGCCGGCCATGCCGGTGCCGCTCTTCGGCGCCGTCGAGATGGACCGCTTCTTCGCGACCCGGCACAGCGTGCGCGACTTCGACGAGAGCAGGCCCGTCGAGCCCGCGACCCTCGAGGAGGCGGTGCGCCTCACGACGTACACGCCCTCGGTCTGCAACCGGCAGGCGGGCCGCGTGCACGCGTTCAGCGGCGAGGCCGACGCCGCGCGCATCCTCGCGCACCAGAACGGCAACGCCGGGTTCCGCCACCAGGTGCGCTCGGTGCTCGTCGTCACTGTCGAGCGCGGCCTGTTCGCCGGCGCGACCGAACGCAACCAGCGGTGGGTCGACGGCGGCCTCTTCGCGATGACCCTCGTGTGGGCGCTGCACGGGCTCGGCGTGAGCTCGTGCATGCTCAACTGGTCGATGACGAACGCGCAGACCGACGCACTTCGGCGCGAGGCCGGCATCCCCGACAGCGAAGACGTCATCTGCCTCATCGCGATCGGCTACCCGCCCGAGCAGGGCTTCCGGGTCGCGCGCTCGCCGCGGCGCCCCATCGGCCAGGTGCTCACCGTCCACTAGGCACGAACGAGCGGATGCCTCGGGCCGGACATCGGCTCCGAGGCATCCGCTCGTCGTGTGCTCGTCGTGTGCTCGTCGTGTGCGCGTGCGTGACGGCGCGCCCGTCAGGGGCGGCCGAGCCCCTGGTACGTCCAACCCGCGGCCCGCCATGCCTTCGGGTCGAGGCAGTTGCGACCGTCGATGACCTTGCGCGTGCCGACCAGCTCGCCCGCCCACACCGGGTCCATGTGCCGGTACTCGTTCCACTCGGTCACGAGCACGACGAGGTCGGCGCCGCTCAGCACCGCCTCGAGGTCGTCGTCGAACTCGAGCTGCGGATGCATTCGCCTCGAGTTCTCGATCGCCTCGGGGTCGATCGCGACGACGTCGGCGCCGAGCCCGCGCAGGCGCACCGCGACGTCGATGGCGGGGGAGTCGCGGATGTCGTCGGAGAACGGCTTGAACGCCAGCCCGAGCACCGCGACCTTCTTGCCGTGCGGCTCGCGGTCGAGGGCGTCGACCGCGAGATCGACGACCCGTTGGCGGCGACGCAGGTTGATCGCGTCGACCTCCTTGAGGAACGCGACCGACTCGCCGCGGCCGATCTCCTCGGCGCGCGCGGTGAACGCGCGGATGTCCTTCGGCAGGCAGCCGCCGCCGAAGCCGACGCCCGCCCCGAGGAACCGGCGCCCGATGCGCACGTCGAGGCCGATCGCGTCGGCAAGCTGCGTCACGTCGGCGCCGGTCACCTCGGCGATCTCGGCCATCGCGTTGATGAACGAGATCTTCGTCGCGAGGAACGCGTTCGCCGAGACCTTCACGAGCTCGGCCGTCGCGTAGTCGGTGACGATGAGCGGCGTCTCGGCGGCCAGCGCCTGCGCGTACACCTCGGAGAGCATCGCCTCGGCCGTGGCCGCCGCCTCGGCGTCGACCGGCACGCCGTACACGAGGCGGTCGGGGCTGATCGTGTCCTTCACCGCGAAGCCCTCGCGCAGGAACTCGGGGTTCCACGCCAGGAACGCGCCCGTGCCGCTGTCGGCGATGCGGGCCGCCAACCGCTCGGCCGTGCCCACCGGAACCGTCGACTTGCCCACGATGAGGTCGCCCGCCGAGACGTGCTCGAGCAGCCCCTCGACCGCGGCGTCCACGTAGCTCAGGTCGGCCGAGAACGAGCCGCGCAGCTGGGGCGTGCCCACCGCCACGAAGTGCACGGACGCGCCCGCGACATCCGCCATGTCGGTCGAGAAGGTCAGGCGACCGGATGCCACGGCCGAACGCAGCAGCTCGGGCAGGCCGGGCTCGAAGAACGGCGCCTCGCCCACCGCGAGGCGGGCGATCTTCGCGGCATCCACGTCGATGCCGACCACCTCGTGGCCGAGCTCCGCCATGCTCGCGGCATGCACCGCCCCGAGGTATCCGCACCCGATCACTGAAACTCGCACGTCAGCCGCCTCTCATCACGATGGACCGGCGTGGAACGCCCCACCGGTCCTGCCCCAGTTCTAGCAGAGCCCCGTTGAGGGTTGTTTCCCTGCGGTTACATCTGGGTGTCGTTCAAGCGAACCCTCTTCGGCGGGCTCGAACCGGCGGCTAGTGTCGTGCTCAGGTTCACCGTCGTTCCCTGAATCCCGCTCAACTGCCGACTTAGGGGGTGTCGCACCGTGCCGATCTCCGCAGCATCCACGACCGACGATCGACGGCCGTCCGCCGGGGCTTCGGCGTCGGCCGACCGGCCCGTCCGCGACCTGACCGTGCTGCACTCGCTGCACCCGCCCGACGGCACGACCCAGTTCGTCGACCAGATGGTCGAGGGGGCGCCCGGTCACGTGCGCATCGAGTTCTTCTCGTGGCGCACCGCGCTCACGGGCCGCTACGACGTCTTCCACGTGCACTGGCCCGAACTGCTCATCCGTCGGCGCAGCGCCGTGCGCCGGTTCCTGCTGCGCCGCGCCCTCGACGTGCTGATGCTCCGGCTTCGCGTGCAGCGCATCCCGCTCGTGTGGACCGCGCACAACGTCGAACCCCACGAGCGCGGAGAGGCCGGCGAGCGACGCTCGCTCGCGCGCTTCACGAAGGCGGTCGACCTCGTCGTGCGGCTGAACCCGACCACCGTGCCGCCCGTCGGCGCCGAGCGGGCCGAGGTCATCACCGTGCTGCACGGCCACTACCGGTCGAGCCTCTCGGCCTACCCGGCGGCGACCGCGCAGCCCGGCCGGCTCCTCTACTTCGGCATCATCCGCCCCTACAAGGGCGTGCCGCACCTCATCGACTGCTTCGCGCAGCTCGCCGACCCCGAGCTGACGCTGCGCATCGTCGGCAAGCCGCACGCCGGCCAGGGCGAGATCATCGAGGCCGCCACCCACGCCGACCCCCGCGTCACCGCGCGGCTCGAATTCGTCGACGACGACGTCGTGGTCGACGAGGTCACCGCCTCCGAACTCGTCGTGCTGCCGTACCGCGAGCAGATGCACAACTCGGGGGTGCTCCTCGCCGCGCTCTCGCTCGGCCGGCCCGTGCTCGTGCCCGCCTCGCCCACCAACCAGGCGCTCGCCGACGAGGTGGGCGCGCCGTGGATCATCCAGTACGAGGGCGACCTCGACGCCGCGAAGCTCGAGGCGGGCCTCGCCGCGGCCCGGCGCATCCCTGCAGGCGCAGAGCCCGACCTGGGCCTCCGCGACTGGGAGCACATCGGCCGCCAGCTCGCCGACGGCTATCGCGACGCGATCGAACGGCTGCGGGCATGACCGAGGTCCAGGACCCGCCAGCTCCCAGCCTCGGGGCGAGCGCCTCCCGCGGGGCGCTCGCGACGATGGGCGGCCAGGGCGTGCGCCTCGCGATCCAGCTCGCGGGCATCGTCGTGCTCGCCCGGCTCCTCACGCCCGCCGACTACGGACTCATCGCCATGGTCACCGCGATCATCGGCGTCGGCGAGATCTTCCGCGACTTCGGCCTCTCGAGCGCGGCGATCCAGGCGAAGACCGTCAGCCGTCAGCAGAAGGACAACCTGTTCTGGCTGAACACCGGCATCGGCCTCGCGCTGACCCTGCTCGTCTGCGGGCTCTCGGGCGTGATCGCCGGCATCTACGGCGACGAGCGGCTGCAGTTGCTCACCGTGGCCCTCTCGGCGACGTTCCTGCTGAACGGCATCTCGACCCAGTTCCGCGCCGACCTGACCCGCAAGCTCCAGTTCCTGCGGCTCGCGATGGTCGACAGCATCGCCCAGGCCGTCGGCCTCGCCGCGGGCGTCGTGTTCGCCCTGCTCGGGTTCGGCTACTGGGCGCTCGCCGCGCAGCAGCTCGCGATCTGCGTCATCGCGCTCACGATGCTCGTCGTGCTCACCGGCTGGTTCCCCGGCTGGATCCACCGCCGCACCCCGATGCGCGCCTTCCTCGGATTCGGCGCGAACCTGCTCGGCTCGCAGCTGCTCGGCTACGCGGCGGCCAACGTCGACTCGGTCGTCATCGGCGCCCGCTTCGGCGCGACGGCGCTCGGCTTCTACAACCGCGCCTTCCAGCTCATGATGCTCCCGCTCATGCAGTTGAACGCCCCCTCCACGCGGGTCGCGCTGCCCGTGCTCTCGCGCCTGCAGGACCAGCGCGAGCGGTTCGCCGCGTTCATCTCGTTCGGGCAGTCCATCCTGCTCATGGCGGTCAGCTTCACCTTCGCCTTCCTCGGCGCCCAGGCCCCGTCGGTCGTCGAGCTCGCGCTCGGCCGCCAGTGGCTCGAGGTCGTGCCGCTCTTCCAGGTGCTGCTCGTCGCCGGGTTCTTCCAGGCATCCAGCTACGCCGTGTACTGGGTCATGCTCGCGAAAGGGCTCGCACGGGAGAACCTCCACTACGCGCTCGCGACCCGCCCGGCGATGATCCTGCTCATCGTGCTCGGCGCGAACTGGGGCGTCGGCGGGGTCGCCGTCGCGTACACCGCCTCGATCGTGCTGATCTGGCCCGTCGGGCTCCTCTGGATCTCGAGGGTGTCGGATGCCCCCGCCAAGGCGATGTTCCTGAACGGGGTGCGCATGCTCCTCGTCTTCGGGTTCGGGGCGGGGGTCTCGTGGCTCTCGACCTTCGCGCTGCCGGCCGACGCCATCGTCCTGCGGCTCGTGGTCGGGCTCGCCTCGCTCATCGGCTGGGTCGTGCTCGTCGCGCTCATCTGGCCGCGCTTCCGCGCCGATCTCGTGACGCTCGCCCAGGCCCGCAGGCACTTCGGATCCAGGAGGACCCCATGATCGACCGAACCATCCGCCGCGCCCGACGGGTCGCCCGCGAGGCGTACCTGACCAGCGGGCTGCCCTCGCGCCTCGACCACGCCCGCATCCTCCGCACCGTGCGCGGCGCCCGACGCCCCGGGGCCGCTCTCGACGGGCCGCACGTGCTGCTCGCCGCGCCGGGCGGCGGCAACATCGGCGACCAGGCGATGTTCGAGGCCTTCATCGAGGGAACCGCGGGCGCCGTCACCGTCATCGTGCGCTCGGCGGCCGAGATCGCCGTGCCGGCGCCGCACGCCGAGCGGGTGACGGTGCTCGAGCTGCCGCACCTCGTCTACGGCTCGCGCCGCGCCCACCGGGCCGACGTCACCCGCTTCGGCGAGCTGCTCCGCACGGCCGCGAGCCTCTCGGTCGTCGGGGCCGACATCATGGACGGCCGCTACGTGCTGCGCCCCTCGGTGCGACGCTCCGCGCTCGCCGGCGCGGCGGCGGCGGCCGGCGTCGACACCCGCATCCTCGGGTTCAGCTGGAACGGGCAGGCCCGCACCGCCGCCCGCCGGGCCCTGGTCTCGGCGAGCCGCCACGGCGCCGTGCCCATGCTCCGCGACCCGCTCTCGGCCGAGCGCGCGGCCCGCGACGGCGTCACCGGCATCCGCGACGTGGCCGACATCGTCTTCTCGGCCGAGACCGTCGACCGTGCCCTGCTCGACGGCCTCGGCGAGGCGTTCGCGCGCCCGTACGCGATCGTCAACGTGAGCGGCCTCATCGGCGGGCAGGTCGACCAGGCGGCCGAGTACGTGCGCATCATCCGCCACCTCGTCGAGCGCGGGCTCGCCGTCGTCGTGCTCCCGCACGTGTCGCGACCCGACGCCGACGACCTCGAGGCCTGCGAAGAGGTCGTGCGCCGCCTCGACGGTACCCCCGTGCGCTTCGTGCGCACGCTCGGCACCCCGGCGTCGATCCGCGGGCTCGCGGCCGAGGCATCCGTCGTCGTCACCGGGCGGATGCATCTGGCGATCATGTCGATCTGGAGCGGCCGGCCCGCCATCACGCTCGCGACGCAGGGCAAGGTCGAGGGACTCATGCGACTGCTCGGCACGCCCTCGCTCTGCGTCGAACCCGAGGCCGGCTTCGCCGACCGGGTCGTGCGGGTGATCGACGAGGTCCTGCCAGAGGACGCGCCCGTGCGCGCCTCGATCGCCGCCGCCCTGCCGAGGGTGCGCGAGCTCGCGGCCGAGAACCTCGCCGGGCTCGGCGGCAGGCCGGGCGACGCCCGCACCGACGACGCCCTCGACGCGGCGGTCGCCTGACGTGGGCGGTCGCGCATCCGGCGCGTTCGCCTCGCTCGTCGGCGGCAGCCCGATCTGGTCCGACCGCCTGCGGCGCCGCATCCTGCGCTTCGCGGGCGTGGACCTCGCCCGCGACGCCCGCATCCAGCCGTACGTGCGGTTCGTCGGATCGCCCCGACGGCTCTCGGTGCGGTCGGGGGCGTTCGTCAACGTCGGGCTCCTCGTCGGGGCCAACGCCGACATCGTGATCGCCGAACGCGCCTCCCTCGGCCCGAACGTGCAGCTCATCCCCACGACCCACGAGATCGGGCCGCACGAACAGCGCGCCGGCGCCACCACGAGCGCGCCCATCCGCATCGGGCGCGGCAGCTGGATCGGCGCGGGCGTCACCGTGCTCGGCGGCGTCGACGTCGGCGACGGCTGCGTCATCGCCGCGGGCTCGGTCGTCACACGCGACTGCGAACCCGACGGCCTCTACGGCGGCACCCCCGCGAAACTCCTGCGCAAGCTCTGATCGGAGAACGCATGTCACCTCGAGTCAGCATCATCGTCCCGGTGTACAACGCCGCCGAGTTCGTCACGGCCGCGCTCGAGCACACCGCCACCCAGACCTATCAAGACGTCGAGATCGTGATCGTCGACGACGGCTCGCGCGACGACACGGCCGCGCTCGCCGAGGCGTTCACGCAGCGCGAACCCCGGGCCCGGCTCATCCGCATGGGCGAGAACGGGGGAGTCGCGCGCGCACGCCACCGCGCCATCCAGGAGAGCCGGGGCGAGTACTTCTGGTTCATCGACGCCGACGACGGGTGGAACGAGCACGCGCTCGAGCACCTCGTCGCCGCCGCCGATGCGGGGCCGTGCGACGTCGTCGTCGCCGGGGCGCGCATCGTCTACGACGGCGGGGCCGGGAGCCGGCCCATCGCGGCGCCCGAGTCGCCGCCCGTCGACAACGTCGACGCGATGTCGATGCTGCTCTCGGGCCGCATCACCGGGCACCTCTGGAACAAGCTGTTCCGCCGCTCGCTCATGCAGCGCATCGGTCTCGTGCCGGCGCGGGTGCACTCCGACCTCGCCATGGTGGCCGACGCGCTCTCGCGCGCGCGGTTCGTCGCGTTCCTCGACCTCGAGGTGTACGAGTACCGGCTGCGCAGCGGCTCGATCATCACCTCGGGCTCGCGGCGTGCCGAATCCCTCGCGCTCGTGGGCGACGCCGTCACCGAGGCGGCCAGACGCGCCTCGCCCGCCCTCGTCGACAGCGACGAGCACCGGTACTTCGTGTGCCGGTACATCGTGCTCTCGGGGGCGAAAGACGCCGCACTCGCCCCCTACGAACCCGCAGAGGGCCGCCGCCTGTTCGAGTCGATGCGCGGCCGCATCACCAATCAGGACCTGCTCCTGCTCGCCCGCCGCCGCGACGTGCAGCGCCTCGCGCTGGCCACCTCCGCGCGCTGGTCGAAGCCGGTCTACCGCGGCCTGCTGCAGGTCGCCGACCGCTGGTTCCGGGTGCGCGGAGCGGGCGTATGAAGTCTGGGTTACGTCTCTGTTAATCACCGGACGGACGCCGAACCCGCGGGTTAGTCTCATCGCGAGAAGGCCACCGCCGTCTTTCGATTCCGAATCCGAGATCTCGAAATCGTGAGCAGGGGGCTGACTCCATGTCTGCAACAACCAGCGACATCCGTGCACCGCGAAAGCTCGTCCTCGCGGCCTCGACCGGCGGTCACCTCGTCGAACTCGTGCGCCAACTGCCCTTCCTCGGGGCATCCGACGACTCGCTCTTCATCACGTTCCGAACACCCCAGAGCGAGTCCCTGCTCGCCGGCCGCCGCGTGCTCTACGTTCCGTACGTCCGCCCGCGCGACTACGCCGGGGTGCTCAGGGCCATCGGCATCGTGAACCGCGCGCTCGCGGCCGAGCGCTTCGACGGGGCCGTCAGCACCGGCGCCGCGATCGCCCTCTCGGTGCTGCCCATCGCGCGCATGCGCGGCATCCCCGCGACCTACATCGAGAGCGTGTGCCGCGTCGACGGCCCGTCGACCACCGGCCGCGTGCTCTCGGCGATGCCGACCGTCGCGCTGCGCACGCAGCACGAGGCCTGGGCCGACCGCCGCTGGCGCATGCAGCCCAGCGTGCTCTCGACCTACGCGTCGGCGCCTCGCGAGTTCCCGACCGACCCGAACCGGCTCTTCGTCACCCTCGGCACGATCGAGGGCTACCGGTTCGACTCGGTCGTCGACGCCGTGCTCGCGAGCGGCGCCGCCAACGACGACACCGTCTGGCAGCTCGGCTCCACGGGCTCGCGCCGCGACCTGCCCGGCCGGGTGTTCGAGCAGATCGCCCCCCACGAGTTCGAGCAGTACTCGCGCGAGGCCGGCGTCGTCGTCACCCACGCCGGCGTCGGCACCCTCATCGGGCTGCTCGGCAACGGCATCTACCCCGTGATGGTGCCGCGGCGCGCGCACCGGCACGAGCACGTCGACGACCACCAGCTCCAGATCGCCGACCTCGTGAACCGCCTCGGCATCGGCAACGCCGTCGAGGTCGATCAGCTCGACGCCGATGCGCTGCGCCGAGCCGCCGAACGCCGCATCGTCGACTACGCGATGCCGCCCACCACCGCCGACGAGAAGGACCTCGAACCCGCATGAACAAGATCTTCGCCGTCGGCCGCGGGCAGTACGAGAACGTCGGGGACATCATCCTCCGCCGTCCGCTGCTCGACTGGGTGCGCCCGCTGGGGCAGCTGCACGTGTACGTCGGCCACTCGCCCGACGGGTACGACGAGGGGCTCGGGCTCGCGCCCGACGACGTCGTCTACCGTTCGTTCACGAGCTGGTACCGCGCCGCCATGGCCGCCGCGATCGCGGGCGAGGCGTCGTACGTCTTCAAGCCCGGCGAGATCCAGCTCACCCTCATCGGCATGAAGGAGCACGTGTCGATGCTCCCGCTGCTCGCGACCATCCGCCTGCGCGGCGGCCGGGCCGTGCGCGCGGGGGTCGGCACGCGCAACTACGCGCCCGTGCCGCGGGCGATCATGGGGCCCTCGATCCGGCTCTCCGACCTCACGCTCTGGCGCGACGTGACCACCGCCGAGTACATGCGCCGCGGCGAGGCCATGCCCGACCTCGCGTTCGGCGAGGGCGCGCCCGACGAGCTGATCCCGGCGTTCGCCGCGGGCGAGGGCGAGCGCGACGTGCTCGTCGTCTCGATGCGGGCGGATGACCCGGCACGGCCCTACCCGAGCCGCGAATGGATCCGCGGGGTGCGCGCCTACGCCGACCGGCACGGCCTCGCGATCTGGGCCGTCACCCAGGTGCAGGTCGACAACGACACGAGCCGTCGCCTCGCGCACGACCTCGGCGGCGAGCTGCTCGAATGGGACGAGCTGTCGGGGCACGACGTGCAGGAGTGCCGCCTGCGCGAGCTCTACCGCCGTACGGCGATCGCCCTCAGCGACCGGCTGCACGTCATCATCGCCGCGTTCACCGAGGGCGCCGTGCCCGTCGGCTCGCTCGTCGACGTCTCCGACAAGATCGACCGCCACTTCGCCACGATCGGCATCGACGACCTCTCGCTCGCCACCGGGCGCATGACGGCCGACGACCTCGTCGACGCCCTCGAGACGCTGGCCGGCCGCCGGGCCGAGATGTTCGACCGCCTCGTCGAGGCCCGCGCCCGCCTCGACGAACGGCGCGAGCAGGTGCAGGCGACGCTCCGCGGCGCGGCATCCGCCGCCCGCCTCGTCGAGGCGCCGACCGAGATGGCGCTGCCGTGACCGCGCCCGAGCACGGGGGGCCTGGCGCGGCCGCACCGCCCCGGCCGATCGTGCACCACCTCGGTCGCGGCGGCGACATCGCCGGCGGCATGACCCAGGTCGTCAACGGATACCTCGAGTGGCCGTTCGAACACGTTGACACGCGCCTCATCGTCACCCGCGGCGACCCGGGCGACTCGATCGCCGCCGCCCGGCTCGCGGCCGCGGCCGCCGTGCAGATCTCGGGCCTGCGCCGATCGACGCCGCAGGTCGTCGTCGCCCACCTCTCGGAGGGGGGATCCTTCCTGCGCGAGGGCTCGCTGCTGCGCATGGCGCGGGCCCGCGGCATCCCGACCATCGCGCATCTGCACGGCAGCTCCTTCGCCGAGTTCGCCGCCCGCCGGCCCGGCGTCGTGGGCGGCGTCCTGCGCGCCGCCGACCGCGTCATCTCCCTCTCTGAGGAGAGCACCGAGGTCGCCGCGGGGTTCGTCGACCGCGAGCGCATCGAGCTCATCCCGAACGCGATCCCCGAGAGCAGCCCCACGGCGAAGCATCCAATCGTCGCCTTCGGCGGGGTCGTCGGACACCGCAAGGGCATCGACGTGCTCCAGCGTGCGTGGGCCGACCTCGGCGGCGCGCGCGACGGCTGGCGGCTCGTCGTCGCCGGCCCGGTGCGCGACGAGCACCTCGTCGACCGGCAGGCCGACGGGGTCGAGTTCGTCGGGTCGCTGCCGCACGACGAGCTGATGGCCCTGCTCGACGAGTCGCTCGTGGCGGTGCTGCCCTCCCGCGAGGAGGCGATGCCGATGTTCATCCTCGAGGCGCTCGCGCGCCGGTGCTGCGTCGTCTCCACCGACGTCGGCGGCATCGAGGCCGTGCTCCGCGACGGCGCGGGCCTCGTCGTGCCGCCCGGCGACGCCGAGGCGCTGCGGGCCGCGCTCGAATCCGTGCTCGTGGACCGCGGCCTCCTCGAGGCCGTCGCCGACGAGGGCGCCAGGGTGTTCGCCGAGCGGTTCTCGGCGACCGCCGTCTTCCCGCGCGTCGAGTCGCTCTGGCTCGACGCGATCAACGGCGGCCGGGCGCGCACGCTCGCCGCCGGCGCAGCGGTGTGAACGAAGGAGGGGACCGATGACGACGGAATCTGCGCGACGACGGCTCATCGAGCCCGAGACGGGCAAGCGGGCCTGGGTCGACTTCGCCAAGGGCGCGGCGATCGTGATGGTGGTCTACTACCACACGGCCCTCTACCTGCAGGCGGCGGGCATCCAGGGCACGCCCTGGCTCGTGAAGGCACCCCTCGAACTCTTCCCGATGCCCGCCTTCTTCCTCATCGCGGGGCTGTTCGGCAACCGGCTCGGCACGTGGGCGTTCGCCGACCTCTGGCGTCGCCGGCTGCTGCCGCTCCTCTACCTCTACGTGCTCTGGTCGGTGCTCCGGTTCGCGTTCTACCTCGTCGTGCCGGGCGTGAACGGCGAGCTCGGCGAGTTCCCGGCGACGAACCCCATCGGGCTCCTGCTCATCGCGGTCTGGCCGAGCAGCAGCTACTGGTTCATCTACGCGCTGTTCCTCTTCACGCTCGGGGTGTGGCTGCTGCGCCGGGTGCCGCCCGCCGTGCAGGTCGCGGCCGCGGCCGTGCTGTCGGCCTTCGTCACCTCGGGCATCCTCGACGCGAACAACGTCGGCTGGAACCGCGTCGGCGGGCTCTTCGTCTTCTTCCTCGTCGGGGCGCTCTACTCCAAGCGGCTGTTCGAGCTCGTGAACCGGGTGCGGCCCTGGATGCTCGCGACCGCCTTCGCGGTGTTCGTCGCGGTCGTCGCGGGGCTCATCCTCTTCGGCCTGCGCGCGGTGCCCGGCGGCGTGCTGCTCGGCCAGGTCGCCGCCGTGGCCTTCGGCATCATGGCCTCGACCTACCTCGTGCGGCTCCGGCCGCTGCGCTTTGTGTCGACGCTCGGCGCCACGAGCCTGCAGATCTACCTCTTCCACCTCTACGTCATCGTCGTGATCGCGGCGATCGTCGCGGCCCTCGGCCTCGAGGTGCCCCGATGGGTCGGCATCTGCCTCCAGCTCGTCGTCATGACGATCGCGATCATCGTGTCGTTCCTCCTCACCCGCCTCACCTCCCGGGCCCGCTGGCTCTATGTGCCGCCGACCTGGATGACCCGGCGGCGCGGCGTCGGCGTCTCGGGCACCGCCACGTACCGCGCCGGGCGCACGCCCCGCGCCGGGCGGAGCGGCGGCCCCGCGCCCGTGCCCGGTGCCCAGCCGACGGGCGAGACGCCGTGACCGCCGTCGACGTCGCGGCCCCGCGCCCCACCCGTCGCCGCGACCTCTCGATCGAGTCGCTCCGCGGCCTCGCGATCGTGCTCATGGTCGCCGGCCACGTCATCGGCGGCGACGGCTCGCGCGGCATGACCGTCGCCGACGACTCGCTCTGGCGGTGGTCGTACGTCTTCCTCGAAGACATCCGGATGCCGCTGTTCGCCGCGCTGTCCGGATTCGTCTACGCCTTCCGCCCGGTGTCGACCTCCGCCGGGTACGGGCGCATGGTCACCGGCAAGGTGCGGCGGCTGCTCGTGCCGCTCGTCACCGTCGGCACCGCGTTCTTCGTGCTCCAGACGGTCGTGCCGGGCACCAACGTCTCGGGTTCGGCGAGCGAGATCTGGCGCGTGTACCTCTACGGCACCGGGCACTTCTGGTTCCTCCAGGCGATCTTCCTCATCTTCCTCGCGGTCGGCGTGCTCGACCTCCTCGGCCTCCTGCGCCGCCGCCGCTCCTGGATCGTCGCCGTGGCGGCGAGCTCCGTGCTCTACGTCGCCGTCCTGCTGCCCGAAGCGTGGGACGTGTTCAGCGTCAACGGGGCGATCAGGCTACTGCCGTTCTTCCTCCTCGGCTACGGCGTGCACCGCTTCGTCGCGAATCCGCCGCCGCTCGGCCTGCTCGTGCCGACCGCGGCGGCCTTCGTCGCCGTCTACGCGCTGCGGGTGCTCGACATCGCCGGCGTCGTCGACCTCGTCGGCGCGGGGGAGCGGGCCTCGAGGATCGCCGTCGGCCTCGCCGCGACGCTCCTGCTCCTGCTCATGCGCGACCGCATCCGGGTCGGGTTCCTCGCCTGGCTCGGACCGTTCGCCTTCGCGATCTACCTCCTGCACGTCTTCGGTTCCGCCGCCGCCCGCCTCGCCCTCGGCCGAGCCGGCATCGACGGCGAGATCGTGGTCTTCGTCGTCTGCATGCTCGCCGCCCTCGGCCTGCCCATCCTGTTCGAGGTCACGCTCGGCCGCATCCGCTGGGTCAGCTGGGCGTTCCTCGGGCAGAAGCCGTGGAAGCCGCGGCCCAAGGCGCGCCCGTCCGACGGGCCGGCCGAGCCCGCGGACGAGGCGGCTCCGCGGCATCCGTCGCCCGAGCCCGCGGACTCGGCGGCCCCGCCGCATCCGTCGCCCGACCCCGCCCGGCAGCAGGAGCGTGCGTGAGGGGCGTCGCCGCCGCGCCCACGACGCGCGTGAGCGCACGCGCCCGACCCGACCCGGTGCGGCGGCGCAGGTTCCTCATCGCCCTCGGCGCGGTGCTCGCCGCGATCCTGCTCGTCGCGGGGCTCGGCGCCCCGATCTACGTCTTCCCCCCGCAGGCCGCGGTTCCCGAACGCGCCGACGCCGTCTTCATCCTCGGCCCCGCCCGCGCCGAGCGCTTCGAACTCGCCCGACAGCTCATCGACGACGGCGTCACCGACCGCATGGTGGTCTCGGTGCCCGCCGACGTGCTCGAATCCCCGCGCGAGACCGGTCGCTACCGCAACTGCAACATCCCCGGCGGCGACGTCACCTGCGTCGACGCCGAACCCTCCACGACCCGCGGCGAGGCGCAGCTCCTCGCCGCGCTCGCCGACGAGCAGGGCTGGAACAGCGTCATCGTCATCACCCGCACCCCGCACATCATTCGCACCCGGGTGCTGTTCGATCGCTGCTTCGACGGCGATCTCGCGGTGCTCGACTCCCGTGAACCGATCACCCTCGCGGGCTGGATGCGCGAGTACGCGTACCAGACGGCCGCATTCGCGAAGGTGCTGACGACCACCGACTGCTGACCGCGCCGCCTCCGGGGCCGCGCCGATCACGAGACCGGGCCGCCTCCGGGGCCGCGCCGATCACGAGACCGCGGGGATCCCCGACGTCTGCCAGGCGTACCCGCTCACCCGCGTGCCCGTGTCGAGCAGCGAGATCTCGGGACGGCCGCAGGGCACGCTCACGTACGCCTGCGGGGTCGCGGTCGTCGAGTTCGCGAACCGCCAGACGAGCAGCTCGCACGGCGCGGCATCCGCCGTCACGCTCAACCGCACCGAACCGCGCGATGAGACGGTCGCGCCCACCCTCGTCGAGGCCGCGCTCCGCGTTCCCGCGGCGTTGCGCGCGGCGACCCGATACGTCGGCCGCGACCCCTGCGCGAGCGCCGCCCCCGACACCTCGGTGGCCCCGCTCGCCGCGGCGAGCTTCGGGACGGCGGGGGATGCCGCGGCGTGGCCGGGATCGCCGTCGAGCCCGATGACCCGCCACGCGCCGCCCCGCCGCTCGATCGAGAACGACCCGCTCGCCACCGTCGCGTTCGATGCCGCCAGCACCGAGCCGAGGTCTCCGTCGCCCGTGATCCGGGGGCCCGCGGTGGCGGTCCAGACGCCGGCCGTGCCCGCGGTCACGTGCTGCGCCGAGAGGTCGTGGGCGGTCACGCGCGTGTTCGCCATCGCCCCGGTGATGCCGATGAACGACCCGAACGTCTGGTCGCCCGAGTTCGGGTACCGCATCTCCATGCAGTGCTCGAGCGTCAGCTCCGAATGCGATTCTCCCGCCGAGTCGTCGATGGAGATCGACGGATGCGTCGTGGCATCCGTCGTTCGCGGGGTGTAGAAGATCGACGTGTCGATGTGCACGTGCGAATTGCGGATCACGAGCATGGGGCCCTTCGCGTTCTGCCCCTCCTCGTGCACGGCCCGCAGGTGGATGCCCGAGCAGGCGTCGAGCTCGATGCGCCCCGAGACGATGGCCGTGAACTCGGCCCCCCGGCAGTACTTGAGGCGCGCGAGCCCGACGGGGGAGTCCGCCTTGCAGCCGAGCATGAGCAGCCCGTCTCCGTTGGAGATCTGCTCGACGAGCACCGAGCCCTCGGGCCCGCCCGAACGGTTGTAGCAGCCGATGAGGATGTTGCCGTCGCAGTAGTCGGTCCACGAGAGCATGGCGCGCACGCCGTACTGCACCACGTTCTCGAGGCGCACGGCGGTGCGGTTGCAGAAGACGAGCCCGACGTTCGCGCCGCCGCCCGAGACCGAGCCGTCGCGCAGCACGAGGCTCACGATCGCCCCGACCGAAGAGCCCGTCGCGCGGTTCGCCTGCGTCACGTCGACCGTGCCCGAGCCCAGGCCCAGCGCCCGGCGCCTCGTGTTCGGGAAGAACGCCCACCGCGTCGTCTTGTCGCGCCAGAACGCGTCGGTGCGGGGGAGCGCAGCCCCGAGCGCGAACGCGGCGCCGTTCATCTGGATCGTGAACAGCGCATACGGGTCGGCGCGATCGAGGAAGATCGGGCTGTTCAGCAGGTACGTGCGGCCCGCCTCGAGCGCGAGGCCCGTGCCGCCCGCGTCGTACGCGGCCTGGATGGCGGGCGCGTCATCGGTCGTGCCGTCGCCCGCGAGGCCCGCCTCGCTCGCGGTCGTGAGCGGGAGCATCCCGCCCGCCCCGGCCGAGGCGAACGCCGACGCGCCGAGGGCGGTGGCGGCGAGGAAGGATCTGCGGGTGGCGCTCATGATGCGGGGACCTCCGGTCGCGGCGCGGCCGCCGTGGGCGCGGTCGCCATGGGCGCTGCCGCGGCCGCCGTCGGCTCGACGGCCTGCCGGGCGCGGTCGCGGAACGAGGCGATGACGCCCGCCGCCGCGAACGCGAACGGGAACGCGGGCGCCGAGACGAACACCGGGGCGCCCACCGACTCGATGATGATGAGCACGAGCCAGGCGATGCCCGCGACCCGCAGCCAGCGCACGAGGACGTGCTCGTCGGCCGAGGTTCGCCGCACGAGCGAGGCGAACACCGCGATGATGCCGGCCGCGAAGCACACTGCGCCGAACCACCCGGTCTCGCCGAGGATCGCCGGCCACTGCGTGTCGTTCAGGAACATGCCGTCCTCGGCGCGGCCGAGCCCGTACACGTCCTCGAACCCGAGCTTCACGTACTCGGGGCTGTAGTACTGCGAGGCGTAGAAGCTCGCGTACCGGCCGAACCCGGCACCCCACGGGAAGTGGTCGGCGGCGACCTGGAGCGATCCGGTCGTGAGCAGCGACCGTGCCGACTCCTGCACGATGTAGATCTGCACGTCGCCGCCGACGAGCTCGACGAGCGGCGGGAGCACGACCATCGCCAGCAGCGGCGCGAACGCGAGGATCGCGAGGTAGCGCACCGGGCCGCCGAAGCGCAGCAGGAGCAGGCCAATCGTGCCGAGCAGGCTCACGATCGACTTCACCTGGAAGGTCAGCAGCGCCATCGCGCTCGAACAGGCGAGCAGCACCGCGCTCACCCACGAGCGCCGCACCAGCAGGCGGTAGCTGAGCACGCCGACGGCGAGGATCGAACTGAGACGGCCGAAGGCGGCCGGATGCTGGAACGGCCCCTGGAGCGCGGGAATGCCGTTGACCATCGCGAACGGGGGGCGGTTCGCGACGAGCTGGCTCCACGGGCCGGGCGCGATCAGGTTCGCGACGGCCGTGAGCACGAGGATGCCGCCGGCGATCGCGCCGAGGCGCACGAGCACGCGCAGGTCCTCGACGTCCCAGCGCAGCTGGGCGAGGGCGAAGGCGAACACGAGCCCCTTCACCGCGAGGAACATCGCCTGCACGCTGATCGAGAACGGCACCGCACCGACGATCCCGCTCGCGAGGCCGACGGCGACGAACGCGAGGAACCACCACATGCCGGGCAGCGCGACGAGGCGGCGCTCGGTGACGAGACGCCGGGTGCTGAAGGCGACGAGCGCGAGCACGATCACCGCCTCGTCGGCGAAGCTGCCCGCGCTGCCGAGGAAGGTCTGCGCGAGCGTCGAGAGGATGATCGTGCAGAGCGCCGCGAACGCGAACGCCTTCGGCAGGAACGCGGCCAGGGCGAGCAGCACGAACCCGCCCGCCACGACCGCGATGAGGGGCGGCGCGATGAGCATGAACGGGGTCGCGGCCGCGGCGACGAGCACGCCGACGCCCGCCCAGATCGCGGTCGTCGCGGCCGGTCCTGCGCCGCGCCGCGTCCGCCCCGTCATCGTCGCGCCCCTCGGCCGATCACTCGATCGCATCCGCGCCGCGCGTGGGCGCGGCATCCAGCACGACGCCCGCGATCGGGGCGCCGAGGCTCGTCAGCGCCTCGACCGACTGGCGCAGGTCGGAGATCTTCGACCGGCCCGCCCGCACGACCACGAGGTACGCGTCGGCGTGCGCGGCGAGCGCCGCCCCGTCGGCCACCGGCAGCAACGGGCCCGCGTCGATCACGACGGCGTCCGAAGCCCGCCGCACCCGGTCGAGGAACGCGGCGAGGCCGTCGGACTCGAGCAGTTCGCTGAAGTCGCCGTCGAGCGCCGAGGTCGGCACGAGCGTCAGGTTCGGCGCGACCGCCGTGCCCGCGCCCGCCGCGGCGTCGCCCGCGAGGAGCTCGGCCAGGCCGCCGGCGGCATCGACGTCGAACGCCTTCGCGAGCACGGGCGCCCGAAGGTTGGCGTCGACGAGGGTGACCCGTCGACCCGCCTCCGCGAGCGACAGCGCGAGGTTCGCGGCCACGGTCGACTTCCCATCGCCGTACTCGGGCGAGGAGACGACGACGACCGGCGCGAGACCCTCGGATGCCGCGGGGATCCGCTGCCGCAGCAGGCGGAACGACTCGGCGAACGCCGTGAGCGGTTTCGCGCTGAAGAGCAGGGGTCGGGCGCGCACGGCGCGGTCGCGCGGAACGGCGGCCAGCAGCGAGGCATCCGTCGCCCTGCGAAGGTCGCGTGCCCCTCGGATGCGCCCGTTCAGGCTCTCGCGGAGCACGACCACGATGAACGCGATCGCGAGCCCGGCCGCGAGCGCCAGCAGGATGTTCACGACCGGTGCGCCCGTGGCCGGGAGATCGACGAGCGGCGGCTCCTGGAGCACGGTCGGCTTGAGCGGCACCGCGCTCTGGAGGCCCTTCTCGGGGTCCTCGATCGTCGCGAGCAGGCTCTTCATGACCGCGTCGACGAGCTCGACGGCCTCCTGCGGCGAATCGGCCGTCGCCGACACGAACATGACCGGCGACTCGGCCGTGATGCCGGCGGCGACCCGCTCGGCGAGGTCCGACGGCGTCTCGTCGAGCGCGAGGTCGTCGATCGCCGGCTGCAGCACGAGGGGCGTGACCGCGACCTGCGCGTACAGCGCCGTCATCTGCACGGCGACGGCGTTCGCCTGCACGACCGCCTGCGTGCTGGTCGCCTCGGCGGTCGGCGTGAAGAGCAGCTGGCCGGCCGTCTGGTACTGCGGCTTCACGGACGCGGAGTACACGAACCCCGCGGCGACCGCGGCGATCAGGATGGCGACGATGACGACCCAGTTCCGCCGGATCGTCCGCATGCTGTCATGGAGTTCCACTCGGTCCCCTTTGTGTCGTCGGTCTGATGGGTCTCTTCGGCCCGCGGCGGTCGCGGTCGCTCATCCGAGGGCCTCGGCGAAGAACTCGAGCACGTCGTCGCTGACGCCCGGCGCGAGCAGGGCGACGCCGTGGGCGCCCTCGCGGCCGATGATCACCTTGGAGGCCACGCCGACCGACTCGAGGGAGGCGTGCATGGCCTGCGCCTGCTCCTCGGGCACGAGTTCGTCCTCCCCGTTCACGAGCAGCATCGGGGGGTCGGTGGCGTCGACATGCAATGCCGCGGATGCCTCGGCGGCCTGCGGGCATGCGTCGGCCGCCGGGGTCTCGCAGTCGAGGTAGGTCATGATCATGCCGATGGCCTCCTCGGTCGGCGTTCCGAGCGAGAGCGCCTCCTCGGTCATGAGCGAGACCCCCGAGAGCGAGGCCACGGCGCCGACGCGCGTTCCCTCGTCGAGCGGTCCCTCGCCGAGGGTGCCGACCTCCTGGGCCAGGATCGCGCCCGCCGAGCTGCCCAGCAGCCCGATGCGAGCGGGATCGAGGTCGAAGCGGTCGACCTGCTCGGGCTCCCGCAGCCAGGCGATGGCGGACTGCACGTCCTCGACCTGCCCCGGGTACACGATCGCGGGCACGAGGCGGTAGTCGATCGAGAAGGCGGCGAATCCGGCGTCCGCGAATCGCGTGCAGAGCTCGCGCATGCCGCCGGCCACCCGGTTGCCCTCGGTGAATCCGCCGCCGTGCAGGAGCACGATCGAGGCGCGGGGACCGTCCTCCTCTGGCAGGCACGCGTCGAGCAGGAGCTGCTCGTCGCCGACCGTCGCGAACGGCACCTTCTCGATGACGGATGCCTCGTCGCCGCCGCCGTCGGCGCCCGACGCCGTCGTCGCCGAGCAGCCGGCGAGGGCCGACAGCACGAGCACGGCCGC
The DNA here is from genome assembly GCF_009749465.1 of Agromyces terreus. GTDB lineage: Bacteria > Actinomycetota > Actinomycetes > Actinomycetales > Microbacteriaceae > Agromyces > Agromyces terreus. The sequence continues at coordinate 48,566 of NZ_WBIS01000001.1, forward strand.
CGCGGCCGCGCCCAGCGCGACCGGTGGCCTTGATCGCTTGATGCCCATCGGCGTCGCCCCCTCGGTGGTCTCGCCCGTCGAGGAACCCTCGCGAGCACTACTGCGCCGCGGCATCGCGTCCGTCGCACCCCATTCCATCGTCGCGACCGTGCCGAGCGGTGACGAGGGCGTGTCGAACGTGTTAACTCTCCAACACGCGGCGGATCGGGGATCGGCGACCGATTCGGGCCGAACGTGACGGCTGTGTTAACTCTGCGTGCGACCCGTGGCCCCGTGCCTGCGTTGCCCATAGATTGAGCGCAATCGAGGGAGACGCTCTTGACTCAAGCCATTGCACCGCAGATGGCGAGGAGTTCGAGGGGGACGCGGCAACCGACCTGGGCTCAACGCTACGGTCGCATGCTGGTCTCCACCGATCTGCTCGTCGTGACCGTGACCGTGTTCGCCGCGCAGTACTTCGGCGGGGTGCGCACCCCCGCACGGGCGGCCTCGCTGCTCGATCCGGCGGCGTGGGTGCCGCCGTCGGCCGCGGGCCTGCTCGCCGTCGGCTTCATCGCGGTCTGGATGCTCGCTCTGAGCGTGTCGGGCAGCCGATCGCCGCGGGTGATCGGCACCGGGGCCGCCGAATACCGCCGCGTGCTGCACGTCACCTTCGTGGTGTTCGGCACCGCCGGCCTGCTCGCGTACCTCCTGTCGGTGCCCGGCCTCGAGTGGTTCCTCGCGCTCGCGCTCGTCGTCGGGCTCGCGGGCCTGCTGGCCAACCGGTGGGCGTGGCGCAAGTGGCTCGCGCGTCGTCGGCGCGCCGGTCAGCTCTCCAGCCGCGTGCTCCTCGTCGGCTCGGAGTCCTCCATCGCCACGATCGCGCGCGATCTCGGCCGGAGCCCCGAGGCGGGCTTCAAAGTGGTCGGCGCGTGCACGCCGAGCGGCATCGTCAGCGGCACGATCCCCGGCACCGACATCCCGATGTCGGGCTCCATGAACAACCTCATCGAGGCGCTCGACGCCGTCGGCGCCGACACCGTCGTGATCACGAGCGCGAACGAGCTCGCGGCCGACAAGGTGCGCGAGCTCAGCTGGAAGCTCGAGCCCGGCCGCCACCACCTCGTCGTCGCGCCGAGCCTCACCGACATCGGCGGCCCGCGACTGCACACGCGCCCCGTGGCCGGCCTGCCGCTGATCCACGTCGAGACCCCGCGCTACGACGGCGGAAAGCTCTACGCGAAGCGGCTGTTCGACATCGTCGCGTCGGGCGCGCTGATCCTGTTCCTGTCGCCCGTGCTCCTCGGCATCGCGCTCATCGTGCGCCTGAGCACGCCCGGCACGATCATCTTCCGGCAGGACCGCATCGGCCGCCGGGGCGAGCACTTCCAGATGCTGAAGTTCCGCAGCATGTACGAGGACGCCGAGGACCGCCTCGCCGACCTGGCCGCGCTCGACCGCGACGAGGGCAACTCGATCATGTTCAAGATGAAGGACGACCCCCGGGTCACGCCCATCGGGCGCATCCTCCGCCGATACAGCCTCGACGAGCTGCCGCAGCTGTTCAACGTCTTCCTCGGGTCGATGTCGATCGTCGGGCCGAGGCCGCCGCTCGAACGCGAGGTGGAGCAGTACGCGCGCCACGTGCACCGTCGCTTCCTCGTCAAGCCCGGTATCACGGGGCTCTGGCAGGTCAGCGGGCGCTCCAACCTCGACTGGGACGAGACCGTGCGCCTCGACCTCTTCTACGTCGAGAACTGGACGATGACGGGCGACCTGCTCATCCTCTGGAAGACGTTCCGGGCCGTGGTCGGCAGCGACGGCGCCTACTGATCGGATGCCGCACGGCCATCGCGCGGCATCCGGCCGTGTCGCGGCATCCGCTCCGCTTCGGCGGAACAGGGCGTAGACTCTCTGCACCGTGACGTCGGCTCGAGTCACGGGGTCCCTGACTCGAGGAGGAGTCGGCATGGAAGGCCTGATCTCGTTCGCCCTGCTCGCCGCGTGGGTCCTCGGCGCGTGCGCCGTCGCCCTCCTCATCGGCCGGGTCATCCGCCGCTCTCGGCGAGACGAGCGCCCGGTCGTCGAACCGCTGATGAACGCGCGGGTCCATCACGATCAGCCGAGCGACCGCTGAGCTGAGCCGGACGGCGCCGTTCGGCGCGGTTCGTTCAGCCGGTTCGTTCAGCGCGATCTGCTCAGCGCGATCTGCTCCGGGTACGGAAAAGGCCCCCGCTCTCGCGGAGGCCTTCTCTCACCGTGTCGGGGTGACAGGATTTGAACCTGCGACCTCGTCGTCCCGAACGACGCGCGCTACCAAGCTGCGCCACACCCCGGTGCCCTCACGGGCCTCAACAAGGATAGCCGATAAACCGGGCCGCTCAGACCACGCGCCGGTCGCGCCTGCAGCACCCGGCGTCGACGCGGCGATCGAGGGCGGATGCCGCGTGCGGCACGCGGCTCCGAGGCATCCGCCCTGCTCGGTCAGCGCGACGCGACGAGCGTGATCAGCGTCGCCTCGGGCGGGCACGCGAAGCGCACCGGCGCGTAGATCGAGGTGCCGAGCCCGGCAGACACGTTGAGGAACGCCGAGCGCAGTCCGTGGCGCCACACGCTCAGGCCCTTGACCTTCTCGCGGGGGATGTCGCAGTTCGTGACGAGCGCGCCGAAGCCGGGCACGCAGACCTGGCCGCCGTGCGTGTGGCCGGCGAGCATGAGCTGCGCGCCGTGGTTCACGAACGAGTTCAGCACCCGCTGGTACGGCGCGTGCGTGACGCCCACCGTGACCGTCGGCCGCGACGGGGAGACGGATGCCGCGTCGGGCCACGAGTCGTCGCCGAGCGGGTCGTCGGCGCGCAGATCGTCGATCGCGCTCGTGATGAGGTCGAGGCGGTCGAAGCCCTTGTGCGGGTCGTCGACGCCGAAGAACTCGAAGTGGGTGCCGCGCAGGTCGAGGGAGGTGGCCGTGTTGTCGAGGTCCTCCCAGCCGAGTTCGGCGAAGTACGCGTGCAGGGCGGCGATGTCGAGCCGCGTGCTGCGTGGCACGTGGCCGGAAGGGCCCCCGAAGTAGAGGAACGGGTTCTTCACGACGGGGCCGAAGTAGTCGTTCGAGCCGTTGACGAAGACGCCGGGCACCCCGCGGAACGGCTCGAAGGCCGCGCGGATGCCCTCGAGCCCGCGTTCGTGCCCGAGGTTGTCACCCGTGTCGACGACGAGGTCGGGTTCGAGCTCGGCGAGCGAGCGCACCCAGGCCTGCTTCTCGCGCTGCCAGGGCGCCATGTGCAGGTCGGAGAGGTGCAGCACCTTGATGGGCTGCGAGCCCGCCGGGAGCACGGGCACCTCGACCCGGCGCAGGGTCCAGCGCTTGCGTTCGACGAGGGAGCCCCACGCGAACGCTGCGGCGCCGGCCGCGCCGACCGCGATCGCGATCTGCGCGATCGGCGGCAGGCCCGCGCGCGTCATCGTCCGTCTCCGTCGCCGTTGCCGCCGGTGAAGCGGCCGATGACGATCTTGATCTTCGCGCCGGGCTTGGCGTTCTCGCCGGCGCCGGGGGACTGCGAGATCACGAGGCCGTTCTTGCTCTCGTCGTCGGTGTCCTGAGCGTCGCGGTCGACCTTGTAGCCGGCCGCCTTGAGCGTGCCCTCCGCCTGATCGGCCTGCATGCCGGTGACGTCGGGCACGGCGCTCAGGTTGCCGCGGCTGACCTTCAGCGAGATCGACGAGCCCTTCGGAGCCTGACCCGAGGCCGACTGGCTGCCGACCGTTCCCTTGGGCTGCGCCGAGTCGACGTCGCCGTCCATCGACCAGCCGAAGCCGGCCTGCTCGAGCGCCTTCTGCGCGGCGGCCGGGGCGAGGCCGAGCACGCTCGGCACGTCGGCCATGGGGGTCGTGAGGTACTTCCGGTCGGGTTCGGGGAACGCGCCGCCCGGGTACTTCGTGTTCGCGACGTCCATGATGCGCGGCCAGATGCGGTGACGGATGATCGCCGCCTCGACATCGTTGACGGAGGTCTCCCGCAGGTTGACGAAGCCGGTCGTGTTGTACACGCCGACCACGGTGGCGACCCGCGTCGACGCACCGCTCATCCAGGTCGCGACGGCGTCGTCGGTGGTGCCCGTCTTGCCGATCATCGGCGTGCCCGCGGTGTCCATCTGACCGCGGGAGGAGCGACCGGTGCCGTCGGTCATGACCCGCTGGAGTGCATAGCTCATGCCCGCAGCGATGTCGGGGGTGACGGCCTGGGTGCAGGTCGACTTCGGAGCCTCGACGGGCTCGCCCTTCGCGTCGGTGATCCGGTCGATCGCGATCGGGGTGCACGACTTGCCGCCGCCGGCCACCGCGGCGAACGCGGTCGCCATCGAGATCGGCGCGATCTCTTCGGTGCCGAGCACGGCGGCGGGGCCGAAGCCGATCTTGTCGCCGGCCTCGTTGACGCCCTCGCCGAGCGGCTTGCCGTCGGCGCGGCCCGAGCTCATGAGCGCCGACGCCGTGTTCTTGATGCCGCAGAGGTCGAGTTGCTTCGCCATGGCGATGAAACCCGTGTTCTCGGAGTTGATGGTGTTGTACAGCGCGGTCCAGTAGCCGCCGTTGCCGCCCTCGTCGTTGCGGGGGTTCCAGTCGGCGCCGATGTTCCAGTCGCCCGCGCAACTGTCTTTGAACGTGCCCCACGGCGCGCGGCGGCGGGCGTCCATGCTCTCGTTGACCGAGTGCCCCTCCTTCAGCCACTCGCCGAGCGTGAAGATCTTGAACGTGGAACCCGGCTGGAAGCCGCTCGAGCTGCCGTAGTCGATGGTGGCGTTGTAGTTGACGGCGTCGTACTGGTCGCCCGTCACCTCGGGGTCGACGTTGTACGTGGTGTTCTGGGTCATCGCGAGGATGCGACCGGTGTTGACCTCGACCGAGACGGCCGAGCTGCCGATGTCGAGCCCCTCGACCGAGCCGGGCACGTTGTCGTGCACCGCGGAGTACGCGGCGGACTGCAGGTCCATGTCGATGGTGGTGTAGATGTCGAGGCCGCCGCGTTCGAGCATCTGGGCGCCCTCGTTGACGTCGGGCGTCTCGGGGTCGTCGAGCTTGTTCTTGATCTCCCACGTGACGTAGTCGCAGAAGTAGGCGTAGACCGGAGAGGCCTGGCATCCGCTCGACGGCGGCTGGATGTTGGGGGCGACCGGTTCGGCGATCGCCGCCTCGTGCTCGGCCTTCGTGATCTTCTTCTGCTCGAGCATCTTGTCGAGGATGTAGTCGCGACGGTCCTTGTTGCGCGCGTACGGGACCGTCTCGCCGTCGATGACCGTGTTCGCCCCGTTGAGCTCATCGTCGGGGTAGTCGAGGCGGAACTCCTCGGGGCTGTTCACGATGGCGATCAGGCTCGCGGCCTGCGCGAGCGACAGGTCGTGCGCGTTGGTGCCGAAGTAGTACTGCGCCGCGGTCTGCACGCCGTAGATCTGGCCGGCGAAACCCGCGATGTTGAGGTACCCGCGCAGGATCTCGTCTTTGGAGTACTGCTTCTCGACCGTGATCGCGTACCGCATCTCTTTCAGCTTGCGGTCGATCGAGGTCTTGGTGTGCTTCTCCCAGGCGGCGTCGCGCTCTTCTTCGGTGGTCGCCTTCGCCATGTCGTTCGCGACGAGCACGTTCTTCACGTACTGCTGCGTGATCGACGAACCGCCCTGGGTGCTGTTCGACAGCGCGGTGCTGACCGCGCCGCGCACCGTGCCGGCGATGTCGATGCCGCCGTGGTCGAAGAAGCGCGGGTCTTCGCCGGCGACCGCCGCGTCCTTCAGGTAGGGCGAGATGTACTCGAACGACACCTCTTCGCGGTTGTCGTCGTAGAACCACGCCATGGGCGATGCGTTGCCGTCGGGCTTGACCGCGTAGATGGTCGACTTCTGCGCGAGCTCGCCGATCTCGAGGCTGCTCGGGAGGTTCTCGAACATCGTGATGCTGTTCGTGGCCGCCAGTCCGGTGACGGCGAGGGCCGGCGTCACCGCGACGGTGAGGAGCACGCCGGCGAGCGCGCTCATGGCGACGAAGCCGAGGGCTCCGAGGCCGACGTCGCTCATCGTGCGTTTCTGGGCAGGCATACTGCGCAGCTTAACCGACGAGTTCGGGGTCGAGCTGAGCGACGCTGCGCTTGTGGACGAACCCGCTCCGGCCGGCCCCGCTCATGTGAGGCCCGTCGTGGAGGCGGAAAGCAGTTCGGCGCCGGCCGTGCGGATCGCGTGAATCCGCACGGCCGGCGCCGAACCGGTGCGTGTGCGCGATCAGCCGCCGTCGTTGCCGCCGTCGGGCTGGTTGCCGCCGTCGTTGCCGTTGCCGTCGCCGTTGCCCTGACCGTCGTCGCCGTCGAACCGGCCGACGACGATCGTGATCTTCGAGCCGGCCTTCGCGCCCTCGCCGGCGCCGGGCGACTGCGACTGCACGATGCCGTTCTGCGACTCGTCGGTGACGCTCTGCTCGTCGCGGGCGACGTCGAACCCGGCAGCGCGCAGGGTCGCTTCGGCCTGATCGGCCTGCGAACCCGTCACGTCGGGCAGCGCGCTCATGTTGCCGCGGCTGACCTTCACCGTGATGAGCGAACCGCGCGTCGCCGTGCCGCTCGCGCTCTGCGAGCCGATCGTGCCCTTGGGCTGGTCGGAGTCGACCTCACCGTCGAGCGCGTAGCCGAAGCCGGCCGTCTCGAGGGCCATCTTCGCGGCATCGGGGGAGAGGCCGAGCACGCTCGGCACGCTCGCCTGCGGGGCGAAGAGGAACTCGCTCTTCGGGTCGGGGAACGCGTCGCCGCCGTACTTGTTGTTGGCGACGTCCATGACGCGGGGCCAGATGTTGTGGCGCAGCACGGCGGCCTGCTCGCCGTTGATGTACGTGTCGCGCAGGTTCACGTGGCCGGTCGCGTTGTACACGCCGACGACGGTCGCGACCTTCGACGAGGCGCCGCTCATCCAGGTCGCCTCGTTGTTGTCGGTGGTGCCGGTCTTGCCGATCATCGGCGTGCCCGAGGTGTCCATCTTGTACAGCGAGGACGAACCCGTGCCGCCGGTCATGACCTTGTTGAGCGCGTAGTCCATGCCGGCCGCGACATCCGCGGTGATGGCCTGCGTGCAGGTCGACTTCGGTACCTCGACGGCCTCGCCCTTCGCATCGGTGATCTTGTCGATCGCGACCGGCGTGCACGACTTGCCGCCGCCGGCGTACGCGGCGAACGCGGTCGCCATCGACAGCGGGGCGACCTCTTCGGTGCCGAGCACGGCCGAGGGCCCGAACGGGATGCGGTCGCCGTCGGCGTTGACGCCCTCGCCGAGCGGCTTGCCGTCGGCGCGACCGTCGCTCATGAGCGCCGTGGCCGTCTTCTTGATGCCGCAGAGGTCGAGCTGCTTCGCCATGGCGATGAAGCCCGTGTTCTCGGAGTTGACCGTGTTGAACAGCGCGGTCCAGAACCCGCCGTTGCCGCCCTCGTCGTTGCCGGGATCCCAGCCGTCGACGTTGACCGTGCCCTCGCAGCTGTCCTTGAAGTCGCCCCAGTTGTTGCGCTTGCGGGCGTCCATGCTCTCGTTCAGCGAATGGCCCTCGATGAGCCACTCGGCGAGCGTGAACGTCTTGAACGTCGAGCCGGGCTGGAAGCCGCTCGAGCCGCCGTAGTCGATGCCCGCGTTGTAGTTGACGGCGGAGTACTGATCGCCGGTCACCTCGGGGTCGAGGTTGTAGACGGTGTTCTGCGCCATGGCGAGGATGCGGCCGGTGCCGACCTCGACCGAGACCACCGAACCGCCGAGGTCCATCTCGGAGATGGAGGCGGGCACGTTGTCCTTCAGGGCGGCGGTCGCCTCGGCCTGCAGGTCGACGTCGATGGTCGTGTAGATGTCGAGCCCGCCGCGTGCGAGCATCTCGGCGCCCTCGTTGACGTCGGGGGTCTCGGGGTCGTCGAGCTTGTTCTTGATCTCCCAGGTCACGTAGTCGCAGAAGTACGAGTACGTCTGCGAGACCTGGCAGCCGGTCGAGGGCTCGTGGATGTCGGGCTGCACGGGAGTCGCGACGGCGGCGTCGTGCTCCTCCTGCGTGATCTTCTTCTCCTGGAGCATCTCGTTCAGGATGTAGTCGCGACGGTCCTTGTTGTCTGCGTAGGGGACCGTCTCGCCGTCGACGACGGTGTTCGCGCCGTTCGTCTCGCTCTCGGGGTTGTCGAGCCGGAACTTCTCGGGCCAGTTGACGATCGCGATGAGGCTCGCCGCCTGCGGCAGCGTGAGGTCCTTCGCGTTGGTGCCGAAGTAGTACTGGGCGGCGGATTGCACGCCGTAGACCCGCCCGCCGAACGCGGCGATGTTCAGGTAGCCCTGGAGGATCTCGTCCTTCGTGTACTTCTTGTCGACCGAGATCGCGTAGCGCATCTCTTTGAGCTTGCGCTCGGGAGTGGTCGCGGTCGCGGCCTCGTACGCGGCCTGCTTCTCCTCTTCGGTGGTCGCCTCGTTCATGCCGTTGTTGATGAGCACGTTCTTCACGTACTGCTGCGTGATCGAGGAACCGCCTCGGGTCGCGCCGCCGGGGATGAACTCGTTCACGACCGCGCTCAGGGTGCCCTTGATGTCGATGCCGCCGTGCTCGTAGTACCGCGGGTCCTCACCGGAGACCGCGGCGTCCTTGAGGTAGGGGGAGATGTAGTCGATCGACACCTCTTCGCGGTTGTCGTCGAAGAACGACGCCATCGGCGACGCGGTGCCGTCGGCTCGCATCGCGTAGATGGTCGACTTCTGTGCGAGGTCGTCGATCTTGAGGAACCCGGGGAGGTTCTCGAACATCGTGATGCTGTTGTTGGCGGCCAGCCCGGTGACGGCCAGCGCGGGGGTCACCGCGGCGGTCACGAGCACGCCGGCGAGAGCGCTCATGCCGAGGAATGCGAGCACTCCAGAGCCGATATTGCTCATCGAACGTTTTTGGGCAGACATATAGTGGAGCTTAACGGAGAAGGCTGGCAAACCACGGCACGGACGCTGGGTGAACCCCATGCGTCCGTGCGAACGCGCGCCACGGACTCCGCCCACACGCGCACGATGTCAGAGACGAGGACCCATGGTCACCTGGGAGTACATCACCACCCCGCTGCTCATCCACAACACCGCGGCGATCCTGAACAACTGGGGTTCCGAGGGCTGGGAGCTCGTGCAGATCGTGCAGGGACCCGAGGGCGGGCTCGTCGCCTACCTGAAGCGCCCGACCGGCGGTCAGAGCTCGGCAGCGGCATCCGCCGGCGCCGCAGCCGCCGCGCAGGCCGCGAAGGCCTTCGAGGGCGAGGAGCGCGCCTGATGGCCGGGTTCGAGGCGCGGCTCGCCGAGCTCGGCATCGAGCTGCCCGAGGTCGCACCGCCCGTGGCGGCCTACATCCCCGCCGTCGCGACCGGGTCGTACGTCTACACGTCGGGCCAGCTGCCCTTCACCGCGGGCGCGCTGCCCGCGACGGGCAAGGTCGGCGACGGCCACGGACTCGTTCCCGCCGACGACGCGAAGGCGTACGCGCGCACGTGCATCCTGAACGCCCTCGCCGCGGTGCGCGCAGAGATCGGCTCGCTCGACCGCATCACGCGCATCGTGAAGGTCGTCGGCTTCGTGGCGTCCGACGCCGCGTTCACCGGTCAGCCGGGCGTCGTCAACGGCGCCTCCGAGCTGCTCGGCGAGGTGTTCGGCGAGACCGGTCGCCACGCGCGCTCGGCCGTCGGCGTCGCGGTGCTGCCGCTCGACTCGCCCGTCGAGGTCGAGCTCGTCGTCGAGTTCGAGTAGCCGCTCGCTGCCACGCCGGGCGCGGGCGACGCGGGGGCCGCGCATCCGTCGGACGGGTGTCGGATGCCGCGCCTAGACTTGTCGGGACATGACGCTGATCCTCGACCCCGACGACCCGGCCGGCTGGCGCGAGGCGCCCGCCGCATCCGCTGAACCCGGCTCGCACGCGACCTCTGGCAACCGCTTCACCGACGGCCTGAACCCCGAGCAGCGCGAGGCGGTCGAGTACCGCGGCCAGGCGCTGCTCATCGTCGCGGGCGCGGGCTCCGGCAAGACCCGCGTGCTGACGCACCGCATCGCCGGCCTCATCGACAGCCGCGAGGCCTGGCCGAGCCAGATCCTCGCCATCACGTTCACGAACAAGGCCGCCGCCGAGATGCGCGAGCGCGTCGAGTCGCTGCTCGGCGAGGGCGCGTCCGGCATGTGGATCTCGACCTTCCACTCGGCGTGCGTGCGCATCCTGCGGCGCGAGGCCGAGGCCATCGGCCTCTCGTCGACGTTCACGATCTACGACTCGGCCGACACCCGCACGGTGCTGAAGCGCATCATCAAAGAGCTCGACGCCGACACCATGGGGTTCACGCCGGCGAGCGCCCAGTCCAAGATCTCCAAGCTCAAGAACGAGCTGTCCGACGTCGAGTCCTACGCGCGCAACGCGAACATGAACGACCCGCAAGAGGTCATGTTCCTCGAGATCTTCCGCCAGTACACGCGTCGGCTGCGCGCCGCGAGCGCCCTCGACTTCGACGACCTCATCGCCGAGACCGTCTACCTCTTCCGGGCGTTCCCGAACGTGGCATCGCTCTACCAGCGACGGTTCCGCCACATCCTCGTCGACGAGTACCAAGACACCAACCACGCCCAGTACTCGCTCATCCGCGAGTTCACGCAGCCGGTTCCGGCCGAGCGCGTCGCCGAGATGGCCGAGCACGGGTTCAACGTGCGCGGGGTCACCGACTCCTCAGGCGGCATCCCCGGCGCGAGCCTCACCGTCGTCGGCGACTCCGACCAGTCGATCTACGCGTTCCGCGGCGCCGACATCCGCAACATCTCCGAGTTCGAACGCGACTTCCCCGGCGCGAAGGTGGTGCTGCTCGAGCAGAACTACCGCTCGACGCAGAACATCCTGTCGGCCGCGAACGCGGTGATCTCGAACAACTTCGACCGCAAAGACAAGAAGCTCTGGACGGCCGTCGGCGACGGCGAGAAGATCACGGGCTACACCGGGTACACCGCGCACGACGAGGCGCAGTTCGTCGCCGACGAGATCGAGGCGCTGCACCGCTCGGGCGTCGCCTACCGCGACATCGCCGTCTTCTACCGCACGAACGCGCAGACCCGTGCGCTCGAAGAGATCTTCGTGCGCTCTGCGCTGCCGTACCGCGTCGTCGGCGGCACGAAGTTCTACGAGCGCGCCGAGATCAAGGACGCCATGGCGTACCTCATCTCGGTGGCCAACCCGCTCGACGAGCTCGCTCTGCGCCGCATCCTGAACACGCCCAAGCGCGGCATCGGGCCGGCGACCGAGACCGCGCTGTCCGGTTTCGCCGAGGCCAACGGGCTCACGTTCCGCGAGGCCATGCGCTCGGCCGACGCGCTCGGGCTCGGGCCCAAGGTCACCGGCGCGATCATGTCGCTCGCGACCGTGCTCGACGAGGCCGCCGCCATGCTCGTGCCCTCGTCGGCGGGCATCGAGGCGGGCACGAACGAGGGTGCGTCCAAGGTCTCCGACGTGCTCGTGTTCCTGCTCGAGCGTTCGGGGCTCATCGACGCGCTGCGCAACAGCCGCGATCCCCAAGACGAGACGCGAGCCGAGAACGTCGACGAGCTCGTCGCGCAGACCCGCGACTTCGACCGCGACAACCCGCAGGCCACACTGGTCGACTTCCTCACCCAGGTCTCGCTCGTGGCCGCCGCCGACGAGCTCGACGACGCCTCGGGCACCGTGTCGCTCATGACCCTGCACACCGCCAAGGGCCTCGAGTACCACGCGGTGTTCCTCACCGGCCTCGAAGAGGGGCTGCTGCCGCACCAGATGTCGGCCTCCGAGCCCGGCGGCCCCGCCGAGGAGCGACGCCTCTTCTACGTGGGCATCACCCGCGCGCGCCAGCGCCTCTACATCTCGCTCGCGATGAGCCGCGCCCAGTTCGGCGAGGTCGCCGTCGCGATGCCGTCGCGGTACCTCCAGGAGATCCCCGAAGACCTCGTCGACTGGCGGCAGTCCCCGGGCATGGCCACCTCGCGCGGGGGCACCCAGCCGCGGGCCCTCAACGCGCGTCGCCCCGGCGGGGCGTGGGGCACGCGCGACCGCGACCTCGAGAGGTTCAGCGTCACCGCGTCGGCCAAGCCCAAGGCCGAGTGGGCCAACCGGGTCACGGGCACCGTGCGCGACAACGGCGACCTCACCCTCGAGGCGGGCGATCGCATCCGCCACGTCGACTTCGGCGAGGGGCGCGTGAACCAGGTCACCGGCGAGGGCACGAAGCGCATCGCGCACGTGAGCTTCGACTCCGCGGGGCAGAAGAAGCTCCTCATCAAGATCGCGCCCATCGAGAAGCTGTGAGCGGTCGCGCATGACCTGGCCTACGAACGCCTCGCGCACGGTCTACGAGAACCGCTGGATCCGCGTCGTCGAAGACCAGGTCGTGCGCCCCGACGGAGAGGCCGGCATCTACGGCGTCGTCGAGATGCGGCATCCGGCGGTCTTCGTCGTCGCCCTCACCGACGCCGATGAGGTGCTGCTCGTGACGGTCGATCGGCACACCGTCGGCACCTCGATCGAGGTGCCCGCGGGCGGCACCGACGGTGAGGGCGCACGCCTCGCCGCCGAGCGGGAACTGCTCGAGGAGACCGGCCACGCGGCATCCGACTGGCATGAGATCGGGCGCATGAACGCGCTGAACGGCATCGCCGTCGCGCCCGAGACCGTCTTCCTCGCCACCGGGCTCCGCCACGTCGAGTCCGCCCGGCGCACGCAGGCCGAAGAGGGCATCAGCCGCGTGCGGGCCGTGCCGTGGGCCGAGGTCTGGGGCATGGTGCGGGGCGGCGTGATCACCGACGGCGAGACCGTGGCGGCGCTCGCGTACGCGGCGCTGCACCTCGGCCGCATCTCATGAGCGACGACGCGTCCCGATGGACGCGATGGCGGCGCACGCTGCGCACGCTCGACGTCGAGGTCGCCCTGCGGGCCACCGTCGCCTCGGCCGTGCCGCTCGCCGTGCTCGTCGCGATCGGGCGCACCGACTACGCCGCATACGCCACGTTCGGCGCGATGACCGCGATCTTCGGTCGCAGCGAACCCTACCGCATCCGGCTTCGCACGGTGAGCACGGCGGCGGCCGCGCAGCTCGCGGCGACCGGGCTCGGCATCCTGCTCGCCGTCCTCGGCGCCCCGCCGGCGGTCGAGCTGCTCGTGCTCGCCGGGCTCATCGCGGTCGTCATCGTCGCGTTCAACGTGCTCGGCGTCTTCCCGTCGGGGCCGCTGTTCGCGGTGTTCGGGCTCCTCGTGTGCGCCGCGCAGCCGATCGACGACGGCACCGGGTGGCAGCGATGGGGCGTCGCGTGGATCGCGGCCGCGTTCGCCTGGCTCCTCGCCATGTCGGGCTGGTTGCTGCGCCGCGCCGCGCCGGGCCGCACCAAGGCGGCGTTCCGCGACCTCACCCGCGCCGGACCCACCCGGCACGATGCCTGGCGCGACCCGCGCCTCTGGGTGAACGTCGTGCAGAACGTGGTCGCCGCGACCGCGGCCGGCGCCATCGCCGTCGCGTTCGGCCTCGGGCATCCGTACTGGGCGGTCGTCGCCGCCGTCGCCGTGATCCCGCCGGCGCGCGCCGCGCACACCCTCCAGCGCGGCGTGCATCGTGTGATCGGCACGATCGGCGGCGTGCTGCTCACGGCGCTGCTGCTCTGGCCCGACCCAGGGGTGTGGGTGCTCGTGCTCATCATCGCGGTCTGCCAGTTCGGGGCCGAGATCCTCGTCGGGCGCCACTACGGCGCCGCCCTCCTGTTCATCACGCCGTTGGCGCTGACCGTGGCGCACCTGGCCTCGCCGGCCCCGCTCGTCGGGCTTATCGCCGACCGCGTGCTCGAGACCGTCGTCGGAGCGGCGGTCGGCCTCATCTGCGTGTTCGTGGCCAGGCGTCTCGCCGAGGTCGACCGGCTGCCGCCGCCGAGCGGGGTCATGCCGCGCATCGAGCCCTGACCGCGGAGCAGCGAACGCGACCGACCGCCGGATGTCGGTCGGACGGTTCCGGTCAGGCGATGCCGGTCAGACCACGTCGCCGAGCAGCCCGCCGATCACCCACGTCACGAGCAGGGCGAGGGCGCCGCCGACGACCACGCGCACCATCGCGCGGCCTCTCGGGGCCCCGCCGATCCAGGCCGACAGCCACCCGGTGACGGCGAGCGCCACGATCACGGCGACGAACGTGGTCGCGACGCGCCACTCCGGCGGCGGCAGCAGGATCGCGAGCATCGGCAGCACCGCCCCGACCAGGAACGAGAGCGCGGATGCCGCGGCCGCCTGCCACGGGTTCGCGACGTCGAGTTCCGAGATGCGCAGTTCGGCCTCGAGGTGCGCCGCGAGCGGATCGTGCGCGGTGAGCTCCCGTGCGACCTGTGCCGCGGTCTGCTCGCTCAACCCGCGGGCGCGGTAGAGCTCGGCGAGTTCGGCGAGCTCCTGCTCGGGCATGTCGGCGAGCTCACGCGTCTCCTTGGCGATCAGCGCCCGCTCGGTGTCGCGCTGGGTCGACACCGAGACGTACTCGCCGAGACCCATCGAGATGGCGCCGGCCACCACCGACGCGACGCCCGCGACGAGGATCGCGCCGAGATCGGTCGTGGCCGCGGCGACGCCGACGACGAGCGCGGCGACCGAGATGATGCCGTCGTTCGCGCCGAGCACGCCAGCTCGCAGCCAGTTGAGCCTCGCGTGGAGCTCGCTGTCGTGCGGGTCGGGTCCGTGTTGCGGTTCACTCGCGGCATCCGTCACACCCGTAGTCTGCCCGACACCGCCGATTCTGAGGGGCACGACAACGGGAGTAGCATGGCACGTGGCCCCGTATCTCTCGACTTCGAGAGACTTTCGCGGGGCGACACCCACCAGCCACTGTGCGCGGTCGCGCGTGCGGACCGATTGGAAGTAGAGCGTGGATCTTTACGAGTACCAGGCCAGAGACCTGTTCGAGCAGTACGGGGTGCCGGTGCTTCCCGGCATCATCGCCGACACCGCCGAGGAGGTGCGCGCGGCGGCTGAGAAGCTCGGCGGCGTGGTCGTCGTCAAGGCGCAGGTGAAGACCGGCGGTCGCGGCAAGGCCGGCGGCGTCAAGGTCGCGAAGAACCCCGACGAGGCGTTCGAGGCGGCGCAGTCCATCCTCGGCCTCGACATCAAGGGCCACGTCGTCAAGCGCGTCATGGTCGCGGGCGGCGCCCGCATCGCCCAGGAGTTCTACTTCTCGGTGCTGCTCGACCGCGCCAACCGCTCCTACCTCTCGCTCACGAGCGTCGAGGGCGGCATGGAGATCGAGCAGCTCGCCGTCGAGAAGCCCGAGGCGCTCGCGCGCATCGAGGTCGACCCCATCGCCGGCGTCGACGCGGCGAAGGCCCGCGAGATCGCCGTCGCGGCGAACTTCCCGGCCGACCTGGTCGACAAGGTCGCCGACGTCTTCGTGAAGCTCTACGAGGTCTACAAGGGCGAAGACGCCACCCTCGTCGAGGTCAACCCGCTCATCCTCGACGAAGAGGGCAACGTCATCGCCCTCGACGGCAAGGTCACGCTCGACGAGAACGCCGAGTTCCGCCACGCGAGCCACGCCCTCCTCGAAGACAAGGCCGCGGCCGACCCCCTCGAGGCGAAGGCCAAGGAGCTCGAGCTCAACTACGTCAAGCTCGACGGCGAGGTCGGCATCATCGGCAACGGCGCGGGGCTCGTCATGTCCACGCTCGACGTCGTCGCCTACGCGGGCGAGAACCACGGCAACGTAAAGCCCGCCAACTTCCTCGACATCGGCGGTGGAGCCTCGGCGGAGGTCATGGCCAACGGCCTCGGCATCATTCTCGGCGACCCGCAGGTCAAGAGCGTGTTCGTGAACGTCTTCGGCGGCATCACGGCGTGCGACCAGGTCGCCAAGGGCATCGTCGGCGCGCTCGCCGAGCTCGGCGGGGCTGCGAACAAGCCGCTCGTCGTGCGGCTCGACGGCAACAACGTCGTCGAGGGCCGCCGCATCCTCGAGGAGGCGGCGCACCCGCTCGTCACCCTCGCCGAGAACATGGACCAGGGCGCCGACAAGGCCGCCGAGCTCGCGAACGCCGCGTAGTAGAAGAAGGACTGCAGAGCAATGACGATCTTCCTCAACAAGGACTCCAAGGTCATCGTCCAGGGCATCACCGGCGGCGAGGGCTCCAAGCACACCGCGCGCATGCTCGCGGCGGGCACCCAGGTGGTCGGCGGCGTGAACGCGCGCAAGGCCGGCACCACGGTGCTGCACACGGATGCCTCGGGCAACTCGGTCGAACTCCCCGTGTTCGCCTCGGTGGCCGAGGCCATCGCCGCGACCGGTGCGGATGTCTCGATCGCGTTCGTGCCCCCGGCCTTCACGAAGGACGCCGTGGTCGAGGCGATCGACGCCGAGATCCCCCTCCTCGTGATCATCACCGAGGGCGTGCCCGTGCAGGACTCCGCGGAGTTCTGGGCCTACGCCAAGGAGAAGGGCGACGCGACCCGCATCATCGGCCCGAACTGCCCCGGCATCATCAGCCCCGGTGAGGCCCTCGTCGGCATCACCCCGGCGAACATCACCGGCAAGGGCCCGATCGGCCTCGTCTCCAAGTCGGGCACGCTCACGTACCAGATGATGTACGAGCTGCGCGACCTCGGCTTCTCGACCGCCATCGGCATCGGCGGCGACCCGATCATCGGCACGACGCACATCGACGCGCTCGCCGCGTTCGAGGCCGACCCCGAGACGAAGGCCATCGTGATGATCGGCGAGATCGGCGGCGACGCCGAAGAGCGTGCCGCCGACTTCATCAAGGCCAACGTCACGAAGCCGGTCGTCGGCTACGTCGCGGGCTTCACCGCTCCCGAGGGCAAGACCATGGGCCACGCCGGCGCGATCGTGTCCGGCTCGGCCGGCACCGCACAGGCGAAGAAGGAGGCCCTCGAGGCCGCCGGCGTCAAGGTCGGCAAGACGCCGTCCGAGACGGCGACCCTGCTCCGCGAGGTCTACGCCGCGCTGTAACGGGCGAACGCGGCACGTCGCGCGACGGCGTGCCGCGGCATCCGCTCGAGTCGGCTGCCGATGCGATCACGAGAACGCGACTCCCGATGGGGGTCGCGTTCTCGCGTTTCCGGGCGGCGGCGCCCGAACGCCCGCGGCGCGGCGCCAGGGTTCGCCGCGCCCTCGATCCCGCCGCGCGCCCGGGCTTCGCGATGGCTGATGCGTGCGGGGGCCGCGCGCCGATATGGTGTGGGGAGGCGAGTCCGAGGGGGATGGCATGGCACAGACGCGGGACGACGAACTCCTGGCCCGAATCGAGGCGCTCGAGGCCGAGAACGCCCGGCTCCGCGAGGAGGCGGTCGTGCCCCGCGAGGCATCCGCGGGCCGCGAGCCGAAGCGCTCGACCGGTCGGGCGCGGGTCGCCGTGGCCACGATCCTCGTGCTCGTCGGCGCCATCCTCGCCCCCGTTGCCGTGCTGGGCGGGTGGGCCAAGAACCAGCTCGTCGACACCGACACCTTCGTCGCCACGTTCGCGCCCATCGCCGAAGACCCGGCGGTGCAGGCCTACGTTTCCGACGAGGCGACCGCGGCGATCATCGACGCGGCGAACATCGAGAGCCTGACCTCCTCGGTGTTCGACGGCATCTCCGAACTCGGCCTGCCGCCCAAGGCCGAGCAGGCGCTGCAACTGCTCGAGGGCCCCGCCGCACAGGGCATCGAGTCGCTCATCGGGCAGATCGTGAACCGGTTCGTCACCTCCGACGCGTTCGGCGAGATCTTCGAGCAGGCGCTGCGCACGACGCACACGCAGACGATCGCCGCGCTGCAGGGCGACCCCGACGCGGCGCTGCATATCACCGACTCGGGCGAGATCGGCATCCAGCTCGGGCCCATCATCGAGGCCGTGAAGGAGCGACTCGTCGATGCGGGCGTTGGGTTCGCCTCCTCCATCCCGGCCATCGACAAGACGATCGTGGTCGCCAAGTCCGAGTCGCTCGCGACCGTGCAGCTCGCCTACGGACTGGCCGTGTCGGCCGGAACGTGGCTGCCATGGGTCGCCCTGGCGTTCCTCATCGGCGGCATCCTGGTCGCGCCGCGCCGACGCACCGCGATCATCTGGACCGCCTCGACCCTGGCCGTCGTCCTCGCGATCCTCGCGAGCGGGTTCGGCATCGGGCGCCTCTACTTCATCGGCAGCGTCTCGCCCGGCATCGTCCCGACCGGGGCCGCCGAGGTCATCTACGACCAGATCGTCGACCGCATGTTCGCCACGACCATCGCCCTCGTCGTCTTCGCCGTCATCGTCGCGCTCTTCGCCTGGATGAGCGGCCCCGGCGCCCTGCCGACGCGCCTTCGCGGCTTCGCCGACTCGGGCTTCGGCGCCGTGCGCCGGTCGGCGGCCGAGCGGGGCCTCACCACGGGGTCGTTCGGCGCATGGCTCGGGCGTCAGCGCGGGGTCGTCTTCGGCGTCATCATGCTCGCCGCCGTCGCGGTCATCCTCTTCGTGCGACCCATCTCGACGGGGCTCGTGGTCTGGACCCTCGTCATCGCGCTCGTGCTCATCGCCATCGTCGAACTGCTGCAGCGCCCGCCGGCCGAGGTGGCCGCCGCAGAGGCGCTCGCCGCCGAGGCGGAGGCATCCGCCCTGCTCGACGAGGAGCCGGTGCCGGATGCCGCGGCCGACGGCGACACCGCGGTGCTCGTCGGGGTCGAGGAGGGGTCGGCGACCGACACGGCCGTGCTCGTCGAGGCATCCGGAGCCGAGGTCGACGCCGAGGTCGCGGAGGATGCGCGGGCGACCGACGTGATCGACGTGGGGGAGCCCGCCCCGAAGCGGGCGCCGCGGTCGACGAGTCCGAAGAAGCGCGGGCGACCTGCCGAGTGAGGGTGCCGCGCCGGGCTAGGCTCCCGGAGGAATGAGACGCCCGACCATCGCCCTGCTCGCCTCCCTGGAGGCGTTCGTCGCGGCGCTCCTCGGCTTCGCGCTGGCGTTCGTCCCGCTGATGCTGCTGTGGGCGGTGCACTTCGGGCTCGCCGTCGACGTGATGGTGTTCGTGCACGCGGCCGCCGGCGTCTGGCTCCTCGGCCACGGCGTGAACGTCACGGTGCAGATCGACCCCGTCACGGCCGCGGCCACCGGTCTGCCGGGCGCGGCCGATCCGTTCCCGATCTCGATCGCCCTGCTCGGCATCGCGTTGCTCAGCGTCGCGGCTGGGGTGCGCATCGGTCGCCGCTCGGCGGCGGGCGGCCACGCGCTGACCGGGGCGCTCGCGGCCATGGTCGTCTTCGGAGCCGCGGGGTTCGGTGCCGCGGTCCTCGCCGATTCGCCCGCGCTGCACACGAACGTCTGGTGGGCGGTCGGGCTGCCGGCCTTCGTGGTCGGCCTCGGTGCGCTCATCGGCGCCGTCGAGGAATCGGTGCGCAACCCGTCGACGGATGTCGCGAACGCCGGGTTCGTGCGACGCGCGGTGCAGTCCGCGCCGCCGCTGCTCGGCGAGATCGCGTCGGCCGCGTTCCGCGTCGGCGGGGCGGCGGCGTTCGGGGTGCTGTCCTTCGCGGCGTTCCTGCTCGGCGTGGTGATCTTCCTCGACTACGCGACGATCGCGGGCCTGTACCAGGCGCTCGACGCCGGCATCGACGGCGGCATCGTGCTCACGATGGCCGAGCTCGCGGTGCTGCCGAACCTGGTGATCTGGGCGGCGGCGTGGATGCTCGGCCCCGGTTTCGCGTTCGGGGCGGGAAGCTCGGTCGCGCCCGGCGGCACGCTGCTCGGCCCGGTGCCCGGCATCCCGCTGCTCGGCGCGCTTCCCGGCAGCGCGCCGCTGTTCGGCGCCCTGCTGCTGGTCGTGCCCGTGCTGCTCGGGTTCGCGGGCGCGTGGATCGTCGGCGGCGAGCGGCGTCGTGCCTCGGCCGAGACGCCGTGGTGGCGGCCGGCGGCGGTCGCCGTGGCCTCCGCGCTGGTCGCGGGCCTCACGCTGGGCCTGCTCGCACGGTGGTCCTCGGGCGCGGTCGGCCCCGGTCGCCTCGCGGAGGTCGGCCCCGACGCGCTCGCGGTCGGCCTCGTCGCCGCCCTGACGGTGGGGCTGGGCGCCCTCGCGGGCGGCTACTCGGCCCTCTTCGGCCGCGCCGACCACGACCGGCCCGCCGCCGGCACCGAGCTCGCGCGACGCGATGCGGGCCTGGCTCGAGCTGCAGGCCGAGCGGATGCCGCGACCGAGACGTTCGACGCGGCGGAGTCGTCCGACGCGGCGGAGGCCTTCGAGAAGCACACGTCCGACGAGACGGAAGCGTTCGATGAGACCGACGCGTTCGTCGGGGTTCCGGTCAGGGGAGCAGACGAACGCGACGCCGACGATGCGGCCGTCGCGGCTCCCGCGCGCCCGCCGGCCGAACGGCCCGAGCGCCGCGACGACGACGAGGTGCCGTGGTGGCGCCGCGATCGCGACGACCCGGGCGGCCGCTGAGGCCCGCCCCGAGGCATCCGCCGCCCTCGGTCTCGGTCGCGCGACCGCCGGCCGGCCCACGGAACGAGGCGTCGCCGCCCACCGGGTAGGCTCGGATGGTGCTGAAGCTCGTCGTGCTCATCTCAGGCACCGGATCCAACCTGCGTTCGCTCCTCGAGGCATCCGAGGACGCCCAATTCCCGGCCAGGGTCGTCGCCATCGGCGCCGATCGCGACGCCGACGGCCTGAGCCTCGGCGAGGAGTTCGGCATCCCGACCTTCACGGTGCCGTTCACCGCGTACCCCGATCGCGACGCATGGGGCGCCGAGCTCATCGAGCAGGTGCGGCTGTGGGAGCCCGACCTGGTGATCCTGTCGGGGCTCATGCGGCTCGTGCCGCCCGCGGTCGTCGACGCGTTCTCGCCCGCGCTCATCAACACCCACCCCGCCTACCTGCCCGAGTTCCCGGGCGCGCACGGCGTGCGCGACGCGCTCGCGGCGGGCGTCGACCAGACCGGCGCGAGCCTGATCGTGGTCGACAACTCGGTCGACGGCGGCCCGATCATCGCCCAGGAGCGCGTGCCCGTGCTGCCCGGCGACACCGAGTCGAGCCTGCACGACCGCATCAAGCCCGTCGAGCGGCGCCTGCTGATCCAGGCCGTGCTCGACATCGCCAATTCGCATCTCGACCTGAAGGAACTCGCCCGATGAGCGGACACACGATCGACCCGAGCCTCTACCGACCGCGCGACGTCGTGCCCGTGCGCCGCGCGCTCATCGCGGTCAGCGACAAGCGCGGCCTCGTCGAGCTCGCGACCGAGCTCGTGGCCGCCGGCGTCGAGCTGGTCTCCACCGGCGGCACCGGCAAGGCGATCGCCGACGCGGGCCTGCCCGTGACGCAGGTCGCCGAGGTCACCGGCTACCCCGAGCACCTCGACGGTCGGGTGCGCACGCTGCACCCCGCCGTGCACTCGGGCCTGCTGGCAGACCTGCGCCTCGAGCACCACGAGACGCAGCTCGCCGAGCTCGACATCAAGCCCTACGAGCTCGTCGTCGTGAACCTCTACCCGTTCGCCGAGACGGTCGCCTCAGGCGCCGGCGAGGCCGAGGTCGTCGAGCAGATCGACATCGGCGGCCCCGCCATGGTGCGCGCGTCGGCGAAGAACCACGCCAACGTCGCCGTCGTCGTCTCGCCCGACCGGTACCCCGAGGTCGCCGCGGCCGTCACGGCGGGCGGCACCACGCTCGCGCAGCGCCAGGTGCTCGCGCGCGAGGCGTTCCGCCACACCGCGTCGTACGACGTCGCGGTCGCGAGCTGGATCGGCTCGGTCGTCGCGCCCGACCAGCCCGCCGAGGAGTCGCCGTTCCCGGCGTGGGTCGGCGGCACCTGGTCGAAGGACGCCGACCTCCGCTACGGCGAGAACTCGCACCAGCAGGCGGCCCTGTTCACCTCGAACGGCGGCCGCCCCGGCATCGCGCAGGCCGTGCAGCTGCACGGCAAGGAGATGTCGTACAACAACTACGTCGACGCCGACGCCGCCGTGCGGTCGGCCTTCGACTTCGACGAGCCCGCGGTCGCGATCATCAAGCACGCGAACCCGTGCGGCATCGCCGTGGCCTCCGCCGGGGCATCCGACCCCATCGCCGACGCCCACCGCCGCGCCCACGAGTGCGACCCCGTGTCGGCGTTCGGCGGTGTGATCGCCGCGAACCGCACCGTCACCCTCGAGATGGCCGAGACCGTCTCGGGCATCTTCACCGAGGTGCTCATCGCGCCCGCGTTCGACGCCGAGGCGCTCGAACTGCTCACGAAGAAGAAGAACATCCGCCTGCTCACGCTGCCCGAGGGCTTCGAGGCCACCACGGTCGAGCTGAAGCAGATCTCGGGCGGCATGCTCCTCCAGCAGGCCGACCAGCACTTCGCGCCCGCCTCCGAGTGGACCCTCGCCGCCGGCGAACCCGCCGACGAGGCCACGCTCGCCGACCTCGAGTTCGCGTGGCGCGCCTGCCGGGCCGTCAAGTCCAACGCGATCCTGCTCGCGTCGGGCGGCGCCTCGGTCGGCGTCGGCATGGGCCAGGTCAACCGCGTCGACTCGTGCAAGCTCGCGGTCGAGCGCGCCGGCGACCGCGCGACCGGTTCGGTCGCGGCATCCGACGCCTTCTTCCCCTTCGCCGACGGGCTGCAGATCCTCCTCGACGGCGGGGTGCGCGCGGTCGTGCAGCCCGGCGGGTCGGTGCGCGACGACGAGGTCGTCGAGGCCGCGAAGGCGGCCGGCGTCACCATGTACTTCACGGGCGAGCGCCACTTCTTCCACTGAGCGGATGCCTCGGTCCTTCGACCGAGCGGATGCCTCGGCCGCGACAGCGGTCGGCCTGCCGTGTCGCGGCGATCCACCGTCGACGGGCGCGCCTTCCGCGCCGCGACGGCGGTGAGGTCGGCGGTATCCTTGGAGGAGCGGCGCTCATGAGGCGCACGCGACTGTTCCGCCCACGAAGCGGATGACGAAGGAGAACGATCGATGACGATCACCCATGCCCCCGGCGAACCCATCCAGGCGGGCGCAGCACCCGCAAGAACCCGCGCGATCCCGGCTGCGGCCGCCGCGCTCCCGCTCGAAGCCCCCGACCACGAACGCGTGCTCGTCAGCCGCGGTCGCCGATCCGGGCTCACGATCATCGTCGCGGTCCACTCCACGCGGCTGGGCCAGGCGCTCGGCGGCGCCCGGCTCTGGCGCTACGCGAGCTGGACCGACGGCCTCGCCGACGCGCTCCGCCTCTCGCAGGCGATGACCATGAAGAACGCGGCGGCGGGCCTCGCGCGCGGCGGCGGCAAGTCCGTCGTCGTGATCCCCGAGGGCGCACCGCTCGACGAGCGCGGCATCCGCGCCGCCATGCTCGACCTCGGCGACGCCGTCGAGTCGCTCGACGGCGCCTACATGACGGCCGAAGACGTCGGCACGAGCGCCGAGCTCATGGCCGTCGTCGCCGAGCGCACCGCCCACGTCTGCGGACTCCCGCCCGAGCAGGGCGGGGTCGGCGAGCCCGCCGATGCCACCGCGGCCGGCGTGCACGCCTCGATCCTCGCGACCGTCGAGCACGTGTTCGGCAGCCGCGACCTCGCGGGCCGGCACCTCGTGATCTCCGGCCTCGGGCAGGTCGGCGGCCGACTCGCCCGCATGCTCGCGGCGGGCGGTGCCCGCCTGAGCGTCACCGACGTCGCCGACGGCAAGCGGGCCCTCGCCGAAGAGCTCGGCGCCGACTGGGTCGATCCGGAAGACGCCCACCTCGTCGAGGCCGACGTCTTCGTGCCCTGCGGTCTGGGTGGCGTCCTCACGCCGGAGGTCGTCTCCGCGCTCCGGGTGCGCGCGGTCGTCGGCGCCGCGAACAACCAGCTCGCGAGCCGCGACGTCGCGGGCCTCCTCACGGAACGCGGCATCGTCTGGGCTCCCGACTTCGTCGTGAACGCGGGCGGCGTCATCTACCTCGACGTCGCGAGCGGCCCCGACGCCGTCGCGGCCGAGCTCGACGCCCGCATCGCGGGCATCGGCGACACCGTCGCATCCGTCCTGCGCGCCGCCGAAGAGCACGGCACCACCACCCTCGCCGCGGCGGAGCGCCTCGCCCGCGCCCGCCTCGAGGCGGCGGTCTGACCGGCCGGCGGGGGCCGCTAGGCTCGTCGGCATGACGTCCCCCGCCGCCACGCCCGTGAGCCCTGCCCGGTTCAAGCCCGCGCCCACCCCCGGACGCCGGGTGCTCGCCGTGTTCGCCTCGTCGGGCGCGGTCGCGGTGCTGGCCGCCGTCATCGCCCTGTTCGCGTTCTTCATCGGCAACGGGCAGACCCCCAACACGTTCGCCCAGCTCACAGGGCACTTCACGCTCGCGGCCTTCATCGCCTTCGTACTGCTGTCGGTCGCGAACGCGGCCGGCGCGACCCGTGCCTGGTTCCTCACCCTGATCACCGGGTTCACCTCGGCATGCCTCGCCGCCCTGATCGCGACGACCGTCACGGCCGCCGCCGTCGGCAACCCGCTCGCCGGGCCGCTGTACATGTTCGTCGTCGGCTCGCTGGTGAGCCTCAACCTCGTCTTCATCCTCGCCGTCATCGCGGGCGAGATGTTCCTCGCGCCCCGCGTGCTGCGGGCGATCCTCGAGTACGCGCCGGCGCGGGCCGAACGCCGCATCGCGCTCGTGCGCATCCCCGCGACGAACCTCGACGAGGGCCTGCTCACCCACCTCGAGCGCCGCCCCGTCGACCACGCGCTCGCCGACGAGCAGTGGGACAACTACTGCGCGGCCCTCGTCGCCGAGGGGTGGGAGACCATCGAGGTCGACGCGGCCCCCGAGCTCGCCGACTCGGTGTTCGTCGAAGACGCCGTGGTCATGTTCGGCGACCTCGCCGTGCTCACCCACCCGGGCGCCCCCTCGCGCCGCCCAGAGGTCGAAGCGGTCGAGCGGGCCGTGCGGTCGATCCCGGGCATCAGCGTCGCCAGCATCCTGGCCCCGGGCACCCTCGACGGGGGCGACGTGCTCAAGGTCGGGTCCACGGTCTACGTCGGCGCGGGCTCGCGCACGAACGCCGAGGGCATCCGCCAGCTGCGCGCCCTGCTCGCGCCCCACGGCTACGAGGTCGTCGCCGTGCCGCTCACGAAGGCGCTGCACCTGAAGAGCGCCGTGACCGCGCTGCCCGACGGCACCGTCATCGGCGACGTCGACCGCATCGACGTGCCGAGCCTGTTCCCGCGGTTCCTGCCCGTGGTCGAGCCCGAGGGCGTCGCAGTGGTCGCACTGAGCGACGAGTCGCTGCTCATGTCGTCGGCAGCCCCGCAGACCGCCGCCATGCTCTCGAACCTCGGGTACCGCGTCGTGACGATCGACATCAGCGAGTTCGAGAAGCTCGAGGGCTGCGTCACCTGCCTCTCGGTGCGGGTGCGCTGACCGACCGCACCCGACCGTCGTGCAGCTCGAGTATGCGGTCCGCCCGCCCCGCGACCGCGGGGTCGTGGGTGGTGACGACCGCGGCCACGCCGCGTTCGTGCACGAGGTCGCCGATGAGGTCCATGACGGTGGCGGCCGTGCTGCTGTCGAGCTGACCAGTCGGTTCGTCGGCGAGCAGCAGTCGCGGACGCGCCGCGATCGCCCGTGCGATGCCGACCCTGCGCTGTTGGCCGCCCGACAGCTCGTACGGTCGCTGCGCGCCGTGGGACCCGAGCCCGACTGCGTCGAGCGCCTCGGTCACGCGAGCATCGCGCTCGGCCGGCGCCATGCGGAGCAGTCGGAGCGGCACCTCGACGTTCTCGGAGGCCGACAGCACCGGGATCAGCCCGAACGACTGGAAGACGTACCCCAGCTGTTCGCGCCGCATCGCCGCGAGCTCGTCGTCGCCGAGCGCGGAGAGGTCGGTCTCGCCGAGCCGCACGCATCCGGACGTCGGGCGGTCCAGTCCGCCGAGCAGGTTCAGCAGCGTCGTCTTCCCGGCGCCCGACGGACCCGTGATCACGAGCAATTCACCCGGACGCACCTCGAGGGAGACCTCGGCGACGGCGTGCACCGCACCGGCATCCGTCTCGAAGTCCCGGCCGACGTTCTCGGCTCTGAGCGTGGTCATCTCGGCTCCTCGTGGGTGGAACGATCTGCGGCGTCGGCAGCGGTATCCGCTTCCGGCTCGCCCCCGCCGCCGGTCGTGCCGGCCTCGCCCGCGGACGTGCCGCCGCCGCCGGGCCAGATGCCGACGTGGTCGGGCTCGAGGGCGAGTCGCACGCGATCGCGCAGGTCGAGCCGCTGCACGAACTCGTGCGGGAGCTGTAGTCGGCCGACCCGGTCGAGCACCGCGAACTCCTCGGCGACGTGCTCCTCGGTGCCGTGCTCGTCGATCCGCGTCGAACGCAGCACCTCGGTCGAGGTACGCCCGTCGCGGATCTGCACCGTGCGTCGCACGTGTTCCGAAACCGTCGGGTCGTGGGTCACGATGAGCGTGGTCACTCCGAGCTCCTCATTCACGCTGCGCATGGCCTCGAGCACGCTCGCAGAGGTCGCCTCGTCGAGCTCGCCGGTCGGTTCGTCGGCGAGCAGCACGAGCGGCGAGTTCGCGAGGGCGACGGCGATAGCGACCCGCTGCTGTTGGCCGCCCGAGAGTTCGGGCGGTCTCCGGTCGCCGAACTCGCCGACCTGCAGGAGACCGAGCAGTTCGTCGATGCGCGCGGCCCTGGCGGCACCGCGGAGGGTGCCCGCGACGTTCATCGCGAGTGCGATGTTCTCGGCGGCCGTGAGGTAGGGGAGCAGGTTGCGCGAGGTCTGCTGCCAGACGAACCCGACCGTGCGGCGGCGGTACTCGACGCGCTCGCGCGATCGCATGGCGAGCAGATCGTGCCCTGCCACGCTCGCGCTGCCGGCGGTGGCGGTGTCCAGGCCCGAGAGGATCGTGAGCAGCGTCGACTTGCCCGAGCCGGATGCGCCGACCACGGCGACCATCTCGCCCGGATCGACGCGCAGGTTCAGCCCCTGGAGCGCCTGCACCTCGACCCCGTCGGCCGTGAAGATGCGCACCAGGTCGTTGCACAGGATGTGCGGATGGGTCGGTTCTGCCACGTTGTTCATCCTTCCTCCTCCTTGCGCAGGGCTCGCGCCACGTCGATGCGCGAGCCGAGCGATGCGGCGAGCGTCGAAGCCATCGCCGTGACGACGACGGATGCCGCGAGCACGGCGGTGATGAGCCACGGATCATAGGCGACGTCCGGTTGCCCGTCGCCGCCCGTGAACGTGCTCAGGTCGATGCCGCCGAGCACCAGGTACGGGATGACCAGGCCCAGGGTCGCGCCGACGAGGAGGGAGACCGCCGTGACCGGCCCGATCTCCCACGCGACGAGAGCGCGTCGCCCGCGACGATCGAGCCCGAGCGTCGCGAGGAGCGGCAGCAGCCGGTCGCGCGCAGGGCGCCCCACCACGAGGGTCAGGACGATCGCGAGAGCGGTGAGCAGGCTGGTGAGCACGATCGCCGCGATGAGGGCCGCGACGAGCCCGCGCACCGTCGTCGTCGAACTCAGCTCGTCGGCGACGCTCTCGGCGGTCTGGACCGTGGTGCCGGGGCCGGCGATCTCGGCGAGCGCGCTCACGATCTCGTCGGTGTCGCCGTCGCCGCCCGCGCCGCTCTCGAAGCGGACCAGCACGGTGCGCGGCACGAGCGTGTCGGTGTACGGCTCGGCATTCGAGCGGTCCATGAGCATCCAGTTCGCTCGGGGCGAGTACGCCGTCGTGCCCTCGACGACGCTCTCGACCGTGTAGGGGTCTCCCTCGATCCGGACCTCGGCCGCGTCCGCGGTGACGGCGTCGACGACCCCGGAGACGAGGACCGGCACCCCGTCGTCGTCCGCTGGCTTGACGAGCGAGTCGGGCAGCGGCGTCGTATCGGCCCTTCCGGCCTGTACGGCCTGCATCTCGGCGACGTCGATCACGATGAGGGTGGTGGTCCGCTGCCGCCCGTCGATCGAGAGCGAGGCGCTGCGAGTCGAGTAGACGGGCGCGATCACCTCGACACCGGGCAGCTCGCGCATCTCGTCGAGTTGCGCGCGGGTCATCGGCCTGCCCGCGACCGAGGCATCCGCCCCCACCCGGTGGGATGCCGCGGCTTCGACGCCCGTCTGGATGGTGCCGAGCAGCACCGACGAGAACACGGCGACCGACACGCCGACGACCACCGCGAGCACGGGCACGAGCCCCGCGGAGGGATCGCGGAGCGCGCGGGCCGAGCCGAGGAATCCGACGAGGCCTGGCTTGGCGGCCAGCGACCCGACGATGCGGGCGAGGGGGATCGGATAGACCCGCAGCACGAAGATGCAGGCCACGAGCGAGAGCAGCAGCGGCACGGCCGCGAGCAGGGGGTCGACGCCGACGGCGGACGACGAGGTGGCGAGACCGCGTCGGAACAGCACGGCGACGGCCGCTGCCGCGAGCAGCACCACGACGAGCTCGCCGAGCAGGCGGAGCCGCCCGTCGCTCGACGTGCCGAGGTCGGCGCGTGCGCGCCGCAGCGGACTGAGCGACGGCGCCGAGACGATGAGCAGCGCCGCGGGGGTGAGTGCGAACAGCACCGCGACGGCGGCGCCCACGGGCCCTCCGTCGAAAGCGAAGGCGAGCGTGCCGCCGACGCCGCCCACGAGCGCGGCGGGGACGCCGATCGCGAGTCCTTCGAGGGCGAGGATGCCGCGCAGCTGACCTGTCGAGGCCCCGCGGGCGGCGACGAGCTCGAGCCCCTCGCGACGGCGTTCGAACACGACTCGTGCGCCGAGCAGCAGCACGGCGATCATCACGCCGATGGGCCCGGATGCGACCGTGGCGAGCACGGCGTCGCCGGCTGCCGCCGCGGCGGCAGCTGCCTCGAGCTCGGCACGCAGCCCGCTCGAGAACGAGAGCCCGCCCACCGTGAAGTACTCGTCCGCCCACTCGCCGGATCCGACGGCGTGCAGCTCGCTCGAGAACCTCCCGACCTGGGATTGCAGCCGGGCGGACATGTCGGCCGTGATGTTCGCGATGTCGACGGGGACCCAGACCTCGAGCGTGAGCGGCATGCTCACCGAGGCGAAGTCCGACCAGGACGCCGGATCGACGAACGCGACCGCGGTGATCTCGGGTGGGGCGAGTCCGTTGTCGACGACCGACGGCTCGAGCGCCGGGACGATGTGGGTCCAGATGCCGTCGTCGGGGTCGAGCGGGGCGACCGTGCCCGCGAGCACGACCGGTTGTGCAGTTCCCTCGACGTCGATGGTGCGCGACTCGCCGACCGACCATTCCATGCGGTCGGCGACGGCGTCGGTGAGGACGATCTCGACCGGCGCCGATGAGGGGACGGGGGCGTCGACCGGCGCCGGCCACTCGCCCGCGGTGAGTTCGACGTGCTCGCGCAGACGCGGGTCGAAGCCCGCCATGATCCGGTACGAGGGCGCACTCGGCCCAGCGCCTTCGACCACGGCCCGCACGGGGGCGACCGTGAGCATCGCGAGCGGCGTGTCCACGACGGAGGCGAGGTCGGCGGGCATGCCGTCGACGATCGCGCCCAGGTACTCGTCGGTCGAACCCCAGGCGGCCGCGACGTCGTCGTCGAGCGTCGTCGGGCCGGTGCCGGGTCCTGTCGTCGGCCGTTCGCGTGCGGTCGCGGTGAGATCGAGCTCGGCGGCCGGAACCGCGGCGAGCTGTTCGTGCACGGCCTGCGTGTGCAGCATCGTGGCGGCTCGGGGCACGGCCGTGGCGAGGAAGGCGCCGACGAGGACGAGCAGCGCCAGCGCGATCGACGCGCCGGGTGCGGTGGTCCACTGCCGGCGGAGGAGGCCCGCCGGGGACAGCCTGGATCGTCGGGGCGAACCGCGCAGCGCGTTCATCGTTCCTCCTCCCTGATGCCGTGGGTGGCGGCCAGCCGCCGTACGGATGCCGCCGCGGCCGCGCCGATCGCGGTCGAGATGCCGAGGAAGGCGACGAGGCCCACGACCCACGGGAGCACGTCGAGGGCGAGGTCCACGGGAAGTGCGCCCGGCGCACCCGCGACGGCGGCCCTCGCGAGATCCCGCACCGTCGCGACGGCGGTGAGCGCGCCGATGACGATGCCGACGAGTGCTGCGGTGACGAGCGACACGGCGAGCTCGGCAAGACGGGCCCGACCTTGCATCCTCGCGGGCATGCCGAGCGCTCGCAGCACCACGACCTCGCCGAATCGCGCTCGTGCGAGGGCGGTCGTGAGCGCGGCGAGCGCGACGGCCGCGAAGAGGAGCGCGGCGGCCGCACCGGCCCAGAGCGCGCTGACGGCCGGGCCGAGGAGCGGGGCCGAGGAGGCATCCGACCGGGTGCTCGCGGTGAGCGCGACCGAAGGGTCCTCTCGGATGCCGTCGGCGACCTCGGCCGGCTCCTGCGTCGCGAGCCAACGCTCGGTGTACGCGGGAACGCCGGAACCGTCGGCGAACGCCGCCGCGGAGATCTCGGCGAGGTCGGCGAGCAGACCCATGCCGCCGGCGCCCGGCACGGCGGGCACGACGTCGGCCACGATCGCGTCGATGTCGGCGCCCCCGGTGAGGATGCGGAAGGCGAGGGCGTCGCCGGGCCCGGCTTCGATGCGACCGGCGAGAGCGGCACCGAGCACGACCGGCACCGGGTCGGATTCCTCCCCGCCGACGGCGACGCGCCCGACCGGGCGGTCGGGAGCGAGCCGCGTCTCGCCGTCGACCTGCAGTGCGGACGCCGCCGGGGATCCGTCGATCGACACGGCGCCGAACTGCACGGTCACCTCGCCGCCCCGCGATTGCGCGAGGGACGCGTCGAATCCGAGTAGGCGCAGGCCCGCGACATCCGGCAGCTCGACCTGCGCGATGCCGACGCCCGCGCCGACCTGGATCGAGCCGGCGGGGAGTCGGCTCGCCTCGCCGCCCGAGCCGAGGACCCAGGCCGAGACGGCCACCTCGCCCGGAGTGCCCTCGGCAGCCGAGAGACGGACTGCGACGTCGATCGTCGACGCCCCCGCCGGGAGGTCGATCGCGCCGACGGGCGGAAGGTCGGCCGTCGCCGCGGCGAGTGCCGGGCCGAGACGGGCGGCGTCGGATGCCGGCAGGGCGATGAGGGTGGCAGGGTCGGAGCCGATCCTCGCCTCGCCGCTGAAGACGGGGAGGCTCGCCTCGACGGGACCGAGGCCCGCGAACGGGTCGTCGAGGGCGAGCGGATCCGCGTCGTGCACGACGGTGCGCGCCGCATAGGCGACGCGCACGTCGCCGCCGACCTCGACGGCGGAGGCCGCCCGGTCGAAGGCCTGCCAACTGCCGGCGAACGTGGCCGCGAGCGTCAGCGCTCCGACGCCGAGCATCGTCATCAGCGACGCCGAGGCGTAGAGGCCGCCGCGCCGCGCGAGCTGTCGCATCGGCAGGGCGGGAACGAGCCCGGGCCGGGCCGCCGCGAGCCGCTCGAGCGCGGCCGCGACCGGACTCACGAGCCCGTTGCCGAGGAGCGCGAGCGCGACGAGCACGAGCATGGGGGCGAGCACGGCGATGGGATCCACCTCGAGCACGCCGGAGGCGTTCACCACGAGGGGCGAGCCGTACAGCCGGAACTGCCAGAGCGACACGGCGGCCGCGACGACGACGAGAAGGACTCCGCCGGCGGCGGCCGCACGTGGAATTCGGCCGACCTCGTCGCCTGAGCCGCGGAGCATCGGCCGGGTCGCATCCCACCACGCGCGACCGCCGAGGAGCGCGACGGCGCCGAGCAGGCACGCCGCCGCCACGCCGCCCGCCACAGGCCACGTGCCCGGCCCGCCGGGTCGGACGGCGGACAGCGCCGTCTCGGCGAACGCGACCCCGAGGATCGCGGCCGGTCCGGCCACGGCGACGGCCTCCCCGGCCGCGGTGCGGGCGATCCGTGGCGCCGAGGCGCCCCTGGCCCGCAGCAGCAGCGTCTCGCCGCGCCGCGCCGCCGTGAGCAGTGCAGCGAGACGGTCGAGCGCGGCGAACCCCGCGACCACGATGAGCAGCACGGACAACGGTGCGATGGCCCGCACGGTCGTGAGCCCGGCGAGCAGGCGATCGAGCGTCGCAATGAGTGCACCGGAAGCGCCGAGCCCGTCGGCGCCGATGCCGTCCTGGGCACGCAGCGCGGGCTCCACGTTCGGCAGGGCGGCCCGGAGATCGGCGACGCGTTCCGGCGTCATCGCGTCGGGTCCGGGCGTCGCGGTCCACCGCACCACGACCGCGGCGGGCAGTCCGGCGAGGTCGGCATCGTCGGCCACGAGGAACGGGCCTGCTCCCTCCTCGAGCACGCCGGCCGAGACGATCGGGGCGGCGAACCACGCCGGATCCGACGGGTCGGTGGGCTCCCACGTGCCGACGACCAGCAGTCGCACGGGTTCGGCGCCTCCGAGGACGATCACATCACCGAGGTCGAGGCCGAGCTCTCGGGCCGCCTCGGCCTGCACCGCGGTCGCCACCGTGCCCGCCGGGGCGCCGGCTCCCGCCCCGGTGCCGGCATCGGCCGTACCGTTCGCATCCTCCGGCCAGGCGCCGTCGACGAGTTCGGCTCGTCCCTCGGCGGAGGGATCGGCGAGCAGCACCGCATCGAACGCCGTCTCGCCGCTGCTCGCGTCGACGGGCGCGGTCTGCACCGAGCGGGACCACACCGCTCCGTTCGGCACGAGCATGCGATCGAGGACGGATGCCGCGGCTTCCGCCTGCGCGTCGGCGTCTGCGGCCATCCGGATCTGCCAGCGGGCGGCACCGTCGGTTCCCGTCGCCGACGCGAGCCCGTCGGCGAGCGCCGCGTGCGACGCGTTCGCGAGCGAATCGACCACCGCCGTGCCGAGGAAGGCGAGCACGAGCACGACCGCGCCGATCGAGGCGAACACCCCGCGGTGCGCGTTCGCGCGCGCCACGGCGGTCGATGTCGCACCCACGCGATCTCCTGGTCTGGTCGTCCGGGCCACTCCGGGCGAGGACGTTTCAGGGCGGACCTCGAGCGGAAGACGAATCCGCACAGCCTACTCGCACGAGTGATCTTGCACGCCAGTGGAAAGTGGGCATAAGCTACAGGGCTGGCCGCGTTTCGCGCGGCCACGTGCAACGAAGACGATGACGACGCAGGAGGACACCATGCAGACACACAGCCGAACCCGCCCGTTCGTGGCCGGTAGCGCTCTGCGTCCGGTGTTCCACGTCTCGGCGGGCATCTCCGGGTAGTTCGCACCCAGCCCCGCAGGCTCCGCGCCTGCACGTTCGGCGGTAGCCCCGCATCCCACGTCCTCAGCGACGTCTTTCAGCGCCTGTCGCGCTGCCCGACCGCATATGCCCGCGGTCGACCGCACCACTCTCGAAAGGGATCCGGCTTGTCCGCCATCTCGCACCACCCCGCTTCCGATCAGCCGCGCCTCGGCACGGTCCGCTCGCTGTGGCGCCTGCGTCTCTACGTCGGCCGGTCCACGCCCGCGTTCGCCTTCAGCGCGCTCGCCGCGCTCATCGGCCAGCTCGTCGCGCTCACCATCCCGCAGGTCCTCGAATCGATGGTCGACGGACCGCTCGCGGGCGGCGACCCCTCGGCCGTCGTGCCGTTCGCGCTGCTCGTGTTCGGCCTCGGCACGGTCGAGGCGCTCATGTACGGGCTGCGGCGGTGGCTCGTCGTCGGCCCGGGCACGCGCGTCGAGGCGCGCATGCGCAACGCGCTCTACGCGAAGCTGCAGGACCTGCCCGTCAGCTTCCACGACCGCTGGCCCAGCGGACAGCTGCTCTCGCGTGCCGTCAGCGACCTCGGCCTGATCCGGCGCTGGCTCTCGTTCGGCCTCGTGCTGACGGTCGTGAACCTCATCACGATCATCGTGGGCGTCGGCATCCTCATCTCGATGAACTGGATGCTCGGCCTCGTGTTCCTCGTGTGCTCGCTGCCGCTGTGGGTCGTGGGGTACCTCTTCGAGGGCCGCTACTCCGAGATGTCGCGTCGCAGCCAGGACCAGGCGGGCGACCTCGCGACCGCCGTCGAGGAGTCGGTGCACGGCATCCGGGTGCTGAAGGCGTTCGGGCGCGGCAAGCACGCGCTCTCGACGTTCCGTGCGCAGGCCGAGTCGCTGCGCTCCACCGAGATCGCGAAGGCGAAGCTCGACGCGAACATCTGGGTCTGGCTGATCCTGGTGCCCGCGGTCGCGCTCTCGATCTGCCTCGGCCTCGGCATCTGGCTCGCGGCGAACGGCGTGATCACCGTGGGCACGCTCGTCGCGTTCTTCGCGACGGCGACCGTGCTGGCGTGGCCGATCGAGTCGATCGGGTTCCTGCTCGCCTTCTCGCTCGACGCCCGCACCGCGACCGACCGCTTCTTCGAGGTGCTCGACAGCGAGAACGAGATCGTCGACCCCGAGGCGCCCCGCGTGCTCGGCGAACCCCACGGGGCGCTGAGCTTCACGGGCGTGCACTTCCGCTACCAGGACTCGCCCGACCGGTTCGACGACCTGCTCGACGGCGTCGACCTCGACATCGCCCCGGGCGAGACCATGGCGCTCGTCGGGCTCACGGGGTGCGGCAAGACCACCCTCACCGCGCTCACCACCAGGCTCTACGACGTGACCGCGGGGTCGGTGACCCTCGACGGCGTCGACGTGCGCGCCTTCAGCCGCGAGGAACTGCGGCGGCACATCGCGATGGCGTTCGAGGATGCCACGCTGTTCAGCGCGTCCGTCCGCGAGAACGTGCTGCTCGGCCGGCCCGAGCTCGACGGCGATGCCGCCGAGGAGGTGCTGCACGAGGCGTTGCGCATCGCGCAGGCGGGCTTCGTTCACGACCTGCCCGACGGCATCGACACGAAGGTCGGAGAAGAGGGCATGAGCCTGTCGGGCGGCCAGCGTCAGCGCCTCGCGCTCGCACGCGCGGTCGCGGCCAAGCCGGCCGTGCTCGTGCTCGACGACCCGCTCTCGGCGCTCGACGTCGCGACCGAGGCCCGGGTCGAGGCCGAACTGCGCAACGTGCTCGCCTCGACCACCGCGCTCATCGTGGCGCACCGTCCGTCGACGGTCATGCTCGCCGATCGCGTCGCGCTGCTCGAGGCGGGACGCATCACCGCCGTGGGCACGCACTCCGAACTGCTCCGCGAGAGCGAGCACTACCGCTTCGTCATCTCGAGCCTCGAGGACGAGGCGGAGGCCCGGCCCGTCCAGGCCGGGGCCGCGGCACGGCCCGCGCCGGCCGACACGGACGGGCCCGGCCCCGACCACCACGAGCTCAGAGCACCCCAGACCACGAGAGGAGCGGCATCATGAGCGTCACCGGCGTCCAGGGCGAAGAACGCCTCGACTACACCAAGGCGGAGTCCCGCGAGATCAGGCGCAGATCGGTGCGCCTGCTCGGCTCGCTCCTGCGCCCCCAGCGGGCGAAGCTCTGGCTCACGGCTGCGGCCATCGTCGTGTCGTCGGCCGCGCAGGCCGCCGGCCCGGCCATCATCGCGTTCGGCATCGACCAGGGCATCCCCGCGCTCGTCGAGCAGAACTGGTATCCGGCGGCGTTCGCCGGGCTCGCCTACCTGCTCACCGGGGTCGTCGGCGCGTTCCTCATCGCGATGTACATCCGGCTCTCGGCACGCATCGGGCAGGCGATCCTGATCGACCTGCGCACGCGCGTGTTCCTGCACACGCAGCGGCTGAGCCTCGAGTTCCACGAGTCCTACACCTCGGGGCGCATCATCTCGCGGCAGACGAGCGACCTCGACGCGATCCGCGAACTCCTCGACGAGGGGCTGACGCTCCTCGTTCGCGGGCTCATGTACATGGTCTTCACGGCCGGTGCGCTCGTGATCATCGATCCGACGTCGGGGCTCGTGCTGCTCGTGGCGCTCGTGCCGCTCGGCATCCTGACCCGGTGGTTCCAGGTGCGCTCGCAGGCCCTGTTCCGGCGCTCGCGCGTGGCATCCGCTCAGCTCATCGTGAAGTTCGTCGAGACGATGACGGGCATGCGCGCCGTGCAGGCGTTCCGCTCCGAGAAGCGGAACGAGGCGGAGTTCGGCGGGCTCGTCGAGGACTACCGCGACGTCAACGCCCGGGTGCTCGGGCTGTTCGCCGTCTACAACCCCGGGCTCGCCTTCATCGGCAACACCGCCGTCGCGGCCACGCTCGTGCTCGGCGGCTTCCGCGTCGTCGACGGGGCGCTGGAGATCGGCGTGCTCCTCGCCGCGGTGCTCTACACGAAGCGGTTCTTCGACCCGATGGAGGACATGGCGATGTTCTACAACGGGTACCAGTCCGCGTCGAGCGCGCTCGAGAAGATCTCGGGCGTGCTCGAGGAGGAGCCGAGCGTGCCCGATCCGGCGCACCCCGTCGACCTGCGCAGGGCCGAGGGGCACGTCGGCTTCGAGGGCGTGCAGTTCGAGTACACGCGCGACCGCGTCATCCTGCCGCGCTTCGACCTCGACCTGCCCGCGGGGCAGACCGTCGCCCTCGTGGGGGCGACGGGCGCCGGCAAGACGACGCTCGCGAAGCTGCTCGCCCGGTTCTACGATCCGAGCGACGGGGTCGTGACGCTCGACGGCGTCGACCTGCGCGAACTGCACCCGAAGGACCTGCGGCGGGCGATCGTCATGGTCACGCAGGAGGCGTACCTCTTCTCGGGCTCCGTCGCCGACAACATCGCGCTCGGAAAACCCGCCGCGACGTTCGACGAGATCGTCGCGGCGGCCAAGGCGGTCGGCGCCCACGAGTTCATCGAGGGGCTGCCGAACGGCTACGACACCGACGTGAACAAGCGCGGCGGGCGCGTGAGCGCGGGGCAGCGCCAGCTCATCTCGTTCGCGCGCGCGTTCCTCGCCGATCCGGCGGTGCTCATCCTCGACGAGGCGACGAGCTCGCTCGACATCCCGAGCGAGCGGCTCGTGCAGGAGGGCCTGCAGACCCTGCTCGCCGACCGCACGGCGGTGATCATCGCGCATCGCCTGTCGACGGTCGCGATCGCCGACCGGGTGCTCGTCATGGAACAGGGCCGCATCATCGAGGACGGCTCGCCGGCCGACCTCATCGGCGGATCCGGCCGGTTCGCGGCGATGCACGCGGCCTGGCGCGACTCGCTGGTCTGAGCTGCGGCCGGGTCGCGGCATCCGTCCATTCGAGCGGATGCCGCGACCCGGCGTGCTCCGTCGCCCGGTCGTCGCGCCCGGCGACGCTGCCCCCAGTTTGGGGGTACAGGCCTCACGCGGCGCGCGATAGGTTTTCCGAAGCGGCTGCCCCGCCGCGTTCACGTGCCTGACGACCGGAGGGTGCCATGGACGACGCCTCCCCACTGCGCGTGGCGATCGCCGACGATGCCCTCCTGCTGCGCGAGGGCATCGCGAAGGTGCTCGAGGGCGGCGGCGTCGACGTGGTAGCGTCCGTCGGCACGGGCGACGAGCTCGTCGAGATCGTGCGGGCCGGCGGCATCGACGCGGCCGTGCTCGACATCCGCATGCCGCCCACCCATCGCGACGAGGGCATCGTCGCGCTCGAGCAGATCCGGGCGAGCGGCTCCGAGATCGGCGTGCTCCTGCTCTCGATGTACGCGACCCCCGAATACGCATTGCGGGTGATGCAGGCCGGCAGCGGCACGGGCTACCTCCTCAAGGAGCGTGTCTCCGAGCCCGAGACGCTCGTGCGCGCCGTCGAGACCGTGGCGGGCGGCGGCTCCGTCGTCGACCCCGAGGTCGTCGAGCAGCTGGTGCGCCGCTCGCGTGCCGACGATCCGATCTCACGGCTCACCGGCCGCGAACGGTCGGTCCTCGAGCTCATGGCCCAGGGCTACTCGAACGGCGGCATCGCGCAGACGCTCTTCCTCGGGCTGAAGACCGTCGAGACGCATGTGCGCAGCATCCTGCAGAAGCTCGACCTCGAGGAGTCGCCCGAGCACCACCGCCGCGTCCTGGCCGTGCTCACCCTCCTCGGCGAGCGGTGATGGCGCCCGGCCGCAAGGGCCGGATCATCAGGCGCACGATCACGATCACGCTGGCCGTCGCGCTGAGCCTCGCGATGGAGATCGGCGGATACCTCGCCACGCCCGAGCCCGATCGGCCCGAGCTGTCGTACTCGACGCTGCATGCGCTCGTGCCGCTCGTGTTCGCCGCGTGCGCCGGCGTCGCCTGGCACATCGGCCCGGCCCGCACGCCGGCCCGGCTCATGATCGCGTTCGTCGTGCTGTGGATCCCGCAGTCGGTGTACCTCATCATCGGCGAGTGGGAGTGGGTGTGGCCGATCGTGCGCGGCGTCGACCTCGCGTGGGCCGTCATCGCCGGCATCCTCGTGCTCGTCTATCCCAAGGGCCGGCTCAGCGACCGGTTCGACCGCACGATCGCCGCGATCGCGGTGGTGTCCTTCCTCGTCAACCTCGTCGTCGTCGTGCTCTTCGCGGGGCCCGAGGCGAACCCCTGCGACTGCGCGCCGAACGCGTACCGAATCGGCGAGGCGCCGGTGCTCTTCGCCGCGGTCGACACGGGCTACCGGGTCATCGGCGGGGCGCTCGCACTCGTCATCGCCGGCCGCCTGCTCGTGCGCTGGATGCGCGCGAGCGTGCCCGCGCGCACCGTCGCGTTCCTCATGCCGGTCGCGCTGCTCGCCTGGGCGACGACGCTCGCCGCCCAGGCCGTGAACTACGCGACCGCCGCCGACGACGGCGTGCTCGCGACCGTCTCGCTCGTGGCGATCGCGTCGATCCCGGTGAGCTTCGACGCGGGCATCGCGCACGCCCGCAACATGCGCGCCCGAGTCGCCGACCTCATGCGCATCACGCGCGAGGGCGCCGACCGGGGGCTCTGGGCCGAGTCGCTTGCACGAACCCTCCGCGACGACTCGGTGCGCGTGTACTGGTGGGACGAGGCGAAGGGCCGGTACGCGGATGCCTCGGGCGCGCCGATGACCGACGTCGCCGCCGACGGGCGCAACGGGCCGGGGCTCCTGCCCGTGTCCTCGCCGCTCGGCACGCCCATCGCGCTCATCCGGCACGACCGAGTGCTGACCGACAACATGCGCCTGCTCGACGGGGTGTCCAGCGCGCTGCGGCTCTCGGTCGACAACGGCCGCCTGCGCTCCGAGATCGAGCGCACCCTCGAGCAGGTGCGGCAGTCGCGTCAGCGCATCGTCGAGGCGGGCGTCGAGGCGCGCAGGCGCATCGAACGCGACCTGCACGACGGCGCGCAGCAGCACCTCGTCTCACTCGGCATGCGGCTGCGGCTCGCCGCGAACGCCGCGCGCGACGCCGGCGAGGCGGACCTCGCCGAGGAACTCGAGCAGACCATCGCGATGCTGAACCAGGCGCTGCGCGAACTGCGCGAGCTCGCGCACGGGATCCACCCGAGCCTGCTCTCCTCCGGAGGGCTCGCGCTCGCGGTGCCCGAGCTCGCCGGACGCTGCCCGGTGCCCGTCGACGTGGAGGTGCAGGCCGAGGGCCGTCTGCCCGAGATCATCGAGTCCACCGCGTACTTCGTGCTCGCCGAGTCGCTCGCGAACGTGGCGAAGCATTCCGCGGCCACCCGCGCCTGGGTCCGCGCCCATGTCGTCGACGGAGAGCTCGTGCTCGAGGTCCGTGACAACGGGGTCGGCGGCGCATCGGTCGACGCCGGCTCGGGCATGCTCGGCATCGTCGACCGGGTGGATGCGGTCGACGGCGACGTGCACGTGACGAGCGCGCCCGGAGCCGGCACGACGATCGTCATCAGGATCCCGGTCGCGGAGGCGGGGGAGTAGGCGGGTCGCCGTCGTCTCGAGCGGGTCTGGCGCTCGGTCTCGAGACGCTGCTTCGTCGCTCCTCGACCGACGACGGCTATGGGCGCCAGCGCGCGACGGAGAGGTCGATGCGGTAGCCGTCGTCGTCGGCGGTCGCCACGAGCGGGGTGCCCTCGCGCTCGTAGTGCGCGAGCGCGGACGCCGCGTGGCCGGACGGCGGGCGGCCGCCGGCGCGGACGACGCGCCACCACGGGGCGTCGGACCCGTACCTGGCCATGACGCCGCCGACGGCCCTGGCGCCGCGGGATCCGAGCAGCGCGGCGACGTCGCCGTAGGTCGCGACCATGCCGGAGGGGATGTCGGAGACCACCGCGAGCACGGCTTCGACGAAGCCCAGGGGCTGCTGCTGCGGCATCCGCTCTGCCTTCGTCTGTTCCGTTCGCGGCTGCCGGGGCAGGACTTCGGGCGCTCGCCCGGTCAGAGCTCGAGCGCGCCGATCACGTCGCCGTAGGCGGTCTCGCCGATGTCGACGAAGCCGATGCGGTGGAAGAACGCCTCGGGGCCCTCTTCGCCCGGCTCCCACAGCACGGTGATGCGGTCGAAGCCGCGGTTCTTGGCCTCTTCGGCGAGGGACTTGGTGAGGAAGCGGCCGACGCCCTTGCCCTGCACGTCGGCGTCGACGTTGATGCGCCAGATGCACGCGCGGAACTCCTCGTGCGCGTTCTCGGGGTCGAAGTTGCCGTGGATGAAACCGACGACGCGCTCGTCGAGCGTCACGATGCGCTGCCACGAGGTGGCCGGGTTGACCACGGTCGCCTCGGCGGAGTAGGTGACGGGAGCGATGAACTGCTCCTGGCCGGGCTTGAGCGAGAGCGTGTTCGCCGCCACGATGTTCGACGCGTTCAGTTC
The DNA here is from genome assembly GCF_009749465.1 of Agromyces terreus. Lineage (GTDB taxonomy): Bacteria > Actinomycetota > Actinomycetes > Actinomycetales > Microbacteriaceae > Agromyces > Agromyces terreus. The sequence continues at coordinate 89,048 of NZ_WBIS01000001.1, forward strand.
TTCCAGTCGCAGCTCAGCCATGCAGCCAAGGCTAACCTGTGCGATGCCGGAGCCGGTAGCCGTGTCGCCATTCTGTGGAGAACAGGGAGTGGACGGGGCCTGAATGTCTCGATGTCAAGATACTCGGGCGGACGCGGTAAACTCTCGGTTGGCGTTCGCGCGCCCTCTCGAGACTTCCTCGATTCTTCCCGAACGACCGCAAGGAGACCACGAACCGTGTCCAAGATCAAGGTTGAAGGCACCGTCGTCGAACTCGACGGCGACGAGATGACCCGCATCATCTGGCAGGCCATCAAGGACCAGCTCATCCACCCGTACCTCGACGTGAACCTCGAGTACTACGACCTCTCGATCCAGAAGCGCGACGAGACCGACGACCAGATCACGGTCGACGCGGCCCACGCGATCCAGAAGCACGGCGTCGGCGTCAAGTGCGCGACCATCACGCCCGACGAGGCGCGCGTCGAGGAGTTCGGCCTCAAGAAGATGTGGCGTTCGCCCAACGGCACCATCCGCAACATCCTCGGCGGCGTGATCTTCCGCGAGCCGATCATCATCTCGAACATCCCGCGCCTGGTGCCCGGCTGGAACAAGCCGATCATCGTCGGCCGCCACGCGTTCGGCGACCAGTACCGCGCCACCGACTTCAAGTTCGACGGCCCCGGCACGCTCACCATGACCTTCACCCCGCAAGACGGCTCCGAGCCGCAGCAGTTCGAGGTCTTCCAGGCCCCGGGCTCGGGCGTCGCCATGGGCATGTACAACCTCGACGAGTCGATCCGCGACTTCGCGCGCGCCTCGCTCAACTACGGCCTCTCGCGCAACTACCCCGTGTACCTCTCGACGAAGAACACGATCCTCAAGGCCTACGACGGCCGCTTCAAGGACCTCTTCCAGGAGGTCTTCGAGGCCGAGTTCAAGGAGGCGTTCGACGCCGCCGGCCTCACCTACGAGCACCGCCTCATCGACGACATGGTCGCGGCCTCCCTCAAGTGGGAGGGCGGCTACGTCTGGGCGTGCAAGAACTACGACGGCGACGTGCAGTCCGACACCGTCGCGCAGGGCTTCGGCTCGCTCGGCCTCATGACCTCGGTCCTGGCCACGCCCGACGGCAAGGTCGTCGAGGCCGAGGCGGCGCACGGCACCGTCACGCGCCACTACCGCCAGCACCAGCAGGGCAAGCCCACGTCGACGAACCCGATCGCCTCGATCTACGCCTGGACGCGCGGCCTCGCGCACCGCGGCAAGCTCGACGGCAACCAGGAGCTCATCGACTTCTCGCTGACCCTCGAAGACGTCGTCATCAAGACGGTCGAGTCCGGCGCCATGACGAAGGACCTCGCGCTCCTCGTCGGCCCCGAGCAGGCCTACCAGACGACCGAGGAGTTCCTGCAGACCCTCAGCGACAACCTGAAGGCGCGCATCGCCGCCTGATCCAGGTCGCAGGGCGAGGGGCGGATGCTGCGGCATCCGCCCTTCGTCGTCTCCTGCGCTTCTCAGGAGGGGGTGTGCGATCGCCGCGGCGTGTCGCGCCGTGGGCCCCCGTTTCTCCCCGGCCGTGCCCATACCCCCTCCTGAAAAGCGCATCGTCCGACGCAGAATCACGAATCGGTAACGAGCTGGAAAAGCTGCGATGAAGCCTTGCATTTCGTTTGTTCGTAAGCTTTACTAACAAACATGTCAACGGAGGCGCAGCGAGGCCCGGTCCTCGAGAGCCCGACCCCCAGCGGGGTCGGAGTCGATGTGCTGACCACGCCCTTCGTCGACGCGCCGATCTTCACCAGGTCGCGGGCCCTGCGCCCGACCGGCAAGGTCCTTCCCGAGCACGCCCGCAGCCACAACCGGTCGCTCGTGCTGCAGACGCTCTACAGCGCAGGCCCGCAGAGCCGAGCGGATGTCGCCCGCGAGACCGGGCTGACCCGCGTCACCGTCTCCGACCTGGTCGCCGACCTCATCGGCGAGGGCCTCATCGTCGAACTCGGCCAGCGCGAGATCGCCCGTCCGGGCAAGCCCGCCATGTTGATCGACGTCGATCGCGCGGCGTTCCAGATCATCGGCATCGACCTCTCGGAGCACGAGCGGTTCCTCGGCGCGATCGTCGACCTCGACGGCGGCATCGTGAGCCGCGCGGAGGTCGCGCTCGACGGCGCGACCGGCGAAGCTGCGGCCGCGCTCGTCGACGCGCTCGTCGCCGGCCTCGTCGCCTCGGCGACGGCGCCGGTGCTCGGCATCGGCGTCGGGTCGCCCGGCATCGTCGACCCCAACGGGGTCATCCGCTCCGCACCGAACCTCGGCTGGCAGGGCCTCGACCTCCAGAGCCGGCTCCACGACGCCTTCGGCCTTCCCGTGCACATCGGCAACGACGCGAACGTCGCCGTGCTCGCCGAGCACGGCGCCTCGACGAACGACGACCTGCTCCTCGTCAAGGTCGGCCACGGTGTCGGCGCCGGCCTCATCATCGCCGGCCGCCCCGTCATCGGCGGCGGCTTCGCCGCGGGCGAGATCGGGCACGTCATCGTCGGCACCGACGGCGGCCCCCGCTGCGCATGCGGCAAGAGCGGCTGCCTCGAGACCTGGCTCGCCGTGCCCCGCCTCACCGCCGAGCTCGACGCCGTCGACGACGGCGAGCACGCGGCATCCGCCCGAGAGGCGATCCTCACCGAGGCCGGGCGCAGGCTCGGCATCGTGCTGGCACCGGTCGTCGGTGCCCTCAATCTGTCGGAGGTCGCGCTCAGCGGCCCCGCCGAACTGCTTGACGGCCCGCTCGCCCGCGCGGCCGTCGACACACTCCGGACGCGGACGATGGCGGAACACAACCGTGATCTGAGGCTCCGGATGACCGAGCAGGCGCAGGACATCGTCCTTCGCGGCGCGGCCGTCATGGTCCTCTCCGGACAACTCGGGGTCTCCTGACCGAGACCCCACGCACCAAGGGTGCAGCGAACCCCCGCTGTCGCCCACACCCCATGAAAGGAAACGCAAATGAGGAAACTCGGCATTGTGGCCCTCGGCGCCGCTGCTGCCCTGACCCTCGCCGGCTGCAGCACCGGTGGCACCGAGTCGGCGTCGTCCGACGGCGGCGACATCACCGTGTGGGTCGTCGGCTCCGACACCCCTGAGGACGCGCGCGCCTACCTCAAGGACACCTTCGAGTCCGAGAACGAGGGCTGGAAGCTCACGGTCGAGGAGAAGACCTGGGCCGACGTGAGCGACACCTACGCAGCTGCGCTCCAGTCGAACGACTCGCCCGACGTGGTCGAGGTCGGCAACACCCAGACCGCGAGCTTCGCGGACCAGGGCCTGTTCCTGCCGCTCGAGGACTTCAGCACCGACGACTACCTCCCGGGTCTCGTGCAGTCGGCGACGTACGACGGCGACCTCTACGCCGCCCCGTACTACGCCGGTGGACGCATCGTCTTCTACAGCCAGCAGATCCTCGGCGACACGGCTGTCCCGACGACGCTCGACGAGTACGTCGCGACGGGCAAGGCGCGCAAGACCGACACCCTGTCGGGCATCTGGGCTCCGGGCCGTGACTGGTACAACGCCCTTCCCTACGTCTGGTCGCACGGCGGATTCATCGCCGAGCAGGATGGCGACACCTGGAAGGCCGGCTTCTCCAGCGACGGCGGCGTCGAGGGCCTGACGCAGCTGCAGGACGTCTACGTCAACGCCTCGAACGCGGCCAAGGACGGCGACGAGACCGACCCGCAGGTTCCGTTCTGCGCCGGTGAAGACCTCTTCCTCTCGGCTCCCGCGTGGGTCCAGTGGTCGATCACCGCTCCGGCCGACGCCGAGGCGCCCGGTTGCCCCGACACCTTCGGTTCGGACCTCCACGCCTTCGCCCTCCCGGGCCTCGAGGCCGGCGAGACCGCCCCGATCTTCGCCGGTGGCTCGAACATCGCCGTCGCGACGAAGAGCGCCAACCCCGAGCAGGCTCGCGCCGCGCTCGACATCATGGCCAGCGCCGGTTACCAGGACCTCCTGGCCGCCGGTGGCCTGACCCCGGGCCTCACCGCTTCCGCGGCGAACCTGCCCGACACCGAGATCGCCAAGGCCCAGGCCGTGGCGCTCGAGAACTCGCAGGTCACCCCGACGACGCCGAAGTGGGCTGAGGTCGAGGCTGCGCAGATCATCCAGGAGGCGCTCGTCAAGATCGCCCAGGGCGGCGACGTGAAGGCGATCGCCACCGACCTCGACAAGCAGATCGAGGACATCCTCAACAGCTGATACCTGTTGAACCATCGCGGGGGGCGGAGTCCCACACAGCTCCGCCCCCCGTTCCCCTGCCGGTTTCCGCCCCACGACCGGCGTACCATCAGTCCCACCGCGGTCCCGCCGCGACCCACCCGAGGAGCAGCCGATGAGCGCAACCCTCACGGAACACGACGCAGCGCCGCGCACGCCCGGTACCCGCCCGCCTGGACCCGATACCCGCTCGGGTCGTGCCCCCAAGAAGAAGAAGTTCCCGTTCGCGCCGTGGATGCTGCTCGCGCCGAGCATCATCCTGCTCTTCGTCATGGTCGTCTACCCGACGATCGTCATGTTCATCACCTCGTTCACCGATCTCGAGATCAAGAACAAGATGCTCGACACCCCGGCGAACTTCGTCGGGTTCGACAACTACGTCGAAGTCTTCACGATGTCCGACTTCCCGGCCGTGCTCGCACGCAGCCTCGGGCTCATGGTCGTGCTGACCGTCCTCATCGTCGTCGGCGGCATGCTGATCGCCCTGCTGATGCTGCGGCTCTCGAAGGGGTGGCGACTCCTCGTCTCGATCGGACTCCTGCTCGCCTGGGCCATGCCGCCGCTGTCGGCCACCGTCGTCTGGGGCTGGATCTTCGACACCGACTACGGCCTCGTCAACTGGGTGCTGAACACCCTCACCGGAACGCAGGACTTCCGCGGCCACGGATGGCTCGCGAACCCCTGGTCGTTCATGATGGTCCTCGTCATCATCGTCGTCTGGCAGGGCATCCCGTTCGCGGTGTTCACGTTCTACGCCGGCCTCGGCCAGGTTCCCGACGAGGTCCTCGAGGCCTCGCAGCTGGACGGCGCCAACGCCGTCCAGCGATTCCGTCTCATCGTCCTGCCGTACATGCGCAACGTGCTCACGGCGGTGATCGTGCTCGAGACGATCTGGAACCTCCGCATCTTCACGCAGGTCTACGCGCTGCAGCAGCAGGGCGGCCTCGTGTCCGAGACGAACGTGCTCGGCACCTATCTGTTCCGCCAGGGCCTCGGCGAGTTCGGCGTGACCGCCGCCATCGGCGTGTTCATGGTGCTCCTGCTCATGGGCATCTCCTACTACAACGTCCGTTCCAGCCTGAAGGAGGAGGAAGCGTGACCACGCAGATCTCTCCCGCCGTCCAGCTCGCCGAGACCCCGTCGTCGGTGACCCCCCGCACCCAGAAGGCTCGGCGGACGCACCGCTTCGGCGCCCCCAAGATCGTGATCAACACGGTCGCGATCCTGGTCTTCCTCTGCTCGGTGTTCCCGGTCTACTGGATGGTGAACATGTCGTTCACCCCGTCCAACCAGATCATCAGCCGAACCCCGAGCTTCTTCCCGACCGAATTCACGTTCAAGAACTACATCACGGCGTGGAGCCGTGAGGCGGCGCCCGGCCAGACCGACTTCCCGCACGCGCTCGGCTCGAGCATCATCGTCGCCATCGCGGTCGTCGTGGTCTGCGCGCTCTTCGCGTTCCTGGCGTCCATCGCCATCGCGCGGTTCGCGTTCCGCGGCCGGTACGTGTTCATCGTCAGCGTCCTCGTCGTGCAGATGGTGCCCGGCGAGGCGATGATGTTCACGATCTACAACATGATCGACGACTGGCACCTCATGAACACCCTCGTCGGGCTGTTCATCGTGCACCTCGCCTCCGTCGTCCCCTTCACGATCTGGACCCTCCGCGGCTTCGTGGCCGGCGTTCCCGCCGACCTCGAGGAAGCGGCGCAGATCGACGGCTGCACGAAGTCCCAGGCGTTCTGGAAGGTCACCTTCCCGCTCCTGGCACCCGGGCTCGTCTCGACCGGCATCTTCGCCTTCATCCAGAGCTGGAACGAGTTCACGATGGCACTGCTGCTCATGAAGGGCTACAACCTCACGCTGCCGCCGTGGCTCAACTCGTTCCAGTCGGCGACCGAGGCGACCAACTGGGGAGCCGTCATGGCCGGATCGACGCTCATCGCGCTGCCCGTCGTCATCTTCTTCCTCTTCGTGCAGGGCCGCATGACCGGCGGCCTGGTGAGCGGAGCCGTCAAGGGATGAACGAGCAGCACCAACCCGACGCGGTCACCGACCTGCGCCGGGACATCCACACGACCCTGCTTCCGGGATTCGTCGGCACGACGGCCCCCGAGTGGCTGCTCGCGCGGCTTCGCGACGGGCTGGGCGGCGTGTGCGTGTTCGGTCCGAACATCGTCGACGCCGAGCAGTTGCGCGCGCTCAACGCGAGCCTCCGCGCTGCGAACCCGCTCGCGGTCGTCGCGATCGACGAGGAGGGCGGCGACGTCACGCGGCTCTACTACGATCGCGGTGCCCCGTACCCGGGCAACGCGGTGCTCGGCCGGCTCGACGAGACCGAGCTGACCGAGCAGGTGGCCCGCGAGGTCGGCACCGCGCTCGCGGCGACCGGCTGCACGGTGACCTTCGCCCCCGACGTCGACGTGAACTCCAACCCCGACAACCCGGTGATCGGCATCCGCAGCTTCGGCACGGATCCCGAGCTCGTCGCGCGGCACACCTCGGCGTGGATCCGCGGCGTGCAGTCCACGGGCGTCGCCGCGAGCGCGAAGCACTTCCCGGGCCACGGCGACACCGCGACCGATTCGCACCTGGCGCTGCCGGTCGTCGACGAGTCCCTCGACGTGCTCCGCGACCGGGAGCTCGTGCCGTTCCGGGCCGCGATCGCGTCGGGCACCCGCACGATCATGACCAGCCACATCCTTCTTCCGCAGCTCGATGCGGAGAACCCTGCCACCCTGTCTCCTCGCATTCTGCATGGCCTGCTCCGCGAGGAACTGGGGTTCGAGGGCGTCATCGTCAGCGACGCCCTCGACATGAAGGGGGCGAGCGGCGTGCACGGCATCCCTGGGGCTGCCGTGCTCGCCCTCGCCGCCGGTTGCGACCTGCTCTGCATCGGCTCCGAGAACACCGACGCGCAGATGGACGACATCGTCGCCGCGGTCGAGGCCGCGGTCGCCGCCGGGCGCATCCCGGCCGAGCGCATCCGCGACGCCGCCGCCAGGGTGCGGGCGCTCGGCGCCGAGGCGCCGGCGATCCCCGCAACGGTCGCCGATCTCGAGTCCCCGCACCGCGACGAGGAGATCGCCCGGTTCGCGTCCGCCTTCGAGGTGACGGATGCCGCGAGCCGACGGCTCGCGGACGTCGACCGCATCGGCACCGTGGTGCGCATCGACACGGTCGCGAACATCGCCGTCGGCGTCGCGCCGTGGGGGCCGTTCGCCTCTTCCGAGGTCGACGGGGCTCCCGACTGGTTCGCGACCGCAGCTACTGTCGCGGTCTCCGACGAACAGTGGCTCGAGGCCCCGGCCGACCTCGTCGGACCCGTGCTCGTCGTGGGCAAGGACCTGCACCGTCATCCGTTCGCGGTCGACGCGATCGACCGGCTGCGCGCGTCTCGCGACGACGTGGTGACGGTCGACATGGGCTGGCCGTCCAACGACCGCGCCTACGCCGACGTCGCGACGTTCGGCGCCTCTCGCCTGCTCGGTCGCACGCTCCTCTCGTTCGTGGGCGCCGCGCTCGAGACGGCCCCCGCGCCGGTGGACGCGGCATGAGACTCGGCATCGACATCGGCGGCACGAAGACCGCCGCGGTGGCGATCGGCGCCGACGGCGAACTGAGCGACCTCGTCCGGCTCCCGACCGGGTTCGGCGCTCCCGCGGTGCTGTCGACCGCCCGGCAGGTCGTCGAGCGCATGAGCGAGCTCGCCGGCGTCGCGGTCGGATCCTTCGACTCCATCGGCATCGGCATCCCCGGGGCCGTCGACACGACGACCGGTCGCGTCGAGCACGCGGTCAACCTCGGCCTCGAGGGCCTCGACCTCGGGCCGCGGCTCTCCGACGAACTCGGCGTCGCCGTGCGGGTCGAGAACGACGTCAAGGCGGCCGCGCTCGGCGCGCACCACCTCCTGGGCGTTGCCGACGGCGTCACCGCGCACTCGATGGCCTACCTGAACCTCGGCACGGGGCTCGCGGCGGGCATCGTGCTCGACGGCGAGCTGCTGCGCGGCGGGCACGGCGTCGCCGGTGAGATCGGGCACATCCCCATCGACCCGTCGGGCGTGGTCTGCGGCTGCGGGCAGCGCGGCTGCATCGAGACCTTCGCATCCGGATCCGCGATCGGCCGGATGTGGCCGACCTCGAACCCGCTCCCGGCGCGCGAGCTCTTCGACCTCGCGGCCGCCGGCGATCGTCGGGCGGTCGAGGTGCGCGAGCAGTTCCTGCGCGGCGCGGCATCCGCCGTTCGGCTGCTCGCCCTCACGACCGACGTCGACGACATCGTCATCGGCGGCGGACTCGCGGCGCTCGGCGACCCGCTCCTGCTCGGCGTGCGCCGTATCCTGAACGAGTGGGCGCTGGACTCCGCGTTCCTCGCCTCCATCGGCCTCGCGGAACGCGTGCAGGTCATTCCCCTCGGATTCCCGGCAGCGGCCGTCGGTGCTGCGCTGGTAGGAGAACCTTCATGGCAGAACTCGTAGTCGTCTCCGACGAGCAGGCGGCCGGCGCGCTCGTCGCCGACGCGATCGTCTCGCTCATCCGGCGCAAGCCCGACGCCGTCCTCGGCCTCGCCACCGGATCGACGCCGCTCGCGACGTATCGTGCACTCGCCGACCGCATCGGCGGCGGCACGCTCGACGTGCGGGGCGTGCGCGGATTCGCGCTCGACGAGTACGTCGGGCTTCCGGCCGGGCATCCCGAGAGCTACCGGGCGGTCATCACCCGCGAGGTCGTCGAGCCGCTCGGCCTGACGCCCGAACTCGTGCGCGTTCCGAACGGCGATCCGGCCACGGTCGAGCACGCCGGGGCCGACTACGAGCAGGCGATCCTCGCCGCGGGCGGCGTCGACCTGCAGATCCTCGGCATCGGCCGCACCGGGCACATCGGCTTCAACGAGCCGGGTTCCTCGCTCGCGTCGCTGACCCGCGTGAAGACGCTCACCGAGCCCACCCGTGCCGACAACGCCCGGTTCTTCGACTCGCCCGAGGACGTTCCGATGCACTGCATCACGCAGGGCATCGGCACGATCCTCCGGGCCAGGCACCTCGTGCTGCTCGCGTTCGGCGAGGCCAAGGCCGACGCGATCGCGGCGGCCGTCGAGGGCCCCGTGACGGCGAGCCAGCCCGGCTCGGCGGTGCAGCTGCACCCGCACACGACCGTGATCGTCGACGAGGCGGCGGCGTCGAAGCTCGAGAACCTCTCGTACTACCGCCACGCGTGGCTCAACAAGCCCTCCTGGCAGGGCATCTGAGGCCCACGGCCCGAACTCGTCGGCCGAGCCTCCCGCGCATCGCGGGGTGCTCGGCCGCGGTCGTTTCAGGGCGGGTGCCGGGGGTTCGGACGGCGCATGCCGGAAGCTCGGCGGGCGCGTGCCGGGCGTTCGGACAGCGCGCGCCGATCGGTCGGCGTCGCCCGCGATCACCGGGCGATGCAGCGGTCAGCGGGGGAGCAGCTCCGGGAGCATCGCGATGTAGTTCTCGACGTCGAACTCCTCGAACAGCGCTCGCTGAAGCAGGAAGCCCGGACCGAAGCCGAGCACGACGGGCGCGGCGCGCTGCGCCCACTCGGCGGGCGTCCCGGAGATGCGGTCGGGGTTGGCCTCGGCCCACGCGAGGATCCCGCCCTCGAGCACGCTCCTGAGCCGCAGGAACACGCTGTGCACCATCGCGAGCGTCTCGCCGTCGGCGGCGGCCTCGCCCCAGAGCTGCACGATGACCTGCGCGAACGGTTCGCGGCTCATACCGCGGATGATGGTCGCCATGATCTCGCCCGGCGAGGGGACGAACCCGCCCCGGCCGAGCTCCTCGAGCTCGGCAGACCTGCTCGCGAGCACGCGCTCGGCCACGGCGACGAAGATCTCCTTCTTGCCCGCGAAGTGCCCGTAGATCGCACCCGCCGACAGCCCAGACGAGGCGATGATGTCGGACATCGAGGTGTTCTGCATGCCGCGTTCGAGGAAGCACCGGAGCGCCGCGTCGATGATCTCGTCGCGCCGGGCGGCGCGGTGCTCGGCGGTGACCTTGGGCATCGGTGCTCCTCTCGATGGCGCAAACCGAACGGGCGTTCTTGACAAGCATAGGCGCTCGGAGCAGAATAAAGAACGAACATTCGTTTTTAGGAGCCGTCATGTCCAACACCGCGCAGGTGAAACCGCACACGCCCTTCCGAAGGGTCGTCGGCGTCGCCGTCGGGCTCATCGCCCTCGTCGGGGTGCTGGTGCTCGCGTTCTCGTGGCCCTCGGTCACCTCCGAGGCGAAGGACCTGCCGATCGCGATCGCGGGCCCCGAGCAGGCCGTCGACGCCACGTCCGAGGTCGTCGAGGAGAACGCCGACGGCGCCATCGCCCTCGAGACCGTCGACGACCGCGACGAGGCCGTCGAGGCCATCGAGACGCGCGAGGTGTACGGCGCCATCCTGCTCGGCGAGCAGCCCGAGGTGCTCACGGCATCGGGCGCCAGTGCGGCCGTCAGCCAGATGCTCACGGGCATCGCCGCGAAGCTGCAGGAGGGCGGCAATGCGCAGGCCCAGGCCGCTGCGGCCGCGGCCGGCGCACCGGCTCCCGCGACCATCGTCGTGCAGGTCACCGACATCGTGCCGCTCGCCGACACCGATGCGCGCGGCACGGGCATCGCCACCGCGATGTTCCCGCTCGTGCTCGGCGGCATGATCGGCGGCATCATGATCTCGCTCACGATCATCGGCGCGATGCGCCGGGTCGTTGCCGTGATCGTCTACGGCGCGGGTGCGGGGCTCCTGCTCTCCGCTGTGCTCGGCGGCTGGTTCGGAGCGCTCCAGGGCGGGTACTGGGCGGATGCCGCGGCGCTCGGGCTCGCGGTCATGGCCATCGCCGCCCCCATCACCGGGTTGGTCGCGCTCATCGGCCGCGCCGGCATCGCGTTCGGGCCCGTCGTGTTCCTGCTGTTCTCGAACCCGCTCTCGAGCGCTGCGGCCCCGAAGGAGTTCCTGCTCGCCCCGTGGGGCGAGGTCGGCCAGTGGTTCCCGCCGGGAGCGGCCGCCACCCTCCTCCGCGACCTCTCGTACTTCCCCGACGCCGACGCGTCCTTCCCCTGGCTCGTGCTCGGCGCGTGGGCGGTCGGCGGGCTCCTCCTCTCGGTGGTCGGCCACTTCCGCACCGCGGGCGGTGCCGAGTCCGACGCAGAGGCCGATGCCGACGCCAAGGCCGAGGCCGCGGTGCGCACGGGCTCACTGGCCGCCGTCTGACGCCGCAGCGAACCGCGTCGTTCGACGCGGTCGATCGGGGCGTCGGGCCGACGTGCCGGTCAGCCTGCCAGACGGCTGCGGCCGTGGATGAGGCCGCTCACGGCCGCGACCACGGCGAACACGATCGCGACGACCGGCTGACCGAGGGTCCACCACGCGAGGGCGGCACTCGTGAAGACGACGATCTCGACGAGCGCCTGGGCGAACAGGTCGATGTGGAACACCGCCTTCGGCGAGAGGAACAGCGCCCACACGAGGATCGCCAGTGCGGGGGCGCCGATGCCGATGAGGATGCCGGGCCACGGCAACGGGAACGCCAGGAAGCCCCAGATGCCGAGGCTCACGAACGCGAAGAGCTCCAGCAGGAAGCGGAGGATGTCGTTCGGGCCGATCTTGGGCTGGGGCTGGGGGACTGCGGTGCTCACGGGAATCCAGCCTACTTCGCGGAGCGGCAGGCAACCGCCTCGCAGGGTTTCGGCCGGCTCCGGCCGGCCCGCGGCATCCGCTCGCCCTCAGGATCCCGCTCGCCCGCGGCATCCGCTCGCAACGGATGCCCCGCCCTCGAAGCGATGCTCGGAGCTCAGCGGAAGATGATCGTGCGCGCCCCGTCGAGCAGCACGCGACGCTCGGCGAACCACTTGACGGCCTGACTGAGGGTGCGGCTCTCTTCGTCCTGGCCGATGGCGACGAGCTCGGACACCGAGCGCGAGTGATCGACGCGCACCACGTTCTGCTCGATGATCGGGCCCTCGTCGAGATCGCTCGTGACGAAGTGGGCCGTCGCGCCGATGAGCTTCACGCCGCGGGCGTGCGCCTGACGGTACGGGTTCGCTCCCTTGAAACCGGGCAGGAAGGAGTGGTGGATGTTGATGCAGCGGCCGGCGAGCGCCTCGCAGAGCTCGGGCGAGAGGATCTGCATGTACCGCGCGAGGACGACGAGCTCGATGGAATGCGCGTCGACCGCCTCGAGCACGCGGGCCTCGAACGAGGCCTTCGCCTCGGGCGAGGTGACCGCCGCCGACTCGAACGGCACCCCGTAGAAGTCCACGAGATCGCGCAGCGTGCCGTGGTTCGACAGCACCAGGGGGATCTCGACCGGCAACTGGCCGGCATGCTGGCGGAACAGCAGGTCGTTCACGCAGTGCCCGGCGGTCGACGTCAGCACGAGCGTGCGGAGCGGCCGGCCCACCTCGTCGAGCTCCCAGCTCATGTCCCACCGCGCGGTGACGGGCTCGAGCGCGGCCTCGAACTCGTCTCGCTGCGCGGGCGACTCGATCTGCACGCGCATGAAGAACCGACCGGTCTCGGTGCTCGCGAACTGCTGGCTCTCGGAGATGTTGCCGCGCGCCGCGACGATCGCCCCGCTGATCGCGTGCACGATGCCGGGCGAATCGATGCAGCTGAGGGTCAGGACCCAGTGGTTCAGGCGTTCGGGGGCGGCATCCGCGGTCATTCGCCCAGCGTACCGGGCGCGCCGATGCCGCCGGCGCGGGCCAGCGCGTCAGCCCCGGGTGATGCCCGCCGACGGACCGGTGCGATCGCCCGAGACGTACCGCACACTGACGTCGGTGAAGTTCGAGATGAGCGCGAGCAGGCTTCCGGATGCCGCGGCGCGGCCGTTGCCGTCGAGGGTCACGTCGAATCCCAGCACGCGGGCGATGCGCACCTCGACCGTCGCGCCCGGCACGCCACGGAGCTCGCCGCGCCACCCGACGCCGCTCGGAGTGAGCACGAGCTGCGGGCTCGACAGCTGCACCGCGACGACCGTCGGCTCGGAGCGATTGCCCGCGGCGTCGGTCTGCGTCACGGCGATCGAGGTGGTTCCGGCCGGCAGGCCCTGCACGGCGAGGCTCCAGGCACCCGCGTCGTCGGCGGTCGTCGACGCGGTGCGGCCCTCGAAGGCCGCGACGATGCTCGCCAGGGGTTCGGCCGTGCCCGAGAGGATCGGGTCGACGAGTCCGCCCGCGGTGTCGGGCGCGGCCACGGTCGGCGCGAGGGCGACGGTGTCGGTCGGTTCGGGGGTGGGCGTCGGTTCGGGCGTCGGCGTCGGCGTGGGTTCGGGGGTGGGTTCGGGTTCGGGTTCGCGGGTGGGTTCCGGCGTGGGGGTGGGTTCGGGGGTCGCCTCGGGGGTGGTGGTCGGCGCGGGTTCTGGGGCCGGGTCCGGGCTCGGTGCCGGTGCCGGGACGCTCGGGGCGGTGGGCTCGCTCGGCGCCGGACGAGGATCGGTCGGGCGGGCGAGCGGCGCGATCGGCGGTGCCACGTCGATCGGCGGATCGATCGGCTCGGCCGGGACCGGCGACGGGGGCGCGGGAGTCACCGGCACGACGGCGACCGGCGGTTCGACGGAAACGGGGTCGGAGCCTTCTGAGCCCGCTGAGGTGCCCGAGGCTGCGGTGATGGGCTCCGACGCCGCCTCAGGCGCGGCGAGCGACGGGAGCACCACGGCGACCGCCACCGCGGCGGCGGCGAGCGTCAGCACGCCGATGCCGGTGCCGATCGCGACGCTGCCGAGTCCGGCTGCGGAGCCGCCGCCCGCCGCTGCGGCGGCCGCGGAGCCGCCCGCCCCGGCAGAACCGCCGGCCCCGGCGCTGCCCGCGGATGCGCTGCCCGCGGATGCGCTTGCCGATGAAGCGCCGCCCGCGGACGTACCGCCCGCCGCGCCGCCCGCCGAACCGCTCGTGCCGATGCCGGCCGCGCCGAGGGCGACGTTGGTGACGGGTGCGCCCTGCGAGAGCCAGGCCGAGTAGGCGGTGGCGCCGCCGACGCCGGCGACGAGCGGCAGCAGCACGAGGGCGAGCCGGGAGCCGACCTCGCGTGCCTCGGCCGCGACGATCGTGCAGCGCGCGCAGTCGTCGAGGTGGTTCTCGAGGCGGCCGGTCTCGCGGTTGCCGAGCTTGCCGCGCGTGTAGGTGCCGAGACGCTCGATGCTCCAGTCGCACTCGGGCTCGTTCTTCGCGTCGCGCAGGTGCGCCCGGATCCAGGCCTGGCGCAGCCCCTCGCGAGCGCGATAGGCGAGGGCGGCGGTGCTGTTCGCGCTCATGCCGACGAGGGGCGCGATCTGGGCGGGGGTCATGCGCTCGACCTCTGAGTACCAGAGCACCTCCTGCCAGCGGGTCGGCAGCGATCTGAACGCCTGCGCGGTCGTCGAACGGTCGAGGGCGTCGAGGGTCGCGGCCTCGTTGGTGTCGGGGTCTTCGAACGATTCGAGGGTGTCGAGCGTGGTCTCGCGCCGGGACCGCCCCCAGCTCGACGCGGTGTTGCGCACGGTCGTGAACAGGTACGGCCGGAACGCGCCCGTCGGCCCTCCGCCGGCGAGCAGGGCGTCGTAGATGCGCGTGAACGACTCGGAGACGAGGTCGTCGGGGTCGAGGGAGCTGTACGACCGGGCGACGGTGCGGGCGGCCGGGGCGTGGCGCTGCCAGAGCTCGCCGTACGCGGCGCGGTCGCCGTCGCGCACGCGCTCGATGAGCGCGGCGTCGGCCGAGGGCGCTTCGCGGACGCGAGGCATGGCGTCTCCTGGGGGTTCGGGTTCGGGTGCTTCCGACCGAGAGACGGGACCTGGGCGGGATCATGACGCGGTTCGGGGCGGGCTGGATCCCATTCCACCAGATTTCTCAGGTTTCCGCGTCATGAATCGGTTGCGGTTGCGTCTCACAGGTGAGGGCGTCCACGGGAGGCCCTTGCGGACGGCCGGCATGTGGACCCCAATCGCGTGCCGGTCGGCCGCTCGACCGGCGGACCATGGGGGTGGTCATCGGTCGCCTGAGCGGTTTCGGAGGCGAAGGGGAACACGCCTCCGGACCGCTCACCGGCGTGGGCCGGCGATCGCGTCAGGCGAGTCGGACGCCCGCGCCCCAGACCGCCTCGACGCCGAGATCGTCGTCGAGGAGCACGGCGTCGGCCGCGAAGCCGGCCTCGAGACGGCCGAGCTCGTGCCCCCGTCCGATCGCGGCGGCCGGCACCTCGGTGAGCGCGGCCACCGCGGTCTCGAGGTCGATGCCCGCCTCGACGACCGCCTGTCGCAGCGCGACGTCCTGCGTCAGGGTCGAGCCCGCGATGGATCGACCGTGGACGAGACGTGCGACGCCGTCGACCACGTCGACCTCGAGCGAGCCGAGGATGTAGCGGCCGTCGGAGGAGCCCGTGGCGGCCATCGCGTCGGTGACGAGCGCGATGCGACCGGGAGCGCCCGCGAAGGCGAGCCGGACGACGTCGGGGTGCACGTGCACGCCGTCGTTCACGATCTCGAGGGTGACCTCGGGAGAGCGCATCGCCGCGACGACGGGGCCGGGCACGCGGTGGTGGATGCCGCGCATGCCGTTGAACGCGTGGGTGAGCAGGGTCGCGCCGGCCTCGAACGCGGCGAGCGCCGTCTCGAAGTCGGCGCCCGTGTGGCCGACGGCGACGCGGACGCCGGCGTCGACGAAGCGACCGATCGCGTCGAGGGCGCCGTCGTGCTCGGGAGCCATGGTGATCTGCACGAGCGTGCCGTTCGCGGCGTCGATGAGGCGATCGACGGAGGCCGCGTCGGCCGTGCGCAGCAGCGCCGGGTCGTGCGCCCCGCGGAACTCGGTGTCGAGGAACGGCCCCTCGAGGTGCGACCCGAGCACGCGGGGGTCGCGCTCGGCGAAGGCCGCGATGACCCGCAGTTGGGCGGCGAGGTCGTCGACCCCTGCGGTCACGAGCGAGAGCACCGACCTGGTCGTGCCGTGCGCGTTGTGCACGGCGAGGATGCGCTCAACGGCCTCGGCGCCCTCGTCGGCGGCCGCACCGCCCGCACCGTGGCAGTGGAGGTCGATGAACCCGGGAGCGAGACGGCGCCCCGCGGCATCCGTCGTCGTGGCATCGGAGGGGAGCCCGTCGCGCCAGTCGTCGCCGGTGCCCACGGACGCGACCCGGTCGCCGTCGAAGCGGACCCAGGCGTCGTCGAGGATGCCGGTCGGGCGGATCAGACGGGCGGAATGGATGACGTGCGTCGTGCCGATGCTCACGAGGCAACGATAACGTCGAAGCCGTACTCGGCGAGACGCTGACGCTGCTCGGCGGTCGCGCCGTCGTCGGTGATCACCGATGCGAAGAGCCGACGCGAACCGACCGCCGCGAAGGCGCGCTTGTCGATCTTCGACGAATCGGCCACGAGCACCGCGTGCGCGGCACGCGAGGCCATGAGCGAGTTGACGGCGGCCTCGCGCTCGTCGTGCGAGGTCGGCCCGACCACGGCGTCGATGCCGTTGACGCCGATGAACGCGAGATCGAGGGTCGTGCTGCCGAGCACGGTCTCGGCGTAGGAGCCGACGAGCTCGTAGGAGCGGGCGTGCACGACGCCGCCGGTCACGACCGTCTTGATCTGCGGGCGCACGGCGAGCTGCATGGCGATGTTCAACGCGTTCGTGACGACCGTGAGGCCGGGGTCGGCGGCGGGCTCCATGATGTCGGCGCGCGACATGAGCGCATCGGCGATGGCGGTCGCCGTGGTGCCGCCGCAGAGCCCGATGACGGCGCCGCGCGGCACCATGGCGCTCGCCGCACGGGCGATCGCGGCCTTCGCGTTCGGGTTCTGCTGGTTCTTGTATCGGATCGGCAGGTCGTAGGCGACCGAGTGCGCGACCGCTCCGCCCCGCGTGCGGGTGAGCAGCTGCTGCTGGGCGAGCGCGTCGAGGTCGCGCCTCGCGGTCGCGGCGGAGACCCCGAGCCGTTCGACGATCTGCTCGACCTCGACCTGGTTGTCTTCGGCGAGGAGGTCGAGCACGGCGCTGAGGCGCTCGGCACGGTTCATGCGGGGCGGTCCTTTCCTGCGGATGCGAACAGGTCGAGCAGCCTCGCGGCCTCGGCGGCGAGGGCGTCCCGACCGGCGGCCAGGATCTTCCGCGAGTCTACGGTCGCGGGGTGCGCGTCGAGGTACCTGCGGACGGCGCCGGTGAACTGCACGTTCAGGTGCGTCGACACGTTGACCTTCACGAGGCCGGCGCGGATGCCCTCGACGAGGAGGTCGTCGCCCACGCCCGACGAGCCGTGCAGCACGAGCGGCACCGGCACGGCGGCGCGGAGCCGGCCGATGAGGTCGAGGTCGATCGCCGCGACCCGTTCGACCATCGCGTGCGACGAGCCGACGGCGACGGCGAGCGCCCCGACGCCGGTCTCGGCGACGAAGCGGGCGGCCTCGTCGGGATCAGTGCGCACGCCCGGCGCGTGGGCGCCGTCCTTGCCCCCGATCTCGCCGAGCTCGGCCTCGACGAGGACGCCGGCGGATGCCGCGTGGGCGACGACGCGTCGGGTGGTGGCGACGTTCTCGGCGAAGTCGAGCTTCGCCCCGTCGTACATCACGGAACCGAAGCCGAGGTCGACGGCGCGGAGGGCGAGCTCGGGGTCCTCGGCGTGGTCGAGGTGCACGGCCACGGGCGCGCTCGAGGCCTCGGCGATCGCGAGCGTCGCACGGGCGATGGGATCGAGCGCGCCATGGTAGGCGACGCAGTTCTCCGAGATCTGGAGGATCACCGGGAGGCCGGTGCGTTCGGCGGCGGCGACGAGCGCCTCGGCGGTCTCGAGGTGCAGCACGTTGAACGCGCCGATGCCGCGTCGGGCGGCGGCCGTCTCGTCGAGCAGTCTCGCGGTGGGGGTGAGCGTCATGCGGGGTCCTCGGTGTCGTCGGTGGCGGGTGTGTCGTCGGCGGGTGCCGCGCGGTGCGCGGGCGGGGGCGGCGCGACCTCGATCTCGGCGGCGAGTTCGCGGTGGTTCGCGCCGAGCGATCCCGCGAGCGGCGCGAGCACCGCGGATGCGGACCACGCGGTCGCGAGCCTCGCGAGGTCGCGGCGGGCGGCGGATGCCTCGGCCGTGTCGGCGTCGAACTCGAGCGGGTCGAGCAGCGAGGCGGCCATGGCCGCGACGGCCGCGTCGCCCGCGCCGGTGGCGTTGCCGCGGAGCACGCGCGGCAGTCGGGCGCGCACGGGGATGCCGTCCTCGGCCCGGCTCACGAGCATGAGGCCCTCGGTGCCGAGGGAGACGACGACGAGTCGGGCTCCGAGGTCGAGCAGGGCGCGCGCGCCGTCGACGGGGTCGGCGAGCCCGGTCGCCGCGACGAGTTCCTCGCGGTTCGGCTTCATGGCGTACGCGCCGGCGCGGGCCGCGTCGAGCATGCCGGGGCCGCTCGTGTCGACGATGACGCGCACACCGCCGGCGGCGAGCTCCCGCACGAGACGGGTCACGCGCTCGCCGGTGAAGCCGGGTGGCAGGCTCCCCGAGATCGCCGCGACCCTCGCCTTCGAGGAGCCGTCGAGCGCGAGGCTCAGGGCCTCGGCGACGAGCGACTCGGCCTCGTCGGCGCCGAGCGGGGCGCCGTGCTCGTTCAGGATCGACGCCTCCGCGGCCTCCGTGTCGACGATGGCGATGCTGCGCCTCGTGCTGCCGGCGACGGGAACGAGCCGGTGCGGCACGCCGCTCTCGGCGAGGTCGGCCGCGAGCTCGTCGCCGGCCGTGCCGCCCGCCGTGGTGAGCGCCAGGACGTCGTGCCCCTGCGCGTGCAGGACGCGCGCGACGTTGAGGCCCTTGCCGCCCGCCCGCGCGACGCCCGCGCCGACCCGGTGGGTCTCGCCGGGGTGCAGCCCGGCGACCTGCCAGGTGAGGTCGAGCGCGGGGTTCGGCGTCACGGTCAGGATCACGGCGCGTCCTCCTGCCCGCGGCGGCCGGCGAGATCGCGAGCGGCGAGCGCCGTGCCGAGCAGGCCCGCGTCGTCGCCGAGGCGCGCCTGCACGAGTCGCGGGCGGCGGTGGAAGCTCAGCCGCGCGTCGAGGCGTTCGCGGAGCGGTGCGAACAGGGCGTCGCCCGCCTGCGAGAGCCCGCCGCCGATGACGATCGCCTCGGGGGCGAGGATCGCCGCGAGCCGCGCGAGCGCGTCGGCGAGCGCATCGAGCGCGTCGTTCCAGACGGATGCCGCGACGGGGTCGCCGCCGGCCGCCGCGGCGAGCACCTCGCGCGCGCCGCGGACCTCGATGCCGGATGCCGCGGTGTATCGCCGCGCGATCGCGCCGGCCGAGGCGATGGTCTCGAGGCATCCGACCGCGCCGCAGGTGCACGGGTCGCCGTGCGGGTCGGCGAGCGCGTGCCCGATCTCGCCCGCGTACCCGCCCGACGAGTACGGGTGCCCGTCGAGGATGATGGCCCCGGCGATGCCCGTGCCGATCGCGAGCACGATGACGTCGCCGAACTCGCGGGCCGCGCCGAGCCGGTGCTCGGCGTCGCCCGCGGCGCGGACGTCGTGCCCGAACGCCACCGGCAGGCCGAGGGCGGTTTCGGCGAGGGCGCGGATCGGGGCGTCGCGCCACCCGAAGTTCGACGCGAAGACGCCCGTGCCCGTCTCTTCGTCGACGAGGCCGGGAACGCTGAGGCCGACCGCGGACGGCTCGACGCCCGGATGCTCCGCGAGCAGCGCCGCGGCCAGGACCGGGAGGGAGCCGACGACGGAACCGGCCGGGTCGGCCGCGTCGATGGGCGTGGGCGTGCGCCGCAGCCCGAGCAGCCGGCCGTCGCCGTCGATGAGCGCCGACTTCGTGTCGGTGCCGCCGACGTCGAAGGCGAGCACGGCGGCGCCCGGCCCGAGCACGGAGACTGCTGGGGCGTCCATGGTCAGTCGTCGAGGATGACGGAGCGCGTCAGGTTGCGGGGGGCGTCGGGGTCGAGGCCGCGGGCCGTCGCGCGCGCGAGGGCGACGCGCTGTGCTCGGACGAGCTCGGCCATGGGGTCGAGGGTACCCGCCTCGAATCGGGCGCCGGTCGCGCGCACGTCGCCCTCGAGGCCAACGGGCGCCTCGCCGAACTGCCAGGTGACGCGGCCGGGCGCGGCGATCGCGATCGGGCCGTGGCGGTACTCCATCGAGGGGTACGACTCGGTCCAGGACTGCGAGGCCTCGCGCATCTTCAGCGCGGCCTCGTGCGCGAGTCCGACCGACCAGCCCTGGCCGAGGAAGGAGTACTGCTCGGCGTCGACCAGTTCGGGGTCGAGGTGCTCGGCGACGGCGGTCGCGGCATCCGCCACGGCCTGTTCGAGGGATTCGCCGAGCGAGGCGCGGAACAGCGCGAGCGCGGTCGTCGCGAAACGGGTCTGCACGACCGACTGCTCGTCGGCGAAGGGCAGGGTGATCGCGTCGTCGACGAGTCCGACGAGGGGGGACTCGGCGTCGCCGATCACGCCCACGGTGCGCACACGGCCCTTGAGCCGCTCGACGACCTGGAGGACCTCGGTGGTCGTGCCGGAGCGGGTGAGGGCCACGACGGCGTCGTAGCCGCGGTCGACGAACGCCTCGGACGCGGTGAACGCGTCGGTCTCGCCGTGGCCGCCGGCCTCGCGGAGCCAGGCGTAGGACTGCGCCATGAACCACGAGGTCCCGCACCCGATGACGGCGATGCGCTGCCCGCGCGCGGGGAGGGCGGCCTGCTCGTCGACGAGTGCCGCAGCCCTGGCCCAGGTCTGCGGCTGGGACTCGAGCTCGGCCGCCATGTGCGCTGCGGTTCGATGGGGCGTGGATGTCACGTGTCTGCTCCTGACGGGTGGCCGGCTCGCCACGATGACGAGCATGATCGATCCATGATTGCAGATGACGGTATCTGCTGTCTAACAATCACCTCAATGCGTCGGTTGGAAACCTTTGTCGCTCTCGGGCCGGTTTGTGAAGGTTCTGAACAAATTCGATAACGATAAATTACGGGGACTTGACGCGCAATGCAGGACCGTCGTAGGTTTTCCGCACCGAGTGAACGATATTGCTCGTTTATTCCGAGAAACGTTCAGGAAACAGCATTCCGTGCTCGGTACGAAGTGCTCTACCCGAATGTACGCGCCGTCGCGTAGCAGTTCCTGCGCGGTGCACCACCCACCAGAGTGAGGAATCATCCATGAAGAAGTCACTGCGCTTCGGATCCGCGATCGCGATCGCGGCCGTTGCTTCGTTGACACTCGCGTCCTGCGGATTCGGAGGCGGCGACGGCGACGACAGCGCCTCCGGCGAGACGACGCTCGACCTGCTCGTGCCCAGCTACTCCGACGCGACCCAGGGCCTCTGGGAAGACGTCATCGACGGCTTCGAGGACGCGAACCCCGACATCACGGTCAACCTCGAGGTCCAGTCGTGGGACAACCTCGAGTCCGTCATCGCCACCAAGATCCAGGGCGGCGAAGCGCCCGACATCTACAACGGCGGCCCCTTCGCCGGATTCGTCGCCGACGAGCTGCTCTACCCGGTCGAAGACGTCGTCTCGCCCGACACGTTCTCCGACTTCCAGGACTCGTTCCTCGCCAACGCCGAGGTCGACGGCACCGCCTACGCGCTGCCCCTCATCGCCTCGGCCCGTGCGCTGTTCGTGAACAACGCCCTCCTCCAGCAGGCCGGCGTCGAAGCGCCCACCAACTGGGACGAGCTGCTCGACGCAGCCACCAAGGTCTCCGCCCTCGGCGGCGGCGTCGCCGGCTACGGCATGCCGCTCGGCTCCGAAGAGGCGCAGGCCGAGGCGGCCGTCTGGCTGTGGGGCGGCGGCGGAACCTTCGGCGACGCCGAGACCATCACCGTCGACGACCCCTCGAACCTCCCGGGTGCCGAGCAGGTCAAGAAGATGATCGACGCCGGTGCGACCCAGGCCGACCCCGGCTCGACGCAGCGCTCGCCGCTCATGGACATCTTCATCCAGGGCAAGATCGGCATGCAGGTCGGCCTGCCGCCGACCGTCGGCCAGATCGCCGAGGGCAACCCCGACCTCGACTACTCGATCGTCCCGATCCCGACGAAGGACGGCTCGCCGTTCACCCTCGGCGTCATGGACCAGCTCATGGCCTTCCAGAACGACGGCGACAAGCAGGAAGCCATCACGAAGTTCTTCGACTACTACTACTCGGCCGACGTGTACGTGCCGTGGGTGCAGTCCGAGGGCTTCCTCCCCGTCACCAAGTCCGGCGCCGAGGCGCTCTCGGGTGAAGAGGCGCTCGCGCCGTTCCTCGAGGTGCTCCCCGGGGCGCAGTTCTACCCGAGCACGAACCCGCAGTGGTCGGCGACGGATGCCGCGTTCAAGGCGCTCTTCGGCCAGATCCAGACGAAGCCGGCACAGGACGTCCTGACCGAGATCCAGGCTCAGTCCGACGCCGGCTGACCCGGACTCGACCCAGGCAACGAAAGCACGACCCGGAGGGATCGGTGACCACCGACTCATGAGCACCACGTCAGATGCTTCATCGACCCGAGCGGGGGCGGCCGAGAGCCGCCCCCGCCCCGGCGGGTCGCCCGCCGAGCCCGGCCGCCCGAAGAAGCGCGGCGGCCGCGACCTGCTCCACTCGCTTCCCTGGATCGGGCCCGCCCTGATCCTGATCTTCGGCGTGGTGCTGTACCCCGCCATCGTCATGTTCTACAACTCGACCCGGGACATCTCGATCTCGGGCATCGACAAGGGGTCGGTCGGCTTCGACAACTACGTCGAGGTGTTCTCGTTCCCCTACTTCTGGCCCATCTTCGGGCGCACCATCGTGTGGGTCGTGGTCGTCGTCGCGGTGACCGTGCTCATCTCGCTCGGACTCGCCCAGATCCTGAACAAGGCCTTCCCGGGCCGGCGCATCGTGCGCCTCGCGGTCATCATCCCGTGGGCGGCATCCGTCGTCATGACGACGATGGTGGTCTACTACGGCCTCGAACCGTACTTCGGCATCATCAACAAGTTCCTCGTCGACATCGGGCTCGTCGACACGCCCGAGGGCTACGGCTGGACCCGGAACCCCGCCACCGCGTTCGCCTGGTCGATCGTGGTCGCGATCTTCGTCTCGCTGCCGTTCACGACGTACACGATCCTCGCCGGCCTGCAGACGGTGCCCGGCGAGGTGCTCGAGGCCGCGAAGATGGACGGTGCCGGCCCCGTGCGCACCTACTGGGCGGTCGTGCTGCCGCAGCTGCGCAGCGCCCTCGCGGTCGCCGTGCTCATCAACATCATCAACGTGTTCAACTCGCTGCCGATCCTGAAGGTGATGACCGGGTCGATCCCCGGCTACGACGCCGACACGATCATGACGATGATCTTCAAGTACATCCAGAACCAGCACAAGGTGGACGTCGCCAGCGCCCTCTCGGTCGTCGCCTTCGTCATCGTCATCGTGATCGTCGCGATCTACGTGCGCGTGGTCAAGCCCATGAAGGAGGTCTGATCGTGGCCGTCACCGCCCCCGCGTTCGAGACGATCGACCCGCCCGCCCCCGCCCGAAAGCGCCGCTACACCGAAGACCAGGTGCCGATCGGCAAGGTGCTGCTGCGCATGCTCGCCGGGCTCATCGTGCTCGCGATCTTCGTGCTGCCGTACACGATCATGTTCTTCGGCTCCGTGAAGACGAAGTCGCAGATCCGCTCGGTCGACCCCACCTACTTCCCGACGGAGTGGCACTGGGAGAACTACATCGACATGTGGTCCACCCCCGAAACGCCGCTGCCGCAGAACCTGATCTCGACGATCGTGATCTCGGTGTTCGCGACGCTGCTCGTGCTGCTCGTCGCGATGCCCGCGGCGTACTACACGGCCAGGTTCCTGTTCCCGGGCCGCATGGTGTTCCTCTTCCTGGTGATCGTCACGCAGATGCTGCAGCCCGCGGTGCTCACCTCGGGCCTGTTCCGGCAGTTCGTCGCACTCGACCTCATCGACACCTGGGCCGCGATGATCCTCATCAACGCCGCCTTCAACCTCTCCTTCGCGGTGTGGATCATGCACTCCTTCTTCGCGGGCATCCCCAAGGAGGTCGACGAGGCCGCCCAGATCGACGGCGCCAGCCGACTCACGGTGCTCTTCAAGATCAGCCTCCCTCTCGTCTGGCCCGGCATCGTCACCGCGATCGTGTTCACCTTCGTCGCCTGCTGGAACGAGTTCGCGGCCTCGCTCGTGATCCTCTCCACCGCCGGCAACCAGCCGCTCTCGGTCGCGCTCACGAAGTTCGTCGGACAGTACGAGACGAGCTGGCAGTACGTGTTCGGCGTCTCGATCGTCGCGATCGTGCCCGTTGTCATCCTGTTCATGCTCATCGAGAAGCGCCTCGTCGGCGGGCTCACCGCCGGCAGCGTCAAGTAGCTCGACGCGCGCAGACGGCGAGCGGATGCCTCGGGGCCGGCCCCGAGGCATCCGCTCGATTCATGCCGCACTCTCGGCCGACGGTGCGAGTTCAGGCCGGATACGCGAATTCAGGCCGACGGTGCGAGTTCAGGCCGAATACGCGATTTCAGGCCGGCGGCGCGAGTTCAGGCCGAATGCGCGAATTCAGGCCGCTTCTCGGGTTCTCGGCCTGATCTTGCGCATTTGGCCTGATCTCGCGCGATCGGCCTGATCCTGGGTACGGGTACGGGTACGGGTACGGGTACGGGCGCGGGCAGCGGGGACAAGGGCAACGGCGTGAGGGGGCAGCAGGTCACCGAATGCGGGCACTCGCGAGATGCAACCCGGCGGCCATGGCATGGCGGATCTCGGCCTCGACCTCGTCCCACCCGAACAGGACCTGCTGGTAGTCGAGCCGGAGGACGGTGTAGCCCAGGAGTGCGAGCCGTCGGTCGTGGGCGATGTCCGTGCCGCGTTGCGCCGCCGTGCGATGGAACTCGTACCCGTCGATCTGGAGGACGAGCCGTTCGCCGATGAGGCCGTCGACGTGGTGGCCGTCGATGCGAACCTGCTGCCGCACGCGAATGCCGATGCGTGCGAGCCGTGCGACGGGGATCGACTCGATGCCCGAATCCGACAGCATCCCGCATGCGGCACGCACCCGCCGCGCGGCGGCGCTGCGGAGCGGCATCTGCGCGAGGAGGGGCAGCGTCGTCGCGCCGGTGCGCACCGCCGACTCCCAGGTCGCGAGCGCGTGGTCGAAGGGCCGGCAGTCCGCGAGGTGTGCGAGCACGTCGACGACCGGCTCCACGAGTTCGTAGCGATGCGGATCGACCGGGCCGGTGTTCCAGTGCACGATGGCGTCGCCGGCATCGAAGCGGCAGGCGTTCGGGGCGACGGCCAGGTGGAGTCGCCCGTCGTCGATCGTCCAGAGCCCGCGGTGGCGGGCAGCGCTCACACAGGCGAGGCGACCACCCACGGAAGCCGCCCGGCGGAGTTGCGGATTCGCCTTCCGCGTCGCGATCCACGAGCGACGGATGCGGGAGGCCTCGCGCGAGACGACGGCGCTCCGGATCCGGTGGCCCGTGAACCCTGCGGCGTACAGGTCATGCGTGTGCGCGATGCCCTCGTGCTCGTCGAGCCACGAGATGAGCTTCGCATGCTCCCGTTCCGTGCGTTCGGAGCGTTCTCGGTTCGCGCGAGCGTCGTGCGCGCGCTGCGCCGGCGTCCGCGCGGAGCGGACGAGGCCTCGGGCGTCGGACGGCGGAATGGGACTCAGAACGGTCATCGGTCCACGGTGGGGCCGGCGGGGTCGGCGAATCGCCGGAACGGTCGCGTCCGTGGAGAACGACGAGGCCGTCGCCCCTGTCGAGGGCGAGTGGGCGTCGCGCTGCCGAGTCGTCCGGTGGCGTGCCCCGGTCAGGTCGAAGTGCGCAGGTCAGGCCGCCGCGCCCCGGTCAGGCCGCCGCGCCCCGGGGCTGAAGTACTCAGATCAGGCCGACGTGCCCAGATCAGGCCGTTCACCGGGGATTTCGGCCTGATCTGGGCGCTTCGGTCTGATTTCGCGAACGAGCCTCACTGAGATTGGGGCTGACACGGGGACGGGGACGGGGCCCGCCACGGGGACGGGACGGGGACGGGGACGGGGACAGAGAGGCGCCCGAGGCTCAGCCGGCCCAGGGCACCCCGCCGACGCGGCGGAACTCGACGCCGAGCGCATCGAGGTGCGTTCCGAGGCCAGCGAGCCTGGCGTGGAAGTCGTCGACGTCGCGGGCGCCGCCGTCGACGACGGGTCGGGCCGAAGCGAGCGCCTCGGCGCTCGGCGCGGGCGACCAGGCGATCTCGGCCGCGGCCGCCAGGCGCGGGAACACCATGTACTCGAGGTCGGGCGTGGTGCCGAGGGTCTCGGTCCACACGGGCGCCTCGATGCCGAGGATGTCGGCCTCGGCGAGGCCGGGCACGATCGCGGTCGGCTCCCAGCCGTAGGCCTCCTCAAGGGTCGTGCCGCCGTCGGCCCAGATCGTGCCGAGCTTCGTGCCGAGCGGGCCGTCGGGGTCGTCGGGGTACTTCATGTCGAGGTACACGGCGTCGGCGGGGGAGAGGATCACGCGCCCGCCCTGCTCGACGAACGAGGACGTCAGGGCCGCGGCGTCGTCGCGGGGCACGACGAAGTCCCAGTACTGGCCGACGGTGCCCGCTGGAAGTTCGCGCGAGGCGCCCATCTCGTGCCAGCCGATGAGGGTCTTGCCGGTGGCCGCGCCGGCGGCGGTGATGCGCCGCACGAGGTCGAGGTAGTCGGCCTCGGAGGTCGACAGCGACTCATCGCCGCCGACGTGGAGCCACGGCCCGGGGGTCATCTCGGCGAGCTCGCGCGTGACGTCGGCGAGGAACCGGTCGGTCGCCTCGGCCCGGTCGGGCGACGCGCAGAGCGAGGAGAACCCGACTTCGACGCCTTCGTAGGGCCTGGGCGCGACGCCGTCGCAGTTCAGCTCGGGGTAGGCGTTCAGCGCGGCGTTCGTGTGGCCGGGCAGGTCGACCTCCGGCACGACGGTGACGAAGCGCTCGGCGGCGTATTCGACGATGCGGCGGTAGTCGTCCTTGGAGTAGAAGCCGCCGCCGTCGCCGCCGACCGAGGTGGCCGCGCCCGCCTCGGTGAGGGCGGGCCACGAGTCGATCCGGATGCGCCACCCCTGGTCGTCGGTGAGGTGCAGGTGCAGCACGTTGAGCTTCAGCAGCGCGATGCGGTCGATGTGGTCGAGCACGTCCTCGACCGGGAAGAAGTGGCGGGCGACGTCGAGCATCGAGCCGCGGTAGGCGAACCTGGGCGCGTCGGCGACGGTCGCCGCGGGCGCCGTCCAGCCGCTGGCGGGCGGCTTCGAGGCATCCGACCGCTCGATCTCGGCCGGGAGGAGCTGCCGCAGCGACTGGGTCGCCCAGAACAGTCCGGCGGCGGTGTCGGCCGCGAGGCGCACGCCGTCGGAGCCGACGTCGAGCGTGTAACCCTCGGCGGCGCCGTCGGCCTCGCCGTCGGCGATGACGAACGAGAGGTCGGATGCCGCGGGCTCGACCTCGCCCGTGCGCTCGAGGACCGGCAGGTCGAAGCCCGTCGCTCGGCGGAGCGCCGCGCCGAAGGTCTCGGCCACGGCGGCCGCGCCGTCGCCGGAGACGACGAGGCGCGCGGACCCGTCGAGGGTGAAGGGGGCCGCGCCGGCCGGGTATTCGGCGCTGACGGGGGCGGGGACGATGCCGGTCACGGCGTCTCCGTTCTGGGTCGGATCGGTGCACGCGGTGAGGGCCGCGAGCAGGGCGATCAGCGTGAGTCCGGCGGCGACGGTGCGTGTTCGGCGGGTCATGCGTCCTCGGATGGTCGTGCCGCCCGGATGCGAAGGATTCCTAACAGAGCGGTCGCCTTCCATTCTGCCAGTTGCGGATGCGGAATGACAGCGAGCCCGTGCACGCTCGAGCCGCTGCACGCGTGCGCGCGCCGAAGAACGCACGCTCGCCACGCGGCATCCCTTGCTATGCTTGCCGGGTCGCGACTGGCGTTGAGATGGATTCCCATCGGGGAGCGACTGGCAGGTACTCGACCGCACGCCTGGGCCGGTACGGATGCCTCGTCGCGCGAGTCGCGCGAGGTGGAACCCTCGTTTGGTCCGTACCGTCACTGAAGGAGCCAGTCTTGGCCGAGTCCGTTTTCAACGCCCCCCTGTCCGAGGTCGATCCCGAGATCGCCGAGGTGCTCGATCTCGAGCTCGGTCGCCAGCGCGACTACCTCGAGATGATCGCGAGCGAGAACTTCGTTCCCGTCTCCGTGCTGCAGTCGCAGGGCTCGGTGCTCACCAACAAGTACGCCGAGGGCTACCCCGGCCGCCGCTACTACGGCGGCTGCGAGTACGTCGACGTCGCCGAGTCGCTCGCCATCGAGCGCGCGAAGAGCCTGTTCGGCGCCGAGTACGCCAACGTGCAGCCCCACTCGGGCGCGACGGCGAACGCGGCCGTGCTGAGCGCGATCGCGACGCCCGGCGACACGATCCTCGGCCTCGAGCTCGCCCACGGCGGCCACCTCACGCACGGCATGAAGCTCAACTTCTCGGGCAAGCTCTACAACGCCGTGTCGTACGGTGTCGACCCCGAGACCTTCCTCGTCGACATGGACGTGGTGCGCGACAAGGCCCTCGAGCACAAGCCGCAGGTCATCATCGCCGGCTGGTCGGCGTACCCGCGCCACCTCGACTTCGCCGCGTTCCGTGCGATCGCCGACGAGGTCGGCGCGAAGCTCTGGGTCGACATGGCGCACTTCGCGGGCCTCGTGGCCGCGGGCCTGCACCCGAGCCCCGTGCCGCACGCCGACGTGGTCTCGAGCACCGTGCACAAGACCATCGGCGGTCCCCGCTCGGGCTTCATCGTCTCGCGCGACACCGAGCTGGCGAAGAAGCTCAACTCCAACGTGTTCCCCGGCCAGCAGGGCGGCCCGCTCATGCACGTCATCGCGGCCAAGGCCACGGCGTTCAAGATCGCGGCGTCCGAGGAGTTCAAGAACCGTCAGGAGCGCACGATCCGCGGTGCGCAGATCCTCGCCGACCGGCTGACGGCCGACGACTCGCGCGCGGCCGGCATCGACGTGCTCACGGGCGGCACCGACGTGCACCTCGTGCTCGCCGACCTCCGCAACTCGAAGATCGACGGCCAGCAGGCCGAAGACCTGCTGCACGAGGCGCGCATCACGGTGAACCGCAACTCGGTGCCGTTCGACCCCCGCCCGCCGATGGTCACCTCGGGCCTGCGCATCGGCACGCCCGCGCTCGCGACCCGCGGGTTCGGCGACGCCGAGTTCACGCAGGTCGCCGACATCATCGCGCTCGCGCTCCAGGGCGAGGCGGATGTCTCCGAGCTGCGCTCGCGCGTCGAAGCCCTCACGGCGGCGTTCCCGCTGTACCCGGGCCTCGCCCAGTAGGTCGCGCATGACCGCCATCACGCTCGACGGGGTCGCCACGGCGACCGCCGTGAAGTCCGAGCTCGCCGCCCGCATCGAGGCGCTCCGCGCGAAGGGCGTCGTGCCGGGCCTCGGCACGCTGCTCGTCGGCGACGACCCGGGCTCGCGCTCGTACGTCGCCGGCAAGCACCGCGACTGCGCCGAGGTGGGCATCGAGTCGATCCGCGTCGACCTGCCGGCCACGGCCACCCCGGCCGACGTGCGCGCCGCGATCGCCGACCTGAACGCGGCATCCGAGGTCACCGGGTACATCGTGCAGCTGCCGCTGCCCGCGGGCCACGATGAGAACGCGATGCTCGAGCTCATCGACCCCGACAAGGACGCCGACGGCCTGCACCCCACGAACCTCGGGCGCCTCGTGCTCGGCGTCGGCGGCGAGCTCGCCTCGCCGCTGCCGTGCACGCCCGCGGGCATCGTCGAGATGCTGCAGCGATACGACGTGCCCATCGCGGGCCGTCACGTCGCGGTCATCGGACGCGGCATCACCGTCGGGCGCCCGCTCGGGCTGCTCCTCACGCGCAAGGGCCTCGACGCGACGGTCACGCTCACGCACTCGCGCACCGTCGACCTCGCGTCCGAGGTGCGCCGCGCCGACATCGTCGTGGCCGCCGTGGGCGTGCCGCACCTGGTGAAGCCCGACTGGGTGAAGCCGGGCGCCGCGGTGCTCGACGTGGGCATCACGCGCGTGCTCGACGAGGCGACGGGCAAGGGCCGCCTCACGGGCGACGTCGATCCCGGCGTCGCCGCGGTCGCGGGGCACCTCTCGCCGAACCCCGGCGGCGTGGGCCCGATGACCCGCGCCATGCTGCTCGCCAACGTCGTCAAGGCGGCCGAGCTGCGTCTGGCGTAGTTCCTCCGCCGCTCGAGGGTCGCGCCGACGCGGGTCGGTCGGCGCGGGTCTCGAGACGGCGCCGGCGCGCCTCCTCGACCGGCGGGGACGGCGCCGGCGCGCCTCCTCGACCGGCGGGCGGCGGGCTCGGCGCGGGTCGCACGTCGCCTGCCCGTCGACGCCCGTTCACCGACCGCTCACCCGGACGCAACGCGCCGACCGTAGCGTCGCAGCATGCTCGAAGAAGGGCGGCCGTTCGGTCGCGCCAGACCCGCTCCACGGGTGATCGCCGTGATCCCCGCACGGGGCGGCTCGAAGGGCCTCCCGGGCAAGAACCTCGCCGAGGTCGGCGGCGTGCCGCTCGTCGCACGGGCCGTGCGGGCGGCGCTCGCCGCGCGCCGGGTCGACGCGGTGGTCGTCTCCACCGACGACGACGGCATCGCCGACGCCGCGAGGGCGGCGGGCGCGGCCGTCGTCCGACGTCCCGACGACCTCGCCGGCGACACCGCGACCTCCGAGTCGGCCCTCATGCACGCCCTGCACAGCATGGCCGCCCACACGGGCGTCCGGCCCGAGGTGCTCGTCTTCGTGCAGGCGACCTCGCCGTTCATCGACCCCGCGACGATCGACGCCGCCGTCGAACGCGTGCTCGACGGCGAGCAGGACGTCGTGTTCTCGGCCGTCCAGAGCCA
This sequence comes from Agromyces terreus, assembly GCF_009749465.1. Lineage (GTDB taxonomy): Bacteria > Actinomycetota > Actinomycetes > Actinomycetales > Microbacteriaceae > Agromyces > Agromyces terreus. Next base: position 120,127 of record NZ_WBIS01000001.1, read on the forward strand.
CGTGTTCCTCTGGAGCGATGCGCCCGACGGGGCGGTCGGCGTGAACCACGAGGCATCCGCTCGCCCGCGTCGGCAGGACCGTGCGCCCGAGTACGCCGAGACGGGCGCGTTCTACGTCATGCGCGCCGACGGCTTCGCGCAGGCCGGGCACCGCTTCTTCGGCCGCGTCGGCATCGCGCGCGTGCATCCCGACCATGCGATCGAGATCGACGACGCCGCCGACCTCGCCCGTGCGCGCCTGCTCGCCCCGTCGATCGACGCGGCGACCGCCCCCGGCCCGCCCGTCATCGACGTCGACGCGCTCGTCACCGACTTCGACGGCGTGCACACCGACGACACGGCCTGGGTCGACACCCTCGGCCGTGAATCGGTGCGGGTGAGCCGCTCCGACGGCGCGGGCATCGCCCGCCTGCGAGATGCGGGCCTGCCGGTGCTGATCCTCAGCCGCGAGGCCGACCCGGTCGTGGCGCGCCGCGCGGAGAAGCTCGGCGTCGAATGCCTCCACGGCATCCACGAGAAGGGCGAGGCGCTCGCCGACTGGGCGTCCAGCCGCGGCATCCGCCTCGACCGCATCGCCTACGTCGGCAACGACCGCAACGACCTGCCCGCCCTCGAGCTCGTCGGATGGCCCGTCGCCGTGCGCGACGCCGTGCCCGACGTGCTCGCCGCGGCACGGCACGTGCTCGACCGCACCGGCGGCCACGGCGCCGTGCGCGAGCTGGCCGACCTGATCCTCACCTCACGCGACCTCGCCGCCCGGCGGGACGTCGACCTCGAACACGCCACCGCGCGATGACGAAGGAGCACTGCATGTCGGTCCGCATCGGACGTTCGCTGATCGGCCCGGGCCAGCCCGTGTACGTCATCGGCGAGATCGGCCTGAACCACAACGGCGACGTCGAGATCGCCAAGCGCCTCATCGACGTCGCCGCCGAATCCGGCGCGCAGGCGGTGAAATTCCAGAAGCGCACGCCCGAGATCGCGACGCCCGAGCACATGCGCGACGTCGAACGCGAGACGCCGTGGGGCACGATGACCTACCTCGAGTACCGCCGCCGGGTCGAGTTCGGCGAGGCCGAGTACCTCGAGATCGCCTCGTACGCGATGCGCGCCGGCCTCGACTGGTTCGCCTCCCCGTGGGACGTGCCCTCGGTCGAGTTCCTCGAGCGGCTCGACGTCGTCGCGCACAAGGTCGCCTCGGCCTCGCTCACCGACCTCGCGCTGCTCGACGCGCTCGCCGCGACGGGCAAGCCGATCATCCTCTCGACGGGCATGTCCACGATCGAGGAGATCGACCGCGCCGTCGACCGCCTCGGAACCGACCGCCTCGTGCTCATGCACGCCACGTCGAGCTACCCGATGCCGGCCGAGGAGGCCAACCTGCGTATGGTCGAGACGCTGCAGCGCCGGTTCCCCGGCGTGCCGATCGGGTACTCGGGCCACGAGCGCGGCCTGCAGATCTCCCTCGCCGCCGTCGCGCTCGGCGCGGTCGCCGTCGAACGGCACATCACGCTCGACCGCGCCATGTGGGGATCCGACCAGGCCGCCTCGCTCGAGCCGCAGGGCTTCGAGCACCTCGTGCGCGACATCCGCATCATCGGCGACGCCATGGGCGACGGCGTCAAGCGCGTCTTCCCCGGCGAGGAGGCCCCGCGCGCCAAGCTGCGCAGGGTCCTCGCGTGAGGCCAGGGGGCGGCCTCGCCGGCGATGCGGATGCTGCGGGGCGGCGCCTGCTCGTCGTCGCCGACTCCGACTCCTACGTGAAGTGGGGCGCGGCGCTCGCGTCGAAGCTGCCCGCCCCGTGGCGCGTCGACCTCGTGGTGCTCGCCTCGCCCGTGCAGCCGAGCGCGACGCAGCTCGCCCATGCGCTCGCCGGCACCGCGTTCTCGCCGGAACGCACGCGGGTGGTGCACCTCGACGAGCTCGACGGCCTGGTCGACGCCCTCGACCCGCACGCCGTGCTGCTCTCGCTGCGCGGCCCGTTCGTGCGGGTCGTCGCGCCGCGGCTCGAGCGACGCCCGAACCGCCCGGTGCTCGTGAGCGGGTTCCCCGGTCTCACGATCCCGGCGGTGCCGAAGGCCGTCGTCTACCGCGAGCAGACCGACCTCGTCGTGCTGCACAGCCGACGCGAGGTGCGCGAGTTCCGGGCGAACGCCGCGGAGCTCGGGATCGGAACCGTGTTCGCCCTCGCGACCCTGCCGTTCCTCCTGACGGAGCGGCCGCACGCGGCATCCGATCGTTCCGACGTGGTGTTCGCCGCCCAGGCGAAGGTCCCCGCCGCCCGCGAGGACCGCGTGCACCTGCTCGCCGGCCTCGCCGAGCTCGCCCGGCGACAGCCCGCGCGCCGCGTGGTCGTGAAGGTGCGCGCCCGCAGCGGCGAGGCGCAGACGCACGCCGAGGCCTACGACTACGCCGAGCTCATGCCCGAGGTCGACGCGCCCGCGAACCTCGTGATCGAGGACGGCCCCATGGCCGAGAAGCTCGCGCACGCGGGCGCGCTCGTCACGGTGAGCTCGACCGCGGCGCTCGAGGCGGTCTCCCTCGAGATCCCCGCGCTCCTCGTCGACGACTACGGGGTCTCGCCGGCGATGATCAACACGGTCTTCGAGGGGTCGGGGCTGCTGGGCTCCGTCGACGAGCTCGTCGCCGGAGCGTTCAGGGCGGCGGATGCCTCGTGGCTGGCCGACAACTACTTCCACCCCTCGTCGGCCGACGACTGGGTGCGGCGACTCGCGTCGCTCGTCGAGGCGCGGGAGATCGTGCCGCTCCGGCGGCTCGTGCGACGGCGGGACCTCGCGGGCGGGCGCCTGCGGGTCGCGTTCGAGCGGCGGCGCATGCTCGGCGAGCACGATCGCAGCTTGCTCGGGGCGGTCGCATGGGCCGTCGGCGTTCCGGCGCGGGGCGCCGTGCGGCGTGCGCGACGGCTGCGCCGTCGGTTCGGACGGGCGGGCGGCGACGCCGTCGGGGCCGGCCCTACGGCGCCGATCCGTTCAGTCGACGGGGGCGGCGTGGAGCCCGGCGTGACCGAGGTAGGACTGCGCGTTCCGGTGCAGTGACGCCCGCTCCTCGGCGGTGAGCTCGCGGCGGACCTTCGCCGGGACGCCGGCGACGAGCGAGCCGGGCGGCACGATCGTGCCCTCGAGCACGACGGCGCCGGCCGCGACGAGTGAGCCCGCGCCGATCACGGCGCCGTTCAGCACCGTCGCGTTCATGCCGATGAGGCTGCCGTCCTCGATGGTGCAGCCGTGCAGCACGGCGCCGTGCCCGACCGAGACGTCGGCGCCGATCGTGAGCGGGAAGCCGCGGTCGACGTGGCAGACGACGGTGTCCTGGAGGTTCGAGCGCTCTCCGAGCGAGATCGGCTCGGCCTCGGCGCGCAGCACGGCGTTGTACCAGACGCTCGACCGGGCGGCGAGGCGCACGGCGCCAACGATGACGGCGCCGGGCGCGACGAAGGCGGTGGAATCGAGTTCGGGTGCCGGCACGCCGGCGAGGGCGACGATGCGGGCGGACGGTGCAGCGCTCATGGCGTCAGCCTAGCCGCGCGCGTCGGTCGAGCGCCGTGCGCACCGACCGGTACACGATGCCCGCCGCGAAGACCGCGAGCCCGCCGAGCAATGACTCGATCGGCAGCGCGGCGACGAGCACGAGGCATCCGATCGCGCCCACGCCGCTCAGCCATCGCGGCACGCGCCGCTCTGACGCCGGCTGCGTGAGGGCCGCCGCGTTCGCGACGAGGTAGTACACGAGCACGCCGAAGGAGCTGAAGCCGATGGCGCCGCGCAGGTCGACGAGCAGCACGAGTGCGATCACGGCCGCGGCGGCGACGATCACGGCGGCGTACGGCACGTGCGATCGGGCGTGCACCGCGGCGAGCGGCGTGGGGAGCTCGCGATCGCGGGCCATCGCGAGCGTCGTCCGGCCGACGCCCGCGATGAGCGCGAGCAGGGCGCCGCAGGCGGCGACGGCCGCCGCGATGCGCACCACGGGGGCCAGCGCCGGCCAGCCGCTCTGTTCGGCGAGATCCGCGAGCGGCGCATCGCCGGCCGTCGCCAGCGACGTCGGACCGAGCACGAGGAGCAGCACCACCGCGATGGCCGCGTACACGCCGAGCGCGATGCCGAGCGCCGTCCCGATCGCGCGGGGGATCGTGCGCGCGGGGTCGCGCACCTCTTCGCCGAGCGTCGCGACGCGGGCGTACCCGGCGAACGCGAAGAACAGCAGGCCCGCCGACTGCAGCACGCCGAACCAGCCTGCGGCGGGCGCCTCGGCGGGAGGATGCTGCGGGATGCCGGATGCGAGCAGCCCGCCGGCGCCCGCCGCGACGACGAGCCCGAGGACCGCGAGCACGAACGTCACGATCACGGTCGCCGCGCGCGCCGTGCGCGTGACGCCGAGCAGGTCGACACCGGCGAGCACGAGCACCGCCGCCACGGCGACCGGCTTCTGCCACGGCTCCGGAACGAGGTAGCCGGCCGCGGTCATCGCCATCGCGGCGCAGCTCGCGGTCTTGCCCACGACGAAACCCCAGCCGGCGAGGAACCCCGGCCACGCGCCGAGGCGCGCTCGCCCGTAGCGGTAGGCGCCGCCGGACTCGGGGTGGCGTGCGGCGAGCTGGCCGGTCGAGCTCGCGTTCGCGAACGCGACGAGGGCAGCCACGGCGAGCCCGCCGAGCAGCCATGGTCCGGCCGCCTGAGCGGCAGGGACCCACACCGCGAACACGCCGGCGCCGATCATCGAGGCGAGCCCGATCGCCACGGCGTCGCGCAGTCCGAGGCGTCGGGCCAGGGCGGGTCGATCGTCCACGTTCGGCACCCTACGGCATCCGGATGTCGCGGCGACGGCTTCGGGGCATCCGCTCGTGTTCGTAGGATCGAGGCATGGCCAACACCTCCCATCCCGCGGTCGATCGCGTCGTCGAAGCCCTCGAGCTCCAAGGGCTCTCGCCCGAGATCGTCTGGTTCGACGACGCGGTGACGACGGCGAGGCTCGCCGCGGACGCGCTCGGAGTCGAGGTCGGCCAGATCGCGAACTCGCTCGTGTTCGCGCTCGATGGAGAGCCGATCCTCGTGCTCACCTCCGGCGCGCATCGGGTCGACACCGGCTGGTTGGGCGCGCAGTTGGGCGGGGTGCTCGGTCGCGCGTCGAAGGATGCCGTCAAGGAGGCCACCGGGCAGGTGATCGGCGGCGTCGCGCCCGTGGGACACCCCGGGCCCCTGCGCACGCTCGTCGACGTGGACCTCGACCGCTACGACCAGATCTGGGCCGCCGCCGGCCACGCCAAGACCGTGTTCCCGACGACGTTCGCCGAACTCGTCCGCATCACGGGCGGCACGCCGCACGCCGTCGTCCCACCGTCGGAGGCGGGTGCCGAGACGCCCGAGTGACGGCGCCCGAGTGACGGCTCGCCCGTTCCGGCAACGCCCCGTTCACGCGAGGCCCCGATCCCGCAACGCCAGGTCCCGCGACGCACCGATCGCCCGCCGCCCGTGCTCATGCGCTCCACGAGTTCCCACTCCGCAGTCGAGGCCGTTCTCGTGGAGACTCTGCCACTGATGCCACCCTGGCATCAGTGGCAGAGTCTCGAGAAGGCGATCAAGGGTCCAGGGCCGTCGCGCGATGGAGCGCCGGCGCATGCCGTCGATCACACGGCGCTTCGGCCCGGACAGCCCGGCCGGCCCAGCCCAACCCGGCGAGCGTCCTCGGCCTTTCGTGTCGGGGGGAGCTGGCAGAGTGCGGTGCGCCGGAGATGCGGTGCCCGCCGACGGCCTCGACGCTGACAGCGGGCCCAGCGGGCCCAGCGGGTACAGCGGGTACAGCGGGCACGCGGGCACAGCGGGAAGCAGCGAATGGAGCGGGATGCAGAGCGAGAGCGGATCGGCTCGAGGTGACGACGGTCGCGGTGACGGCGCGTCGAGCGGTCTCGACGCCGCGGGGCTGATCCTGCGGGTGCGACGCTCGCGCGATCTGAGCCAACGGCAATTGGCCGTGGCGATCGGGATCGCGCAGTCGCAAGTCGCACGGCTGGAATCGGGCGGGCGTCGCCTCGACGTCGATCTGCTCGAGCGCATCCTCGCCGTGGGCGGCATGAGGATCGCCGTCCTCGACGAGCGCGGTGCCGAGGTGAGCCCGGTTCCGGCCGAGGTGATCCGCGACAACGCCGGCCGACGCTACCCGGCGCACCTGGATCCGCGGGTGCCGAGATCGCCGTGGATCGAGGATCACCTCACCGGCCGGCACCGTGTCCCCTCGGCGCCCGCCCGATACCACCACCGGGCGATCCGCGACGGTCATCGACGCGCCGCCGGCATCGACGCCGTGCGGGGAGGAACGCCGCACCTCCGCGACCACCCGACGTCCCACGAGGTCCAGCGCGCGATCGTCGAGCGACGCGAGAGCGCAAGAGCCCGCGCACTCGGTCGGCACGAGAGCCTGCTGGATCCGGCGTGCGACTGTCCGCCCGGCTGTTGGGAGGCGTCGTCGTGCGCGCCAGGTTGCCCATGCCGCTGCGAGACGTGATCGCGACCGGGCGCGCAGCGTCGATCGAAGCGCAGGGCGGCACGCATCGGGTGCGCCCGGACCGTTGAACCCGTGAACCCCCGACGGGCTCAGGCGTCGCGCCTCGCGCCCTCGCTCGGCCGCACGACGAACGTCGTCGGCGCGCGATACCCCTGCTCGGCGAACGCCGCACGCACCTCGCGCTCGATCACCGGCACGAGGGCGTCGATGACGAGGGCGATCGCCGAACCGCCGAACCCGCCGCCCGTCATGCGCGCGCCGATCGCCCCGTTGGCCTGGGCGGTGCTGACGGCGAGATCGATCTCGGGAACGGTGATCTCGAAGTCGTCGCGCATCGAGACGTGCGAGGCGTCGAGCAGCGCGCCGATGGCGCCGGCACCCTGCTCCCGCAGGATGCGCACGGTGTCGAGCACGCGCTGGTTCTCGGTCACGATGTGCCGCACGCGGCGGAACGTCTCGTCGTCGAGCACCGCGGCCGCGCGCGGGAGGTCGTCGACGCGGACATCGCGCAGCGAGTCCACGCCGAGCGCGCTCGCACCCGCCTCGCACGAGGCGCGCCTCGCCGCGTAGCCGCCGGTGGCGTGCGCATGCGTGACGTTCGAGTCGATCACGAGGATCGAGAGGCCGTCGGCCACGAGCCCCAGCGGGATCACCTCGGCGTCGAGACTGCGGCAATCGAGGAACACCGCCGCGTCGGCGTGGGAGAGCAGCGAGGCGGACTGGTCGAGAATTCCGGTCGGTGCGCCGACGACGCGGTTCTCGGCGAGCCGGCCCACCTTCGCCAGCGTCGGCCGGTCGAGCCCGATGCCCCAGTGCTCGTCGAGCGCGAGCGCGACCGAGCACTCGATCGCCGCCGACGACGACAGGCCCGCTCCGACGGGGACCGTGCTCGAGATGTGCAGGTCGACGCCGGCCACCGAGGCGAGCTCGGCGCCGAACTGCCCGAGCGCCCAGGCGACGCCGAGCGGATAGGCCGACCACCCCTCGAGCGACTCCGGCGAGAGCTCGTCGAGATGGACCTCGACGACCTCGGGCGCGAACGTGGAGGAGACGCGGATCACGCGATCATCGCGTGCTCCGAGCGCGACGCACGCCCGCTGGTCGATGGCGAACGGGAAGACGAACCCGTCGTTGTAGTCGGTGTGCTCGCCGATGAGGTTGACCCGGCCGGGCGCCGACCACACGCCCACCGGCGCACGGCCGTAGCGTTCGGTGAAACCGACGGCGGTCTCGGCTGCGGTGTCGGCCTCGGTCATGCGCTGCGTCCTTCGGGCTCGGTCGGCGTGGGCTCGGTCGGCGTGGGTGCGGTCTCGTGCGCGAGCCCGTCGGCCTCGGCGATCGCCCGGCGAAGCGCCTCGGCGGCCGCCTCGGGCGTCACATCGCCGATCCAGGCGCCCATCGCGGCCTCGGAACCGGCGAGGTACTTCAGCTTGTCGGCCGCGCGACGAGGACTCGTGAGCTGCAGCATGAGGCGCACCTCGTCGCGGTGCTCGTGCACGGGCGCCTGGTGCCAGGCGGCGATGTAGGGCGTGGGGGTGTCGTAGAGTCGGTCGACGCCTCGCAGCAGTCGCAGGTAGAGGCCGGCGAGCTCGTCGCGCTCGGCGAGCGTGGTCGCGGCGAAGTCGGGCACGTGCCTGTGGGGGAGCAGGTGGATCTCGATCGGCCAGCGCGCGGCGAACGGCACGAACGCCGTCCAGTGCTCGCCCGAGACGAGCACCCGGGGGCCATCGCGCTCGCGCTCGAGGAGGTCGGCCATGAGCCCTGGCCCGTAGTCGTCGATGGCCGCGAGCAGCCGCTCGGTGCGGGGGGTCACGTAGGGGTACGAGTAGATCTGCCCGTGCGGATGCGGCAACGTCACGCCGATCTCGCGCCCGCGGTTCTCGAACGGGAAGACCTGTTCGACGCCGGGCATCGCCGAGAGGGCGGCCGTGCGATGCGCCCACGCCTCGATGACGGTGCGCGCGCGCGAGCGGCTGAGCGAGCCGAAGGACCCCTCGTGCTCCGGGCTGAAGCACACGACCTCGCAGCGGCCGACCGAGGTGCGGGTGCGTTCGAGACCCACGCGTCGCAACTCCGCGAGCGTCTCGGCGGGGGAGGCATCCGCGTCTGCGAGGTCGGGGCCGAACGAGGGGGAACGGTTCTCGAAGACGGCGACGTCGTAGACGCTCGGGATCTCGGAGGGGTTCTCGGCGGTCTGCGGCGCGAGCGGGTCGAGATGCGCCGGCGGCAGGAACACGCGGTTCTGGCGGGCCGCCGCGATCGAGACCCATTCGCCGGTGAGCGCGTCCTGGCGCATGTGGGCGTTCGCGGGCCGGGGGTCGAGCGTGCGCGCGTCGATCGCGCGTTCGGGCGGCAGCGACGAGTCGGCGTCGTCGAAGTAGATGAGCTCGCGGCCGTCGGCGAGCACGGCCGGGCGCACCGCGATGCGGGCGTCGAAGGCGGGTTCTGTGTCGTGCACGCGGCAACCCTACGCGCTTTTCGTTTTGCAAACAAGCTGGTTTCGTATTGCAAAATGGCCCGCCGTGGTCGAGGATGCCGATATGACGGATGTCGCGACCGGGCCCCATTCCGCGCTGACCGCGCCCGAACGACGCGAACGCGCGCTCGCCCTCGTCGCCGAACGCGGCTTCGTCCGCGTGGCCGAGCTGAGCGGCGTGTTCGGCGTCACGACCGTCACCGCGCGCGCCGACCTCGACGCCCTCGAGCGTCAGGGCTCCATCAGGCGCGTGCACGGCGGCGCGGTGCCGGTCTCGTCGCTCATCGAGGCGGAGCGCCCCGAACGGGAACCGACGTTCGAGGAGGCGCTCGCGGCATCCGTCGAACCGAAGCGCCTCATCGGCGTGCACGCGGCGTCGCTCGTGCGCAGCGGCCGCAGCATCATCCTCGACGTCGGCACGACGACGCTGCAGATCGCGCGGGCGCTGCGGGCCCGGGACGACCTCGAAGACGTCACGATCTTCACGAACGGGCTCTCGATCGCCCTCGAGCTCGAAGCCGAGATCCCGCGCTTCACCGTCGTCGTGACCGGCGGCACCCTGCGCCCGAAGCAGCACTCGCTCGTGCATCCGCTCGCCGGCTCGATGCTCGAGGAGGTGCACGTCGATCTCGCGTTCATCGGCTGCAACGGGGTCGACCCGGTGCACGGCGTGACGAACGCGAACCTGCCCGAGGCGTCCGTCAAGTCGCTCATGCTGCGGGCCGCGGCGCGCTCGGTCGTCGTCGCCGACGCCGCCAAGCTCGGCGAGGTGCATCTCGGCCGCATCGCCGCGGTCGACGCCTTCGACACCCTGATCACGGATGCCGCGGCGCCGCCGGCGCTCGTCGAGGAACTGCGCGGCTCGGGGCTCGCGACCGTGATCGCACGAGACCCTAGAGTGGAGGCATGACGCTTCCCACGGGCGAGCAGTTCGTGCTCGAGACCTCGACCGCGAGCGGAGACCTGAGCGCGACCATCACCGGCGTCGCCGCGGGCATCCGCGCCCTCAGCCTGAACGGCATCGACCTCGTGCCGCCGTTCGCCGAAGACGCGACGCCGCCGAGCGGCGCGGGCATCGTGCTGGTGCCGTGGCCCAACCGCATCCGCGACGGCGTCTGGACCGCCGACGGCGTCGAGCACCGGCTCGCGATCACCGAGCCGAAGCACCACAACGCCATCCACGGGCTGCTGCGCTACACCGAGTACCGCCTCGTCGACCAGCAGCGCGACTCCGTCACGCTCTCGGCGACGGTGTTCCCGCAGCTCGGCTACCCGTACCTGCTCGAGACGGCGGTGCACTACGAACTCGTCGCCGACGGGCTCCGCGTGACGCACCATCTCGAGAACATGGGCGGCGAGGCGGCCCCGGTCGCGATCGGAACGCACCCGTACCTGAAGATCGGCGGCGTGCCCACGTCGGATCTGATGCTCCGGCTCGACGCCGCGAGCCACATCGAGGTCGACGAGCGGATGCTGCCGACGGGCGAGGTTCCCGTCGACGGCACCGAGTGGGATCTGCGCGACGGGCGCCGCGTCGGCGACCTCCAGCTCGACGACGCCTTCGGCGAGGTCGCGAGCCGCGACGGCGAGGTGCTGCACTCGCTCACCGCACCCGACGGGCGCAGCGTGTCGATCTGGGCCGACGACGAGTTCGAGTACGTGCAGGTCTTCACGAGCCGGGCGTTCCCCGGCGAAGAGGGCGACGTGGCCATCGCGATCGAGCCGATGACGGCGCCCGCCGAGGCGTTCAACTCGGGTCGCGGGCTGCGCTGGCTCGATCCGGGCGAGGCATGGGAGCTCTCCTGGGGCATCCGCTTCGAGGGCTTCACCGCCGAGTAGCGGCATCCGCTCGCCCGCGCCGCCGCTCAGCCTGTGGTGCAGGTGCCGGAGTCGACCGCACGGTCGAGCGACCCGGCGTCGCCCGCGAACGCGGTGAGCGTCGAGACGGGAATCGCGAAGCCGACGTTCTCGACGCTCTCGGACTTCGCGAAGACGACGCCGCCGACCGCCCCGTCGCCCGTGATCACGGGGCCGCCGGAGTTGCCGTGGTCGACGTCGGCCGCGAGGGTCATCACGTCGCGCGTCGATGATCCGTCGTCCTCGAGGAACGTGACCGGACCGACGGACATCACGCTGCCCGGCCGCAGTTCGAGCGGGCCGCCGAACGGATACCCGGCGACGGCGATCTCCGAGCCGGCCGCCGGGTCGGCGATCGGCAGTGCGTCGGCCCCGAGTCCGTCGACGGCGATGACGGCGAGGTCGAGGCCGGCGTCGTAGGCGACGACCCGTCCGGAGCGGGCGGCGAGCCCGGGTGTCTCGACGACGGGTTCGTCGACGCCCGCGACCACGTGCGCGTTCGTCACGATGCGGTCGGGCGCGATCACGAACCCGCTGCCCGACATGGAGACGCCGCATTCGAACGCGGTGCCCGTGATGCGGACCACGGATGCCGCAGCCGCCGTGATCTCGGGATCGTCGACGCTGCCCGACGGCACCTGGGGGGCCGCCTCGGGCACCTCGAGCACGTCGACGAGCCACGGCAGCGCCTCGCCGACGGCGGCGGACCGCACCTCGGCGAGGAATCGCTGCGTGGGCTCGGGGGTGAGGGCGTCGACCGTGGACAGGACTCGCGACCCCGCGATCGCGGGGGAGAGGACGGGGACGCCCATCGCCGAGACGCCCGACGCGACGAGCATGACGACGAACACGGTGACGACGAGGTTGCCGACCGCGCCGAGCAGCCGGTCGACGACGCCGAGCTTCACGGCGACCGCGCCGCGCCCGAGCGCCGCGCCGACCGCGCCGCCGATCGAGGCGCCGACGCCGATGAGGAGCAGCGCCGCGCCGAGCGCTGCGGGGGCGCGCCACTCGGGGGCGGTGACGAGGGCGGTGACCCACGGCATGACGAATGCCGCGGCGGCGGCGCCGAGGACGACGCCGATGAGGCCGGCGGCCGTGCGCAGGAGCCCTGCGCGATAGCCGTTCGCGATCGCGCCGACGAACACGAGGACGAGGACGAGGTCGAGCACCAGGCTCCAGTCCATGCGGTGCTCCGTTCGTCGGGTCGAGAGGGAAGGCGGCGTCGTGGGCGGCTCGGGTGCCGCGGGACGGCATGCGCCGCGCACTCAAGCCTGCGGCATCCGCCTCCGAGCATCCTGCGAGCCGCGGGGTCGATGCGCGAATCCACCATCGCCGGCCCGTCGGCGCCGCTCGCGTTCGTGGGGCCCGCACAATCGGGCGCGCCCCGACGGAGGGGTCGGCTAGCCTCGACACAGCCCGCGACCGGTCGGGCGATCACACGATGAGGAGTGACCCATGCGCGTCGGCATGTTCCTGAACTACGCAGGCGGATTCCGCGAGGTGGCCGACGAGGTCGTCGAGCTCGAGCAGGCCGGCGTCGACCTCATCGCGATGCCCGAGGCGTACTCGTTCGATGCCGTCAGCCAGCTCGGGTTCCTCGCGGCGCGCACCTCCCGCATCACCCTGGCCTCCGGCATCCTGCAGCTGTACACGCGCACGCCCAGTCTCACCGCGATGACGGCGGCGGGGCTCGACTACGTCAGCGACGGCCGCTTCGAGCTCGGCATCGGCGCGTCCGGGCCGCAGGTCATCGAGGGCTTCCACGGCGTCAAGTACGACGCGCCCGTGGGCCGCATCCGCGAGATCGTCGACATCTGCCGTATGACGTGGCGTCGCGAGCCCGTCGTGCACCAGGGACGCAACTACCGCATCCCGCTGCCGGCGGGCGAGGGCACGGGGCTCGGCAAGCCGCTGAAGCTCATCAACCACCCCGTCCGCGACCGCATCCCCATCTCGATCGCCGCCCTAGGCCCGAAGTCGGTGGAGCAGACGGCCGAGATCGCCGACGGCTGGCTGCCGATGTTCTACCACCCCGAGAAGGCGGCGGATGTCTGGGGCGCCGCGCTCGCCGCGGGTGCCGCGAAGCGCTCCGACGAGCTCGGGCCGCTCGACGTGCACGCGAGTCCGGCGCTCGCCATCACCGATCACCCCGAGGCCGTGCTGCCGCTCGTGAAGCCGCAGCTGGCGCTGTACGTGGGCGGCATGGGCGCACGCGGGAAGAACTTCTACAACGACCTCATCTCGAGCTACGGGTTCGAGGCCGAGGCCGCGCGCATTCAGGATCTCTATCTCGAGGGTCGCCGCGACGAGGCGATCGCGGCGGTTCCCGACGAGCTCGTGCGGGCGATCTCGCTCATCGGCACCGCGTCCGAGGTTGCCGATCGCGTCGCCGCGTTCCGCGAGTCGGGGGTGACGACGCTCGCGGTGACCCCGCTCGCCCGTTCGTCCGCCGAGCGCGTCGCGCTCATGTCGGCGTTCCGCGAGCTCGTCGGCTGATCCCGCACGAGATCCGATGTTCGGGTCGCCAGGTGAAGCTCGGGGCGACGGCGTTGGTCGTTGTACGGCACCCACCGTATGATCGCGCTCTCACAGGGCATCGGAGACAACGGATGTCTCGGCTCCGCATTTTCTCGAAGAATCCCGGCCGAACCGCTGGTGAAACCGGACGCACCGGCGTACCGTGATGCGTATTCGCACGAGGTCGTGCGAACCAAGGGGACACTTGGGGAGGAGCCGCCGGGACGGGAGCGTCCGATCCTCGCTGTGACGGGGTGCGGACCCCCGTCGGGCGGTGCCCCGGTCGAAGTCCGTCTCAGCTGCTCCGCGAAGCCTCGTCGCGAACCCGTCGCCGGCGCACTGGTACTCCCGATCAGCGGCGCATCGCGGTGGGCCCCGTGGGGCTCGAACCCACGAATAGTGCGATGGCGCAGTCGAAATCTTACACCGACATTGGTGCCCCCACAGGGGCTCGAACCCTGGACCCACGGATTAACCTGCTGCACTAAGTTTCCCTAGCCACCGTCTCCGGCTTGCAGTCTGGACTATATCTTCACCTTCGGCCGGGCCGTTCAGGTGCGCCGCGTGTAGTCTCTGAGGTTCCCTTGCGGTTACCTGCTGATTGCCCAATCCCTCGGATTGTCACTGCCAAGAAGGCGAGTACCTCGGGCTCTCAGGGTGTTCCAGCATATAGCGGCGGTCATCTGACGTATTTCGACGTCAGCGCTCCATTTGTTTTGTTGAAGTCCGTTGCTCTACCAACTGAGCTATAGGGGCATTCATCACCCTAACAGGATCCGTGAGTCGCATCGGTGCTGCCTCCAGTACGGCTCTCAGGGTGAATCGATCAGTGACGACGTCGGTGGTGAACCGTAATGTGTGCGACGCGCTGCGCGATCAACCACCGTGAGATTGCTGCCGCGCTTCGATTTGTGCGTTTCGAGCGAAGGAGGATTGTGAAGAGGTGCTCCACGTGTCGGATCGAGCGTGCGCATTCAGACTTCAATCTGCGCAAGGCGTCGCGCGATGGCTATCAGTCGGTGTGCCGGGCTTGCAACAAAGCGCGTGCCAGACGCTACTACGTTGAGAATCTCGAGCATCATCGTCGGGCGGTGGCTGTACAGGTCGCGAAGACCAGGGCTGCTCACCTCGAACGCATCGGCACGTATCTCCTCTCTCATCCGTGCGTCGACTGTGGGGAGCGAGACATTCGTGTCCTCGATTTCGACCATCGACATGGTGTCGAGAAGTCGGGCGAGGTGATGAAGCTCGCGAAGGCGGCCTACTCGTGGCGCCGGGTTGCGGCCGAGATCGTGAAGTGCGACGTCCGCTGCCGCAACTGCCACGCCCGTGTCACCTACGAACGGCTTGGAGACGACTGGCGTAGCCGGATGTGGTCCCAGCGGCAGGCCGAGATCCAGCCGGCGGAGTAGCCTTGCGTCGATGGCCTCCGACGACAGTTTCCACCGGCCGACCCGGTTCGCCCCGCACAAGTTCGACGCGATCGTGGGCGGTGCCGATCCGGCGCAACTCAGCCGCATGGCGCACGACACCGCGTCGGCGCTCCTCGCACGTGTGCGCGAAGATCCCGATCCGGCGGTGGTCGCCCGGCTCGTGTCGTACACCGACGAGCACGGCATCGACGCGATCGCCGAGCTCTGGTCGCACGCGGCGGCGAAGAGCCTGCCGGGGGCGCTCTGGCGGGTCTACCTGCTGCGCACGCTCATCCGACAGGATCCGCAGGGCGTGAGCCTCGGCTATCAGCGCGGCGCCGAGGTCTCGCACACGATCGACCAGGTCGTCGCGGGCGCCCCGGCCCCGGCCGGCCCCGACGAGGTCCGCGAACTCGCCGACCGCATCCTGCAGGGGGTGTTCACGGGCGACTTCGCCGTCGCCCTCGACCGCGCCGCGGCATTCTGCCGGGTCGTGGCCGCGGGGTTCGCGAGCATCGCCGACGATGCGGATGCCTCGGACTCGGTGCACCCCGATCGTCCGGGCGAGCTGACCCGCCGTGCCCTGCGCCTCACGCAGCTCGCCGACGAGCTGCACGCGTGCGCCCGGCTGTGGCGTCGAGACGCCCTCGACTGATCGTGGAATAGAGCGCCCTCCGACCTCGTTTACACTTGACGTGGCCGGCCGCAGTAACCCCGGGCTCCAATATTCGCCGCTCCGAGCGGCCTCGCGCCGAGAGGCGTTCCTGCGGCCGGTCACTCACGTCCCGGGCACCACGAGGGTCGGCACGGAGCCGCGATTCAGGCCGTCTCCGCGACGGTGAGCACGAGACCGCGTTCGCCGCTCCACTCGGTGCGACGAAGCTCCAGGTCGGTGCGACCGACCTTCCCGGTCGGGGAGTCGGTGCGCACGAACCGCCCGGGGTGCACGCGCGGGTCGTCGGCCCAGAGGGCGTCGAGACGCTGCTCGGCGGTCTCGTCACCGGCATCGGCGTCCACGGTGAGCCGGGCGAGCTCGTCGGTCAGCGCGACCTGCTCGGCATCGAGTCCGGCCGCGGCCGGCGAGGCCATCGCGCCCCAGCCGTCCCAGAGCAGCACCTCGCAGCGCTGACGGTGGGCGAGGTCGGCGAACACGTAGCGCTGCACGAATGCCGGTCCGGCGAACGGGGTGTCGGGCCCGACGCCGTGGTCGGCGAGATCGGTCGAGCCCTCCCGGTACGCGGTCCACGCCTCGGCGGCGGTGCGGAACACGGATGCCTCGCCGACCGGCAGGTCGTCGACGGCGAACGCGTACGAGGCGGGGTCGAGTTCGGGGTCGAACCGCCGCCAGCGCCCGCCCGCGGCATCCCACCGCTCGGCGACGACGTGGTCGCTGCGGTAGCCGGGCGTGAAGTACCCGGCGAATCCGAGCCTCGTGCGGGCCGGCACCCCGTGCTCGCGCAGGATCGCGACGGCGAGCAGCGAGTGGTCGCGGCAGCATCCGCCCAGGCGGCAGGACGCCGGCCGCGGGTCGGCCAGAGGGCCGGCCCGTCGGGCGACGAGTTCGTCCAGCTGCGCCGCGACCCAACGGCGGTCGATGTCGGCCTGCTGCTCGGCGCCGACGCCGCCAGGGGTCGCCCGGTAGTGGTCGACGAGGTTGCCGACCACCTGGTGCAGGGCGGCGAAGTCGGTGCCGATCGCGTGCAGCAGGCCGGCGTGCGCGCCGGGGTCGGAGAACGCGGAGTGAGTGCGATAGCGCTCGGCTCGAGCGGCGGCGGGGGAGTCGGGGTGTTCGGTCATGCGGCGAGTCTGGTGTCCGCCCCTGGGGCGGAGTCAACAGCCGCGGCGGGCGGGCCGTCAGGCGTCGACGGGAACCGCGATCGTCACGACGACCGCGCCCGGCGCGGTGCTCCACGGGTGCTCGTAGATCTCCCTCGGCGGTCCGAGCGGGCCGCCGAGGTGTTCGGCGGCCGTCGTGACCGCATCGTAGAACCGCAGCAGCTCGGGGTACACGAGCTCGGGGGCGGTCACGTCGATCGCGGCCAGCGCGGTCGCGGGCTGCACGCTCAGCACGATCTCGACCGCCGGGTCGCAGCTCGCGACGTAGGGCACGACGGTCTCGACCCGGCCCGGCAGCCCCGACCCGACCGGTTCGTGGAACACGAACTGGTGGGCGTCGAGCGGGGCGGCGCCCTGCTCGGCGAGGTGACGGCGTAACAGGATGACGTCGGCGAGCCCTGTCGGCACGAGCTCGGACTGCTCGACGACCCGCGTGATCGACGCGACCCTCTGCTCGGGCCGGTGCACCACGCGCACGCGCGAGGCGGCCTCGGCCGCGGCATGCGGATCGAGCGCCGCCCGCGCCGTCGCGTCGGCCACCTCGTCGACGAGACGGCCGCGACGGGCGAACGCGGCACGCTCGTCGGCCCACCAGGCGCTGAGTCCGGCGCGCAGTCGGTCCGACGGGGCGTCGAGCAGGTCGCGCACGCCCGCGAGCGGCATGCCCGCGTCGCGGAGGCTCCGAATCGACCGGCCGCGCGCCACCTCGGCCTCGCCGTAGCGCCGGTACCCGGTGACGTCGTCGACGGATGCCGGCAGCAGCAGTCCGTTGGCCTCGTACAGGCGCAGCGCCTTCAACGAGAGCCCCGACGCGCGGCTCATGCCGGCGGTGCCGAGATCGACCATGGGCTCGACGCTAGCGTGCGGCGGGAGGCGGGGCGATGCGCTGCGGCATCCGCGTAGCATCGAGGCATGACCGTGACGCTGCTGCTCGAACCGCTGCCCGCCGATGCGCGAATCGACGATCTCGCCTCGACGTTCCGCGAGGTGCCCGCAGACGCTCCCGCGCTTAGGGTCGGAGAGCTCTCGACGCAGCGCGGCGACGGCGTCTTCGAGACGATCTCGGTCACCGACGGCCACGCGCAGGAGACGGGTCCGCACCTCGACCGGCTCCGCAACTCGGCGGTGATCTGCGAGCTTCCCGAGCCGAATCTCGCGCAGTGGCGTGCCGCGATCGCGGCGGCGGTCGCCCTGCTGCCCGCCCGGGGCGAGTTCGCGCTGAAGCTCGTGCTGAGCAGGGGCGTCGAGCACGGCCCGGCGCCGACCGCGTGGCTGCATGCGGCGCCCGCCGCCGACTTCGCACGGGTGCGCGAACAGGGCATCAGCGTGGTCACCCTCGATCGCGGGTACGCCCACGATGCGGCGGCGAAGGCGCCCTGGCTCCTGCTCGGCGCGAAGACGCTGAGCTACGCGACGAACATGGCCGCGCTGCGCGAGGCGCGCCGGCGCGGTGCCGACGACACGATCTTCGTCTCCTCCGACGGGTTCGTGATGGAGGGGCCGACCTCGAGCGTGATCCTGCGGCACGGCGAGGTCTACTCCACCCCGGCACCGTCGGGGGCGATCCTGCACGGCACCACGCAGATGAGCCTCTTCGACCACCTCGCCGAGACGGGCCGCACGACCGAGTACCGCGACGTCCGGGTCGAGGAGCTCTCCACGGCCGACGCCGTCTGGCTCGTCTCGAGCGTTCGGCTCGCGGCCGGCGTGACCGAGCTCGACGGGGCGGTCTTCCCGTACGACGCCGACGAGACGCGAGCGTTCAACGACTACCTGCTGACGCCGCGCGACTGATTCCGCGCCACGCACCCTGCTCGTTCGCGCCCATCGCTCCGCGTCCCCTGAACGGGGAATTGCGCTCCGGTGAATTTTCCCTCGACGCAGGTTTGTAAATGTTGCTAACATAACCGCACGCGATCAATGAAGTGAGCGAGCGGAGGTCGGCACACATGCAAGAGCAACCGCATCGAGAACCACGCCATCGCGGGGCGGTCGAGGCGTTCGAGGGGTCCGGCGCGATCGTCGAGCTGCTCTCGGAGCACGGCATCGTCGTCGCGCCGCAGGTCGCCGCGCGTCTCGGCCTCGGCCTCGGGGGCGACGCCGAGGCGATCGTCGAGGTCGCGTCGGCGCTTCGCGCATCGCAGCGCCTGGGCCTCGCCGCGCTGCCCGACCCGCTCCCGCTCGTGCCCGCGATCGACGCGGCCGTCGGTCCCGACGGGCACGGCCTCCAACCGTGGGAGCGGCAGGCGCTCGTCATCGCCGCCGTCTGCGTCGACGACCGCGTCGACGTGCTGCTCGCCGCGACCGGACGATCCATGGCCGAACTCGTCGGCAGCCGGTTGAGCCGGCACCTCCTGCTCGTCGCGGGCCACTTCGCCTTCGCCGATCCTCGCGCCCGCGTCTGGGCCCACGCCCATGCCTCGCTCGCCGAGCGCACGGCCGCGCATCAGGCGCTCGCCGAGGCGTACCTCGAGATCGGCATCGCCGACCAGGCGACCTGGCACCGCTCGCTCGCCACGCTCGAGGGATCGAGCGACCTCGTCGATCCCCTGCTCGACATCGCCCGGCGGGCGGATGCCGCCGGCGAGGCCGAATGGGCCCACTCGGTCGCCCGAGAGGCCGTCAGCCACGCCTTCGGCGAGCCGGCGGTTCGGGCGCGATGCATCGCGGGCCGCGCCGCGCTCCACGCCGGGTACGTCGAGGACGCCGAGCGCTGGTTCGACGTCGTACTCCGCACGGGCGACGAGGCGAGCCGTGTCGCCGTGCTCGGCGATTCGCTGATCGCGGTCGCGATGCTGAGCGGCGACGTGCCCGATCACGATCTCGACGAACGGCTCGAGCGGGCGCGATCCGGCGCGATCGAGCCGTCGAGCCGTCGAGCACTGCTGCATGCGGTGCTCGTCTCGGCGGTCCTGCTCGCCGAGCGCGGTGCGACGCATCGCGCCGAACGCCGGCTCGTCGAGGCCTGCGACCTCCTCGACGGCAGCGAGCACGAGCGCGACGAATGGCGGGCGATGGTCGATCGGTGCGCGCTCTTCGGGCAGCTCGGCATCCCGTCCGATCTGCTTGCGGCCGGCCGGTCCGCGATCCCGTGCTCGACCGGTTCGCTCGCGGTCCTTCCCGACGACGGATTCCTCTGCGGCGTCCGCGACCTCACCCGCGCGCTCGAACAGGGCCTCGCGGGCGGCGCGGGCGGTGCGGCGCGCGCACTCGGCCTGCGTCGCGAGCACGGCGAACTCGAGGCGTGCGCGGCGCGAGTCGAACGGTCGCCGCTCAGGCGGGCCGAGCGCGCCGTCGCCATCGCCCTGCTCGAGCTCTGGGCCGGCGAGGTGCGGCGCGCGGCGAACGGCCTGCGGCAGGCGGCATCCGATCTCCCGATCGCGTTGGCGTTCGGCGGCCTCGGCGCCGCGCTCGCGCGCCGGGTCGAGCTCATCTCGACCGGCGAGATCGGCCCGTGGGCGCGCTCGCTCGAGGCGGTGCTCCCGCAACCGTCCGTCGGGGTTCGGCGCGAGGACCTCATCGACCGTGCCGTCGGGGCGCACCTGTCGGGTCGGCGGGCCGAGGCCGAGACCCTCGTCGCGCTCGCCGACGAACGTATGCGCGGCGGCTTCGGCCTGCACCTGCCCGGCCTCGACGCGGCAGCGGAGGAACCGGCGGGGGGCGGCGCACGAACGGGCCGCACCGACCGCCGCACGCCCGACGCCCGGCTCGCGAGCGAGCTGCGCCACCGCATGCGCTGCACCGACCGCGACGCGTTCGACCTCGAGTCGGCGGCCGTCGCCGAACGCGCGCGAGAGATCGTCTCGCCCTACGAGCGGGCCAGGACCGAGCTCATGCTCTCCAGGGTGTGCGCCTCGTTCGGCGAGCGCGCGCGCGCCGATCGCCACCTCGTCGCGGCCGAGCACCTCTTCGGCGACTGCGGCGCGGCCGGCTGGCTCCGCGCGGTCGAGGCCGAGCGGGAGGTGCAGGCACGATCGCGGTCGGATGCCGCGGCGGCGCCCGCGACCGCACGCCCGCCGGTCGGCATCCCCTCGGCCGGTCCCGCGCGCGAAACAGCGCGGCCGTCCCCGCGCGCCGGCACCGGCTCGACCCGCCCCGGTGCGGACGCGGCATCCGCCCGAGCGTATGAGACGGGCTCGGGCCGGTCGGATTCCGGAGCCTGGGATCTCGCGGAGTGCCGCGACGCCTGGTCGCTGGTGCTGACCGAACGCGAGCTCGAGGTCGCCATGCTCGTCGTCGAGGGCATCTCGAACCGTGACGCCGCCGCGAAGCTCTTCGTCTCGGTGCGCACCGTCGAGGTGCATGTCGGGCGTGTGTTCTCCAAGCTCGCCGTGCACTCGCGTGTCGAGCTCGCGGTGCTCGCCCACCGCATGCGCGGACGGATGTCCGGCACGCATACGTAGTCCTGCGTATGCGTGGATGTGCTGATTCGGCGCCTCACGCACTGCAATAGCGTCGGGCTGCCCGCGCGGTGCGTGCGGAGACCTCCGAATCAGACAGGAACGACATGCGAACTCCCAAACTCTCGCGCCTGCGGCTCGCGGCCGCCGTCGCCGGGGTCGGTCTGCTCGCGGCGCTGATCCCAGCGACGATCGCGAACGCAGCCGAGGCCTGCGCCCCCGCCTGGAATGCGACGGCCGCCTACTCGGGCGGCGCCAAGGCGTCGTACCAGGGCGCCAACTACACCGCCAAGTGGTGGACCCAGAACAACGTGCCCGGCACCGAGCAGTGGGGTCCGTGGACGAGCAACGGTTCGTGCGGCACCACCACCCCGACGCCGACGCCGACCCCCGACCCGACGCCGACGCCGACCCCCGACCCGACGCCGACGCCGACCCCCGACCCCACGCCGACGCCGACCCCCGGCACCGACACGGGCACCCCGTGGACGACCAACCCCGACGAGAAGTGCCGCCCCGACGGCCTCTACCAGACGCCCGGCGTGAAGGTGCCGTACTGCACCGTCTACGACGAGCAGGGCCGTGAGAAGCTGCCCAACGGGCTCGAGCACCGCGTCATCGGCTACTTCACGAACTGGCGCACCGGCGCCAACGGGCAGCCGCGCTACCTCGCGAGCGACATCCCGTGGAAGCAGCTCAGCCACATCAACTACGCCTTCGCCCACATCGACGGCCAGGGCAAGGTGTCGGTCAACCAGACGGTCGCCGGCAACGCATCGACCGACATGACCTGGCCCGGCGTCGCCGGTGCCGAGATGGACCCGTCGCTTCCGTACCAGGGCCACTTCAACCTGCTCACGAAGTACAAGAAGCAGAACCCGGGCGTCAAGGCGCTCGTGTCGGTCGGCGGCTGGGCCGAGACCGGCGGCTACTTCGACGCCTCCGGCGACCGCGTCGCCGACGGCGGCTTCTACACGATGACCGAGACGCAGGCCAAGATCGACGCGTTCGCCGACTCGGCGGTCGCGTTCATCCGCACCTACGGCTTCGACGGCGTCGACATCGACTACGAGTACGCCAACAGCAACGGCAAGGCGGGCAGCCCCGACGACTTCGCCTTCTCGGAGCCGCGTCGCGCCAAGCTGTGGGCGGGCTACGAGTCGCTCATGAAGACCCTCCGCGAGAAGCTCGACCGCGCGGGCGCGGCCGACGGCGAGCACTACCTGCTCACCGTCGCGGCGCCGGCGTCCGGATGGCTGCTGCGCGGCGCCGAGGTCTACCAGGTGACCCCGTACCTCGACTACGTCAACATCATGAGCTACGACCTGCACGGATCGTGGAACGACTACGTGGGCGGCAACGGCCCGCTGTTCGACGACGGCAAGGACCCCGAGCTGGCGGCCGGCGGCGTCTACGGCGCCTACAACAACATCGGCTACCTCAACACCGACTGGGCGTACCACTACTTCCGCGGCTCGATGCCGGCCGGGCGCATCAACATCGGCGTGCCGTTCTACACGCGCGGATGGGACGGCGTCCAGGGCGGCACGAACGGCCTGTACGGCAAGGCGCCGCTGGCCGACCAGACGAAGTGCCCCCCGGGCACCGGTCCGACGCTCGGCGGCACCTCGAAGTGCGGCGCGGGCGCCGTCGGCATCAACAACCTCTGGCACGACCTCGACAAGACAGGGGCAGAGGTGGGCGCCGGCGCCAACCCGATCTGGCACGTCCTGAACCTGCAGAAGGGCATCGCGGGCGACTACGCCGCCTCCTACGGCGCCCCGACCACGCTGACCGGGACGTACACCCACCACTTCGACGCGGTCACCAAGACCGAGTGGTGGTGGAACGCCACGACGAAGACGTTCCTGTCGGGCGACGCCGACCAGGCGATCACGGCGAAGGCCGACTACATCGCCGACAACGGCATCGGCGGCGCGATGATCTGGGAGCTCGCGGGCGACTACTCGTACAACGCCCAGAAGGGCCAGTACGAGATGGGGTCAGATCTGGTCGGCATCCTGCACGACAAGCTCGCCGCCTCGCAGCCGTACGACGCGTCGAAGGCGAACGTCGCGATGCCGACGAAGGCGATCGACCTGCAGGTCAAGTACTCCGAGTTCGCCCTCGGCGACAACAACTACCCGATCAACCCCCGGGTGACGTTCGTCAACAACTCCAAGACGGCGATCCCGGCGGGCGCGACCATCACCTTCGACACCGCGACGAGCGACACGGGCGCGATGGGCGAGCAGAACGGATGGGGCATCACGAAGGTCTCGAGCGACCACACCGGCAGCAACGTCGGCGGTCTCAAGGGCGACTTCCACACGTACACGCTCAAGGTCCCGTCGGGCGGCATCCCCGCCAACGGAACGGCGTACACGAAGCTGTCGTGGCGACTGCCGATGTCGGAGATGTCCAACCTGCGGGTCAAGATCGGCTCCGAGACGTACGCGACGCTGTACGACCTTCCGCGCAACGCGACCGTGGTCGAGCCCGGCGGCGCCGGCGGCGGAACCGGCGGCGGCACGGGCGGCACCGGAACTTGCGACGCTGCCGCGTGGAGCGCGACGTCCGTCTACACCGGCGGGCAGCAGGTCTCGTACCAGGGCTCCGAGTACACCGCGAAGTGGTGGACCCAGGGCGACACCCCCGGCAAGAACGGCGTGTGGGGAGACCCCGCCGCCTGCTGATTCCCCGTCCGGTCGTCGGTGCCCCTTCGCCGACGACCGGACGACCCCGGCAGACCCGGTCCATGCGGGACTGCCAGACCGGAGCCGAGTACGTAGTCCTACGTACTCGGCTCCGTCGCGTCAGCGCCGCGACCATGTGGATCGTGCGGACGACGCACCCTGGCATCCGCTCGTACCGTGGCGTCGAGAGCGCGACCTGCGCCCGACCTCCATCGACGAAGGACACCATGCAGAGACAGAGAAGCACGCGACGGGGCCTGCGCACGGCGCTCGCCGCCCTCGCCACCGGCGCACTCGTCGCCGGACTCGCTGCCGTCGGCGCGGCCGCGCCCGCCAACGCCGCACCCGAGCAGACGCCGAGCGGCGTCAACGGCTACCGCAACGTCGGCTATTTCGCCCAGTGGGGCGTGTACGGCCGCGACTACAAGCTGCGCCAGCTCGAGACCTCCGGCGGCGCCGCCGACCTCACCCATCTGAACTACGCGTTCGGCAACATCAACAACCAGACGCTGAAGTGCTTCATCGCCAACAAGGCGCAGGGCACCGGCCCGAACGGCTCCGACGGCGCCGGCGACGCGTGGGCCGACTTCGGCATGGGCTACACCGCGGCCAACTCGGTCGCCGGCAAGGCCGACACCTGGGACCAGCCGCTGGCGGGCAACTTCAACCAGCTCAAGCAGCTCAAGGCGAAGCATCCGAACCTCAAGGTCATGCTGTCGATCGGCGGCTGGACCTGGTCGAAGAACTTCTCCAAGGCCGCGGCGACGGATGCCTCGCGCAAGACGTTCGTGTCGAGCTGCCTCGACCTGTACATCAAGGGCAACCTGCCGGTGATCGACGGTCGCGGCGGCGCCGGCGCCGCGGCGGGCGTCTTCGACGGCATCGACATCGACTGGGAGTGGCCGGGAACGAACGCCGGACTCGAGGGCAACCACGTCGACACGGTGAACGACAAGGCCAACTTCAAGCTCCTGCTGAAGGAGTTCCGCACCCAGCTCGACGCGCTCAGCGTGACGACCGGCAAGCCGTACCAGCTCTCGGCGTTCCTTCCCGCGAGCCCCGCGGTGATCCAGGCCGGCGGCTGGAACGACCCCGAGCTGTTCAAGTACCTCGACTTCGGCAACATCCAGGGCTACGACCTTCACGGCGCCTGGAACCCGTCGCTCACCGGTCACCAGATCAACCTGTACGACGACCCGGCCGACACGCGCCCCGCCGCCGAGCAGTTCAGCGCCGACAAGGCCGTCAAGGAGTACCTGCGCACGGGCATCGCGCCCAAGCAGCTCGGCCTCGGCCTCGCCGCCTACGGTCGCGGCTGGAAGGGCGTCTCCTCGGCACAGCCGTGGGGCACCGCCAGGGGCGCTGCTGCCGGCACCTGGGAGGCAGGCTTCGAGGACTACAGCAAGCTGAAGAACCTCGGCACCTCGTACTACGACGCCAAGGTCGGCGCGTCCTGGCGCTACGACGGCACGAACTGGTGGTCGCTCGACGACACCAAGACGGTCGCGCAGAAGAAGGACTACATCGTGGCCAAGGGCCTCGGCGGCGGCATGTGGTGGGAGCTCGACGGCGACCGCGAGAGCGAGCTGGTCGGTGCACTCGCCGACGGCCTGCGCGCCTCGGTGAAGGGCCCGGCGACCGACCCGGCCACGCCGACCGGCCCGACGGACCCGACCGACCCGACGGACCCGACCGACCCCACGGACCCGACCGACCCGGGCGCCTGCACGGCCTCGGCCTGGAAGGCGACGAACGTCTACACGGGCGGCCAGAAGGTCTCGTACAACGGCTCGGAGTACACCGCGAAGTGGTGGACGCAGGGTGAGGCCCCCGGCACCTCGGCGGCCTGGGCACTCGTGAGCGCCTGCGCCCCCACGGACCCGACCGACCCGACGGACCCGACGGACCCGACGGACCCGACGGACCCGACGGACCCGACCGACCCCGGCACCTGCGCCGCGCCGGCCTGGGCGGGAGCCACCGCCTACAACGGCGGCGCGGTCGTGAGCTACCAGGGCTCGACCTACAAGGCGAAGTGGTGGACGCAGAACAACACCCCCGGCGCCGACCAGTGGGGTCCGTGGGCCCTGCAGGGCGCCTGCTGACCCGACTCGGTCAGTGACGGCGTCGTGAGACGCCGAGCAGGAACACGGATGCCTCGGAGCGAACCCGCTCCGAGGCATCCGTCATGCCGTGCGTCCCCCGACGCGACGGCGGCTCAACCGAACCGGCCCGAGACGTAGTCCTCGGTCGCCTTCACGGTGGGGTTCGAGAAGATCGTCGTGGTCTGGTCGTACTCGATGAGCTTGCCGGGCTTGCCCGTGCCCGCGATGTTGAAGAACGCGGTCTTGTCGGAGACCCGGCTCGCCTGCTGCATGTTGTGCGTCACGATGACGATCGTGTACTGCAGCTTGAGGTCTTCGATGAGGTCCTCGATCGCGAGCGTCGAGATCGGGTCGAGTGCGGAGCAGGGCTCGTCCATGAGGATGACCTCGGGGGAGACCGCGATCGCGCGGGCGATGCAGAGACGCTGCTGCTGGCCGCCCGAGAGGCCGGATCCGGGCCGGTCGAGGCGGTCCTTCACCTCGTTCCAGAGGTTGGCGCCCTGCAGCGAGCGCTCGACCAGGTCGTCGGCGTCGGACTTCGAGATGCGGGCGTTGTTCAGCTTCACGCCGGCGAGCACGTTCTCTTTGATCGACATCGTCGGGAACGGGTTCGGCCGCTGGAACACCATGCCCACCTGGCGCCGCACGAGCACCGGGTCGACGTCGGGGTCGTAGAGGTTGTTGCCGTCGATGAGCACTTCACCCTCGACCCGGGCACCCGGGATCACCTCGTGCATGCGGTTCAGGGTGCGCAGGAACGTCGACTTGCCGCAGCCCGACGGGCCGATGAAGGCGGTGACGCTGCGGGGCTCGATCTCGAGGGAGACGCCCTCGACGGCGAGGAACTTGCTGTAGTACACGTTGAGGTCGCGGACCTCGATGCGCTTTGACACGGGTTTCCTTACTGGCTCGCGGTTCAGCGACCGAACTTGGGGGCGAAGAATCGGGCGATGAGCCGCGCGATGAGGTTCAGCGCCATGACGATGAGGATCAGGGTGAGCGCACCCGCCCAGGCACGGTCGAGGTACGCCTCGGGCGGGTTGCCCTGGTTGGCGTACTGCGTGTAGACGAACACCGGCAGCGAGCTCATGCGGCCCTCGAAGAGGTTGTAGTTCATGCTCTGCGTGAAGCCGGCGGCGATGAGGAGCGGTGCGGTCTCGCCGATGACGCGGGCGATCGAGAGCATGATGCCCGTGGTGATGCCCGCGATCGACGTGGGGAGCACGACCTTCAGGATCGTCAGCCACTTCGGCACGCCGAGCGCGTAGGCGGCTTCGCGCAGTTCGTTCGGCACGAGGCGCAGCATCTCCTCGCTCGACCGCACGACCACCGGGATCATGAGCACGGCCAGGGCGATCGCGCCCGCGATGCCGAGGCGCACGCCAGGGCCGAAGAAGATCGCGAACAGCGCGTACGCGAACAGGCCGGCGACGATCGAGGGGATGCCGGTCATGACGTCGACGAGGAACGTGATGCCCTGCGCGAGTCGGCCGCGGCCGTACTCGACGAGGTAGATCGAGGCGAGCAGGCCGATCGGGATCGAGATGATCGCCGCCGTGCCGGTCATGAGCAGGGTGCCGACGATCGCGTGCAGCGCGCCGCCGCCCTCGCCGGTCACGTTGCGCATCGAGGAGGTGAAGAACTCCACGTCGAACCGCGACGCGCCGAGCGTGATGACCGTGATGGCCAGCGAGATCAGCGGGATCATGGCGAGCACGAACGCGGCGGTGACGAGCGCCGTCACGAGCCGGTCGGTCGCGCGACGGGCGCCCTCGACGAGGCGCGAGAAGATCCAGATCGAGGGGATGTAGAGCAGGCCGCCGACGGCGATGGCTCCACCCCAGTCGAAGCCGGCTCCTGCCGCGAATCCGACGATCGCGAACAGGGCGGCGGAGACGGCCATCGCGACGCCGAGGATGACCCACGGCGCGGAGGCGGGCAGTCGGCCCGCGGTGAGGGAGTTCGCGATCGGTGTCGCGGTGCGGGGTTCTTGAGGGGTCGTGACGGTCATCAGTTGGCTCCCGAGAAGTCCTTGCGGCGGCTGACGATCCAGCGGGCGAACGCGTTGACCGCGAAGGTCACGACGAAGAGGATGAGGCCGGTGGCGATCAGGACGTTGACGTTCAGCCCGTACGCCTCCGGGAAGCTCAGAGCGATGTTGGCGGCGATCGTCGACGGGTTGACCGAGGTCAGCAGCTGGAAGCTGATCACGCCCGTCGCGGAGAGGACCATGGCGACGGCCATCGTCTCGCCGAGCGCCCGACCGAGTCCGAGCACCGAGGCGGAGACGATGCCCGAACGGCCGAACGGCAGCACGGCCATGCGGATCATCTCCCAACGGGTGGCGCCGAGTGCGAGCGCCGCCTCCTCATGCAGCACGGGGGTCTGCAGGAAGACCTCGCGGCAGATGGCGGTCATGATCGGGAGCACCATCACGGCGAGCACGATCGCGGCCGTGAGGATCGTGCGGCCGGTGCCCGAGACCGGTCCGGCGAAGAGCGGGAACCAACCGAGGTTCTCGACGAGCCAGGAGTAGACCGGCTGCACGGCCGGGGCGAGCACGCCGATGCCCCACAGGCCGAACACCACCGACGGGACCGCGGCCAGCAGGTCGACGATGTAGCCGAGCACCGACGCCAGCCGGCGAGGGGCGTAGTGCGAGATGAAGAGGGCGATGCCGATCGAGACGGGGAGGGCCATGAGCAACGCCAGCGCCGCGGCCCAGACGGTGCCGAACAGCAGCGGCCACACGTAGTCCCAGAAGTTCGTCGTGAGGATCGACGCTTCCTCGCTCGTCGCGAACAGGGCGGGGACGCTCTGCACGATGAGGAAGATGGCGACGGCAGCGAGCGTGACGAGGATCATCGAGCCGGCGAAGACCGCCGAACCGGAGAAGACCCGATCGCCCGGCCGTTGCTTGGCCTTGATCGTGGTGGCCGCGGAACTCATGTGTGTCGAAATCCTCGAATCGGGGGATCGGAATCGTAAGAGACATGATCGTGCCCGACCCCGTGCGACGAGCACAGGGGGTCGGGCACGAACCTACTACTTGATGGAGTCGATCGCAGCGTTGATCTTCTCGCGCAGCGAGTCCGAGATCGGCGCCGAGCCGGCGTCGGTCGCGGCGGTCGCCTGGCCGTCCTCGCTCGCCGTGTAGGCGAGGTAGGACTTCAGGAGCTCGACGTTCGCGGCATCGGCGTACTCCTCGCACGCGATGAGGTAGCTGACGAGGACGATCGGGTACACGCCCGTGTCGTCCGCGTTGCGGTCGAGCTCGATCGCGAGGTCGCCCTCGGTGCGGCCCTCGGCGAACGGCGAGGCGTCGACGACGGCCGACGCGGCCTCGGGGGAGTACGGCACGAACTCGTCGCCGACCTTGACCGAGACGATGCCGAGGTCGCCGGCGCGCGAGGCGTCGGCGTAGCCGATGGTGCCCGAGCCGCCCGTGACGGCGTCGACCACGCCGGAGGTGCCCTGAGCGGCCTCGCCGCCCTCGATCGGCCACTCCTCGACCGAACCGGCGGTCCACACCCCGGGTGCGGCCGCGGCCAGGTAGTCGGTGAAGTTGCCCGTGGTGCCCGACTTGTCGGAGCGGTGCACGGCCGTGATGGCGAGGTCGGGCAGCGTCGCGTCGGGGTTCGTCGCGACGATGGCCGGGTCGTTCCAGTTCGTGATGGTGCCCGCGAAGATGCCGGCGATGGTCGCGGCGTCGAGGTCGAGCGAGTCGATGCCGTCGAGGTTGAAGACGACCGCGATCGGCGAGATGTAGACCGGGAGCTCTACGATGCCCGTGTCGGGGGCGCAGGCGGTGAAGCCGCCCGCGGCGATCTCCTCGTCCTTGAACGCGCGGTCGGAGCCGGCGTAGTCGCTCGCGCCGGCGAGGAAGGTGTCGCGACCGGCTCCGGAGCCCGAGGGGTCGTAGTCGATGGTGACGTCGGGGTTCGCGGTCTGGAAGCCGGCGATCCAGGACTGCTGGGCGGTGTCCTGGGAGGATGCGCCCGCGCCGACGAGGTTGCCCGAGAGCGTGGAGGCGGACTCCTCGGGTGCGGCGGCGCCGCCTTCGTTCGAGGCGCAGGAGCTGAGCGCGAGCGCCGCAGTGACGGCGACGACGGCGGGCACGCCGAAACGCTTGAGGTTCACGTGAGATTCCCTTCCGGGGATTCGATTGCAGGTTCCGGGCCGGTGCCGACCCGCCTGCGACGCTAATCAGCGCGCCTTACGAGCATGCGCTGAAGTGGTGAACGGAAGGTGAACGACCGCTGTCCGATGCGGATCCGGGGCCTGCGGCCCGGGATGCCGCCCGTCAGACGCG
Organism: Agromyces terreus; assembly: GCF_009749465.1. GTDB lineage: Bacteria > Actinomycetota > Actinomycetes > Actinomycetales > Microbacteriaceae > Agromyces > Agromyces terreus. Next base: position 150,260 of record NZ_WBIS01000001.1, read on the forward strand.
CGGTGCGTGCGTCTCGATCGCGATGATGCCGGAACCCGAGTTGGTCGCCGAGAGGTGCGCGACGCTGAAGCCGCCCGGCTCCAGCTCCGCGGCATCCGTCACATACGAGCCGAGGGGCGTCGAGGTCGCGAGGGCGACCTCGCGGACGATCTCGGGAAGCACCGGTCCGTGACTGCAGACCACGGCCGCGCGGCCCGAGCGCACGCGTTTGCCGATGACGCGACGCACGTCGGCGTCGCCGGTCGTCCAGGCGTCCTGGCTGATGCGGTCGTCGAGCTTGACCTTGACCGCCGTCGCCGCGGAGAGCGGCCGCACGGTCGTCACGCATCGGATCGCCGGGCTGGACACGATGCGGGTCGGCTGCCACGCGCGGAGGGTCTCGACGAGCGCCGCGGCCTCCTTCACCCCGTGGCCGCTCAGCGGGCGCGCGGCGTCGGCGCCGTCCCACGAACCGCGCGAGACGGCCTTGCCGTGCCGCAGCAGGATGAGCGGGAAGGTGCTGGTCACGCCCTGGTCGACGAGCGCCGCGAAGTTCTCGAGGATCTCGACGTCGGGCTGGTACGACAGGTAGGTGCGGGCCCGCTTGACGGTGACCCACTCGAGCGCCGCGACCTCGCCGTTCGGCTTGAACGTGGAATGCTGCAGCGCGTGGTCGCTGACCTCGCCGGCCCAGTAGTGCACGACCTTCTCGCGCCCGTTGGGCATGTCGTAGCGGGAGATGCCGATGGGCACCCCGAGGGCGATCTCGAGCCCGGTCTCCTCGGCGATCTCGCGCACGGCGGTCTGCGGCAGGGACTCGCCGGGGTCGACCTTGCCCTTGGGGATCGTCACGTCGCCGTGCACCGTGCGGTGGATGAGCAGCACGTGCATGCGCCCGTCGATGATGCGCCAGCACACCGCTCCCGCCGCGTAGACGGCCGTCTCGGCCTTCACCGGCGGTGTCCGGATCGTGCGCTCCGCTGCCCGATCTCGAGCATGAGCGCGGCCTGGAGGTCGTCGAGCGGCTGCCCGTCCTCGTCGACGGTGTGCCGGGTCCACACGCCGTCGCCGTCGAGGTGCCAGGAGCTCGTGCGGTCGTCCATCGCCCGGTCGAACAGGGCGGAGACCTCGCTGACGTGCTTCGGATCCACCAGTCGCACGAGCGCTTCGACGCGGCGATCGAGGTTGCGGTGCATCATGTCGGCCGACCCGATGTGGATCTGCGTGTCGCCGTCGTTCACGAACGCGAAGATGCGCGAGTGCTCGAGGTAGCGGCCGAGGATGGATCGCACGGTGATGTTCTCGCTCAGCCCCGGCAGTCCGGGGCGCAGGCTGCAGATGCCCCGCACCCACACCTCGACCTTGACCCCGGCGTTCGACGCTCGGTACAGCGCGTCGATGATGGCCTCGTCGACCATCGAGTTGACCTTGATGCGGATGCCGGCCGGCTTGCCGCGCTCGGCGTTGCGGACCTCGGCGGCGATGAGCTTCAGGAGGCCTTTGCGCAGGTGGAGCGGGGCCACGAGGAGACGCTTGAACTTCTTCTCGATGGCGTAGCCCGAGAGCTCGTTGAAGAGCCGGGTGAGGTCTTTCCCGACCTGGTCGTCGGCGGTCAGCAGCCCGAGGTCCTCGTAGATGCGGCTCGTCTTCGGGTTGTAGTTTCCGGTGCCGATGTGGCTGTAGTGCCGCAGCGTGCCCTTCTCCTGGCGGATCACGAGGGCGAGCTTGCAGTGCGTCTTCAGCCCCACGAGCCCGTAGACGACGTGCACGCCGGCCTTCTCGAGCTTGCGCGCCCAGGTGATGTTCGCCTGCTCGTCGAAGCGGGCCTTGATCTCGACGAGCGCGAGCACCTGCTTGCCGGACTCCGCCGCGTCGATGAGCGCCTCGACGATCGGGCTGTCGCCGGAGGTCCGGTAGAGGGTCTGCTTGATGGCCAGCACGTCGGGGTCGGCCGCGGCCTGCTCGAGGAAGGCCTGCACGCTCGTCGCGAAGGACTCGTACGGGTGGTGGAGCAGGACGTCCTGACGGGAGACGGCCTTGAAGATGTCGGCGCGCAGGTTCGTGTCGGACGGCTGCAGCTGCGAGGCGGTCACCGGCACGTGGGTCGGATAGTGCAGCTCGGGGCGGTCGAGACGGGCGAGGTCGAACAGGCCGCCGAGGTCGAGCGGGGAGGGCAGGCGGAAGACCTCGTGGTCGGTCACGTCGAGCTCGCGCACGAGCAGCCCGAGGGTGACGTCGTCCATGTCGTCGCTGACCTCGAGGCGGATGGGCGGGCCGAAGCGCCGTCGCAGCAGCTCCTTCTCGAGCGCCTTGATGAGGTTCTCGGTCTCGTCCTCCTCGATCTCGACGTCTTCGTTGCGCGTGACGCGGAAGACGTGGTGCGCGAGGATCTCCATGCCGGGGAACAGATCGCCGAGGTGGTTGGCGATGAGGTCCTCGAGCGCGATGTACCGGGCGTCCTCGATGGGCTCGGTCGGGTCGACGCGCACGAAGCGGGGGAGCATCTGCGGCACCTTGACGCGCGCGAACTCCTGCCGGCCCGTGCGGCTGTTGCGCACCCGGACCGAGAGGTTCAGCGAGAGCCCGGAGATGTAGGGGAACGGATGCGCGGGGTCCACCGCGAGCGGCATGAGCACCGGGAAGATCTGGCTCGAGAAGTAGTCGTGCAGGTGCTCGCGGGCGTCTTCGCCGAGCCCGTCCCAGGCGACGACGCGGATGCCGGCCTCGGCGAGGGCCGGCTTCACGAGCTCCTGGTAGGCGAGCGAATGGCGCTCCTGGAGCTCGTGCGCCTGACGGGAGATGTCGCTCAGCACGTCGAGCGGCGCGCGGCCGACGTTGGTGGGCACCGCGAGCCCCGTGATGATGCGGCGCTTGAGGCCCGCGACGCGCACCATGAAGAACTCGTCGAGGTTCGACGCGAAGATCGCGAGGAAGTTCGCGCGCTCGAGCACGGGGATCTTCGGATCCTCGGCGAGCTCGAGCACGCGGAGGTTGAACGCGAGCCAGCTGAGCTCGCGATCGAGGTAACGCTCGGCGGGCAGCTCGGGGGCGCCCTCGATGTCGAACGGTTCGAAGTCGTCGTCGAAATCGCTCAGCGTCGAGCCGTCGTCGAGAGTGCTGTCCACGGTCATCCTGACATCATGCCACCCGCGTCGTTTCGCCCGGTGAACGGGGCGTCAACGAACCGTGACGGGGGCGCCTTCGTCGTCTTCGTGCACGTTGAAGCGGTAGCCGACGTTGCGCACCGTGCCGATGAGGCTGTCGAGGTCGCCGAGCTTCGCCCGGAGCCGTCGCACGTGCACGTCGACGGTGCGCGTGCCGCCGAAGTAGTCGTAGCCCCAGACCTCGCTCAGCAGCTGCTCGCGGGTGAACACCCGGGACGGGTGCGCCGCGAGGAAGCGGAGCAGCTCGAACTCCTTGTACGTCAGGTCGAGCGTGCGGCCGTGGACCTTCGCTGAGTAGCTGGCCTCGTCGATGACGACGCCGGAGGTCTGGATGCGCTCGCTCGGCTGCGTCGCCTGGGCGCGGCCGAGGGCCAGGCGGATGCGTGCGTCGACCTCGGCGGGGCCGGCGTGCTCGAGCACGACGTCGTCGATGCCCCAGTCGGGCGTGACGGCGGTGAGGCCACCCTCGGTGACGATGAGGATCAGCGGGGCGGACAGGCCGGTCGTGCGGAGGATCTGCGAGAGCGCCTTCGCGCCGGCGAGGTTCGTGCGGGCGTCGAGGAACACGAGATCGGATTCGGGCGCTCTGACCAACTGCTCAGGCGAAGCGGGAATGATCCGCGTTCGGTGAGACAACAGGGACAGCGCCGGGAGAACTTCGTCGTTTGCCGCCGGCGACAGGATCAAGAGCTGCGCCACGTACACCCCTCCAGGAGTAAGTTCGTCAATACTACGGGACGGCGCGCGCCGACCGGCGACACGAACGAGGAAGACATGCAGACGCAGACCCGGAACGACACACGGGGCGGCGCCGTCGCCGTGGCGGCGGTGTGGGCGCTCGCCGTCATCGGAGCCGCGATCGTGCTCGTCCTCGCGTTCGGCGGCACCGACGAATGGTTCGGCTCGACCGGCCCGCTCGGGGTGTACGCGGCGCTCGGCGTCGTGTTCGCGGCATCCGTGCTCGGAGCGCTGCTCGCCCAGCTCATGACGCGACGGCCGCACGGGTTCGTCGAACGCGCCAGCGTCAGCGTCGGCGGCGCGGCGCTCGTGCTCGCCGTCGCCGCCGTCGCGGTCGCGCCGACGGCCTTCGCCTGATCCGGTCGCCGAGGCGACGCCGGCCCCGCCCGACCGGATAGACTCGGAGCATGTCGCAGCTGCTCGCCCTCGAACTCCTCTTCATCGGCCTGCTCGGTCTCGCGAGCCTCTCGATCGCGTGGATCAGCGGAGTCGTCGTGTACAAGCTCTTCAAGGGCCAGCGCTGAGCGCATGATCGACCTGCCCGCGGGTCTTCCGCCCGAGCTCGTTCCGCTCTCCTGGCTCCTCGGCGTCTGGGAGGGCTCGGGCGTCATCGACTACGCCGTCGGCGACGAGAAGGTCACGCACGAGTTCGGTCAGCGCCTGAGCTTCAGCCACGACGGCCTGCCGCACCTGAACTACTCGTCGTACACCTGGCTCACCGACGCCGACGGCGAGCAGCAGCCCCTGGCCACCGAGACCGGGTACTGGCGCATCGCGCGCGAGCTCGGCGACGCCGACCCCGGTCCGGCGATGCTGCCCGGCGTGGGTGAGTCGCGCTACGGCACGGCCGACGACGTCGAGACGCTGCGCAACGCCGACGGCGGGTTCGATCTCGAGGTCTCGCTCGTGCATCCCGGAGGGGTCTCCGAGCTCTACCTCGGGCAGGTCAAGGGTCCGCGGGTCGATCTCGCGACCGACGCCGTGATGCGCGGGGCCGGGGCGAAGGACTACGCGGCGGCCACCAGGCTCTACGGACTCGTCGAGGGCCACCTGCTCTGGGCATGGGACATCGCGGCGCTCGGGCAGGATCTGCGCACGCACGCGTCGGCCCGGCTCGCGAAGGTCGACTGATGCACGCGTCTCCGTTCCTCTCGCTTCCGGGCGCGGTCGCCGTCGAGGGCATCGACGAGGGCGTCGCCGGCCACTACGGCAACCCCATCGTCGAGCAGCGCCGACTCGAACGCGGCGAGGCGATCGTCGATCTCTCGACGCGCGGCATCGTCGCGGTCGCCGGGCCCGACCGGCTCTCGTGGCTGCACTCCATGGCGAGCCAGTCGTTCGCCGGCCTGCGCCCGGGCGACAGCGCCGAGGCGCTGTTCCTCGACGCGTCGGGCCATATCGAGCACGTGGTCCACGCGGTCGACGACGGTGAGACGACCTGGCTCGTCTGCGAGCGGGCGGATGCCGCGCCGCTTTCGGCATTCCTCGACCGCATGCGGTTCATGCTGCGGGTCGAGGTCGCCGATCGCGGCGACGAGTTCGCCGTGATCGCCGCGATGTCGACCGCGGCGCTGGATGCCGCGGCACCCGCCGCGTCGCCGTCGGGTGTCGCGCTCGACTGGGTCGACCCGTGGTCCGAGCGCATCCCCGGAACGCACCGCTACGCCGCCGACGCCGGCCACCCGGCATCCGAGTGGCGTGCGATCGAGCGCATCGTGCCTCGGTCCTCGCTCGCCGAGGCCGCCGACGCCGTCCGGTCCGGTCGTATCGGCGTGGCCGGTTCGCTCGCGCTCGAGGCGTTGCGGGTCGCCGCCTGGCGACCGAGGCTCGCGACCGAGGTCGACGAGAAGAGCCTGCCGCACGAGCTCGACTGGCTGCAGAGCGCCGTCGACCTGGGCAAGGGCTGCTACAAGGGGCAGGAGACGGTCGCGAAGGTGCTGAACCTCGGCCGCCCGCCCCGGCGCCTCGTGCTGCTGCATCTCGACGGCAGCGACACCGTGCTGCCCGAGACCGGTGACGAGGTCATCGGCGAGAAGGTGCGACCCGAGCCGGTCGAGGGGCAGGCGCCCGAGCGACGCGTGGTCGGCCGCATCACCTCGAGCGCGATGCACCACGAGCTGGGACCGATCGCGCTCGCCGTCGTGAAGCGTGCGGTGCCCGGAGATCTGCCGCTCATCGTCGAGAGCCACGAGACCGACGTCGCAGCAGCCCAGGTCGAGATCGTGCCGGCCGACGCGCGCGCCGCCGTCGACGTGCCCAGGCTTCCGAGGCTCGGCGCCCGCCCCTGACCCCTGACCGCTCCTCTTTCACTTTTCAGGAGGGGGTGTGGGCGGGAAGCGCCATCCGCGGTCGATTCCGCCGCGAACGGCCGCGCGATCGCACACCCCCTCCTGAAAAGCGGAGCCGAGGGTCGTCAGCCGGGGGCCACGGCCTGCCACGGCACGGTGAGCTCGCCGAGCCGGGCGCGGCGTGGGCCGCCGATCACGGGCCAGCCCTCGTGCCGAAGGGTCGCGACCGTCGCGATCCACCGCTGAGACGGCCCGTAGACCGCCATCGGCGCGTGCACCTGCCACGCGCGGTCGAGCGAGCCGAGCAGTTCGTGCACCCGTTCGCCCGGCACATTGCGGTGGATGAGCGCCTTCGGCAGGCGTTCCGCCACGACCGACGGCCGCTCGAGGCCGGAGCGGCGCAGGCTCACCGTGAAGGTGCGGGGGCCGGATGCGTCGAGCCCCACCCAGCTCGAGACGCGCCCGAGCTCGTCGCAGGTGCCCTCGACGAGGAGCCCGCCGGGCGCGAGGCGCGAGGCCATCAGCCGCCAGGCCGCCGCCACCTCGGACTCGTCGTACTGCCGCAGCACGTTGAACGCGCGGATGACGGCCGGCCGCCGGTCGCGCGGCGTCGGCACTTCGAACCCCCCGACCGCGAACGCGACCTCGAGGGCCGGGTCGAAGTGGGTCTCCCCGGCACGCACGCGGGCGAGCTGTTCGTTCGCGACGCGCACACGCTCGGGTTCGATCTCGAGGCCGAGCACGCGCACGGCGGGACGGGTGCGGGCGAGCCTCGTCGCGAGCTCGAGCGCGGTCACGCCGCTCGCGCCGTAGCCGAGGTCGACGACGAACGGGTCGACGGCGTGCCGCAGTTCGGGCTGCGCGGCGATCCAGCGATCGACCCGTCGCAGCCGGTTCGTGTTCGTCGTGCCGCGCGTGACGGTGCCGACGCGCTGCCCGGGTCGGAGCCGACGCGGGTGGGGCGAGGCGTCGGCGGGCATGCCTCAAGCATGCCAGCGCGGCCGCGCCGCGGCATCCGCTCGCCCTCGACCCGAGCCGCGCGTCATCGGCCGACCCGCGGCATGGGCGGAGGATGCCTCACGGCTAGGCTGGTGGCATGCCTCACACCCTCGTGCTGCTTCGCCACGGCAACAGCGAATGGAACCAGAAGAACCTGTTCACCGGTTGGGTCGACGTGCGACTCAGCGAACTCGGCCGCACCGAGGCCGCACGCGCGGGCGAGCTGCTCGCCGAGTCGGGCCTGCTGCCCGACGTGCTGCACACCTCGGTGCTCACCCGCGCGATCCAGACTGCGAACATCGCGCTCGACGTCGCCGACCGCGCGTGGATCGACGTGCGTCGCACCTGGCGCCTCAACGAGCGCCACTACGGCGCGCTGCAGGGCCTCGACAAGGCCGAGACGCTCGAGAAGTACGGTCCCGAGCAGTTCCAGCTCTGGCGCCGCTCGTTCGACGTGCCGCCGCCCGTGCTGGCCGACGACGCCGAGTACTCGCAGGTCGGCGACCCCCGCTACGCCGACCTCGACGACGCCGACCTGCCGCGCACCGAGTGCCTGAAAGACGTCATCGCGCGCATGCTGCCCTACTGGGAATCGGGCATCGTCCCCGACCTCGCCGCGGGCAAGACGGTGCTCGTCACCGCGCACGGCAACTCGCTGCGCGCGCTCGTAAAGCACCTCGACGGCATCGGCGACGACGACATCGCCGAGCTGAACATCCCCACCGGCATCCCGCTGGTCTACGAGCTCGGCGACGACTTCACGCCGCTCGCTCCCGGCCGCTACCTCGACCCCGAGGCTGCCGCGGCCGGTGCCGCCGCGGTCGCCGCGCAGGGCAAGAAGTAGGCGCGAGCCGCGCGCACGACGAAGGGCGGGGGAGTGATCCCCCGCCCTTTCGCTGTGCCGCCTGCGTCGAGCGGATGCCGCGGCGCGACGTGCGGATGCCGCAGCGCGGCGTTAGACGCCGGCGTTGATGTCGGGGTCCCAATCGCCCGTCACGAGGTACTGCACCTTCTTCGCGATCGAGACGGCGTGGTCGGCGAAGCGCTCGTGGTAGCGGCTCGCGAGGGTCGCGTCGACCGTGTCGGCGGCCTCGCCCTTCCACTTCTCGCCGAGCACGGTGTCGAAGACCGAGAGATGCAGGTCGTCGACCTTGTCGTCCTCGTTGCGGATCTCCTCGGCGAGCTTCACGTCTTCGGTGCGGAGCAGCTCGGCGAGCTTCTGCGCGATCTCGACATCGAGCGCCCCCATGTCGGCGAAGGTGCCGCGCAGCTTCTTCGGCACGACCTTGTCGGGGAACCGGTAGCGCGCGAGCTGCGCGATGTGGGTCGACATGTCGCCCATGCGCTCGAGCGAGGCGCTGATGCGCAGGGCGCTGACGACGATGCGGAGGTCGCGGGCCACGGGCTGCTGCTTGGCGAGGATCGTGATCGCGAGTTCGTCGAGCGCCACGGTGCCCTGGTCGATGCGGTGGTCTTCGGCGATCACCTCCTCGGCGAGGCTGACGTCGGATTCGTTGAACGCGCGCGTGGCCTTCTCGATCGATGTCGCGACGAGTTCGGCGATCTCGACGAGTCGCTCGCGAACCTCCTGCAGTTCCTGCTGGAACACCTCACGCATGAATGACTCTTCCTTCTCTCGACGACGGCGATGCGCGGAGCGCACGCCTCAGCGCCCGGGTTGACGCCGGGCCCCGACATCGTCGCGTTCCAAAGTGAACGGCAGGTGCCGTGGGCCTGAACACTCGTTAACCTACCGCCGGAGGCGGGGGGAAGCGGCGATCGGGCCGTTCGCCGTGTGGCTACGCTACAGACATGGACTCCATCTGGTTGGTGCTCGTCGCGCTGGCCCTCGGCGTGTTCCTCGGCGCCGGCATCCTCCTCATGCTCTACATGGCCGAGCGGCGCGGCGCGCATGCGGCGAAGGTCATCGCGCCGAGCATCCCCGACGGCGTCGAACAGGTGCTCGACGTGCTCGAATCGGCGGGCATCGTGCTCGACCCGTCCAACAACGTGTTGAAGGCCTCGCCCGGCGCGCTCGCGCTCGGCCTCGTGCACGGGGGCATGCTGACGCATCCCGAACTCGTCGCGCTCGCGGCATCCGTCCGCACCGACGGCGACACGGTGACCGAGGAGGTCACCGTGGCGCGCGGCCCCTACGGCGACTCCACGATGCGGCTGCACGTGCTGGTCGCCCGCCTCGGAACGCGCTTCGTGCTGCTGCTGGCCGAGGACCGCACCGAGGCGCACCGCCTCGACGAGGTCCGGCGCGACTTCGTCGCCAACATCAGCCACGAGCTCAAGACGCCGATCGCGTCGGTGAGCCTGCTCGCCGAGGCCATCGAGCAGGCCTCCGACGAACCCGACCAGGTGCGGCGCTTCGCCGGCCGGCTCTCGACCGAGGCGACCAGGTTGGCGCGCATCACGAGCGAGGTCATCGAACTCTCACGACTGCAGGCGCGCGACGCCCTGCGCCCCGACGCCCTCGTCTCGATCGACGAGGTGGTCGCTGAAGCCGTCGACCAGAACCGCATCGTGGCCGCGGCGAAGCACATCGACGTGGCCGTCCGCGTCGCGGCGGGCGCGAAGGTCTACGGCGATCGCGCGCTCATCATCGTCGCCGTGCACAACCTCATCTCCAACGCGATCGCCTACTCGAACGACGGCGGCCGGGTCGGCGTCGGCGTGCGCGTCGAGGACGACGCCGTCGAGATCGCGATCACCGATCAGGGCATCGGCATCGGCCCCGATGATCTCGACCGCGTGTTCGAGCGCTTCTTCCGCGTCGATCAGGCGCGCTCGCGCAACACGGGCGGTTCGGGCCTCGGCCTCAGCATCGTGAAGCACACCGTGCAGAACCACGGGGGCGACGTGCGCGTGTGGTCGCGCCCGGGTCGGGGGTCGACGTTCGTCATCCGCCTGCCGCTCGCCGAGGAGGCCCCACGGGCGGCCGACGCCGAGGGGTCGCCCGATCGCACCGCCACGCCGTCCGCCCGGGCCGACGGGGTCGAGCATCAGGCGCCGGATGCCGCAGAGCGGCGTTCCCCGCATCCGGTGCGTTAGCCGCGACACCCGAACCCGCACAACCGCCGGCGCGGAACGCCGAGCCACATCCGAGGAGAGAACCCCGTGACCCGCATCCTGCTCGTCGAAGACGAGATCGCCCTGAGCGACCCGCTGAGCTTCCTCCTCGAACGCGAGGGGTACGAGATCGAGGTCGCCGCAGACGGGCCTACCGCGATCGCCGCGTTCGACCGCGCCGGCGCCGACCTGATCCTGCTCGACCTGATGCTGCCCGGGCTCCCCGGCACCGAGGTGTGCCGTGAGATCCGGGCGCGATCGAACGTGCCGATCATCATGCTCACAGCCAAGGACTCCGAGATCGACATCGTCGTCGGGCTTGAGCTCGGTGCCGACGACTACGTGACGAAGCCCTACTCGACGCGTGAACTCCTGGCCCGCATCCGTGCGGTGCTGCGTCGGCGCATCGACGCGGAGGACTTCGACGAGGCGCTGCTCGAGGGGGGCCGGGTGCGCATGGACATCGACCGCCACACGGTCGAGGTCGACGGCGAGGCCGTGCCGATGCCGTTGAAGGAATTCGAGCTGCTCGAGCTGCTGATGCGCAACCCGGGCCGGGTGCTGACGCGCGGACAGCTGATCGATCGTGTGTGGGGCTCGGACTACTTCGGCGACACGAAGACCCTCGACGTGCACATCAAGCGCATCCGCTCGAAGATCGAGCGACAGCCGTCGGAGCCGGTGCAGCTCGTCACCGTGCGCGGTCTCGGCTACCGGTTCGAGGCGTAGCGGGGGCGCGATCGCGCCCCGCTGCCTGCGGTCGGACCGCGAGGTCGTCGGACCGCGAGGTCGTCGGACCGCGAGGCCGTCAGGCCGCGCAGCGGCGGACGGTCAGGGCGCGAGGCCCTCGTAGAGCCGGCTGTCGAGAACCGGGATCCGCTTCTCGATGCCCTCTTCGCTCGCGTACTGGAAGAAGATCGGGGTCAGGCCGCCGACCTCGGCGTCGATGCCCTCGAGCAGCACCGGCTCGGCGTCTTCGGAGCCGAGCACGACCGTCTCGTGCGCGGGCACCTCGAGCTCGACGACGTCTGCGCCCTCGGGCGTGATCTTCAGCGTCTGATCGCGGTCGCCGGTGTTGACGACGGTCATGACGAGGTTGCCGTCGGTGCCGTCGTCGCTCACGACGAGGACGTTGCGCAGATCGAGGTCTCCGACGTCGACCGAGACGCCGTCGCTCGCGTCGTAGTGCTCGGTGGTCGCCTGGTAGGTGACCATCGAGCAGCCGGTCGCGCCGATGGCGAGACCCAGGGCCAGAACAGCGGATGCCGCGAGACGCGCCTTCACAGAACCTCCAAGTACGGGCGTGCACGCAGCTGTCGAGGCGAGCACGGGGAACCGAATCCGAGTGTAGCCTAACGGCGCGACCGGGCTCCGGACGCAGCGGCGGAACCTTAGCATGAACCGGAATGTGATATCCTGAAAGTTGCCGGAAGGACATACATTCATGCTTTTTGAGGTTGGCGAAACCGTCGTGTATCCGCACCACGGAGCAGCGACGATCATCGAAGTCAAAGACCGCGTCATCAAGGGCGAGACCAAGAAATACCTGAAGCTGAACGTCACGCAGGGTGATCTCGTCATCGAGGTCCCTGCCGAGAATGTCGATCTGGTCGGCGTCCGCGACGTCATCGGCCAAGACGGACTCGACAAGGTGTTCGAGGTGCTGCGCGCCCCGTTCACCGAGGAGCCGACCAACTGGTCGCGTCGCTACAAGGCGAACCTCGAGAAGCTCGCCTCCGGCGATGTGATCAAGGTCTCCGAGGTCGTGCGCGATCTGTGGCGCCGCGACCAGGACCGCGGACTCTCCGCGGGTGAGAAGCGCATGCTCGCCAAGGCGCGTCAGATCCTCATCTCCGAGCTCGCGCTCGCAGAGAAGACCGACGAAGAGGCCGCGTCGACCGTGCTCGACGAGGTCCTCGCGTCCTAGTCTCCCGACGGCACCCCGGTCGATCGACCGGGGTGCCGTCGTCGTCTCCGCGCGCCCCGGCGGCAGCCGATACGCTCGGAGCATGAGCGCCTCGTCGACGGTCGCCGTCATCCTGGTCGCCGCTGGCAGCGGCACGCGCCTCGGGCACCCCGAGCCGAAGGCGCTCGTGCCGCTCGGCTCCTCGAGCATCCTCGGCGTCGCGCTCGACGCCGTGCTGCGCATGCGCGAGACGCCGCACGTCGTCGTCGTCGCCCCCGAGCAGCGCGTCGACGAGGTCCGCGACATGATCGCCGGGGTCGCCGACGCGGCATCCGCCCCCTTCGACGTCGTTCCCGGGGCTGCTTCCCGACAGGAATCCGTCGCAGCAGGCCTCGACGTGCTGCCCCGGCACGTCGACACCGTGCTCGTGCACGACGCCGCACGACCGCTCGCGCCCGCGGAACTCTTCGACGAGGTCGTCGCGGCGGTGCGGGCGCGCGGCCACGGCGTCGTTCCCGGCCTGCCGGTCGTCGACACCATCAAGCGGGTCGACTCGGGGCGCGTGGTCGAGACGGTCGACCGCTCGCAGCTCGCCGCCGTGCAGACGCCGCAGGGCTTCCCGCGCGACGCCCTCGATGAGGCGTACTCGGGCGTCGCCTCGCTCGCCGAGTTCACCGACGACGCCGCGCTCGCGGCCGCGGTGGGCGTCACGGTCGACGTGGTTCCCGGCGACGCCCGGGCCTTCAAGATCACCGTTCCCGAAGACCTGCGCCGTGCCGAGCGCATCGTCCGCACCGAAGGAGCCGCCATGGCCGACGCCGCACCGTCGAACGGCACAGGGGCGGATGCCGCGAGGCCGGCCGGCCTGCGCATCGGCACCGGGGTCGACGTGCACGCGTTCGACGACGACCCGGCGACGCCGCTGTGGCTCGCAGGCCTCGAATGGCCGGGCGAACGCGGACTCTCGGGCCACTCCGACGGCGACGTCGCCGCCCACGCCGTCTGCGACGCGCTGCTCGCCGCCGCCGGCCTCGGCGACGTCGGGGCGGTGTTCGGCACGGCGGACCCCCGGTTCGCGTCCGCGCATGGCGAGGTGTTCCTCGCCGAGACGCGTCGGCTCGTCGAGGCATCCGGATTCCGCATCGTCAACGTGACCGTGCAGGTGCTCGGCAACCGCCCCAAGCTCGCACCGCGCCGCGCCGAGGCGCAGGCGCTGCTCTCCGGCGTGCTCGGCGCTCCCGTGTCGGTCGCGGCCACCACCACCGACGGTCTCGGGTTCACCGGGCGCGGCGAGGGCCTGCAGGCCATCGCGACCGCGATGCTCGAAGCCCGCTGACACGCGCGTCGCGCCCGTCGCGCCGTCGCGCCGTCACACAGCCGTTGCGCGGGTCCGCGCCGGTAGGCTTGCGAGGTGACCGTGCGACTCTACGACTCGAAGGCCCAGGCCCTGCGTGACTTCGTGCCCCTCCGCGAGGGGCACGTCGGCATGTACGTCTGCGGTCCGACCGTGCAGTCCAGCCCGCACATCGGCCACCTGCGCAGCGCGCTCGTGTACGACATCCTGCGTCGCTGGTTCTCGTACCGCGGCTACGACGTCGCGTTCGTGCGCAACGTCACCGACATCGACGACAAGATCCTCGATGCGGCGCACCGCGACGAGCAGGGCGCGGGCGAGCAGTGGTGGGCGCTCGCGTACCGCGTCGAGCTCGAGTTCCAGGCCGCGTACGCGTCGCTCGGAATCCAGGCGCCCACCTACGAGCCGCGCGCGACCGCGAGCGTGCAGCAGATGCAGCAGCTCATCGTGCGACTCATCGAGGCAGGTCACGCATATGCCGCGCCCGACGCCTCCGGCGACGTCTACTTCGACACCGCGAGCTGGCCCGCCTATGGCGGCCTGACGCGGCAGGCCCGCGACAACATGGAGGCCGCGGCCGATGCGGATCCGCGCGGCAAGCGCGATCCGCGCGACTTCGCCCTCTGGAAGGGCCGCAAGGCCGACGAGCCGGCATCGGCGTCGTGGGCCTCGCCCTGGGGCGACGGGCGTCCGGGCTGGCACATCGAGTGCTCGGCCATGGCGGCGCGCTACCTCGGCCCCGAATTCGACATCCACGGCGGCGGACTCGACCTCCGGTTCCCCCACCACGAGAACGAACTGGCCCAGTCCACGGCCGCGGGCGACGGCTATGCGCGCTACTGGGTGCACAACGGGCTCGTGAACATCGGCGGACAGAAGATGTCGAAGTCGCTCGGCAACTCCGTCTACGCCGGGCAGCTCCTCGAACTGGCCTCCCCGCTCGCCGTGCGGTACCTGCTCGGCGCGGCGCACTACCGCTCGACGCTCGACTACGCGCCCACCTCGCTGGCCGAGGCCGAAGCCGCCGTCGATCGCATCCGCACCTTCCTCGACCGCGTCGAGCGGCGCCTGGCCGGCACCCGGTACGCCGGGGTCGGCGCACCGCTCATCCCCGACGCGTTCGCCGCCGCCATGGACGACGACCTCGGGGTGCCGCAGGCGCTCGCCGTGCTGCACGACACGGTGCGCGCCGGCAACCAGGCCCTCGACGCCGACGAACTCCACGACGCGGCCGTGCTGCACGGGCAGGTCGCCGCCATGGTCGGCGTGCTCGGCATCGACCCCCGCGACGCGCAGTGGGCGCCCGACGCCGCCCCCGCGGCATCCGCGCTCGAGGTGCTCGTCGACCGGCTCCTCGAAGACCGCCGGGCCGCACGCGCAGCCAAGGACTTCGCCGCCGCCGACCGTATCCGCGCCGAACTCTCGGCCGCGGGCATCACCATCGAAGACAGCCAGACCGGCACGCATTGGAGCTTGGAATCATGAAGGGCAGCGGCAAGCCTCGCGCCGGGGCAGTACGCAAGAGCAAGAACAAGCAGGTCGGATCCGGGGGCCAGGGTCGACAGGCCCTCGAGGGCAAAGGCCCGACGCCGAAGGCCGAGGATCGCGCCTGGCACCCCGCCGGCAAGCGCAAGGCCGCCCAGGAGCGCTACGCCGCCACGGGCGGCAAGGGCAAGCCGGCCGGCAAGGTCGCAGGGCAGGGCTCTCGTGCCGGTGCCCCGCGCGGCGCATCGGGTGCATCGCGCCGCTCGAAGTCGGGCGACGAGTCCGAGATCGTGACGGGCCGCAACTCCGTCGTCGAGGCGCTGCGCACGCGCATCCCGGCGACCACGCTCTACGTCGCCTCGCGCATCGAGATGGACGACCGGGTCAAGGAGGCGATGAAGATCGCCACCAACCGCGGCATCCCGATCCTCGAGGTCATGCGACCCGAACTCGATCGTCTGGCCGGCGAGGGCGGCGTGCACCAGGGCCTCGCGCTCAAGGTCCCGCCGTACGAGTACGCCCACCCGATCGAACTGCTCGACGAGGTGCTCTCGGGCGACGAGACGCCGCTCTTCGTCGCCCTCGACGGCATCACCGATGCGCGCAACCTCGGCGCCATCATCCGCTCGACCGCGGCCTTCGGCGGGCAGGGCGTGATCGTGCCGCAGCGCCGTTCCGTCGGCGTCAACGCCGGGGCCTGGAAGACCTCCGCCGGCGCCGCAGCGCGCGTGCCGGTGGCCATGGCCCCGAACCTGACGCAGACCCTCAAGGCGCTCAAGGAGCGCGGCGTCTTCGTGCTCGGGCTCGACGGCGACGGCGACGTCTCGCTCCCCGGCCTCTCCTGGGCCGACCGGCCGATCGTCGTCGTAGTCGGCAGCGAGGGCAAGGGCCTCTCGCGACTCGTCGCGGAGACCTGCGACGCGATCGTCTCGATCCCGATCAATGCGGCGACCGAGTCCTTGAACGCCGGCATCGCGGCATCCGTCACGCTCTACGAGATCTCGAAGCTCCGCGCCGAGAAGTAGGGACCGACGCCTCAGTCGATCCGTTCGCACTCGCACATCAGCCGTGTGCGAGCGCGAACGTCGTTCAGACCTTGGCGCGCCAGTCGTTCTCGTCGTCGGGATCGACGACCGCGACGGCCGCCGTGTCCAACGGCACGACCTCGATCGACGTCGTGATGGCGCCGGTCTGCGGGCCGATGACGGTCGCCTCGTCGCGCCGGTGCCGCAGCACCGTGTTGATGTAGGAACCCACCGCCTCGGCGAGGGGGATGTCGTGCGAGGCCTGCTGCGCGAGGAACCACCGATGGTCGAGCAACTGGTGGAAGACCTCGGCGGGTTCGAGCTTGCCGCGCAGCTCGGTCGGGATGGCCCGGACGACGGGCTCGAACACGCGGACGAGCCACTCGTGGGCGACCATCTCCTCGTCGAGGGCCTCTTTGCCGTACGAGGCGCGGTACGAATCGAGGTCGTTCAGCAGGCGCCTGGCCTGGTTCTCGCCGGCGTCGAGCCCCGTCAGGCGGAGCAGGCGGCGCTGGTGGTGGCCGGCGTCGACCACCTTCGGCTGGATGCGCACCGTCGTGCCGGCGTCGGACGTGCGGATCGCCAGTTCCTCGATGTCGAAGCCGAGGTCGTTCAGCCGGCCCACGCGCTCGTTGATGCGCCAGCGTTCGGCCGAGGAGAAGGACTCGGAGCCCGTGAGCTCCTGCCACAGGCTGCGATAGGCCTCGACGATGCCGTCGGAGATGCGGACCGGGTCGAGCTCGTCGGCGACCTTGCCGCCGGCCTCGAGGTCGAGCAGCTCGCCGGCGATGTTGACGCGAGCGATCTCGAGGTCGTTCTCGCGCTGCCCGTTGGACAGCCCGCCCTCGTAGAGCTTGCCCGTCTCGGCGTCGACGAGGTACGCCGCGAACGCCCCGGCATCACGACGGAACAGCGTGTTGGAGAGCGAGACGTCGCCCCAGAAGAAGCCGACGATGTGCAGGCGCACGAGCAGGACCGCGAGGGCGTCGACGAGCCGGGTCGCGGTGTCGGGCCGCAACGTCTGCGAGAACAGCGCGCGGTAGGGGAGGGAGAAGCGCAGGTGCCGGGTGACGAGCACCGGCTTGAGGGGTTCGCCCTCGGCATCCGTTCGGTTCGTGATCACGGCGGCCGGGTCGACGCAGGGGATCTCGAGCTTCTGCAGGGTGCGCAGCATCTCGTACTCGCCGCGCGCCATCTCGGCCGTCGTCTCCTTGATGGCGACGACATGACCGGCGAGATGCGCGAAGCGAACGAGGTGCCGCGAGATGCCCTTCGGCAGCGTCGCGATGTTCTCGCTCGGCCATGCCTCGAGCGGAAGGTGCCAGGGGAGGTCGAGCAGTGCCGGATCGGTCATCGCCGACGTGATCGAAAGTGAGCCGCTCATCAGGCTTCAGCGTAGTCGCGGCGGGGCTCCGCCGACGAACCGCGCCGAGTCGCGGCGTCGCCGGGCCCGGGGTGCGCGGGCGGATGCCGCGCCGCCGAGTGCCGCCGGGCGCCGCCGCGCAGACGGAAGACGCCGGCCGGGCTCGAGAGCCCGACCGGCGTCGATCGTCGGTGCGGGAGCGTCAGCTGACGACGGCCTTGTTGCCCAGGCGCAGACCCGACTCGATGTCGAAGAGGTGCACGTGGTTCGGGGTCGCGGTGAGGTAGACGCGGTCGCCGGCGTTCGGGTGGTTGCGGCCGTCGACGCGGGCGACGATGTCGGTGCGCTTGCCCTCGACGGTGGAGTGGCCGTAGAGGTAACCGTCGGCGCCGAGCTCCTCGACGAGGTCGACGTCGACCGCGAGGCCCTCGCCCTCGTGGGGGGAGACGGTGATGTCTTCGGGACGCACGCCGATCGTGGCGTTCGTGCTCGACGTCTCGGCGAGCACGTCGCGGTCGACCGGAACCGTCGCGGTGCCGAAGAGCACGCCGCCCTCGACGAGCTCCGCGTGGAACAGGTTCATCGCGGGGGAGCCGATGAAGCCGGCCACGAAGACGTTCTGCGGCTTCTCGTAGAGGTCGCGTGGGGTGCCGACCTGCTGGAGCAGGCCGTCCTTCAGCACGGCGATGCGGTCGCCCATCGTGAGGGCCTCGGTCTGGTCGTGGGTGACGTAGACCGTGGTGACGCCCAGGCGGCGCTGGAGCGAGGCGATCTGCGTACGGGTCTGCACGCGGAGCTTGGCGTCGAGGTTGGAGAGCGGCTCGTCCATGAGGAAGACCTGGGGCTGACGCACGATGGCGCGGCCCATGGCGACGCGCTGGCGCTGACCGCCCGAGAGGGCCTTCGGCTTGCGGCTCAGGTAGGGCTCGAGGTCGAGCAGCTTCGCGGCCTCGAGCACGCGAGCGGCGCGCTCGTCTTTGCCGACGCCCGCGATCTTGAGCGCGAAGCCCATGTTCTCGGCCACCGTCATGTGCGGGTAGAGCGCGTAGTTCTGGAAGACCATCGCGATGTCGCGGTCCTTCGGCGGCACGTCGGTGACGTTGCGGTCGCCGATGAAGATGTTGCCGTCGTTGACCTCTTCGAGGCCGGCGAGCATGCGGAGGGACGTGGACTTGCCGCAGCCCGAGGGGCCGACGAGGACGAGGAATTCGCCGTCTGCGACATCGAGGTCGAGCTGGTCGACGGCCGGGCGGGTGCCGCCGGGGTAGAGGCGGGTGGCCTTGTCGAACGTGACTGACGCCATGGTTGTTCTTCTCCTTCACCGGCAGGTACGTGCCGGACGATCCGTAGTGATGGACTGCGTCGACGTCGACGCACCCACCAGTATCGCATGCGAGGGGGCGCCCTCGGACCACGCCCTCGTCGCCGCACGACGGCTGGGAGCGCGCCCTGAGCCGCGTGCACGGCCGCCGTGAGCGGACTGTGCCATGCGTGTGGCGGATTCACAGCCATCGTTCCTACTATCGTGGGTGCGTTCGCAGCACGCGCGCGCCCACACAGCGACCGGAGTGACCATCGATGACCAACGGCGGATCCAATCAGCCACGCGCCACCCGTAACGATCGCCGGGAGGCGGCCCGCGAGAAGGCCCGCGTCCTTCGCGAAGAGCAGAAGAAGCGCGAGAAGCGCAACAAGCTGCTGATCCAGGGCGGTGTCGTCGTCGCCGTCCTGGCCATCGCCGCCATCATCGGAACGCTCATCTTCAACAGCGTCAAGCCTGCCGGCCCCGGCCCGGCGAACATGGCGAGCGACGGCATCCTCCTCGTCGCCGGCGACGAGGGCGCGATCACCGCCGTCGAGACGCCCGCGCTCGATGCCGGCGAGGACCCGACGCCGACCGTGCCCGACGACAGCGGCACCGTCGCGAACATCGTCACCTACGTCGACTACCTGTGCCCCTATTGCGGCCAGTTCGAGATGACGAACTCCGAGGCGATCCGCACCATGGTCGAATCCGGCGCCGCGACCCTCGAGATCCATCCGATCGCGATCCTGACGAACAAGTCCGCGGGCACCCAGTACTCGCTCCGCGCCGCCAACGCCGCGGCCTGCGTCGCCGACCTCTCGCCCGACGCGTTCTTCGACTACAACGAGCTCCTCTTCGAGAACCAGCCCGAAGAGGGTTCGACGGGGCTGTCGAACTCCGACCTCAAGAAGCTCGCGACCGACGCGGGCGCCGCGTCCGGCGTCGGCGCGTGCATCGACGACACGCGCTTCAAGACGTGGGTGCAGGACGCGACGAACCGCGCCCTCACCGAGCCGATCCCGAACTCCGACCTCCCGTCGGTGACCGGAACGCCCACGGTGCTCGTGAACGGCCAGCAGTACAGCGGCTCGCTCGACGACGCGCAGGAGTTCCAGTCCTTCGTGGTCCAGGCCACGAGCGCCACGTTCAACGAGTCCGAGTCCACCCCGACGCCGAGCCCCGAGGCGACGCCGACGCCGACGCCGTGATCCGCGCGGTCGTGGGGGGGGGGGCCCCCCCCCGCGCCGCCCCCCCCCCCCCCCCCCCCCGCCGGGGCCCCCCCCCCCCCCCCCCCCCCCCCCACGACCGGTAGCATTGCCCGGGGCCTCCCGCCCCTCGCCGGCTTGGCGCAATTGGTAGCGCACCGCTCTTGTAAAGCGGGGGTTGCGAGTTCGAGTCTCGCAGCCGGCACTTGACCGACGACCGAGCTCCCGACGCCGCACCGCGGACGGCGTCGACCGAATCCGAGCACCGCCACGCGCACGCCGCACCGCGCCTGCTGCCCGGGTGGGTCGCGATCGCGCTGGCGGTCCTGGCCGGAGGATTCACGGCCGTGCAGTCGCGCATCAACGGACAGCTCGCGGCCCGCCTCGACGACGCCTACACGGCCGCGGCGATCTCGTTCGGCAGCGGGCTCGCGATCCTGCTCGCGGTGCTCGTGTTCTGGCGGCCCGGACGTGTCGGCTTCGCGAAGGCGTTCGAGCAGCTCCGTGCCGGACGCATCTCCTGGTGGATGCTGCTCGGCGGGCTCGCGGGCGCCTGGTTCGTGGTCACTCAGGGGCTGTCGGCCGGGGTCATCGGCGTCGCGCTGTTCACGGTGTCGATCGTGGCCGGGCAGACCGTCGGCGGCGTCGTCTTCGATCTCGTCGGCCTCGGGCCGGCCGGGCGACGACCGATCACCGTCGCCCGCGCGATCGGCGCCGTCATCGCCCTCGGCGCCGTGCTCTGGACGGTGTCTGCAGAGCTGGGCGGCGACGCCCCGATCGTGCTGATCCTGCTGCCGTTCACGGCCGGGCTCGGCGCCGCATGGCAGCAGGCCGTGAACGGCCGCGTCCGGGCGGCGGCATCGAGCGCCCTGACCTCGACCGTCGTCAACTTCGCCGTCGGCACGACGGTGCTCGTCGCCGTCATGCTCCTGCACGCGGCATCCGCGGGCTGGCCCGCCTCGCTGCCGACGGAACCGTGGCTCTACGCGGGCGGTGCGATCGGCTGCGTGTTCATCGCCGTGCAGGCCGTGGTCGTGCGGGTGATCGGCGTGCTCGTGCTCGCCCTCGGCGGCGTCGCCGGGCAGCTCACGGCCGCGCTCGCGCTCGACCTGATCTGGCCGATCGGCGATGCGACCGTCGACCTGGCGACCATCGCCGGAACGCTGCTCGCGCTCGTCGCGGTCGTCATCGCGAGCGTGCGCTGGAGGGGGAGCCGGCACGCCGCCCGGCCAGAGGCCGACGAGGTCAGTCCAACGTCGTGAACCTCGACGCGGCGTCGCCGGTGCGCCGGCGCTCTGGCCGCCATCGCTCGGGTCTCCCGCCCACGTAGAGCCAGCCGAGCAGGCGCTCGTGCTCGCCGAGTCCGTGCATCGCCGAGACGGTCGGATGCCGCGTGTGCGGCCCGGTGCGCCACATGACGCCCCACCCGGCTTCGTCGAGCAGCAGGCTGAGCAGATGGGCGACGCCCGCGGCCGTGGCATCCTGCTCCCACGCCGGGACCTTCTCGTGGTCGGGCGTGCGCACCGCGACGAGGGCGAGGAGCACCGGCGCACGCAGCGGCTTGCCGGCGAGCTTCTCGGCGGCACGGTCAGCTGGCTCGAGCCCGGCGGCTTCCACCAGCGCGGCGCCGAGGCGTTCGCGGGCGGCACCCCGGAGCGCGATGATGCGCCACGGACGCAGTCCCGCATGATCGGCAGCCCGACCCGCCGCCTCGAGGAGTTCGACGAGCTCGGCATCGCCCGGCGCGTCGCCGGTCACCTTCGAGACCGAGCGCCGCGCGGTCACCGCGGCCCGGACCGGCCGCACGTTCAGGACTCGGGCGTGAAGTCGAGCGCGATCGAGTTCATGCAGTAGCGATCGCCGGTCGGCGTGCCGAAGCCGTCGGGGAACACGTGGCCCAGATGCGAGCCGCATGCGGCGCAGCGCACCTCGGTGCGGACCATTCCGAGCGAGGTGTCCTCGATGAGCTCGACCGCCTCGGGGCGGACCGACTCGTAGAAGCTCGGCCAGCCGCAACCCGAGTCGAACTTCGTGCCGCTCTTGAAGAGTTCGGCACCGCACGCGGCGCAGGCGTAGACGCCCGCGCGCTCCTCGTCGAGCAGTTCACCCGTCCAGGGTCGCTCGGTCGATGCCTCGCGGAGCACGGCGAACTGTTCGTCGCCGAGCTGCTCGCGCCACTCGCCTTCGGACTTCTCGACTCGATACGTCATCGCGGTTCCTCCAGAACTGTCGGGTCCCTCCATCGTCGCACGTCGCCGGAGGGCCGCCGCCCGCACGCACACGCCGCGCGCGCTCGGCTCCCTCACGGCTGCGGATCCCTAGGATGTCAGCGAAGCGAAGCCCGGTGCACCGGGCCGAGGCCGAGCCGTGACGAGATCTCGAGGAGGAACATGGGCGCCGAGCATGCGCACGCGCGTTCCGACGCAGGCGAGGCGCTCGACGACTTCGCCGCGCGCGTGCTCGCCTTTGAGGCGCGTTCCTCGCAGCAGGGGGGAGCGAAGGCCGAGGGCATCCGCGACGAGTTCGGGATCTCCGCGGCTCGCTACTATCGGATCCTCGGCGAGCTCATCGACTCGCCGGCAGCGCTCCGCCACGATCCCATGCTCGTCAAGCGGCTCCTGCGCATGCGGGAGGCGCGCGCCGCCGACCGTTCCCGACGCTCCCTCACGAACCCCCGCCCGCTCGGCTGAGCCCGGCCCGAACCCGACTGGACCCATGGCGCAGAACTATCCACGAGACCGATTCGATTCCATCCCGCACGGCATCGAGCGCGTCGGCGCGCACCGCGCCCCGCAGCGCCGCGGCGCGAAGTGGATCGCCTTCGGATGGGCCGCCCTCGCGACGGCGGTGCTCACCGCGATCGGCATCGTCGGCGTCGTCGTGGTCAACGATCGGCTCGACTTCTCGGAGGCGTCGCCGTCGGCTCCCGCGACGCCCGTCGTGACGGCGGAGCCGACGATCGCCGCCGATGTGCCGGTGACGGTACTGAACGGCACGCCGACGTCCGGACTGGCCGCCGCCGCCGCCGAGACGCTGACTGCCGCCGGCATCCCGGTCAGCGCGACCGCGAACGCGAGCGAGGACGACCTCACCGAGACGGTCGTGTACTACGCGAGCGAGGACCTCGAGGGCGCCGCACGCGGCGTCGCCGGCGCGATCCCCGGCACCGACGTGAGAATGGACCCGAAGTTCGGCGAGATCGGCACGCCGCTCGTGCTCGTGGTCGGCTCCGACTACGCCGAGGAGAGCTCCGAGGGCTGACCGGCGCCAATCGTTGCCAATCCGCGACATTGCGGTGCTTCCAACCCCTTTTCTTCGCCGTATCGCCGTCGCTACTATCTGGAATTGGCCGCTCGAACCCGTGTGAGGGCCGGTACCAGCAGTGGTCCCAGTCGGCACGCGTCAGAGGCCCGGTACAGGCGACAGGCACGTGCTGATCGACACACAGCAACATGGGAGCAACGCATGGCGAACGGAACCGTCAAGTGGTTCAACGCTGAAAAAGGCTACGGATTCATCACCGTCGACGATGGAGGGCAGGACGTCTTCGTCCACTACTCCGCCATCGACATGGCCGGCTACAAGGTCCTCGAAGAGGGGCAGGCCGTCGTGTTCGAGGTCGGCACCGGATCGAAGGGCCCCCAGGCCGAGGCGGTCCGTCCCGCCTGAGTCGCAGCGTGCGAGCACCGCCGGTCCTCCGACCGGCGGTGCTTCGTTTTCCGTGCCGCGCACCTCGACTCCACACGGCCGCGTCCCGCGTTCGGCGCCCGGCGAGTCGCGGCGTTCCCCGGCCCCCGCGGTGGTTTGCTGTCGGCATGGCGAGGGGCGATCATTCGGCCAGAGGGGTGCGGGCGCTCGGGGTGCTGCTCGTGACATCCGCGATCCTGCTGGCCGGATGCACCGGCCCGACGGCCGCCGACCCGCCGCCGGTGACTGAGACCCCCGAAGCCCGGCCGATCGGCACCTCGTCCGTGCCCGCCGCGGTCGCCTTCGCCCCGCTGCGCGGGACCCGCGCGGACTGGGCGGCGATGCAGCACCCGGCGCTCGCGGCGAAGATCGACGACCACGAGGAGGCGCGGCCGCAGATCGCCCTGAATCGCACCGACCTCGTGTTCGAGGAACTCGTCGAGGGCGGTCTCACGAGGTACGTCGCCGTGTGGCATTCCGACATCCCCGCCGAGATCGGCCCCGTGCGTTCCATCCGCCCGATGGATCCCGACATCGTGTCGCCGCTCGGCGGCATCGTCGCCTACTCGGGCGGACAGGATCAGTTCGTGGCGATGATGCAGGCCGCGCCGGTCGTGAACCTCGTCTTCGACTACGACGACACCGGGCTCTTCACGCGGGCGGACGACCGGCCCGGCCCCCACGACGTGATCCTCGACTCGACGGAGGCGGTCGGCCGCTACGCCGAGCTCCCGCCGCCCCAGGTGCACTTCGCCTACGGCGGCGCCGACCCGCTCGCCGACCCCGCGTTCGCGGCGGCGCCCACCTCGAGCATCTCGCAGGTGTTCTCCGAGGAGCGGTACCCGTCGTGGACCTGGGATGCCGCGAGCTCGGCGTGGCTCCGCTCGCAGGAGGGGCAGCCCGACATGGAGGCGTCCGGCGAGCGCGTGCACGCCGTCAATGTCGTGACGCTGCGGGTCGCCATCGACTGGCGGTACGGAGAGGTGCCGAAGACGACGTTGATCGGCGACGGCGAGGCCTGGGCCTCGGTGGGCGGGCGCACCGCGCACGGCACCTGGTCGAAGGACGCCGCGACCTCTCCCATCGTGCTCACGGCGGACGACGGGGGGCCGCTGCCGCTCGCTCCCGGCAACACCTGGATCGAACTCGTGCCCGTGGGCGGATCGGTGACGTTCGCGCCGTGAGCGAACGCCCTGAGAAGGGGCCGTGCTCGCTTGCACTCGTGGCAGTCGAGTGCCAGAATCGTCTTAGCACTCATCCGAATCGAGTGCTAAACACGAATCTTTGAGACGTCCGAGAAGGGACGAGAAACACACATGGCAAAGATCATTGCTTTCAACGAGGAGGCCCGCCGTGGTCTCGAGCGTGGCCTCAACACGCTCGCCGACGCGGTCAAGGTGACCCTCGGCCCGCGCGGTCGCAACGTCGTGCTCGAGAAGAAGTGGGGCGCCCCCACCATCACGAACGACGGCGTGTCGATCGCCAAGGAGATCGAGCTCGACGACCCGTACGAGAAGATCGGCGCCGAGCTCGTCAAGGAGGTCGCCAAGAAGACCGACGACGTCGCCGGCGACGGCACCACGACCTCGGTCGTGCTCGCTCAGGCGCTCGTGCGCGAGGGCCTCCGCAACGTCGCCGCAGGCGCCGACCCCATCTCGCTGAAGCGCGGCATCGAGAAGGCCGTCGCGGCCGTCGAGACCGAGCTCATCGCCAACGCCAAGGAGGTGGAGACCAAGGAGGAGATCGCCGCGACCGCTTCCATCTCCGCCGCCGACGAGACCATCGGCGCGCTGATCGCCGAGGCCATCGACAAGGTCGGCAAGGAGGGCGTCGTCACCGTCGAGGAGTCGAACACCTTCGGCACCGAGCTCGAGCTCACCGAGGGCATGCGCTTCGACAAGGGTTACCTCTCGGCGTACTTCGTCACCGACCCCGAGCGCCAGGAAGCGGTCTTCGAAGACCCCTACATCCTGATCGTCAACGGCAAGGTCTCGAACATCAAGGACCTGCTCCCGATCGTCGACAAGGTCATCCAGACCGGCAAGCAGCTCCTCATCATCGCCGAGGACGTCGACGGCGAAGCGCTCGCGACCCTGATCGTGAACAAGATCCGCGGCATCTTCAAGTCGGTCGCCGTCAAGGCTCCCGGCTTCGGCGACCGTCGCAAGGCGCAGCTCCAGGACATCGCGATCCTCACCGGCGGCCAGGTCATCTCCGAGGAGGTCGGCCTCAAGCTCGAGAACGTCACCCTCGACCTGCTCGGACAGGCCCGCAAGGTCATCATCACCAAGGACGAGACGACCATCGTCGAGGGTGCCGGTGACGAAGAGGGCATCGCCGGTCGCGTCGCGCAGATCCGCGCCGAGATCGACAACACCGACTCCGACTACGACCGCGAGAAGCTCCAGGAGCGTCTCGCGAAGCTCGCGGGCGGCGTCGCCGTCATCAAGGCGGGCGCGGCCACCGAGGTCGAGCTCAAGGAGCGCAAGCACCGCATCGAGGACGCCGTGCGCAACGCGAAGGCAGCCGTCGAAGAGGGCATCGTCGCCGGTGGTGGCGTCGCCCTCATCCAGGCCGGCAAGACCGCCTTCGAGAAGCTGTCGCTCTCGGGCGACGAGGCGACCGGTGCCAACATCGTGCGTGTCGCGATCGACGCCCCGCTCAAGCAGATCGCCCTCAACGCCGGCCTCGAGCCGGGCGTCGTGGTCGACCGCGTGCGCAACCTCCCGGTCGGCCAGGGCCTCAACGCCGCGACCGGCGAGTACGTCGACATGCTGGCCGCCGGCATCAACGACCCGGTGAAGGTGACCCGTTCGGCCCTGCTCAACGCAGCGTCGATCGCCGGCCTCTTCCTCACCACCGAGGCCGTCGTCGCCGACAAGCCCGAGAAGAACCCGGCTCCGGTCGGCGACCCCACGGGCGGC
This sequence comes from Agromyces terreus, assembly GCF_009749465.1. Classification (GTDB taxonomy): domain Bacteria; phylum Actinomycetota; class Actinomycetes; order Actinomycetales; family Microbacteriaceae; genus Agromyces; species Agromyces terreus. The sequence continues at coordinate 176,761 of NZ_WBIS01000001.1, forward strand.
ATGGACTTCTAGTCCGACCCGATCCTCGGCCGTCACGGCCTGATCAGCGCGAAGGGCGCCTCCTGATGGAGGCGCCCTTCGTCGTTCCCGGATCGGCCGGTGTCGACCGGGCCGACCGGCCGGCCACGACCGTGCCGACTGCCGGCCGCGACCGGGCCGACCGACGGCCGCGACGGGGCCGACAGCCGGCCCCGTCGGCCCGAGGCTTTCAGCGCAGGAAGAGCCTCGCGTTCGCCTGTTCGGCCTCGGCGTACTGCGTCGCGGCGAGCGAGAGCGCCTGGTTTAGGCTGTCGAGGCTCTGCTCGACCCTCGACTGCGTCTCGCGCCAGTCGGCGACGGCGCCCTGGAACGCGCTCGCCGCCTGGCCCGACCAGGAGGACTGCAGGCCGGTGAGTTGGCCGAGCAGGGAGGAGACCTCGGACTGGATGCGCCCGATCGTGCCCTTCACGGTCTGGGTGGCGGCCGAGACCTGAGCGGCATCGACGTGGTAACTGGACATGGGATCCCTTCGATCGGTGATGACGTCACGCTAGGCGCGCGCGGTGACCGTCGGGGCCTCCCGGGGATCGGCGAGGGTCCGCAGACCCGTGGGCGGTGCTGTGGAGGAGCGGTCAGGCCGTGGTCACGGACTGGGGGGCCGCGGCGCTGTTTGCAAGGGGCAGCTGCACCCGGAACGTGGCGCCGCCGCCGGGCGTCTCGACCACGTCGACGCTGCCGTTGTGCGCCGCGACGATGGACGACACGATTGCCAGGCCGAGGCCCGAACCGCCCGTCTCGCGGGTGCGCGACGTGTCGGCACGCCAGAACCGCTGGAAGATCTTCTCGCGGATCTGGGGCGGGATGCCCTCGCCGTGGTCGACGATCTCGATCATCGCGCGCTCGGTCGAGGCGTCGGCGCTGACCCGGATGTCGATGGGGCTGTCGGGGGCCGTGAAACGCACCGCGTTGCCCATGAGGTTCGTGATCACCTGGCGGATCTTGTTCTCTTCGGCGAGCACGACCGCCTGGGGCCCGGTCGGCGGCGTCTGCGCGCCCTCGGGCGCCTGATCGGGGGCGGATGCCTCGGCCGCGGCCCCCGCGGGCTGCGTGCCCGTCGAGCCGCCCCGACGCGCGCCGGCGCCGTTCGGCTCCGTGCGAGGGCGTCGACCGCGCAGCCGCGCGAGCGTCGCCCCGGCGAACGAGATCGCCCCGGTCGACGGCCGGCCGGGCGTGTGGTCGGCAGAGGACGGGAGGGAGCCGAGCGGGGCGCCCGCGGCATCCGCTGCCCGCACGTCGTCGGGGGTGATGACGGTGACCGTGCGGGTGGGGTGCGCGGCCATGGCGTCGAGCGCGGCGTCGCGGGCCAGCGGGACGAGATCGACCTCGGCGAGCTCGAGCGGCTTCGCCTCGTCGAGCCGGGCGAGGGCGAGGAGGTCCTCGACGAGGCCGCCCATGCGGATGGCCTCCTTCTCGATGCGATCCATGGCCTGTGCCACGTCGTCGGGCGTCTGCAGCGCGCCCATGCGGTACAGCTCGGCGTAGCCGCGCACCGAGACGAGGGGGGTCCTGAGCTCATGCGAGGCGTCGCCGACGAATCGGCGCATCTGGTCGATGGTGCGCGCGCGGTCGCGGAACGCCCGATCGATGCGGTTGAGCATGGTGTTCAGCGAACGGTTGAGCCGGCCGACCTCGGTGTTCGGGGTCGCGCCGCCGAGTCGCTGGCTGAAGTCGCCGTCGGCGATGGCGGCGGCCGTGGCCTCGACCTCGCGGAGCGGGGTGAACGTCGTCGTGACGAGCATGCGCGTGAGCAGCGCGCCGACGAGCACGACGCCCACCCCGAAGCCGAGGAAGATCGTGAGGTACACCGCGATCAGCGACTCGGTGTCCTTCGAGGAGATGGCGATGATGATCGGCGTGAGGTTGCCGTGGCTGTCGGCGACCATGAGGGCCGCGACCCCGCGGAACGTCTTGTCGCCGTTCGCGTCCTCGAGCTGGAACGTCGTGTACCCGGAACCCTTCGAGTTGAGGGCGTTGACCTCGCCGCGCGTGAGCGTGGCGGGCACGTGCGGCAGGTTCTCGGGTGCCCGGCCGTCCCAGTTGGTGGCCTCGAGGGTGTTCGTCTCCTCGTCGTAGACCGCGACGAACACCTGGTCGCTCTCGGAGAACTTGCGGGTGTCGGCGTCGGAGGAGCCGTCGCCCGAGCTCTCGTCGATGAAGTACCGGTCGAGGGTGCCGCTCGCGATGCTCGCGAGCTTGGCCGCCATCTGGTCCTCGACGTAGGAACGCAGCATGGCCGCCGTTCCGATGCCCGAGACGAGCAGACCGAGGGTCAGCATCAGCACCGTCACACCGGTGATCTTGGTGCGCAGCGAGATGCGGTTCCACCGCTCGGAGATCGTCTGATGCATAGCGGAGCGAGTCTAGGCGGCGAAGCCTGAGTCAGGGCTTGGAGGAGGACTTCAGCATGTACCCGAACCCGCGCTTGGTCTGGATGAGCGGCTCGGCCGAGTGCTGGTCGAGCTTTCGGCGCAGGTAGGAGATGTAGCTCTCGACGATGCCGGCGTCGCCGTTGAAGTCGTACTCCCAGACGTGATCGAGGATCTGCGCCTTCGACAGCACGCGGTTGGGGTTCAGCATGAGATAGCGCAGCAGCTTGAACTCGGTGGGGGAGAGCTCGACCGGGACGTCGCCCACGAGGACCTCGTGCGTGTCCTGGTCCATCATGAGCTCGCCCGTGCGGATGACCGCGTCTTCTTCGGCGTGCATGGTGCGGCGCAGGATCGCCTTGATGCGCGCGACGATCTCGTCGAGGCTGAATGGCTTGGTGACGTAGTCGTCGCCGCCGACCGTGAGGCCGGTGATCTTGTCTTCGGTGTCGTCCTTCGCCGTCAGGAAGAGGATCGGCGCCGTGTAGCCCGCCGAACGCAGGCGCTTGGTCACGCCGAAGCCGTTCATGTCGGGCAGCATCACGTCGAGGATGATGAGGTCGGGTTCTTCTTCGAGGACCGCGGAGATGGTCTGCGCGCCGTTGCTCACGGCACGCACCGCGAAGCCCGCGAAGCGGAGGCTCGTGGTGAGCAGATCGCGGATGTTGGGCTCGTCGTCGACGATGAGGATTCTGGGTCCGTCAGCCATGTTTTCAGTGTGCTGCAGGTTCGCTGAATGCCGGCTGAGAATACTGCGACAGAAGCCGGGGCGGTTGCTGCACCCCGCGCGCCGTCGAGTCGGCCGGCCTTCCGAGCGTCGGTCGGCCGTGCGAGACTCGCAGCATGGCAGTGGCTGAGCGCATCGTGATCATCGGCGGGGGGCTGACCGCGGCGCGTGCGGTCGAGCAGCTCCGGGCGGAGGGCTTCGACGGCGAGGTGCTCGTCGCCACCGCGGAGGGGCGACCGCCCTACGAGCGGCCTCCGCTCTCGAAGGGCTACCTGCTCGGCACCGACGACCCGGCGAGCACGATCCCGTTGACGAAGCGGTGGTACCGCGAGCATGAGGTCGAGCTCCGAACGGATGCCGCGGCGACGGCCCTCGACGTCGCGGCCCACGCCGTGACGATCGGCGCCGATGCCGTGGCGTACGACCGTCTGCTGCTCGCCACCGGTGCACGGCCGCGTCGCTTCACCGGACCGGGCGCGGAGCTCACGGGCGTGCACACGCTGCGCACGCTGCCCGATTCGACCCGGTTGCGCACGGCGCTGAAGGACGGCGGGCGCCGGGTGGTGCTCATGGGCGCCGGATGGATCGGGCTCGAGGTCGCGGCGGCGGCGCGCGGGTACGGCAACGAGGTGACGGTCGTCGCGCCGGGCGAGGTACCGCTGGCTTCGGCCGTCGGGCCCGAGGTCGGCGCCGTGTTCGCACGGCTGCACGAGCAGCACGGGGTCGTGCTCCGCATGGGCGCCGCGGTGACCGCCGTCCGGGGGCGGCGCCGGGTCGACGGCGTGATCCTCGGCACCGGAGAAGAGCTCGACGCCGACCTCGTCGTCGTGGGCATCGGTGCCGTGCCGAACACCGAGCTCGCGGCATCCGCGGGTCTGACGATCGACGACGGCATCGTGACGGACTCCGGGTTCCGCACGAGCGCGCCCGACGTGTTCGCCGCGGGCGACGTGGCGAACGTGCGGCATCCCGTGCTCGAGCGACACCTGCGCGTCGAGCACTGGGCGAACGCCGAGAACCAGGGCCGGGCGGTCGGCCGCGTCCTCGCCGGGGCCGACCTCGTGTACGACGAGATCCCCTACTTCTTCACCGACCAGTACGACCTCGGCATGGAGTACTCGGGCTACGGGCCGCTCGCGGCAGACGCGAGCGTGGTGTTCCGAGGCGATGTGGCGGGGCGCGAGTTCCTGGCGTTCTGGGTGCGCGACCACCGGGTGGTCGCGGGCATGAACGTGAACGTCTGGGACGTGAACGAGACGGTGCAGACCCTGATCCGCACCGGGGCGACCGTCGATCCCGAGATGCTCCGAGACCCGGCCGTGCCGCTCGAGAGCCTGATCCCCGTATGAGCGACGGCCTCATGCGCCTCGGTGCCCGCACGTTCGACTTCGGCCGCGAGGCGGCCGTGATGGCCATCGTCAACCGCACGCCCGACTCGTTCTACGATCGCGGGCGCACCGACGCCCTCGACGCAGCGGTCGCCGCGGCCGAACGGGCGATCGTCGACGGTGCCGATTGGGTCGACATCGGCGGGGCGAAGTTCGCGCCGGGTCCGCCGATCCCCGTCGCCGAGGAGATCGATCGCGTCGTCCCGGTCGTCGCCGCCCTCGCCGGGTCGGGTGCGGTGATCTCGGTCGACACGTTCCACGCCGAGGTCGCACGGGCGGCGATCGCGGCGGGCGCCCACGTCGTGAACGACACCACCGGGCTCAGCGATCCCGACATGATCGCGGTGCTCGTCGAGACCGGGGCCGCCGTCGTCGTCACCCACAGCCTGGCGCCGCCGCGCACGCCGTACCCCTCGCCGCGTTACGACGACGTCGTTGGCGAGGTGGCGGCGTTCCTGCGAGAGCGCGTGGCGCGTGCCGAGGCGGCCGGCGTGCGGTCCGACCGCATCATCGTCGACCCCGGGCACGACCTCAACAAGCACACGCTCGATTCGCTCGAGCTGACGCGCCGCCTCGACGAGATCGTGGCCATCGGGTATCCCACGCTCGTCGCGCTCTCCAACAAGGACTTCATCGGCGAGAGCCTGGGCCGTGATCGCGGCGAACGCGTCGAGGGGTCCATCGCCGCCGCGGTCTACGCGGTGATGCGGGGCGCGCGCATCGTGCGGGTGCACAACGTTCGCGAGACCGTCGACGCGATGCGCATGGTCGGAGCGATCGAGGGCTGGCGGCAGCCCGCCTTCCTGGAGCACAACCGATGAGCGACCGAGCCGCCGTCGAACGCGCGACGCTCTTCGAGGCCTACGCCCTCCGCGACCGATCGGTGCCGCGCGTCCGCATGAACTTCGTCGCGAGCATCGACGGGTCGGCCACGCTCGACGGCCGCAGCGGCGGACTCGGCGATGCGAGCGACCGGCTGACCATGCAGGTCCTGCGTGCGATGGCCGACGTCGTGCTCGTCGGAGCGGGAACGGTGCGCGCCGAGGGCTACGGAGGACTCGCCGTCGACGAGGCCGATGCCGCATGGCGGCGCTCCGAGGGCCTCGGCGAACAGCCCAAGATCGCCGTCGTATCCTCTCGGCTCGACCTCGATCCGCGGCATCCGTTGTTCGCCGAGTCGGTCGTGCGGCCGATCGTCGTGACCCACGCCGCCGCTCCACAAGAGAAGCGGAACGCGCTCGCCGAGGTCGCCGAGGTGCACGTGTGCGGCCAGGAGGAGGTCGACCCCGCCCGCATGCTGGCCATGCTCGCCGACCAGGGCCTCGCCCAGGTGCTCTGCGAAGGCGGTCCCCACCTGTTCGGCAGCCTCCTCGACGCGGGACTCGTCGACGAGGTGTGCCTGAGCCTCTCGCCGACCCTCGTCGGCGGCGCCGGACGCCGCATCTCGCAGGGCGCCCAGGAGCGCGCACGTCCGATGCGACTGGTGCACGCGATGCCCGCGGGCGATCTCGTGCTGCTGCGCTACGCGCGCGACTGAGCCCGGCGGGTCCGGCGTGATCGAGACCTGTCGGCGACCGGTCAGGCGGCCTCGAGCGAGTGCGCGTCGAGGATCGTGTAGCTGTAGCCCTGCTCGGCGAGGAACCGCTGCCGGTTCTGCGCGAAGTCCTGGTCGACCGTGTCGCGCGAGACGAGCGTGTAGAAGTTCGCGGTGAGGCCGGACTCCTTGGGGCGCAGCAGCCGGCCGAGACGCTGGGCCTCCTCCTGCCGCGAGCCGTAGGATCCGGACACCTGGATGGCGACCGTCGCCTCGGGCAGGTCGACCGAGAAGTTCGCGACCTTCGACACGACGAGCACCTGCGTGGTGCCGTCGCGGAACTCCTGGAAGAGGCGCTCGCGCTCGTCGACGGGCGTCGCGCCCGTCAGCTGCGGGGCGTCGAGCGCCTCGGCGAGCTCGTCGATCTGGTCGAGGTACTGGCCGATGACCAGGATGCGCTCGCCGCGATGCTTCTCGACGAGCTCTCGGACGACGTCGAGCTTCGCGGGCGCGGTGGCGGCGAGCCGGTAGCGCTCGTCGTCGGCGGATGCCGCGTACGCGAGCCGCTCGGAGGCGGGCAGGTCGATGCGCACCTCGTAGCAGGCCGCGGGGGAGATGAAGCCCTGCGCCTCGATCTCCTTCCAGGGGGCGTCGAACCGCTTGGGGCCGATGAGGCTGAACACGTCGCCCTCGCGACCGTCTTCGCGCACGAGCGTCGCCGTGAGGCCGAGACGGCGGCGGGCCTGGAGCTCGGCGGTGAGCTTGAACACGGGCGCGGGCAGCAGGTGCACCTCGTCGTAGACCACGAGTCCCCAGTCGAGGGCGTCGAGGAGGGCGAGGTGGGCGTACTCCCCCTTCCGCTTCGCGGTGAGGATCTGGTAGGTCGCGATGGTGACGGGCTTGACCTCTTTCGTCTGGCCCGAGTACTCGCCGATCTCCTCGGACGTGAGCGAGGTGCGCTTCAGCAGTTCGTCGCGCCACTGGCGTGCCGACACGGTGTTCGTGACGAGGATGAGCGTGGTCGTCTTCGCGGTGGCCATCGCCCCTGCGCCGACGAGGGTCTTGCCCGCGCCGCAGGGGAGCACGACGACGCCCGAGCCGCCGTCGAAGAAGTTGTCGACCGCCTTCTGCTGGTAGCTGCGAAGCTGCCAGCCCGACTCGTCGAGCGCGATCGGATGCGGCGTGCCCGGCGTGTACCCGGCGAGGTCCTCGGCCGGCCAGCCGAGCTTGACGAGTTCTTGCTTCAGCGCGCCGCGCGCCCAGGCGTCGACGAGGAAGCCGGATTCGTCGATGCGCTCGAGCAGCAGGGGGGCGATGCGCTTCGCACCGGCGACCTCGGTGAGCACGGCGAGGTCGTCGGACCTCAGGCGGAGTGCGCCGTCGTCGGTGCGATCGACAACGAGCCGCCCGTATCGCGCGACGGTCTCGCGCATGTCGACGGACACGGTCTGCGGCACCGGGAACTTGGCGTACTTCTCGAGCGTGCCGAGCATGTCTTCGGCGGTGTGGCCCGCGGCTCTGGCGTTCCAGAGCCCGAGGCGCGTGATGCGGTAGGTGTGCACGTGCTCGGGTGCGCGTTCGAGTTCTGCGAAGATCGCGAGGTCGTGCCGCGCGTCCTCCGCCAGGGGGTGCGCGACCTCGAGGAGCACGGTGCGGTCGCTCTGCACGATGAGGGGGCCGTCTGACATAACCGTCGAGTCTACGCCCGGATCATGTGAGGGCGGCCGCTCGGGGCGGGATCGACCTCAGACGTTCGACGGTGCGGGCACGACCGCGGCGATCGCGGAGAGCGGCAGCGTGCGCTCGATGTCGGCCTTGCGGTCGCGCGCCCTGAGCCGCCCGTTCGCCACGCTCGCGGGTGCGAGCAGGTAGTCGGCCGTGGTGCCGCCCGGCATGCGCACGGTGACGGTCAGGGTCTCCTTCGCGCGCGCTGCGGCCTCGAGCTGTCGCGCGAGCCAGGCGACCTCGGTGGCGTCGTCGTCGGCCACGACGAGCACCCGGTCGAGCAGCGCGCCCAGGGGGTCGGTCGCGGGCGGCGCCGGGGGGGACTGCGCGAGGTGGTGGCGGCGGAGCCGGAGGATGGCGCCCTCGCGGTCCTCGGCGGCGGCGGGGTACCTCGCGTCGGAGAGTGCCCAGAAGACGACGTCGGGTGCGAAGCGCGAGAGCAGGCGGTGCGGGCCGACCTGTCGCAGCCCGATGGCGCTGAGCGCCTGATCGACCGCGAGGGTGCGCACGAGCTGCTCGTCGTCGGAGCGCACGACGGTGCGGGCCGGAAATTCGGCGTCGTCGGCGGATGCCACGCGCACGCTGCCGAACCGCTTGGACGCCTCCTCGACGAGGTACGCCACCGGCTGCGGGATGCCCGTCAGGGAGATCTCGAGCAGGAACTCGAGGATCGTCTCGGCCGATTCGCCGGCGGCGAGGCCGCGGTTCACGGATGCCGCGCTGACGCGATACGTCGAGGCGAGGTCGCGGGCCTCGACCTCGGCGAAGCCCCGGAGCCGGGCGTCGAGCGCCGGCTCGAGGGGGCCGGGGGCGACGACGGTGAGGTCGTGCTGCAGGTAGACCCTCGACACCTCGGCGGGGAAGTGGGCCGAGAGGATGGCGGCGGCGCGTTCGACCTCGCCGGCGAGCACGAGCCGCCCCGATTCGACCGGTTCGCCCGCCACGGCGAGGCCGAGCGCCTCGGCGTCGTCGACGAGGCGGTCGAGCCCGTCGTCGAGCCAGCGGCCGCCCGCGGGGTACAGCCACCGCACGTCGTCGCGGAGGTCGGTCGACGAGAGGGTCTCGCTGCGACGCGCGACGAGCTCGCGGAGCATCGGCGGGATGCGGCTGAGCCACTGCTCGGCGAGACGCTGCCACCGATCGGCGGCATTGCACTGGGTCCACGCCGCCCCGACGTCGGACTCGAGCCAGTATGCACCGTCGCGCAGCACGAGTCCGGCCTCGTCGGCGCGGTGGAAGAGCCGCGGGAGCGCCTCGAGGTCGATGCCGCACACCTCGGCGAGCCGCTTCGAATCGGGCAGCGTGAGGCCGCCCTTCGCGAGCTCCCGCGCGGGCTGCACGCCGAGGGCCGCGAGAAGCTCGGCGGTGGCGGCGACGGTGGCGTACGCCGTCTCGGACGCACGGCGGTCGAGGATCGTGCGATCGACCTCGTCGACCCCGACGAGCACGGGCGGGGCGGGCGCGGCCAGCTCCGCGGCATCCGGGACGTCGCGGCCGATGCGCACCGCGAGGCGGCTCGACACCGCGCCCGGCAGGTGGACGCGCTCGCCGTCGAGGACGAGCAGCAGGATCTCGGCCAGCCGGCCGACGAGTTCGGGCACCGCGGCGGTCAGGTCAGCGGATGCCCCGAGCCGGCCGAGCTCGACGGCGATCGCGTCGACGGTGGTGTCGGAATGGTCGGCGGTGGTCAGCTCGGCGGCCGCCGCGAGCGTCGCGAGGCGCGGGCGGTCGAGGCGGGAGATGGCGTGGTCGAGCGAGTCGGGCGCGAGGAGCACCTCGGCGAGATCGAACAGGTCTCGGATGCCGGTCGTGTCGAACTCGCGCGTCTGCAGCGCGGCCGCGAGGTCTGGTCGGGGCAGCGCGCGGAGTCGCGCGGCGAGTTCGAGCATCGTCTCCGATCAGTTCGTTCGAGGGCGCGTGGATCGGGCGCGCTTCACCGCGTGCACGATGAGCAGGGAGATGAGCAGCAGGAAGCCCAGCGGAAGCGCGAACCACGGCAGCATGATGACGACGGGCCAGAGGCCCTGGCTGAAGCCGTCGTTCTCGGCCGCACCCGCCATGGTGCCGACCATCACGGCGATGAACGCGGCGACGGACAGCAGCACCATCGCGGTGAACATGTACGCGAGGATGCGTTCGAGACGCTGACTGTCGGCCTGCCGGGGTTCACTCACTCCTCAAGGATACGGCAGCGGCGTCTCGCGGGGGGCCGGGACTCTAGACTGGTCGTTGCAGGGCGCGCGCATTCGGCGCGCCTCCGACATGAGCGAGGTTCACACGATGCCCACCGGCAAGGTCAAGTTCTACGACGAGGAGAAGGGGTTCGGCTTCATCAGCTCAGATGACGGCCAGGAGGTCTTCCTCCACGCTTCCGCTCTTCCCGCCGGCGCGACCGTGCGTGCGGGCTCTCGCCTCGAGTTCGGCGTGGCCGAGGGCAAGCGCGGCGCTCAGGCGCTTTCGGTGCGGGTGCTCGACGCGCCCGTCAGCCTCACCAAGCTCAACCGCAAGCCCGCCGACGACATGGCGATCATCGTCGAAGACGTCGTGAAGGTGCTCGACGGCATCGGGGCCGACCTCCGCCGGGGCCGTTACCCCGAGAAGTCGAAGGCCCGCACGGTCGCGGCCGTGCTGCGCAAGGTGGCTGACGACCTGGATGCCTGAGCTTCCCGATTCCGAGATCCGAGCGGATGCCCCGACCGACGTCGAGGCGTCGGCGCCCGTCGAGACGCTCGACGCCGACGTGACGGAGGCCGCGGACGCGACCGAGGCCGCGGACCCGACGGAAGGTGCTGACGCGACGGACGGTGCTGAGGCGACCGAGGTCGCCGACGCGCCCGCAGCCCATGAGCCCGACCCCGTGCTGCTCGCGTCGGTCGACCTCGCGCGCCGGGCCCTGCTCGAGACGACCGCGCCCGAGACCGTCGGGTCGGTCCTCGGCCACGTGGTCGAAGACGAGCATGTGCTCACCCTGCATTTCGCCTCCGACCTCGCCGGCTATCCGGGGTGGCACTGGAGCGTCACGCTCGTGCGCGTCGAGGACGCCGAGCCGACGATCGTCGAGACGCAGCTGCTGCCCGGGGAACGGGCGCTGCTCGCCCCCGCGTGGATCCCGTGGTCCGAACGGCTCGCCGACTACCGTGCGGCGCAGGCGGCCGCGGCCGCGGCCGCGCGCGAGGCCGCCGACGGCCACGGCGAGGGCGACGACCTCGACGACGCCTCCGAAGAGCTCGAGATCGTCGCCGACGACGCGTTCGACAATGACGCTGACGACCACGACGATGACGATCACGACGATGACGATCACGACGTCGAAGTCGACGACGAAAACGATGAGGATCACGACGACGACGGGCTCGACGGGGACCACGACGACCTCGATGTCGATGTCGATGTCGATGTCGACGCCGACGACGACGCGCACGACGACCTCGACGTCGACGACGACCGCGACGACTGACCCGGGTCAGCGCGAGGTCTGACCGGTCGTGCGCCGATGCGTCGGGTCAGCGGCCGACGCCCTCCGCCTGATCACCTGCACCGCGGCCAGCGCGACCACGCCGATCGCGGTGCCGATCGCGCAGGTCCACACGAGCGGGTCGAGCGAGGCGTCGCCGATCGTCGCGCGCGCGACGACGCAGGCGACGAGCGCGAGGCCCCACAGGGCGGTTCCGGCGAGCACCGCCTTGCGCGCGTCGGCGCGGGCGGGCGCCGGATCCGGACGGCGCTCCGACTCGGGGAGCCAGAGCCGCATGCGCGTCAGCCGATCTGCTCGAGTACGTAGTCGATCGAGGCGGTGAGCGCGCGGACGTCGTCGGGCTCGATCGCCGTGAACGTCGCGACGCGCAGCTGGTTGCGGCCGAGCTTGCGGTACGGCTCGGTGTCGACGATGCCGTTCTCGCGCAGCACGGCGGCGATCTTCGCCGCGTCGGTCGTGTCGTCGAAGTCGACGGTGACGACCACCTGCGAGCGGTCGGCCGGGTCGGCGACGAAGGGCGTCGCGACCGAGGTGCGCTCGGCCCAGTCGTAGAGCACCGAGGAGGACTCGCGCGTGCGGGCGTCGGCCCAGTCGAGGCCGCCCGAGGCGTTCATCCAGTCGAGCTGGTTCTCGAGCAGGAGCAGGGTCGCGAGGGCGGGCGTGTTCAGCGTCTGGTTCAGGCGCGAGTTGTCGACCGCGTTCTTGAGCGAGAGGAACTCGGGGATGTACCGGTCGGATGCCGCGATGCGCTCGACGCGCTCGATCGCGGCGGGGGAGAACAGCGCGAACCAGACGCCGCCGTCGGACGCGAAGTTCTTCTGGGGCGCGAAGTAGTAGACGTCGAACTGGGTGGGGTCCACCGCCACGCCGCCCGCCGCGCTCGTCGCGTCGACGACCGTGAGCGCGCCCTCGTCGCCCGCGACCCGCCGCACCGGCGCCATGACGCCCGTCGAGGTCTCGTTGTGCGGCCACGCGTAGACGTCGACGCCGGCGACCGCCTCGGGGTTCGAGCGGGTGCCGGGGGCGGCCTTGCGCACGTCGGGCGCCTCGAGCCAGGGCGCCGATGCCGCGCCCGCGAACTTCTGGCCGAACTCGCCGAAGGAGCAGAGCTGCGCGCGACGTTCGATGAGGCCGGATGCCGCGGCATCCCAGAACGCGGTGGAGCCGCCGTTGCCCAGCACGACCTCGTAGCCGTCGGGCAGTGCGAAGAGGTCGGAGAGGCCGTTGCGCACGCGACCGACGAGGTTCTTGACGGGCGCCTGCCGGTGGCTCGTGCCGAGCAGCGCCGGACCCTCTGCCGCGAGGTGGGCGAGTTGCTCGGGGCGGACTTTGGACGGGCCGCAGCCGAATCGTCCGTCGGCGGGCAGGAGGTCGCTGGGGATCACGAGGCTCGGCATGCACGTGAGTCTACCGAGGCCGCGCATCGGGCTAGGCTTGATGACGGGCTGCGACAGGGAGGGCTTTGCTGATGACGGATCTCATCGACACCACGGAGATGTACCTTCGCACGATCCTCGACCTCGAAGAGGAGCACATCGTGCCCCTCCGCGCCAGGATCTCGGAGCGTCTCGGCCACTCGGGCCCGACGGTCTCGCAGACGGTCGCGCGCATGGAGCGCGACGGCCTCGTGGTGGTGTCCGGAGACCGTCACCTCGAGCTCACGCCCGAGGGCCGCAGCAAGGCCGTGCACGTCATGCGCAAGCACCGCCTCGCCGAGCGTCTGCTCGCCGACGTCATCGGCCTCGAGTGGGAGTTCGTCCACGACGAGGCATGCCGCTGGGAGCATGTCATGAGCGAGCAGGTCGAGCGGCGCCTCGTCGAGATCCTCGGGGAGCCCACGCATTCCCCGTACGGCAACCCGATCCCCGGGCTCGACGAGCTGGGCCTCGAGCCGGCGGCTCCGTTCATGACCGGCGTGGTCCGGGTCACCGACGCCCTCGCCGAGCGCGAGAACGAGGCCGAGGTGCGCGGCGTCGTGCGCCGCCTCGGCGAACCCGTGCAGTTCGACCCCGAGCTGCTCCTGCAGCTCAAGCAGGCGGGCATCCTCCCGGGTGCCGCCGCGCGGTTCGCCCGCAACGGCGGGTACGTGCTCGTCGAGGTCGACGGCGTCGAGGGCGGCCTCGAGCTGCCGACGGATGTCGCGGGCCACATCTTCATCGGCGTGTAGCCGATTCGGGGCCTCGAGGACCTTGGCCTGATGGCCCCGGTTCCGAAGTTCGGGCCGGCGCGGATCTGTCCCCCATTCAGGGGTCATCGCGCAAGCAATCCCGACGGACCGTGATCAGAATGTGACATTCGGCCGACCCTCGCGTATCCTCGGTCGAGTCCGACGGCACGAAGCCGGTCGCCGGACCAGGACCGGGATCGCCTCTCAGCACCCACCGCCCGGCCCAGGACGAAGACGCGCCTCGAGCGCACCAGGTGGGACGGAGCAGGTTTCCGTGGGGCGGTGGAGGAACCCGATTTGGCTCGATTCACCCCCCGTCGTCCCAACGCCCAGCTCAAGAGGAACACCAAGAAGGCGGTCGCCCGCAAGTCCCGCGACCGTGCGGTGACCCCGTCGGTCGACACGGCCGCCGCGAAGCCCCTCGCCTCGACGCGACCGTTGCGTCGCGGCGCGGTCGCGAACGTCGCGGTCATGACCCTCGCGGTCGGCATCGTCGGCACGCTCGCGATCCCGGCCTACGCCTTCGCCCCGGGCAGCAACCTGCCGCAGTTCGGCACCAGCGCCGAGACCGAGCTCACGAAGGCGCAGGCGCAGTCCGTCGAGGTCGCCGACGACGTGATCGCCGCGCCCGTCACGAAGGACGGCTTCGAGGCGGTCACCGCCGCCGAGATCGAGGCCGCGGCCGAGGCGAAGCGCCAGGCGGAGGCCGCCGAGGCCGCGCGCGTCGCCGCCGAGGCCGAGATGGCCTCCTACGCCGCGTCGTACGACGGCCCTTCGGCCGGCGACTTCCTGGCGAACCCGGCCTACCCGAGCTACGACCTCGGCAGCGTCTACAACGTCGCGACGCAGTACATCGGCACCCCCTACGTCTACGGCGGCGCCACGCCCGCCGGCTTCGACTGCTCCGGCTTCGTCATGTACGTGTTCGCCCAGTTCGGCATCGGCATGCCCCACTCGTCCGCCGGACAGGGTGCGATGGGAACTCGCATCTCCGAAGCCGACGCGCAGCCCGGCGACCTCGTCATCATGGACGGGCACGACGGCTTCTACGCCGGCAACGGCATGATCCTGCACGCACCGTACGAAGGCGCTTCGGTGCGCGTGCAGCCCATCTGGACGAGCGACTACTACATCGTGCGCATCGGCATCTGAGGTGAACATCGGGTGACGTCGCCGATGAACGACACGCCGGGATGCCTCGGCGTGTCGTTCATGCCGTAACCTGTAGCCCTGACGATCCGAGATCCGGGCGAGGGGACGCCGATGGTTCGCACGCGCAGCATCCATTCCACGGATGCGCGCGCGCAATTCCGCCAACGGCGAGCGTTCCACCAACGGCGCAGCAGTCAGCCGATCACCAGCCGAGCCGAGCATTCGACGGGCACTGTCTTCATGACGGTGCCCGTTCTGCGTTCTCGGGGCGGTTCGAGGTCGGCCCGCGGCATCCGCCCCTCCCACGGCCCCACGCGACCTCGCGGTCGCCGGAGCGTCGATCCGTTCACGCGGCTGGAAGCCATCCAGCCCCGATCGAAAGGCACTCCATGCGCACTCTGGTGCTGAACGCGGGCTACGAACCCCTCGCCGTCGTCTCCTTCAAGCGGGCGCTCCTGCTGGTCATGAACCAGAAGGCCACCGTGATCCAGCACGACGAGGGCAATCCGGTCTGCGCCGCGAGCGGATCGTGGCAACGGCCGAGCGTCATCGTGCTCACCCGGTACGTCCGGACCCCCCGCGTGCATGCCGTGCCCGTGAGCCGACGCGGCGTGCTGCGGCGCGACGAGCACCGGTGCGCGTACTGCGGGCGTTCGGCGGCGACGATCGATCACGTCCTGCCGCGCTCGCGGGGCGGCCGCGACACCTGGGAAAACCTCGTCGCGTGCTGCCTGCGGTGCAACAACCAGAAGAGCGACCACACGCCGGCCGAGATGGGGTGGGAACTGCGATTCACCCCACGGATGCCGCACGGGCGCAGCTGGGTCGTGCGCGGCTTCGAACGCCCATCGCCGCAGTGGGACGAGTATCTCGCGAACGTGGCGTGAGCCCGGAGTGACTTCGCTGCGCGGTTGCCCTATGGTGGATCCAGTCGCCGGACGAACCGGCCGATGCGACGACGCACGTCACCCGATCACGGCCCGAACGCGGCCTCGACCGGTGTCCGGAGGATCGACTATTGCACGAGGGCGAGAACGCCGAGCAGCCGACGCGCTCGGAGCTGCGAGCGGCCGAGTCCGCGCGATCCCGACGTACCGCACCCGCTGAACGGCCGCGCGCGGGCAAGCGCTCCGAGGGCTGGCCCTCGCGTCGGGCGAAGGCGGCGGCCGCGACTCCCGCCGCGCAGCGAACCGATGCCGCCGAGTCGACGGCGCGCGCGCCGCGGCCCTCGGCCACCGTCCGCCGTGTCGGCCCGCTCCGCGTCGTCGCCACGGTGCTCGTCGTGCCGGCCATCGTGGGCACGGTCGCGATGCCCGCATACGCCCTGATGCCGTCCGGCGAGCTGTTCCAAGCCTCGGGAGCGTTCAGCTTCGCCGTCGCCGAGGCGCAGGCGCTCGACGTCTCGGCGCAGGCGTCCGGTGCACCGCTGTCGACCGACGCGTACTCCGTCACGACCAAGGCCGAGATCGAGGAGGCGGCCCGCACCGCCGAAGAGCAGGCGCAGGCGGCCTGGGCTGCCGAACTCGCCTCGCGCGGCTCGGGCGCGTACGCGATCTACACCGTCAAGGCCGAGGGCGACGACTACCCGTGGTGGGATCAGATCCCCGACGACTACGGCGGAGGGCTCTCGCCGCTCCGGTATTACTACCGAGAGTGCGTCGACTTCGTCGCCTGGCGGCTGAATCGGGATGCGGGCGTGACGAGCGCCCCCTGGAAGTGGGACTGGTCGAACCTCGCCTCCGGCAGTGCCTACGCGTGGGCCGACGAATGGGTCTCGCACGGCTGGCCGACGAGCGACGTGCCCGTGGTCGGCGCCGTCGCCTGGTTCCCGTACAACCACGTCGCCTACGTGCAGTCCATCAACTCCGACGGCAGCGTGAACATCGAGGAGTACAACCAGAACTCCGACCACTCGTATCATCGGCGCACGATCGGCGCGGGGGACGCGCTGTACCTGTACCCGCCGGCCTGAGCGCGGCGGGCCGCGCCGCGCGACTGTTCACGATGTGGCGAAAACCTCGCCCGAAATTGGACACGGCGGCCAATGCCCCGTCGGCGGGCCTCCCGTAGCGTTGGAGGCCATTCCCCACGCAGAGGCAGGTGACCGCGATGACGCAGCCCTTTGAGACGTTCGTCCTCGAGACGAGAACGTCCGACGAGCGGCGAGTCGAGGAGATCGTCTTCGTCGACGAACTCTCGCCGTCGACCTCCGCCATCGTGGTCCTCGGCTACAACTGAGGCGCTCGCTCCGCCCGCATCGGCGCGGATCAGGGCATGCGGGCCAGGCACGCGGGAGCCGGCGTCGAGATCGTCGCGACCACCGCGGTCGGCACTCCGGCGTCGAGCGAGATCACGGCGATGGAGTCCGACGCCTGATCGGCCACGAGCGCGTGACGTTCGTCGTGCGTGACGTGTAGATCGCGCGGGTGCCGGCCGCCGGTCGGGAGTGAGGCGACCCGTTCGAGGGTGCGGCTCGCCACGTCGAGCCGCAGCGCGACGAGGGCGTCGGCGTCGCGATCGCCGACGAGCACCGTGCCCGCCGCCGTGAGGCGGATCGCCGAGAGCCCCATGCCCCGCGACGCGACGCGCTCGTCGACGGGGAACGACGCGACCTCGCTGCCGTCCACGAGGTCGAAGACGCTCGCCGTGCGGTCGAGTTCGTTCGCGACGACCGCGAGGTCGCCCGCGATCACGAGATGGCGCGGACCTGCCCCGGCATGGACGACGAGGTCGCCGGCGTCGCCCGCCGCGCGTCCGAGCGCATCGGGCAGCGCGTCGAGGCCGATGACGCGGATGCGATCGGATCCGAGGTCGGGCACCAGCAGACGGGATCGGGCGCGGTCGAGCACGACCTGGTGCGGGTGCGGGGACTCCTGCCGCGAGGCATCGGGCCCCGACCCGGTGAACGCCGCCGAGAGCACGACGTCGGTCGCGGCATCCGTTCGCATCCGGTGCGCGGAGACCTGCGCGCCCGAGTAGTTCGCGGCGAACGCCCAGTCGCCCGTGGCGTCGAAGGCGAGGTGGCACGGGTCGCCGGCCCCGGTCGCGCCGGCGGGCGCCGCGGGCGTGAGTGCGTCGCCGTCGATCGACCACGTCGAGAGACGGCCCTCGGCCAGTTCGTGCACGACGCCGAGCACCCCGGCGGGGGAGACCGCGAGGTACATCGGGTTCTCGCCGACGTCGACCGGATCCCCGAGCTCGAAGGCGCCGTCGGGCGCGATGTCGAGCGGGCGGATGCCTCCGGCCGCCGAGCCGAGCGCGCCGACCGTCGACGCGCCGACCCAGAATCTCGTGCCGTCGCCCATGGTGCTCCATTCCGTCGTGGGGCGTGCCGGCGACGCGTCGTCGCGCGGGGGTGCGCCGTCGGACAGGCTATCGCGGACGGGTAGACTGCTGCGGTCAGCCTCTGTAGCTCAATGGAAGAGCAACTCCGTCCTAAGGAGCAGGTTGGGGGTTCGAGTCCCTCCAGGGGCACCGGTCGAGGTCGGGGCCGAGCCGCGGCAACGGAGCACGCGATCGGCGGCGCTCGCTCAGGTCCAGTCGACGGCGTGCGACCAGCCCGCGATGTAGGCGCGCTCGTTCGCGCCGAGGGTCAGCGAGGCCGTGGGGGCGGACTCGACGTCGAAGCCGCAGATCTCGAAGACGCGGCGCACGACGAAGGGGCGCAGCGGCGCGCCGGGGTCGGCGAGGATCTCGCGCTGGAGACCGCGGTCGAGCAGGGTCCACCAGGTGCCGATCGGCGGGAGTCCCCTGGACGGGCGACGCCCGGGGGAGCGTGAGGGCTGGTCGATCACGGAGCTCATCGGACGGGCCTCCGACGCGATGCGACGGGCCTTGCGCCGGGGGAGGCGGCGGTCGCTGCGAGCGTCGTCGCGGCGCGGTGGACTGCGGGGGTGCAGTGGGCTTGCATGGTGTGTTCCTCGTTCTGGTCGCCACTTCGTCGGGGTCGACCGTCAACGACCATACGCCACGAAGCTGGACGGCCGCAGGGGTTGCGGATGCGCGCCCATGGTGTCAGGCGCGCCGCGGCACCATGATGGACTGATGGACCTGCCCGTGATGCCGCCGATCGCGCCGATGCTCTCGAAGGCCGTGAAGGCGATCCCCGATGTCGGCCACGTCGAGCCGAAGTGGGACGGATTCCGCACGATCGTGTTCCGCGACGGAGACGAGATCGAGCTCGGCAGCCGCAACGAGAAGCCGATGACCCGGTACTTCCCCGAACTGGTCGATGCGCTCCGGGCGAACCTGCCCGAGCGGTGCGTGGTCGACGGCGAGATCATCCTCGTGCGCGACGGGCGGCTCGACTTCGACGCGCTGCAGCAGCGCATCCACCCGGCCGCGTCGCGCGTGAAGCTCCTCGCCGAGCAGACCCCGGTGTCGTTCGTCGCGTTCGACCTGCTCGCCCTCGGCGACGACGACCTCATGCCGCGACCGTTCGGCGAACGGCGGGCACTCCTCGTCGAGGCGCTCGCCGAGGCATCCGACCCTGTCTTCGTCACGCCGGCCACGGCCGACCTCGCCGAGGCGCAGGACTGGTTCACCCGGTTCGAGGGCGCCGGCCTCGACGGGGTCGTCGCGAAGCCGCTCGACGGCGCCTACCTGCCCGACAAGCGGACGATGTTCAAGGTCAAGCACGAGCGCACGGCCGACTGCGTGGTCGCCGGGTTCCGCTGGCACAAGACGGGCGGCATCGTGGGGTCGCTGCTGCTCGGGCTGTACGACGACGACGGCCGCCTGCACCACGTGGGCGTGGCGGCGTCGTTCCCGATGGCGCGGCGGGCGAGCCTCGTCGCCGAGCTCGAGCCCTACGTCGAGAACGACCTGTCGCGGCATCCATGGGGCGAATGGGCCGACCCCGAGGCGCACGCGGGGTCGCGCCTGCCCGGTGCGGTGAGCCGTTGGTCGGCGGGCAAGAACCTCTCGTTCGTGCCGCTGCGGCCCGAGCTCGTGGTCGAGGTGGGGTACAGCCAGATGGAGGGCGACCGCATCCGCCACACCGCGCAGTTCAAGCGGTGGCGCCCCGATCGGGATGCCGCCTCGTGCACGTATGCGCAACTGGAATCGCCCGACGGGCTCGACCTGTCGCAGATCCTGCCCGTGGGCTGACGAGGCGGCCGGAAGGTGGCCGGTCGGCCGGGAGCCGGTCGGCCGGGGCATCCGCCGTTCAGATGACCGCGCGGAGCCCCGCGGAGAGCGCGGTGTGGTGCTCGAACACGAGATTGGTCTCGGTGAGCGCGACGGCCGGGTTCGCGGAGAGATTCTCGAGCACGAACTGCCGCACATGCTCGCTGTCGCGCACGCGCACGTGGATGAGGAAGTCCTCGGTGCCGCCGAGGAAGAACAGCTGGGCGACCTCCGGCTCGCGACGCAGCTCGGTCGAGATCTGCTCCATGAGATGCCGAGCGCCGGGGCGGATGCGCACGCTCACGAGCGCCTGGAGCGTGAATCCGAGTGCGACGGGGTCGATCTCGGCCGTGTAGCGCACGATGACGCCGCGCTCGCGGAGCGAGCGGACACGTGCGAGGCAGGTGGAGGCCGAGATGCCGACCGCCCGCGCGAGATCGATGTTCGGGATGCGGGCGTTGTCGTGCAGCCTGGCGATGATCGCCCGATCGAGGTCGTCGAGCACGGCGGGGCCCTTCGCGCTGATCTGCGGCGCATCGGCCATGGCGGGGCATCCTTTCGAACAATTGAAGCGGATGCCTCGACTCTACCGAATACTGTGCGGAGCTTCTTCCGCTCGAACGAATAAAGGTCGACCATGGAGGGACCCACCAACTTTCGTTCGGAGCACCCCATGTACATCGGCGTACCTGCTGAGATCAAGAACAACGAGTTCCGCGTCGCCATGACGCCGGCCGGCGTGCACACGCTCGTGCAGCACGGCCACCGCGTCGCCATCCAGGCCGGCGCCGGCATCGGCGCCGGATTCACCGACGAGGAGTACGCGACCGCGGGCGCCGAGATCGTCGCGACCGCCGCCGAGGCGTGGTCGGCCGAGCTCGTCCTCAAGGTGAAGGAGCCGATCGAGGCCGAGTACGGGTTCCTCCGCGAAGACCTCACCCTCTTCACCTACCTGCACCTCGCGGCCGATTTGCCGCTCACGCGGGCGATCCTCGACTCGGGCGTCACCGCGATCGCCTACGAGACCGTGCAGCTCGCCGACCGGTCGCTGCCCCTGCTCACCCCCATGAGCGAGGTCGCCGGCCGCCTCGCGCCCCAGGTCGGCGCGGCCGAGCTGCTCGCCTCGAAGGGCGGCCGCGGCGTGCTGCTCGCGGGCGTTCCCGGCACCTCTCCGGCGAAGGTCGTCGTCATCGGCGGCGGCGTCGCGGGCGAGCAGGCAGCCGCGACCGCGCTCGGCCTCGGAGCCGACGTCACCGTGTTCGACATCTCGCTGCCGAAGCTCCGCGAGCTCGACGCCCGATACGACCACCGCATCAAGACGCTCGCGTCCTCGCCGTACGAGATCGCTCGGCAGCTGAAGGACGCCGACCTCGTGGTCGGGGCGGTGCTCGTGCCCGGCGCCGCGGCGCCGAAGGTCGTGACCGATGAGATGGTCGCGGGCATGAAGCCGGGCTCCGTGCTCGTCGACATCGCCATCGACCAGGGCGGATGCTTCGAGGGCTCGCGCCCGACCACCCACGCCGAGCCGACGTTCCGCGTGCACGACGCCATCTACTACTGCGTGGCGAACATGCCGGGCGCCGTTCCCGCGACGTCGACCCCGGCGCTCACGAATGCGACGCTGCCGTATGCCGTGCGCATCGCCGACCTCGGCTGGGAGGCCGCCCTCGGCGCCGACCCGGCGCTCGCGAAGGGGTTGAACGCCACGGCCGGTCGCCTCACGAACGAGGGCGTGGCGCTCGCGCACGGGCTCGAACTGCAGACCGCCGGCTGAGCCGCGGCCGGCGGCCCGGGGCGGAGCGGCCCGCGGGCAGCGGCCCGCGGGAAGCGGCCCGCGCCCGGGAGCCCGGCGGGCCTCAGGCGCCGCCGGTCACTCCGCGCCGCCGAGCGTGATCGGCAGCCCCTGGCGGTACCACTCGAGGATGCCGCCCGACACGTTCACGGCGTCCACGCCGAGGCTCTCCAGGTAGACGGTCGCCTGCGCGCTGCGCCCGCCGACGTGGCAGAGCGTGTAGACGGTCGTGTCGCGGGGCACCTCGTCGATGCGCGCGACGAGTTCGCCGAGCGGGATGTGCGTCGCGCCCTCGAGGCGCGCCTGCTCGAGCTCGTGCGGCTCGCGCACGTCGAGGATGAACGCGTCGTCGAGGGCCGCGAGCTCCGCGGGGGTGATCTCCTGCATGCCGGGCGGCTCCTTCTCGGTCGATGCGCTGCGCGGAACGGGTGCAGCGCAGGGCAGGCGTCGACGCTACCACGGTACCCACGGGGGTATCGGAACCGGCATCCGACGGCGCTGCATCCCACGAAACGGCACTTCGGGCCTTATCGTGTCCGTGTGCGGCGGCTCGATCGGAACGAAGAAGAGGATGTGCTCCTCGGCGCTGAGCCCGATGCCGCCGTCGACGCACTCACCCCGGAAGCCATGCCACAGAACCTCACGAGTCCGCACAGCCTGAGCCTCGGCGATCCAGATCTCGTCGCGGGCAACGTCGCCGAACCCGCCTGGCACCGCTGGCAGCGCGAACTCGAGCGCGTCGGCGGCCGCTCGCCGCTCGTGCGCTTCGTCGACACGCCCCGCACCCGCATCGAGCTCTCGACCACCCACCCGGGCGGGCTGCCGCAGTTCATCACCGGTCGGTCCACCCTGCTCTCGAGCCTCATCCGCGACGAGCTCGCGCTGCGCAACGCGAAGCTCGCCGCCGCCGAGATCACCCAGAAGGGCGTCGAGCTCCGCTCCGTCCGCGGCATCGAGTCGGTGCACCTCGCGATCGGCCTCGCATCGTGGCGCAACGCGGGCGAGGAGTTCCTGGCCCCCGTGCTGCTGCGCCCCCTCGCGATCCGTCGGTACGGGCGAGACTTCGAGCTCAAGCTCAAGGGCCAGCCCTTCCTCAACCCGGCGCTCGCCCGCGAACTCCGCGAGCAGTTCCAGATCACGCTCGACGCCGACGCGTTCGTCGCGCTCGCGATCACCAACGGCGTCTTCAAGCCGCAGCCGGTCATCGACCGCCTGCGGGGGCTCACCAGCCATCTGCCCTGGTTCCAGGTCGCGCCGCGCCTCGTGGTCTCCTCCTTCGCCGAGGCCGGCCCCTCGATGGCCGCGGATGCCGCGAACCTCGAGCATCCCCTCATCGACGCCATCGCCGGCAACCCGAGCGCCAAGGCGCGCTACGCCGACTCCGGACGCCGTGCCCGCCCGGTGCCGCAGGACGAGCGCCCGCCCTCGACCGACACCCTGCTGCTCGACGCCGACCCCGAGCAGGAACGCGTGATCGCCGAGATCGAGGCGGGCACCTCCCTCGTCGTGAAGACGCTCCCCGGCACGGGCGGCACGCAGACCATCGTGAACGTCGTCGGCTCGCTCGTCGCGAAGGACCAGCGGGTGCTCGTCGTGGGCGCCCGACGAGCCAGCCTCGACGGCA
Organism: Agromyces terreus; assembly: GCF_009749465.1. Classification (GTDB taxonomy): domain Bacteria; phylum Actinomycetota; class Actinomycetes; order Actinomycetales; family Microbacteriaceae; genus Agromyces; species Agromyces terreus. The sequence continues at coordinate 199,877 of NZ_WBIS01000001.1, forward strand.
TCGCCCACCGGCTCGGACAGGTCGGCCTCGGCGGCGCCGCCGTGACGACCGCAGCCCTGCGGCGCGACCTGATCGCCTCGATCTCACGCAACGAGAAGGTCGAGCGGCCGAGGGTAGCCGACGTCGACGACGCGCTCGTGCGGCTGCGCAAGGCGCTCGTCGACTACCGCTCCGCCCTCACCCGGCGCGATCCCGCGCTGCACGTCTCGGTGCTCGAGGCCCTCGGCGAGCTCGCCGGGCTCGCCCTCCGCCCGCAGGCCCCCGCGACCACCGCACGGCTCTCTCCCGCCTCGCTCACCGCCCTCGCCGAGGGTCGCGACGCGGTCTCCCGCGATCTCGTGAGAGCGGCCGCCCTCGGCGAGTTCAAGTACGGCCCCGGGGACTCGCCCTGGTACGGCGCCTCGTTCACGTCCTCCGAGGAGGCGACGACGGCCCACGAGCTGGCCAAGCGACTCAGCACGGCCGATGTGCCCCGCCTCATCGACCGCGGACGCACGCTCATCGCCCAGACCCGCCTGCGCACGTTCGAGTCGGTGGCCGAGCTCGGCGTGTTCCTGCGGCTCCTGCTCGACGTGCGCGAGACGCTCGACCGCTTCCGGCCGTCGGTCTTCGACCGACCGCTCGGAGAGCTCATCTCGGCGACGGCCCCCCGGCGCGACTCGCCCGGCATGTCCGGAGCGAACCGGCGACGTCTGCGACGCCATGCGCTCGAGTACGTGCGCCCCGGCGTGCACGTCACCGACCTGAACGCGGCGCTCCGAGGCATCCAGCAGCAGCGCACCCTCTGGCAGCGCTACTCGGAGGCGGGCTCGATCCCGGCGGTGCCGGTCGGGCTCGACGACGTCCATGTCGCCTACCGCTCGGTCGAGGGCGATCTCGCCGTGCTCGACACCCCGCTCGGGCTGGCCGGAACGCCGCGTCGCCTCGCCGCGCGCCCGGTGCGCGACCTCACGACGATGCTCACCGGCCTCGCGGCGGAGTCCGAGGTGCTCGCCAACCTGCAGGAGCGCACCGCGCTGCTCGCGAGCCTGCGCGAGCTCGGCCTCGATCCGCTGCTCGTCGACCTCGCCAAGCGTCACGTGCCCGAGCAGGTCGTGGCCTCCGAACTCGAACTGGCCTGGTGGCAGTCGGTGCTCGAGCAGATGCTCGCCACCGACACCGCGCTGCTCGGCGCCGACACCGCGCTGCTCGACCGGCTCGAGGGCGATTTCCGGCTCGTCGACGAGGCGCACGCGTCGTCAGCGGGCCCGCAGCTCGCATGGCACCTCGGCGAGAGCTGGAAGGTCGCGCTCGTCGACCACCCCGACGAGGCCGAGCTGCTGAAGCGCATGCTCCGCGGCGATCGGGTCGACGGCCGTTCGCTGCAGCGCGACACCCCGCACCTCTTCCGGGCCCTCGCACCGGTCTGGCTCTCCTCGCCCTACGACGTCGCCCGCATCGACCCGTCGATCACGTTCGACACCGTGGTGCTCGTCGACGCAGGATCGACCACCATGGCCGAGAACCTCGGCGCCATCAAGCGGGCCAGGCAGGTCGTGGCGTTCGGCGACCCCGTCACCCAGACGCCCACGCTCTTCGACACCGGCCTCGACGACCCCGACGTGATCGGCGACGCGGCCGAGGTCGAGATCGACGCAGACGGTGTCGACGCGCTGCACGCGGACTCCGCGCTCGCGCGTCTCGGCGAGCTCCTGCCGACCATGACGCTCACCCGCAGCTATCGCGCGGGCGGCGAAGACCTCGCCGAGCTCGTGAACCGCCGGTTCTACGGCGGACGCATCGAGTCGCTGCCGTGGGCGGGCAGCTTCCTCGGGCACGGCAGCCTCGGCCTGCACTACGTGCGCGGCAACGGCCTGCCCGACCAGGTCACTGGCACGGTCGAGTCGATCGACTCCGAGGTCGCCAAGGTGGTCGAACTCGTCATGGAGCACGCCGTGAAGCGGCCGCGCGAATCGCTCATGGTCATCACGGCGAGTGCTCGGCACGCGGCTCGCGTGCACCAGGCCGTGCTCGCCGCGTTCGCGAAGCGCACGGACCTCTCGGACTTCATCCTCAAGGACCGGGCCGAGCCGTTCACCGTGCTCACCCTCGAGCAGTCGGTCGCGCAGAGTCGCGATCGGGTCATCTTCTCGGTCGGCTACGGACGCACGCCGCACGGCCGCCTGCTCTCGAACTTCGGCTCGCTCGGCGAGCCGGGCGGCGACCGCCTGCTGGCCGTCGGCATGACCCGCGCCCGGCGGTCGATGGACCTGGTGTCGGCGTTCCGGCCCGACGACATCGATGCCGACCGGCAGTCGCACGGCGTGCTGGCGCTCGCGAGCATCCTCAGCCAGACCGAGGAGCGCGCCGCCGAGCGCGCCGAGGGAACGAGCGGATCGGCGATGCTCGACGACCTCGCGGTCCGACTCGAACGCCGCGGCATCCGCGTCGCTCCCGGTCACCGCGGCCGTCTCGCGCTGGCCGCCGCCAACGCCGGGAAGGCCGTCGTGGTCGAGACCGACGAGGTGCTCACCGGCTTCAGCCTGCGCGAATCGCTCCGCCTCCGTCCCGACGTGCTCCGCCGGCTCGGCTGGCACTACCTGCGCGTGCACAGCTTCGAGTTGTTCGGCAACCCCGAGGCGGTCGCCGACCGCGTCGCGACGCTGCTCGGCAAGCCGCCCGTGCTGCCCGCCGACGCGTCCGAATGAACGGCGAACGCCAGCACGTGGAGCGCGCGAAGGGCCGTGCACGGCGGGCCCGCCTGACGCCGGCACCCGGAACCGACCCGACGCCGGAGGCACCGGTTCGCCCCCGCGACCCGGTCGCCGACGACGAGGACGCCGGCCGCGCGGCATCCGCTCATCCCGACGACGAACGCCTGCGACGCGAGAAGCCGCCGCACTGGGGCTGATGCGCCCTCGCGCAGCGGATACGCCGGCCCGACGCGGTTTCAGTGCTTGGGCTGGTGGCCCTCGCCGGTCGGGCGGTCGGCGAGCAGGTCGCGGATCTCGGAGAGGAGGGTGAGCTCCGACTCCGGTGCGGCGGGATCGGGCACGCCGGCCTTGCGCTTCGCCTCGGCGCGCTCCTTGATGGTGTTCATCGGAAGGACGAACACGAAGTAGACGACCGCGGCGACGATGAGGAACGTGATGATCGCGCCGATCACGGCGCCGAACTTGACGTCGGAGGTGCCGCCGTCGAGCGTGGGGATCTGGAGGACCAGCGCCGTGTCGAGGCTGTCGGCGCGGAAGACCGCGCTGATCAGCGGGTTGATCAGATTGTTCACGATCGAGGTCACCACGGCCGTGAACGCCGTGCCGATGACGACCGCGACGGCCAGTTCGATCACGTTGCCCCGGAGGATGAACTCCTTGAAGCCCTTGAGCACCTTGCCCCCTGCTGTCTCGTCGATCAGGTCTATGCCACGCTAGCCGCGGATCCGCCCGAAGACGAACCGGCCGAGCCGCCGGAGGAGGAGGACCCGCCGGAGGAACCCTTCGACGAGCCCTTCGAGGCGTCGCCCGACCCGTTCGACGACCCCTTCGACGCCGACGAACCGCCGGCTGAGCCGCCGCTTCGCGAGTCGGTGCGGTAGAAGCCCGAGCCGTTGAACGTCACGCCGATCGTGTTGAAGAGCTTGCGGAGCGGTTCGCCGCACGCCTCGCACGTCGTGAGGGTGTCGTCGGTGAAGGCCTGGTGGATGTCGAAGGCGTTGTCGCAGACGGTGCAACGGTAGGAGTAGGTGGGCATGGAGCTCTTTCGGTTCGGGGGTGCATCGCTGCTAGAACGCGTGGATGCGCGTCGGGGTGACGACGCCGTTCACCGGCTGGTCGTGCACCTCGCGTGGAACCTCTTCGACGAACTCGTTGTCGAACACCACGGCGTACACCGGAGGACATTTTCCCATCGAACCGAGGGTCTTGTCGAAATAGCCCCGCCCCCAGCCCAGGCGCATGCCCGTCGCGTCGATCGCGGCGGCCGGGACGAGGATGAGGTCGACGTCGTTGATGGCCATCGGGCCGAGCAGTTCGCCGACCGCCTCGGGCGTTCCGTGGAGGCCGAGGATCTCGTCCTCGCTCTCGCCGACGGTCCAGTCGAGCAGCCCGTCGTCGCGGGTCACGGGGAAGAGCACGCGGATGCCGCGGGCCTCGGCCCACTCGACGAAGGGACGGGTGTCGGGCTCGCTCGGCATCGAGAGGTAGCAGGAGACGGAAGCCGCTCCGGTCGAGCCGACGAGCTCCTCCAGGCGTGCGGTGAAGCCCTCGGTCGCGATGCGGCGCTCGTGGTTGGGCATGTTCTGGCGACGTTCGCGGAGCTCGGCTCGCAGAATCCGCTTCTGGACGGACGGATCGTCGGACATGGGATTCATCCTATGGCGATCGCGGTGGCGCGGAGGCGGTGCCGAGGCGGCGCCGAGTCTGCGCCGGGGCGCCCGGCCGGATACGCTGATGCGCATGACTGAACGCATCACGAAGGCTGTGATCCCGGCGGCCGGCCTCGGCACGCGATTCCTCCCCGCCACGAAGGCGATGCCGAAGGAGATGCTCCCCGTCGTCGACAAGCCGGCGATCCAGTACGTCGTCGAAGAGGCCGTCGAGGCGGGCCTGACCGACGTGCTCATGATCACGGGCCGCAACAAGAACGCCCTCGAGAACCACTTCGACCGCGTCGCCGAGCTCGAGGCGACCCTCGTCGCGAAGGGCGACACCGCCAAGCTCGAGAAGGTCAACCAGTCGACCGACCTCGCCGACATGCACTACGTGCGCCAGGGCGACCCGCTCGGTCTCGGCCACGCGGTGCTCCGCGCGAAGATGCACGTCGGTCGCGAGCCGTTCGCGGTACTGCTCGGCGACGACATCATCGACGCCCGCGACGTGCTGCTTGCGCGCATGCTCGAGGAGCAGATCGCCCGCAACGCCTCGATCGTCGCACTGCTCGAGGTCGACCCCGACAGCATCCACCTCTACGGCGCGGCGGCCGTCGAGGCCACCGATGAAGACGACGTGGTGCGCATCACCGGGCTCGTCGAGAAGCCCGCGAAGGAAGACGCGCCCTCGAACTACGCCGTGATCGGGCGCTACGTCCTGAAGCCCGACGTGTTCGACGTGCTCGAGCACACCCAGCCGGGCAAGGGCGGCGAGATCCAGCTCACCGACGCGCTCATGGAGATGGCGGCCGACGTCGAGGGCACCGGAGGCGTCTACGGCGTCATCTTCCGGGGCCGTCGGTACGATACGGGCGACAAGCTCGACTACATCAAGGCCGTCATCCAGCTGGCGGCCGACCGAGACGACCTCGGGCCCGAGCTCAAGCCCTGGCTCGCCGAGTACGTCGCCGGCCTCGGACGCGACTGACCATGTCCGCCGCCGGGATCCCGACCCTTCGCGACGGCGACCTCATCGTGCGCCCCATCCGTGCACGCGACGCGAAGCAGCTCGAACGGGTGCTCCTCGAGAACCGGGCCTGGCTGCGGCGTTGGGAGGCGACCTATCCCGGCGGCGGCACCGCCATCGACACGAAGGCGAGCATCCGCAACCTGCTCGCGCACGCACGGAACGGCGCAGCCCTGCCCTTCCTCCTCGAGGTCGACGGCGAGATCGTGGGGCAGCTGAACGTCTCGTCGATCACGCACGGATCGCTGTCGTCGGCCTCGATCGGGTACTGGGTCGCGCAGGGCGCGGCCGGCCGGGGCATCACGCCCACCGCCGTCGCCCTCGCGACCGACTACTGCTTCCGCACCCTGCGCCTGCACCGCGTCGAGATCTGCATCCGTCCCGAGAACGGCCCCTCGCTGCGCGTGGTCGAGAAGCTCGGCTTCCGCTACGAGGGGCTGCGACGCCGCTTCATCCACATCGACGGCGCCTGGTGCGACCACTTCGCGTTCGCCCTCGTCGCCGAGGAGGTGCCCGGCGGAGTGCTGCGCCGCTGGCGCGACGGGCGCGCCCCGGCCGACGCCGCGCGCGTCCACCCCGAGGACCGGGCGGCCGCCGCGCAGTCGTTGCGGGTGTCCGATCGCTGACACGCCCGCCCCGCGGCGCCGCTTCCGGGCCGCGTGTCCTAGCGTTGTCGCATGAGCGTGATCGGCGGGGGGCTGCTCGTGGCGGTGGCCGCGGCATTGTGGCTCGCGTACCTCATGCCGGTCTGGCTGCGACGCCGTCAGTACCTCGCGACCGAGCGCAATGCGGTGCGGCTCCAGCAGACGCTGCGCATCCTCGCCGAGACCGCCGAGACGCCCGAGCCGGTCGTGCTCGACGTGACCGCCAGGCAGGTCGCGTCCCAGCAGCGTGTGCTGCACGAGCGCGAGCGCGCGGCGCGGTTGAGCGCGCAGGCGAGCGAGCGGCTCGCGATCGCCGAGCGGCGCAACGCGCAGGCCGATGCGGATGCCGCGGCCGAGGTCGCGGCGGAGGCGGAGCGCGCATCGCGACGCGACGCCGTCGAACCGCGGCCCGCCGCCGCGCAGAAGACGAGCCGGCCGGCGCTGCGTCGGCGCCGTGCGCGGTGCTCGCTGACGTTCCTCGCCGGACTCGTGATCGCGATCGTCGGCGGCGCCATGCTCGCGTTCTCCGCCTCGGTCGCGGCGGTCGTCTTCGCCTCCGTCGGCGGCATCGTGATGCTCGTGGCGTTCGGCGGCCTCGTCGTGCTCGCCCGCCGGCGCGTGCCGGCACCGGTCGTGCAAGCCGAGCAGGACGTCGTCGCCGAGGCCTTCGAACCCGTCGAGCTCGACGAGGCCGAGGCCGTGCACGAGGGATGGGTGCCGCAGCCGCTGCCCCGGCCGCTCACGCTCTCGCGCGGCACGATCGCGGCCACGGCGATGGCGTCGATCGAGGCGGCGGCGGAACTCCAGCGGCTCGCGCAGGAGGCGGAACGCGCCAAGCGCATCGAGGAGATCGCGACCCCCATGCCGTCGATCGCGCCCGCGGCATCCGCGCCGGCCGAGCCCGAGCAGACGGGCGCCTCCGAGCCCCTCAGCCCGTACGCCGGCATGGGCGTGATCGGGTCGCCGCAACGGCGATTCGACGACCTCGACGCCGTGCTGCGGCGCCGTCGCCAGGCGGGCTGAGCCGCGGCATCCGATGGTCCGAACCACCCGTTCGGAGATGATAGGCTCGTACTCGCTCGGGCCCATGGCGCAGTTGGTAGCGCGTCTCGTTCGCAATGAGAAGGTCGGGGGTTCGAATCCCCCTGGGTCCACCACCACGGCAGAGAAGCGCCCCTCGCGGGCGCTTCTCTCGTTTTCGGGCGAGTTCGCCTTCGATCGCGAATCGGGGCATTCCCCGGCCCAGGCCGGACCGCATCCGCCGCCGACCGCATAGTCTGGCGTGGATGACGCAGCAGCCGGCCACCCGATCGCTCCCCGTCTCGGAGGGGCACCGGTGGCGCGCCTACTGGATCTGCGTCGGCGTCGCCGCGCTCACCATCCTCGATCTCTCGAAGGTGAACGTCGGGCTGCCGTCGATCGAGTCCGCGTTCGACGCATCGCCGACGCAGTTGCAGCTCATCGTCGCGGGCTACGTGCTGACCTTCGGCCTGGCGCTCGTGCCGGCGGGTCGCATCGGCGACCAGCGGTCGCGGAAGACCCTGTTCGTCGTGGGACTCAGCCTGTTCCTCGTCACGAGCCTCGTCGCGGCCCTCGCGCCGAACATCACCGTGCTGCTCGTCGCACGCCTGCTCCAGGGCGTCGCGGCCGGCATCCAGATGCCGCAGGTCATGGGCATGATCCAGGAGCTCTTCCGCGGCCCCGAGCGGGGCAAGGCGTTCGGGCTCTTCGGGGCCGTCATCGGCCTCGCGACCGCGTTCGGGCCGACGCTCGGCGGACTCATGATCGCCGTCGGCGGGCCGACCGACGGCTGGCGCGGCATTTTCCTCATCAACGTGCCGCTGGTGGTCGTCGCCCTCGTGCTCGCGATCTGGTTCCTGCCCGTGACGCGCCGACCGTCGGGCGAGCCGCTCTCGCTCGACCCGGTGGGGCTCATCCTGTTCGCCGTGACGGTGATCTCGCTCATGTGGCCGTTCCTGTTCACCACGGGCTCCCCGAGCGACAACCCCGCGCGGTGGTGGGTGCTCGTCGTCTTCGTGCTGGCGATCACCGCGTTCCTCGCGTGGGAGCGCCGCTACGCGGCATCCGGCCGATCGCCCCTCGTGCCGCTCGAGCTGTTCCGCACGGCGTCGTTCCGCAACGGCATCTCGCTCGCGAGCGTGTACTTCGCCGCGATGCCGTCGATGTTCCTGCTCACCACGCTCTACCTGCAGGACGGGCTCGGCCTCGAGGCGGTGTTCGCGGGCATGGTGAGCATCGGGTTCGCGCTGGTCAGCGCGCTCAGCTCGTGGATCGGCGGCAACCTCGTGAACCGCATCGGCCGCCCGCTCGTGGTCTGGGGCCTCGTGCTGCTGCTCTGCGGTATCGGCCTGCTCGTCCTGCTCGCGATCATGACTCCCGCCGCCGTGACGCCGTGGGCGATGGCCGGCGCGATGGCGATCGCGGGTGCCGGCGGCGGGCTTGTGGTCTCGCCGAACCAGACGCTGACGCTCATGGACATCCCCGTGCGCGAGGGAGGCCTCGCCGGGTCGGTCGGCCAGCTCGGGCAGCGCATCGGCACGGCCATCGGCACCGCGGTCACGCTCTCGCTGTTCTACTCGACGATCTTCCGGGAGTCGGGCGGCGACCCCGACCTCACGGTCTACCACCACGCCTACGCGTACGGGATGCTCGCCGTCGCCGTGCTCGTCGCGATCGCGTTCGGCATCGGCGTCGCCGACCTCGGGTCGCGCCGTCGACGGGCGTCGGACGCCGACGAGGGGTGAGGCCCGGCCTCAGCGCACGGCGGCGGATGCCCCGACGTCGCCGCCGCCCGTCGTCGGATCGGCCGGCGGCTCGGCGTCGACCGGATCGGAGAACGCGAGCTTCGGCACGAGCGCGAGCAGGCCCGCGGCGACCGCGGCGGTGACGCCGCAGATGAGCCAGACGGTCATGTAGCCCGCGAAGGAGCCCGCGGTGCCGTGCACTGCCTCGCCCGCGCTGCCGAGCAGGGCGATGCCGAACACGCAGGAGGCGATCGCGCCGCCGACGGTCTTCACCGAGTTCGTCAGGCCCGTCGCCACGCCCGTCTGCGTGGGCGGGGCCGCGGCCGCCGCGGCGGCGGGGAGCGCGGCCACGAGCGCGCCGGAACCGAGGCCCACGATGATCATGTTGGCGAGCACCTGTCCGTACCCGTCGTGGAACGGCAGGAAGAGCAGGAAGCCCACGGCGACCATGGAGCTCGCGCCGATGAGCGTGACCCGCGGCGTGAACCTTCTGGCGAAGACCGGGAACAGCATCGCGCCGACGACCATCGACAGCACGTACGAGCCGATGAGCAGCGACGTCTGGAAGCTCGTGGCGCCCAGGCCGTACCCCACGGCGCTCGGGTCGGTGCGCGCGAACGTCGAGAGCGGGGCCTGCGCGCCGAGCACGCTGACGCCGAAGAGGCCCGCGGTGAGGAACACCGGCCACAGCATCGGCGAGCGGAACATGCGCACGTCGATGAGCGGGTCGGGGTGCCGCAGCTCGTAGCGGGCGAACGGCCAGACGAGCAGCACGCCGAGCACGACGAGCGCCCAGCTCAAGAGGTCTGCCGGCCCGTTCAGGCGCATGAAGCTGAGACCGCCCGTGAGCGCCAGGAGGGAGAGCGAGATGAGCACGAGCCCGCCGGTGTCGAGCCGGCCGCCCGTGAGGTCGGGCGACTCCTTCACGCCGAAGAGCACGACGAAGAAGCACACGGTGACCGCGACCGCCGGCACCAGGAGGAGCGCGGTCATCGGCAGCACCTCGGCGAGCGCGCCCGCCGACAGCGCGCCGGCGATGGCGCCGAGCTCGAGGGCGGCGACGAGCAGGCCGGCGGCCGTGCGGGTCATCGCCGCGGGATGGGCCGAGCCGCGGCTGCGAGACCAGATGAGCGCGATCTCGAGGGGGAGCCACACCACGTAGAAGCCCTGCAGGGCCCAGGCGACGAGGAACACCCAGAACTGGTCGGTGAACGCCAGCGAGATCGACGCGATCGCCGTGATCGCCGTAGACCACACGAGCATGCGCTTGTGTCCGACCATGTCGCCGAGCTTCGCGAACGCGGGCACCACGAGCGCCGACAGCATGAGCTGGGTGCCCTCGAGCCAGTTCACGTCGGCGTCGTGGATGCCGAGGTTGCGCGCGATGTCGGTGAGCAGCGGCGTGTAGTAGCCCTGGATGATGCCGCTCGTGAACTCGACGAACGCGAGGAATCCGACGATCGCGGCGACCGGGCCGAGCCTCGTGGCACGCGACATCGGGACTCCTTCGGGTTGGGGTGGAATCACCCTAAGCCCTCGTCGGGGCGCCCGAGGGCCGTCGGGGCCGCCGGCAGATCACGCTTCGATCACACCCGGATCACGCTTCGATCACGCCCGCACCGCGGCATCCGCTCGGCTCATCTCGGGTCGGAAGCCGGCAGCCCTTCGATGAGCGACCGGTGGAAGCGCTCGCCGCGCTCGAGGCTGTCGAACGTGACGGACTCGTCGACGCCGTGGATCGCGGCGCGCTGGGCGGCGCTCATCGCGAGCGGGGCGAAGCGGAACACGGACGGCGCGAACCGGTGGAACCAGCGCGAGTCGGTCGCGGCCATGACCAGGTACGGCGCGGTGATCGCCTCGGGGTACGAGGCGGCGACGGCGGCCTCGATCGCCTGGAACGCGGGGGAGCCGACGTCGGACTCGGGGGAGGGGTCGTTGCCGTCGAGCACGGTCACCGTGACCTCGCGGTCGCGGATGACGCGGCGCACCCTCTCGGCGGTGCCCTCGACGGTCTCGCCCGGCGCGATGCGAAGGTTCAGCACGGCCGCCGCCTGCGACGGCAGCACGTTGTGCGCGGTGCCGCCCGAGAGCATGGTCGTCGCGACCGTGGTGTGCACGATCGCCGCCGGCTCGCCGCCCAGCCGGGCGAAGACCCGAGCGGTGAGCCACGGCATCGCGGTCAGCGCGCGCAGCAGCAGCCGGTTCGCGCCGGAGGTGTGCGGGGTGAAGCTGCGCAGCATCGCCCGCGCCGAGACGGGGACGCGCTTCGGGAACGGGTTCGGGTGCAGCCGATGCACGGCGCGCGCGACCCGATCGGTCGGGGTGGCCTTCGGCGGGGCGGAGGCGTGGCCGCCCTTGCTCGTCGCCTCGAGCTTCAGCGAGACGAGGCCCTTCTCGCCGACGCCGACCATGGCCGCCTGGGCGGAGATGAACGGCAACGGCGCGGTGACGACGGCGCCGCCCTCGTCGAGCACGAGCCAGGGCGTGATGCCCCGCTCCTGGAACAGGTCGGCGATCGCGCGGCCCGCGCTGCCGTGGTCCTCCTCGTTGCCGCCGAACGAGAGGTACACGTCGCGCGCCGGCACGAACCCGTCGGCGAGCAGGTTCTCGACCGCCTCGAGCAGCACCAGCATGGGGCCCTTGTCGTCGAGCGTGCCGCGACCCCACACCGAGCCGTCGTGGATGCGGCCCTCGAACGGCGGGAACGTCCAGCCGTCGGCCTCGAGCGCCGGCACGACGTCGTAGTGCGCCATGAGCACGAGGGGGTCGGCATCGCCCGTGCCCGCCCAGCGGAACAGCAGGCCGAGCGGATGCGGCTGCTCGAACTCGAGGTGCTCGTGCACGAGCGGGTAGAGCTCGGCGAGCAGGTCGCGGAACGCGTCGAAGTCGGCCATGCCGCGCTCGTCGAGCTCGGCCGACACGGTCGCGAGCCGCACCATGCGGGAGAGGCGCTCGGGCGCGCCCGGGCGGACGGTGGGGGTTTCGGGCATGCGAACCAGCGTACGTCGAGCAGCGGATGCCGCGTGCCGCGGGCCGCCCGCGCGGCCGGCGGTTCGGGCCGGCTCAGGCCGCGAGGTCCTCGCTCGGCGTCAGGAGTGCGGCGAGTTCTGCGGCGCCCAGCTCGCGGCCGAAGGCGGGGTGCCCGGGCTCGAGTGCCCGGCCGTTGGCGATCGGGCCGCCGTCGACGGGGTCGAAGCCGAGATCGTCGATGATGCCGGCGAGCACGGTGCGGGCCTCTGCGTCGTCGCCGACGACGGCCATGGCGCGACGCAGCGGCGAGCCGGCATCCATGCTGTCGTCCTCCATCTCGTGGTAGCCGACGTGGTTGAGCGACTTCACGACCCGCGCAGCGGGGTTGCGGGCGGCCATGATCTCGCTCGTCGAACGCTCGTCGTCATCGACCTCGCGGATGTGGCCGTCGACCGGCGGCCAGTAGTTCATGGCGTCGACGACGATTCGGCCGTCGAAGGCCGGCCACGGCAGCGTCGCGGCCTTGCCGAACGGCACGGACAGGATGACGACGTCGGCCTGCTCGACGAGCTCTTCGGGCGTGGCGACGCGTGCGCCGGGAGCCACCACCGAGACGAGCAGTGCGAGCGCGGTCTGCCGAGGCGAACCGGTCATGACGACGTCGTAGCCCGCGCCGACGAGGAGCCGGGCGAGCGCGGTGCCCACCTTGCCCGCTCCGAAGATGCCGATCGTCGGCCGTTCTGCCACGTGCATGCCTCCATTCTCACCCGCCTGGATGCAACGGGCCGAGCGGATGCCGCATTCCCGCGTCGGGGAATAGGGTCGACCCGAGGGCGGTTCAACCAGTGCGAACACATGCGAACACATGCGAACGCATGCGAATCGCGAACGAAGAGGCGGAGCACGATGACCCAGTACGAGTTCGGCGTCGACACGTTCGGCGACGTCACCCTCGACGCCGACGGCACGAGGCTGACGCACGCCCAGGTGCTGCGCAACGTCGTCGAGGAGGGCGTGCTCGCCGACCGGCTCGGGCTCGACTTCTTCGGCGTGGGCGAGCACCACCGGCACGAGTTCGCCGTCTCGGCGCCCGAGGTCGTGCTCGCCGCGATCGCGTCCCGCACCGAGCGCATCCGTCTCGGTTCCGCGGTCACCGTGCTGAGCAGCGACGACCCGGTGCGGGTGTTCCAGCGCTTCGCGACGCTCGACGGGATCTCGAACGGGCGCGCCGAGGTGATCCTCGGTCGCGGTTCGTTCATCGAGTCGTTCCCCCTGTTCGGCTACGACCTGAACCAGTACCAGGAGCTCTTCGAGGAGAAGCTCAACCTGTTCGCGGCGCTCCTGACCCAGGAGCCGGTCACCTGGTCGGGCGAACTGCGCCCCGCGCTCGAGGACCAGCTCGTCTTCCCGCCCGTCGAGCACGGAACCCTGAAGACCTGGATCGGCGTCGGCGGAAGCCCCGAGTCCGTCATCAGGGCCGCGCACTACGGGCTCCCGCTCGTGCTCGCGATCATCGGCGGCAGCGCGGCCCGCTTCGCACCCCTCGCCGACCTGTACCGCCGCGCGCTCGAGCAGTTCGGCAAGGCGCCCCAGCCCATCGCGATGCACTCGCCCGGCTTCATCGCCGACACCCACGACGAGGCGCTCGACACGCTCTGGCCGCACTACCGGGCGATGATGGACAAGATCGGCGCCGAGCGCGGGTGGGGGCCGACGAGCCGAGGACACTTCGAGGGCGAGGCCGCCGGCGGCGCGCTCTACGCGGGCGAGCCCGAGCGCGTCGCGCACCGCATCGCCGACGCGCTCCGCGTCACCGGCGCGACCCGTTTCGACCTCAAGGTCTCGAACGGCGGGCTCTCGCACGAGGCGATCATGGGCAGCATCGAACGGTACGCCACACAGGTCGTGCCGCGCGTGCGCGAGCTGCTCGCGGCCGACGACGACGTGGACGCCGATCTCGAGGCCTCGCGAGCGCTCGCCGCGCAGGACCGGGCGGATGCCGCGGTCGAGCCGCACGATCGGGCGTAGCGCCGCTCAGCTCCGGGCGGCGGCAGCGACTCGATCGGCTCGGCGCCGGACGATCGCGCGGAACCACGCGGCATCCGGAACCCTCGCCAGGAACGTGCCGGCGATGATCGTGATGAGCACGTACGCGGTGGCGAGCGGCGCGAGTCCGGGCGCCGCGCCCGACGCGACGGCGATGCCCGCGATGACGATCGAGAACTCTCCGCGAGGCGCGAGCGTGAAGCCCGCGCGCCACTGACCGAGCGTGCCGACCCCGGCCCTGCGGGCGGCGAAGGCACCGGTCACGGCCTTCGTGGCGATGGTCACGACGGCCAGCAGCGCGGCCGGCAGCACCATCGGCCACAGCTCGGACGAGTCGGACGTGATGCCGAAGAACACGAAGAACGTCGCCGCGAACAGGTCGCGGAGCGGAGTCAGCACCCGGCTCGCGTTCGCCGCGACCCGGCCCGAGAGCGCGATGCCGACGAGGAACGCGCCGACCGCCGACGACACGTTCACCTGCGCGGCGAGCCCGGCGACGAGCATCGTGAGCCCGAGCACGCCGAGCAGCAGCGGCTCGTACTGGTCGGCCGGGAACAGGCGCGAGACGAGATGCCCGTGCCGCAGGGCCACGAACAGGATGATGCAGACCACGCCGACCGCGATGCCCACGCCCACGGCGCCCTGGAGGAACGTCGCGCCGACCGCGAGCGCGGAGAGCACCGGCAGGTAGAAGGCCATCGCGAGGTCCTCGATCACGAGCACCCCGAGGATGGCCGGCGTCTCGCGGTTCGACAGTCGGCCGAGGTCGCGCAGCAGCATGGCGACGACGCCGGAGGAGGAGACCCAGGTGACGCCGGCCAGCGCGACCGCGGCGAGCGGCCCCCATCCGAGCATGAGCGCCACGAGGGCGCCCGGCACGGCGTTCAGCAGCGCGTCGAGCAGTCCGGCGGCGCGCGTGGACTTCAGGCTGTCGAAGAGCTCGTTCGCGGTGTACTCGAGTCCGAGCAGTGCGAGCAGCAGGATCACGCCGATCTCGGAGCCGGCCTCCAGGAACTCCGCGCTCGCGTCGAGCGGCACGATGCCGCCCTCGCCGAACGCGAGGCCGATGACGAGGTAGAACGGGATGGGCGACATGCCGATGCGCGCGGCGAGACGCCCGGCGAGGCTCATCACGAGCAGGAGGGCGCCGACTTCGATCAGCAGCAGCGTGGTGTCGTGCATCGGCGGCGCCCGGCGATCAGTCGGGGCCGTTGGCGAGCAGCTTGGCTACTCCGTCGAGTCCTTCGCGTGTTCCGACGACGACGATGACGTCGCCCGCCCGCAGGTTCTCGGACGGCGTCGGGGAGGGGATGATGGCGCCGTCGCGCACGATCGCCACGATCGAGGCATGCGTGCGGGTGCGCGCCTTCGTGTCGCCGAGCGTGCGGTTCAGGTACGGCGAGTCGGTCGGCAGGGCGATCTGCTCGGTGTAGAGGCCGGCCGTCTCGTCGCTGAGGCTCGTGAGACGGCTCAGCATGACCGAGGCGCCGAGCACGTCGGCGAGCGCCGCCGCCTCGTCGTCGTTCAGCTGCACCGAATCGCGGCAGGCATCGGGGTCGTCGCGGTCGAAGACGCCGAGGTCGCGCTCGCCGTCTCGGTGCGAGACCACGCTGATGCGCCGCCCGCCTTCGGTGATGAGGTCGTGACGCACGCCGATGCCCGGCAGGTCGACCTTTTCGATGCGAATACCCACAGCGGATATCGTAACCCCGCCGGGGCCGCCGCCGTCCTGACCCGCCCGGCCGGGCGTGCGCGGGGTGCGTCGGGCGCGCCGTGCGCCGTCAGGCCGTGCGCCGGGTCGTCAGACCGTGACGCCGGTGCGCATCTCGAGCACGGGCGTGCCGGCGTCGTCGACGAGCTGCAGGGCCACCCGGGCGTCGCCGAGCTCGCCGAGCGAGTCGGCATGGGTTCCGCCGCACGGAATCGCCGCCGTGCCGACGGGCAGCTCGGCGACCCAGGTGCGGCGGTCGGTGAGACCGTCGCCGTCGCGGTCGATGCGGACCGCCGCGTTCGCGAAGACCCAGTCCTGCACGGTCGAGCCCACGGTTCGGGCGAGGCCGTCGAGGTCTGCCTCGAGGAGGCCCGCGACGTCGAACCCGGCGCGACGGAGCGACTTGTTGAGCCGGTAGCGGTCGAGCGAACCGCCGGGCTCGATGCGGCTCGAGGTGATGGCGATGCCGTCGAAGTCGGGGTTGCCGAGCGCGTCGGGGCGTGCGGGCTTCGACCAGCGCGACGCGAGGGCGAGGTTCAGGGCGAGGGATGCCGCGTGGCAGGCCGTGTGCCCGAGGGAGAGGGCGCGCCGCGCCGAGGCATCCGCCGTGATCGCGACCGGGTCGCCTTCGGCGATCGCGGCGTCGCCGTCGACGAGGTGGGCGACCGCGAACGACCAGCCCTCGGTGCCCTTGCGCACCGGGATGTCGGCGCCGAGATGGAGCGCTGCGCCGTCGGTGGCCGCGACGACGGCCTCATGCACGGTGAGGCTCACGCCGTGCGCCTCGATGACACCCGTGTCGGCCGGCTGGTCGGGCCAGGCGGCGTCGACGGGGTGGAAGCTGGTGACGTCGGTGACGACCACGAGTCGCCCGTCGACCGGCTCGACGTGCAGCACCCGTGCGGGCTGCACGAGTTCGCCGACGGGGTAGGTGACGCGGGTGTCCTGGGTCGGCAGCGTCATCGCTCGGGCTCAGGCCTTGTCGCTGCGACCGAGGACGTTCATCGGGATCGCGACCGCGATCGCGACGCAGAGGATGCCGGCGAAGAAGACGATCGCCTCGAACCCGGCGATGTGCGTGGCGTTGCCCATCAGCCACATGCCGAAGACGAAGATGGCCATCGAAATGATGAACGCGATGCCGGTCATGCCTCAACTCCCAAGATCTGGCGGCTCCCGGCCGCCGCTGACCCCGCCAGTCTAGCGAGCGGATGCCCCGGGCGGATGCCGCGCGTTCGAGGGGTCACTCGGGCACGGGTCCGAGCCACGCGTTCGCGACGGTCGCGTGCGCCGACTCGTCGTCGGACGGGTGGAACACGCCCGCGAGCACGTCGCGGTACAGCCGCCCGATCTCGGACCCCGCGAAGTAGCTCGACCCGCCCGACACCCGCACGGCCTGGTCGACGACCTGCTTCGCGGTCTCGGTCGAGCGGATCTTCACGCCCACGAGCTTGGCGAACCACTTCGACCCGTGGTCGACGAGCCCGTCGAGGTCGCGGGCGATCGCGAGCAGTTGGGGTTCGAGGGCGTCCTGCGCGAGCGCGGCATCCGCGATGCGCCAGCGGATGTCGGGATCGTGCGCGTACGGCGCACCGCCCGCCTTCATCGAGGTGCGTCGGTGCGCGGCGGCGACGGCGAGGTCGAGCGCCCGCGCGCCGATGCCCGCGTAGACCGAGGCGAGCAGCAGTTCGAAGCTCGCGAAGATGCCGAACACGAGCGGATCGGCGTTCGGGCCCGGGTCGAGGCGGCGCACGATGCGGTCGGGCGCGGCGTACGCGCCGTCGAGCACGGTCGTGCGGCTCTGGCTGGCGCGCATGCCGAGCGTGTTCCAGTCGTCGAGGATCTTCACGTCCGGGTCCTCGCGGTCGATGAAGCCGTAGACGAGCTTCGGGGCATCCGCCGAGGTCTCGTCGAGGCCCATCGTGCCGAGCCGGGTCCAGGCGGGCGAGAGCGAGGTGAAGATCTTGCGGCCCGAGTAGCGGTAGCCGCCGCCCGGCTGCGGATCTGCCACGGTGCGCGAGCCGAACAGCATGAGGTCGTTGCCGGCCTCGCTGATGCCGAACCCGAACACCTCGCCGGCGCCCGCCTCCCGCTGGAGGAACGCGAGCGCGTCGTCGCCGCGGTCGGCGAGGATCTTCGCGACCGCCGTCCACACGAGGTGCATGTTCACCGCGAGGGCCGTCGCCGGCGCGGCGCCCGCGAGTCGCATCTGGCCGCGCACGGCGTCGTCGAGGCCCCAGCCGAGTCCGCCGTGCGCCACCGGCACGAGTGCGCGCGGGTAGCCGATCTCGCGGAGCTCGGCGAGGTCCTCGTCGAAGAACGCGTTCTCGCGGTCGTAGCGTGCGGCCCGTTCGCGGAAGCGCTCGAGCAGCTCGTCGTCGAGCAGGGCCTCGGGGGTCACGGTGTCGGGAGCATCGGAGGTCGCGGTCACGCCGCCAGACTACGCCCGCGTCGCGGGGTCGTGGGCCGGCGCGACGGGCGCCTCCTGAGCGCCGCCATCGGCTCCGGGGGCCGCGCCCGGGTCGCCGGGGTCGGCGGGAGGGCGATCGTCGCGGCGCCGCGCGAGCCGCACGATGGCGACGACGATCGCCGCGACCGCGAGCCCCGCGACCACCCACGGCAGGATCACGCCGACCGCGAGGCCCAGCCATCCGAGGAACAGCAGCAGGCCGTTCCATCCGGCGACGAGGCCGCCCCAGAAGCCGTCGGGCGCCGGGGCGGGCGCGACGTCGACCGTCGCGAATCCGACCGAGAGCGTCGAGTACGCGATCCGGTCGTCGAGCTGTTCGCGCTGCTGCACGAGTCCGTCGAGCTCGCCCTGCCGGCTCGTGAGCTCGGACTCGATCGCGATCAGGTCGCCGAGGTCCTTCGCCTCTGCGAGCAGCGCGGTCATGCGCCCGACGGAGGTCTTCAGCGCGGTGATGCGCGCGTCGAGGTCCTGATGCTGCTGCGTGACATCCGAGGCGTCCATCGAGACCGAGGTGACATCGCCGAGCTCGCGCAGGTCGTCGAGCACGGCGTCGAGGTGGTCGGCGGGGATGCGCAGCGTGAGCGACGCCCACGCGGGCTCGACCTCGCTGCCGGGGTTCTCGGTGCGGTGGTCGACCCGTCCGCCGGCCTGCTCCGCGATCAGCACGGCGTCGGCCGCGGCCTCGACCGGGTCGTCGACCGTGACGTACACGTCGCCTGTCGTGACGACGCTGCGCTCGACGTCGGTCCCTTCGGCATCAGCGCCCTCGGCGGCATCGGGCGCCGCCCCGTCCGAGAGCGCGACCTCGCCCGAGAGCGGCCGGGGCGCCGACCCGTCGGCCGAGCCGCCGGCCGCCGGTGCCTGCTCCGACATCGCCGAGCCGCCGGCGCTGCATCCGGCCAGCATGGCGACCAGCAGCGCCGCGCCGGCGAGCGGGACGACGACGTTTCGACGTCTGGAGAGCGGATGCCGGTGGTCGCCGACCTCCGATGCGGGGTGCTGTTGACGCTCGACTCCCGGGCGGTTGCTGCGCTGCGAGGCTCTCATGCGCTCACGTTACGGCCGGGCCGGATGCCGATGTCTGGGGCCCGGCTGGGAGTGCGGTCACGATCGGATTCCGGTTGGCTGTGAGTCGTCGAACGGCCCCAACGAACGGCGCGGGCCACTCGTTCGGCCGCCTCCCTGCCAACCCTCGATCGCGGAATTCAGGAGATCCTGCGGCATGCGCCGCCAGTAGGTGCCGTTGGGCCCGATCTCCTGAATTCCGGATCGACGCGGGTCGTGAGACGCGGGTCGCACGTCGCGGATCGCGGGTGCGTCGGCCCCGTGCCGCCCGCGGGCGCGTCGGCCCCGCGCGCCGGCGGCGCGGCCAGGGGCGGAGCCGTCAGTCGAGGTCGGGGTCGCGGCCGGTGCGCTCGCCGCTCTCGAGGGCGGCGATCGCGGCGAGGTCGTCGTCGTCGAGCGCGAAGCCGAACACGTCGAGGTTCTCGCGCTGGCGCTGCGGCGAGGACGCCTTCGGGATCGCGACGACGCCCTGCTGCACGTGCCAGCGCAGCACGATCTGCGCGGGCGAGCGCTCATGCTTCGCAGCCAGACGGGCGAGCGTCGGGTCGTCGAGCACGCGTCCGCGGGCGAGGGGCGACCAGGCCTCGACCCGGATGCCGCGTGCCGCGTGATCGGCGCGCAGTTCGCGTTGCGGCAGCCACGGGTGCAGCTCGACCTGGTTGACGACGGGGGCCACGCCGGTCGCGGCGACGATGCGGTCGACGTGGTGCACGTGGAAGTTCGAGACGCCGATCGAGCGCACGCGACCCTCGGCCTGCAGCCGCACGAGCGCCCGCCACGTGTCGACGTACCAGTCGGTCGACGGCACCGGCCAATGGATGAGGTACAGGTCGAGCGACTCGAGCCCGAACCTGCCCATCGACGCGTCGAACGCGCGGAGCGTCCGGTCGTACCCGTTGTCGTCCTTCCAGACCTTGCTCGTCACGAAGAGCTCGTCGCGCGCGACATCCGTCTCTCGCACCGCCTGCCCGACCTCGGCCTCGTTCTCGTAGAACGCCGCCGTGTCGAGGTGCCGGTAGCCGGCGTCGATCGCCGAGAGCGCGAGCCCCGCGGCATCCGCCCTGGGCACTTTGTAGAGCCCGAAGCCGAGCTGCGGGATGCGGGCGCCGTCGGCGAGGTCGAGGCTCGGAGCGAGGGGGAGCGGTGCGTCGGTCAAGGCGTTTCCGATCAGCTCGGTTGCAACGGGACGGGTTCGGTGTCGGGGATCGGGCTCGCGTCGCGCCCGCGCAGGTCGGGGTGCCAGCGCCGGCCGAACGTCGGCACGAGCACGCCGACGAGCGCGAATCCGGCGGCGATCCAGAAGGCGCCCTGCGCGCCGTACCCGTCGATGGAGAAGCCCGCGAGGGCCGAACCGAGCGCCGCCCCGATGAGCTGCCCGGTGCCGACCCAGCCGTAGGCCTCGGCCGTGTCGGAGAACTTGACGCTCGACGAGACGATCGAGAAGAGCACCGCCAGTGCCGGGGCGATGCCGATGCCCGCGACGAAGAGCGTGACCGAGAGCCACCAGAAGTCCATGACGAACGCGGCGAGCGCCATGCCGGCGAAGACGATGAACATGCGGCGCGCGGTCGCCCACGGGCCGATCGGGATGTGGCCGAAGAGCAGGCCGCCCGCGAGACTGCCGACCGAGAAGATCGCGAGCACGATGCCGGCTTCGGGCCCGTCGTGGCCGAACACGGCGACCACGCCCGCCTCGACCGCAGCACATGCGCCGATGAGCAGGAACCCGACGACGGTCGCGAGCAGCACGGCCGGGCGCGCGAGCACGACGCCGAACTTGCGTTTGGAGCGGGGGATGCGGACCCGGCCGAGCTCGGGCGAGCTGATGAACCACGCGCCGCCGACGACCATGAGCGCCGCGGCGAGCATGATCGCCCACACGGTGCCGACCTGGGTCGCGACGAGGGTCGTGATCACGGGGCCGACGACCCAGATGATCTCCTGCGCCGAGGCGTCGAGCGAGAACAGCGGGGTGAGCTGGCGGGAGTTGACCATCTTCGGGTAGATCGTGCGCACCGCCGGCTGCACGGGCGGCGTGGCCAGCCCGGTGATGAACCCGACGAGCATGTAGAGGGGCACCGTCAGCGGGAGCACGCCGATCGAGACGATGCCCGCCACACACACGGCGGTCGTCATGATGAGCACGGGGCGCATGCCGAGGCGGCCCATCAGCCGGCTCGTGAGGGGGCCCGCGATGGCCTGGCCGATCGAGGTCGCGGCGAGCACGAGGCCGGCCGAGCCGTAGGAGCCGGTCTCGCGTTCGACGTGCAGCAGGAACGCGAGCGAGAGCATGCCCGACGGGAAGCGCGCAGTGAGCTGGGCGGCGATGATGCGAGCGACGCCCGAGGTTTTCAGAAGGTCGGTGTAGCTTCCCACGGTGGCACCACTCTATCGATGGGATGCCGCGGGCGGATGCCGGTCGAGGAGGCGCGTCAGCGCCGTCTCGAGACCTTCGGGCGGGCGGGTTCGCGGGTCTCGAGACGCTCCTTCGTCGCTCCTCGACCGGCGTCGCTCCTCGACCGGCGCCGCTCCTCGACCGGCGTCGCGCCGACCGGTTCAGGCGGCGAGCGCCTTCGCGATGCGCTGCGGCGAGACGGGCTCGGCGGTGCGCAGCTCCTGCGCGAAGAGGCTGACGCGCAGCTCCTCGAGCATCCAGCGCACGCGCACGAGCCGTTCGGGCGCCTCGGGGTCGATCGGGATCCGGCCGCCGGCCGCCTCGAACGCCTCGAGCGACGGCTCGAACTGGTTCATCGCCTGGCGGTCGCGACCAGGGTTCTCGACGAGTTTGCCGAGGCGTGCGACGAGCGCGTCGAGGTAGCGGGGCAGGTGCCGCAGCCGCTCGAGGCCCGTCGCCGAGACGAATCCCGCCGGCACGAGTCCCTCGAGCTGCGCGCGCGCGTCGCCGAGGGCCGACATGAGCTGGATGTTCGACGCCTTCGCGATCGCCCGGTCGACCTCGCGCGCCGTGCGCAGGATACGGGCCACGAGCGCCACGGTCGCGAACATGCGGTCCACGATCGACGCCGCGACCGCGTCGCGCACGGCCTCGAACTCGGCGCGCGTGCGCAGCAGGCCGTCGGGGTGGCGGGCTCGGAGCTCGGCGTCGACGCAGGCCGCGACGCAGTCGTCGAGCAGGGCGCGCGTTCCGGGGTAGCTGCTCGTGGCGAGCGCGAGCTTCTCCTCGTTCGAGAGGTGCTCCTGCACGTACGCCACGGGCGTGGGGGTGGCGAGCACGAGCAGACGACGGATGCCGCGGCGCGACGCGCGGTCGCGTTCCTCCGCCGTGGCGAGGAGTCGCAGCGCGACCCCCGCCTTCTCGTCGACGAGCGCGGGATACGCGCGGATCACGTTGCCCGCCTGCCGGGTGTCGAGGTGCGCGGGCAGATCGTCCCACTCCCAGGCGGTGATGCCCGAGCGCTCGGCGAGGGCGGGGTTTGCGGCGGCGGGGGGTGCGTCGGAGTGGTCTCGAGACGGCCACGGGCGGCGTCCTCGACCGGCGGGGTCGGGGCGGCCTCCTCGACCGGCGGCGTCGGGGCGGCCTCCTCGACCGGCGGCGTCACGGCGGCCACCGGCATCCGGGATCGAGGTCACCGCCTTCGCGACGGCCTCGCGCGTGCGGTCGGCGAGCGAGGCCTGCAGGGCGCCGAGGTCCTTCGAGGCGCCGAGGGTGCGGCCGCGCTCGTCGACCGCACGGTAGGTGACGCGAAGGTGCGGCGGCACGCGTTCGAGGTCGAAGTCGGAGGGGTCGACGGTCGCGTAGGTGAGCGCGCGGATGATGCGTCCGACGGCGAGCGGGAACGGGTCGCGATCTTCACCGCCCTCGGGGCCCGCGGGCAGTTCGGCGGCGATCTTCGCGGCCCACTCGGCGGCCGGCACGACCTGACGGCGGATGACCTTCGGCAGGGTGCGCAGCAGCGCGGTGATGAGCTCGTCGCGGAGGCCTGGCACCTGCCAGTCGAAGCCGGCGGCGCTGATGCGCGGCAGCAGCACGATCGGCACGACCACCGTGACGCCGTCGTCCTCGGTGCCCGGTTCGAACCGGTACGACAGCGAGTACGTCTGGTCGCCCTGCCGCCAGCGGTCGGGGAACGCGTCGCCCGTGTCGGCCACGGCGTCCTCGTCGAGCAGGTCGGCGCGCGTCATGGTGAGCAGGTCGGGGCGGCTGCGGTGCTCGCCTCGCCACCAGCGCTCGAAGGAACGGGTGTCCGAGACATCCGCCGGCACCCGCGCCTCGTAGAAGCGCACGACGGTCTCGTCGCCGACGAGGAGGTCGCGGCGGCGTGTGCGCTCCTCGACTTCGCCGAGCTCGCGGCGGAGCGCCGCGTTCGCCCGCAGGAAGCCGAACACGCGGCGGTCGAGCCGGTCGGAGTCCCAGTCGCCCTCGACCAGCGCATGCCGGATGAACAGCTCGTGCGCGAGCGCCGGGTCGACGCGGCCGAGCAGGATGCGGCGCTTCGCGACGATCGGCACCCCGAAGAGCGTCACCTTCTCGTCGGCGACGGCCGAACCCTGGCGGCGCTCCCAGCGCGGCTCGCTGAACGAGCGCTTGGCGAGCGGACCGGCGAGCTGCTCGGCCCACGCCGGATCGATGGCCGCGTTCGTGCGGGCGAAGAGCCGGCTCGTCTCGACGAGCTCGGCGCTCATGATCGCGGCCGGCGGCTTCTTCGCGAGCGCGGATCCGGGGAACACCACGAACCTCGCGTTGCGCGCGCCGACGAACTCGGCCTGTTGGCGGCGTCCCTTGCGCTCGGACTCGCGAGCCGAGCCGGCGCCGCCGCGCCCGCTCGAGGTCTTGCTGTCGTCGCGCAGGCCGATGTGCGAGAGCAGGCCTGCGAGCAGCGCCCGGTGGATGCCGTCGCCGTTGGGCTCGCCCGCCTCCTTCGCGACGTGGAGCCCGAGCGGCTTCGCGAGCCGCACGAGCTGGCGCACCAGATCCTGCCACTCGCGCACACGCAGGTAGTTGAGGTACTCGCTCTTGCACATGCGCCGAAAGGCGCTGCCCGAGAGCTCGCGCTGCTTGGCCTCGAGGTGGTTCCAGAGGTTCAGCAGGCTGAGGAAGTCGCTCGTCGGATCGACGAACCGGGCGTGGAACTGGTCGGCCTGCTCGCGCCGCTCGAGCGGGCGCTCCCGCGGGTCCTGGACGGTGAGTCCGGCGACGATCGCGAGCACCTCGCGCGAGACGCCCTGCGTCTTGGACTCCAGCACCATGCGCGCGAAGCGGGGCTCGATCGGCAGCCGCGACAGCTGGCGCCCGATGCGGGTGAGCTGGGGACCGCGTGCGGCCGCGGCATCCGCTCGCCCTGCCCGATCCGCTCGTCCGGCCCGGTCGCCGCGGTCGTCCTCGAGGGCGCCGAGCTCGCGCAGCAGATCGAGGCCGTCGCGGATGCCGCGCCCGTCGGGCGGGGTCAGGAACGGGAACTCCTCGATCGGGCCGAGACCGAGCGAGGCCATCTGCAGGATGACGGCCGCGAGGTTCGTGCGCAGGATCTCGGGGTCGGTGTACTCGGGGCGGCGCTCGAAGTCGTCTTCGGAGTAGAGGCGGATCGCGATGCCGTCGCTCGTGCGCCCCGACCGGCCGGAGCGCTGGTTCGCCGAGGCCTGCGAGATCGCCTCGATCGGCAGGCGCTGCACCTTCGAGCGCACCGAGTAGCGGCTGATGCGCGCCGTGCCGGCGTCGACGACGTAGCGGATGCCGGGCACGGTCAGGCTCGTCTCGGCGACGTTCGTGGCGAGCACGACGCGTCGGCGCAGGCCCGCGACCCTCGAGGGCTCGAACACCCGGTGCTGGTCGGCCGAGGAGAGCCGGCCGTAGAGCGGCAGCACCTCGGTCTCGCCTCGTCTGCCGGTTGAGCCTGTCGAAACCCCGTAGTGCGCGCGCACCGCGGCCTCGGCGTCGCGGATCTCGCCCTCACCCGAGAGGAACACGAGCACGTCGCCGGATGACTCGCGGTCGAGTTCGTCGAGGGCGTCGAGGATGCCGCGCTGCACGTCTTTGTCGTCGGCTGCGGCGCCCTCGTCGTCGCTGTCCTCCGCCGGTCGAGGAGCGCCCGACGAAGGAGGACGCGTCTCGAGACCCTCCGCCACGAGCGGCCGGTACCGCACCTCGACGGGGTACGTGCGCCCCGACACCTCGATCACGGGGGCGGGCACGGGTTCGGGCAGCGGCGCGCCCGCGGCATCCGTCTCGCTCGCGAAGTGCCGCGCGAAGCTCTCGGGATCGATCGTCGCGCTCGTGACGATCACCTTGAGATCGGGGCGGCGGGGGAGCAGGCGCTTCAGGTACCCGAGCAGGAAGTCGATGTTGAGGCTGCGTTCGTGCGCCTCGTCGATGATGATCGTGTCGTACTTGCGGAGGTCGCGGTCGCGGTGGATCTCGTTCAGCAGGATGCCGTCGGTCATCACCTTGATGCGCGTGGCGTCGCTCACCTGGTCGGTGAAGCGCACCTGGTAGCCGACGAGCCCGCCGAGCTCGACGCCCAGCTCGTCGCTGATGCGCTCGGCGATGGTGCGGGCCGCGATGCGACGCGGCTGCGTGTGCGCGATCGACTCCCGGCCGAGCTCGAGGCAGATCTTCGGCAGCTGCGTGGTCTTGCCCGACCCGGTCGCGCCGGCGACGATGACGACCTGGTGCTCGCGCAGGGCGCGCGCGATCTCCTCGCGCTGCCCGGAGACGGGCAGCTCGGGGGGATACGTGATCACGGGGATCGGCGAAGGCGCGGTCATCAGCCCTCCATCGTATGTCGGGCGCAACCCCCTGTCGTGTGTCGCAGGCGCGTGATGGGATGGAGCCATGACCGATCAGCTCGTACCCCGTGTCCAGCTCAACGACGGCTACTCGATCCCGCAGCTCGGGTTCGGCGTGTTCAAGGTCGATCCCGACGAGACCGAGCGCATCGTGAGCGATGCCCTCGAGGTCGGCTACCGGCACCTCGACACCGCCCGCATCTACGGCAACGAGGCGGGGGTCGGGCGTGCGATCGCAGCCTCCGGCATTCCGCGCGAAGAGCTCTTCATCACCACCAAGCTCTGGAACGACGACCAGGGCGCCGAGTCGGCGCGCGTCGCGTTCGAGCAGAGCCGCGAGCGCCTCGGGCTCGACTACGTCGACCTCTACCTCATCCACTGGCCGTCGCCCGCGCGCGACCGCTACGTCGAGACCTGGAAGGCCCTCGAGCAGCTCCGCGAGACCGACGGCGTGCGCTCGATCGGCGTGTCGAACTTCCTGACCCATCACCTCGAACGGCTCCTCGCCGAGACCGAGGTCGTGCCCGCGGTCGACCAGATCGAGCTGCACCCGTACCACCAGCAGCCCGCGACGGCCGCGTTCGCCGACGAGCACGACATCCGCATCGAGGCCTGGGGGCCGCTCGGGCAGGGCAAGTACCCGCTCTTCGACCTGCCCGAGATCACGGGCGCCGCCGCCGCCCACGACGTGACCCCGGCGCAGGTCGTGATCCGCTGGCATCTGCAGCGCGGGCACATCCTGTTCCCGAAGTCGAACCGTCGCGAGCGCATGGCCGAGAACTTCGACGTGCTCGGCTTCGAGTTGAGCGAAGACGAGGTCGCCGCCATCACGGGCCTCGAACGCGAGGGTCGCGTGAGCGCGCACCCCGACGAGGTGGACTGAGCGGATGCCGCGGGTTGAGCGGATGCCGCAGGCCGAGCGGATGCCGCAGCGCGGCGTCGTGGGAGCGCCCTCGTGAATCGCCTCGCCGGTGCCCTCAGCCCCTACCTGCGTTCGCACGCCGGCAACCCGGTCGACTGGTTTCCGTGGGGTGAGGAGGCGTTCGCCGCCGCGCGCGAGCGCGACGTGCCCGTGCTCGTGTCGATCGGCTACGCGACGTGCCACTGGTGCCACGTGATGGCACGCGAGAGCTTCAGCGACCCCGCCGTGGCGGCGTACCTGAACGAGCATTTCGTGGCGATCAAGGTCGACCGCGAAGAGCACCCCGACGTCGACGCGAGCTACCTCGCGGCGGCGTCGGCGTTCACGAAGCAGCTCGGCTGGCCCCTCACGGTGTTCGCGACGCCCGAGGGGCGGGCGTTCTACGCGGGCACGTACTTCCCGCCGCAGGCGGTGCAGGGGGTTCCGGCATTCGTCGACGTGCTCGCCGCGGTGACCGATGCCTGGCGCGACCGCCGCGGCGAGCTCCTCGAGACGGCCGGCGCGGTGGCCGAGGCGTTGGGCGCGGCATCCGGCGCCTCGATCGCGGGTGCGCTGCCCACGCTCGAGGCGCTCGGGCCTGCGCTCACCGCGATCGCGGACGACGAAGACCCGGTGCACGGCGGATTCGGCGGGGCGCCGAAGTTCCCGGTGGCGCCCGTGCTCGACTTCCTCGCAGCGTCCGGCGCGCCCGGCCGCGTGCTCGCCGAGCGCACGCTGCTCGCGATGGGCCGCTCGCCGCTGCGCGACCCGGTCGAGGGCGGGTTCTTCCGCTACGCGACGCGCGCCGACTGGAGCGAGCCGCACTACGAGCGCATGCTCACCGACAACGCGCTCCTGCTGCGGGTGCTCGCGGAGCTGATGACCGACGCCGGGGCACGCTCGGGCGCCGGTGAGGGCGCCGGTGGTGCGGGTGCCGATCCCGCCGCCGATCGACTGGCCGACCTCGCGTCGGGTGCGAGCGGGTTCCTGCGCGACGTCATGCAGCTCCCGTCCGGCGGGTTCGCGAGTGCGCAGGACTCCGAGAGCGACGTCGACGGTGTGCGTTCCGAGGGCGGCTACTACGCGCTCACCGCCGAGGAGCGGAGGTCGCAGCCCGCGCCCGCGCTCGATGCAAAGGTGCTCGCCGGCTGGAACGGCCTCGCGATCGGCGCGCTCGCGCGGTTCGGCGCCGTCGACGGCGGTGCGGCGGGCGCCGAGGCGATCGCCGCGGCGACGCGTGCGGCCGATCACGTGCTCGGCCTGCACCTGCGGGCCGACGGCACCCTCGTCCGGGCCTCGCTCGACGACGCCGTCTCAGAGGCGCGGGCCACCCTCGAGGACGTCGGCATGCTCGCCGGCGGACTCGTCGATCTGGCGCTCGCCACGGGCGAGGCGAGCTACGCCGTGACGGCGCGCACCCTCATCGACGGGGCGCTCGCGGCCGGGGCGCGCGCGGCCGAGGCGCTCGCGGCCGGGGCCGGCGCGAGCTCGGGCGGTGCGGTGCCGCCCGGCGGGTTCGCGCCGCCCGGCGGCGCCGATCCGGTGCTCGCGGCGCGGGGACTCGCGATGCCCGACGACCCGGCCGAGGGCGCGACGCCGTCGGGCCTCACGTCCTGCGCCGATGCGGCGTGGCGGCTCGCCGCGCTCGGCGCCGGCGAACGGTACCTCGTCGCGGCGCGCGACGCGATGGCCGCGGTCGCCGGCATCGTGGTGCAGCGTCCGATCGCGTTCGGCGGTTCGCTCGCCCTCATGGCGAGGCTCGCGTCGCCCCTGGTGCAGGTCGTCACGGTGGTTCCGGATGCCGCGGGCGACCCCGTGCCCGCACCCGACCCGGTGCGGCCCGAGGCCGTGTTCGATCCGGTGCTCGGCGGAGGCTTCCGGCCGGCGTTCGACCCGACGCTCGAGCTGGTCGACGCGACGCGGCGGCAGCCCGCCTCCGTCACGGCGATCGTCTCCGAGTCGCAGGCGCGGGCCTTCGCCGCCGCCGGCTTCGAACTCTTCGAGGGTCGGAGCGCGCTCGACGGCGAGGCCACGGCCTACCGCTGCGAGTCGTTCGTGTGCGCCCTCCCCGTGCACACGCCCGCGGGTCTCGTCGCGGCCGCCGCGGCTTCCGCTCCTGCCGCCGCGTCTTCCGCGTCAGCCGAGTCTTCTGCGTCGGCCGAGTCTTCCATGTCGGACAGGCCTTCCATGTCGGACGCGTCTTCCGAGACTGCCGACGACGAACACTGAGGCCCACCGCTCCGACCGCTCGCATCGCTCACACCGGACCGACTGCTCCGACCGCCTGTCGGCTGTGGGCTCCGTCCGGCCGCGCGGCGAAGGCTGGAGCGCGCCATGGGCGCGCGATCGGGTCGGGGGCCGGGAAACCGGGTGTCCCCGCTGAAACCTTGTAGCGATGTAGCGATGTAGCGATGTAGCGATGTAGCGCCCGTTTCGGAACGGAGTACCCCGCGGCCGCCCGTACGATGAGGGCGTGAATCCTCCTTCGGTCGGGCCGCGCGATGCGGAGCCGCGTTCCACGCACGGTGCAGGTGCAGGTGCGATCGTCATCGCTGCGGTGCTCGACGTCGTGCTCGTGATCGCGTTCGCGCTGACCGGGCGCAGCAGCCACGCCGAAGCGCTCGACCTCGTCGGGCTGTGGGGCACCGCCTGGCCGTTCCTCGCCGGAGCCGCACTCGGCTGGGTCGCGATCCGCGCCTGGCGCGCCCCGTTCGCGGTGTGGCCCACGGGCGTCGTCGTCTGGGCGGCCTCGGTGGTCTTCGGCATGATCCTCCGAGCACTGACGGGTCAGGGCACCGCGTTCGCGTTCATCGTCGTCGCGACGCTCACCCTCGCCCTCCTCCTCATCGGCTGGCGCGCGATCGCGCGGCTCGCGCTCCGCCTGCGACGGGCGAAGGCCCGCACCGCGGCATCCGACCGCACCGAGACAACCGTCGGCACCGCGGCATCCGACCGCACCGACACCGCAGCAGGCGTCGCATCCGAGGATCCGACGCCGTGAACCCGATCGAGTGGCTGTTCGATGCACAACTCGTCATCGGCGACCAGGTGGTCCTGTGGCGCGAGATCGTCGGCAACCTGTTCGGCCTCGCGAGCGCGCTGGGCGGGCTGCGGCGCAAGATCTGGGCGTGGCCCGTCGGCATCGTCGGCAATGCGCTGCTGTTCACCGTCTTCATGGGGGCGGTGTTCGACACCCCGAACCCCGTCAACCTGCTCGGCCAGGCGGCCCGGCAGATCATGTTCATCATCGTGTCGATCTACGGCTGGGTGCGGTGGTCGCAGCACCGGCGCGCGGGCGGCGGCGACACCCCCGCCGTCGAACCCCGCTGGGCGGGCTGGAAGGTCCGCGTCGCGCTCGGCCTCGGCATGGTCGGCGGCACCCTGGCGCTGACCCCGCTCTTCCGGGCGCTCGGCTCCTTCGAACCGGTCTGGGCCGACGCCTGGATCTTCGTCGGATCGCTGCTCGCGACCTACGGCATGGCCAAGGGCTGGACCGAGTTCTGGCTCATCTGGGTCGCCGTCGACCTCGTCGGCGTGCCGCTGCTGCTCAGCGCCGGCTACTACGCATCCGCGTTCATGTACGTCTTCTACGGGGCGTTCACCCTGCTCGGGTTCTTCACCTGGATGCGCGTGCAGCGCAGAGCCGCAGCGCAGACGCAGCCCGGCTGAGCGTCACCAAGACGACGGCACCCGATCGAGCACCTTCCACACGGCGGCGCTCAACTCGGGCAGCTCGAGCGCGATCTCGCGCAGCAGCTCGAACTCGAACTTCTCGACGTCGCCCGCACGTGCCGCCGGGTGATAGGCCCGCGCCCGCGCGACGCTCCAGCGCTCGGAATGGATGCGCTCCTCACGCAGGGTGGCCACGACCTGCTCGTCGACCGACGGAAGATCGGGCAGGAAGACCCACGGGTCCTCCCCGAGGCGGCAACGCAGCTCGATGAGCGCGGAGAGTTCGTCGCGCGCGTCCTGCCGCAGATTCTCCAGCATCGTCGCGTGTGTCATGGCGACCTCCCCTCGCTGTCTCGATGCTAGCCAACGCTACGGCCCTCGTGTGTCGCGCGGGTTACGCCGGATGAACGCAGATGGACTCCCGATGACATGCCGGTGACGCGCTGCCCTCGGGAGCGGTGCGCTTGAATGGACGGATGAACGCGAACGACGCCGCCGCACACGATCGCCGCGACGCGGGCCGCGACGGCGACGATGCGCCGAGCGGCGGCGCGCTGAGCACCGCCGCGCCCGAGCGTCGACGCGACCTCCTCGCCTCGCTCGCGGTCGACCTTCGCTCCGCGAGGTTCGCCGTCGCCTCCCTCGACGCCCTCTGGGGTGCCGAGGCCGCAGCGGCCCTGCACCGCGGGCAGCGCGTCCCGGCCCGACGGGTGCTCGAGGCGAAGCGGCTCGAGCACGCGGCATCCGCCGAACTCGCGACGCTCGCCGAGCTCTTCGTACTCGGGCTTGCGGTGGACCGCGACGATCTCGGCCGCGCCCTGCCCGCGCTCGGCGTCGACGGCGCGATCGAACTCGGCCTCGTCGGCGCGGACGCCGTGGCCGACGACCCGGTCGGCGAGCTGGGCCGGGCACGCGGCATCCGCCCCCTCCTCGACCTGCGGCCGTACGCCTTCGTCGACGCGCACGGCGCGGGCGAATGGTGGATCCTCTCCGACCTCGGCGAGCTCGCGCTCGGACATGCGCTCGGCGAGCACCACGTGCTCGGTGTCGGCGGCGCATCGATGACGCTGTCGGGCCTCATGATGCCCGACGCCGCGGGCAGCGTGCTCGACCTCGGCACCGGGTGCGGCATCCAGGCCATGCACGCCTCCCGATTCGCCGACCGCGTCGTGGCCACCGACATCTCGGCGAGGGCGCTCGAGATCGCCGCGATGAACGTGGAGCTGAACGGCATCGAGGGCGTCGAGTTCCGCCTCGGGAGCCTGTTCGACCCGGTCGCGGGGGAGCGCTTCGACCGGGTTGTCTCGAACCCGCCCTTCGTCATCACGCCGCGGCGCGAGGGCGTGCCCGAGTACGACTACCGCGACGGCGGCATGGTCGGCGACGGCATCGTCGAGGCCGTCATCACGGGCGTCGGCGAGCACCTCGAGCCCGGCGGCATCGCCCAACTGCTCGGCAACTGGGAGTACCGCGGGCGCGGCGACGCCTTCGACCGGGTCGGCGAGTGGCTCGCACGCAGCGCACCCGGCGGTGGGGCGCTCGACCACTGGGTCGTCGAGCGCGACGTGCAGCACGTCACCGAGTACGCCGAGACGTGGATCCGCGACGGCGGCACGCGCTCCGGCGAGGACTTCGACCGCCTCTACGATGCCTGGCTCGACGACTTCGCCGCGCGCGGGGTGCGCGAGGTCGGATTCGGGTACGTGCTGCTGCGCCGGCCCGTCGACGACGCGGGCGAGCAGACGATGACGGATGCCTCGGGCGCCGCGCGCGAGGCATCCGCTCGCCTCGCCCGCCTCGAACGGCTGCACGGGCCGCTCGGCAGCGACGGTGCGACGCTCGGCAGCCACCTCTCGGAGTGCCTCGCCGCGCACGACCGGCAGGCCGCGCTCGACGACGCCGACCTCGCGCGCTCCCGCCTCGCGGTCGCGCCCGACGTGACCGAGGAGCGCCACCACTGGCCCGGCGACGAGAACCCGACGGCCATGCTGCTGCGCCAGGGCGGCGGGTTCGGGCGGGCGATCACGCTCGACACCGGCCTCGCGGCGCTCGTCGGCGCGTGCGACGGCGAACTCGAGGTCGGCCAGATCATCGCCGCGATCGCGCACCTGCTCGAGGTCGACGCGGTCGCGCTCGCCGCAGAACTGCTGCCCGCGGTGCGCACGCTCGTCGACGACGGGATTCTGCGCTTCGCGGAGGGGCCGGGCGAGTAGCGGGGCGGGGCGCGTCTCGAGACGGCGCTGGCGCGCCTCCTCGACGGGCGGCGGCGTCGGGGCGTCTCGAGACGGCGCTGGCGCGCCTCCTCGACGGGCGGTGGGCCGCGCCTCCTCGACGGGCGGGTCAGACCGTGCCGGCCGGCGGCCACGCGCCGATGATGAGCGCCATGACCACGAACGTCACGAGCTCGTGCGCGATGTTCAGGATCGTGAGGCCCGAGGGACGTCCCTCGAAGGCGTCGTGCGTCACGAATCTCGCCGCCGTGAACCCGGCCCACGCGACGATCGCGACGATCAGGGCGACGCCGAGGTAGTTGCCGCCGAACGCGAGCCACGTCACCTGCACGGCGAGCGCGAGCACCCACGCCGAGATGAAGCTCACGATGAGGGTGGTCAGGATGGGGCCGACCGCGCTGCGGTCCTCCATGTCGACCTTCGCGACGCGCATCCAGTAGTTGCCGAAGACCGCCGGCGTGTACCAGATCGACCCCACGATCATCGTGGAGATCGTCGCGAGCGCGACCGCCCAGTAGTTGACCTCAATCGTCATGGATCCACCTCTCCCCGCGGCACGGCGTGCACCGCCGCACGCTCTGCGCCGCGACCGGCGCGGCTCGCCCGGAACCGTTGGCCCGGAGTCTATCGATGAGGAAAGCTCAGCGCCGGGAGGGCGCGCGCATGCGGCCGTGTCGGGTGCGGGCGTTGCGCCGACGTGCAGGGGAGCGGCGGTAGTCTCGTCTGCGCACACCTGAAAGCGAGCCCATGCCCGACAGTCCGCTCTCCGCCTCACCGTACGAGGTGCTCGGCGTCCGCGCCGACGCGAGTCCCGACGAACTCCGCCAGGGGTACCGTCGTGCCCTGCGCCGCGCGCATCCCGACACGGGCGGTTCGACCGCGCAGTTCGACGCGGTGCAGCGGGCATGGACGCAGGTCGGCACGACGGCGGCGCGAGCCGCGTTCGATCGCAACGGACGCAGCGCCTCGCCCGAGCCGACGCACGAGACCTGGGCGCCCGCCCCGCCGCGTCCGCGCCGCGACTCACGACCGCTCGCGCGTTCCTACGGACACCCCGGCGGCCTCACGCGCCAGCGGTATCTCGACGGAATCCGCGAATGGGTGGGGTACGGCGACGAGATCCCCGACCCGTACGACCCGTCGCTCGTGCGACGCGCGCCCCGCGAGATCCGGCACCTGCTCGCCGACGCGCTCGCCGAGGAGTCGACCGCGCGCTCGCTCTCGACGCTCGGCATCGCCTTCACCGTCTGGCACGACCTGGCGACGGATGCCGCGGGGCCGGGCCTTCCGCCCAAACTCGACCACCTCGTGCTCGGTCCCACCGGGCTCTTCGCGATCCAGTCCGAGGACTGGGGCGGGCCGGTGCGCTTCCGGCGCGGCGAACTCATCGGCGAGGCGCTCGCGGGCGAACGACCCGTGCGGGCGCTCGCAGCCCGGGCGAAGGCCATCGGACGCGCCGCGAAGGTCAAGCCGACCGCCCTCGTCGTCGTCGTGCCCGATGAGTTCGCCGATGAACCCCTGCAGATCGGCGGCTCGCACCGGGGTGCGGTCGTCGCGCTCGTGCGTGCTTCACGCCTCTCGAGCGCCGTGTTCGATGGCATCCCCGGCTCGCCGCACCTCGGCGGCTCCGAGGTCATGGAGGTGCGCACCCGCCTCCAGCAGACGGTGCGCTTCGCCTGAGCCGCAGCGGTGCGTCGAGGCATCCGGCTCGTCGGGGCATCCGCCTCGCCGCGGCATCCGTCGGTTCGCGTCGGGCGCACCCACGGTGTTGGATTGAGCCATGCCTCTGGATCGCGATGCCCATGTCGAAGACCTCTCCGCGTTCATCCGCGAATCGCCCTCGTCGTATCACGCTGCGGCGGCCGTGGCCGATCGGCTCGTCGCGGCCGGGTTCGACCGCGTCGACGAACGCGACGCCTGGCCGACCGGGCCCGGCGCGCGCGTGGCGGTGCGCGACGGCGCGGTGATCGCGTGGGTGCAGCCCGAGGGGGCCACCGCGACGAGCCCGTACCGCATCCTGGGTGCGCACACCGACTCGCCCTCGTTCAAGCTGAAGCCGGGCGCCTCGACGAGCACCGAGGGCGTGCTGCAGGCCGGCGTCGAGGTGTACGGCGGGCCGCTGCTGAACTCATGGCTCGACCGTGAGCTCGAGCTCGCCGGCCGCCTCGTGACCGTCGACGGCACCGAGCACCTCGTGCGCACCGGGCCGTTGCTGCGCATCCCGCAGCTCGCGATCCACCTCGACCGCGAGGCGAACAAGGGCCTCACGCTCGACCGGCAGCGCCACCTGCAGCCCATCTGGGGCACGGGCGCCGCCGCCGACGGCGACATCCTCGGCCACCTCGCCGGCATCGCCGGGCTGCACGTCGGCGACGTCGTCGGGCACGACGTGCTCGCGGCCGACACCGCGGCGCCCGCCCGCTTCGGGCTCGACGACGTGTTCTTCGCGGCCGGCCGTCAAGACAACCTGACCTCGGTGCACGCCGGCCTCGTGGCGCTGTTCGCCGCGAACGGCGCCGATGCGTCGCACGTGAGCGTGCTCGCGGCGTTCGATCACGAAGAGCTCGGCTCCGAGTCGCGCTCGGGCGCGAGCGGCCCGTTCCTCGTCGATGTGCTCGCGCGCATCGCCGCCGGGCTCGGCGCCGACGATGTGGACCGTCGTCGCGCGTTCGCCGATTCGTGGATCCTCTCCTCTGATGCCGGTCACGCCGTGCACCCGAACTACCCCGAGAAGCACGACCCCGTGAACCGCCCGCACCTGGGCGACGGCCCGCTGCTCAAGCTCAACGCCAACCAGCGGTACGCGAGCGACGCGCACGGCTCCGCCCTCTGGGCTCGGGCCTGCGAGCAGGCCGGCGTGACCTACCAGCCGTTCGTGTCGAACAACGTGATCCCGTGCGGGTCGACGATCGGTCCGCTGAGCGCGACCCGTCTCGGCATCCGCACCGTCGACATCGGCACGCCGCTGCTGTCGATGCACTCGGCCCGCGAGCTCTCGCACGTCGACGACCTCGCCGCGCTCGGGTCGGCGGTCACGGCGTTCTTCGCGCCCGCCTGATCCGGTCGGTCGATGAGCGTGGGGCGTGAGTCTCGCAAGTTGCTGATCGTCGTCCTCGGCGCCCCGCCTACTTCGCTGCATCGGTCGCAACAGACATGGCGCTCGCGGACACGTTCGCCATCTCCGGCGGCGACCACTCACGCTGGTCGAACGTGCTCTACTTCGCGAGCGCTGCGGCATTCGTGGGGGCCGTCGTCCTCCCGATCGTCTTCGCGTTTCGGAACCGCCGGGTCACGCACGGCCTGCGCCCGGTGGACTGATCGCCGCGGAATCCGACTACCGAGGGATCCGACTACGGGCGGTCGACTTCGTCGTGATCCGCGATCGAGCGCGCGGCCCGTTGGGCCTGCGCGGCTCCGACGAGGCTCCAGACGATGAGCCATCCGGTGCTCATCGTCCAACCTTATGACGGCGGGATCGCTTCATCTGGGATGCACCGGATGGAACGCGGCGTGGAGTCACGACGCTGATATCCTGAGCCGGTCCGTGCGACTGTGTGATCGAGGAGGTGGTACCTGTGAACGAATCGACGTGGGTGCTCCTCGATGGAGACACGGCAGGGCGATAGGTCGTCCGGGAGCGCCGCTCAATGCGCATTCCCGAAAGGCACGACCATGCACTTCACCTCTGAACCCCGACTCCACGACGGCGTCATCGAACGCGACTTCGCACTCGGCGAGATTCCGGGCATCCTTTGGACGCCCGAGTCAGCCTCGGCCCCCGTACCGCTGATCCTGCTGGGTCATCCCGGTGGACTTCGGCAGATGCACCCTCGGCTGGCAGGCCGGGCACGGCACGCCGCGGCGGACGGCATCGCATCGGCGACCATCGAACTGCCCGGCGGCGGTGACCGACCGGGCCTTCCCGGCATTGACGAGGCACGCACCGATCTGCGCCGCGCGCTGCAGGCAGGCGAGCCTGTCGGAGCCGAGATCATCGACCGCCTCGTCCTGCCCCTGGTCGAAATGGCGGTCCCGGAATGGCAGGCAGCCTTGGATGCGCTCCTGTCCCTGCCGCAGATCGACGGACCCGTCGCGTACTCGGGCGGGATCATTTCGATCGGCGTGCGGCTCGCCGCGGTGGAGCCGCGCATCGTCGCGGCGGCGCTGTTCGCCGGCAGCTTCGTCCCCCGCGCGATCATGGAGGAGGCTCGTCGCGTGAGCATTCCGGTGCACGTTCTGCTGCAGTGGGATGACGAGGGGAACGACCGCCAGATGGCGCTGGACCTGTTCGACGCGTTCGGTTCCCGAGAGAAGAGCCTGAACGCCAACATGGGCGGACACACCGGCGTTCCCCGACATGCGGGGGAGGGAACGAGCGGCTTCTTCGCGAGGCACCTGCGCTGATGGCTTCCGTCGTGGGCAAGCGCGGGCACGATGGGCACTCAGAGACGGCACTTTGCCCGCTGGCCACGACAGCGCCATCGATGCCCGTGAGGGATCATCAGGCGGAGGGGTCCCAGGCGATGAGCTGATCGAAGATGCGGCGGTCGCCGTTGAGCTCGAGGGATTCCATGGATATGCGGCCGTAGAAGAACAGCACCAACTCGCTGGCTGTGCCGCGGGCAGTGACGTCGGCCGGGAGCTGATCCTCGCCAGCAACGGGCGCGCCGAGGCGTGTAACACGGGCGCCCTGGCGGTCGAGCCGGAGCCGCCATGAGCGGCCCTCCTTGGCGTGATAGTCGACGACGGCGGGTTCGTTCGGCCAAGCGACTGTTGTTGCGCAGAGAGTGAACTGGCAGTCGTCGAAACCGTCGAGGGCGACCTCGTCTGGAATCGGCTGGGGCACACCCAGAGTGAGTTGCGCGTCGTAGGTGTACACCGCGATCTCAGGAACTTGGCGTCGCGCCCATGCTCCGGAGGTCTGCGGTGACGGCGAGTCGTCCCACCACGTCCAACACGGGCGGTCCGGGCCGGCCTCACGCAGCGTGCTCGTCAGTCGCTCGACCGACTCGTTCCACCAAGTCAGTAGAGCGTCGCGCTCCCGGGGGGGCACCGGCAGCGCTCTCCCACGCGGACTTCGCAGGGGGAGCGTCAGCGGGCCCCGCGGCGACGATAGCGGCGGTCTTGCGCCGGCCCACGCCGACGTGGCGCACGAGGTCGAACAGTGTTCGTCCGGGTGCCGCATTCGGATCGCTCGTCAGGACCGGCAGATCGAGGCTGGGCGCGGCCTCGATCGCAGCGCGGAAGGCGGCGGACCGTTCGTCGATGAGCCGGAGATGATCAGCGAAGGTGAGAATCGTCTGCACCCCGGCTTTCTACCACCGTGCGCCCACCGCCGAAGAACGCCAGCCCGCTCGGTTTCGAACCGACGCGGAGCGATGATCACTTGGTTCGCGTTGAGGGATCCCTCAGCGCGACAGAGGTCGGAACCCAGGAAGTCCAGTATCGTGGGCGATATGGACGTTTTGAACGTTTTGGGCGATAATCGAGACATGAGTACTCCAGTTCCCAGCCCGTCCCGTGAGCCACGCGTGGTCGCTCCGCCGGAGGACCTGCAGGAGATGCTCAACCTTGCGCGGCTGCTCGAAAGCCACTCCGCCCCCGCGATGCTGCTCGGGCCTGACGGCGAGCAGATCCCCTTGCCTCTCGAGATCTACGAGGTACTGCGGCAGGTCGTGAATGCAATGGGTAACGGTGCGTCCGTCAGTGTCGAGCCGATCGACCGTCAACTGACGACCCAGCAGGCGGCGAACTTGCTGGGCGTGAGCCGGAACACCTTGGTCCGGCTGCTCGACGAGCATGAGCTGCCCTTCGAACGCCTCGGGGCCTCCCGGCATCGGCGTCTTCGTCTGCAGGACGTGCTTGCGTACCGTGAGCGGAAGCGGATCGATCGTCGCAGTCGTCTTGATGAGCTGACCCGCCAGGCGAGCGAGGACGGCCTGTACGACGTCGACGCCGGGGCGTACCGGAACGCCCTCGCCGAGGCGAGGAAGTCTTAGGCGGTGGCGCTGTTCACGGCGTTTCTCGATGCTTGCGTGCTGGTTCCGATCGCGCCGTGCGACACGATGCTGCGGATGGCCGACTCCGGCGCGTTCCGGCCGTTGTGGTCACGACGGGTCGTTGATGAGGCGCTGCGTGCACTTGAGCGCATCCATCCCGACATTGACCCAAGCAGGTTCCAGAGCCGCTTTCGCTCGATGGATGAGGCCTTCGACGATGCTCTCGTCGAAGGGTGGGAAGCACTCGAGGGAGGGATCGAGCTTCCGGACCCTGACGATCGCCATGTTGTTGCCGCAGCGATTCGGGGTCGTGCTGATGTGATCGTCACCGAGAACGTCAGCGACTTCCCCGAGGCTGCGCTGCGGCCCTTCGGCCTGGCCGCCATCCGGCTGGATGACTTCCTGCTGGATCAGTTCGACCTCGGACCGACCACCACATGCCAGGTCATCACTGAGCAAGCAGCGGCGATGACACATCCGCCCGTCGCAGCGGAGGTGCTGTTGGCGAGACTGGCCCGCAGCGGGGCTCCGAAGTTCGCGAAAGCCGTCAGCGAGAGGCTGGCTGACAACGACCTGGGGTAGACGACTCACGCCCGCACACCGACTCACGCCGGCGCGGTCTCCGTGGTCGCACGCGGCGCACTCCGCCAACTAGCCGATCCCTGAGCGCGACACACACTGCGGCTGTCTGTGGTGAGATCTTCGTGAGACAGATCTCGCTCCGTCGCGTGGCGTAGATGTGGAGTTCAGACCTTGGTCGCGTTGTCCAGTAGCACTGGGCTGTGGGCTCAGCGAGGTCGAAGGCAACGTCTATCTCGCCTCGTCACTCCCCGAGCATGCCCGCTTGGATCGCTCGCTCGACTGCTTCAGCGCGCGAGGAGACGTTCAGTTTGCGGTAGATCGAGGCCACCTCCGTGCTCACGGTGTTGCGCGAGATGAACAAGCGCTGGCCGATCTCGGCGACCTTGAGATGGGTCTGCAGGTAGGGAAGCAGGCGAAGCTCGGCGGGTGTGAGGGGGGTGGTCGCAAAGTGTCCTACCGTCTCGGCCAACTGCGCGCGGAAGGTTTCGATCTGCTCAGCGAGGACGCCGATCCGAGGGCGGCGTCGCAGCAGGTCGTCGACCTCGTGGAGGAGGTGCATCGCGGCCGCTCGGTCGCCCATTTGCGAGTAGCACATCGCGAGCTGCAACCGCGTACGCATGGCGAGGTAGGGCAGCACATGGGTGCAATCGACCCGTGCGCGCATGGCCTGTGCGAGCAATCGCGTGGCGCTGCTGTCATCGCCGTTGTGGATCGCGATGCGTGCGCTGACGGCGAGAGCGAGCGCCGTCGTCGCATACCCGGACATGTGGTTGGCATCGATTGCTCGGCGGCCCGAAGCGGCGTGAGCGTCCGCCGCCGCCCAGT
Organism: Agromyces terreus; assembly: GCF_009749465.1. Classification (GTDB taxonomy): domain Bacteria; phylum Actinomycetota; class Actinomycetes; order Actinomycetales; family Microbacteriaceae; genus Agromyces; species Agromyces terreus. The sequence continues at coordinate 239,874 of NZ_WBIS01000001.1, forward strand.
CGCCGTCGTCAATCGCGAGGATCGCCAGTTCGGCTTCGCTGAGTAGCACCGAGTCCGTGTTCCCGAAGGGGACTGCACACTCGATGGCTTCCTCGAACGCTTGACGCGCCTGTCGGTTCTCCCCGTTGAGGAGGTAGGCGGAGCCGAGCAGGTGCAGCGCCTGGTCCCTCCACGGGCTCCATACAGGCTCGTGGTCGACGGCGTAGTTGGCATCCGCCAGCATTCGAGCGGGACCATCGCCGCACATCCCCGCCCGGACCATCGCGCGAGCCGACTTGAAGGCGATCTGATCCTCTGCGGACTCCTCCGACACGTCGACGTGCTCCAGGCCGGCTGCCCACTGCTCGGACGCGGGCGATTTCCCCAGAAGGATCGCCGTCCAGGCTGCGATCACCGTCAGGGCCGGGGTCGCCTTGACAGTGTCGTCGCCGAGTTCACTCAACCACCTCTCGACCGATGCCACTTCGCCGCGTTGATAGGCGGGCAACGCGGCCGCAGCAACAAGCGCCGGGGAACGCTGTCGCTCGCCGGAGGCCAGAAGGTGTTCGATCGCGCGCTCGTTCGCGCCCTCGGACTCGAACCACTTCGCCGCGCGACCGTGCAGAAGCGAAATCTCCTTCGCTTCGACTCTCTCCAACTCGCCGAGAAGAAACTCGCGAAACAGTGCATGGTACCGGAACCATCGCCTTCGTCGGTCCAGTGGGATGAGGAAGAGGTTCAATGAAGAGAGGGCGTGGAGCATCGCCTGCGAGTTGTCGGCTTCGCGGACGGAGTCGCAGAGCGGACCAGAGAGTTGGCTCAGGACAGCGGTGCGGCGGAGGAAGTCGCGCAGAGCGGGGTCGAGGCGCGTGAAACACTCCTGATACAGATAGTCGGAAACGAATGTGTCTTCGCCGGACACGCTTACGACATCGGAGCCGCCGGCGGACGCCAGAGCACAGAGGAAGATCCCAGTGGGCCAGCCTTCGCAGCGCTCCACAACCGTCGAAATCTCTTCGTCGCCGGCGTCTACGCGCGCCGCCTCGAAGATGGTGCGAGCGTCGATTGCTTCGATCCGAAGCCTCTCTTCGCCGATCTCGAGAAGACTGCCTCCGACGCGAAGACGGGTGACGAAGTCCGGAGCGACTCGGCCGCCGATCACGACCTGTGACCCGTCGGGAACCTCGGCAAGCACCACCTCGAGGGCATCCCGACACTCGCTTGAGTTCGCAAGATGCAGATCGTCGATGAAGAGGACGAACGGCTTCGCGGTGCGGTTGAGCGCCCGCCCGAGCATTGGCGCTGATCGGCCGAGCATGGAGGCACCGACGCCGCGCATCTCGGCGACGACCTCCGCCGCGTCTGCAGAGACCTCCGCAAGCGATGTCGCCAGAAGGGTGAGTAGGGCCGCAGGATCGTTGTCGAGTCGATCGACCGAGGCCCATGCAACGAGACGGTCGTCGGTCGCGGCCCACTCCGCGAGCATCGTCGACTTGCCGTATCCGGCCGGGGCGATCACCGAAACAACTCGACACTCGCTCGCCCGTGCCACCTCGATGACGCTGCGGCGGCTGACCACTCCGATACCTGGACGCGGCGAGGAGACCTTTCCCTTGAGGAGTGCGCGATTGAAGTCCGGTCGAAGTGAACCCCTTTTGACAAGCGCCTCGGTCACTCCTGAATGCTATGCCGCTTCGCCTCCGCTGTGAACGATGCGGAGCGAATCTGCTATCGATCAGCAACGCGCACTTTCATACAGTCCATATGAGGGTTGTCCAGCTGGTCCGCTCCACACTGATCATCAGCATGTGAGTTCGACATCGCGCGCGGCCGTCGTTGGTGGAAGAAGGATTCGTGGACTACCTTGAGCGCCTCCGCCGATTGTGTGTCGACGATGAACTGCCGGGCGATGCGGACGAACCGGGCTCGAGCATTCTCGACCCTCGGGCCTATCATCTCGTTCGGCTTGCTGCGCTCGTCGCGATGGCTGCGGCCGAGCCGTCGATTCGGAGCGAGGTCGACGACGCGATCGGTGTCGGCGTTCGACCGGACGAGATCGTCGACGTGCTGTCCGCGGTGACCACCGTCGCGGGGCGGCCCCGAGTCGTTTCGGCAGCGCCGAGAATCGCCTCGGCTCTCGGCGAGGATCTCGACCTTCTTGCGAATCTCTAACCCCAGACCGATCTGCGTGAACACAGGAGGAGCAGCTGAATGATCGGCACGTTGAAGAGTTGGAACGAGGGCGGGGCCAAGTGGGTCGCTCAGGTGAGTATTCCGGCATCCGAAAGGGACACCCATGTCAGGTAGCAATGCGACCCGCCGCAAGGAGGAGTCCTGGTTCCGTACCGAGTTCCTCGAACCCATGAACGACTTCAAGAACCCGCGTCAGGAGTGGCGGCGGCTCTTCTCCGAGTTGTTCGGCACGTTCCTGCTCGTGATCGTCGCAGCCGGCGGCGGGATGATGAGCCAGGCGTTCCCCGACACCATCAGCAGGCAGGCGGCGGTCGTCGCCCCTGGCCTCATGGTGATGGGGATCATCCTGTTCATGGGCAAGGTGTCGGGCGCCCATCTGAACCCGGTCGTGAGCCTCGCGTTCGCGCTTCGACGCGACTTCCCGTGGCGACGGGTACCCGGGTACATCATCGTGCAACTGCTCGGTGCGACCCTCGCAGCCCTCTTCCTGCAGTCGGTCGTCGGCGTCTCGGCATCCTACGGATCGAACTACCCCGCTTCCAGCTACACCGACGGGGCCGCGTTCTGGATGGAGTTCGTCCTCACCCTGGGATTGGTCAGCGTCATCCTCGGCACCGCATCGGGCGCGCAGAACATCGGCATCATCGGCGCGTTCGGCGTCGGCTCGTACATCGCCCTGGCGGGCCTCTGGGGCAGCCCCATCTCCGGCACCTCGATGAACCCCGCCCGCACGTTCGGGCCAGATCTGGTCGGCGGCGACTTCTCCTCGTATTGGGTGTACGTCGTCGGGCCGCTGGCGGGAGCGCTGGTCGCGGTCGCCTTCGGGTACGTCCTGCGCGGTCGAGGCGGCGGCAAGGCGGGCTCGGGCGCCGGGCAAGGCGCGCTCTTCACTGAAGTCGACGACCAGACGAAGGACTGATCTGTATGGCATACATGACCACATCCGCGGGGGTACCTGACGGGTACAACACACCGATCCCCAGCAAGATCCTGACGCCGGACCGCGTTCAAACGCGGATCGGTGCGTTGGAGTTCACCGACGGCTTCCCGAGCGACGAGACGGCTGCGAAGGTCTTCGACAACCTCGATTTCCTGCGAGCCGTCGAGGTATTCCTGCAGTGTGTTCCCGCGGCGTCGATGGAAGGGATGCGCGCAGGGCTGACAGAGATCGGCCTTGATGCCGCACACAAGATGGTGATCGCCGACCGCCTGCTGGATTCCAACCCGCTCTTCCTGACCGGGAACACCGACACCGTCTACGCGCTCGCGATGCTCGACCTGGACCGTGACGGTCCGACGGTCGTCGAGATCCCACCGGGCTGCGGGCCGGGCACCGTCAACGACGCCTGGTTCCGGTTCGTGACCGACATGGGCGCACCGGGACCTGACCGCGGCGCCGGGGGCAGCTACCTGATCGTGCCTCCCGGCTACACGGGCGAGATCCCTGACGGGCATTTCGTCTCCCACTCGCCGAGCTATGCCAACCTCCTGGCATTGCGCGGCTTCACCGTCGAAGGCAAGACCGATGCGGCGAGGGCGATGTTCGAGGACGGCGTCAAAATCTACCCGCTGTCTGCAGCGCAAGATCGGCCTCAAATGGAGTTCAGTTCCTTCTCGGGCAAGGCGTTCAACACTATTCACGCCAACGATCGGGAGTTCTATGAAGAGATGGCGCAGGTGATCAGGCGCGAACCGATCGAGATGATCGATCCGGAGACACGGGGCCTGCTCGCTTCGATCGGCATCCACAAGGATCATCCGTTCGAACCTGATGAGCGGATGCGCGCCACCCTCGCCGATGCCGCCGCAGTCGGCAACGCCACTGCCCGCTCGATCGTGTTCCACACCCGGGACAAGCGCGCCTACTTCTACGAGGACCGCAAGTGGAAGACGGGCTTCGTCGGCGGCGACTACCAATGGCTCGACGGTGATGGGCGGGATGGCCGCAACTTGGACGCCAGGACGATGTTCTTCTACCAAGCGACGCTGAACACCCCCGCGATGGCGCTGGAGATGGTGGGCGTCGGCTCGCAATATGCGCTCACTGAACGGGATGCTTCCGGCGCGTTCCTGCAGGGCGAGAAGAACTATCGCCTCACCCTCCCACCGAATGTTCCGGCCAAGGACTTCTGGTCGGTCATCGCCTACGACCCGCAGACCCGCTCGGAGCTGCAGACCGGCCAGCCCTTACCCAGCCGCAGCAGTGAGAACAACCACGATGAGCTCGTCTACAACGACGACGGATCGATAGACCTGACCTTCGGCCCGGAGCCCCCCAGCGAACGTCAGGGCAACTGGATCCAGACCGCTCCCTCGAAGAGCTGGTACGCGATCCTGCGGCTCTATGGACCGCTCAATCCCTGGTTCGATAAGACATGGAGACCCGACGACATCGAACGTGTCTGACCGCCTTTTCGTGCACCATGCAACGTCCCTCGAGCGCATGACGCTCCGATTCGGGTAGCCACCTGCCGCGAGGCGCTCCCGCCACTGCTCACCTATACAAGGTGATGCGCCGCCACGAAGCGAGGGTCTACGTTGGCACCCGGAGAGCCCCTTGGACGACGGGGTGACCAGCGCGTCGAGAGGGGACGATATGAACGCCACCACCAGCGACACCATCGTGACCACCGGGATCAGCCCCGGCGTGGCCATCGATATTCAGGGAGTGCCGAATCTGCGGGACGTCGGGGGTTGGTCCGCCGCCGGGGGAAAAGTCAAGACCGGTCAGGTGTACCGCTCCGCGGAGTTCTCTGGGCTGAACGGCACGGCGGCCGACGAGTTCGCGCAGCTCGGCGTACGAACCGTCTACGATCTGCGCACGGCGGACGAGCGAACCGCGAACGCGAACATTCTGCCGACGGGGACGGAGTACATCGTGCTCGACATCCTCGCCGATCAGCCCGGCGCCGGGCCGGCGCAGATGCTGCAGGTGCTGAGCGACCCCAAGGCCGCCGAACAGCTCCTCGGCGGCGGCAAAGCCGTCAAGATGTTCGAAGAGAGCTACCGCCAATTCCTCTCGCTCCCCAGCGCGATCGCCGGCTTCCGCCAATTCTTCATGATCCTCGCCGAGCAGGAGCACCGCCCAGGACTCTTCCACTGCACGACCGGGAAGGACCGCACCGGCTGGGCCGCTGCATCCCTGCTCCTGCTCCTGGGCGTGAGCGACGACGACGTTCTGGCCGACTATCTACTGACGAACGACTCGCTCGTGCCCGTGCTTCAGCCTACGGTCGACAAGTTTGCGTCGATCGGTGGCGACCCGGCCCTGCTCGCACCGGTGGTGGGCGTGACGAAGGAATACCTCGAAGCCGCCCGGGCTGAGATGGAGGCGCAGTTCGCCGACATCGAGACGTATTTCTCAAGGGGTCTCGGGTTGAGCTCGAGGACGATCGACTCGCTCCAGAACGATCTGGTGGTGGCGTCGTGAGCGAGCTGACCGCAGTCGACATACTGCTCGAGCCCGATCAATCGATGCTCGCGCGCGCCCAGTCGGAGAACGACCGAATGCTCACCAGCATCCCTTCGCCTCCTGGCTTCCATCTCGATGAGCACCACCGGCCGCACATCACGACGCTTCAGCGCTACGTGCGGACTGCAGCGCTCGATGAGGTGTACGCGGCGATCGAAGTGGTGCTGAGCACCCTCGACCTCAGCCACCTGACCTTCTCAGCGGAGAAGATCGAGCACATGGAGGTGCAGCCGGGCGTCGGTATCGCCGCCGTCGTCGTGAAGCCGGGCAAGGAGGTACTCGACTTCCAGTCGCGCCTCATTGAGGCGCTGAGGCCGTTCACCGAGTCCGGCGGTACCGCCGCGGCCTATGTGCGCACCGATGCCGAACCCGACATCAACAACACGACGATCACCTACATCGAAAACTACGTCCCCGATCACAGCGGGGCCAACTACCTCGCGCACGTCACCGTCGGCATCGCCAAACTCACCGACCTGACAGAGATCGAGGCGACGCCATTCGAGCCGCTCACGTTCTCGGTCGGCGGGGTCAGCATCTACCAGCTCGGGAACAACGGCACCGCCGCCCGCCTACTGAAAAGCTTCTCGTAGTCGATCGATCACCGCTGCAGTGCCATGGTTGAGGTCATGATGGAGACGCCTTCTCTCGCTCAGGTGCGCCGAGTGCTCGAGCGAACCCTGATCGTCACTGGCGGCGAGCTCACCGCCGCCATGCGGGATCAGATTTCGGCACTGCGCGCGGTGAGTGGCCCTGTCACGATGCTCGAACTTGACATCCCCTCCGAGGTCCAGAAGATTGACCGCGCAAATGGTCCCTACCGATCCATGAGCAACGATGCTCAGGTCGAGGTTGTCGACGAAAGCGGCGACGCTATTGGCGGGATCCTGCTGTGGGTAGAAGACGGTCGGCTGATCACCCTTGAGTACTACTGGTACACCGACGACCCGCCACTCGAGCTCCCAACCGTGCAGCGCATCGTCTGCGCGACGTCGCGGTAACCGATCGGTTTACGACGAGGTCGGGATGCGCACCGGACGACACGTTGGCGCAGTTCGCAACCTAAGTCGTGTCATACTTTGGCGCGCCGTTTGAGGTCCATCGGCGTTCAAAGCGCGCGGGTCGACAGCGCAAGAACGGGTGAACGAGGAAGCCACGATGAAGCTCGCCTTCTCGAGCAGAGGTGCTGCCCCAAGGGTCGTTGAGACAGCGGCAAACGTGCTGGTGGTCGGCGGTGCGTCCGCACTGGTCTACGCCCTGATCGTTCTGGCTTTCCTCGTGCCCTCGCTGGGAGACAGCAACGCGGCCTTGGCTCTCGCTGCCGGGGCCACAGCGTTCGCGGCATGGTGCGGCGCAGTCGCGATAGTGAGTGGGATCCATGCTCGTCGCGGCCGAGAATGGCCACGGTTTGTTGCGACGCTGATTGCCATCACGTTGGCTGTCGCTGTCCGCGACCAATGGTTCATCTTGATCGCGCTGGCTCTCGTCAGCGTCGGCGCGGTACTGCTGTGGCTCCCAACTGCGCGCGCATACGCGGGCACCGGTCGTCGGATGAAAAGAATCAAAGAGGACTGACGGCTACCTGGTGCGACTCCCCGTGACCGGAACGCCCGCAAGCCGGTCCGGCAGCGGGCGTGAGCCCGATCCCGGGGAGACGCGATACGCCGTGGTGAAGGAGATGTCCGATTGCCCTGCCCGCTGAAACGGCCCGCGAAGGTGCGGCAACTGCGACGCCGAGGCCGGCGGCGGGCAGGATCAGCAGGGCCGGCCCGCACCGCCCCGCCATCCCTGATCGTGTCAGGATGTCGCGCATCGGCGTCCGGATTTCGCGAGGCCGTCGGCGGTCGCCGATGGCAGGGTCGAGGCATGACGCAAGACGCAGCCACTCAGCTTTCGCCCCACTCGTCCCTGTTCGAGCAGGTCGCCTCGCCCGCCGACGCGATCGCGCATTTCCGCGGCCGCCTCGGGTTCGAGGCGGATGTCTCCGACGTGCAGGCGGCGCTCGCCGGCGGCGAGCCGTTCGTGCTCATCGACACGCGCAACGACGAGGCGTGGGCGCAGGGCCGCGTGCCGGGCGCCGTTCATGTGCCGCGTCGCGAGATCGGTGCGCGCGCGGCATCCGTCGTTCCGGTCGGCACGCCGGTCGTCGTCTACTGCTGGGGTCCCGGATGCAACGGGGCGACCCGCTCGGCGCTCGAGTTCGCCGCGCTCGGATACCCGGTGAAGGAGATGATCGGCGGATTCGAGTACTGGGTGCGCGAGGGCTTCGCGTTCGACACCGACGCGGAGCTCGCGCAGCGGGTGCCCGACGGACTCACGAACGTCGCGCCGGGCGGGATCGTCGGCCCGGGCGGGCAGCAGGCGAGCAGCGCGGGCCGCGCGACATCCGTCACCGCGATCGACCACGGCATCGCCTGCGCCTGCTGAGCGCCTGCTGAGCGCGGTCGTCGGCGCAGAACGAACGGGAAGGCGGTCAGCACTCCACGACGTTGACGGCGAGGCCGCCGAGGCTCGTCTCCTTGTACTTCGTCTTCATGTCGAGGCCGGTCTGGCGCATGGTCTCGATGACGGTGTCGAGCGACACGAGGTGCGTGCCGTCGCCGTGCAGCGCGAGCCTGGCCGCCGAGACCGCGGTCGACGAGGCGATCGCGTTGCGCTCGATGCAGGGCACCTGCACGAGACCGCCGACCGGGTCGCACGTGAGGCCGAGGTGGTGCTCCATCGCGATCTCGGCGGCGTTCTCGATCTGCTGTGGCGTGCCGCCGAGCACGGCGCAGAGGGCCCCGGCCGCCATGGCGCACGCGGAGCCGACCTCTGCCTGGCATCCGCCTTCGGCGCCCGAGATCGACGCGTTGCGCTTGACGAGCGACGCGATCGCCGCCGCCGTCAACAGGAAGCGGCGGATGCCGGCGGCATCCGCGCCCGGCACGAAGCGCAGGTAGTAGTGGCCGACGGCCGGGATGATGCCCGCGGCGCCGTTCGTGGGCGCGGTCACGACACGCCCGCCCGAGGCGTTCTCTTCATTGACGGCGAGGGCGTAGGCGTGCAGCCACTCGGTCGACGTGTCGCGCGCGCCCGGATGCCCGGTCTCGTCGCGCTCGTACTCTTCGAGGCGTCGGCGCACGCCGGGCGCGCGGCGCGGCACGCCGAGCCCGCCGGGCAGGGTTCCCCCGGTCGAGAGGCCGTGCTCGACGCACTCGGCCATGCCCGCCCAGATCGCGTCGAGCCCGTCGTCGATGCCCGTCTCGCCGTGCAGCGCGACCTCGTTGTACCGCACGACATCGCAGAAGGAAACGCCGTGGGTCTCGCAGAGCGCGAGCAGCTCCGCCGCGTTCGAGTAGGGGAGGGGGTAGCGCACGACCTCGGACTCCTGCGGGGCGTCGCCGTCGCGGCGGATGAAGCCGCCGCCGACCGAGTAGAACGTCTCCTCGGCGATCGGGAGCGCGTCTCCATCGCCCCAGGCCTGCAGCGTCATCGCGTTCGGATGCCCGGGCAGGCGGGTGCGCGGCGCGAACACGACCTCGTCGGCCGACATGCGAATCGGATGCCGCCCCGCGAGCAGGACCTCGCCGCCCTCGCCGAGCGAGGTCCACGCCCCGCGCACGTCGTCGGGGTCGCACGTGTCGGGCCGCAGCCCACGAAGGCCGGCGACGACGGCGTCGGGGGTGCCGTGGCCGAGCCCGGTGGCGCCGAGCGACCCGTAGAGGGTGCACGCGACGCGGTCGACGCGCTCGAGGAGGCCGTCGTCGAGGAGGCCCTGCGCGAAGGCGTTGGCGGCCCGCATCGGGCCGACCGTATGCGAGCTCGACGGCCCGATGCCGATCGAGAAGAGGTCGAGGGCGGAGACGAACGCTGTCACGGCCTCAAGGCTACGCCGCAGACCGTGCAGGCATTCGCCGTGAACGTGCAGGAACCTGCGTATTCGGCCGATCCGGCGCACACGGTCTTCGTGCAGGAGGGCGGTCGTAGGCTGATCCTCCGTATGAACGAGATAACCGCTGCGAGCAAGCCCATCCTCGACGCCCCGACCGGGAGCGCGCCCCGACGTGACGACGTCGTGGTTCGGCTCATGCACCCCGAAGAGACCGACGAGGTCGCCGAGCTGTCCGTCGCCGCCTACTCCGCCTCGTACGCGATCGGCGACGGCTATCGGGCCGACATCGCGGCCGTGGCCGACCGGGCCCGCGAGCACGAGGTCTGGGTGGCGGCGGATGCCGCGACCGGGGCCCTGCTCGGCACGGTCGCCACGCCCCGGGCCGGCCGAACCATGTCGCCCGTCGCCCGAGACGGCGAACTCGACTTCCGGCTGCTCGCGGTCGCGCCCGACGCACGACGGCGCGGCATCGGCGAGACGCTCGTCGAGCATGTGCTCGGGCTCGCGCGCGAGCGCGGCTCGGAGCGGGTCGTGCTCAACACGGGCCCCGAGATGCTCGGCGCGCACCGCCTCTACGAACGCCTCGGGTTCGAGCGGCTGCCCGAGCGGGAGCACACGATCACGCGGCCCGACGGATCGAGCTTCCTCCTGATGGCCTACGGGCGAACCCTCTGAGGGGCCGAGCGGGTTCGACTCGCGGGATCACCCGCTCGGCCGCGGGTGTCTAGGGTGGGAGGAACGGTCGACTCAGGGGGACGGGATGCGGACACACGCGAAGCACGCGCCGGCGGCGCTCATCGGACTCGCGGGCGTGCTCCTGCTGGCCGGATGCGTCATGCCGGTCGACCGCGACCCGGCCGGGGTCGACGGCTCCGACGGGTCCGACGGGTCGAACGCCGCCGGCGGCCGCCAGCAGGTCTCGTGCGCCGAGACGTCGAGCATCACGCTCGAGGGGCAGCGGGTCAGGTACGACGTCGAGGGCGACTGCGCCGAGGTCATCGTGCGCGGCGACGACCTGACCGTGCGCCTGAACGCGACCACGGCGCTCAGCATCGAGGGCCAGGACAACGACATCGAGTCCCGCGCCGAGCTCGGCGCGGTCACGATCAACGGAAACGACAACGACGTGGAGGCGCGCACCATCGCGTCGATCACCATCTCGGGGCGCGACAACGACCTCGAAGCCGCGACCGTCGGCTCGGTCGAGATCTCGGGCGAGGACAACAGCATCGAGGCCGACAACGATCCGCAGCCGGTCCGCATCAACGGCAACGGCAACACCGTCGAGCGGCGCTGAGGCCGCCGCTCGAACCGATGGGGCGGCGCTCGAGACGGCCGCTCGAGACGGCCGAACCGAACGAAAGGCTGACGACGCGAGCGCGCGCGCCTGCGAGACTCGAGCCATGACGAACGCCGCACCGAACGAGTCCGCCGCCGAACGTCCGAGGGGTCGCCGTGGCATCCGCGTGCTGCTCGCCGTGGTCGTGGTGCTCCTGCTCGTGGTCGTGGGATTCCTCGTGTGGGCGAAGACCGTCATGCAGGGCGAACGACCCGCGGCGCTCGAAGCCTGGACCGACGACCGGGTGAGCATCGAGTCGTTCGACGACTCGGTCGTCATGACCCCGGTCGACGCGGCATCCGATCGCGGGCTCGTGTTCATCCCCGGTGCGAAGGTCGATCCGTACGCCTATCTCGCGAAACTCGCCGACGCGGTCGCCGAGACGGGCACGACGGTCGTCATCACGAAACCCACGCTGAACCTCGCGTTCTTCGACCTGCGCCCGCTCTCGACGTTCACGGGCCACGCGCCCGACGTCGACGAGTGGTACGTCGGCGGGCACTCGCTCGGGGGAGTGAAGGCCTGCATGATGGCCGCCGACGAGGAGGTCGCGGGCATCGTGTTCTTCGGCTCGTACTGCGCGAACGACGTGAGCGGCGACGACCTCTCCGTGCTCAGCATCTCGGGCAGCGAAGACGGCCTCAGCACGCCCGACAAGATCGAGGGTGCCGCGCATCTGGTGCCGGCCGACACGACCTTCGTCGAGATCGAGGGCGCGAACCACGCGAGCTTCGGCGACTACGGCGTGCAGCCCGGCGACGGCGTGGCGACGGCGAGCGACGACGACGTGCGCGCGCAGATCACCGAGGCGCTCGTCGCGTTCTGGGGCTGATCGTCAGGTGAGACGGCGGATGCCCCGGAACCCACGAGCGCGGGTTACGGGGCATCCATTCGCGTGCGTGCGTGCTCCTAGCGCAGCGTCTTGCGCGCCGTGATCTGGCCGGTGTCGAAGCCGAGCAGGTGCAGTCCGCCGTGGAAGCGGGCGTGCTCGACCTTGATGCAGCGGTCCATGACGACGGTGAGCCCCTGCTCCTCGCCGGAGTACGCGGCCTCCTGGTTCCAGATGCCGAGCTGCACCCAGATGGTCTTCGCGCCCACGGCGACGACGTCGTCGATGACGCTCGGGATGTCGCTGCCGCGGCGGAACACCACGACGATGTCGGGCACCCCGGGCAGGTCCTTCAGGCTCGCGTAGGCGGGCTGGCCGAGGATCTCCTTTTCCATGGGGTTCACGAAGTACAGGCGGTAGGCGCTGGACTGCTGCAGGTAGGTGCCGACGAAGTAGCTCGAGCGCTGCGGCTTCGGCGAGGCGCCCACGATCGCGACCGACTTCGCCGCGCGCAGGATCGCGAGGCGCTGCTTCGCGTCGGGGCCGACCCAGGTGCGCTGCGACTTCAGCAGCTTCGCGAGCGGCGAGCTCGCGGGCAGGTCGCACGAGAGGCCGTTGACGAGGCGAACGGTCTCGGTCGAGGCGTCGCCGGTCGAGGCATCCGTGCTCGGGGTGTCGAGTGCAGTGCTCATCGTGAAGCTCCAGTCGCGGCCGTGAGGGCCTGGTCGAGGTCGTCGATGATGTCTTCAACGTCTTCGATGCCCACGCTAATCCGCACGACGCCCGGAAGCACGCCCGCGTCGACGAGCTGCTGCTCGGTCAACTGCGCGTGCGTGGTCGATGCCGGGTGGATGATGAGCGTCTTCGCGTCGCCGATGTTCGCGAGGTGCGAGGCGAGGTTGACCGACTCGATGAGCTTCTGGCCGACGGCGCGGCCGCCCTTGACCTCGAAGCTGAAGACCGATCCCGGGCCCTTGGGCAGGTACTTCTTCGCACGGTCGAAGTGCGGGTGGTTCTCAAGGCCGGCCCACCAGACGTTCTCGATGCGCGGGTCGGATTCGAGCCATTCGGCGACCGCGCGGGCGTTGTCGATGTGCGCCTGGATGCGGTACGGCAGCGTTTCAACGCCCTGCGCGAGCAGGAACGCGGAGTGGGGGGCGAGCGCGGGGCCGATGTCGCGCAGCTGCTCGGCGCGCAGGCGCGTGAGGAACGCGTACTCGCCGAAGTTGCCCGACCATTCGAGTCCTCCGTAGCTCGGCACCGGCTGGCCGAACAGCGGGAACTTCTCGGAGTGCCAGTGGAAGCGGCCCGACTCGACGACGACGCCGCCGAGGGTCGTGCCGTGCCCGCCGAGGAACTTCGTCGCCGAGTGCGTGACGATGTCGGCGCCCCACTCGATCGGCCGGTTGAGGTACGGCGTCGCGATGGTCGAGTCGACGATGAACGGGATGCCGTGGGCGTGCGCGACATCGGCGAGGCCCTCGAGGTCGGCGACCTCGCCCGACGGGTTCGCGATGGTCTCGACGAAGAGGGCCTTGGTGTTGTCCTGGATCGCGGCGGCGTAGTCGACCGGGTCGGCGGAGCGCACGAACGTCGTCTCGATGCCGAACCGGCGCAGCGTGACATCCAACTGCGTGATCGACCCGCCGTAGAGGTTGGCCGAGGCGACGATGTGGTCTCCGCTGCCCGCGAGCGAGGCGAAGGTGATGTACTGCGCCGACAGGCCGGAGGCCGTGGCGACGGCGCCGAGGCCGCCCTCGAGGCTCGCGACGCGCTCCTCGAAGCTCGCGACGGTGGGGTTGGCCAGACGCGAGTAGATGTTGCCGTACTTCTGCAGGGCGAAGCGCGCCGCGGCGTCGGCCGTGTCGTCGAAGACGAAGGCGCTCGACTGGTAGATCGGCAGGGCGCGCGCGCCCGTCACCTGGTCGGGGATGTTGCCCGCGTGGATGGCGCGGGTCTTGAAGCCGTATTCGCGGTCTGCCATGCGTTCACGCTAGTCGCGCCGCCTGCACCGACCGCCCGAACCCGTAATGCAGTGCAATCAGACCGCGAGGATGCCTCGAGTGCCGCGGCCGCCTAGGACCCGGTGCGCCACGCGGTGACCTCGACGTCGCCGCCCGTGATGTCGGTCCGAGCTGGAACGTACGTGCGGACGGCACCCGCGTACGGCGCCACGAGCACGAAGTCGGCGGGTTCGAGGTCGCTCGCTGCCGGGGCGCGCCACGAGAGCTCGGCCTCGACGCCGGAGCCGGGCTCGACGGTGAGCTCCACCGGGCCCGCATCCGGCTCGGCGAGTCCGCCGCCGTGCAGCACGCGCACGTCGACGGCTCCCGTGGTGATCGCGCTGAACGCGAGGTCGGGGTAGCCGTCGAGCACGCAGGGCGCCGACGAGACGTTCACCGCGGTGACGCGCATGCCCCGCGTGCCCGCCGCGGAGTCCGGCTCCGATGCCGTGAACTCGAGCTGGTTCTCCGTGCACCACGTCGGGTCCACCGTCCAGTCGCCCGGCGCGACGTCGGGCGCCGGCGTGCCAGTGGGGATGGGTTCGGACGGCTCGTGCAACTCCCCGTCGGAGTCGGCCGCCTCGGCGGAGATCGCCCTGTGCCAGGCCTGGTCGGCCGCCGGCACGATCGCGGCGACCGCGATCAGGCCGACCAGGGCGGCTGCGGCGGCGACGGCGACCGGACGACGATGGGCACGCCTCGGACCGGTGGGGGTCGCCGGTGTGGTCTGCGCCGGGGAGCCGGTCACGGCCCGGGCCGGCTCGAACGCGACGACGGCGAGCGCCGGGAGCCAGCCCCACAGCACGCCCCAATACGCGCCGACTGCGGCGGATTCCGTCGTGGGCAGCACGAACGGCGTCGACGCGACCAGTCCGGCGATGACCGTGCCGAACACGGGCAGCGCAGCCACGGCCGTGCCGGCGAGCACCGCGGCGAGCCATCCGGCGGCGAAACCCGGGGTCCCGCGTCCCGCGCGCAGCAGCAGTGCGAGCAGGGCGAACCCGCCGCCGATCGCGAGCGCCGATGCGAGCACGGCGAGCGGACCCCATGGCCCCGGCGCCGAAGCGCCGACGGGCAGCGTGTCGGGCGCGAGCACACGCGTGATCCTGGTCGCAGCGGACGACCCCGAGGCCATGCCCGCGTGCGCGATCCAGCCGCTCGCGAACCAGGCGGCGATGGCGACGACGGGCGGAACGATCCAACGGGCGACGCGCATCGCCCGAGCCTACGGACTCGGAGCAGGTGCTCGTCGGTAGGCTCGCCGGGTGATCCTCGAACATGCGCTGCTGCCCGTTGTGCCCGGACTCGAGCGCGAGTTCGAGGCCGCGTTCGACGAGGCGCGCCACCTCATCGCGGGCATGCCCGGCTTCGTCGACCTCACACTCTCTCGCGGCGTCGAGTCGCCCTCGACCTATCTGCTGCTCGTGCACTGGGAGAGCGTCGAGGCGCACGAGATCGGGTTCCGCGGGGCGCCCGAGTACGCGCGTTGGCGCGAACTGCTGCACCGCTTCTACGACCCGTTCCCCGTCGTGGAGCACTTCGCGACCGTGCACAGCGCCTGAGCAGGAACGATCGGTAGGGTTGCGGGAACGCCGCGGCTCGCGGCATCCGGACGAGGGCACCCAGTACCCGGAACGCGACAAGACTGGCTCAGGAGTTGAGTCGTCATGTCATGGATCGTCCTCATCGCCTCGGGCGTGCTCGAAGCTGTCTGGGCCACCGCGCTCGGCAAGTCCGAGGGGTTCACGAAGCTCTGGCCGTCGGTCGTGTTCGGCGTCGCGCTCGTCGCATCGATGGGTGGGCTCGCGTTCGCGATGCGCGACATCCCGACCGGCACCGCCTACGCGGTCTGGGTCGGCATCGGCGCGGCGCTCACGGTCGTGTGGTCGATGATCACGGGCGACGCGGATGTCTCGTGGGCGAAGATCCTGCTGCTCGTCGGTCTCGTGGGCTGCGTCGTCGGCCTGAAGTTCGTCGACGGGGGCAGCCACTAGCGTCACGCCGGTCGACGTCGTCGAGCGGATGCCGGCGGCGCTGCCGGCATCCGCTCTCTGTCACCGTCAATGATGTAAAGAATGCTTGACCTCAGGTTCGGAATGCCTTACATTCGGGGTGTCAAGAATTCTTGACACTCGCGAAGGAGGGCACGATGTCGTACGAGGAGAAGGGCGTCTGGTCGTTCCTGGCCATCGCCGTCATCGGCTACGCGGTCTACCTCGGCATCATGCTCCCGCGGCTCGTGGGCACGCCGATCCCCGAGGTCGACTACGTGTGGCCGATGGTGTGGACCATCGGCGGCACGATCGTCGCGGGCATCCTGTCGCGCATCCTCATCGAGATCGTCGCGCCGAGCGAGACCTACAAGGCCGACCAGCGCGACCGCGAGATCGAGCGCACCGGCGACCGGGTCGGCAACTCCTTCGTCGTGATCGGGGCGCTGGCCGCCCTGATCCTCGCGTGGTTCGAGGTCGACTGGTTCTGGATCGCGAACGTGATCTACCTGTGCTTCGTGATCAGCGGCATCCTCGCGAGCCTCACGAAGCTCGCGGCCTACCGCGCCGGGGGGTTCCAGGAATGGTGAAGCCCACGCGCGTGACGAACGCCATCCGCTCGCTGCGGTTCGCCCACGGCGAGATGACCCAGGCCGAGCTCGCCGGTCGCATCGGGGTCACCCGCCAGACCGTCATCGCCATCGAGCAGGGCCGCTACTCGCCCTCGCTCGAACTGGCCTTCCAGATCGCGCGGGTCTTCGGGGTGCCGCTCGACGACGTCTTCCAGTACCCCGAGGGGGAGTGAACGACGATGAACGAGACGAAGGCCGAGACGAAGGCCGAGACGAAGGCCGAGACACAGGTCGAGACGCACGCCGCCGAGCGGCCCGCGACGGCCATGCGGGCCGTCGCCCAGCATCGCTACGGCGGGCCCGAGGTGCTCGCGCTCGAGACCGGCGCGGCGCCCGAGCCGAAGCCCGACGAGGTGCTCGTCGCCGTGCACGCCGTCGACGTCGCCTCGGGCGACGTGCGGATCATGCGGGGCGAGCCGAAGCTCATGCGGGCGTTCTTCGGATTCCGCAGGCCCCGCGTGCCGACGGTCGGCCGCGACATCGCGGGCACGGTGGCGGCGGTCGGGTCCGCGGTCTCCGGCATCTCGGTCGGTGACCGGGTCTGCGGCGAGGCGTCCCAGGGCGGCTGGGCCGAATACGCGGTGCTGCCCGAGCGGTTCGCGGTGCGGGTGCCCGACGACGTCGGGTTCGCGGATGCCGCGACCCTGCCCGTCTCCGCGGGCACCGCGCTGCAGGGCCTGCGCCTCGCCGGCATCGACCCCGCGCGCCCGGTCGACGCATCCGGGTCACGACCCCGGCTGCTCGTCATCGGCGCCTCCGGCGGAGTCGGGGGATTCGCGATGCAGCTCGCGGTGATCGCCGGGTGGCAGGTCGTCGGCGTCTGCAGCGAGGCGAAGGCCGACCACGTGCGAGCGCTCGGCGCCGATCGAGTGCTCGACCGCGCGGGCGACTGGCCCGACCTCGAGGCCGACGGCTCGTACGACGCCGTGTTCGACCTCGCCGGCGCCCAATCGCTCGGCGGACTCGCCCGGCTCGTGCGGCGCGGCGGCACGGTGGTGCTCTCTGCCGGCGGCGGCGACGGCCTGCTCGGGCCGATCCCGAGGCTGGTCGGGGCGATGCTGCGCAGGCCCTTCATGCACGCCTCCCTGAAGCCGCTCGCCGCGGCCCGCGACGCCGAGGACCTCGAGGCGCTCGTGTCGCTGCTCGAGCAGGGACGCCTCGGGCCGATGATCGACCGCATCGTGCCGCTCGCCGAGGTGCGGGCCGCGGTGGAGGCGTTCCAGGCCGGCGAGGTGCGCGGCAAGCTCGTGCTCGAGGTGCGCTGAGCGGGTCGCCGTCAGCCGAGCAGCACGGCGCCGTAGGCGAGGGTCGCGACGAGCACCCACGAGGTGAGCCCGACGACGAGCGCGCGCCAACCGGTGGCGGCGAGGTCGGCGAACCTGATCGACGCGCCGAGGGCGAAGAGCGCCATGGCCAGCACCGCCGTCTGCACGGCGTCGGCGGCCGAGAGCACGGCCTCGGGGAGCGGCACGAACGTCGCGACGAGCACGGCGGCCACGAACCCCGCGATGAACAGGGGCACCACGGGCGGGCGCGAACCGGTCGTCTCGACGTGGCGCCGCCGTTCGACGGCCGCGGTGATCGCGACCATCGGGGCGAGCATGAGCACGCGGGTCAGCTTCACGACGACCGCGACGGCGAGCGCCGCAGGTCCGGCGAGCTGGGCGGTCGCGACCACCTGGCCCACGTCGTGCACGCCGGCACCCACCCAGTGGCCGAACTGCACCGCCGACAGCCCGAGCGGATGCCACAGCGCGGGCAGCACCGCGATGGCCAGCGTCCCGCACAGCGTGACGAGCGCGACCGGCACGGCCTGATCCTCGTCGCGTGCGCGCACGGTCGAGCCCATCGCGCCGATCGCCGAGGCGCCGCAGATGGCGAATCCGCTCGCGACCAGGAGCGGCTGGTGCCCGGGCAGCCCGAGGGCGCGCCCGAGCCCGATCGTGCCGACGAAGGTGAGCAGGACGACCGCGACGGTCGTGGCGATGGTCACCCAGCCGAGGTGGGCGATGTCGAAGAGGCTGAGCTTCAGCCCGAGGAGCACGATGCCGACGCGGAGCAGGCTCTTCGACGCGGTCTTGAGCCCGGGCGCCAGGGCGCCGTCGAGGCGGCGCTGCACCGCGGGCACCTGGCCGACCACGATGCCGAGGGCCACGGCGACCGTGAGCAGGGGCAGGGCCGGGACCGCGAGGTGCACGAGCCAGGCGACAGCCGCGGCGGTCGCGGCGACGAGGAGTCCGGGCATCCGCCCTCGGAGGTCGATCATCCCCAGCTCGGCAGCCAGAAGTGCAGCTGGCGGAAGTCGGGCGTGAGCGGGATGCCGCTCCAGAGGGGATAGAAGAACGCCGAGACGAGCAGCACGAACACGAGGTAGACCCCGACCGTGGCGATGCCGCGCTCGCGGCGCCACCAGACGTCGTCGGGCCGGCCGAGGATGAGCCGGACCACCGCCGCCAGGGCGAGGATCATGTACGGCTCGAACGCGATCGAGTAGAACTGGAACACCGTGCGGTCCAGGTACATGAGCCAGGGCAGGTAGCCCGCGCCGAGCCCGAGCAGCACGAGTCCGACCTGCCACTCGCGGTACCGCGCGAGCCGGTACACGAGGTAGAGGCAGGCGAGGGCGGCGGCCCACCAGATGATCGGGTTGCCGATGCCCATGATCGAGGACCAGCACGTCTCGCCGCCGCATCCGCCCGAGCCGTCGTCGGTCGAGGAGAAGTACATGTTCGTCGGCCGGCCCATGACGAGCCAGGTCAGCGGGTTCGACTGCCACGGATGCTCCGAGTGCACGCCGATGTGGTACTGGTACGCCGACTGGTGGTAGTGCCAGAGGCTCTGCAGCGCGGTCGGCACCCACGAGAAGAAGCCGGTCGCGCGGTTGGCCCCGTCGTCGGCCCAGTGCCGGTCGTACCCGCCGTCGGTCGCGAGCCACCCCGTCCACGAGGCGAGGTAGACGGCGAACGCGACCGGCACGTACAGCAGGAAGGTGATCGGGCCCTGCTTGAGGATCGCGGCCGTCGCATACAGCGGAACCCCGGCGCGGCGCCGTGCGAGCGCGTCGACGATGACGAGGTAGATGCCGAACGCGGCGACGAACCAGAGGCCCGACCACTTGACGGCGGTCGCCGCGCCGAAGGCCGCGCCCGCCGCGACGAGCCACGGACGCGACCAGAGGGCCGGGCCGTAGTGCGGGTCGCGGCCGGCCGTGCGCGCGGCCGCGAGCGCGCGTTCGAGCCGTTCACGCGCCCAGGCGCGGTCGAGCACCACGAACCAGACGCCCAGCAGCGCGAAGATCATGACCCAGTTGTCGAGCAGCGCGACGCGCGACATCACGATCGCGTTGCCGTCGACGGCGAACAGGAGCCCGGCGATGACGGCGACGATCGTCGAGGGCCAGAGCCGACGCGCCAGCATCATGATCACGAACACGCCCGCGGTGCCCGCGAGGGCGGTGGTGGCACGCCACCAGAACGCGTTGTCGGCGCCGAACGCGGCCATGCCGAGCGCGATCATCCACTTGCCGAGGGGCGGATGCACCACGTACGACGGGTCGTCGAGGTAGGTGTCGGTGTCGCCGTCGGCGAAGCCCTCGTCGGCGCCCTCGGGCCAGCTCGACTCGTAGCCGTGGTGCAGGAGCGTCCAGGCGTCCTTGACGTAGTACGTCTCGTCGAAGACGATCGCCTGCGGATGGCCGAGGTTCCAGAACCGCAGCACGGCGGCGATGAGGGTGACGAGGATCGGGCCGCCCCAGTACCACAGCGCGCGCCGGCGCGGCGTCGAGAGCGTGCGCGCCCACCATGCGTCGAGGCGGGTGCCGCGCGGTTCGGGCGCCTTCGGTTCCGCCTCGGCGGCCTCAGTGGCCCCGGCAGCCCCGGCGGCCCCGGCGGGGTTCTCGACCGCTTCGGCCGCGTGGTCGGATGCCTCGGGCGTCACCGTCTCGACGGGCGCCGTGGAGGCGGCATCCGTCTCGGCAGTCATGCGATTCAGCGTAACCGAGGCGGACCCGACGGGAGGTCGCCCGGTGGTGCGCGAGACTGGGGGCATGATCATCCTCGCCGCAACGCCCATCGGCAACCTCGGCGACGCCTCGGCGCGCCTGCGCGAGGCCCTCGCCGGGGCGCAGGTCGTCGCCTCGGAGGACACCCGCGTGACGCAGCGCCTCCTCGCCGGGCTCGGCATCGAGAACCGGCCGAGGCTCATCGCGCTCCACGAGCACAACGAGCGGCAGAAGGCGGGCGAGCTCGTCGAGCTCGCCCGCGACGCCGACCTGCTCGTGCTGAGCGACGCGGGCATGCCCACCGTCTCCGATCCGGGGTTCCCGCTCGTGCAGGCGGCCGTCGCCGCGGGCGTCGAGGTGACCGCGATCCCCGGGCCGAGCGCCGTCATCACGGCGCTCGCCGTCGCCGGGCTGCCCACCGACCGGTTCGCGTTCGAAGGGTTCCTGCCCCGCAAGTCGGGCGACCGGGCGCGACGCCTCGCCGAGCTCGCGGGCGACCGGCGCACGCTCGTGTTCTTCGAGGGCCCGTCGCGGCTCGCCGCGAGCCTGGGCGCGCTCGCCGACGCGTTCGGCGCCGACCGGCCCGCAGCCGTCTGCCGGGAGCTCACGAAGCTCCACGAGGAGGTTCGGCGCGGCGGCCTCGGCGAGCTCGCCGAGTGGGCCGCCGAGGGCGTCCGCGGCGAGATCTGCATCGTCGTGCAGGGCGCGGCCGAACAGCGGGCGGATGCCTCGACCGCCCTCGAGCGCGTGCTCGGCCTCGCGGCATCCGGAACGCGGCTGAAGGACGCCGCCTCCCTCGTCGCCGCCGAGACCGGACTCGGCAAGCGCGACCTGTACGAGGCGGCGCTGGCCGCCAAGCGCGCCGTGCCGCCTTCCTGAGAATCCGTCCCCTTTTCGGGGGATGGGGAGGACAATGGGGTCGTACGCACGAGGAGGCGCGAGATGGCCCACGAAGTCAGGTTCGCAACGTTCGGCGGCCCCGAAGTGCTCGAGATCGCCGAGGTCCCCACGCCCGAGCCGGGTGAGGGCGAGGTGCTCGTCGAGGTCTACGCGGCGGGGCTGAACCCCATCGAGAGCGCGATCAGGCGCGGCGAGCATCCCGAGCGATGGCGCGTCGAGCCGCCCAGCCCGCAGGGGCGCGACCTCGCGGGCCTCGTGATCGCGACCGGCCCGGGCACGATGCGGTTCGACCGGGGCGACGAGGTCATGGGCTTCGCCGACGACGGGGCGCAGGCCACGCACGTCGTCGTGCCCGAGGCGAACCTCATCGGGCGCCCGCCCGCCCTCTCGTGGGAGGTCGCCGGGTCGCTCTACACGGCCGGCACCACGGCCTGGTCGATCATCGAGGGACTGCACCTCGGCGCCAACGACACGGTCGTCGTCACCGCGGCCGCGGGCGGGGTCGGATGCCTCGCCGCGCAGCTCGCCCGCCTCCGCGGCGCCGCCGTGATCGGCACCGCACCCGACATGCGCTTCGACTTCCTCCGCCAGTTCGGCGTGATCCCGCTCGAGTACGGCCCCGCGCTCGCCGACCGCGCGCGCGAGGTCGCCCCGCACCCCGTCAGCGTCTTCCTCGACTTCCTCGGCGGTCAGGCCGGGGAGGCTGCGGCGCTCGGCGTCGAGCCGTCGCGCGTGTTCACGCTGACCGACTGGGACGCCGTCGAACGCGAGCAGGCGGTGCGCGCGGGAACGGGAGACCTCGTCGCGCTCGGCCGAGTCGCGGCGCTCGTGTCCGCCAGGCGGATCCGGCTGCCCATCGCCGACGTCTTCCCGCTCGAGCGGGTCGCCGATGCGTACCGCGCGCTCGAGCGGCGGGAGGCGCCGGGCAAGATCGTGCTCGGCATGCGGGTCGTCGACTACCCGATGCAGAAGATGAAGGAGCCCGACCTGAAAGAGGAGGACGTCACCATCGGCGTGCCGACCGAGCACGACCGGCTCGACGTCGAGGAGGCCGTGCCGGCGGCGGTCGGCGACGGCAGCGTGCGCCGTCGTCGCCGGGCGGCGCGCGAACGGGACGACGCCGAAGCCCTCGAGTGACCCTGCGCGCCCGTAACGCGGACGTCGGGGCATCCGCTCGCCCGTAGGATTGAGCGCATGGCCGAAGGCTCCTCGTTCTATGTCACCACGCCCATCTTCTACGTCAACGACGTGCCCCACATCGGGCACGCGTACACGGAGGTGGCCGCCGACGTGCTCGCGCGCTGGCACCGCCAGGCCGGCGAGCGCACGTGGTCGCTCACGGGCACCGACGAGCACGGCCAGAAGATCCTGCGCACGGCCACCGCGAACGGCGTGACCCCGAAGCAGTGGGCCGACAAGCTCGTCGACGAGGCCTGGAAGCCGCTGCTCGAGACGGTCGACATCGCGAACGACGACTTCATCCGCACGACCGACGTGCGGCACGAGGAGAACGTGCAGAAGTTCCTGCAGAAGCTCTACGACGACGGCCACATCTACACGGGCGAGTACGAGGGCTACTACTGCGTCGGCTGCGAGGAGTACAAGCAGGAGTCCGACCTCGTGCCGGGGTCCGGCGAGTACGAGGGCCAGCTCGTCTGCGCCATCCACTCCAAGCCCGTCGAGCTGCTGCACGAGAAGAACTACTTCTTCCGCACCTCGGCCTTCGCCGAGCGCCTGCTCGCGCTCTACGAGGAGCGGCCCGACTTCGTGCAGCCCGAGTCGGCGCGCAACGAGGTGCTCGGCTGGGTGCGCTCCGGGCTGTCCGACCTGTCGATCTCGCGGTCGACGTTCGACTGGGGCGTCAAGGTCCCGTGGGACGAGACGCACGTCGTCTACGTCTGGTTCGACGCGCTGCTGAACTACATCACGGCCGTCGGCTA
The DNA here is from genome assembly GCF_009749465.1 of Agromyces terreus. Lineage (GTDB taxonomy): Bacteria > Actinomycetota > Actinomycetes > Actinomycetales > Microbacteriaceae > Agromyces > Agromyces terreus. Next base: position 263,026 of record NZ_WBIS01000001.1, read on the forward strand.
CGGCCAGGACGACGAGGAGTTCGCGAGCCGCTGGCCCGCGCAGCACATCGTCGGCAAAGACATCCTGCGCTTCCACGCGGTCATCTGGCCCGCCATGCTCATGGCGGCCGGGCTCGACGTGCCGCGCGGCGTGTTCGGGCACGGCTGGCTGCTCGTCGGCGGCGAGAAGATGTCGAAGTCGAAGCTCACCGGCATCGCCCCCGAGCAGATCACCGACACGTTCGGCTCCGACGCGTTCCGCTACTACTTCCTGCGCGCCATCGCGTTCGGCCAAGACGGGTCGTTCTCGTGGGAGGACCTCTCGGCCCGCTACCAGGCCGAGCTCGCGAACGGCTTCGGCAACCTCGCGTCGCGCGTCATCGCCATGATCACGCGCTACTGCGACGGCGAGGTGCCCGCGGCATCCGAGCGCACCGAGGCCGACGAGGCCATCGCCGCGGTCGAGCAGCGGGCCACGGATGCCTCGTGGTCGGCCATCGACCGCATCGCGATCCACGAGGCCATCGGCGCCGTCTGGGAGCTCGTCGAGGCGCTCAACGGCTACATCACGGCCGAGGAGCCGTGGGTGCTCGCGAAGGACCCGGCGAAGCGGGAGCGCCTCGAGACCGTGCTCGCCACGGCGTACCACGGGCTCGGCACGCTGGCCGTGCTGCTCTCGCCGGTGCTGCCGAAGGCGACCGCCAAGCTCTGGACCGCGCTCGGCGCGCCCGGCACCGTGCAGGAGCAGCGCATCGACCGTGCCGACGAGTGGAGCGTCGGCCCGCGGGTGGCGCCGCTCGAGGCGCTGTTCCCGCGCATCGAAACGGCGGAGTGAACGACTCGGTGAGCCCCGACCACCTCCGCACCCGCAACGACGGCGGACGCCCCGTCGAGTACCCGCCGCTGCCCGAGGGCCTGCCGGTCGGCGTCTACGACAACCACACGCATCTCGAGATCGCCGACGGCGCGCTCCCGCTCGACGTGCACGAGCACCTCGAGCGCGCGGCATCCGTCGGCGTGATCGGCGCGGTGCAGGTCGGCACCGACGTCGCGACGAGCCGATGGTCGGCCGAGGTCGCCGCGCGCGAGCCCCGCCTGCTCGCCGCGGTCGCGCTGCACCCCAACGAGGCGCCCGAGCTCGAGGCCGCCGGCACCCTCGACGACGCGCTCGCCGTCATCGACGAGCTGGCCGCGCAGCCGCGCGTGCGCGCGGTGGGCGAGACGGGGCTCGACTTCTTCCGCACGGGCGACGAGGGGCGGCCGGCGCAGTTCCGCTCGTTCGAGGCGCACATCGACATCGCCAAGCGGCACGGCATCGCCATGCAGATCCACGATCGCGACGCCCACGACGAGGTCGTCGAGACGCTGCGACGCGTCGGGGCGCCCGACCGCACGGTGTTCCACTGCTTCTCGGGCGGCGACGAGCTCGCCCGGCTCGCGGCATCCGAGGGCTGGTACCTCTCGTTCGCCGGCAACGTGACGTTCAAGAACGCCGAGAACCTGCGCGACGCGCTGCGGGTCGCGCCGCGCGAGCGCATCCTCGTCGAGACCGACGCGCCCTACCTCACGCCCGCGCCGCTGCGCGGTCGCCCGAACGCGCCCTACCTCGTGCCGCACACCGTGCGGTTCATGGCGGACGTGCTCGGAGCCGACCTCGACGCGCTGTGCGCCGATCTCGCGTCGAACACGCGCCGCGTCTACGGCTCATGGCAGGATGAAGCGCGTGCGGGGGACTGAGACACGGGTCGACGACGCGGGGGGCGCGGCATGAACGCGCACCGCCACGAGGCCGAGGGAGCGCCGGCGATCGCGCGCCTGCTCGGCCCCGCCGAGATCCGCGACCTCGCCGAGCTGCTCGACGTCACGCCGACGAAGAAGCTCGGCCAGAACTTCGTGCACGACGGCAACACCGTGCGCCGCATCGTGCAGACCGCGGGCGTACACGCCGGCGAGACCGTGCTCGAGATCGGGCCGGGGCTCGGCTCGCTCACGCTCGGGCTGCTCGAGGCCGGGGCATCCGTCATCGCGGTCGAGATCGACAAGCGCCTCGCCGCGCAGCTGCCCCACACGGCCGGCATCATGCAGCCGGGCACCTCGCTCACCGTCGTCACCGCCGACGCGCTCCGTGTGACGGAACTGCCCGGCGAGCCCGTGCGGCTCGTCGCGAACCTGCCCTACAACGTCTCGGTCCCTGTCCTGCTGCACCTGCTCGAGCACTTCGACTCGCTGCGGTCGGGCATCGTGATGGTGCAGGCCGAGGTCGGGCACCGGCTCGCGGCCGAACCCGGCTCGAAGGTCTACGGCGCGCCGAGCCTGAAGGCCGCCTGGTACGGCGACTGGCGCACCGCGGGCCAGGTCTCGCGCATGGTCTTCTGGCCCGTGCCCAACGTCGACTCGGTGCTCGTGGGCTTCGAGCGCGGCGAGCAGCCCGGCACGATCGAGGAGCGGCGCGCGACCTTCGCGCTCGTCGACGCGGCCTTCCAGCAGCGCCGCAAGATGCTCCGGCAGTCGCTGTCCGGCGTCCTCGGCGGCACCGCCTCGGCCGCGAGCGAGGTGCTCGAACGCGCCGGCGTCGCCCCCGAGTCGCGCGGCGAGCAGCTCGTCGTCGGCGACTTCCTGCGCATCGCCCGCGCCGCGGTCGCATCCGCCGCCACGGCCCCGGAGTCGTGAGCGCATGAGCATCGCCTGGACCGAAGACTCCGTGCACGTGCGCGCGCCCGGCAAGATCAACCTGTTCATGCGCGTGGGCGAGGTGCAGCCCGACGGCTACCACGACGTCGCGACGGCGTACCAGGCCGTCTCGCTCTATGAAGACGTTCGCGCCTGGCCCGACGACGAGTTCAGCGTGGCCTTCGGCGGCAGCGTCGACACCTCCGGGCTCGAGACCGACGCCTCGAACCTCGCGATCCGGGCCGCGAAGCTCCTCGCCCGCGTCACAGGGGTCCGCGGCGGTGTGCGGCTCGAGATCGAGAAGCACGTCCCGATCGCCGGCGGCATGGGCGGCGGATCAGCGGATGCCGCGGCCACCCTCGTGGCCTGCGACGCGTTGTGGGGCACCGGCCTCCCGAAGGAGGAGCTCTCCTCCATCGCGGCGCAGCTCGGCGCCGACGTGCCGTTCTCGCTCGCGGGCGGCACCGCCATCGGGTCCGGCCGCGGCGACCGGCTGAGCCCGGCGCTCGCGACCGGCTCCTTCCACTGGGTGCTCGCGGTCGCCGAGTTCGGACTCTCGACGCCCGGCGTCTACGGCGAGCTCGATCGGATCCGCCACGACGAGGGACGGCACGTGCCCGCCTCGCCCGTCGTCGACGCCGAGGTGCTGCAGGCGCTCCGCGCCGGGGATCCGGGCCTGCTCGCGACGGCGCTGCACAACGACCTCCAAGAGGCCGCGCTGCGGCTCGCGCCCGGACTCCGCGGCATCCTCGAGCTCGGCGTGGCGAACGGCGCCCTCGCCGGCCTCGTCTCGGGCTCGGGGCCGACGGTCGCCTTCCTCGCGGCCGACACCGACTCGGCACTCGAGCTGCAGGTCGCGCTCTCCGCGGCGCGGCTGACGGCCATCCACGTGCACGGCGCGGTGCACGGCGCGCGGGTGCTCGCCCGCTGACCGTCTCGCCGACGGGTGCGCCGACCCGCGCGCCGACCGCCCGGGGGCGCCGCCGCCCGAGCGACGCCCGGCCGGGGGCGCCCAGCAACGGCAACTAGGCTCGACGGGACATGGCACATCTTCTCGGCGCCGAGCGCCTGCATCTCGAGTTCCCGACGCGCACCGTCTTCGACGAGGTGACCCTCGGCATCGACGAGGGCGACCGCATCGGCGTCGTCGGCCGCAACGGCGACGGCAAGTCCACCCTGCTGAAGCTGCTCGCCGCACGCCTGCGACCCGACGGCGGGCGGGTCACGATGCGCCGCGGCATCCGCATCGGCATGCTGGACCAGTCCGACGTCGTCGATCCGGGCAAGACGGTGGCCGAGTTCGTCGTCGGCGGCATCGAGGAGCACGTCTGGGCCGGCGACCCGAAGGTGCGCGACGTCATCGGCGGCCTGCTGGCCGACGTGCCGTGGCACGGGCAGATCGCGAGCCTGTCGGGCGGGCAGCGCCGCCGCGTCGGCCTCGCCGCGCTGCTCGTCGGCGACTGGGACGTCGTGTTCCTCGACGAGCCGACGAACCACCTCGACGTCGAGGGCATCGCCTGGCTCGCCGCGCACCTCAAGCGTCGTTGGGCGGCCGACTCCGGCGCGCTCGTCGTCGTCACGCACGACCGCTGGTTCCTCGACGAGGTCTGCACCGCCACGTGGGAGGTGCACGACGGCATCGTCGAGCCGTTCGAGGGCGGGTACGCGGCCTACGTGCTCCAGCGCGTCGAACGCGACCGCATGGCGGCGGCATCCGAGGCGAAACGGCAGAACCTCATGCGCAAGGAGCTCGCGTGGCTGCGCCGCGGCGCCCCGGCGCGCACGTCGAAGCCGAAGTTCCGCATCGACGCGGCGAACGAGCTCATCGAGAACGAGCCCCCCGTCCGCAACAAGGTCGAGCTCGACCGGCTCGCGGTCTCGCGGCTCGGCAAGGACGTGGTCGACCTCATCGACGTCTCCGTGGAGTTCGCCGCGACCGACACGTCGCAGGCCGGCGCATCCGGCGAGCCGGCGACGAAGACCGTGCTGCGCGACGTCGAGTGGCGCATCGCGCCGGGGGAGCGCACCGGCATCCTGGGCGTGAACGGGGCCGGCAAGTCCACGCTGCTCGGACTCGTGACCGGCGCGGTGCAGCCGACCGGCGGGCGCGTCAAGCGCGGCAAGACCGTGCGCATCGCGACCCTCAGCCAGGAGCTCGACGAGCTCGCCGAATGGGCCGAGCAGCGCGTCTCGGCCGTGGTCGCCGAGCAGCGCACGAGTTACGAGGTCGGCGGCAAGGAGATGACGCCCGGGCAGCTGCTCGAGCGGCTCGGCTTCACGACGGCCCAGCTCTCGACCCCGGTGAAGAACCTCTCGGGCGGGCAGAAGCGCCGCCTGCAGCTGCTGCTGATCCTGCTTCAGGAGCCGAACGTGCTCATCCTCGACGAGCCGACGAACGACCTCGACACCGACATGCTCGCGGCCATCGAAGACCTCCTCGACTCCTGGCCCGGCACGCTGCTCGTGGTCAGCCACGACCGCTACCTCATCGAGCGCGTCACCGACCGCCAGTTCGCGATCCTCGACGGGCACCTGCGCGACCTGCCCCGCGGCGTCGACCAGTACCTCGAGCTGCGCAGGGCGCTCGAGCCGCGTGCGGCGGCGGATGCCGCGGGGCGGGCGTCGGCTCCCGCCGCCGGGCCCGCGGGCGCGACGCGGCTCGACACCGGCACGGCCCAAGCGGCGCCCGCCCTCGCCGGCGCGGAGCGCCGCACCGCCGAGAAGGAGCTCGCGTCGATCGACCGCAAGCTCGAGAAGCTCGCCGCCGAGATCGCCCGGGCGCACGAACGACTGGCCGTGCACGACCAGTCCGACTACGAGGGGCTGGGCGTGCTCGGCGACGAACTGCGCGCGCTCGAGACATCCGTCGCCGACCTCGAGACGCGCTGGATCGAAGTTTCCGAGATTCTCGAAGCCTGACGTCGCAGATCCTGTGACGTACTGTGACCCTCGTGGCCGGTACGCAAAGAATCTTCACCTAACGTGGGAATGCGCCCGCGTTCGCGGCATCGAAGCCCCCCACCGTGACCCACCGTGGCGGAGCCGTGCCCGCTCCACTGCCATCAGCACCAGAACGCGCGCGACGACGAAAGGAACACTCCCATGGCATCCCGCTTCCAGGCACGCAGCACCAAGCTCATCGCCGCACTCGCCGCCGTCCCCCTCGTACTCGGCCTCGCCTCCTGCGCCTCCGGCGACGGCGGCAGCGCAGACGACGTCGTCAAGATCGGCGTCGTCGGCAAGGGCGATCCGCAGTGGGACGCGTTCGAGAAGGCCGCCGACGAAGCGGGCATCGACATCGAGCTCGTCGACTTCTCGGACTACGCGCAGCCGAACCCGGCCACGACCGAGGGCGAACTCGACCTCAACCAGTTCCAGCACATCGTCTACCTCGCCGACTACAACGTCTCCGCCGGCCAGGATCTGACGCCCATCGGCTCGACGGCGATCTACCCGCTCGGCCTGTACTCGACGAAGGTCGACGACGTCGCCGACATCGAGAAGGGCGACACCGTCGCTGTGCCGAACGACGCCTCGAACCAGGCGCGCGCGCTGCTCGTGCTGCAGTCGGCCGGGCTCGTCGAGCTCAAGAGCGGCGGCACGATCTTCTCCGATCTCGCCGACATCGACGAGGAGAACTCGAAGGTGAAGGTCACCGCGCTCGAGGCCTCGCTCACGCCGACCTCGCTGCCCGACGTCGCCGCCGCCATCATCAACAACGACTACGTCGCCGACGCCGGCCTCTCGTTCGAGGACGCCATCGCGCAGGACGACCCCTCCGACCCGAACGCGCTGCCCTACGTGAACATCTTCGCGACGCGCGCCGAAGACGCCGACAACGAGACCTACCTGAAGCTCGTCGAGATCTTCCAGACCGACCCCGACGTGCAGGCGGGCCTGCTCGAGGCGTCGGGCGACACCGCCGTGCCGCTCGAGGTCTCCGTGGCCGACCTGCAGGACTCGCTCGCCAAGGTCGAGGCCGACACCGAGGAAGCCAAGGGCTGATCGAACCGGCGTCCGCCTCGGCGGATCGCCGCTTCGTGGGGCGGCGGGACCCGAACCGGTCCCGCCGCCCGTTCCGGCGTTCTGGAAGGAGCACCACATGGCACTCGTCAGCCTCACCGACGTCACCAAGTCCTACCCCTCGCCCGAGAAGGGCGGCGCACCGATTGTCGCCGTCGACTCGGTGAGCCTCGAGATCGAGGCCGGCGACGTCTACGGCATCATCGGCTACTCGGGCGCGGGCAAGTCCACGCTCGTGCGGCTCATCAACGCCCTCGAACCGACGACCTCGGGCACGATCGAGGTGGGCGGCCGCGAGATCACGGCCATGCCGGAGCGCGAGCTCCGCGGCATCCGGCTCGAGATCGGCATGATCTTCCAGCAGTTCAACCTCTTCAACTCCAAGACAGTGCGGGCGAACATCGCGTACCCGTTGCAGGTCGCGGGCGCGTCGAAGGCCGAGATCACGGCTCGGGTCGACGAATTGCTCGCCTTCGTGGGGCTCGCCGACAAGGCGCGGAGCTATCCCGACCAGCTCTCGGGCGGCCAGAAGCAGCGCGTCGGCATCGCCCGAGCGCTCGCGACGTCGCCGCGACTGCTCCTCGCCGACGAGGCCACCAGCGCCCTCGACCCCGAGACGACGCAGGAGGTGCTCGAACTCCTGAAACGCGTGAACCGGGAGTTCGGCGTCACGATCGTCATCATCACCCACGAGATGGACGTCATCCAGTCCATCGCCACGAAGGTCGCCGTCATGGACGGCGGCAGGGTCATCGAGTCCGGCGACGTGTTCGACGTGTTCTCGTCGCCGAAGAACGCGTCGTCGGCGCGGTTCGTCTCGACGGTGGTCAAGGGCATCCCGTCACCGGCCGAGGCCGTCGTGCTGCGCGAACGCCACGCGGGCCGAATCGTCACCATCTCCTTCCGCGACGGCGACGCCTCGCAGGCTGCGGTGTTCCTCGACCTCGCGAACGCGGGGCTCGAGTTCGAGCTCGTCTACGGCGGCATCAACGACATCCAGGGGCGGGCGTTCGGTCACCTGACGCTCGCGATCAGAGGGGCGGATGCCGCGGTCGACGCGGTGCTCGCGAAGATCGGCGACCGCGCCGAGGTCACGGAGGTGGCGTGATGGATCGCCTGTTCGAGCTCGGGCCCGAGTTCTGGGAAGCGGCGTTCGAGACGCTCTACATGGTCGCGCTCACGCTGCTGTTCGGCGGGCTCGCAGGCCTCCTCCTCGGCATGGTGCTCTACACGACCCGACCGGGCAGCCTGCTGTCGAACAAGCCGGTCTTCACGATCGTCAACGTCGTCATCAACTTCTTCCGGCCCATCCCGTTCATCATCTTCATCGCGGCCGTGCAGCCGCTCTCGCGCCTCGTGATCGGCACCGGCATCGGCAACGACGCGCTCGTGTTCGCGCTCTCGATCGCCGCGTCGTTCGCCATCGCGCGCATCGTCGAGCAGAACCTGCTGACCGTCTCGCCCGGCGTGGTCGAGGCCGCGCGGTCGATGGGCGCCGGACCGATCCGCATCCTCCGCACCGTCGTGCTGCCAGAGGCGCTCGGCCCCCTGATCCTCGGCTACACCTTCGTGCTCGTCGCGATCGTCGACATGACCGCGGTGGCCGGGCTCATCGGCGGCGGCGGTCTCGGCAACTTCGCGGTGGTCTACGGCTACCGCCAGTACCAGCCGCTGATCACGTGGGCCGCGGTGATCCTCATCATCGTCTTCGTGCAGCTCGCGCAGTTCTTCGGCAACTGGCTCGCCCGCAAGGTCATGCGCCGCTGACGGCAGCGGGTCCCGCTCAGTCGAAGCCGAGGCTCAGCTTGCGCAGCAGCGCGGCGAGCCGCTTCTGCTCGGCCGCCGGCAGGCTGTCGAGGAGCTCGGCCTCGGCGTCGACGAGGCGCGTGATCGCGGCATCCACCCGCGTGAGGCCGGCCGGGCTCATCTCGACGAGGATGCCGCGTCCGTCGTTCGGGTCGGTCTGGCGGGTGACGAGCCCGCGTTCGACGAGGCGGTCGATGCGGTTGGTCATCGTGCCGCTCGAGACGAGCGTCTGCTGCAGCAGCTGCTTGGGCGACAGCCGGAACGGCGAGCCCGCGCGGCGCAGCGCCGAGAGCACGTCGAACTCGCTCGCCTCGAGCTCGGAGCGCGCGAACGCCTGGCGTCGCGCGCGATCGAGATGCTTCGACAGCCGTGCGACGCGCGAGAGCACCTGCAGGGGTGCGAAGTCGAGATCGGGGCGTTCGCGCTCCCAGTCCTCGACGATGCGGTCGACCTCGTCGGCATGCGTCATCCCGCCATTATCGCGCGGCCCGGCCGTGCGATCGACGTGCGTGACGATGCACGAAGCGGATGCCGCGGGCCCGGGCCGTGCGGTCCGGCGCGCCGCGGTCTGGCAGACTGGATGGCGCCCGTGCGCATGCCGCCCGAGCGGTCCGCCATAGTGTAACGGCAGCACGACAGCCTTTGGAGCTGTTCGGTCCAGGTTCGAATCCTGGTGGCGGAGCCGGAACGCCGTCGAACGCCACCGGAACACCGCAAGATCCCACCCCACAGGAAGACGCGAATGACCGACCAGAACCTCGCCATCATCGTCCTCGCCGCCGGGCAGGGCACCCGCATGAAGTCGGCCACGCCGAAGCTGCTGCACCCCCTCGCCGGAGCCCCCATCGTGGCCCACGTGCTCGCGACCGCGCGCACCCTCGAGGCGGCGCACGTCATCGCCGTCGTGCGCCACGAGCGCGACCAGGTCGCCGCGGCCGTCGAGGCCGAGCTGCCGGGCGCCGTTATCGTCGACCAGGACGACGTGCCGGGCACGGGCCGGGCCGTCGAGCAGGCCGTCGCCGCGCTTCCCGACGGCTTCGACGGCGAGGTGCTCGTGCTGAACGGCGACGTGCCGCTGCTGAACGCCGACACGCTCGTCGGGTTCCTCGAGCGTCACCGCGATCGCGCTGCGGCGGCATCCGTGCTCTCCGCCTTCTACGACGACCCCACCGGCTACGGCCGCATCGTGCGCGACAGCGTCGGCGTGTTCGACCGCATCGTCGAGCAGAAGGACGCGAGCGACGCCGAGCGCACCATCGCCGAGATCAACGCGGGCATCTACGCGTTCGGCGCGGCCGCGCTGCGCGATCAGCTCGCGAACCTCACGACCGAGAACGCGCAGGGCGAGAAGTACCTCACCGACGTCATCCAGCTCCTGCGCGCCGCCGGTTCCGAGGTCGAGGCCGTGCCCGTGACCGAGCCGTGGCTCGTGGCGGGCATCAACGACCGCGCCCAGCTCTCCGAGACCGCCGCGCGGCTGAACGCCCTCATCGTGCGCGGCTGGCAGCTGAACGGCGTGACGATCGAAGACCCGGCGACCACGTGGATCGACCTCACCGTGCGCATCGCGCCCGACGTGACCATCCGTCCCGGCACGCAGCTCAAGGGCGCGACCGTGGTCGAGACGGGCGCGCGCATCGGGCCCGACACGACGCTGACCGACTGCGAGGTCGGCGCGGGCGCCGAGGTGCGACGCACCGACGGCACGCTCGCGGTCGTCGGCGCCGGAGCCGCGGTCGGCCCGTTCTCGTTCCTGCGGCCGGGCACCGTGCTCGGGGCCGACGGCAAGATCGGCGCCTTCGTCGAGACGAAGAACGCGACCATCGGCACCGGCAGCAAGGTGCCGCACCTGAGCTACGTCGGCGACGCCACGATCGGCGTGCACTCCAACATCGGAGCGGGCTCGGTCTTCGCCAACTACGACGGGGTCCGCAAGCACCGCTCCGAGGTCGGGTCGCACGTGCGCACCGGCTCCCACGGCGTCTTCGTCGCGCCGGTTAGGATTGGTGACGGCGCCTACACGGGCGCCGGAACCGTCGTCCGAAAAGACGTCCCGTCCGGCGCGCTCGCCGTGAACGTGGCACCGCAACGCAACATCGAGGAGTGGGTCCAGAAGCACCGGGCCGGTTCGGCGGCGGCAGACGCCGCCGGCGCCGCGCACGAGGCATCCGGTTCCGACGCCGACTGAACACGCCGCGCAGGGCGCAGGCGGAGAGGACACAGCACATGTCGGGAATCGAGACCACCGGATCGAAGCGGCTCGTGCTCGTGTCGGGGCGGGCGCATCCCGCCCTCGCCGAGCAGATCGCGCACGAACTCGGTTCGGAGCTCGTGCCCACCGATGCGCGCACCTTCGCGAACGGTGAGATCTACGCCCGGTTCGACGAGAGCGTGCGAGGCTCCGACGCGTTCGTGATCCAGTCGCACACCGCGCCGATCAACGAGTGGCTCATGGAGCAGCTCATCATGCTCGACGCGCTCAAGCGGGCCTCCGCGAAGCGCGTCACCGTCGTCGCGCCGTTCTACCCCTACGCCCGCCAGGACAAGAAGGGCCGCGGGCGCGAGCCCATCTCGGCCCGACTCGTCGCCGACCTGTTCAAGGCGGCCGGCGCCGACCGCATCATGTCGATCGACCTGCACGCCGCGCAGATCCAGGGCTTCTTCGACGGCCCCGTCGACCACCTCTTCGCCATGCCCGTGCTGCTCGAGGAGTTCAAGAACTCGCTCGACCCGTCGACGCTGACCGTCGTCTCGCCCGACATGGGCCGCGTGCGCGTCGCCGACATCTGGAGCGACAAGCTCGGCGCACCGCTCGCCATCATCCACAAGCGCCGCGACCCGCTCGTGCCGAACCAGGTTTCGGTGCACGAGATCGTCGGCGAGGTCGAGGGGCGCGTGTGCCTCCTGGTCGACGACCTCATCGACACGGGCCGCACCATCGTGAAGGCCGCCGAGGCGCTGAAGGAGGCCGGCGCCACCGGCGTCGTGGTCGCGGCCACGCACGCGGTGTTCTCGAACCCGGCCACCGAGATCCTGCAGTCCGACGTCATCGACCGGGTGGTCGTGACCGACACCCTCCCCGTCCCCGAGGAGAAGCGCTGGGATCGCCTCACCGTGCTCCCCATCGCGCCGCTGCTCGCACGCGCCATCCACGAGGTCTTCGAAGACGGCTCGGTGACGAGCATGTTCGACGGCGCGGCGTAGACCGGTGACCATCGAGACGCCGCGCCCATGGCTCGCCGGCTACGCCGACGGCGTGCCGCATGACATCGAGCCGCAGACCGACTCGCTCTACGACCTCGTTCGCGGTTCCGTCGAGGCGTACCCCGACAGCGTCGCGCTCGAGTTCTTCGAGCGCACCACCACGTACCGCGAGCTCGGCGAGCAGATCGAGCGCGCGGCCGAGGGGCTGCGCCTGCTGGGCGTGCAGCCCGGCGACCCGGTCGCCCTCGTGCTGCCCAACTGCCCGCAGCACATCGTCGCGTTCTACGCGGTGCTGCGCCTCGGCGCGATCGTGATCGAGCACAACCCGCTCTACACGCCGCGCGAGCTGCGCCACCAGTTCGAGGATCACGGCGCCGCCGTGGTCATCGCCTGGGACAAGGTGGTCGACACGATCCAGGCGTTCCCCGCCGACGTCGCGGTCCGCGAGATCATCTCGGTCGACGTGACCCGGGCGATGCCGTTGCTGACGCGTGCTCTGCTCCGGATGCCGGTCGCCAAGGCCCGCGAATCGCGCGAGGCGCTCACCACGAAGGTCCGCGGCACGACGCCGTGGCAGAAGCTCGTGGCGTCCGCCCCGGTCGATTCCCACATCGTCGCGCCCGCGGTCGGCGACGTCGCGCTCATCCAGTACACGAGCGGCACGACCGGCAGCCCCAAGGGCGCGACGCTCACGCATGCGAACCTCGTTTCGAACGCGGCGCAGGCCCGCGCCTGGGTTCCGCAGATCGAACGCGGCAGCGCCGTCGTGCACGCGGTCCTGCCGATGTTCCACGCGTACGGGCTCACCCTCTGCCTCACCTTCGCGATGAGCATGGGCGCCCGTCTCGTGCTCTTCCCGAAGTTCGATCCCGAACTCGTGCTGAAGGCCGTGAAGCGCCGCCCGCCGACGTTCCTCCCCGCAGTGCCGCCCATCTACGACCGGCTCACGAAGGCGGCCGCCGAGGCCGGCGTCTCGCTCGACGGCATCGAGATCGCGATCTCGGGCGCGATGCCGCTGTCGGCCGACGTGGTCGAACCGTGGGAGCAGGCATCGGGCGGATATCTCGTCGAGGGCTACGGGCTCAGCGAGTGCTCGCCCGTGCTGATGGCCAACCCGGTCGCGCCGAACCGCCGCGCCGGAACCGTCGGGCTGCCGTTGCCGTCGACCGAAGCCCGCGTCGTCGACCCCGACGATCCCCAGACAGATGTCGCGGCGGGCGCCGAGGGCGAGCTCATCGTGCGCGGCCCGCAGGTCTTTTCCGGCTACTGGCAGAAGCCCGATGAGACGGCGGCCGTCTTCGTGCCGTCCGACGACGGCGGTGCCGACTGGTTCCGCACAGGCGACATCGTCTCGATCGACGAAGACGGCTTCGTGCACATCGTCGACCGCATCAAGGAGCTCATCATCACGGGCGGCTTCAACGTCGCCCCGAGCGAGGTCGAAGAGGCGGTGCTCGCGCACCCCGACGTGGTCGAGGTCGCCGTGGTCGGCGTGCCCGACGAGCACTCGGGCGAGCAGGTCGTCGCCGTCGTGGTGCTCCGCGACGGGGCCGAGCTCGACGAGCAGGGCATCCGCGACCTCGCCCGCGACGGGCTCACCGCCTACAAGGTGCCCAAGCGCGTCGTCCAGGCCGACGAGCTCCCTCGCTCCCTCATCGGCAAGGTCATCCGGCGCGAGGTTCGCAACAGCCTCCTCGCCGAGTGACGCAGGGCACACCATGGCGTTCCTGTCCGGCGACAGCGCGGCCGCCCTCGCGGCGCTCGCGGCGCTGGAGACCGGCGACGGCGTGCCGCCGCTCGACCGGCTCCGGGGCATCCGCTCGCTTCTGACGGCCCTCGAGACCGACCCGGCGATGCTCGCCGCGGCACGCGACGCCCTCGAGGCGGGCTCGTCGTGGGAGCAGATCGCGGATGCCGCGGGCCTCAGCCCGTCGGCGGCAAAGTACCGGTGGGCCGGCGCCGACGACGAGATCGCCGAGCGACAGGAGGCGAGTCGTCGCCGGAAGCGCGAGCGGCCCTCGAGCGTCCCGACCGACCTGCCAGGGGAGAGCGTCGCCGAGGCGGCCAAGCGCCTCGGAGTGACGCCCCAGGCGATCTACCAGCGCGTGACCCGCGGGCTGGTCGAGGCCCGCACGGTGACGTTGGCCGACGGGCGTTCGTACAAGCGCGTGTTCATCGCCGACGGAGCGCCTGACGCGGCGCCCGCCGGAGGGCCGGCTGCGGGCGGAGCGGCCCACGACGATGACCGGGCCGACGGTCGACGCGCCTAGGTCGGCGTACCGGTGCCGTAGCGCGGTGTCGCCGGGAACAGGCCGAAGTTCGCGAGATGCCGACGGGCGCCGTTCTCGGTGATGACGTAGCACTGCCAACCGGGCCCGCCGGCGGCGAACAGCTCGAACGGGGCATCCGTCGTGAACTCGCCGCCCGTGGCGCCCGCGGCCGCCGTGGCGAACGCGGTGCACGTGGAGCGCGCGGTCGAGGTGGCGACCGAGAACGTCGAGAGCACGATCGGGAGCACCATGGCCGCGAGGGCGAGGAAGACCGCGACCCGCATCGCACGACGGCGCCCCGGGCGACGGGGCCGGTCGACCGGCTCGTAGCCGGCGAGCTCGGGGTGCTCTTCGCTCATCTCGTGGCCTCGATCAGGATGGACGCGATGCCCGCGACGGCGGCGAGCAGCACGGTGGCGGCCACGCCGAGCATCGCCACCGGCGACGGCGGGATGATCTCGCGCCGGGCGTCGAGCTGCCGGCGTCGCACCGCGCCGTGCGCGACGGCGACGGCGGCGAGCACGAAGAGCGCGACCCCGGCGGTCGAGAGCGCGGGCTGGCTCGAGCTCAGCCCGTCGCGCAGCACGAGCACGGCGTTCACCGCGATGGCGAGCCCGGTGCGGCTCCAGGCCAGTGCCGTGCGCTCGGGCTGCATGCCCGGGTCGCGCGACAGCGCAGCAGGCGGGACGGTCGTCATGGGGTGCTCAGCCCGAGAAGCCCGAGATCAGGATCAGGGCGGCGATGGCGGCTGCGGCGAGGAGCGCGATGCCCGAGAGCAGGGGGATCATGACACTGTGCGGCAGCGGCCGACCCGTTCGCATCGCGACCTCGTTCGCCTTCCAGCGCACGTACGACAACCCGCCGAGCACGGCGGCGACGACGGCCAGTCCGACCGCGAGGATCAGCACCACGAAGCGCGGGCCGATCGCCTGGGCGAACTCGAAGAGCAGCACGCCGCCCGCGAGCAGCGCGAGGGCGGTGCGGATCCACGCGAGGAACGTGCGCTCGTTGGCGAGCGTGAAGCGGTAGTCGGGGTCCTCGCCCTGGGTCTGCCACGTCGGCTTGCGCATGCGCCCTCACTCGTCGTCGGATCGGCGGGGGACCGGTCTCGGCCCCGGGCTGGTGCCCGGGGCCAAGGCTACTAGTGGGTGGACGGCGTGGTGGCGATCTCGGATCGGTCGCCCGACCACAGCGTGTGGAACACGCCCTCCTTGTCGACGCGCTTGTACGTGTGCGCGCCGAAGAAGTCGCGCTGGCCCTGCACGAGCGCGGCGGGCAGGCGGTCGGCGCGCAGGCCGTCGTAGTACGCGAGCGAGGAGGCGAACGCGGGGGCCGGGATGCCGGTCTCGACCGAGCGCACGACGACCCGGCGCCAGGCCGCCTGCGCCCGCGTGAACGCCTCGGCGAAGTACGGCGCCGAGAGCAGCAGCTCGAGGTCGGGGGTCTCGTCGTACGCGTCGGCGATGCGGTTCAGGAACTGGGCGCGGATGATGCATCCGCCGCGCCAGATCTTCGACACCGCGGCGAGGTCGATGTTCCAGTCGTACTCCTTGGCGCCGGCGCGGATCGCGTCGAAGCCCTGCGAGTAGGCGACGATCTTCGAGGCGTAGAGCGCCAGCCGCACGTCTTCGATGAACGCGTCGACCTCGTCGGCCGGGATGCGGTCGGCCTCGTCGGGGCCCGCGAGGCCCTTCGCGACGGAGCGCTGCTCGGGGTGCGACGAGAGGCCGCGGGCGAACACGGCCTCGGCGATGTTCGACACCGGCGTGCCCAGGCTGAGCGCGGTCTGCACGGTCCAGACGCCCGTGCCCTTCGAGCCGGCCTCGTCGAGGATGACGTCGACGAGCGGCGCACCGGTCTCGGCATCGACCTGCTTCAGTACCTCTGCCGTGATCTCGATGAGGTAGCTCTCGAGCTCGCCGTGGTTCCACTCGGCGAAGACGTCGGCGATCTCGGCGGGCGTCTTGCCCGTGCCGCGGCGGATGAGGTCGTAGGCCTCGGCGATGAGCTGCATGTCGGCGTACTCGATGCCGTTGTGGATCATCTTCACGAAGTGGCCGGCGCCGTCGTGGCCGATGTGGGTGACGCAGGGCTCGCCCTCGGCGACCGCGGCGATCGACTTCAGGATCGGGCCGAGCGTGACCCACGACTCGTCGGAGCCGCCGGGCATGATCGAGGGGCCGTTCAGCGCGCCCTCCTCGCCGCCCGAGATGCCGGCGCCGACGAAGTTGATGCCGGTCTCGCGCACGGCCTTCTCGCGCCGGATGGTGTCGGTGAACAGCGCGTTGCCGCCGTCGACGATGATGTCGCCCGGCTCGAACCGGCTCGAGAGCTCGGAGATGACCGCATCGGTGCCCTTGCCGGCCTGGACCATGATGATCGCGGTGCGGGGCTTGGCGAGCGAGGCGACGAACTCGTCGTAGGACTCGGCGCCGACGAACCCGGCCTCGGGGTGCTCTTCGAGGAGCGTCGCGGTGCGCTCGTACGAGCGGTTGAAGACGGCGACCGTGTTGCCCTCGCGGCTCGCGAGGTTGCGGGCGAGGTTCGAACCCATGACGGCGAGTCCGACGACTCCGATGTTGGCTACGGCTTCAGGCACGGACACACTCCTCGTGACGGGATTCTGGGGATGCCTCCAGCGTACTGTGAGGCGGCCTCACCGTTGCACGGTGTTGCTGAGAGGTGTCGTGAGAGGATCGGCCGATGAGCGCACGAGAGCCTGAGCCCCCCACCGTCGTCGTCATGGGCGTCTCCGGATCCGGGAAGTCGACGATCGGAAGGCTCGTGGCGAGGGAACTCGGCGTGCCGTTCACCGACGCCGACGACCTGCATCCGATCGCGAACATCGAGAAGATGGCGTCGGGCGTGCCGCTCGACGACGAGGACCGCCGGCCGTGGCTCGAGCTCGTCGGGACGACGCTCGCCGAGGCGGATCGGGCCGGCACCGGCCTCGTCGTCGCCTGCTCGGCGCTGAAGCGCGCGTATCGCGATGCGATCCTCGCGGAGGCGCCGGCGACGCTGTTCCTGCACCTGCACGGCAGCCGAGCGGTGCTCGCGGCCCGCACCGAGGGGCGCACGGGCCACTTCATGCCGCCGAGCCTTCTGGACTCGCAGCTCGCGAGCCTCGAACCGCTCGAGCGCGACGAGCCCGGCGTCGTGGTCGACATCGGCGATCCGGTCGAGAAGGTCGTCGAACGGGCGGCCGCGTCGGTGGCTGCTAGACTGGGCGATTGAACTTCGGCGAGGGAGGCCCGCCGCGCGAGCGATCGCGCACGAGGCATCCGTGATCGACGCGGTGGGAGCTGGCTCCACGGCTATTCCTCACGCATCCGCGCATCCTGCATGCCGCGCGTTCGAGTTGAAGACATCAGACACACGATCTGGGCGCCGAGAAGCCGGGCCCACCCAAGGAGAGACATCATGGCTGAAGACAACAAGGTCGTCGCGGAGCACCGCGACTCGTTCGGCAAGGGCGCAGCCCGCAAGATCCGCGCCGTCGGCAAGATCCCCGCGGTCATCTACGGCCACGGCACCGAGCCGCAGCACGTGACGCTGCCGGGCCACCAGGTCCAGCTGCTGATCCGCAAGGCGAACGCCGTGCTCGACCTCCAGATCGAGGGCAAGAGCCAGCTCGCGCTCGTCAAGGACGTCCAGAAGGACCCGGTGCACCAGATCATCGAGCACCTCGACCTCATCGTCATCAAGAAGGGCGAGAAGGTCCAGGTCGAGGTCCCCGTGCACGTCGAGGGCGAGACCGCTCCCGGCACCATCGCCGACCTCGACTCGCACACGCTGCTGCTCGAGGTCGAGGCGACCCACATCCCCGAGAGCGTCGTCGTCTCGGTCGAGGGCCTCGAGGATGGCGCGCAGATCCACGCGAAGGACGTCGAGCTGCCCAAGGGCGCCTCGCTCGTCACCGACGAGGACTCCCTCGTCGTCAACGTGCACACCCCGCAGAAGGTGGACCTCGGCGAGGAGGCCGCAGAGGCCGCCGAGGGCGAGGCCGACGAGGCCGCTGCCGAGGCTCCGGCCGACGAGGCCGCCGCGGAGTAGTCGCACCGCACGCACGCCGATCGGGCCTGCGGCACCGCATCCGGGTACGCTCGGATGCGGGCCGCGGGCCCGTTCCCGTCGTGCACCCAGGAGAGGAGCGAACCGGTGGGTCTCCTCGATCTCCTCCGATCCCGTCCGAAAGGCGAACTGCACGTGGCCGCGAACACCTGGCTCGTCGTGGGCCTCGGCAACCCGGGCGCCCAGTACGCGGCGAACCGGCACAACGTCGGCCAGATGGTCGCCGACGAGCTCGCGTCGCGCCTCGGCGCGACGTTCAAGTCGCACAAGACGCCGTCGCGTGTGGCCGAGGGATTCCTGCGCCCAGGCGGTCCGAAGCTCGTCATCGCGAAGCCGAACAGCTACATGAACACCTCCGGCGGTCCGGTCTCCGCGTTGCTCAAGTTCTACGGCCTCGAGCCCGACCGCCTCATCGTCGTCCACGACGAGCTCGACATCCCGTTCGACACCATCCGCCTGAAGGCGGGCGGCGGCCACGGCGGCCACAACGGACTCCGCGACATCCTGAAGGCCACCGGCAACGCCGACTTCACGCGCGTGCGCGTCGGCGTGGGCCGCCCGCCCGGGCGTCAGGATGCGGCCGACTTCGTGCTGAAGGACTTCTCGGGCACCGAGCGCGCCACGCTGCCGAACCTGCTCTCGGACGCGGCCGACGCCGTGGAGGCCGTCGCCGACGTCGGACTCGTGGCGGCGCAGCAACGGTTCCACTCGCCGGCCTGACCGGCCGCTGCGAAACCGGCGGTGCGGGTCGGCGCCGTTCGGTCGGCGCGGTTCGGGTCAGATCAGCCCGCGCAGGTACTCCTCGGGGGAGACGCCCGACGCGCGAGCGAGCTGCAGCAGCCGGTCGTGCTCCTCGGTCGAGAGCTCGACCGTGAGCTGGTGCCAGGCGTCGGGCGCGTCGTCGAGCGTGAAGAGCGCATCGTCGTCCTGCGGGACCGCGTCGGTCGGGCCGGCGGGCGTCGGGTCGAGGGCGGATGCCGCGGCGAGCCCGGTTTCGATGTCATCGGCGGCCGAGCTCGTCGCGCCCGCGCGGGCGGCCGTGCGCGTCCCGCCCGCGTCGCTCCAACCGGGGCCGGAAGGCACGGCGCCGCCGCTGCGGTAGGCCTCGGCGACCGAGCGCGCCCGGATGTCGGCCGCCTCGTTCATGGGGTGCCCGACGTGGCCCTTGACCCACTCGAAGCGGTAGCGGCGGCCGGCGAGCTCCGCGTCGAGCTCCTTCAGCAGTTCGACGTTGAGCACCGGCTTGCCGTCGGCCTTGCGCCAGCCCTTGCGCTTCCAGCCCTGCATCCACTTCGTGATGCAGTTGATGACGTACTGGCTGTCGCAGAGCACGAGGAGCTCCTCGTCGAGGTGCGCGGTCGCGCGGAACAGCTCGAGCACGGCCCGCAGCTCGCCCTGGTTGTTCGTGGCGTGCTTCCAGCCGCCCGCCGCCCAACGGTCGTCGTCGACGTACCAGGCCCACCCGGCCGGGCCGGGATTGCCGAGTGCGGATCCATCGGCGGCGGCTGTGATCACGGGGCTCCTCAGGTGACGTGTGCGTGTTCCGGCGTGCGGCGCCCATCGTATCGGGAGCGGCCGACCGCCTCGCGGCCGGAACCCCTGTCGGCGGCCCCGCGTAGACTCGCATGGTGATCCTGCAGGGCTTGAACACGGCGCTTTCGCGCGCCTCGACGATCGACGCTGCGCTGGCCGAGGCCCTGCGCAACGCCGACTTCTCCGCGCCCGAAGGCGTCGACGCGCCCCTCCTCGCGGGCCTGCTCTCGCGGCGGGCCGAAGCGGGACTCGCTCCGGCGCTGCTCGTGATCACCGCCACGAGCCGCGAGGGCGAGCTCGTGCGCGCCTCGATCGAGCCGTACCTCGACGGCGTCGAGGTGCTCGAGTTCCCCGCCTGGGAGACGCTGCCCCACGAACGGCTGAGCCCGTCGGCAGAGACGGTCGGCCGTCGGCTGCACGCGTTGCGGCGCATGCACGACTGGCAGCACGAGGGCGCGGGGCATCCGCTCGTCGTCGTGGCCTCGGTGCGCGCCGCGCTGCAGCCGCTCGCCGAGAACCTCACCGACCTCGAACCCATCGAACTCGTCGCCGGGGGGCGCGGGCACGACCTGTCCGCGATCTCGCGCACGCTCGTCGACCTGGCCTACGCGAGGGTCGACATGGTCGCCCGGCGCGGCGAGTTCGCGCTGCGCGGCGGCATCCTCGACGTCTTCCCGCCGACCGCAGACCATCCGGTCCGGGTGGAGTTCTTCGGCGACGAGGTCGAGGAGCTGCGGGCGTTCTCCGTCGCCGACCAGCGGTCGCTGCCCGAGGTGGTCGACCGCGTCGTGCTCGCGCCGAGCCGCGAGCTGCTGCTCACGCCCGCCGTGCGCCAGCGCGCCCGCGAGATGGTGCACGAGTTCCCGAGCCTGTCCGGCATGCTCGAGAAGGTCGCCGAGGGCATCCCGGTCGAGGGCATGGAGTCGCTCGCCCCCGCCCTGCTCGAACGGCTCGTGCCGTTCGCGCACTATCTTCCGCTCGGCGCCGCGGTCGCGGTCCTCCAGCCCGAGCGGGTCGCCGGCCGGGCCGCGAGCCTCGCCGAGACGAACCGCGAGTTCCTCGGCGCCGCGTGGAGCGCCGCGACCGTCGGGGCGGACGCCCCGATCGACCTCGCGGCCGGCGACTTCCTCACGCTGCGCGAGTTCCGCGACGCGACGCTGTTCAGCGCGCCGGGGCGGCCCGATCCCAAGCGCGTCTGGTGGACCTTCTCGAACTTCGACATCGGCGACGCCGCATCCGTCGTCGCCGCCGCGGGCGACGGAGCGGCCGCCGACCTCGCCGCGAGCGTCGCCTCCGACTACGTCCGCGTCGCCGCGACCGCGGTCCCGACCTTCGCGGGCAACGTCGCCGGGGCGATCGACCACGTCGCCGAGCGGCTGCGCGACGGGTGGAGCCTCGTCGTGGCATCCGCAGGGCACGGCCTCGTCGAGCGTGCCAGAGACGTGATCGCCGAGGCGGGCCTCGCCGCGCGCATCGTCGACGAGATGCCCGCCGAGCTCGAGCCGGGCGTCGCCTATCTCGTGCAGGCGGGGGCCGCCAGGGGATTCGAGGTGCCCGAGGTCAAGATCGGCCTCCTCTCCGAGACCGAGTTCTACGGCCGAGCGGTCGGGTACGACACCCGCCGCAACACGAAGCTCGCGTCGCGGCGGCGCAACGTCGTCGATCCGCTCCAGCTGAAGGCCGGCGACTTCGTCGTGCATCAGACCCACGGCATCGGCCGGTTCGTCGAGATGGTGCAGCGCGAGGTCGCCACCGGCTCGAGGCCGACCGGGCCGAGCCGCACGGCCGGCATCGCCCAGCAGCCGAAGGCCGTCCGCGAGTACCTCGTCATCGAGTACGCGCCCTCCAAGCGCGGGCAGGCGGGCGACCGCCTGTTCGTGCCCACCGACCAGCTCGACCTGCTGAGCCGCTACGTCGGCGGCGAGGCTCCCTCGCTGTCGAAGATGGGCGGCAGCGACTGGGCGCAGGCCAAGGGCCGTGCCCGCAAGGCCGTCCGCGACATCGCGGTCGAGCTCGTCAAGCTCTACTCGGCCCGTATGGCCGCGAAGGGGCACGCGTTCGGCCCCGACACGCCGTGGCAGCACGAGCTCGAAGAGGCCTTCCCGTTCGTCGAGACGCCCGACCAGGTGCAGACCATCGACGAGATCAAGGCCGACATGGAGCGGCCCATCCCGATGGACCGTCTGCTCGCGGGCGACGTCGGCTTCGGCAAGACCGAGGTCGCGGTGCGCGCCGCGTTCAAGGCGATCCAAGACGGCAAGCAGGTCGCGATGCTCGTGCCGACCACGCTGCTCGTCAAGCAGCACCTCGAGACGTTCACCGAGCGCTTCGCGGGCTTCCCGGTGCACGTGCACGCGCTCAGCCGCTTCCAGACCGACAAGGAGGCCCGCGAGACCATCGCCGGCCTCGCCGACGGCACCGTCGACATGGTCATCGGAACGCACCGCATCCTCACCGAGAAGGTCGTGTTCAAAGACGTCGGCCTCGTCATCATCGACGAGGAGCAGCGCTTCGGCGTCGAGCACAAGGACGCGCTCAAGAAGCTCAAGACCAACGTCGACATCCTCGCCATGAGCGCCACGCCCATCCCGCGGTCGCTCGAGATGGCGGTCACCGGCATCCGCGAGATGTCCACGCTCGCGACGCCGCCCGAAGACCGGCACCCGATCCTGACCTACGTCGGCCCCTACTCCGACCAGCAGGTCGGTGCCGCGATCCGGCGCGAGATGCTCCGCGAGGGCCAGGTCTTCTTCGTGCACAACCGGGTCTCCTCGATCAACCGGGTCGCCGCGCAGCTCTCCGAGCTCGTGCCCGAGGCGCGCATCGCGGTGGCGCACGGGCAGCTCAACGAGCACGTGCTCGAGCAGATCGTCAACGACTTCTGGGAGCGCAAGTTCGACGTGCTCGTCTCGACGACGATCATCGAGACCGGACTCGACATCTCGAACGCCAACACGATCATCATCGATCGGGCCGACAAGTACGGGCTCTCGCAACTGCACCAGTTGCGCGGGCGGGTCGGGCGCGGGCGCGAGCGCGCGTACGCGTACTTCCTGTGGGATCCGGCGAAGCCGCTCAGCGAGACCGCCCACGACCGCCTCTCCACCATCGCGGCGAACAACGACCTCGGCTCGGGCATGCAGGTCGCGCTGAAGGACCTCGAGATCCGCGGTGCCGGGAACCTGCTCGGCGCCGAGCAGGCGGGCCACATCGCCGGCGTCGGCTTCGACCTGTACCTGCGCATGATCGGCGAAGCGGTGTCGGCGTTCCGCGGCGACGTCGCCGAGGGCCAGACCGAGCTGCGCCTCGAGCTGCCCATCGACGCACACATCCCCGAAGACTACGTCGACTCCGAGCGGCTCCGCCTCGAGGCGTACCAGAAGCTCTCCGCTGCCAGCGGCCCGGCCGCGAAAGACGGGCAGATCGATCTCGTGGTCGACGAGCTCGCCGACCGCTACGGCGCCCTGCCCGACGCGGTCGAGCACCTCGTCGCCGTGTCCCGGCTTCGCCGTCAGGCGCAGCTCGCCGGGCTCTCCGACGTCATCGCGACGGGGTCGAAGCTCCGCCTCGCGCCGGCGAACATCCCCGACTCGCGCCGTGTCCGCCTCGAGCGCATGTACCCGGGCGCGAAGCACTTCGCGCAGAACGACGTCATCCTCGTGCCGTTCCCCACCCCGGGCGGCGAGGCGCCGGGCGACGCCGACCTCATCGAATGGGTGTCGAGGCTGATCGCCAACATCTTCCCGCTGCCCGAGCCGAGCGTCGAGGCGACGGCCGGCACCGCCTGAGCCGTGTCTCGGCGCGGGCGCCGACTCGGACCGAGGCGCCCGGGGTGGGCCGTGCCCGCGGCATCCGGCACCCGCCTGATGCCTTCAGGGCTTGAGATGACCCCACTCGTCGAGGAACTCCTCGACGCTCATGCGGGCGAGGTCGTCGTTGATCGTGCGCAGCAGCGCGTCCGCCTCATCGAGCGAGCCGGCCTTCGTGCGGAGCACCGGCGCCTCGGTCGCGCGTCGCACCACGACGAGGTCGGCGACCGACGGCCCGCCGAGGCCGCTCGCCTCGCCCGCGAGGAGCAGCGTGGCGTGCACGAACCCGCGGATGCCGGTCAGGCGGCGTTCCTGCAGCTCGGCGCGCAGATGCACGCGCGCGGCATCGGTCGGGCCGTTGCCCGATCGCGCCTCGGTCATCGCGAGAACGGACCGCCCGGCCCGCTGAGCGCTCCCGCCTTGCGGTACTGCCGCGAACGCACCGTGACCGCGATCGCCGAGCAGACGATGGCGATGCCGGAACCGAGCAGCACCGCGAGCGTGCCCTCGTCGGCGACCTCGGGGTGGTCGGAGAACGCGAGCTCGTTCATGAGCAGCGACACCGTGAAGCCGATGCCGCCGAGCGCGCCGACCATGAGGAGGTCGCCGATCGTGAGCGGCACGCCCGCCCGGCGCTTCACGAGCATCACCCCGAGGCCGCCGATGAGCACGATGCCGATGATCTTGCCGACCGGAAGGCCGACGAGGATGCCCCAGAACGCCGGGTCGAGCTCGCTCGGGCTGACCTGCGGAATCGCCACCATCGCGGCGGAGAGCGCGAACAGCGGCAGGATGATGCCGTTCGAGTACGGCTCGAGCGCGTGCACCGATCGGCCGCCGGGGCGCCGCGCCATCACGAAGCCGAGGGCCACGCCGGCGATCGTCGCGTGCACGCCGGACTGGTAGATGAAGTACCACGTCAGTGCGGCGAGCACCCAGAGCACGACGGCGATGGGCCACTGCGGCTTGCGCGAGAGCACCCAGGCCGAGCGCGGCTTCAGCATGCGGCTGAACGCGCCGAACATCGTGATCGTGATCGCGCCGAGGCCGATGAACGCGAGGTTCGCGTCGCTCGTGAAGAAGAACGCGATGATGAGGATCGCGATGAGGTCGTCGAGCACGGCGAGCGCAAGCAGGAACACGCGCACGCGGGTCGGGATGAACCGGCCGAACACGGCGAGCACGCCGAGGGCGAAGGCGATGTCGGTGGCCGTCGGGATGGGCCATCCGTCGACCGTGTCGGTGCCCCACGCGAACGCGACGAAGATGAGGGCCGGCACGACCACGCCGCCGATCGCGGCGATCGCGGGCAGCATCGCCTTCGAGAGCGAGTTGAGCTCGCCGATGACGAGCTCGCGCTTGAGCTCGACGGCGACGATGAAGAAGAAGACCGCGAGGAGGCCGTCGCTGATCCAGTGCTCGATCGAGAGGTCGAGCCCGAGCCAGGGCAGGTCGATGTGCGCGGTGTTCAGCTCGATCACCTTGGCCCCGAACGACACGTTCGCGAGCACGAGGCCGAGGACGGCGGCGACGAGCAGCAGGATGGCGGACCAGCGCTCGGACCTGAGGATGTTCACGGGCACTCCGTTCGTCGAGTGCGACGCCGGGTGTGGCGGGCCACGGGGTTTCGGCGTCGACGGGGCGATGTCGGCGGTCTCCCGCCGGCCGACCAGACTTCCCGGCACTCCTCAGGGAATCCTATCGGGCGCGTACACTGCTGCGGTGTCGTTCTCGGTCTGGGTCGCGTTGCTCGCGGCGAGCGTGGTGATCTCGTTCACCCCCGGCGCGGGTGCCGTCAACACGATGGGCAACGCCCTGAAGGTCGGCCTGCGGCGCTCGATCTGGGGCATCCTCGGCCAGCAGGCCGCGCTCGTCGTGCACATCGTCGTCGTCGCGGCGGGGCTCGGCGTGCTCGTCGCGAACTCGCCGGTCGCGTTCGATGCCATCCGGTACGCGGGCGCCGCGTACCTCGTCTACCTCGGCATCCGGCAGTTCCTCGCGAAGCCGGTCGTGACCGCGCCGGTCGCGTCCGCGCCGGTCGCGTCCGCGCCGGTCGCGTCGACCGGCGAAGCGGATGCCTCCGGCGGCGCCGAACTCGTCCGGACGGGCGCCGAGACCGCCGCGGGCACGGGCGCATCCGTCGCCGCATCCGCCCCGGCAGGCGCCGCCACGGTGGCCGCTCCCGCGCGCGCCGCATCCGGCTTCTCGACGGAGTCGTCGTGGTCGCTGTTCCGCCGCGGACTGCTCGTGAACCTCTCGAACCCGAAGGCGATCGTGTTCTTCCTCGCGTTCCTCCCGCAGTTCATCCGTCCCGATGCGCCGCTCCTGCCGCAGTACCTGATCGTCGGCGCGACCGTGATCGCCGTCGACATCGCGGTCATGTGGGGCTTCTTCGCGCTCGCGGCGCGCTCGTTCCGCCGGGCGACGACGTCGGCGCGCGGGCAGACGATCGTGAACCGGGTGTTCGGGTCGCTGTTCCTCATCGTCGGCGTGGCGCTCGCGGCGATCCACTGACCGCTCCGAGCCGGGCGTGCCTAGGCTGATCGCATGGACCACCCCGCCGCGCGGCCAGCGCACGAAGGACTCGACGAACTCATCGCGACGGTCGCCCTGCTGCGGGCCCCCGGCGGCTGCCCGTGGGACGCGGACCAGACCCACGAGAGCCTCGTGCAGTACCTCGTCGAGGAGAGCTGGGAGCTCATCGACGCGATCGAGTCGGGCGACCGCGCCGAGATGATCGAGGAGCTCGGCGACGTGCTCTACCAGGTGCTGTTCCACGCCGACATCGCCGCGCACACGGCGGGCGAGGCGTTCGACATCGACGACGTCGCCCGGCACATGACGGCGAAGATGGTGTCGCGGCATCCGCATGTCTTCGGCGATCGCGAGGCGTCGACGGCCGACGACGTCGTCGCGTTCTGGGAGGACCTCAAGGCCGAGGAGAAGCCGCACCGCACGAGCGTGCTCGACGGGGTGCCCCGCGGCATGCCCGCGCTCGCGCTCGCGCAGAAGATGCTCGGCAAGGCCGCGAAGGTCGGCGTCGGCATCGGGGCCTTCCGAGCGGAGGCTGCGGATGCCGCGCGCGTCGCGCCCGCCGTCGTGTCGCCGCCCACCGAGGACGAGCTCGGCCGGATCCTGTTCGAGCTCGCGGCATCCGCCCGCGCGCAGGGGCTCGACGCCGAGCGTGCGCTGCGGGGCGCGATCCGCGGGTTCGAGGCCGAGGTGCGCGCGGCCGAGGCCGAGCCTGCGGCCGAGCCTGCGGATGCCGCGGGGCCCGCCTCCGACTGACGGATGCACGCCCGCGGCCCGCACGTGCTGGAAGAATGGTCGGCATGGCTGCATCCGTCACCCCTCCGCGCGGCATGCGCGACTTCCTCCCGGCCGAGAAGGCGCGTCGCGAGCACGCGCTCGGCGTGATCCGCGGCGTGTATGCGTCGCACGGGTTCGACGAGATCGAGACGCCCGTCATGGAGGACGCCTCGCGTCTGCACGCCGGCCTCGGCGGCGACAACGAGAAGCTCGCGTTCGCGGTGATGAAGCGCGGCATCACCCCCGACGACCTGGCGGCCGCCGCGGCATCCGGCGACGCGCTCTCGCTGGCCGATCTCGGCCTGCGCTACGACCTGACGGTGCCGCTCGCGCGCTTCTACGCCACGCACCGCGCGGCGCTGCCGCCCGTGTTCCGGTCGATCCAGATCGCCCCCGTCTGGCGCGCCGAACGCCCCCAGAAGGGCCGCTACCGCCAGTTCGTGCAGTGCGACATCGACATCATCGGCGAGCCGGGCGCGCTCGCCGAGCTCGAGCTGCTCTCGGCCACGGTCGCGACGCTCGACGCGCTCGGCCTCACCGGATGCACGATCCGCCTCAACGACCGGCGCGTGCTCGCCGGCATCCTGTCATCCTGGGGCGTGGCCGACGACACACGCGAGCGCGCCCTCATCACGATCGACAAGCTCGACAAGATCGGCACCTCCGGGGTCGCCTCCGAGCTGCGCGAACTCGGCATCGTGGGGGAGGGCGCCGACGTGGCCGCCGAGCTCGAGGCGCTCACCACGGCAGATTGGCACCTCTACGACGGCGTCATGCCGCCGCCCGCCTGGCTCGACCGCGACGCGTACGCCGACCTGCTCGCGCTGCGCGAGACGATGCCCGACGCGACGATCGAGTTCGACCCGACGCTCGTGCGCGGCATGGGCTACTACACGGGCACGATCTTCGAGATCTCGCACCCCGACTTCGGCTACTCGCTCGGCGGCGGCGGCCGCTACGACGGCATGATCGGAAGGTTCCTCGGTCAAGACGTGCCCGCCTGCGGCTTCTCGATCGGGTTCGAGCGCATCGTCGACCTCCTCGCCGTGCGCGACGAGGGCCGCCCGCGCTCGGTCGTGCTCGTCTACGACCCCGCGGTGCCGCCCGCGACGCTGCTGAACCTCAAGCACGAGCTCGTGGCATCCGGAACCCGCGTGCGCTTCGAGCGCCGCGTGAAGAACGCGCGCGCCCTGTTCGAGCGCGTCACCGCCGACGGCTTCGACGCGGTCGCGAACGTGACCCTCGAGACGACGGATGCCGCGTCGCTGAGCTTCCGCGACCTGGCCGCGTAGGCGGGAGTGCGGGAGGGCTCCCGCCTTCCCGTCTTCCCGCGCTCCCGTCTTCCCGCGCTCCCGTCTTCCCGCCCCGAAGACGTGATCCGTCGATCTTCGCCCTTCCGCGCACGGCATCGGGCGAAGATCGACGGATCACGAATCGATGGGTCGACCGGAGGCGGCAGGCCTGTGGAGAGTCGGAGCGGCTGTGCCGTGCGTCGCGCACGATGTGTGCATGCCGCGTCGTGTCCCGATTCCCCCGCACCTGCGCGGATCCGCGTTCAGATCCGCCGATCGCGGGGCGCACGGTCTTGGCGCGAAGCGGTTGAGATCCGCCGACGTGTCGCACCCGTTCACCGCGGTCAGCGGGGTCGGGCTCGATCTCGACTCGATCCGCGGGGTGTGTCTCGCGTACGAGCCGCTGCTCAGGCCGGGAGAGGCGTTCAGTCATGCCACGGCGGCCCGCCTGCACGGTTTGCCGCTCCCGCCCGACCTGCCGTTGCGCCCGCTGCACCTGTTGGCGCCGCCCGACATGGCGCGGGCCCGCACCGCGGGGGTGGTCGGCCACGAGTCCGCGACACCGTTCGTCTCGTGGCTCGAGTCGGGCCTCCCCGTGGCGAGCCCGGTGCTCGCGTGGTGCCAACTCGCGGCATCCCTCGAGGTCGCCGATCTCGTCGCGGTCGGCGATGCCCTCGTCACCGGCCGGAGGAACGGACGGCATCGTGTGCAGGCCCTGGCGACGATCGACGAACTGCGGGCCGCGGTGCGGGCCTGGGGTCGCCGCCGCGGCGCTCGCAGGCTCGCGGAGGCCCTGCCGCAGGTGCGCGTCGGCCCCGAGTCGCGTCCCGAGACGCTGCTGCGCCTGGTACTCGTTCGCAGTGGGCTGCCCGAGCCCGAGATCGCCCTGCCGGTCGTGGTCGGAGAGGCCCACGAGGTGCTGCATCCCGATCTGGCGTATCCCGATTGGCGCGTCGCGATCGAGTACGAGGGCGAGCATCATCGGGATCGAGCGCGGTGGAAGCGCGACATCACCCGCCGCGAGCGTTTCGAGGCTTCGGGATGGCGCGTCATTCGCGTGACGTCCGATGATCTGTTCGGTGATCCTGACGCGATGGTGGAACGAGTACGGCGCGTGGTCGCCCTGCAGACCGCGGGCGTGGGGATCGCGGGCGTGGGGATCGCGGGCGTGGAGGGAGCGACGCCCGCCGACCAGGCGAAACGGCCTGCGTGATGGGGCGGGTTGGGCCTGCGGGGTGGGTGGGTCCTGCGGGGTGGGTTGGGCCTGCGGGGTCGGGCCTGCGTGGTGGGTTGGGCGTCGGGGGGGGGGGGGGGGTGGGGCGGGGGGGGGGGGGCGTGCGTGGTGGGTTGGGCGTCGTGATCCGTCGATCTTCGCCCTGGGCGAGCGAGCATCGGGCGAAGATCGACGGATCACGAACCCAGGACACTCGGACGGGCAGGGGTGCGGCGCGCGGCCCGTGCAACCGTCGGGAGGTCGCGCGCGGCATCCTACTCGCGACGCAATGTGTGAGCCGCCCTCACTAGACTTGCCTGCGGATCACGACGGAGTCGTCCAACGCACCCACCCATCACAGAGGAGTTCACTGTGGCATTCATCGAAGCTGTAGGCGCACGCGAGATCCTGGATTCTCGCGGCAACCCGACCGTCGAGGTCGAGGTCCTGCTCGACGACGGCTCGCTCGCACGTGCGGCGGTGCCCTCGGGGGCCTCCACCGGCGCGTTCGAGGCGTACGAGTTGCGCGACGGCGACAAGGGCCGGTACCTCGGCAAGGGCGTGCAGAAGGCCGTCGAAGGCGTGCTCGACGTGCTGGGCCCGGCCATCGAAGATCTCGACGCGAGCGACCAGCGCCTCGTCGACGCCACCCTCATCGAGGCCGACGGCACCCCCAACAAGTCGAAGCTCGGCGCCAACGCCATCCTCGGCGTCTCGCTCGCCGTCGCGAAGGCCGCGGCCGACTCGGCCGACCTGCCGCTGTTCCGCTACCTCGGCGGCCCGAACGCGCACGTGCTGCCCGTTCCGCTGTTCAACGTCATCAACGGCGGCGAGCACGCCGACAACGGCATCGACATGCAGGAGTTCTTCCTCGCCCCGATCGGTGCGGACACCTACTCCGAGTCGCTGCGATGGGGCACCGAGGTCTACCACACCCTCAAGGGCGAGCTGAAGGCCGCGGGCTTCGCGACCGGCCTCGGCGACGAGGGCGGCTTCGCCCCCGACCTGCCCAGCAACCGCGAGGGCCTCGAGTTCCTCGTGAAGGCCATCGAGAAGGCGGGCTTCACGCCCGGCAAGGACATCGCGCTCGGCCTCGACGTCGCCGCGACCGAGTTCTTCAACGACGGCGTGTACCGCCTCGACCAGAAGGACTGGAACGCCGAGCAGCTCATCGAGTACTACGAGGGCCTCGTGCGCGACTTCCCGATCGTCACCATCGAGGACGCCCTCGCCGAAGACGACTGGGACAACTGGAAGCTCCTCACCGACGCCCTCGGCTCGAAGGTGCAGCTCGTCGGCGACGACCTGTTCGTCACCAACCCCGAGCGCCTCGCCGACGGCATCAAGCGCGGCGTCGCCAACTCGCTGCTCGTCAAGGTCAACCAGATCGGCACCCTGACCGAGACCCTCGACGCCGTCAGCCTCGCGCAGCGGTCGGGCTACACCGCCATGCTCTCGCACCGCTCGGGCGAGACCGAGGACACCACGATCGCCGACCTCGTCGTCGCGACGAACGCGGGTCAGATCAAGGCTGGCGCGCCCGCCCGCTCCGAGCGCGTCGCGAAGTACAATCAGCTCCTGAGGATCGAAGAAGAGCTCGGCGAGTCCGCGGTGTTCGCGGGGCGCTCGGCGTTCCCGAGATTCACGGCCTGATCGGCTCGAGCCGGTACCGACTGGCGGGGGCGGCCGTGCGGCCGTCCCCGCCGGCGTCGTCTCGGGGTTCGCGTCGGGGGAGAGCAGAGGAGGGGCGATGAGCAGGGATGCTTCGCGTGCGCGCCGTCCGGCCGACCCGACGAAGGCGCCCAGGAAGCCCGCGAAGCCGGCCTCCGAGCCCGCCGCGTCGAAGGCCCCCGCGTCGAAGTCCTCCGCGTCGAAGTCCTCCGCGTCGAAGTCTCCCGCGTCGACGTCCTCGGCGTCGAAGCGGCCCGCGGCTTCGACGACGTCGGCATCGAACGCGTCCTCGGCGACGAAACGTCCGTCCTCCGCGAAGAATGCAGCCGCGGCGAAGTCGACGACGACGCCGAAGCCCGGCTCCGCCGCGCCGAAGTCGACCACGACGCCGAAGCCCGCGTCCGCCGCGAAGCCCGCGCGTGCGCGGGGCACGGCGTCGGGGTCGGGCGGCGCACGCCCGCCGCGCCGACCGGGTCAGGCGCCCTCGGGATGGCTCGGCGGCATCCGATTCTCAGGTTTCTCGCTCATCATGATGGGCGTCCTCGTGCTCGCGGTCGTGGTGCTCGCACCGACGATCGCGTCGTTGGCCGAGCAGCGGCAGCAGATCGCGGCGCTGCGGGCCGACGTCTCGGCGCAGGAGTCCGAGGTGCAGCGCCTGCGCGACGAGCGCGAGCGCTGGAACGACGAGACCTTCATCATGACCCAGGCGCGCGAGCGGCTGACCTACGTGATGCCGGGCGAGGTGAGCTACCTCGTGATCGACGACCGCGCCGAGACCGCCAAGACGGATGCCGCGACCGAGGTCTCCGCAGACGTGACCGAATCGAAGGGGGACTGGATGAGCACCATCCTCTCCTCCGTGCTGACCGCGGGACTCGCGCCCGCCGCTGGAGAGACCCCATGAGCCGACCGCCGTTCGAACCCGTGAGCGACCGCGACATCCGCATCGTCTCGGCGCAGCTGGGTCGTCAGGCGCGCGATGTCGTGGGCATCCCGGCGCGATGCGCGTGCGGGGCTCCGACGGTGGTCGCGACGGCCCCGCGGCTCGCCGACGGCACCCCGTTCCCGACGTTCTACTACCTGTCGCACCCCGCGGCGACGGCCGCGATGAGCTTCCTCGAGGCGGCGCAGCTCATGGTCGAGTGCAACGAGCTGCTCGCCGACGATGCCGAGGTCGCCGCGCACTACGCCGCGGCGCACCGCGACTACCTCGCCGACCGCGAGTCGTTCGGCGTGGTGCCCGAGCTCGCGGGCATCTCCGCGGGCGGCATGCCGACGCGGGTCAAGTGCCTGCACGCGCTCGTGGCGCACGCGCTGTCGGCGGGTCCGGGCGCCAACCCCATGGGCGACCTCGCGCTCGAGCGGTCGAGCTGGTCGCCCGACGTGTGCCAGTGCCCCGACTACGGGGTCGATGCGCCCGGCGGCGACGGCTCGGCAGCCGACGAGCACGCCGACGACGGGTCCGGCGCGGCATGAAGCTGCGCAGCGCGCTCCCGAAGGCCGCCGCGGCGCTCGCGGTCGGCGCGGTGGTGGCGCTCGCGGGTGCGACTCCGGCGCACGCCGACACGGTGCGCGACTACCAGTACTGGTTGGCCGACTACGGCTTCACGACCGCGTGGAACACCACCAAGGGCAAGGGCGTCACGGTGGCGGTCATCGACACCGGGGTGAACGGCAACGTCGCCGAGCTGCGCGGCGTCGTCAAGGGCGGCACGGATGTCTCGGGCCTCGGCTCGCCCGACGGGCAGACCCCTGTCGGCGAGAACGAGGATCACGGCACCATGGTGGCGTCGCTCCTCGCCGGTCGCGGCACCGGAACCGGCAACGGCGTCATCGGGGTCGCGCCAGAGGCCGACCTGCTCACGGTCTCCGTCGCGTTCGGCACCGACACCGGGGCGACGAAGTCGAACGACGACCAGATCGCCGAGGCGGTGGAGTGGGCGGTCGACAACGGGGCCGACGTGATCAACATGTCGTTGACCCGCAACACCCGCGACTGGCCCGAGAGCTGGGACGAGGCGTTCACGTACGCGTTCGAGCACGACGTGGTCGTCGTCGCGGCGGCCGGCAACCGCGGAAGCGGCACGAGCGAGGTCGGCGCGCCCGCGACGATCCCGGGCGTGCTGGCCGTGGCCGGGGTCGACCGCGACAAGAACGCGAGCTTC
Organism: Agromyces terreus; assembly: GCF_009749465.1. Classification (GTDB taxonomy): domain Bacteria; phylum Actinomycetota; class Actinomycetes; order Actinomycetales; family Microbacteriaceae; genus Agromyces; species Agromyces terreus. The sequence goes on from NZ_WBIS01000001.1 coordinate 296,041, forward strand.
GACGCGAGCTCGCAGGGCATCACGCTCGCGGTCGCGGCGCCGAGCGAGAACCTGGTCGGGGTCGCGCCCGACGGCGCCTACAAGGTGTGGGGCGGCACGAGCGGTGCGGCGCCGCTCGTCTCGGGGCTCGTCGCGCTCGTGCGGGCCGAGTACCCCGATCTCGATGCGGCGAACGTCATCGAGCGCGTCATCAAGACGGCCGACCCCAACGGCCACGACGTTCCGAGCCCGCTGTACGGGTGGGGGCTCATCGACCCGGTTCCGGCGCTGACCGCGACGGTCGATCCGGTCGACGCGAACCCGCTGGGCAGCCTCGCGGAGTGGATCACCCTGCATCGGCGAGCGGATGCCCCGGTCAGCACGGATCCCGCCGAGGAGCAGGAGATCGTGCCGATCGCCGATCCGCCGCCGCCGCTGGACGTCGATGCGCAGACGCTGCTGCCGACCCCGTGGACGCTGGCCTACATCACCCTCCCGCTCTCACTGGTCGCGGGATTTGGTACGCTAGCAGCGCTGTTGGGCATCGGTGCCGCTCGGCATACCAGGCGGACGGCTCGAAAACACGAGCTGTGAGCGCCATCACCCAGAACTGAGGAGTCCATTCACCGTGCCCAAGATTCTCATCGTCGGCGGCGGCTATGCGGGGTTCTACACGGCGTGGAAGCTCGAGAAGTGGCTGCGCGCCGGCGAAGCAGAGGTCACGATCGTCGACCCGCTGCCCTACATGACGTACCAGCCGTTCCTCCCCGAGGTCGCGGCCGGCTCCATCGAGCCCCGTCACGCGGTGGTCGCCCAGCGGCGCCACCTCAAGAAGACGAACGTCATCACCGCGAAGGTCTCCGGCATCGACCACGCCTCCAAGACCGCGACGATCACGCCCGAGGTGGGCGAGCCGTGGCAGTTCGAGTACGACGTGGTCGTCGTCACCGGCGGCGCCGTCTCGCGCACCTTCCCGATCCCGGGCATCGCCGACAACGCGATCGGCCTGAAGACGATCGAAGAGGCCGTCGCGATCCGTGACCGCGTGCTCACCAACTTCGACAAGGCCTCGAACCTGCCCCCCGGCCCCGAGCGCGAGCGCCTGCTCACGTTCGTCGTCGTCGGCGGCGGCTTCGCCGGCATCGAGGTGTTCGCCGAGCTCCGCTCGTTCGCGAGCGCGCTGCTCGAGTACTACCCGCAGCTCACGTTCGACGAGACGCACTTCCACCTCATCGAGGCGATGGGCCGCATCATGCCCGAGGTCTCGCTCGAGACGAGCCACTGGGTCATCAAGCACCTCGCCCAGCGCGGCGCCGAGATCCACCTCGACACGCAGCTGCAGAGCGCGGTCGACGGCAAGATCGAGCTGTCCACGGGCGAGAGCTTCGAGTCCGACCTCATCGTCTGGACGGCCGGCGTCATGGCGAACCCCGCCATCGTGCGCACGAGCGACCTCCCCGTCGAGGAGCGCGGCCGCATCAAGACCCGCGCGGATCTGCGCGTGGGCGACGACGACGACTTCGTGCCCGACGCCTGGGCGGCCGGCGACATCTCGGCCGTGCCCGACCTCACCGGCGGCGGCGTCGGCGGCTACTGCGTGCCGAACGCCCAGCACGCGGTGCGTCAGGGCAAGCTGCTCGCGAAGAACATCGTCGCCGTGCTGCGCGGCGAGGAGCCCAAGCAGTACGTGCACAAGAACCTCGGTGCGGTGGCCGGCCTCGGCATCGGTTCGGGCGTGTTCCAGTCGGGCAAGCTCGCCATCAAGGGCCTTCTCGCGTGGTTCGCGCACCGTGGCTACCACGGTCTCGCGATGCCGAGCTGGGAGCGCAAGTTCCGCGTGTTCTGGGGCTGGGTGAACAACTTCTTCCTCGGTCGCGACATCGTCTCGCTGAGCGCGCTGCAGCAGCCGCGCGCCGCGTTCGAGGCGTTCGCCGCGCGCCCGAAGCCGCCGGCAGCGGCCGCTCCGGCGCCGGTCGAGGCCGCCCCGAAGGCCGCCAAGGCCCCGAAGGCGAAGGCCGAAGCCGCCGCCGCGAAGTAGGCCGAGGCGCAACATGACGCGCAGCACCCCGTCGAACGCGACGCAGCCCTCGGGCGGCGTCGCGTTCGCCGTCGGTGCCGTGGCGCCGTCGGCCGGGGGTCGGCGGTGAGCGTCGTCGACACCGAGGTCGTCGTCGTCGGCGGCGGCGCCATGGGGTCGGCCGCGGCGTGGCGGCTCGCAGCGCGCGGTCATGAGGTGACGCTGCTCGAGCGTTTCGAGCCCGGGCATCGACATGGCGCGTCGCACGGCGCATCCCGCAACTTCAACCTCGCGTACGCCGAGCCGTCGCATGTGTCGATGCTCGTCGAGTCGCGGCGGGCGTGGCGCGAACTCGAGGCCGAGACCGGCGCGTCGGTGCTCGACGAGGTGGGGCTCGTCAACCACGGCGGCGACGGGGCGGTCGACGACGAGGTGCACGCGGCACTCGCCTCGGCGGGCGTGCCCGGCGAGTTCCTCCCGGCTGAGGAGGCAGGGCGCCGGTGGCCGGGCATCCGCTTCGACGGTCGCGTGCTGCACTTGCCCACCGCCGGACGATTGCATGCGGATGCCGCGGTGCGGGCGCTGCAACAGGCCGCGATCGCACACGGGGCGCGGGTCCGACACCGCGTGCCGGTGCGAGGCATCCGGGTCGAGGGGCCCGATCGCGTGCATCTCGAGACCGAGCGCGGCACGATGACCGCGCGCCGTGTCGTCGTGGCCGTCGGCGGGTGGACCTCGAAGCTCCTGGGCGGGGTCGTGGAGCTGCCGCGGCTCGTCGTCACGCAGGAGCAGCCGGCCCACTTCGCCGTGCGCCCCGACGCCGGCGCGTGGCCCGGGTTCAACCATCGGCCCGGCCCCTCCGACGACTGGTGGTATTCGCCGGTCTACGGCATGCTCACGCCGGGCGAGGGCGTGAAGGCCGGATGGCACGGCGTCGGTCCCGTCGTCGACCCCGATCGTCGCGACCACCTCGCCGAGCCGGTGCAGTTCGCCGCGCTGCGGCGCTATGCGCGCGAGTGGTTGCCCGGCGTCGACGCCGAGGTCGCGACGCCGATCAGCTGCACCTACACGACGACCCCCGACGCGGTCTTCGTGCTCGATTCCGCCGGACCGGTCACGGTCGCGGCGGGGTTCTCGGGGCACGGGTTCAAGTTCACACCCGCCGTCGGCCGGATCCTCGCCGATCTCGTCGACGGTCGCCCGGCGCCGGGCGTCTTCGCCCTTCGGCGGTTCGCGTCGGCCTGATGCGGCGCGGCCCGGTCGGTGCCGCGAAGTAGGGTTGACGCGTGGTGCCGAGCCTCCCGACGGGCCGGCGTCGCGCGCTCCCGTAGCCCAATCGGCAGAGGCAGGCGACTTAAACTCGCCGCAGTCTGGGTTCGAATCCCAGCGGGAGCACCGGCCGAGCGCCGCCGAGCACCAGCCGAGCCGCTCAGGCGAGCCGGTCGAGCCTGCGGAGGATGAGCCCCTCGCGCAGGGCCCACGGCGAGACCTCGAGCTCGGGCACGTCGAAGGCCTTCATCGCCTCGGAGAGCACGACGGCGCCCGCGACGATCTGGAAGGTGCGGTCGGCCGTGATGCCGGGCAGGGCGGGTCTCGCATCGGCGGGGATGCGGGCCAGCCGGGGGATCCAGTCGTCGAGCGCCTTGCGGCGCAGGATGCTGCGTTCCCCGGAACCGACGCCGTCCTCGGTCCAACCGGCGAGTCGGGCGAGCGAGCGGATCGTCTTCGACGAGCCCACGACGTGGTCGGCCGAGGGCAGCCGGGCGAACTCGCCGACCGCGCCGCTCAGCACCGCGGCGGCGTGCTCGCGCAGCCGCTGCACGTCTTCGGGCGCGGGTGGGTCGTCGGGCAGGAAGGCGATGGTCGAGCGCCCGGCGCCGAGGGGGAGCGACCGCGCGACGTCGGGGAACTCGTCGATGCCGTTCGCGATCTCGAGCGAGCCGCCGCCGATGTCGAAGAGCAGGATGCGGTCGGCCGACCAGCCGTACCAGCGACGCACGGCGAGGAACGTCAGTCGCGCCTCGTCGTCGCCCGAGAGCACCTGCAGTTCGACCCCGGTCTCGTCGGCGACGCGTGCGAGCACGGCCTCGCCGTTGGCGGCCTCCCGGATCGCAGAGGTCGCGAAGGCGAGGAGCTCGTCGATGCCCGCCTCCCGGGCGGCGGTCGACGCTCCGGAGACGGCGGCGAGGATCGCGTCGACGCCCGCTGCGCCGATCGATCCGTCGGGCTCGAGGTAGCGCATGAGCCGCAGCACCGACTTGTGCGATGCGGCCGGGATCGGTCGTGCGCCGGCGTGGGCGTCGACGACGATGAGGTGCACGGTATTGGATCCGACGTCGAGTACTCCGAGGCGCATGGAGCGAGCGTAACGTGCGGGGGGACGCGTCCTCGTGCGGCGAGTGTGCCGGACGGCGCGCTCTGGTGCATACTGTTGCAACTGGGTCACCCGACCCAGTTGTCTCCGTCCGACGTCCGCCCCGACGCCCGCACCGGAGATCGGCAGTGTCGTCGAGAGGAGCCGTCATGACCCGCATCCCCGCCGGCGAGCGCCGCGCGGCGCTCATCGAGGCCGCGCTGCGCGTGATCTCCCGCAACGGCATCGCCCAGGCCACGACCCGCGCCATCGTCGCCGAGGCCGGCATGAGCCTCGCGAGCTTCCACTACGCGTTCGACTCCCGGGACGAGCTCATCGACGAACTCATCGTCACCGTCATCGAGCACGCCCGGCACGCGGTGATGCCCGACGACCTCGTCGACGGCACCCTCGTCGAGATGCTCGAAGCGGGCATCGTCCGATACTTCGACCACCTGCGGGCCGACCCCGAGCACGAGCAGGCGATGCTCGAGCTCACCCAGTACGCGCTCCGTTCGCCCGAGCGGCATCCGATGGCCCGCGCCCAGTACGCGCGCTACGTCGAGCTCGCCGAGCAGTCGCTCGTCGTCGCCGCGGAGCGCTCCGGCAGCGAGTGGACGGTCCCGGTCGCGCAGGCGGCGCGCGTGCTCGTCGCCTTCACCGACGGACTCACCCTGACCTGGCTCGTCGACCGAGACGACGACGCCTCGCTGGCGGTCGCGCACGCGGCCGCCGTCGCCCTCTCGAGAATGGCCGAACCCCGATGACGAGCCTTCAGCACAACCCGCCCGCGGCGCTCGCGGAACCCGTCCGGCGGGTCTCCGCCGGCTGGATCGGATCCTTCGCGACCGTCTGGTTCGCGATCTGGATGGCGCAGCTCACGCCGATCCAACTGCTGCTGCCCGCCCAGATCGATGACGTGCTCCACCCCGAGCACTGGGTCGACAGCGTCATGGCCTTCGGCCTCATCTCGGGCGTCGCGGCCGTTGCGACGATCATCGCGTATCCGCTCACCGGTGCCGCGAGCGACCGCACGGCCTCGCGGTTCGGCCGTCGCCGCCCATGGATCCTCATCGGTGCGCTCGTGTTCGCGGGCTCGCTCGTCGTGCTCGGCCTGCAGACCGAGATCTGGGCCATCGGCGCGGCGTGGGTCGCGGCATCCGTCGGCTTCTGCATCATGACGGCGGCGCTGACCGCGACCATCTCGGACCAGGTGCCGGTGGGGCAGCGCGGGTTCGTCTCCGGCTGGATGTCGGCGCCGCAGGCGGTGGGCATCATCGTCGGGCTCCTGCTCGTCACCGAGCTCGTCACCGACCGCGCGCTCGGCTACCTCGTGCTCGCGATCGCCCTGGTCGTGCTCGCGGTGCCGTTCCTCCTGCGCTTCGACCAGCCCCTCGCCGCCGCCGAGCGCACGCGCGTCACGGCGAAGGGCGTGATCGCGAGCCTCTGGATCAGCCCTCGCGCGCACCCCGATTTCGGCTGGACGCTCCTCAGCCGCGTGCTCGTGTCGGTCGGCAACGCGCTCGGCACGAGCCTACTGCTCTACTTCCTGATGTTCGGACTCGGCGACGAGAACGCGGAGGACGACCTCATCATCCTCACGCTCGTCTACATGGTCTTCGTGATCGCGGCGTCGCTCGTCGGCGGACGGCTCTCCGACCGGCTCGGGCGGCGCAAGGCGTTCGTGTTCGCGGCATCCGCGCTGCAGGCCGTCGCGGCGCTGCTGCTCGCGCTCGTGCCCGACCTCACGGTCGCGATCGTCGCGGCGGGCATCCTCGGACTCGGCTACGGCTGCTTCCTGTCGGTCGACCAGGCCCTTGCGACCCAGGTGCTGCCCGACGCGGCATCCCGCGGCAAGGATCTCGGCATCATGAACATCGCCACCGCGGTGCCGCAGGCGATCGGTCCGCTCATCGGCGCGGCCGCGGTGGTGGTCTCCGGCTCGTTCATGCCGGTCTTCATGTTGAGCGCGGTGTTCGCGTTCCTGGGTGCGATCGCGGTCTCGCGAGTTCGGAGCGTGCGCTGATGCTCGACCTCTCCTCGAACAGGGGCTCTGGAACGGAGGATGCCGCACCGTGGGCGACGCCGTCGAGATACTGGCCGGCGATGACGACCGCGACCGCCGGGCTCGACGCCCCGGTGGGCGCGCTGCACCTCGGGGCGCTCCGCCACAACGCGGCCGACATGCTGCGCCGCGCGCACGGCAAGCCGATCCGCGTCGCCTCGAAGTCGATCCGGGTTCGCAGCGTCATCGAGGCGCTCCTGCGGATGCCCGGCTACGAGGGCGTGCTCGCCTACACGCTCGCCGAGGCGATCTGGCTCGCCGACACCGTCGAGGACCTCGTGGTCGGCTACCCGACCGCGGAACGCGGCAGCATCCGGCGGCTCGCGACCGATGCCCGGCTCGCGTCGCGCATCACGCTCATGGTCGACTCGATCGCCCAGCTCGACCTCATCGACTCGGTCGTCGCGCCGGGCGAACGGGAGCCGATCCGCATCGCCCTCGAGCTCGACGCCTCGTGGAACGCGCCGGTGCTCGGCCACCTCGGCGTGCGCCGGTCGCCGGTCTACGAGCCGGCCGACGCGGGCGCGCTCGCCGCGTACCTCGTGCAGCGGCCCGGCTTCCGACTCGTCGGGATGATGGGGTACGAGGCGCAGATCGCGGGCGTGACGAACCGTCCTGCGGGCAGGCCCGTCGACGGGGCCGTCAACCGCTGGATGCAGTCGCGCTCGATGCCCGAGCTCGTCGAGCGCCGCACCCGCGCGGTCGCGGCCGTGCGGGAGCACGCCGACCTCGAATTCGTCAACGGCGGCGGCACCGGTTCGCTCGAGGCCACCGCGGCCGACGGCTCGGTCACCGAGGTCGCCGCGGGCTCCGGGCTGTTCGGCGGTCACCTCTTCGACGGGTACGCGCACTTCACGCCGGCGCCGGCGGCGGCGTTCGCCATGGACGTCGTGCGTCGCCCGTCGCCGAACCACGCGACGATCCTCGGCGGCGGCTGGATCGCATCCGGGCCGCCGGCGCCCGACCGACTTCCGCGGATCGTGTGGCCCGAGGGGCTCTCGATGCTGCCGCGCGAGGCTGCCGGGGAGGTGCAGACCCCCGTCGGCGGTGCCGCGGCCGCGCAGCTCCGGGCCGGCGACCGGGTGTGGTTCCGGCACACGAAGTCGGGCGAGCTCTCCGAGCACCTGAACGAGTTCCAGCTCGTCGACGACGGCCGCATCGTCGACGTGCTTCCGACGTACCGCGGTGAGGGAAAGGTGTTCCTGTGACGGCGACCGGGGCGATCTGGCGGAACTGGGGCCGCACCGAGCAGGTGCGGCCGCTCCGCGTGGAGCGGCCGGCATCGGCCGCGGCGGTGCAGCGGGCCGTGGCGTCGGCCGCGGCATCCGGGCTCCGCATCAAGGCGGTCGGCGCCGGACACAGCTTCACGGGCATCGCGGTGGCCCCCGGGGTCCAGTTGGAGCTCGCGGACCTCTCGGGCGTCATCGACGCGGATGTCGCGACCGGGCGTGTGCGGCTGGCCGCCGGCACCCGGCTGCACGAGCTGCCCGACCTCCTGGCGCCGTACGGGCTCGCTCTTCCCAACATGGGCGACATCGACCGCCAGTCGATCGCCGGCGCGACCTCGACCGGGACGCACGGCACCGGACTCGGCTTCGGCGGGCTCGCGACCCAGATCGTCGCGGCGAAGCTCGTGACCGGCACCGGCGAGCTGCTCGAGGTGAGCGAGACGAGCCGCCCCGAGCTGCTGCCCGCGGTGCGCCTCGGCCTCGGCGCGCTCGGCGTGCTCGTCGAGCTCACCCTGCAGCTCGTGCCGAGGTACGTGCTGTCGGCGGTCGAGCGCGTCGAGCCGCTCGAGGCGGTGCTCCGCGAGTGGATGTCGCGCGTCGGCGAAGCCGACCACTTCGAGTACTACTGGTTCCCGCACACCGACACCGCGCTGACGAAGACGAACACGAGACTCCCGGCGGATGCCCCGCGCAACCCGCTCGGCCGCGTCTCGCGGTGGATCGACGACGAGCTCCTGGCGAACGGCGCCTATCGCGCCATCTGCGCGCTCGGCAGGGCGGCCCCGCGCACCACGCCGTTCTTCGCCCGGCAGGTCGACCGGCTCACCGGCGATCGGGAGTTCGCGGACTTCTCGCCCAAGGTGTTCGTGACGAACCGGACCGTGCGCTTCCGCGAGATGGAGTACGCGATCCCGCTGGAGCAGGTGCCCGAGGCGTTCCGCGAGGTGCGGGCGCTCATCGAGCGCCGTGGATGGTCGGTGAGCTTCCCGATCGAGGTCCGCGCCGCGGCATCCGACGAGAACTGGCTCTCGACGGCGTACGGCCGCGACACGGGCTACATCGCGGTGCACCGCTATTTCCGCGAGGACTGCACCGAGTACTTCGCCGCGGTCGAGGAGATCATGCAGGCCCACGGCGGGCGTCCGCACTGGGGCAAGATGCACACGCAGACGGATGCCTCGCTGCGCGAGCGGTACCCGCGATTCGACGACTTCCTCGCGGTGCGCGACGAGCTCGACCCCGAACGCCGATTCGCGAACCCGTACCTGGACCGCGTGCTCGGGGCGTGAAGCGCGCGTGGGCGGCTCCCCGCCCGCCCGCCGGCCGGTCAGGGCGTGCGGCGGCGCAGGGTGATCGCGCCGAGCACGATCGAGCCGACGATCCAGGCGATGATGACGAGGAGCTTCGACACGATCCACTCGGTGCTCTCGGAGTCGTCGGCGACGGCCTGGAGCGCGTCGATCGCGAAGCTCAAGGGCAGCCACTCGCTGATCGTCTCGAGCACCTCCGGCAGTTGGTCGCGGGGGAGGAAGATGCCGCAGAGCAGGATCTGCGGCAGCACGAGCAGCGGCATGAACTGCACGACCTGGAACTCGGTTCGCGCGAACGCGCTCGCGAGCAGCCCGAGCGCGGTGCCGAGGAGGGCGTCGGCGACCGCGACCGCGAAGAGCAGCCAGATCGAGCCCGTGATCTCGAGCCCGCACACCCAGATCGCGAACGAGACCGCGACGGCCGTCTGCGCGATCGCGAGCAGGCCGAAGGCGAGCGCGTAGCCGAGCAGGAAGTCGCCCTTGCCCATCGGCATCGACAGGAGCCGCTCGAGGGTGCCGCTGCGGCGCTCGCGGAGGGTCGCGATGCTCGTGACGAGGAACATCACGATGAACGGGAACAGCGCGATCATCGCGGGGCCGATGTCGCCGAAGACCTCGGTGTCGCTGAAGATCCACGCGACGAGGCCGATGAGCAGGGCGGGCACGAGCAGCAGCAGCGCGATCGTGCGCGGGTCGTGCCGGATCTGCGCGAGCACGCGGCCCGCGGTCGCGATCGTGCGGATGAGGCTCATCGCACGGCCTCCGATCCGGTCCCGGCGTCCGGATCGCCGCCGCGGGGTTCGGCGCCCCCGGCTCCGCCCGGGCGGAGGTCGGGCGCCCCGCGGTCGATGAGCCGGAGGAACGCGGTCTCGACGTCGTCGGTGCCGGTGAAGGCCAGCAGCCCGTCGACCGTGTCGTCGGCGAGGAGCGCGCCGTCGCGCATGAGGAGCAGCCGGTCGCAGCGCTTGGCCTCGTCCATGACGTGGCTCGAGACGAGGAGCGTCGCCCCGTCGTCGGCGAGGCTGCGGAACAGCTGCCACAGCTCGACGCGGAGCACGGGGTCGAGGCCGACGGTCGGCTCGTCGAGCACGAGCACCTCGGGGGAGCCGAGCAGCGCCGCCGCGAGCGACACCCGGCCGCGCTGGCCGCCCGAGAGCTCGCCGGCGAGACGGTCGGCGACGGCGGTGAGGTCGGTGCGCTCGATGACGCGGTCGACGTCGGATGCCGGGGCGCCGAGCACCCGGCGGAAGTACCGCAGGTTCTGCCGCACGGTCAGGTCGTCGTAGACGCTCGCCTGCTGCGTGACGTAGGCCACGCGGCGGCGGAGCGCCGGGGAACCGGCGGCGAGCCCGAGCACCTCGACGGAGCCCGACTGCACGACCTGGACGCCCACGATCGCGCGCATGAGCGTCGTCTTGCCGCTGCCGCTCGGACCGAGCAGGCCCACGACGGCGCCGGCCGGCACGCTGAGCGACAGGCCGTCGAGCACCTGGGTCGACCCGCGTCGCACCCGGAGCGCCTCGACGACGACGGCGGAGCCGGAGGCATCCGAATTATTCATCACGTGGTGAATTCTTCGCCTCGGGCGGTGCGGCGTCAAGGCCGCGCGCCGAACGGATACCGGACCCCTCCACCGCTCCGTCGAGGTGGCGCTGCACGGAGGGCGCGACCGCCGCGACGACCTCGTCGACGTCGGCGGAGGCGAGCGGCTCGAACGCGAACACGTAGCGGACCATGAGCAGCCCGGCGACCTGGCTCAGCGCGAGCTCGGCGCGGAGTTCGCGCTGCCCGCCCTCGAGCCGATCCGCGATGCGCAACATGATCTCCCGGTGGATGAACTCGCGCAGGGTTCGCGAGACCGGCCCCCGGCCCATCGCGGTGCGCATCGCCGCGGTCGCCGCCGTGCGCACGGGCGCCGAGTCCCACGCCGTGACCACCGCACGCACGATCAGGGCGCCGAGCTCGTGCGGGGGCGCTTCGATGACCGCGCCGAGGATCTGATCGGGGCGCAGCGGCACGCTGACGGACTCGGCGACCATGCCCGCCTTGCCGTCGAAGTAGTGGTGCACGAGCGACGGGTCCACGCCCGCCCGTCGCGCGATCGCGCGCACCGAGGCCGCCTCGTAGCCGACCTCGGCGAACTCCTCCGTCGCCGCCCGCAGGATGCGCGACCTCGTCTCGCCCGATCGCGTGCCGGCGGGGCGCCCGGGGCGCCTCGGCCCGGTGCCCTCGTTCACGGACGCGTCCCCTCGGTCATGGTGCGAGCCTATGCCCGGGGGCACCGCGCCGGGAGTCCGCCGGAGGTTGCTCCGAGTCTCATGGGAACCGCGGTCGGGCTCACATGAGATCGATAGGATGTCAGGGCATCCGTCGTCCACGCAAGAGCGCTAGGAGTCCGCCGCCATGGAATGGCTCATCCCCGTCATCATCGTCGTCGCGCTCGTGCTGGTCATCGGCATCTACCTCTGGGCGACGTACAACTCGCTCGTCACGCTCAACGTGCGCGTCGATGAGGCGTGGAGCGACATCACGGTGCAGCTCAAGCGCCGTGCCGACCTGATCCCGAACCTCATCGACACGGTCAAGGGCTACGCGGCCCACGAGAAGTCCGTGTTCGAGTCCGTGACGCGTGCGCGCGCCGAGACCCTGCAAGCGCAGGGCCCCGCCGACGCATCCGCGGCCGAGAACCACATGCAGCAGGCGCTCAAGTCGATCTTCGCGGTGGCCGAGGCCTACCCGCAGCTGCAGGCGAGCCAGAACTTCCTGCAGCTGCAGTCCGAGCTCGTCGACACCGAAGACAAGATCCAGGCCTCGCGCCGGTTCTACAACGGCGGAGTGCGCGAACTCAACACGAAGATCAAGGTCTTCCCGAACACGCTCTTCGTGCGCGGGCTCGGGTTCCACGAACGCGACTTCTTCGAGGTCACCGAGCCGGCCGCCATCGCCGAGCCGCCGCGCGTCCAGTTCTGATGGGCTCCGACAGGCACCCGTCGAGGTCGAGGAGCACCGCGCGAAGCGGGGCGCAGATCGAGACCCCCAGAGGCAGCTGATGTACCGGGCGATCGCCAAGAACAAGCGCAACACCTTCTTCATCATCCTGTTCTTCCTGGTGATCGTCGGCGCGCTCGGCTGGCTCGCCTCGGCGATCTACGGCGATGCGACGATCGTCGTGGTGACCGTGGTCATCGCCTCCGCGTACGCGCTGTTCCAGTACTTCACGGCCGACCGCCAGGCGCTCGCGATGTCGGGCGCCGTCGAGGTGCAGAGCAAGGCCGATCACCCGCGGCTCTGGCGAACGGTCGAGAACCTGTCGATCGCGACCGGCACGCCCATGCCGAAGGTCTACGTCGTCTCCGACCCCGCACCCAATGCGTTCGCCACGGGGCGCGACCCCGAGCACGCGGTCGTCGCGGCCACCACGGGGCTGCTCGAGATCATGGACGACGCCGAGCTCGAGGGCGTCATGGCCCACGAACTCGGCCACGTCCGCAACTACGACATCCGGCTCTCCATGATCGTCTTCGGGCTCGTCGTGGCCATCGGATTCATCTCCGACATGTTCCTTCGCATGGCGTTCTTCGGCCGCAACAACAACAACGGCAATCCCGTCGTGATGGTCGTCGGACTCGTGGCCATGCTCATCGCCCCGCTCGTCGCGAGCCTCGTGCAGCTCGCCGTCTCGCGACAGCGCGAGTACCTCGCCGATGCGACCGGCGCGATGACCACGCGGCATCCCGACGCGCTCGCCTCGGCGCTCGAGAAGCTCGAGGCGTACGGCCGGCCCATGAAGCGGCAGAACTCGTCGATGGCGCACCTCTGGATCGCCGACCCGTTGAAGCCGGGCGCGCTCAGCCGGCTCTTCGCGACCCACCCGCCGATCGCCGACCGCGTGAAGCGGCTCGAGCAGATGGGCGGCTCGTTCTAGCAGCGGCGTCGTGATAGCAGCGGCCTCGCGCGGGGCTCAGGCGTGCGCGAGCTCGCTGCGAACGGATGCCGCGAGGTCGCCCCGGGCGGCCACCACGATGTCGTCGAGGCCCTGCCAGGTCGCGGCGTCGCGGAGCACCGGCGCGAGGCGCGCGGCCGTCTCGCCGGGCGCCGTCGCCTCGCCCCACGCCGACTGCACTCTGAGCACGCGGGCCTTGCGGTCGCTCTTGAGATCGACCCGGCCCACCACGTCGTCGTCGAGGAGCACGGGCAGCGAGTAGTAGCCGAAGACCCGCTGCGGCTCGGGCGTGTAGATCTCGATGCGGTAGTGGAAGTCGAACATGCGCTCGGCCCGTGGACGGAACCACACGACCGGGTCGAACGGGGAGAGCAGCGTCGCCGCCTCGATGCGCCGCGGGCGCCGCGCGTCGCGGTGCAGCCACGCGGGCGCGGGGCGTGCTCCGCTGCGCCACCCCGGAACCTCGACGGGCAGCAGGACGCCGGCGTCTTCGAGGTCGTGCACGGCGGCGCGCACCTGCTGCCGCTTCATGCGCCAGTAGTCGGCAAGGTCTGCTTCGGTCGCGATGCCGAGGGCGGATGCCGCGCGCTCGACGAGAACCCGGACGGCATCGCCGGGCTCGGGCGCAACGCCGAGCAGTCCGGGCTCGAGCGCCTGCTCGGGCAGCGCGTACACCCGCTCGAAGCGACGACGCTCGATGCAGACGACCTCGCCGACGCGGAACATCCACTCGAGCGTGCGCTTGACCGTCGACCAGCCCCACCACGGGCCGCGGCGCACGTTGGCGTCGTGCTCGATGTCGCTCGCCCGCAGGGGGCCGTTCGCCGCGAGCTCGGCCCGCAGCCAGTCGGCGAGCACGCGGTTCTCGACCAGCCAGCCGCCCCACGCCTCGCCCTTCGCGCGGTACTCGCTGCGTCGGAACTCGAACAGCGGCCACAGCTCGCGCGGCACGAAGGCCGCCTCATGGGCCCAGTACTCGAGCGTGCGCCCGCGCCGGCCGGTGGTGATGCGGTCGAGCAACGACCGGTCGTACGGGCCGAGACGGCTGAAGACGGGCAGGTAGTGACTGCGCTCGAAGACGTTGACCGAGTCGATCTGCAGGAGGCCGAGACGATCGAGCACACCGCCGACCTGGCGTGTGCCGGCCGACGTCGAGCCCGGGCGGCCGAACCCCTGCGCGGCGAGTGCGATGCGGCGTGCGAGCTGAGGACTGACGGTGTCGACCATGGTTCCAGCACCGTACCGCCGGCCGCCGACACGATCGCATGCCGGTCGGCGCATGGCCCCCGCCTAGACTGGAGCGATGGGCCAGGGTCGGGGCAGGTTCGTCGGCAGGAGACGCGCGATCGAGCGCGCGCCCGAGCAGCGGGCCGCGGCGCAGCCGCCCTCCGGCGCCGACGACGAGGTCCGGGCCGCCGTGCCCTACGGCATGCGCCTCGCCGCGGCCTGGTCGTGGCGGCTGCTCCTCGTCGGCGGCGTCATCGCGGTCGCGATCTTCCTCATCATCCAGCTTCGCTACATCGTCATCCCGATGCTCGTCGCGGTGCTCATCTCGGCGCTCCTCGTGCCGTTCTCGAGCCTGCTGCAGCGGCACCGCTGGCCGAAGTGGCTCGCGATCACGGTCTCGATGCTGAGCGCGCTCGCGGTCGTCGGCGGGCTCCTGACGCTGGGCATCTGGCAGATCGTCCGAGGGTCCGACGAGCTCGCGGCCCAGTCGGTCGTGGCCTGGAACGAGTTCCGCGCATGGCTGACCGACGGGCCCCTGCACTTCAGCGAGGCGCAGCTGAACGGCTTCGCCGACCAGATCGTGTCGGCCGTGCAGGCCGAGAGCGGCGTCCTCGTCAGCGGCGCGCTGTCGGTCGGCTCGACCGTGGGGCACTTCCTCGCGGGCACGCTGCTCGCGCTGTTCGCCACGCTCTTCATCCTGATCGACGGCCGGGGCATCTGGGCCTGGGTCGTCCGGGTGTTCCCGCGTCGGGCGCGGGCCGCCGTCGACGGCGCCGGGCTCGCCGGATGGGTCACGCTGCAGAACTTCGTCAAGGTGCAGATCCTCGTCGCCACCATCGACGCCGTCGGCATCGGGCTCGGCGCGTTCCTCCTGCAGGTGCCGCTCGCGGTGCCCATCGCGATCCTCGTGTTCCTCGGGTCGTTCATCCCGATCGTCGGCGCCGTCGTCACGGGTGCGCTCGCGGTCTTCGTCGCACTCGTCTACAACGGCTTCTGGCCGGCCGTCATCATGCTCGCGGTCGTACTGCTCGTGCAGCAGGTCGAGGGCCACGTGCTGCAGCCGCTCATCATGGGCACCGCGGTCAAGGTGCATCCGCTCGGGGTCGTGCTCGCGGTCGCGGCGGGCTCGTTCCTCGCGGGCATCCCGGGCGCCCTGTTCGCCGTGCCGATCGCGGCCGTCCTCAACGTCATGGTCAACTTCGTCGCCGGCGGCACCTGGAAGCAGTCCGCGGGCCCACCGGTCGTGCCGAGCTCGCCGCTCTGGCGAACCGTGCCGCAACGTCCCGGCTACCAACGAGGAGAATGAACGCGTGATCAGCACCATCCCCGGGCCCACCCTCGCGGACTTCGAACGTGCCCGCAGCATCGTGCAGGCCGTCGCCCGGCACACCCCCATGGAGTCGTCGCGCTTCCTCGCGAACGTCGTGGGCGCCCCCGTGCACCTCAAGTGCGAGAACCTGCAGCGCACGGGTTCCTACAAGCTCCGCGGCGCGTACCACCGCCTCTCGTCGTTGAGCGTGGCCGAGCGCGAGCGGGGCGTCGTCGCGGCATCCGCCGGCAATCACGCCCAGGGCGTGGCCTACGCCGCGCGCGAGCTCGGCATCCGCGCGACCATCTACATGCCCGTCGGGGTCGCGCTGCCGAAGCTCGACGCCACGCGGGCGTACGGGGCCGACGTCGTGCTCCAGGGCGACTCGATCGGGGAGACCCTCGAAGCGGCGCAGGCGTTCTCGAACGAGACGGGCGCGGTGATCATCCCGCCGTTCGACCACGGCGACGTCATCGCCGGCCAGGGCACGCTCGGGCTCGAGATCCTCGACGACGTGCCGGATGCCGCGACCTTCGTCGTGCCCATCGGCGGCGGCGGCCTCGCCGCGGGCGTCGCGAGCGCGATCAAGCAGCGGGCGGCTCTCGAGGGCCGAACGGTTCGGGTCATCGGGGTGCAGGCCGCGAACGCCTCGCCCTACGTGCCCTCGCTCGCGGCCGGACACCCGGTGCAGGTGCCCGTCGTGCCGACGATCGCCGACGGCATCGCGGTCTACCGCCCCGGCGACCTGACGTTCGAGGTGATCCGCGCCGCCGTCGACGAGGTCATCACCGTCAGCGACGACGACATCGCGCGAGCCCTCCTCGTGCTGCTCGAACGGGCCAAGCTCGTGGTCGAGCCCGCCGGTGCCGTCTCCGTCGCCGCCCTGCTCGGCGGGCAGGTCTCCTCCGAGGGACCGATCGTCGCGCTGCTGTCGGGTGGCAACATCGATCCGCTGCTCATGCAGCGCGTGATCGCGCACGGGCTCGCGGCATCCGACCGCTACCTCACGCTCGAGATCGGCCTGCCCGACCGCCCCGGACAGCTCGCGCGCATCGCCGAGCTCCTCGCCGAGGCGAACGCGAACGTCATCGAGGTGCTGCACACCCGGCACGGCTCGGGACTGCAGATCTCGGAGGTCGCGCTGCGGCTGTCGGTCGAGACCCGCGGGCCTGCGCACCGCGCGCTCGTGGTCGACGTGCTGCGCCGGGCCGGATACGAACCGCGGCTCGTCGCCGAATAGGGCGCCGCGCGCGACGCGAACGGCCCGGCGGGAAGCCGGGCCGTTCGCGAGTGCAGCGGTGTGTGCGAGACGGGAGAGGCTACTGCCCGGCCCAGGTCTCGACGCCCGTGACCTCGACCGCGATCTCGCGGCCGTTGGGGGCGGTGTAGCTCGTCTTGTCGCCGACCTTGAGGCCGATGATCGCGGCGCCGAGCGGGCTCTGCTCGCTCCACACGTCGAGCTCGGAGTCGCCGGCGATCTCGCGGCTGCCGATGAGGAAGGTCTCTTCGTCGCCGGCGATGATCGCGGTGATGACCGTGCCGGCCTCGACGACGCCGGTCGACTCGGGAGCGTCGCCCACCTCGGCGTTGCGCAGCAGCTCCTTCAGCTGGCGGATGCGGGCCTCGATCTTGCCCTGCTCGTCTTTCGCGGCGTGATAGCCGCCGTTCTCCTTGAGGTCGCCCTCTTCGCGGGCCGCTTCGATGCGCTTGGCGATCTCTTCTCGGCCCGTGGTCGAGAGCTGCTCGAGCTCGCCGGCGAGCCGGTCGTACGCATCCTGCGTGAGCCAGGTGACGGTGGCGTCCTGCGCCATGGTGCCCTCCTGCGGGTGACGCGCCGCGAAGACGCGTCCAGATAGACGTGACGCCCCGACGAGTGTCGAGGCGAATGACCCATGTTAGGTGAGCCAGCAGGTCGAAATCAAACCCGTCGCCGCATCCTGTGCGGTGCGCACGGTCTCGGTGAGGCTGCGGAGGTGGAGGTCGGATGCCGGGATCTCGACGACCCGCCAGCCGACGACCGTGAACTCGTCGTCGAGGGCCTTGATCGTGCAGGCGACCGTCTCGCCGGGGGGAGCGGACAGGGTCCACGTGACCTCGACGTTGCGTTCGTCGTTGTGCACGACGTGGCCCGTGTCGGTCGCCTGCACGTTCGCCTGCTGGCCGTCGAGCCCGGCCCAGACGACCCACGCGACGAGCACCACGGCGAACGCGACGCCCGCGACGACCAGCATGACGAGGTCGCGCCTGCGGCGCTTGCGCGTGCGGCCGTAGCGCGTCGCCAACCGGTCTGGTTCGGCGGTCGGGGCTGCTGCGGGGGCGGGCACTCGGATTCCTCGGAAGTCGGATCGTCTAGGATTGCAACTCAAGCCTAACCCGCGCCGTGACGCCGAAATTCGCGGTGAGAGAGAGTTCTTCGATGCGCTCCGTGTCCGTCAGCCCCAACCGTCGGTCGACCCTGTGAGCGCCACGACCGTCCTGCTCTCTGCTCCGATCGGCATCGCCTCCCTCGTCGGGTCCGAAGACCAGGAGTTCGACCCGAACACGGTCACCCCCGGCGTGTGGGGCTTCGTCATCACCTTCGGCGTCATGATCGCCGTGACGCTGCTCGTCATCGACATGACGCGGCGCATCCGCCGCACCAACTACCGCGCCGAGGTCCGCGAGGAGCTCGCGCGCGAGATGGCCGAGAACGAGCGCATCGACGCCGAGCGGGCCGCCTCCGACCGGCCGGGCGCCGATCGGCCCGGCGGCGATGGGTCCGGCGCCGACGGGCGCGACGGCGGCGCGACGGATGCCTCGGGCCGGTCCGACGGCGACGAGACTGCGCGCGGCGACTGACCGCCGGTCGGGCCCGACGCCCACGCGCGAGGCCGTGCACGCGGCATCCGTTCGCACGTCCGATACCGCGCCAAACGGGCGGGCCGGCCCGGTTCGATCAGCCCAGGTGGTACGCCGGGGCCATCGCGATGATGAGCGTCGCCGTCCAGTGGCACATGAACGCGAGCACCGTGCAGGTGTGGAAGATCTCGTGGAACCCGAACCGACCGGGCCAGGGATTCGGCTTCTTCAGCGCGTACGCGACCGCGCCGACCGAGTAGAGGAGCCCGCCGACCACGATGAGCACCATCATCGCGACGCTCACGGCGAGCAGATCGCCGAGGTACATGACCGCCGCCCAGCCGAGCAGCAGGTAGAGGGGCACGTAGAGCCAACGCGGCGCCGTGATCCAGAAGACGCGGAAGCCGATGCCGAGGAGGGCCCCGCCCCACACGATGGCGAGCAGCAGCCAACCCTTCTCGGGCGGCAGCGCGAGGATCGCGAGCGGCGTGTACGTGCCCGCGATGAGCAGGAAGATGTTCGCGTGGTCGATGCGCTTCAGGAGGAGCTTCGTGCGCGGCTTCCAGTTGAAGCGGTGGTACAGCGCGGAGTTGCCGAAGAGCAGCATCGAGGTGAGGGTGAACACTGCGGACGCCCACTTCGCCGGCGCGCCCTCGGCGAGGACGATGAGCACGATGCCGGCGGCGATGGTGAACGGGAACGTGCCGGCGTGGATCCAACCGCGCCATGTGGGCTTGCTCTCTTCGGCGGGGTGCGAGATCGCGTCGTCGAGCAGGGGGATGTTCGGCAGATCGGGCCCGTGCTCGTCGCGTGAGATCGAGGCGTCGGCCGTGTCGGCGGGAGCGACGGGCCGGGTCAGCTCGTGCGCGAGATCGTCGGAATCACGGCGGCGGTCGGGGCTCATGGTCACAGCGTACGGGCAGGCGGGTCACGGACGGCTGTGAGTGTGCGGGTCCTCGGCGCGGTAGTGTAGCGGCGTGCAATCCAGCGATCAGCCCCTCGGTCGCGGCATCCTCTACCGCCTCTACGAGCGTCGGCTGCGACGTGGGCTCGAGCCCGCCGCGCTGCCCCGGCACGTCGCGATGATCATCGACGGGAACCGCCGCTGGGCCAAGCAGCTCGGCTACGACACGGCGGCGCACGGCCACCGCGCGGGCGCCGCGAAGATGCGCGAGTTCCTCGAGTGGTGCGACGAGCTCGGCATCGAGGTCGTCACCCTCTACCTGCTCTCGAGCGACAACCTCGGCAACCGGGCGCCCGAAGAGCTCTCCGCCCTCATCGAGATCATCGCCGAGCTCGCGGAGGAGCTCTCGCACTACCGCGACTGGCGCGTGCAGCACGTCGGCTCCGATGCGGGCCTGCCCGAGCCGCTCGTGGCCGCGCTCGACGCGGCGGAGCACCGCACCGCCGACAAGCGCGGACTGCACGTGAACCTCGCGGTCGGCTACGGCGGCCGCAAGGAGATCACCGACGCCATGCGATCGATCGTGGCCGCGCACCATGCCGAGGGCGGCAGCCTCGACGACCTCGCCGAACGGCTCACCCCCGACCTCATCGGCGAGCATCTCTACACCGGCGGGCAACCCGATCCCGACCTCGTCATCCGCACCTCGGGCGAGCAGCGTCTCAGCGACTTCATGCTCTGGCAGGCAGCCCACAGCGAGTTCTACTTCGTCGAGGCGCTCGGCCCCGACCTCCGGCAGGTCGACTTCCTGCGGGCCATCCGCGACTACTCGCGCCGGAATCGGCGATTCGGCGGCTGAGACCGGTCACACCGCAGCCGGCCCCGGTCTGCCAAGATAGCCGCGGAGCAGTCGGCACCCTCGGGGCAGGCGGCACCGTCGGAGCAGGTGCAAAGGAGGAACGGATGGGCATCGACGCATTCGTCGACGGATTCTCGGAAGAGCCCGGATACCTCGACTACGGCCGGTTCGGTCCGCTGTCGAAGGCCGCCGCCGAGGAGGGCAACGCGCTCACGCATGTGCTCGAGCGCGTGCGCCACGGCGGACTGGGCGTGTTCGCCGAGCAGGATGCCCGTGTCCGTCAAGCGGCATCGACCCTGACCGGGTTCCCGTCCGACCAGATCGTCTTCACCCCGAACACCACGAGCGGCCTCATGCACGCCATGTTCGGGCTCACCGGCAGCGTGCTGCTCTCGCCCGACGAGTTCCCGAGCGTGCCGATCGCCGCCGTGCGCGCTCAAGAGGCGCTGCACACCGTGCAGCCCGTGTGGCTCGAGACCGACCACGGCAAGGTCACCCCCGGCCAGATCCGCGAGCAGATCGAATCCGGTGCCGTCGCCGTCGCCGTCAGCCTCGTCGACTCCCGAACCGGGTACCTCTGCGACATCGAGGGCATTCGGCAGGTCATCGGCGACCGACTGCTGATCGTCGACGCCATCCAGGGATTCGGCGTCGTCGACGCACCATGGCAGGCCGCCGATGTCGTGGTGACGGGCGGCCAGAAGTGGTGCCGGTCGGGCTGGGGCACCGGGTTCATGGCGCTCTCCGAGCGGGCGCTCGACCGGCTCACCCCGGTGTTCTCCGGATACTCGGGCACCGAGGAGGACGAACCGTGGGGCTTCGTGCCGCCGCCCGCGCAGAGCGCGAGGGCGTTCCGGATCACGAACCCCGACCCCATCGCCCAGTCCCGGTTCGCCGCCGGCATGGAGGAGGTCGCCGAGGTGGGCGTCTCCGCGGTCAACGCCGCCGTGGCCGAGAACGTCAGCCGCATCGTCGAACTCGCCGACGAGTTCGCGTTCGCCGTGGTCTCCTCGCGGAACGAGCACGAGCGCGCCGGCATCGTCGTCATCGAACCGCCGGAAGAGAGCCAGGTCACGCTGCTCACGGCGGCGCTGCACAACCACGGCGTGACCGCCACCACGCGGCTCGGCCAGGTGCGGCTCAGCGCGCACGCGGGAACCGGCACCGAGACGCTCGAGATGCTTCGCGCGGCGTTCATCTCGTTCGGCACGGTCGCGACGTACTGACGGCGGCCCGCGGCATCCGCCCCGCGCTCGTCGTGGACGGGTCGAGGCATCCGCCGCGGTCGCCGCGCGCGAATGTGAACACTGCGTGTCGTGGTGAGACGCGCCGCGTGTCGTTCGACCGGAATCCGCGACGCGGACGTAGCGTCACTCACATCGGGCAAGGTGCCCGAACGAGTCGGCTCGTGAAGCGCTCGTAGGAGGATTCGCCGGCCGGCGCGAGAGCCGAGCGGAAACGCTCGGGGCAGGAGCGGTCGTGGCCTCAACCGAAATCTCCCAGTCCGTCGCAACGTCCACCGGTCGCGAGCAGCGACCCGACGCCGCATCGCCCAGCGGCGCCGCACAGGACGAGCGCACGTACGTGCTCGACACCTCGGTCCTCCTCTCGGATCCGAGGGCGCTGTTCCGATTCGCCGAGCACGCCGTCGTGCTGCCGGTCATCGTCATCACCGAACTCGAGGCCAAGCGCAACGACCCCGAGATCGGCTACTTCGCACGCCAGGCGCTGCGGATCCTCGACGAGCTTCGGATCGAGCACGAACGACTGGACTTCCCGATCCCCGTCGGCGACGGCGGATCCCTGCGCGTCGAGCTGAACCACTCGAGCATGTCCGTGCTCCCGAGCGGTCTGCAGCTCAACGACAACGACACGCGCATCCTCGCGTGCGCCGCGAACCTCGCGAACGACGGAGTCGCCGTCACCGTCGTGTCCAAGGACCTGCCGCTCCGGGTGAAGGCCGCCTCGATCGGTCTGGACGCCCAGGAATACCGGGCCGAGCTCGCACTCGACTCCGGCTGGACCGGCATGAGCGAGATCACCCTCGGCTCGAACGACATGGCCAAGCTGTACGAGCACGAGCACCTCGCGATCCCCGAGGCCGAGGGCGTTCCCGTCAACACCGGGCTCGTCATCCACTCCGACCGGGGTTCGGCGCTCGCGCGGGTGACCGGCGAACGCGAGGTCAAGCTCGTCCGCGGCGACCGCGACGTCTTCGGCCTGCACGGCCGTTCGGCCGAACAGCGTCTCGCGATCGACCTGCTCCTCGATCCCGAGATCGGCATCCTGTCGCTCGGCGGACGCGCCGGAACCGGCAAATCGGCGCTCGCGCTGTGCGCCGGGCTCGAGGCCGTGCTCGAACGCCAGCAGCACAAGAAGATCATGGTGTTCCGACCGCTCTACGCGGTCGGCGGCCAGGAACTCGGCTACCTGCCCGGCGACCAGGGCGAGAAGATGAACCCGTGGGGCCAGGCGGTGTTCGACACCCTCGGGTCCGTCGTCTCCGACAACGTGCTCGACGAGGTCGTCGACCGCGGCATCCTCGAGGTGCTGCCGCTCACCCACATCCGCGGGCGGTCGCTGCACGACTCGTTCGTGATCGTCGACGAGGCCCAGTCGCTCGAGCGCAACGTGCTGCTGACCGTGCTCTCGCGCATCGGCCAGAACTCGCGCGTCGTGCTCACCCACGACGTCGCACAGCGCGACAATCTCCGCGTCGGGCGACACGACGGCGTGGCATCCGTCATCGAGACGCTGAAGGGGCACCCGCTGTTCGCCCACATCACGCTGACGCGCTCCGAGCGCTCGGCGATCGCGGCGCTCGTCTCGGAGATGCTCGACGGGGCCGAGCTGGCGTAGCGCCGGGCCGGGGTCCTGCGGCCCGGAGGCGGCGGCGTGGCCCGGAATCAGGCCGGCGTGCCCGAATCAGGACGGATACCGCGAATGCGTCCTGATCCGGCGCCGTCGGCCTGATTCGGGGCCGGCGTCGCGTGCCAGCGCGGCGTGCCGGCGTGGCGAGGGCGAGGGCGGCGCAGGTTTCGTCCGGGCACGGCGCACGCACCCGGTGGCCGGGCATTCCGGCGCGCGTGGAGCCTCGCCCGGGCTGCTCGCCGACGACGCTCCGGCTCGAGGCATGATCGGATTCGGGCGAGGCGGCGGGGTCGCCCTGCGAACGCGCGAACGCCCGCCACGAGTGATCGTGGCGGGCGTTCGCGTGCGTCGGGGCTGCGGGCTACTTCGCCTGCGGCGGTCGGGTCATCGAGAGCAGGTCGAGGGCGGTGTCGAGCTGCTCTTCGGTGAGCTCGCCGCGTTCGACGTAGCCGAGGTCGATGACGGCCTCGCGAACCGTCACGCCCTGCTTGACCGAGTGCTTCGCGATCTTCGCGGCGGCCTCGTAGCCGATGAGCTTGTTGAGGGGCGTGACGATCGACGGCGACATGCCCGCGAGCGCCGTGAGCCGGTCGAGGTTCGCCTCGAGCCCGTCGACGGTCTTGTCGGCGAGCACGCGCGACGCGTTCGTGAGGAGTCGGATCGACTCGAGCAGCGCGGTGCCCATGACGGGGATCTGCACGTTGAGCTCGAACGAACCGGACGCGCCGGCCCAGGCGACCGTGGCGTCATTGCCGATGACGCGCGCGGCGACCATGAGCACCGCCTCGGGGATGACCGGGTTGACCTTGCCCGGCATGATCGACGAGCCGGGCTGCAGATCGGGGATGAAGATCTCGCCGAGACCCGTGTTCGGGCCCGAGCCCATCCAGCGCAGGTCGTTGCAGATCTTCGTGAGGCTCACGGCGATGGTGCGCAGCGCGCCCGACGCGTCGACGAGGCCGTCGCGGTTGGCCTGCGCCTCGAAGTGGTCGGCCGCCTCGGTGATCGGCAGTTCGGTGTCGGCCTGGAGCAGCTGGATGACGAGCTGCGGGAAGCCCGCCGGGGTGTTGATGCCGGTACCGACGGCCGTGCCGCCGAGCGGGACCTCGGCGACGCGGGGGAGCGCGGTGCGCACCCGCTCGATGCCGAGGCGGATCTGGCGCGCGTAGCCGCCGAACTCCTGCCCGAGGGTGACGGGGGTCGCGTCCATCAGGTGCGTGCGACCGGACTTGACGACCTCGGCCCAGGCCTCGGCCTTGGCCTCGAGCGCGACGGCGAGGTGGTCGAGCGCCGGGATCAGATCGTCGATGAGCGCCGCCGTGACGGCGATGTGCACCGAGGTCGGGAACACGTCGTTCGAGGACTGCGAGGCGTTGACGTGGTCGTTCGGGTGCACGTCGGCGCCGAGCTTCTGCGTCGCGATCGTCGCGAGGACCTCGTTCATGTTCATGTTCGACGAGGTGCCCGACCCGGTCTGGTACGTGTCGACCGGGAAGTGCTCGACGAAGCCGTGCGTTCCCGCGATGACCTCGTCGGCGGCCTCGACGATGGCCTTCGCGACATCCTGGTCGAGCACGCCGAGCTGCGCGTTGGCCTGCGCGGCCGCCTTCTTGATGCGCGCGAGCGACGCCACCTGGGCGGGCTCGAGGCCGTTGCCCGAGATCGGGAAGTTCTCGACGGCGCGCTGCGTCTGGGCCCGGTACAGAGCGGACGCGGGAACCCGCACCTCGCCCATCGTGTCGTGTTCGATGCGGTAGTCGGCGGTGTTGTCCACCAGGGTGATTCCTTCCGGTTCGCGTGCCCGTGGGTCTCGTGCAGCGGGCGGGGTGGGGAGGGGCGGATGCCTCGGGGGCGTCAGATGCTCCCGACGACGACGTCGGTGTCGACCCGGCCCTCGGAGAGGCGGTAGTTCGCGCCCACGATGGCCAGCGTACCCGCTGCGATCGCGTCGCTGATCATCTCGGACTCCTCGAGGAGCCGCGACACCGTGCCGCGCAGGTGCTCGCGCCCGACGTAGGCGGCGTCGACCGTCGCGGGATCGATGGGGGCGTCCGCGTCGCCGCCGGCGACGCGGCGGACGGACGGGACGATGCTGTCGACGAGGCCGGCGATGTGCGCGGGCAGCGGCTCGGCGTCGGCGGCCTGCGAGTCGATGGCGGCCTTCACCGCGCCGCACGCGTCGTGTCCGAGCACGAGGATGAGGGGCACGTTCAACACCCCGACCGCGTACTCGAGCGAGCCGACCACCGAGGAGGAGATGACCTGGCCGGCGTTGCGGACGACGAACGCGTCGCCGAGGCCGATGTCGAAGATGATCTCGGCCGCGAGTCGGGAGTCGCTGCAGCCGAAGATCGCCACCAGGGGACGCTGCCCCTCGGCGAGGGAGGCGCGGCGGGCGACGTCTTGATGGGGGTGCTCGGGGGTGCCGGCGACGAACCTGCCGTTGCCGCGACGCAGTTCGCGCCACGTGTCGGCCGGGGTGGTGGGACGGGCTGCGGGTTCGGTCACGTCGGCTCCTCGGGTGTGCGGCGTTCGGATGGTTCTTCGGTCACTGCTGGGCGACGATCGTCGGCGTCAGTGCGCGCGCGACGGTCGCGAACTCGGCATCGGTCGCCGTGCCGACCAGCACGAAGATCGTGCTGCCGGACTCGGCGGTCATGCCGTACCGGGCATTGCCGACCTCGTCGCCCGAGTCGCGGTTGTCGTACACCGTCCAGTCGACGCCGTCGATCTGCACCGTGCCGGTCGCGAGCGTGCGGGCGAGCTGCTCGGCCGCCCACGTGGGATTGGCGTCGAGACCCTGGTACACGCCGAGGTACTCGTCGCTCGGCGTGAGGTAGCCCGCGTACCACGCCGTGATGCCGTCGGTCTGGCTGCGCCGGAGCTCGGCCGCGTTGGCGCTCCATCCGTCGGGGAGGTCGAGCACCGCGAGCGGCTCGTCGCTCACGGCCTGCGCCTGCTCGGCGACCGCGGCGACGTCGACGTCGCGCTCGATCGCGTCGTTGCTGCGCGGCACCGCGAGCACGATGACGAGCACCACGGCGAGGCTCGCGATCAACGCGTAGACGAGGTTGCGGGCGGTCTGGCGCTCGCGGTGGTGGCGGGAGTTCTTCGCCTTGCGGGCGGCCGTCTCTTCGGGGGTCTCCGGACGGCCCAGCTCTGCGACGACCGGCGGCGGCTTGGTCGCCATCAGCGGTCTTCGCCGGATGCCGCGGTGCCGGCGCTCGCGCGGGCGGCGTCGAGCCTCGCCTTCGCGCCGACGAGCCATTCCTCGCAGCGTGCGGCCAGGGCCTCGCCCCGCTCCCACAGCGCGAGCGAGTGCTCGAGGGTCGCCGAGCCCTGCTCGAGCTCTGCGACGACCTGGACGAGTTCGTCACGCGCCTGCTCGTAGCTCAGCTCGGAGACATCCGTGGTGGGGGGCATGGGCGACATTCTATTCGGAGGCGCTGACAGGTAGGGCGTCGGCCGCCAGGGCATCGGTCGGGGCGATGCCGTCGGCGTCGATCGGGGCGGGCGCGTGCGGGGTGCTGCCCGCGTCGACCTCGCCCAGCGACCGTGCGCCGATGGTGCCGTCGGCGAGGGTGATGACGAGCCCGGCGCCCTCGGGCGCGCCCTCCGGCCCGCGCACGACGTGGCCGTCGCCGCCCTGCACGATGGCGTAGCCGCGGTCGAGCGTGGCCTGCGGAGAGAGCGCTCGGAGGTGCCCGCGCAGTTCGCCGATGCGCGAGGACTGGCGTTCGACGTGGCGTTCGACCAGCTCGGAGCCGCGGGCGACCCATCGGGTGAGCTCTTCGGCGCGGCGGTCGATGATCCACGTCCCGTCGGCCAGCACCGGACGGGCCCGCAGATGCCCGATGCGGTCGCGTTCGCGGGTGAGGATCGAGGCGAGGCGCATGCCGAGACGGGCGCGCACGCCGTCGACCCGGGCGAGCTCCTCGGTGACGTCGGGGATCACGCGCTTCGCGGCATCCGTCGGGGTGGATGCCCGAAGATCGGCGACCTCGTCGAGCAGCGGCCGGTCGGCCTCGTGCCCGATGGCCGAGACGATCGGCGTGGTCGCCTCGGCGGCGGCGCGCACGACCCGTTCGTCGCTGAACCCGAGCAGGTTCTGGAAGTCGCCGCCGCCGCGCGCGACGATGATGACCTCGACCTCGGGGTCGGCGTCGAGCCGGCGGATCGCCCCGGCCACCTCGGTGGGTGTGCGGTCGCCCTGCACCGCGGCGTACTCGATGCGGAACTCGACCGCCGGCCAGCGCAGCCTAGCGTTTCGCAGCACGTCCTTCTCGGCGTCGCTGTCACGGCCCGTGACGAGCCCGACGACGCCCGGCAGGAACGGCAGCGGGCGCTTGCGCGAGAGCTCGAAGAGCCCCTCGGCCGCGAGTTGCCGGCGCAGCTTCTCGAGGCGTTCGAGCAGATCGCCGATGCCGACGTGCTTCATGTCGAACACCTGCATCGACAGCGAGCCGCCCTTGACCCACCAGCTCGGCTTCACGAGCAGCATGGCGTGGTCGCCCTGCTTGAACTGCTCCGAGAGCTTCGACCGAACCGAGGACCACATCGTGAACGACACGGTGGCGTCGACCTCGAGGTCTTTCAGCTTGCCGTAGACGTTTCCGCCCGAGACGCCCCACTGCGTGATCTCGCCCTCGACCCAGACCATGCCGAGGCGGTCGATCCACTCCTTCAGCTTGCCCGACAGGGTCGAGACCGCCCAGGGCGCTTCTCGCGTCGGCGCGTCTTGCGTCATGGGTACTCCTGTGTCTCGGCGGAGGCGTTCGGCAGAGGGCGTGGGGTCGGGCGGTCGGCCGGATCGGCGGTCGGTCTTCCGTCGGTCGGTCTTCGGTCGGCGGGTGCCCAGCGTGCCCCGCGTAGGATGGACGGGTGACGACCACCACCCCCAAGATCGGCCTCGGTATGCCGCGCGTGCCCGGCCTGCGCGGCCGGCTCAAGGATAACCCCGTCCCCGGACACAAGCGCGTGCTGCTCGCCGCCCCCCGCGGATACTGCGCCGGCGTCGACCGTGCCGTCATCGCCGTCGAGAAGGCGCTCGACCACTACGGGGCGCCCGTCTACGTGCGCAAGCAGATCGTCCACAACATCCACGTGGTCACCGAGCTCGAGGCGAAGGGGGCCGTCTTCGTCGACGAGGTCGACGAGGTCCCGGCCGGCGCGCACATCGTGTTCAGCGCGCACGGCGTCTCGCCCGCGGTCGTGAACGAGGCATCCGATCGCGGACTCCACGCGATCGACGCGACCTGCCCGCTCGTCACCAAGGTGCACCGCGAGGCCGTGCGGTTCGCGCGCGACGACTTCGAGATCTTGCTCATCGGCCACGAGGGCCACGAGGAGGTCGAGGGCACCGCCGGCGAGGCGCCCGACCACGTCACCATCGTGAACAGCCCCGACGACGTGCCGAACATCGACGTGCGCGACCCCGACAAGGTCGTGTGGCTCTCGCAGACGACCCTCTCGGTCGACGAGACCATGGAGACCGTGCGCCGTCTGCGCGAGCGGTTCCCGAACCTCGCCGACCCGCCCAGCGACGACATCTGCTACGCCACCCAGAACCGCCAGGTCGCGATCAAGAAGGTCGCCCAGGACGCCGAACTCGTGATCGTCGTCGGATCGGCGAACTCCTCGAACAGCGTGCGCCTCGTCGAGGTCGCGCTCGAGTACGGCGCGAAGGCCGCGTACCGCGTCGACTACGCCAGCGAGATCCAGCAGGAATGGCTCGACGGCGTCGCGAGCGTCGGCGTCACGAGCGGGGCGTCCGTGCCCGAAGAGCTCGTGACCGAGGTGCTCGAAGCCCTCGCCGACGCCGGCTACACCGACGTCGCCGAGGTGAAGACCGCTGAAGAGGACCTGATGTTCTCGCTCCCGAAGGAGCTGCGAAAGGATCTCGCGGGCAAGCCCGACGCCCGCGCGCTCGGCGGCCGCACCCGCGCCGACGCGTAGTCGCTCCCGCTCCCGCGGGGTCGATCCGTCCAGCAGTCATGGTGTGCGGATGCCGCGAAGCGCGCCTTTCGGATGTCGCGGAGCGTCCGGTGCGGATGCCGCGAAGCGCGCGGTGCGGATGTCGCGAAGCGCGCGATGCGGATGTCGCGGCGCGTGCCTCGCGCCCCATGCCCCATACCGTTGCAGGATTCGCGCGGGCGGCGCGGGAGCTCAGACTCCGGCGGTGCTCAACGAGGTCAGGAAGGCCGGGTCGCTCGCGAACACGAGGAGGCCGACGATCGTGACGACGATGAACGCGGCGACGCCGGCGAGCACCGGGATCCACCACGCGAGCCGCCCCGTGCGCAGGCGGGCGCGCGACCACAGCAGCGCGCCGACCCAAGCGAGCACCTGCAGGGCGACGCCGACCGCGATGACGGCCGGCACGGCGGGGCCGGGCGTGAAGGCCGTCGGCGCGTCGACGCCGAGCATCTCGGAGGACAGTTCGGCGGACTCGAGCGCCGTCGCGGGCAGCTGCACGAGCGTGAGGATGTTGTACACGGCCCCGAACGCGCCGAACACGAGCAGCGCGATGGTCCAGAGCCGGTCGTTCGGCCGCGCGACGGCCGCGCCGGGCGCCGCATTGGGCGCGGCGGGCGCACCGAGAGCACCGGGGGCACCGGGCGGCGGCACGGTGGGGGAGCCGTCGGTCGCGGCATCCGGAACCGCCTTGGGGTCGACCGGCGGCTGCCAGCTCCACCCCTCGGGGGCGTACTCGCCGTAACGCGGACGAGGCCGCTCGTCGATGGGCTGAGCCGGCGGGGGCGAATCCTGCCCCGCGGCTCCGTTCGAGCGAGCGGCCTCGTCATGCGTCATGCGGATGCGCCCTATGCCGAAATCGAGTTGGCGGCGGAACCGAGCTGACGGGTCGACTCGACCACGCGGGCGGCCATGGCCGTCTCGGCGATCTTGCCCCACGCGCGCGGGTCGTACTGCTTCTTGTTGCCGACCCCGCCGTCGACCTTGAGCACGCCGTCGTAGTTCTTGAACATGTAGTCGGCGATGGCGCGGGTGTAGGCGTACTGGGT
Organism: Agromyces terreus; assembly: GCF_009749465.1. GTDB lineage: Bacteria > Actinomycetota > Actinomycetes > Actinomycetales > Microbacteriaceae > Agromyces > Agromyces terreus. The sequence goes on from NZ_WBIS01000001.1 coordinate 325,967, forward strand.
GTCGGTGTCGATGTTCATCTTCACGACGCCGTTGGCCACGGCCTCGGCGATCTCGGCGTCGGTCGAGCCCGATCCGCCGTGGAAGACGAGGTCGAGCGGCTTCGGACCGGTGCCGTACTTCGCCTGGAGGCCGTCCTGGATGTCCTTCAGCAGCGACGGGCGCAGCTTGACGTTGCCGGGCGCGTAGACGCCGTGCACGTTGCCGAACGTGAGGGCGGCCATGTAGCGGCCCTGCTCGCCGAGGCCGAGCGCCTCGACCGTGGAGATCGCATCGTCGAGGGTCGTGTAGAGCGCCTCGTTCGAGCCCTCGTGCTTGACGCCGTCCTCTTCGCCGCCGACGACGCCGATCTCGACCTCGAGGATCGCGTTGATCGCCTTCATGCGGGGGAGGATCTCTTTCGCGATCTCGAGGTTCTCGTCGAGCGGCACGGCCGAGCCGTCCCACATGTGCGACTGGAAGATCGGGTTGCCGCCGGCCTTGACGGCCTCTTCGGACGCCGCGAGCAGGGGGAACACGAAGTCTTCGAGCGCCGGCTTCGGGCAGTGGTCGGTGTGCAGCGCGACGGTGACGGGGTAGCTCTTCGCGATCTCGTGCGCCGCCGCGGCGAAGGCGAGCGCGCCGGTGGCGCGGGCCTTGACGGTGTGGCCGGCGAAGTAGTCGGCGCCGCCGGTGGTGACCTGGATGATGCCGTCGGAACCGGCCTCGGTGAGGCCCTGCAGCACCGCGTTGAGGGTCTGCGTCGACGAGACGTTGAACGCCGGGAAGGCGAACGCCTTCGCCTTGGCGGTGTCGAGCATCTGTGCGTACTGCTCGGGGGTGGCGATGGGCATGGCGCTCCTTCGGAAGGCAACAGGATTCAAGGGGAAGTCTACCGAGGTCGCGAGGAGTGCTCACGTGCGTTGCACGGCAGCGGATGCCGCGACTGCGCGAAGATGGGTCGGTGACCCCGATCCCCGGCTCCGAGCGGCCGGCAGCCGCACCCGACGAACCGCGTTCCCCGAGCGATGCGGATGCCGCGTCGTGGGCGTCCGACTCCCGGCTGCGGCGCCGACTCGCCGCGGCCGTGCGCGCCGCGGCCGATGCGGCCCGCGAACTCGTGGGCCGCGGCGACGGCGATGCGGTCGACGCGGCCGCGGTGCACGCCCTGCGAACGGCGCTCTCGGGCGTGCCCGCGGACCTCCGCGTCGTCTCGGGCGAGGGCGAGAAGGACGATGCCCCGATGCTGCACCCGGGGGAGCGGTTCGGCACCCGCGAGGGGCCCGCGCTCGATCTCGTCGTCGATCCCGTCGACGGCACTCGGCTCGCGGCATCCGGTCGTGCCGGGGCGATGGCGATCCTCGCGGTCGCGCCGCGCGGCTCGTTCGCCGATCTCGGACCGTCGTTCTACCTGGACAAGCTCGTGCATGCCGCCGCCGACCGGGATGCCGGCCTCGCGCTCGACGCGCCGGTCGCCGAGAACCTGGCACGCCTCGCGGCGGCGCACGGCCGTCCGGTCTCGTCGTTGCGGGTGGCCGTGCAGGTCCGGCCGCGCAACGCCGCGGTCGTCGATGCGGTGCGCGCCGCGGGTGCACGGCTGCACGGATTCGAGCACGGCGACATCGAGCGCGTCGTGCACGCCGTGGCGTCGGGCGGTGCGCTCGATCTGCTGCTCGGCATCGGCGGGGCGCCCGAGGGCCTGCTCGAGGCGGCGATCGTCCGCGCGCACGGCGGCGTCATGCGCGCGCGATTCGCACCGCAGTCCGTCGCGGAGCGCGATCGCGTCGACGTGTTCTCCTCAGGCCGGGGTGCCGAGGGGGCCGTCGCCGCGCTCGCGAGCGACCGCGGCGCGGGGCTCGACGCGCTGTGCGCGGCATCCGCCCTGGTCGTGATCGCTCCGGTGACGCCGTGCGCGCTCGCACCGGTCCGTGCGCCGCTCGTGGTCGTCGACGAGTCGGTCGAGCAGGAGGGCGGGGCTTGCCTCGTGACCGCCGACTTGACGGCGGGTTAAGTTTCGCTGTTCTTTCTGCCTTCGGCGTTCTGGAAACCGGCGATGTTGTCGCGGGCGTGCCTAGGCTGAAGGCGAGCGCGAGCCGCGCCGACGGCCCCGACCGGGGGTGCGTGGGCCGCACGCACCGACACCGGAGGATCACTCGAAGATGATGAGCCAGGACGCCGAGAGTCTGTACCGCCACCCCGACCGCAACATCGCGCTCGAACTCGTGCGGGCGACCGAGGCGGCGGCGATCCGCTCCTACCCGTGGATCGGCAAGGGCGACAAGCTCGGTGCCGACGGCGCCGCGGTCGACGCGATGCGGGCCTTCCTCGGCACGGTGAGCTTCGACGGCGTCGTCGTGATCGGCGAGGGCGAGAAGGACGCCGCCCCCATGCTCTTCAACGGCGAGCGCGTCGGCACCGGGCGCGGCCCCGCCTGCGACATCGCGGTCGATCCGATCGACGGCACCTCGCTCACCGCCGCGGGCCGGCACAACGCGCTCTCGGTCATCGCGGTCGCCGATCGCGGCACCATGCTCGACGCGTCGTCGGTGTTCTACATGGACAAGATCGTGACGGATGCCACGGGCATCGGCGTCGTCGACATCCGCCGCCCGATCGGCGAGAACCTGCGCGCGCTCGCCGCCGCGAAGGGCAAGGACGTGAGCGAGCTGCGCGTCGCCGTGCTGAACCGAGAGCGCCACGAGCAGCTCATCGCCGAGATCCGCGAGGCGGGCGCCGGCACTCGCCTGATGAGCGACGGCGACGTCGCCGGCGGCATCAACGCGGCACGCTACGAGTCGCGCATCGACATGTGCGTCGGCATCGGCGGCAGCCCCGAGGGCATCACCACGGCCTGCGCGATCAAGGCCCTCGGCGGGTTCATGCAGGGCGTCCTCGCGCCGAAGGACGATGCCGAGCGGGCGCGCGGCGAGGCCGCGGGCCTCGACTGCGATCGGGTGTACGAGCTCGACGACCTCGTGCGCGGCGACAACACGTTCTTCGTCGCGACCGGCGTCACCGACGGCGAACTGCTCGAGGGCGTACGCAAGAAGGGGCCGATCGTGCGTACGGAGTCGATCGTGCTGCGCGGCAAGTCGGGCACGATCCGGCGCATCGTCGCCGACCACCTCGTCGAGAAGTGGCTCGTCGACACCGAGGTCTGACGGTCGGGCCTCGTACCTCGGGTGCTGCCCGCCGGTGGCGCCTCGCGGCACTCGACGCAGGGTCGTCGATGTGCAAGGGTGGGCGCGAGCGAGGGGGATCATGGTGCAGTTGGAAGATGCGTTTCCGGGTTTCAGCGTGAGCGACGTCGACGCCGCGCGGGCGTTCTACGGCGGGGTCATCGGGCTCGGGGTCGAGGATTCGATGGGCGGCCTGCGTCTGGCGCTGCCGTCGGGCCAGGGTGTGTTCGTGTACCCGAAGGACGAGCACGAGCCGGCCTCGTTCACGATCCTGAACTTCGTGGTGCCCGACATCGGCGCCGCGGTCGACGACCTGAACGCGGCGGGGGTCGTCACGAAGATCTACGACGAACCGCATTCGTTCGGCACCGACGAGCGCGGAATCGCGTGGGGCTCGAGGAGCGGGCAGGGGCCCGACATCTGCTGGTTCCGCGACCCGGCGGGCAACGTGCTGAGCATCATCGGAGCCTGAGGCGCGCAGGACCGAAGGCGCGCGGCATGGCCGCCCGAAGTTCAGATCGAGCGGATCTCGGGGTCGATGTCTGCGCTGAACCCGGCGTCGACGTCGCCGAGATCGAGTTGCGTGCCGTCGGTCGCGCGAGCTTCGTCATCGCGGGGGCCCGACTCGATCGCGGCGGCGCCTGCGGACGCCGCGGCGGTGAACTCGTAGGCCGTGAGCTCGCGGGGGCTCTCTTCGATGCCCTCGAGCTGCGCGAGCACCTTGGTCTCGTCGAGTGCCTTGAGCTTGCGGGCGGTGGGCATGACCCGGGTCTCGAGTGAACCGACGAAGGCGTTGTAGTCCTTGACGGTGCGTTCGATGGTGCGACCGAGCTTCTCGATCTGGCCTGCGGTGACCGACAGACGCGTGTAGAGCTCGCGACTGAGGTCGAAGAGGGTCTTCGCTTCTTTTGTGAGGACGTCCTGCTGCCAGCTGAACGCGACCGTCTTCAGCACCGACCACAGGGTGACGGGGGAGGCCAGTGCGACGCGCTTCGAGAAGGCGTAGTCGAGGAGCGCCGGGTCGGTCTCGAGTGCGCTCGAGACGAGCGACTCGCTCGGGATGAACGCGATGACCATCTCGGGTGAGGCGTTGAGCCCGTTCCAGTACGTCTTGCCGCCGAGTGCGGTGATGTGGTCGCGCACGGCCTTGACGTGCTGCTTCATGAGGCTCTCGCGACGCGCAGCGAGGTCTCCGCCCGCCGTCGCCGGGATCTGGCTGGCCTCGAGGTAAGCGTTGAAGGGCACCTTCGCGTCGACGGCGATGTTCTTGCCGCCCGGCAGGTGGATGACCATGTCGGGGCGACCGGCACCCGAGTCGGAGGTGATCGACGCCTGCGTGTCGAAGTCGACGCGCTCGAGCAGGCCGGCGGCCTCGACGACGCTGCGCAACTGGGTCTCGCCCCAGACACCGCGCGTGCTGTTGGAACGGAGCGCCGACGCCAGGGTTTCGGCGGTGGACCGCAGGCGCTCCTCGTTCTCGGCCGCGATCTTCAGCTGCTGGCTCAGTTCGCCGTGCTGCCGGTGGCGCTGCGTCTCGAGCTCGGTGACCTTCGCCTGCATCTCGGTGATCGTCTGCTTGACGGGCGCGAGCGCCTGGAGCACCTTGCTGTCTGCGGCCTCGCGCGCCTCGCGCTGCTGCTGCTCGGAGCGCTGGCGCTCGACGATCTCGCGGTACTGCGCGCGCGCCGAATCGATCTGCTCGCGCAGGCCCACGGTCGTGGCCTGCACCGCCGCCAGCTCTGCGCGGAGCTCGGCCTGCACCGCCTGCTCCTCGGAACGGATGCGGGCCTGTTCGGCCGAGCCGTCGGCCTGCAGCGCCGCCACGACCGCCTGATGCCGCGCCTCGACGAGCGCGGGATCTTCGACGGCGACGAGGTCGGCCGAGGCGTCGTTCGAGCGCCTCGAGACGAGGAACCAGGTGGCGAGCGCACCGAGCGCGATGCCGACGACGAGGCCGATGACCAGCAGCAGGATCTCCATGCGAGCAAGTGTCGCAGGGGCCTCCGACATCGTCCGTCAGGCGACGCGGCGAGGGGGCGAGGACGCCGCCGCCGGCGCTACTGGAGCGCCATGGGGCCGTGGGCGGCGGCGCGCTCCGTCACGGCCGTGCGGCCGATGGCCCCGAACGACACCCGTGTGACGTGCGCGAGGCGGTCGAGGTCGTCGACGTCGTGCCTGCGAGCCGCGTGCACCATGATCGCGGCGCACGCCTCGGCGTCGGCGAGCGCATCGTGGTGCGAGAAGTCCTCGAAGCCGGCGGCCATCGCGGCCACGGGCAGGCGGTACGACTCGAGGTGGTACGTCTTGCGGGCGACCTGCAGGCTGCAGAGCGACCGGTGATTCGGCACCTCGAGCTCGAAGGCGGCGGTGGTCTGCTCGATGACGCGCAGGTCGAATCCGGCGTTGTGCGCGACGAGCACGTCGCCGCCCGCGAAATCGCGGAAGACCGGGAGCAGGGCGGCCCAATCGGCGGCGTCGGCCACCATGTCGCGCGTGATGCCGTGCACGCGCACGTTCCACTCCGAGAACTCGTCGTGGGGGAACGGCGGGCGGATGTACCGGTGCAGCCGATCGACGACGGCGCCGTCGCGCACCTTCACGAGGCCGATCGAGCAGGCCGAAGCGCTCGACGGGTTGGCGGTCTCGAAGTCGATCGCGGTGAAGTCCACTGGCACGCAGGCATCGTGCCACGACCCGCAGACGCTTGACGGATGCCTCGCCGCGGGCGTGGAATGAGCGCATGTCCGAGTCGCCCGTTCCCGCGCCGCCGCTCGGCGATCCGTCGGCCCCGAGCACGATCGAGGCGGCGAGGTCGTTCGGCGCCGCGGCATCCGTCTACCATCGGGCCCGCCCGGGGTATCCGTCCGAGGCGGTCGCCTGGCTCATCGGGGATGCGCTCGACGTGCTCGACCTCGGCGCGGGCACGGGCAAGCTGACCGAGGCGCTCGTGGCGCTCGACCGCGACGTGATCGCCGTCGACCCGGTCGAGGAGATGCTCGACGAGCTCGAGCTCTCGGTTCCGGCCGTGCCGCGCATCCTCGGCACGGCGGAGGAGATCCCGATCGAGGACGACTCGTTCGACGCCGTCGTCGCCGGGCAGGCGTGGCACTGGTTCGAGCCGCACCGTGCGGTGCCCGAGATCGCGCGCGTGCTGCGTCCCGGCGGCGTGCTCGGGCTCGTGTGGAACAGCCGCGACCTGCGTGCCGAGTGGCTGCGCGAGGCGGGGGAGATCATGCACGAGCGACATGACGCCAGCGCGACCTTCGAGGCCTACGTGCGCATCGGCGCCCCGTTCGGCGCGGTCGAGGAGCACACGGTCGAATGGGTCGAGCGGATGTCGCGCGAGCGGTTCCTCGAACTCGTGCGCTCGCGGAGTCTTTTCATCACCGCTGCGCCCGCCGAGCAGGCGGCCACCCTCGCCGCGCTCGGCGCACTCCTGGACACGCATCCGGATGTCGCGGGCGCGGCCGATCTCGCGGTGCCGTACGTGACCCGGTGCTTCCGGGCGCGGCTGGAAGCCTGACCTCAGCACCGCGCTGCGAGGCGATCGGGCGTCGGCTCGAGTCATTTGCATGCCGTTCAAGTTTTCACTTGACCATGCATCAAAACCCGAGGATGCTTCGGGTATGGCGCAGTCGGCTCGCGAGTACGACATGACGGCGCGGTCGGCGGCCGCGGTGCGCACTCGCGAGCGCATCCTCCGTGCGGCCGGCGCGCGCTTCGCGGACGCGCACTACGACGACGTGACCCTCGCCGGCGTCGCCGAGGCGGCCGGGGTGACGGTGCAGACGGTGTTCAACCACTTCGGCTCGAAGGAGGGCCTGCTCACCGCCGCGATCGGCCATTTCGCCGACGAAGTGGTCGACCTGCGCGGCGACGTCGCGCCGGGCGACGTCGACGGGGCGGTCGAGGCGCTCATGCGGCACTACGAGATGTTCGGCGACGGCAACTGGCGCACGGTCGCCGACGCCGATCGCCAACCCGTGCTCCACTCGCTGCTCGAGCACGCGCGCGGCGAGCATCGGCGCTGGCTGGCAACGGTCTTCGAGCCGCGGCTCGCGGCCGATGAGGCCGGGCGCGACCAGGCCGTCACGGCGCTGTACGCCGCCACCGACGTCGGCACCTGGAAGCTGCTGCGCCGCGACCTGGGCTGTTCCGCCGAGCAGACCCGTGCCGTGCTGAGCCGGCTGATCGTCGGCATCCTCGAGAAGGAGTGATCATGCGATACCTGCTCGCCGTGTGGGACGGCGGCGGCGCGACGCCGCCGAACCTCGGCATCGCCCGATTGCTCGTCGACCGCGGCCACGAGGTCGTCGTCTACGGCGACCCGACCCTCGCAGACGCGATCGCCGCCACGGGTGCCGAGCACCGCATCTGGCCGACCGCTCCGCAGCGGATGTCGACCGCCCTCGACGACGACGTGCTGAAGGACTGGGAGTGCCGCACGCAACTCGCCGCGTTGACCCGGGTGCGCGATCGCCTCATGACGGGCCCGGCCGCCCGCTTCGCCGCAGACGTCGCGGCTGCGCTCGACGCCGAGCCGTTCGACGCGGTCCTCGCCGACGGCCTGCTCCTCGGCGCTCTCGTCGGGGCGGAGGCGCGCGGCATCCCGACCGCGGCGCTCGTCGGGAGCGTGTACCTGCAGCCCTCGCGCACGCGCCCGCCGTTCGGCCTCGGGCTCGCGCCGGCGCACAACGCGCTGGGCCGGGCGCGCGATCGCGCGGCCTACGCGCTCATGACCGCGGCCGCCGGTGCCGGGATGGGCCCGGTCAACGCTGCCCGTGCCGAGCACGGCCTCGCACCGGTCCGCAACCCCCGCGAGCAGTGGGATCGCGCCGACCGTGTGCTCGTCCTCACCGGCTCGGCGTTCGACGACCCGCCGCCCGACGCGCCGAACACGCGGTACGTCGGCCCCGTGCTCGAGGACATCCCCGCGGAGGGATCGATCGAGCTGCCCCCGGGCGACGCGCCGCTCGTGGTGGTCGGGCTCTCGAGCTCGTACATGAAGCAGGCCGACCTGCTCAACCGGATCTCCCGCGCGCTCGCGTCGCTGCCCGTGCGCGCGGTGATCACCACCGGCCCCGCGATCGATCCCGACGAGATCCCGACCTCGAAGAACGTCGTCGTCGTGCAGTCGGCGTCCCACGCCGAGCTGATCCCGAAGGCCGCGCTCGTCATCACCCACGCCGGGCACGGCACGCTCATCAAGGCGCTCACCGCGGGGGTTCCCGCGCTCTGCATCCCGCTCGGACGCGACCAGCCCGAGAACGCCGCACGCGCGGCCCGCCACGGCGTCGCCGGAGTGCTCCCGAAGGGGGCGGATGCCGACGCGATCGCGACGGCCGTGCTCGACATGCTGCTGGAGCCCTCGTACCGCGACGCGGCCGTCGACCTCGGCGGGCGCATCCGCGCGGAGATCGCGTCGGGCGTGCTCGCGAGCGAACTCGAGGCACTGCCGGGCCTTCGTCGCCGCGCCTCCTGAACCACGACGCGGGGCACGCCGCCCTGTGCCGGAGCGCACCCGCCACGTACACTGCGAGGAGCGATGCCGTTGCTCCGGGGGGAGCGTGAGACGGCGTCCAGGGGGGGGGAAGGCGTCAACATGCGTCGAATCGCACTCGCAGTCCAGGCGGCGGCACTGACCGCGGCGCTCGTGGCCGGATGGGGGTGGTCCGAGGCGGCCGTCGCGGCGGACCCGACCACGGCGACCGGCGGACTCGCGGCGGTCGTGGCATCCGATCCTCCGTCCACGTCAGAGGCGCCGGGCGGGGCGCAGACCGAGGGCACCGCCGCCGAGGAGCCCCCGGGCGCCGGCCCGGAGACCGAGGCGCCCGCGACCGAGGTTCCCGCGACGGAGGCTCCCGCGACGGAGGCTCCCGCGACGGAGGCTCCCGAAACGGAGGCTCCCGCCACCGAGGCGCCCGCCACCGAGGCCCCCGAGACAGAAGCGCCCGAGACGCCCGCCCCGACGAAGGCCCCGGCCTCGAGATCGGCGGTGCCCGAGGCATCCGTCGCCCCCTTGGACAGCGCCAAGGCCGGGAGCGCCATCGCACCGTTCGCGGACGGCGCCGTGCGATTGTCGGGCGCAGACCGCTACGGCACCGCGCTGGCCGTCTCCGGGCGGTACTCGCCGGGCGTGCCCGTCGTCTACGTCGTGACGGGTGCCGACTTCCCCGACGCCCTCTCGGCGGCGTCGGCCGCGGCGAGCGTCGGCGGCCCCGTGCTGCTCACCCCGGGGGGCGCGCTGCTTCCCGCCGTTTCCGCCGAGATCGTGCGGTTGAAGCCCGCGCGCATCGTCGTCGTCGGCGGCGAGGCGATCCTGTCCTCCGCCGTCTTCTCCGCGCTCCAGAAGCTGGCGCCCAGCGTCGTGCGGCTCAGCGGAGCGAACCGCTACGACACGTCGGCGCGCGTCGTGGCCGACGCCTTCCGGGCCGCCTCCGAGGCGTTCATCGCCACGGGGCGGAGCTATCCGGACGCGCTCGCCGCCTCGGCCGCCGCCGGTGCCGACGGCATCCCGGTGCTGCTCGTCGACGGGGCCGCGGGCGCGGCGTCGACGACGGCCGTCTCCACGCTGCGCGCGCTCGGTGTCAAGACCGTCCGCATCGCCGGCGGCACCGCCGTGGTGAGCAGCGCGACCGCGTCGGCGTTCGCCAGGGCCGGCTTCTCCGTGGTGCGCCACGCGGGACCCGATCGCTACCTGACCGCGGAGGCGGTGAACGACGCGATCTTCGGGAGCATGGACACGCCCGCCGTGTTCCTCGCGACCGGCAACGGCTTCGCCGACGCGCTCGCCGGCTCGGCGCTCGCGGGCGCGACCGGCGCACCCCTGTACCTGTCGCAGACGGCCTGCATCCCGCCGCTCATCGAGTCGGCGATCCGCACCCACGAGCCGTCGACCCGCGTGGTCCTCGGCGGCACCGGCGCGCTGCGGGCCCCCGTCGCCGCGGGAACGCCGTGCGTGCTCGCCTGGGCGAAGCCGGCGAACGGGAGGATCACGGACAACTTCGGCCCGCGGGATCCGATCTGCACCCCGGGCGGGTGCACCGGATCGTTCCATCGCGGCGTCGACCTCGGCACCGGATGCCGGGCGAACGTGGTGGCCGCGGCATCCGGACGCGTCACGATCGCCGGACCCTACGGCACCTACGGCAACTTCATCAAGATCGACCACGGCACGGGCACCGACACCGCCTACGCGCATCTCGTCGACGGCGGCGTGCTCGTGAAGGTCGGGCAGCTGGTGACCAAGGGGCAGCGCATCGGACTGTCCGGAACGACCGGCGCGTCGACCGGCTGCCACCTGCATTTCGAGGTCTACCGGAACGGCTCCCAGGTCGATCCGGTCCCGTTCCTGGAGGTGCGCGGCATCCGGCTCGGGTGAGCGAACACGACCCCCTCGGCGCCCGTCGCGGACCGGCCGGCCGAACCGCGTGTTTCCGCAGGTCAGCCTGCCGAAACGGCTCTCGGCGACCACTCAGGAATCCACGCCCTAGAATTCCTCGGTGCCACGACGTCGGACCGTCTTCCTCCTCGCGCTCGCCAACCTGTTCTGGGCGGGCAACTTCGTGTTCTCGGCGATCCTGTCGGAGCAGGTCGATCCGGTCTCGTTGACGTTCTGGCGGTGGTCGCTCGCGGCTCTGCCGCTGCTCGCCATCGCGTGGCTCATCGAGCGTCCCGACTGGCGGGCGGCCGCCCGCGAGTGGCGGTGGCACCTCGTGCAGTCCGTGTTCGGGCTCACCGGATACGCCCTGCTGCTCTACGCCGGGATCGGGCAGACCGGCTCGGTCACGGCATCCGTCATCAGCGCGATCAACCCGGCCACCATCGCGCTCGCCGCGGCCGTCTTCCTGGGCGATCGGATGTCGCGCACGCAGGTCGTGGGCATCGTGCTCGCGTTCGTCGGGGTGGCCGTCGTGCTGACGGGCGGCAACCCGGTCGCGGCGTTCGCGCAGGGGTTCGGCGTGGGCGACCTGCTCGTGCTCGGCGCCGTGGTGGCGTGGACGGTCTACTCGATCATCGCCCGCCGCCTCACGACGCCGCCGATCACGGCGACCGCGTTGCAGGCCGTGTTCGCGACGCTCACGATGCTGCCGGTGATCGCGTTCACCGGGCTCACGATGCCGGCCGACGTGGGCGGCACGCTCGCGATCGCCTACATCGTGCTGCTGCCGACGGTCGCCGGCTACGCGCTCTGGAACGCCGGCTCGGTGAGCCTCGGCCCGGCCCGCGCCGGTGTGTTCCTCAACCTGCTGCCGGTGTTCACGGTGATCATCGCGCTGCTGCTCGGCCGCCCGATCGACCCGGCCGCGATCGTGGGCGGTGCGGTCGTGCTCGTGGGCGTGTACCTCACCGTGCGCGTGCGGCGCACGACGGCCGTGCCGGTCGAGCCCGTGATCGACACCGGGCTGCTCGATCTGCCGCGAGGCGATGCACCGGTACGATAGACCCCCGTGGCTCTCACTATCGGAATCGTCGGTCTCCCGAACGTCGGCAAGTCGACGCTCTTCAACGCCCTCACCAAGAACCAGGTGCTCGCGGCGAACTACCCCTTCGCGACGATCGAGCCCAACGTGGGCGTCGTCAACCTGCCCGATCCGCGTCTCGACGTGCTCGCCGGCATCTTCGGCTCCGAGCGCATCCTGCCCGCCGCGGTGTCGTTCGTCGACATCGCCGGCATCGTGCGCGGTGCGTCCGAGGGCGAGGGCCTCGGCAACAAGTTCCTCGCTAACATCCGCGAGGCCGACGCGATCGCGCAGGTCGTGCGCGGCTTCGAGGACTCCGACGTCGTGCACGTCGATGGCGCCGTCGACCCGAAGTCCGACATGGAGACCATCAACACCGAGCTGATCCTCGCCGACCTCGAGACCCTCGAACGCGCCATCCCGCGCTTCGAGAAGGAGATCAAGGGCAAGAAGCTCGACCCCTCGGTGCTCGACGCGGCGAAGGCGGCCCAAGAGGCGCTGCAGAAGGGCACGCCCCTCTCCGCGGCATCCGTCGACCTCTCGCCCGTCAAAGAGCTCGGCCTGCTCACCGCGAAGCCGTTCATCTACGTCTTCAACGTCGACGAGGCCGTGCTGACCGACGACGCGAAGAAGGCCGAGCTCGCAGCGCTCGTCGCGCCCGCCGAGGCCGTGTTCCTCGACGCGAAGATCGAGTCCGAGCTCATCGACCTCGACCCCGCGGATGCCGCGGAACTGCTCGCCTCGACCGGGCAGGACGAATCGGGCCTCGACCAGCTCGCCCGCATCGGCTTCGACACGCTCGGCCTGCAGACCTACCTCACGGCGGGCCCCAAGGAATCACGTGCGTGGACGATCCGCAAGGGCGACAAGGCCCCGCAGGCCGCCGGCGTGATCCACACCGACTTCGAGCGCGGCTTCATCAAGGCGGAGGTCATCTCGTTCGAGGACCTCGTCGAGACCGGCTCGGTCGCCGAGGCCCGCGCCAAGGGCAAGGCCCGCATGGAGGGCAAGGACTACGTCATGCAGGACGGCGACGTCGTGGAGTTCCGCTTCAACGTCTGAGGCACGGCCGCCCGCGGTCGTCAGACCCCGGTGCCGGTCGTGTCCAGGCCGTCGGCCGCGCGGGGGCGTTCCGTACGACGGGTCGACTCCGCGCCCGACGGCTCCGTGGGTTCCGGTGCTTCGCGGACGGATGCCTCGGTGTGCGCATCGTCGACGTGCTCCGCGCCCGCGGGCTCCGCACGCCGCTCGGCGGGCTGATCGACAGGACGCTCGGTTGCGACGGCCGTCTCGCGACGTTCGTCCGCGGTCGCCGTATCGGGATCGATGTCCGCGGCGTGCCGTGCGTGCTCCTGCGCCTGCTCACGCAGCTCCGCGGCACGATCGGCGCGCTCGGCGCCCTGGTTGGCGAGGCGATCGGCCTCGAGTCGGGCGCGCTCCGCGTCGGCCTCTGCCTGCGCGGCGTTCGACTGGGCGGTCAGTCGGTCCGCCTCGGCCTGCGCGGCCGCGGCCGCCTGCTCGCGTGCGTCCCGTTCCGTCGCCTCGGCTTTCGCCCGCAGCTCGGCGGAACGCCGGCGGTCGGCCTCGAGCTTGTGCTGCGCCCGGCGTCGTGACGAGACCATGACCGCGACGATCACGATGACGGCGATCACGACGACCGCGACGATGATCCAGATCCAGATGCCCGTGTCCATGATGAGACCAGCCTTTCTCGGGTTCCGGGCCATTCAACCGTCGAGGACGGGGATCGTCACGGGGTTGCGGCGCGCCTGCATCTCTGGCATGGACGCGCTCGGGCGGAACCTCAGTCGGCGGCGGCGAACCCGGCCGGCTCGGGCGCGGCCTGCTTGAGCGCCGCGGCGTCGAGCGCCGCCGCATCGAGTGCGACCGCCGCGGCCCGGCGCCCCTCGGCGATGAGACGCGGGGCGTCGACCATGCTCCACTGCGCCATGCGCTCCATCTCGGGCTGGATCAGCACGACCGAGGGGTCGTCGACGAGGTCGGCCGTGCGGTTGACGGTGCGCATCATGCGCACGTTCTCGAACTTGGCGTGCAGGCGCACCACGATCACGCGCGTCGCGCCGAGCTCGCGGGCGGCGGCGACGGGCACGTTGTCGATCATGCCGCCGTCGGCGAACCACGAGCCCTCGCGGCGCACGGGCGGGAGGATGCCGGGGACGGCGATCGTCGAGCGGAGCGCGATGCTCAGCGGCCCGCGGTCGATCGTCACCGCGCGGCGGCGGCGGAGGTCGGTGGCGACGGCGCCGAAGCCGCGGGGGAGCTCCTCGATGAGCGGGTCGAAGCCGATCACGCGGTGGATGGCGTCGCCGATCGCGCGGGTGTCGAGCAGACCGAGTCGCGGGGCGAACGACCAGCGCGCGATGTCGCTCCACCGGAATGCGAGCACGGCCCGCTCGATCTGCTCGGCGTCGAATCCGGCGGCGTGGGCCGCGGCGACGATCGCCCCCGAGCTGGTGCCCACGGCAAGGCCCGGGCGGATGCCTCGTGCCTCGAGTTCGAGCAGTACGCCCACGTGCGCCGCCCCGAACGCGGCGCCCCCGCTCAGCGAGAGTCCGAGGGTGCGATCGTCGTTCGAATCGGCCGCACGCTGGATCTGCATGCTCGAACGCTATCGCGCGCTGATTCGGACTCTCTGGGGGCTCACGGTGAGAACGCTGGGAGCGAGCATGACGCGGGGTGGGAGCCGGTCAGCGCCCCTGCCGCTTCTTGTAGGGCTTCGGCTGGCCCTTCACGATGGGCGCACGGCCCTTGCCCTTCGACGCCTTCGCCTTGCCGCCCGCCGGCACGGCCGGCCTGGACGCAGGAGAAGGGGACTCGGCGATGCGGCGGTGCGCTTCGTCGAGCAGCAGCGCACCGGCCTCGGTCAGCCCCCAGCCCGCCTTGGCGCGGGAGAAGATCGGCTGCCCGACCTCGGCCTCGAGCGCGTCGATGCTCGAGTAGAACGAGGCGAGCGGGATGCCGGTGGCCTCGGCGGCGCGCGGCACGTGCAGGTCGGCATCGACGATGGCGACGAAGCGCTGCAGGTGCGCGAGCTTCACGGAGGGCCTTTCGTCTGCGCGGCGGCCGGGGCGTGCTGCCCCGACTCCTCCCAGACTATGCGGAACCGCGGCTCGTCGGCGCGCCGTGCAAGATCCGCGGCGCCCGCGACACAATCTGTTCGTGACGACCGCCAGCACCGATGCCGACGCAGCCGAGACGAGCCGGGAGGCCGCCATGCCCGATGACGCGCGGCCCGAGCCGTCGCCCCGGGCCGAGTCGTCGCCCCGGGCCGAGTCGTCGCCCCCGGCGGCGTCAGGCGACCTCGACTGGTTCACCCGCGTCGCCCGCGAGCACTCGACGGCGCTCGTGAAGTACTTCGCCCGTCGCGCCCCTCGACAGGACGCCGAGGACCTCGCCGCCGAGGTGTTCGCGACCGCGTGGCGACGTCGCGACGATGTTCCGCGGGAGGCCGTGCTGCCGTGGCTCTACCGCACTGCGGGGTTCACCCTCGCGAACCACCGGCGCAAGCACGTCGACCTGCCCGTCGACGAGTTGCCCGAGACCGGGTCGGTGCGCGTCGCCGACGACCCGGAGCTCAGCGTGCTCTTCGACGCCGAACTGCGCGGCGCGCTCGCGAGCGTCGGCGAGCGCGACCGGCGCATCCTGCTGCTGCACGCCTGGGAGGGACTCGACGGCGAGGAGCTCGCGTCCGTGCTCGGCATCTCGAGGTCGGGGGCGGATGCCGCGCTGTCACGGGCCCGCAAGCGCCTGCGCGACGCCTGGGGCGAGCGCCAGACCTTCTGAGTGCAAGGTTCCGGCGGAGTGCAAGGTTCCGGCCGGCTGCAAGGTTCCGGCCGCGACGGACATATGCCTGAGTGAACCGCGATCCGGCGAAGGGCGACCCCATGAACGACGAACACGAGTCCGATCCCCTCGAACGGCTGCGCGCCGCCGACCCGGCCGCGAGCGTCGAGCCTCGTGCGGGATTCGCCGAGGCCGTCGTGGCGCGGGCGACGGCGGAGGAGGGCATCGAGCTCGAGGCATCCGCCGCTTCCGAGGCATCCGCTCGCGTCGCGCCGACGGCCGATCTCGCCGCCGAACGTCGTCGTCGACGGCCGAAGTGGATCCCGGTCGCGGCGGTCGCGGCATCCCTCGCGATCTTCGGCGGCGCCGGGTATGCGCTCGGCGCCGCGAACGGCGGCTCGACGGGCCTCGCCGACGCGGCGGCGCCGCCCATCTCGTTGCCCGGCGTCGCCAGCGGAGCGACGCCGGAGATCGCGGCGGGCTCGGACGCGGTCGCCGGGGCGGCCGACAAGATGTCCGCCGACCTGAGCTACCCGTCGGGGTTCGGCCGCAACGAGTTCAGCGCGTCGGGCCTCTCGACGAGCGCCGGGTCCGCGGCAGGCTACGGCTACGACGCGGGCGCCGCGTCGAACGCCGAGAACGTCGCCGCGCTCGCCGCCGCCCTCGGCGTCGAGGGAACGCCCGAACTGCGCGACGGATCCTGGCTGGTCGGCCCGCAGGACGGCAGCGCGCCGAGCCTCACGGTCGGCCTCGACGGCACGTTGGGCTTCTCGTACTACGACCCGCGACTCGACCCGTGGGCGTGCCAGCCGACGGGCGACGGGGCCGAGAGCTCCGAATCGGCAGAGGCCGTCGATCCGACCATCGAGCCCGGCGTGATCGAGCCCGACGTCGTCGAGCCCTGCGAGCCGACCGGGACGTCGCCGAGCGAATCGACCGCGGTCGACGCGCTCCGTTCGGTCATCGGCGCGACCGGCCGCGACGCCGACGCGTTCGAGTACACCTCCGAGACGTGGGAGGGGTCGGTCACCCGCACCGCGCAGGCATGGCCGGTCATCGACGGCCAGCGACTCGACCAGCCGTGGAACGCGGAGGTCGCCGAGGGCGGGCTGTTGAGCGCATACGGCTCGCTCGCCGAGATCATCCCCCTCGGCGAGTACGCGATCGTCAGCGAGCAGGAGGCATTCGAGCGGCTCTCGGACCCGCGGTTCGGGGCGCAGATGACGGCCATGCCCTTCGCCGTCCGAACGGATGCCGCCCCCGATCAGGCGGCCGAGTGGGTGCCCCCGACCGCGCCGCCGCCGGCGCCGACATCCGGTGTCGCGATCTCCTGGCCCGTGAACCGGGTCGAGATCGTGAGCGCTCGCCTCGGGCTCGCGAGCCAGTGGCAGCCCGACGGCAGCGTGGTCGTCGTGCCCGCCTACGAGTTCACGGACGCCGGCGGAGGCACCTGGTCGGTCATCGCGGTCGCCGAGACGGAGCTCGACCTCGCGAGCCCCGCCGAGTGAGCGGCACCGGCGCGGAGGCGGAAGTCGGCGCCCGGTCGCGTCAGACGCCCGCCGCGGTCTCGTCGCGCAGTCGCGGCTCGGTGCGGCGTTCGGGGCGGAGTCCGGCCTTGTCGCGGTAGAAGGCCCGGATGACGTCCATGTCGGCGGCGACGTCGCCCGTGAGGTCGATCGTGGGGCCGAGGCCCGCCGTCATCGTCGTGCGGTCGACGTAACCGAGGGTGACGGGCATGCCGGTCTCGCGGGCGATGCGGTAGAACCCGGACTTCCAGTACGTGTTGTTGCCACGCGTGCCGTCGGGCGTCACGACGAGGCCGAAGACCTCGCCCCCGCGGATGCGATCCACGACCTCGCCGACGACGCGGCTCGGGTCGGCGCGGTCGACGGGGATGCCGCCCAGAGCCCGCATGATCGGTCCGCGCCATCCGCCGAACAGGCTCTTCTTGCCGAGCCAACGGAAGTCGATGCCGAGACGCCACGCGATGCCGAGCATCAGCACGAAATCCCAGTTCGAGGTGTGCGGTGCGCCGATGAGGACGGTCGGACGATCGGGCGCCGGCTCGCTGGAGAGACTCCATCTGCTGCAGGCCCAGTAGACGCGGGACAGCAGTCGTCGGAGCATCCGGCAACCCTATGCGAGCGCATATGTCCGGCGACGCATGTCCGGCGGCGCATGTCCGGCGGTCCATGTCCAGGCGTCGCGTCGCTGCAACCGCGTTTGTCTCGGCGCCGCGCTCGCGAGAGGGTGGATGCATGGACCTCGGAACGGCATTCCTCACGACGCGGTGGGCGGTCCGTGCCCCCATCCCGATCTTCCGGGCCGGCTTCGGATTCCTCTTCGCCGGGCGGATGCTGCTGCTCGAGCACCGCGGTCGCACGAGCGGTGAACGGCGATACGTGGTGCTCGAGGCCGTCGAACGCGAGGCGCCCGACCGGGTGGTGGTGGCCTCCGGGTTCGGACCGCACGCGCAGTGGTACCGCAACCTGCGCGCCGAACCGCGCTGCGGCGTCAGCGTCGGGGCCCGCACCCGGGTGCCCGCACGCGCCGAACTCCTCGACGACGAGGAGAGTGCGAGACTGCTCGAGGCGTACGCCGCGCGGCATCCGAAGGCCTTCGAGATGCTCGAGCGGTCGATCAGCCGGGCGACCGGCTCGGCGCACCCGCAGATCCCCATGGTGCGCCTGCACCTCGAACCCCGGAGATGAGCCGCATGATCACCGTGCACCTGCGTTACGAGATCGACGCCGACAAGATCGCGGAGTTCCGCGAGTACGGGCGACGGTGGATCCGGCTCGTCGACCGCCTCGGCGGCACGCACCACGGGTACTTCCTGCCGAGCGAGGGCGACAGCGACGAGGCCTTCGCGCTGTTCACCTTCCCGTCCCTCGCCGACTACGAGCGCTACCGCCTCGCCTCGACCGACGACCCCGAGTGCGTCGAGGCGTACCGCTACGCGGTCGAGACGAAGTGCATCCGACGCTACGAACGCCGGTTCCTCGCGCCCGTCTTCGAGTGAGGTCGTGGGTGACGTGAACGGCATGCGCGACCGGGCAGCCCTGCTGCGGGCGTACGACGAGCAACTGCGAACCGATGCCGAGACGCCGGGCGCGCTCGCGATCGAGCACCTCGGCCCCCTTCGGCTCGTCGACTACGGCGGCGGCCGCGGGTTCATCAGCTACCGCGACCTCGGCGGGGCGGATGCCGCGGGCGTCGCCGCACTCGTCGCCGATGCGGTCGCCCATTTCGAGCGGATGCCGCAGATCGTCCAGGTCGAGTGGAAGACCCGCTCTCACGACATCGCGCCGGGCCTGCACGAGGCGCTGCTCGCGCACGGGTTCGAACCCGAGGCGCCCGAGGCGATCATGATCGGCCCGGTGGCCGCGCTCGCCGTCGACGTCCGCGTGCCCGATGGCGTCTCGTTGCGCCGCGTTCGGGACGAACGTGACGTCCGCGCCATGAATCGCATGCAGAACGACGTGTTCGGCAGTCAGCCGTCAGAGGCGTTCATCGCGGCCGTCATGGGGCGGCTCGCGGCCGATGACGGCCTCGAGTTCTGGGTCGCCGAGACGGATACCGGCGACATCGTCGCCGCCGGCCGGCTCGACCCGGTCGCGAACAGCGACTTCGCCGGCATCTGGGGCGGCGCCACACGCGAGCAGTGGCGCGGTCGCGGTATCTACCGGGCACTCGTCGCGGTGCGCGCGCAGTCTGCTCTCGCCCTCGGCAAGACGCTGCTCCACAGCGACTCGACCGCGTACTCCCGCCCGATCCTCGAACGCGCCGGGCTCGTGCAGGTGTCGACGACGACGCCGTACCAGTGGCGGCGCTGAGGCTGGGCGGACGGCACGGCGACCGCACAGTCGTGCGTGGCTAGGGTTGACCGGTGACTGCAACCCTCGTGGCTCAGGGCCTCGCCGGCGGATACGCCCACCGCACGCTGTTCGAAGACCTCGACCTCACGGTCGCGCCGGGCGACGTCGTGGGCGTCGTCGGTGCGAACGGCGCGGGCAAGTCGACCCTGCTCGGCATCCTCGGCGGGGCGGTCCCCGCGCTCGCCGGCACCGTGTCGCTGGCCCCGAGCGACGCCTTCGTCGGCTGGCTGCCGCAGGAGCACGAACGCGTCGAGGGCGAGACCGTCGCGCAGTACGTGGCACGCCGCACCGGCTGCGCCGAGGCATCCGCTCGAATGGATGCCGCGGCCGAGCTGCTCGCGCTGCCCGAGCCGCCGCCCGGGGTCGACGCCGGCGAGGAGTACTCGGTCGCCCTCGAACGCTGGCTCGCCGCCGGCGCGGCCGATCTCGACGAGCGGCTGCCGGCCGTGCTCGCCGAGCTCGGCCTGACGGTCGGTGCCGGCGGCAGCGGGGGCTCCGCCGACGGTTCGACGATCACGGCGGACTCGCTCATGACGGGCCTCTCGGGCGGGCAGGCGGCCCGCGTCGGCCTTGCGGCGCTCATCTGCTCGCGATTCGACCTCGTGCTGCTCGACGAGCCCACGAACGACCTCGACCTCGACGGCCTCGCCCGGCTCGAGGCGTTCGTCGCGGGCCTGCGCGGGGGAGTGGTGCTCGTCAGCCACGACCGGGAGTTCCTCGCGCGCACCGTCACGAAGGTGCTCGAGCTCGACCTCGCGCAGCACGCGAACCGCGTCTACGGCGGCGGCTACGACGCCTACCTCGAGGAGCGGGAGACCGTGCGCCGGCACGCCCGCGAAGACTACGAGGAGTTCGCGTCGAAGAAGGCAGACCTCGTCGCGCGTGCCCGCGTGCAGCGCGAGTGGTCGAGCCAGGGCGTGCGCAATGCCATGAAGAAGTCGCCCGACAACGACAAGATCCGCCGCAAGGCCGCGAGCGAGTCGAGCGAGAAGCAGGCGCAAAAGGTGCGCCAGATGGAGAGTCGCATCGCCCGCCTCGACGAGGTCGAGGAGCCCCGCAAGGAGTGGAAGCTCGAGTTCACCATCGGCCAGGCGCCCCGGTCGTCGGCGGTGGTCGCGACGCTCGCCGCGGCATCCGTCACCCGCGGTGACTACACGCTCGGGCCGGTGTCGTTGCAGGTGTCGGGCGGCGATCGCATCGGCATCACCGGCCCGAACGGCGCCGGCAAGTCGACGCTGCTCGGGCTGCTGCTGGGGCGCATCGAGCCCGACGACGGGCGCGCGAGCCTCGGGTCGTCGGTCGCAATCGGCGAGATCGACCAGGCGCGCTCGCAACTGGCCGGGCGGATGCCGCTGGCCGACGCGTTCGAGGCCCTCGTGCCCGAGCTCGCCTCGGGCGAGGTGCGCACGCTGCTCGCGAAGTTCGGGCTCAAGGCCGACCATGTGCTGCGACCCGTCGACGACCTCTCGCCCGGGGAGCGCACGCGGGCCGGCATGGCGCTGCTGCAGGCGCGCGGGGTGAACGTGCTCGTGCTCGACGAGCCGACGAACCACCTCGACCTCGTCGCGATCGAGCAGCTCGAGCAGGCGCTCGAGGGCTACGACGGCACGCTGCTGCTCGTGACCCACGACCGCCGCATGCTCGAGCACGTGCGCCTCGATCGGCGTTGGCACGTCGAGGGCGGCCGCGTCGCCGAGGCGTGAGCCGCGCGCCGTCGCGTCGCGAGATGCGCGGTCATCGACGGTCACATGACGTGACGGGCGTCGCCCGCGTTGGCAGCATGGTGCCATGACCACCCACCTCATCGTCCCGGGCATCTACGATTCGGGCCCGCGTCACTGGCAGACGCACTGGGAGCGGCAGCTCGAGCGAGCCGTGCGCATCGCCCCGTCGTCGTGGGATGAGCCGCGCCTCGTCGACTGGATCGCCGCCATCGACCGGGCGAGCGCCGAGGCCGGCCCCGAGGCGGTCGTCGTCGCGCACAGCATGGGGTGCATCGCGTTCGCCGAGTGGCTGCTGCGCAATCCGGGTCGCGCGTCGGCGGTGCTGTTCGTGGCGCCCGCCGACCCCGAGGGCGACCGCTATCCCGAGGCGGCGCACGAGTTCGCGGGCATCGGGGCGGGGGAGCTCGGGGTTCCCGCGCTCGTGGTCGGCAGCGAGAACGACCCGTTCGGAACGCGCGAGTTCTCGGCTGCGCTCGCACGCACCTGGGGTGCCGCGTTCGTGTCGGCCGGGGCGCTCGGGCACATCAACGCCGACAGCGGGCTGGGCGCCTGGCCCGAGGGGCGCGACCTGCTCGACGGGCTCGTCGCCGGAGCGCGCGCCGCGGCCTGAGCCGGGCCTCGCGGGGCGTGCCGGTCTGTGCGAGGCTGGCGGCATGCCGGAGTCACCCGAAGTGCAGGCGCTCGTCGAGGAGCTCGACGCCCGTCTGACGGGCCGCGCCCTGAGCGAGGTCGACGTGATCGAGTTCCGCGTCGTGAAGACCCGCGCGCGGCCCCTCGAACGTCTCGTCGGCGAGCGGGTGACGGGCGTGAGCCGGCACGGCAAGCTCGTCGACCTCGGCTTCGGTCAGGCCGGGCACCTCGTCGTCTCGCTCGGTCGCCACGGCTGGGCACGGTGGGCGCAGGCGGATGCCTCGGGCGAACCGGGCGACCGTGCCGGTGCTGACTCCTCGACCGGCCCGGGTGCAGACGCCAGGCAGGAGGCCGCGGCATCCGTCGACCCGCCCGCGCCGACGCTCGCGACGCTCGTCTTCGACGACGGCGCCGCACTCGAGCTGACCGACGCGGGCCAGTGGGTCTCGCTCGGATGCTGGGTGGTCGACGACCCGGCCGAGGTGCCCGCCGTCGCGAAGCTCGGCGCCGACCCCGCCGGCGACGGCTTCGACCGCGCCGCGTTCGACGGCGCGCTCGCGGGCCGGCGCAAACAGGTGAAGGCCGTGCTGCAGGAGCAGGAGTCGTTCGCGGGCATCGGCAACGCGTACTCCGACGAGATCCTGCACACGGCGAGGGTGTCGCCGGTCGAGCACGCCTCGGCACTCGGCACCGACGCGCTCGATCGCCTGTTCGACGCGACGGTCGGCGTGATCGGCGGCGCGATCGCCGCTCGTCGGGGCGTGCCCATCGCCGACCTCAAGGCGACGAAGGTGGCCGCGATGCGCGCTCACGGTCGCGCCGGCGAACCCTGCCCGGTGTGCGGCGACGCCATCGCCGATTTCTCGTTCGCGAGCACGACCGCGCAGTACTGCCCGACATGCCAGACCTGTGGCGAGCGCCTGCCGCTGAAGGGCGAATGACCCGCCCGGCGTGAGAGCGGGCACGGTCTGACCGGTCGAGCGGATCACGCCGGGATGGGCGCCCGCCGGGAGGACGTGTAGACCCGGCTGAGCGACTCGGGCGCCGCGGTGAACCGACCCGCGTGCCCCTCGGACGTCAGGTACTGCACCCGGATGCCCCGGCCGACCCGGCTGACTCTCGTGACCTCGTAGACATGGCCGGCGACGTTCACGAGGGTGTCGCCCGCCTCGAGGTGGCGGGCCTGCCGCAGCTCGATCATCTTCATGATGAGAGCTTCTCAGCAACCACCGACACTCGAACATCTGTACGACTCGGGACGCCCGCGACGGCCGGCGCGGGCGCGGGCTCGTGCCGGCCTCGTTCTGCGCTACCGCCCGGCGAGCCGGCGTTCGAGCTCGGCCTCGTCGCGCACGAACCACACGTGGTCGCCGCGGTTCGACTCGCGCACGAAGTCGCGGAGTGCGCCGCTCGCCTCGGTGTGCTCGGTCAGGTCGCCCACCACCGCCAGACGGATGCGGTAGTTCACGAGCTTCTGGGTGAACTCGCCCGCGAGCCGCGTGCTGAGGTCGAAGAACGCGGGGTCGAAGCGTTCGACGGGCACGGCGGCCGTCTTCGCGCCGTGCGACCAGACGCTGCCGATCAGGTCGATCGCGTCGTCTTCGGTCGAGATCGGGTCGCCGTCGACCGCGAGCCGGTGGACGCCGTCGATCTGCTGCTCCTCGTTCGCCATGGTCCGACCCTAGTGCGAGGCGGCGCGGGGCGGCGAGCGGATGCCGGGTCGGCCGGCTCTGGCCGACGTCGGCGGTCGGTGGCAGCATGGGCTCGTGCCCGAACTGCCGGAGGTCGATGCGCTCGCCGCGTTCCTGCGCGAGCGCGCCGTGGGGCGCACGGTCGCCTCGGCCGTCGTGACGGCGATCTCGGCGCTCAAGACGTTCGATCCTCCGCTCGACGCGCTGACCTCGGGCACGATCACCGAGGTCGCCCGGCACGGCAAGTTCCTCGACCTGACCACCGCCCGTGGGGGCGAGTCGCCGGCAGGCGGTGCCGATGCGCCGGTGCACCTCGTGTTCCACCTCGCGCGCGCAGGGTGGCTCCGCTGGTACGACGAGGTGCCGAAGACCCTGCTGAAGCCCGGCAAGGGCCCGATCGCGCTGCGCGTTCGTCTCGACGACGGCTCGGGGTTCGACCTCACCGAGGCGGGCACCAAGAAGTCGCTCGCCGTGTACGTCGTGCGCGATCCGAGCGAGGTGCCGGGCATCGCCCGCCTCGGGCCCGACCCGTCGGCGCCAGACTTCACGCTCGACGACTTCCGAGCGGTGCTCGACGGGCGGCGCACGCAGATCAAGGGCGTGCTGCGCGACCAGTCCGTGTTCGCGGGCATCGGCAACGCCTACTCCGACGAGATCCTGCACGCCGCGCGCATGTCTCCGTACGCGCTCGCCGCGAAGCTCACGCCCGAGCAGGTCGAGACCCTCTTCGCCGCACTGCGCGACACCCTGGCCGAGGCGGTGGTCGCGGCATCCGGTCGCCCGCCCGCCGACCTGAAGGACGCGAAACGGCGCGGCATGCAGGTGCACGGCCGAACGGGCGAGGCCTGCCCGGTGTGCGGCGACACCGTGCGCGAGGTGCGGTTCGCGGACTCGACGTTCCAGTACTGCCCGACATGTCAGACGGGCGGCAAGCCGCTCGCCGATCGCGTGCTCTCGCGCCTGCTCAAGTAGCCTGCAGCACGACCGGCGCGAGCACCCCGTCGACGAGGCGCTCGAGCAGCGCGAGCCCGTCGGGTGAGGTGACCGACTCCAGATGTCCCTGCACCGACGCGATGCCGGGGCCGCGCAGCGCATGCACGACGCCCGTCGCGGCATCCGATGCGACCTCGAGGTCGAAGCGGGGCGTGGTCGATCCGTCGGGCGCGAGCGCCGAGAACGTGTTGTAGAACCCGATCGCCGCGGTCTCGCCGAACACGTCGACGGGCAGCTGCACGCCCTGGCGCGGCGTCGGCAGCGGGGCGAGCGGCAACCCGGCGAGGTCGGCGAGCACCTGATGGCTGAGGCAGACCGCCAGCAGCGGGCGGCCCTCGTCGAGCCGCGCGGCGATGAGCTCGCGCAGGCGGGCGATGCGCGGGTCGCCCGCCTCGCGCGGGTCGCCGGGGCCGGGGCCGAACACGACGAGATCTTCGGATGCCGCGTCGGGCGCCTCATGCCACGCCACGAGACGCACCTCGAGGCCCAGATGGCGCAGCTGGTGCGCGAGCATCGTCGTGAAGTCGTCGTTCGCGTCGATGACGAGTGCGGTGAGGCCGCGCGGCTCGTGCGCGTGCTGCGGGGCGCGCCAGAATGCCGCCAGGTGCTCGTTGCGGGCGGCGAGCACGTCGGCGTGCGCGTCGTGGGCGGCGCCGACGTCGGCCCCCGCCCGATCGGCACCGGCGGCCGCGGGGACGGCCGGCCCGATCGCGGCCGGACGTGCCGCGGCATCCGTTCGGGGCAGCGCGCCCAGCGCCGTGAGCATGCCCGCCGCCTTCGCCCGCGTCTCGGCGACCTCGCCCACCGGGTCGGAGTGGCGCACGAGCGTCGCGCCCACGGGCACCCGCACCCGGCCGTCGCGCAGGTACGCGGTGCGGATCAGGATCGGCGCGTCGACGTCGTACCCCGACGCCGTGGGCGTGAACCGGGCGAACACGCCCGCGTAGTAGCCGCGGCCCGTCGGCTCGTGCCGGGCGATGACGCTGCACGCGTTGCCCATCGGCGACCCCGTCACGGTCGGCGCGAACATCGTACGGCGCAGCACCTCGCGGGGGTCGAGGTCGGAACGCCCCTCGAGCAGGTACTCGGTGTGGGTGAGCCGCGACATCCGCTTCAGGAACGGACCGCGGATGCGTCCGCCGTCGGGGCAGACCGCGCTCATCATCTTCAGCTCCTCGTCGACGACCATGACGAGCTCCTCGCGCTCCTTCACGTCGTGCAGGAACGCGTTCAGCCGCTCGTCGAGGGAGCCGGCCGAGGCATCCGCCTCGGTCAGCACGTCGTGGCGGAACGTGCCGCTGATCGGGTTCATCGATACGAGCCCGCCGATCGACGACACATGCCGTTCGGGCGTCGCGCCGACCGCCGAGAGCCCGGGCGTGTGCACCGCGAACGTCCAGAACGCGCCCCGCTCGTGCTCGAGCAGCGCGCGCAACCAGCCCAGCACCGCCACCGCGGGCACCTCGTCGGTCGAGCCGACGAACTCGCGCCGGATCACGAAGTTCGCCCCTTCGCCGCGGCCGATCTCCTCGTCGATGACGCGCCGCACGATCTCCGCGTACGCCTCGTCGGCCACGTCGACGTCGAGGTCTGCGACGACCACCGGATGCCGCGGCAGCACCTCGAGCGCCGCGTCGACGCCCATCGACTCGCGCTCGCGCACGACCAGGCAGCGGATCGGCTCGCCGTCGTCGTGCGCCGCGAACCCGCGCTCGCGCACCTGGCGGAACGGCACGAGCGCGAGCACCTCGTCGCCGTCGAGCGGGATCTCGGCGAGCAGGTCGACGTCGACCACCTCGCCGACGAGCACGTCGAGCACCGCCTCGTGCTCGCGGCGGATCACGGCGAAGGGCGGCGCGTCGACGCCCGCGGCGACGAGCGAGCCGAGCAGCGGGGGAGTGTGCGGTGCGGTCATGGGATCTCCGGTGGTCTGGGCCCGTGGCCGCAACCTTCCGCAGATGCGAAACGACCGCCCTCGGGCGGTCGTCGTACGTCGAAACGAGTGATCCGCCTAGGAGGCGGGCCACCAGCTGCAGGTCGACGCGGTCATGACGACGATCGTAGGGCATGCGCGGGCGCGGCGCATCCTGCGTTCGGCACCGCGCATCGCCGCATAGCATTCGGGTCATGGACGAGACTGCGCCGCACGCGGCCCCCGACGCCGCGCTCGTCGCACGCCTGCGTGCGGCGGGATGCGTCTTCGCCGAGGAGGAGGCCGCCCTGCTCGAAGCGGCCGTGGCCGAGGGCGGGGGCGGCACCGACCCCCCGGGGGGCGCCGGCGCCGAGCTCGAACGGCTCGCCGCGCGGCGCGTGGCGGGGGAGCCGCTCGAGCAGATCCTCGGTTGGGCGGGGTTCGGCGGGCACCGCATCCTCATCGAGCCGGGCGTGTTCGTGCCGCGCCGTCGCACGGAGCTGCTCGCGGAGGCGGCGACGCGGTTCGCACGAGCGGTCGCGGCCGACGGTCGCACGCCCGTCGTCGTGGATCTCTGCTGCGGCGCCGGCGCCGTCGGCGTCGTCATCGCGGATGCCGCGGGGCCGGTCGACCTCGTCGCGGCCGACCTCGACCCCGCCGCGGTGCGCGCCGCCCGGCGCAACCTCGAGCCGCTCGGCGGCCGGGTGTTCGAGGGCGACCTCTTCGAGGCGCTCCCCGCCGACCTGCGGGGCCGAGTCGACGTGCTCGCCGCGAACGCGCCGTACGTGCCGACCGGCGAGATCCCCATGATGCCGCCAGAGGCCCGCGACCACGAGGCGCTGCTCGCCCTCGACGGCGGCGGCGACGGCCTCGACCTGCACCGCCGGATCGCGGCATCCGCGGCGGAGTGGCTCGCGCCGGGCGGCCGGCTGCTCATCGAGACCGGCCGGCGTCAGGCGCCCATCACCCGCGCCCTCGTCGAGGCCGGCGGGATGGCGGCCTCCATCGCTTCCGATCTCGAACGCGGCGGCACGATCGTCGTCGGAACCGCCCCGGGTGCGCTAGATTCGTAAAGACTCTTTCCCATGAACCCCGCGCGGCCCGTCACGCCCCGCATCGACGAGGAGAACCGCACCGCGACAGGCCGTGGACGATGTGGCATCCGAATGTCGCTTCCGCACAAGCTGAAGCGATCGTTTTCGCTGCCCGCCGTGGGTAACCTACACTGATCGAATCCTTCCCCCGTACCCGGTGGGAACCCGAACTGAAGGATTCGACGGTGCATCCCTGACCACCGTCGGGCTTGGAGTGTCCGTGGGGCGTCACAGCACCGCACCGGCGAAGAAGCCGAAGCGCGGCCTCATCCTGTCCATCATCGCCGCCGTCGTCGTGGTCGGCGTGGTCGCCTCCGGCGTCTACCTCTGGGTCGGCGGCCACCTCGACCCCTCCTCCGCCTCCGCAGACGCGTGCGACGAGGCACAGTCGCTCAGCATCGTCGCCGACAGCACCATCGCGCCCGTCCTCACCGACATCGCCGCCGAGTTCGACGCCGAGAGCGAGGGATGCGTCGTCACCGAGATCACCGCACAGGACTCGGCGGACACCGCGGCCGTGCTCGCGGCAGGCGGGCTCGCGGCCGACGCATGGGTGCCGCAGTCCGCCGCCTGGGTCGACCGCGCGGCCGCGACCGCCGCCTCGCTCGGCCGTGCCGAACCCGAGACCGCCGTCGGCGAATCCGTCGCCGCCACCCCCGTCGTCTTCGCCACGACCGCCGCCGACGCGGCGGAGGTCGCGAGCGAACCGGTCACCTGGCAGCGTGTGCTCGACGGAACGCTTCCGGCCATCCTCCCCAACCCCGAGGCTTCGTCCGCGAGCCTCGCGAGCCTCGTGGCGCTCGGCGCCCACGCTCCCGCCGAAGACCCGAGGCCGCTCGCATCGGCGATGATCGCGCTCGGCAAGTCGATCCCCGCTTCGACGAGCGCCGCGTTCGGCTCCCTCTCGTCGCAGGCGCAGCCGAGCGTCGTCATCACGACCGAAGCGCAGGTCGCCGAGTACAACGAGGATGCGCCGTCGCAGACCCTCACCGCCGGATATCCGAACGACGGCACCGTCGTCATCGACTACCCGCTCGTGCGACTCGGCGACGCCGCGGCTGAGATGACGGCCTCAGACGAGCCGGCCTCCGACGAGCCGGCCTCCGACGAGCCGTCGGATTCCGAGGCGCTCGCGGGTTCGCCGCGCGTCGACACGGTCTCGCTGACGACGTCGACCCGGCTCGAGTCGGGTGATGGCGAGTCGGATGCCGCATCGGAGGCGCCGTCGGCGCGGGCGAAGTACCTCGGCGAGTTCGCCGAGGCGGCCGCGGCCGCGACGAAGCTGCTGAACGCGGCCGGGTTCCGCGCCGCCGACGGCTCGGGCACGATCGACATCCTCGGCATCGCCCCCGAGGGACCGGCGGCGCAGGCGCTCCCGCTCGATGCCGCGACGCAGTTGACGATGCTCCGCACGTGGGGCGTGCTCACGCTCCGGGCGCGCTACCTCGCGGTGATCGACGTGTCGGGATCCATGGAGGAGCCGGCCGGCAACGGACTCCGACGCATCGACATCTTCCAGCAGGCCGCACAGGCCGCGGTCTCGCGCTTCTCGGGCGAGGTCGACCTCGGCGTGTGGGCGTTCTCGACCCTGCGCGACGGCGACCTCGACTACGAAGAGCTCGCGCCCATCTCGGCGCTCGGAGACGCGGCGCACGCGCAGCGGATCGGCGGCATCATCCAGTCGCTGCCCGAGCGCCTCGGCGGCGCGACCGGGCTCTACGACACGGTGCTGGCTGCGGTCACGCGCGTGCGGGACGGCTACGACCCCGAGAAGGTCAACGCGGTGCTGCTCATCACCGACGGTCGCAACGAGGATGAGAACGGCATCGATCTCGACACGTTGCTCGCCGAGTTGACCAAGGCCGACGACGGCACGAAGCCGGTGCCTGTGATCATGATCGGGTTCGGGCCCGACACCGACCTCGAGGCGATGCAGAAGATCGCCGAGGTGACGAAGGGCGGCGCCTATTCGGCGACCAAGCCCGAAGACCTCGGCACGGTGCTCGTCGACGCGATCTCGCAGCGCAGCTGCCGCCCGAACTGCGGCTGACGCCGCGGGAACACGCTGCGCCGCGTGCGGCGCCGGCGGCCGCCGACCGGTGATCGCCGACTGGCGGCCGGCCGACGGCCTGCGCCGCACGACCGGTTCAGTGCGCGAACGCCGGTGCGTCGTCGCTCTCGACGGGCCGACGCACGAACAGCGCGCCGACGATCGAGGTGAGCGACAGGATCGCGCCGACGAGGAACGCCGAGTGGATGCCCGCGGCCTCGGCCGCCTCGGGCGAGGCCGCACCGGGTGCCGCGAGGAGCGTGCCGGCGGTCATCAGGGTGACGAAGAGCGCTGTTCCGGCCGCGCCGGAGACCTGCTGGACGGTGCCGATCACGGCTGAACCGTGCGAGTACAGATTCGGCCGCACGGAACCCAGGGCGGTCGTGAACAGCGGCGTGAACATGAAGGCGAGCGCCGCCGAGAGCGTGACGTGGGCGGCGAGCACGAACCACGGCGACGTCGTCTCGGACACCATCGTGAGCGACCACATCACGCCGCTGACCACGATGGCTCCGGGAACGAGCAGCGGCCGCGGCCCGAACCGGTCGTAGAGCCGGCCGACGAGGGGGCCGAGCAGGCCCATCACGAGCCCGCCGGGCAGCAGCAGCAGGCCCGTGGCGAGGGGGTCGAGGTGCAGGACGTTCTGCAGGTAGATCGGCAGCAGGATGATGGTGCCGAAGAGCGAGGCCATCATCACGATCATGAGCGAGACCGAGATCGCGAAGTTGGCGGAGCGGAAGGTGCGCAGGTCGAGCAGCGCCCGGTCTCTGCGCTGCAGCACGAGCTGGCGCAGCACGAACACGAGGATGCCCGCTGCGCCGACGGCGAGCGAGATCCACATCTGGGCCGGCGTCGCGCTGCCCGTGGCCTCGCCGCCGATGAGGCTCAGGCCGTAGACGAGGCCGCCGAAGCCGATCGCCGACAGCACGACCGAGACGACGTCGATCGGCGTCTTCTTCGGTTCGGTGACGTTCTCGACGCGGCGGATGCCGATGACGAGCATCACGAGCGCGATCGGCAGCACGAACCAGAACATGAAGCGCCACGAGAGGTAGGTGAGGATGATGCCCGACAGCGTCGGACCGACCGCCGGCGCGACCGAGATGACCGTCGAGACGCGCCCCATGAACCGCCCGCGGTCGGATGCCGCGACGAGCTCCATCAGCGTCGTCATGAGCAGCGGCATCATGATGGCCGTGCCCGTCGCCTGCACGACGCGCGCGCCGAGCAGCACCTCGAAGCCGGGCGCGAGCGCCGCGAGCAGGGTGCCGGTCGAGAACAGGGTCATCGCCGCGATGAACAGCTGACGGGTGGTGAAGCGCTGCAGCAGGAAGCCCGTGATGGGGATGACGACGGCCATCGTCAGCATGAAGGCCGTGGTGAGCCACTGCGCCGCGGCGATCGTGATGCCGAGGTCGACGACGAGGTGCGGGATCGCCACGCCCATGATGGTCTCGTTGAGGATGACCACGAAGGTGGCGGCGAGCAGCAGCCAGATGACGCGGGAATTGCGGGCGCCGTGCAGCGCCTCGTCGTCGGTGTGGACGCGGTGCGATGCGCCGGGCCCGGCGTCGCCGCCGTGCGCCGTCGGAGCCTGGGCACCCGTGAGGTCGGGCTCGGCGGGACCGGTGAGGTCTGGAAGGGCACGGTCGGTCACGATGCGGTTCCTATCGGCTGCTGCGGTTGGGGCGCGACCGCGCCCGGATGAAGTCGACAACCGGTCGGCGGCGCGACTCTATTCCCGAATCCGGTGAAGGATCGGAATGCATGGAAATCGTGGCGCCCGCCGAGCGGGCGGGCTCACGCTCGGATCACGGCGCGGGTGCCGGCCCGTCGGTCGGCGTCGCCTCGGGCAGCCAGCCCTCGAGCTCTTCCTCTTCGGGGGCGAGCTCGTCGCGGAGGCGCCGCTCGGCTTCGGATTCGGCCCGCTCGGCGGCCGCGTCGTGCTGGTGCTTCTCGGTTTCGTTCGCGTCGGTCATGGATTCACGAT
The DNA here is from genome assembly GCF_009749465.1 of Agromyces terreus. GTDB lineage: Bacteria > Actinomycetota > Actinomycetes > Actinomycetales > Microbacteriaceae > Agromyces > Agromyces terreus. The sequence continues at coordinate 357,351 of NZ_WBIS01000001.1, forward strand.
AGCCCGCACCGCCGACACGGCATGGGCGACGGCGGTCGCGGCATCCGCCACCTCGGCGTCGGTGGTCGTCGGCCCGAGCGTGAAGCGCACGGCGGTCTGCGCGAGGTCGGCCGGCACCCCGATGGCGGTGAGCACGTGCGACGGGTCGCTGCTGCCGGCGGCGCACGCGGATCCGCTCGAGCAGGTCACCCCGAGCCGGTCGAGCTCGAGCAGCACGGCCTCGCCGCTCGTGCCCGGGAAGACGAACGACACGGTTCCCGGCAGGCGGCGATCGGCGTCGCCCGTCAGCCGCGCGCCGTCGACGCCGGCGAGCACGGCCTCGCGGAGCGCGAGCCCCTGCCGCGTCGCGCGGGCGACGGTGTCGACGCGCTCGGCCTCGGCGAGCCGGAGCGCCGTCGCGAACGCGACCGCGCCGGCGACGTTCTCGGTGCCCGAGCGGCGGCCGCGCTCCTGTCCGCCGCCGTGCAGCACGGGCTCGAGCGCGACCCGGCCGCGCACGATGAGCGCGCCCGTTCCCTTCGGCGCGCCGACCTTGTGGCCCGCGAGCGACATCGCGTCGACGTCGAGCGCGCCGATGCGCAGGTCGAGGTGTCCGGCGGCCTGCACGGCATCGGTGTGCATGATCGCCCCGACCTCGTGCGCGACGGCGGCGAGCTCGGCGACGGGCTCGATCGTGCCGATCTCGTTGTTGACCAGCTGCACCGAGACGAGCGCGGTGTCGGGCCGTATCGCCGCGGCCAACGCCGACGGGTGCACGACGCCCCCGCCGTCGACCTCGACCTCGGAGACGGCGAACCCGTGATGGCGTGCGAGGTATGCGGCCGACTCGAGCACCGCCTCGTGCTCGAGCGGGGAGACCACCAGATGGCGGCCGCGGGGGCGGGCGAGCGCGATGCCCTTGATCGCGAGGTTGTCGGCCTCGGTGCCGCCGCTCGTGAACACGACCTCGCCGGCGCGGCATCCGACCACCGACGCGACCTCGCTTCGCGCCCAGGCGAGGGCGCGGGCCGCCTCGTCGCCGAGCTCATGACGGCTCGACGGGTTGCCGAACGAGCCGGTGAGGTACGGCCACATCGCCTCGATCGCCTCGTGGCGCACCGGGGTCGTGGCGGCGTGGTCGAGGTAGATCACGGATGCCCCGTGGCCGACGGTGCGGCGGGTGCGACCCCGACCGACTCGGCCAGCGCGATGTCGACGTCGAGCCCGAGGTCGAGCGCGCGCGCCGAGTGCGTGAGGGCGCCCACCGAGATGACGTCGACGCCCGTCGCGGCGATGGCTGCGACGGTGTCGAGGTTCACCCCGCCCGAGGCCTCCACGACGGCGCGACCGTCGATGCGCCGCACGCCCTCGCGCAGGTCGTCGGGCGAGAAGTTGTCGAGCATGATCGTGTCGGCGCCGCCCGCGAGCACGGCGTCGAGCTGGTCGAGCCGATCGATCTCGACCTCGAGGTGGGCGGTGTGCGGCATCCGATCGCGGGCGCTGCGCAGTGCGGTCGCGAGATCGACGCCGCCCGCGGTGAGCACGGCGAGGTGGTTGTCCTTCGCCATGATCGCGTCGGAGAGCGAGCGCCGGTGGTTGCGTCCGCCGCCGTCGCGCACGGCCTGCCGCTCGAGGCTGCGCAGGCCCGGCGTGGTCTTGCGGGTGTCGACGATGCGCGCGCCCGTGCCGGCGACGGCCGCGACGTACTGCGCGGTGAGGGTCGCCACGCCCGACATGCGCTGGCTGAGGTTCAGCGCGACGCGCTCGGCGGTGAGGATGCCGCGGGCGGGGCCGTGCACGCGGGCGAGCACGTCGCCGGCCGCGAACCGGTCGCCGTCGGCGGCGAGGCGCTCGACCTCGATCGCCGGGTCGACGATGCGGAACGCCGCCGCGAACACCTCGATGCCGCTGAGCACGCCGGGCTCGCGGGCGACGAGCGCGGCCGTGGCCGTGGCATCCGCCGGGATCAGGGTCTCGCTCGTGAGGTCGCCCCACGGCGCGTCTTCATCGAGCGCGGCGGTGACGATGCGGTCGATCTCGCGACGGTCGGTGCTCATGCTGCCTCCTCGGCATCGGGGTCCAGCCGCACGAGGTCGTGCAGGTCGTGCCGGTCGTGCTCGGGCCGGTAGTTCTCGGGCAGGTCGTGCTCGGCCCGGGGCCGGCCCGCGGCCGCAGTACCGGGGAGGGCCTGCGCCGCGGCATCCGACCGGAAGTGCGCGCCCCGGCTCTCGGTGCGCGCGATCGCGGCGGCGACCGTGGACCGTGCGAGGTCGAGCAGGTTGCGGTCCTCGGCGGTGCGGCGATCGCGCACCTCGGGCGCCCGCCAGGAGTCGAGGGCGTCGGATGCCGCGGCGAGCCCGCTCGCCGAGCGCTCGAGCCCGACGTGCTGCCACATGAGTGCCTGCAGCGCCGCCCGATCGACCTCGGCGCGCGGATCGTCGTTCGTTCGGCCGGGCGCCGCGCCGGCGAGCGCACGCGGAACCGCGGGGGCGGGGGATACCGCGAGCCTCACCGGTCGCGCCGAACCGGGCTCCACGCTCGCACCGGCGTCGATCGCCCGCGCCGCCCGTTCGGCGAACACGGCGGCCTCGAGCAGCGAGTTCGACGCGAGCCGGTTGGCGCCGTGCACCCCGGTTCGGGCGGTCTCGCCGACGGCGAAGAGCCCGGGCAGGCTCGTGCGCCCGTCGAGGTCGGTCACGACCCCGCCCATCGCGTAGTGCGCGGCGGGCGTGACCGGCACGGGTACGACGGCCCAGTCGTATCCGGCGTCGCGGCAGGCCGCGCCGAGCCCCGGAAAGCGTCGCTCGAGCACGTCGCGCCCGAGCGCGATGGCGTCGAGCAGCACGGGGGAGCCCTGCTCGACGCTGCGGCGCCAGACCCCGCGTGCGACGACGTCGCGGGGGGCGAGTTCGCCGCGCTCGTCGAGGTCGAGCATGAACCGGTGCCCCTCCCGGTCGCGCAGCACGGCGCCCTCGCCGCGCACGGCCTCGGAGATCAGCGGCGTGCCGGGCGCCGCGAGCGCGGTGGGGTGGAACTGCACGAACTCGAGGTCGGCGATCGCGGCGCCCGCGCGCGAGGCCGCGGCGACCCCGTCGCCGGTTGCCACGTCGGGGTTCGTCGTGTGCGCGAAGAGCTGCCCGGCGCCGCCCGTGGCGAGCACCACGGCGTCGGCGCGCACGTCTTCGAGGGCTCCGGATGCCGCGAGCAGCCGCACCCCGACGACGCGCACGCCCCGCGGGGCATCCGCTCCGGCCGCGGCATCCGTCCCGTCTGCATCAGCCGTCAGCAGGTCGACGAGCATCGTGTGCTCACGGATGCGCACCGCGCGGCGTCGCACGGTGGCCACGAGCGCCCGCTCGATCGCCGCGCCCGTCGCGTCGCCGCCCGCGTGCAGGATGCGTGCGCGCGAGTGCGCCGCCTCGAGCCCGCGTTCGAGTCCGGAGTCGCCGTGGTCGAACGCGACGCCGAAGCGGATCAGGTCTCGCACCCGCGCCGGCCCCTCGTCGCAGAGCACGCGCACCGCGTCGGCGTCGCAGAGGCCGTCGCCCGCGACGAGCGTGTCGGCGAAGTGCCGTTCGACCGAATCGTCGGGGAACAGCGCCGCCGCGATGCCGCCCTGCGCGTGCCGGGTGTTGCCGTCGGCGAGCTCGGTCTTCGTGACGAGCTCGACGTCGTGGCCCGCGTCGGCGGCGCGCACCGCCGTCCAGAGGCCGGCGATGCCGCCCCCGACGACGAGCACGTGCGCCATCGTCAGGCCTCGACGGTCGAGCGGGGAGCGTCAGCGGGCGCGTCGCGGCCGGAATCGACGGGGGCGACGGATGCCGGCGGCTTCGCCGCGAGCATGCGCTCGAGCGCGACGCGCGCGGGCTCGGCGACCTCGTCGGACACGGTGATGCGGTTCACGACGCGGCCGGCGACGAGCTCTTCGAGCACCCACGCGAGGTAGCCGGGGTGGATGCGGTACATCGTCGAGCACGGGCACACGACCGGGTCGAGGCAGAAGATCTCGTGCTGCGGGTACTCGGCGGCGAGGCGCTGCACGAGGTTGATCTCGGTGCCGATCGCGAACGTCGAACCGGCGGGGGCCGCCTGGATCGCCTTCACGATGAAGTCCGTCGAGCCCGCGGCATCCGCTGCGTCGACGACCGGCATGGGGCACTCGGGGTGCACGATGACCTGCACGCCGGGGTGGTCGATGCGGGCCTGCGCGATCTGGTCGACCGTGAAGCGGCGGTGCACCGAGCAGAAGCCGTGCCAGAGGATGACGCGCGCGTCGAGGAGTTCGTCGGCGCTCGAGCCGCCGAGGGCCCTGCGCGGGTTCCACATCGGCATCTGCTCGAGCGGCACGCCGAGGGCCTTGGCGGTGTTGCGTCCGAGGTGCTGGTCGGGGAAGAACAGCACCCGCTGCCCGCGCTCGAACGCCCACTCGAGCACGGTCCTCGCGTTCGAGGAGGTGCACACGAGGCCGCCGTGGCGGCCGACGAATCCCTTGAGCGCGGCCGAGGAGTTCATGTACGTCACCGGGATCACCGGCACGCGCCCCGCGGCATCCGTCGCCGTGAGATCGCCGTAGACGTCTTCGAGCTCGGCCCAGCACGCCTCGACCGACTCCTCGTCGGCCATGTCGGCCATCGAGCAGCCCGCGGCGAGGTTCGGCAGGATCACGGCCTGGTCGGGCGTCGAGAGCAGGTCGGCGGTCTCGGCCATGAAGTGCACGCCGCAGAAGACGATGGCCTCGGCATCCGGACGCGTCAGCGCCGCGTTCGCGAGCTGGAACGAGTCGCCCACGAAGTCGGCGTGCTCGACCACCTCGTCGCGCTGGTAGAAGTGCCCGAGCACGACGACGCGCTCGCCGAGGGTCGCCTTCGCGGCGCGGATGCGGTCGTGCAGTTCGGCGTCGGACGCCGTCTTGTACGACTCGGGCAGCGCGCCCTGCCGCGGCGAACCGGTCGGGATCACGTCGCCCATCGAGGAGCCCGGCCCGTACGCCACGGGTCCCGCGTCGAACTCCCACGGTCCCTTCGCGAGGTCGGGCGAGCAGGTGCTGCCCGCCGCCTTGCCGGTCTGGATCAGCTGGATCGAACGGTCGACGGATGCCGCGAGCCGCGTGTCGGCGGGCTGGACGAGCGTCATGGGTGTCTCCTCAGGTGCGGTGCGACGGGGATTCGGAACGCGCCCTGGATGCCCGCCTCCGCGGGATCGGCCGGGCGGTACAGCTTGGGCGGGCGGTGCGGGGTGCCGGTGCGCACCTCGCCGGTCTCGACGAGGGCGCCGGATGCCTCGACCGTGCGGCGGAAGTTCGCCGGGTCGAGCGGGCGGCGCATCACGGTCTCGTAGACCTCGCGCAGTTCGGCGAGCGTGAACGTCTCGTCGAGGAAGGCGTGCGCGATCTGCGAGTAGCCGAGCTTCGTGCGCAGGCGCCCGAGGGCGTACGCCACGATCTCGTCGTGGTCGAAGGCGAGCTCGGGCAGGTCGTCGGCGTCGAACCAGCGCACATTCGGGTCCTCGATGGAGCCGCTCGTCTCTTCGGGGCGCACGAGCGCCCAGTAGACGACGGACACGACGCGCTCGTCGGGCGAGCGGTCGGGGGCGCCGAACGTGTAGAGCTGCTCGAGGTAGCGGGGCGTGACGCCCGTGGTCTCGTCGAGGGTGCGGGCGGCGGCGCCCTCGAGGCTCTCGGCGGCGCCGAGCCAGCCGCCGGGGAGCGCCCAGCGGCCCTTGCCCGGCGCGCGCAGGCGTCGCACGAGCGGGATCCACAGCGATCGGTCGGCCGGTTGCACGGGCTGCTCGGGGAGCTCGTCGTGGGCGACGCCGGGTTCGCGCGCGAAGATCACGGTCGACACGGCGAGCCGGGCTTCGGCGAGCTCGATCGTGCGAGGCATCCGCCGCTCCCTTCGTGTCGGACTGACTCTAAGTACGCGATCATCTTACAGTCGAGTTGACACGAACTGAAATCCGGATGTCGCGGCGCGACGCGGTCGCTCGCGGCCGGGGAAGGAGGGGGTGCACCGGACCCCCATCCGATGCACCCCCGAGGTGCGCGTCTCGAGGCGGAGCAGCGCTCACGCGGTCGGACGGCACTTGAAGCATCCTCGATGCGGCCGCTCCCGCCTAATCGACACGACGCCCGATGACGTGCGCGGCCGAACGGGCGTGCCCGCTCGGCGCCGTGCCCGACGGCCATCCGTGGCGGCGCGGCGCGGCACTGGTAGAATCGACGGACAATCTCATACCGGGCCATCGACGCATCGCGGGAGAGCCGGACACGTTCTGTTCACGCAGAGCCGGACCGGCACCGAAGGAGCAAGCCTCCCCGCCAATCTCTCAGGTATCACACCGCGATGAACACGGCCGCTCTGAAAAGTGGATGCCGCGCTGCGGCGCCCCGCCCACGGTGAAAGCGCTGCTGCGTGAAACTCTCAGGCTCATGACAGAGGGGGAGTTCTCAAGCGGCATTCGCCGTGCGATGCGACGAACGCACCATTCAGGAGAACTCGTGACCCACGATCCCGGTACCACCAGCCCCGCAGCCGTGCCCGACGAGGGCGATGCCGCGCGCGAGCGCCGCAGCCCGCTCGACGCCGTGCACCGCGCGGCCGGCGCGAGCTTCACCGACTTCGCCGGCTGGCAGATGCCCGTGCGCTACTCGAGCGACCTGGCCGAGCACCACGCCGTGCGCACGACCTCGGGCCTGTTCGACCTGTCGCACATGGGCGAGATCGTGCTCATCGGCGCAGATTCCGCGGCGGCCCTCGACTTCGCGCTCGCCGGAAAGCTCTCGGCCATCGAGATCGGGCAGGCGAAGTACTCGCTGCTGCTCGCCGAGGACGGCGGCATCATCGACGACCTCGTCGTCTACCGCACCGGTGAAGACCGCTTCATGGTGGTCGCGAACGCGTCGAACGCGGCCGTCGTCGCCGAAGAGCTCCGCACCCGCGCCGCGGGCTTCGACACGATCGTCGAAGACGAGAGCGAGGACATCGCCCTCATCGCCCTCCAGGGCCCCGACGCCCGCGCGGTGCTGCTCGAGACGCCGGGCTTCGGCGTCGAGGGGCCGGGCAACGATGAAGAGGACTTCGACGCGCGCATCGCCGCGCTGAAGTACTACCGCGCGTTCCCGGCCACCTTCGAGGGCCGGCCCGTGCTCGTGGCCCGCACCGGCTACACCGGCGAAGACGGCTTCGAGCTGTACGTCGCGCCCGAACGCGCGCCGGGGCTGTGGGCGGCGCTCGTCGAGACCGGCGGCCCGCGCGTGACGCTCTGCGGGCTCGCGAGCCGCGACACCCTGCGCCTCGAGGCCGGCATGCCGCTCTACGGGCACGAGCTCGGCCGCGACATCCTGCCCGTGCAGGCCGGCCTCGGCCGCGTCGTCGCGCACGGCAAGGAGGGCGACTTCATCGGCCGCGACGCCACCGCGGCCGGTCCGGCCGAGGGCGCCCGCGTGCTCGTCGGCCTCACCGCCGAGGGACGCCGAGCGCCGCGCGCCGGCTACGAGGTCTACGACGGCGACGGGGCGGATGCCGCGCCCGTCGGCGTCATCACGAGCGGCGCGCTCTCGCCGACGCTCGGCCACCCGGTCGCCATGGCGTTCGTCGCGCCCGCGGCCGTCGAGGCCGGCGGCCTGCACGTCGACGTCCGCGGAACACGCATCCCGGCATCCGTCGTCCCGCTGCCCTTCTACAAGCGCCCGTCCTGACCCCGCCCGGAAGCGCCCGCGCCCGCTGTCCGCGGCACGGCGCGTCCGGACCTCCGATCCGCACCAGTTTCTCCACCTGACCCTCGAGGGAGCACCGCATGACCGACAACACCGAACTCCAGTACACCGCCGAGCACGAGTGGGTGCTCGTCGACGGCGACACCGTCACGATCGGCATCACCGACTACGCCGCCGACAAGCTCGGCGATATCGTCTTCGTCGAGCTGCCGGCGGCCGGCACCGCCGTCTCCGAGGGCACCGTCGTCGGCGAGATCGAGTCGACCAAGTCGGTCGGCGAGCTCTTCGCCCCCGTGAACGGCGAGGTCGTCGAGGCGAACCAGGCCGTGGTCGACTCGCCCGAGCTCGTCAACAGCGATCCGTTCGGCGAGGGATGGCTGCTGAAGATCACCGCGCCCGAGCTGCCGAAGCTGCTCAGCCACGCGGAGTACCGCGCCCTCGTCGGCGAGTGAGGACCCACTCGATGAGCACCTCCTCCACGTTCGACCTCGACGCCTTCGGGCGCCGCCACATCGGCACCACCCCGAGCGACCACGGCCTCATGCTCGCAGAGCTCGGCTACGACTCGCTCGAGTCGCTCATGACCGCCGCCGTGCCCACCTCGATCCGCATGGGCGAGGTGCTGAACTCGGCGATCCCGGCCGCCGCGACCGAGCGCGAGGCCCTCGCCGAGCTCGCCGCCCTCGCCGACCAGAACAGCGTGCGCACCTCGATGATCGGCCTCGGCTACTCGGGCACGATCACGCCGGCCGTGATCCAGCGCAACGTGCTCGAGAACCCGAGCTGGTACACCGCGTACACGCCGTACCAGCCCGAGATCTCGCAGGGCCGCCTCGAGGCGCTCATCAACTTCCAGACCATGGTCACCGACCTCACGGGCCTCGACACGGCCAACGCGTCGATGCTCGACGAGGGCACCGCCGTGGTCGAGGGCATGCTGCTCGCGCGACGCGCTTCGAAGAGCCCGAGCAACCGCTTCGTGGTCGACGCCGACGCCCTCCCGCAGACGCTCGCGCTGCTCGAGTCCCGCGCCGAGGCCGTCGGCATCGAGCTGGTCCTCGCCTCCCTCGACGAACAGACGGACGTCGCCGCGCTCGGCGAGCACTTCGGCGTCTTCGTGCAGTACCCGGCCGCATCGGGCCGCGTGTGGAACCCGGCATCCGTCATCGCCGGCTCGAAGGCGCAGGGCGCGCTCGCGGTGGTCGCCGCCGACCTGCTCGCCCTCGCGCTCATCACGAGCCCGGGCGAGCTCGGCGCCGACGTCGCCGTCGGCACCAGCCAGCGCTTCGGCGTCCCCATGGGCTTCGGCGGCCCGCACGCGGGCTACATGGCCGTGCGCAAGGGCCTCGAACGACAGCTGCCTGGCCGCCTCGTCGGCGTCTCGAAGGATGCCGCGGGCGCCCCCGCGTACCGCCTCACCCTCCAGGCGCGCGAGCAGCACATCCGCCGCGAGAAGGCGACCTCCAACATCTGCACCGCGCAGGTGCTGCTCGCCGTCATGGCGTCGATGTACGCCGTGTACCACGGGCCCCGCGGCATCCGGCACATCGCCGTCACGACCGCCGCGAAGGCGAAGGCCCTCGCCGACGCCCTCACCGGGTTCGGGCTGACCCTCGCGCACGACCGCTACTTCGACACGATCCGCGTGCACGTGCCCGGACTCGCCGGCAACGTCGTCGAGCGCGCCCGCGAACTCGGCCTGAACCTCTGGGAGGCGGGCGAGGCGACCGTGCACATCGCGGTCGACGAGACGACCACCGCCGACGAGCTCTCGCGCGTCGTCGAGGCGTTCGGCTTCGGCGAGCGGGCGGATGTCGCGGCGCAGGCCACCGAGCTCCCGTCGAGCCTGCCCGCCGACCTGCGACGCACGAGCAGCTACCTCGAGCACCCGGTGTTCAACACGCACCAGTCCGAGACGCAGATGATGCGCTACCTCAAGCAGCTCGCCGATCGCGACTACGCGCTCGACCGCGGCATGATCCCGCTCGGCTCGTGCACGATGAAGCTCAACGCCGCCACCGAGATGCAGGCCGTCACCTGGCCCGAGTTCGCGAACCTGCACCCGTTCGCGCCCGAGGCCGACGTCGTCGGCACCCTCGGGCTCGTCGAGCAGCTCGAGAGCTGGCTCGCCGAGGTCACCGGGTACGACACGGTCTCGCTCCAGCCCAACGCGGGCAGCCAGGGCGAGCTCGCGGGCCTCCTCGCGATCCGCGGGTACCACCGCGCCAACGGCGAGTCCGAGCGCGACGTCTGCCTCATCCCGTCGAGCGCGCACGGCACCAACGCGGCCTCCGCCGTCCTCGCGGGCATGCGCGTCGTCGTCGTCGCGTGCGACGAGCTCGGCAACGTCGACCTCGACGACCTCCGGTCCAAGATCGCCGAGCACGCGGCATCCATCGCGGCGCTCATGATCACCTACCCCTCGACCCACGGCGTCTACGAGCACGACGTGCGCGACATCTGCCAGGCCGTGCACGACGCCGGCGGACAGGTCTACGTCGACGGCGCGAACCTGAACGCGCTGCTCGGCTTCGCCCGCTTCGGCGACTTCGGCGGCGACGTCTCGCACCTGAACCTGCACAAGACGTTCTGCATCCCGCACGGCGGCGGCGGCCCCGGCGTCGGACCGGTCGCGGCGAAGGCGCACCTCGCGCCCCACCTGCCCGGCCACCCCATGGCGCAGCGCGACGACCACGCCGGCGGCTTCGTGCACGGCGGCGGTCCCGTCTCGGCGGCGCCGTACGGCAGCGCGTCGATCCTGCCGATCTCGTGGGCGTACGTGCGCATGATGGGCGGCGAGGGCCTCGCGCAGTCGACCGCGGCGGCGGTGCTCGCGGCGAACTTCGTGGCCTCCCGCCTGCGCGAGCACTTCCCGGTGCTCTACACGGGCGAGAACGGCCTCGTCGCGCACGAGTGCATCCTCGATCTGCGGCCGCTCACCGCGGCGACCGGGGTCAGCGTCGACGACGTGGCGAAGCGGCTCATCGACTACGGCTTCCACGCGCCCACCATGTCGTTCCCGGTCGCGGGCACCCTCATGGTCGAGCCGACCGAATCCGAAGACCTCGCCGAGCTCGAGCGGTTCGTCGAGGCGATGATCGCGATCAAGGCCGAGGCCGACGCCGTCGCGCGCGGCGAATGGCCCGTCGACGACAACCCCCTGCGCGGGGCGCCGCACACGGCCGAGTCGGTCATCGCGGGGGAGTGGGAGCACCCGTACTCCCGCGAGCAGGCGGTGTACCCCGTGCACTCGCTCGTGCGCAACAAGTACTGGGCCCCCGTGCGCCGCATCGACCAGGCGTTCGGCGACCGCAACCTCGTGTGCGCCTGCCCGCCGGTGGAGGCGTTCGCGTAGCGGAGCGGCTTCGCGCGGCGGAGCGGCGTTCTCGCAGCGCGGCGGACTACGTGGGACGCGGTGCCAGGTGGCGGCCGCGCTCCCCGTGGTCGTGGCGTGCCGTGGCGGCGACCCGGGCGGTCCGTCGCGCCGTGACGCGCTCCTGCGCCGCGAGGACCTCCCGCTCCGTCGCGCGGAAGCGTCGGTCGGTGGCGCGAGCCGCGAGGTGGCCGGCGAAGAAGGCTGCGGCGAGGTTCATGATTCCGTTCCGATCGCTGCGGGCGATGCCCGATGACGCCCTCACCTCGAGGGTCATCCCATGCTCGCGATCGCCGAGATCAGTCGCGTCAGGGCAGCCCCGATGCCTGCCTCCGGGAGTACACTGAGGATCTCTCGGGTATCTGCGATGCGGTCGCGGTTCCCGGTTCTCTCGAAGCGGAGGGGGCAAGATGTCCGCCGATCTCATCGCGGGGTTCGCCACGCTCGCGTTCGTCGGTCTGCTGGTCGGCACCTCGTTGCTCGGGGGCCGCGGCCTCGGGCTCGAACAGCGGGCCGGTCTGCTCGAGCGACGCGATCCCGGCACGGCCGAGGCGCTTCGACGCGCTCAGTCGATCACCGATCTCTCGAGCTGGAGCGTGTTCGGCGACGAGGGCTACCACTCGGCGGTCTGCACGCCGAGCCGCGTCAGCTGGATGGACATGGCGCGCGTGCGCGCGAGCGGATCCGACGTCAGGGTCGAGCCGCCCGAAGAGGCGCTGCCGCCCATGCCCGCGACGGTGCTGGCGCTCGTCGAGGGCTCGCACCTGGCGCCGAGGTCGCGCACGAGGCATCCGTCGCCGTCACCCGATCCGCGGCGCGTGCCCTCCGAGGCGGCCGAGCACGACGGCGCCGCTCACGAGGTCGGGGCGGCGAACAGCGCGGGCCACCACGCGACCGCGAGCGGATAGCCCACGAACGACACCACGTCGAGCACGAGATGCGCGACGACCAGGGGCATCGTGCGCCCCCAGCGCTGATAGCACCAGCCGAAGACGACGCCCATCGCCGCATTGCCGACGAACGGGCCGAAGCCCTGGTACAGGTGGTATGTGCCGCGCAGCACTGCGCTCGAGAGGATCGTCGCCCACGGCCCGACGCCGAGTTCGCGCAGGCGCGTGAAGAGGTAGCCGACCACGATGAGCTCCTCGGTGAGCGCGGCCTCGAGGGCGCGGAGCACCAGGATCGGCACCGTCCACCAGAGCCAGTCGGCGGGGGAGGCCTGCACCGCGACGGTGATGCCGAGCGCTCGGCCGGCCGCGTAGAGCGCGAGCCCGGGCACGCCGATGACGGCGACGAGCAGCAGACCGGATGCCGCGTCGCGGCCGGGTCGCGTGAGGTCGAAGCCGATGCGGCGGAACGGGCTCCGGCCCGGCTGCCACAGCAGGTAGAGCACGAGGGCGACCGCGAACAGCCCGAAGAACACGTCGAGGAACTGGTACGTGAAGTCGAGCCACTGCCGCTCGGAACGGCTCGGGTTGAGCGCCACGCTCTGGTCGCCGAGCGCCTGCTCGGCGGTGAGCTTGGCGATGATCGAGACGATCGAGTACACCGCGGACGCGCCGAGCGAGAGCCCCAGCACGATGATGATCTCGATGCGCAAACGAGCAGCCGACATGCATCGATCCTCGCATACGCGCCGTCTGCGCAAATATCCTGCGCGTGACGACAATTTCTTTCGCAGGAACCCAGTCGAAGGTTGCGCGTCGGTAACGGTTTCCTCAGGAGTTTGCTTCGCGGGATCGCGATTCATAGTCTCGTCTCATCCCGCGCTCCAGGGCGGCCAGAAGCCGCACTGCCGACGCACGTCTCACAGGAGGAACATTGAAGATCAAGAGAATCGGCGTCGCAGCCATTGCTCTTGCTGCTGCCGGAGCCCTCGTGCTCACCGGTTGCACGAGCGGCTCGCCCGAGTCGACCGACGGCGCAAGCTCGTCCGCGGTCATCACCACCAACGGCTCCGAGCCGCAGAACCCGCTGGTTCCCACCAACACGAACGAGACGGGCGGCGGCAAGATCCTCGACTCGATCTTCGCGGGCCTGGTCTACTACGACGCCGACGGCGCCCCCCACAACGACGTCGCCGAGGACATCTCGACCGACGACGCCCAGAACTACACGATCAAGATCCGTTCGGGCCTCAAGTTCTCGAACGGCGAAGACGTCACCTCGAGCTCCTTCGTCGACGCCTGGAACTACGGCGCGCTCCTCTCGAACGAGCAGCTCTCGAGCTACTTCTTCGAGTCGATCGAGGGCTTCAGCTACGACGAGGACTCCGAGCTCACCGGCCTCGAGGTCGTCGACGACACCACGTTCACCGTGAAGCTCAAGCAGCCCGAGTCGGACTTCCCGCTGCGCCTCGGCTACTCGGCGTTCTTCCCGCTGCCCGAGTCGGCCTTCGACGACATCGAGGCCTTCGGCAACAACCCCGTCGGCAACGGCCCGTACATGCTCGACGGCGAAGACGCCTGGAAGCACAACGAGAAGATCGACCTCGTCGTGAACCCCGACTACGACGGCCCCCGCGCCGCGCAGAACGGCGGACTCGACATCGTCTTCTACGCCACGCAGGAAGCGGCGTACGCCGACCTCCAGGGCGGCAACCTCGACGTGCTCGACGCCATCCCCGACGGCGCGCTCTCGACCTTCCAGGACGAGTTCGGCGACCGCTCGGTCACGCAGGCGGCGGCGATCTTCCAGTCGTTCACCGTCCCCGACCGCCTCGCGCACTTCGGCGGCGAAGAGGGCAAGCTCCGTCGCGCGGCGATCTCCAAGGCGATCGACCGCGGTGAGATCACCGACGTGATCTTCTCGGGCACCCGCACCCCGGCCCACGACTTCACGTCGCCGGTCATCGACGGCTACTCCGAGGACATCCCCGGTTCCGACGTCCTCGACTTCGACGCCGACGCGGCGAAGGACCTCTGGGCTCAGGCCGACGCGATCTCCCCGTGGAGCGGCTCCTTCCAGATCGCCTACAACGCCGACGGCGGCCACCAGGCCTGGGTCGACGCAGTCGCGAACCAGCTGAAGAACAACCTCGGCATCGACGCGTCGGGCGCTCCGTACCCGACCTTCGCCGAGGTGCGCACCGCGGTCACCGACCGTTCCATCCAGACGGCGTTCCGCACCGGTTGGCAGGCCGACTACCCGGCCCTGTTCAACTTCCTCGGCCCGATCTACGCGACGGGTGCCGGCTCGAACGACGGCGACTACTCGAACGCCGACTTCGACGCACTGCTCAAGGAAGGCCTCGCCGAGACCGACCTCGACGCCGCGAACGCGAAGTTCCAGGAGGCGCAGGAGATCCTCTTCCAGGACCTCCCCGCGATCCCGCTGTGGTACTCCACGGTCAACGGCGCGTACAGCGAGTCGGTCGACAACGTGCAGTTCGGCTGGAACTCCGTGCCGCTGTACAACGAGATCACCAAGAGCGAGTAATTCTCGATCCGGGATGCCTCGGGGTTAGACTCTGAGGCGCCCGTGGGGCGGCAGCCGGTCGGCTGCCGCCCCACACTCACGTAACCCCCCGGTGCGCGCCTGATCGGCGTAGCATCGTGGGGACGAACTCGCATAAGGGTGAGGTTTCTCCACAATGTCCACAACACCGAAGCGCGAGGCCTGATCCATGGCCGGATACATCGCGCGCCGACTGCTGCAGGCGATCCCTGTACTGCTCGGAACCACCTTCCTGATCTACTTCATGGTCTTCGCCATGCCGGGCGACCCCATCGTCGCCCTGTTCGGCGACAAGACGCCGCCGCCCCAGGTGCTCGAGCAGCTGCGCGAACGGTACAACCTCGACCAGCCGTTCATCGTCCAGTACTTCATCTTCCTGGGCAACATCTTCCGCGGCGACCTCGGCACGTCCTTCTCGGGGCAGCCGGTCTCCGACATCCTCGTGACGACCTTCCCGGTCACGCTGCGCCTGGCGCTCATGGCCGTCTTCATCGAGATGGTCGCCGGCATCACGATCGGCCTCATCTCGGGTCTGCGCAAGGGCGGCATCTTCGACGCCAGCGCCCTCGTCGTCAGCCTGATCCTCATCTCGCTGCCGATCTTCGTCATCGCGTTCGTGGCGCAGTACATCTTCGGCATCCAGTTGGGGTGGTTCAGAACCACGGTCGGGCCGGGAGCTCCGACGCAAGACCTGATACTCCCGGCGATCGTGCTCGCGTCGATCAGCTTCGCGCAGATCGTGAGGCTGACACGGTCGTCGGTCCTCGAGACCGAGAGCCAGGACTTCGTTCGCACCGCCGCGAGCAAGGGCCTGGCCCGGCGACGCATCGTCCCCGTGCACATCCTGCGCAACTCCCTGATCCCCGTGGTCACCTATCTGGCCGTCGACTTCGGCGTGCTCATGGTCGGCGCGACCGTCACCGAGGGCATCTTCAACGTCCCCGGTGTGGGACGCACGCTGTACCAGGCGATCATCCGCGGTGAGGGCCCCACGGTCGTCGCGTTCGTGACCGTCATGGTGCTGATCTACCTCGTGGTGAACCTGCTGGTGGATCTGCTGTACGCCGTTCTCGACCCGAGGATCCGCTATGCCAAGTAACACCAGACACGATCAGCAGCACTACGTCGCGCCGATCGAAGAGACCCCGCTCGTCGCGATCGACAAGGTCAAGACCGACGGCAAGCCCACGAACCTCTGGACCGACGCGTGGGCCGACGTCCGAGGCCGCCCGATGTTCTGGATCTCCTCGGTGCTGATCCTCCTCGTCATCGTCGTGGCGCTGTTCCCCGGGCTCTTCACCCAGGTGCCGCCGAACAACGACTGCCAGTTGTCGAACAGCAACGGCGGCCCGGTCGACGGCCACCCGCTCGGATTCACCAAGCAGGGCTGCGACATCTACTCGCGCATCATCCACGGCACGTCGACGTCGCTCTCGGTCGGCATCATCGTGACCGTGCTGGTGGCCGTGCTCGGCATCGTCTTCGGTGCGTTCGCGGGCTTCTACGGCGGATGGATCGACTCGGTGCTCTCGCGCCTCGGCGACATCTTCTTCTCGATCCCCTACATCCTCGCGGCCGTCGTCATCATGTCGGTGTTCTCCAAGTACGCGAACGTGTGGGTGATCTCGCTCGCCATCGGCATATTCGCCTGGCCGGCCACAGCGCGTGTGCTGAGAGCCGAGATCCTGAGGGTCAAGAACGCCGACTTCGTGATGGCGTCCACCGCACTCGGCGTCTCACGCTTCCGCATCCTGCTGCGTCACGTGCTGCCGAACTCGATCGCTCCGGTCATCGTCATCACGACGATCTCGCTCGCCTCGGCGATCGTGGCCGAGGCGACCCTGTCGTTCCTCGGCGTCGGCCTGCCCTCGAGCACCATGTCGTGGGGCAACGACATCAGCGCGGCCCAGACCGACCTCCGCACGGCTCCGCAGGTGCTGATCCTGCCGTCGATCGCGCTGTCGGTCACGGTGCTCAGCTTCATCATGCTCGGCGAGGTCGTCCGCGACGCGCTCGACCCGAAGGCGAGGGCACGTCGATGAGCGACCTCACGAACACGAGCGGCACGCCCGCTCAGAACACCGGCGGCGAGCGTCCGATCCTCGAGATCAAGGACCTCCAGGTCGGCTTCAACACCCAGAACGGCCTGGTCAAGGCGGTCGACGGCGTGAACATCACGCTGTACCGCGGGCAGAGCCTCGCGATCGTCGGCGAATCCGGCTCGGGCAAGTCGACGACCGCGCACGCGATCATCAACCTGCTCCCCGGCACCGGCCACATCTCGGGCGGTCAGATCCTCCTCGACGGTCAGGACCTGACCAAGGCGTCGAAGAAGGAGATGGAGGGCATCCGCGGTCGCAAGATCGGCTTCGTCCCCCAGGACCCGATGTCGAACCTCAACCCCGTGTGGTCGATCGGCTTCCAGGTCGAAGAGGGCATCCGTGCGAACGGCATCGCCACCGGCCGCAAAGAGGTCAAGAAGCGCGCCATCGAGGTGCTGAAGCAGGCCGGCCTCCAAGACGCCGACCGTCGCCTCAAGCAGTTCCCGCACCAGTTCTCGGGCGGCATGCGGCAGCGCGTGCTCATCGGCATGGGGCTCGCGGCCGATCCGCAGCTGCTCATCGCCGACGAGCCGACCTCGGCGCTCGACGTCACGGTGCAGCGCGTCATCCTCGACCACCTCGAGTCGCTCACCCGCGAACTCGGCACGACCCTGCTGTTCATCACGCACGACCTCGGCCTCGCCGCCGAGCGCGCCGAGCAGCTCGTGGTCATGTACAAGGGCAAGGTCGTCGAGTCCGGCCCCTCGGTCGAGATCCTGCAGAACCCGCAGCACCCGTACACGCAGCGCCTCGTCGCCGCGGCGCCGAGCCTCGCCTCGCGCCGCATCCAGGCCACGGGCAGCGTGCACGCGGCCGAGGCGAAGCTGCACGAGGGCGCCGAGTCGGCGGCCGGCGACGAGATCGACCTCATCGCGACCGCCGAGGCCCGTGCCGAGGCACTCGCGGCGGCTGCGGCCGCGCCGCCCGCGATCACGGTCGAGAACCTCACGAAGGTGTTCAAGATCCGCGGTGCCGGCGAGTTCACCGCCGTCGACGACGTGTCGTTCCAGATCCCCAAGGGCACCACCATGGCGCTCGTGGGCGAATCGGGCTCCGGCAAGTCCACCGTCGCCAAGATGCTGCTGAAGCTCGAGGACGCCACGTCGGGCAAGATCGTCGTCGGTGGTCAAGACCTCGCGAGCGTCACCGGCAAGCAGCTGTTCGAGCTGCGCAGCCGCATGCAGCCCGTGTTCCAGGACCCGTACGGTTCTCTGAACCCGCTGCGCAACATCGGCAACACCATCTCGGAGCCGCTCTCCACGCACGGCGTGGGCGACCGCGTCTCGCGTCGCGAGCGCGTCTTCGAGCTGCTCGACCAGGTCTCGCTGCCGCGCACCCTGGTCAGCCGGTACCCGAACGAGCTCTCGGGCGGCCAGCGCCAGCGCATCGCCATCGCGCGCGCGCTCGCGCTGAAGCCCGAGATCGTCGTGCTCGACGAGGCCGTCTCGGCGCTCGACGTGCTCGTGCAGGCGCAGATCCTGCGCCTGCTCGCCGACCTGCAGGGCGAGCTCGGACTGACGTACCTCTTCATCACGCACGACCTCGCGGTCGTGCGTGTGATCGCAGACCACGTCTCGGTCATGCAGCGGGGCCGCATCGTGGAGGCGGCGACCACCGACGAGGTGTTCGACAACCCCAAGGAGCAGTACACCCAAGACCTGCTCGCGGCCATTCCCGGCGCGAACATCGAGCTCGGGGCGTAGGCCCGCACCGGCTCGAGTCGGTCATCGCACGATCGCGAACGCCCGGCATCCGCTCTTCGGATGCCGGGCGTTCGCGCGTCACGCGGTGTTCTCAGGTGAAGCGCGCCCGAGCACGGTAGGCTTGTCGGGCGCGCGCCGTCATTCTCGGCCTCGCACTCCCCAGACCTTTCACCAAAGCGCTTCCGCGTTCCCCGTCGTGCCGCCCGTCGCGGTCACGGGCCCGTCGCACGGAGCCCACCAGCCCAGAGGACCGAACACCATGGCGAAGGCCACCCGCAACGACCTGCGCAACGTCGCGATCGTCGCTCACGTCGACCACGGCAAGACCACGCTCGTCGACGCGATGCTCAACCAGACGCACTCGTTCGCCGAGCACGCCCACGTCGAAGAGCGCGCGATGGACTCCAACGAGCTCGAGCGCGAGAAGGGCATCACGATCCTCGCCAAGAACACGGCGATCTCGTACAACGGCCTGCACGCGGGCGGCAACCCGATCACGATCAACGTGATCGACACCCCCGGCCACGCCGACTTCGGCGGCGAGGTCGAGCGCGGCCTGTCGATGGTCGACGGCGTCGTGCTCCTCGTCGACGCATCCGAGGGCCCGCTGCCGCAGACCCGCTTCGTGCTGCGCAAGGCGCTCGAGGCCCGCATGCCGGTCATCCTCCTCGTGAACAAGACCGACCGCCCCGACGCGCGCATCGACGAGGTCGTCGCCGAGAGCCAGGATCTGCTGCTCGGCCTCGCCTCCGACCTGGCCGACGACGTGCCCGACCTCGACCTCGACGCGATCCTCGACGTCCCCGTCGTCTACGCGTCCGGCCGCAACGGCGCCGCGAGCCACACCAAGCCCGAGAACGGCGAGCTGCCCGACAACGACGACCTCGAGCCCCTCTTCGAGGCGATCCTCGAGCACATCCCGGCTCCCACGTACGACGACGAGCACCCGCTGCAGGCGCACGTCACGAACCTCGACGCCTCGCCGTTCCTCGGCCGCCTCGCGCTGCTCCGCGTGTTCCACGGCACCATCAAGAAGGGCCAGACGGTCGCCTGGGTCAAGCACGACGGCTCGGTCCAGAACGTGCGCGTCACCGAGCTCTTCCTCACCAAGGCGCTCGACCGGTACCCGGCCGAGAGCGCGGGCCCCGGCGACATCGCCGTGGTGGCGGGTTTCGAAGACATCATGATCGGCGACACGCTCGCCGACGCCGAAGACGTGCGCCCGCTCCCGATCATCGCGGTCGACGAGCCCGCGATCTCGATGACGATCGGCACGAACACCTCGCCGCTCGTCGGCAAGGTCAAGGGCCACAAGCTCACCGCGCGCATGGTGAAGGACCGCCTCGACCGCGAACTGGTCGGCAACGTGTCGCTCAAGGTCGTCGACATCGGCCGCCCCGACGCATGGGAGGTGCAGGGCCGAGGCGAGCTCGCGCTCGCCATCCTCGTCGAGCAGATGCGCCGTGAGGGTTACGAGCTCACCGTCGGCAAGCCCCAGGTCGTCACGAAGCAGGTCGACGGCAAGACGCACGAACCCTACGAGCACCTCACGATCGACGCGCCCGAAGAGTACCTCGGCGCGATCACGCAGCTGCTCGCCTCGCGCAAGGGCCGCATGGACAACATGTCGAACCACGGCACCGGCTGGGTCCGCATGGAGTTCATCGTCCCGAGCCGCGGCCTCATCGGGTTCCGCACCGAGTTCATGACGACGACCCGCGGCACCGGCATCGCGAACGCGATCTCGCACGGCTACGACGCATGGGCCGGCCAGATCGTCACCCGCAACAACGGCTCGATCGTCGCCGACCGGTCGGGCGTCGTGACGCCGTTCGCGATCATCGCCCTGCAGGAGCGCATGACCTTCTTCGTGAACCCGACCGAAGAGGTCTACGAGGGCATGGTCATCGGCGAGAACTCGCGCGCCGACGACATGGACGTCAACATCACGAAGGAGAAGAAGCTGACGAACATGCGTCAGTCGACCTCCGACACCTTCGAGTCGATGACGCCGTCGCGCCAGCTCTCGCTCGAGGAGTGCCTCGAGTTCGCGCGTGAAGACGAGTGCGTCGAGGTCACGCCGGCCGCCGTGCGCATCCGCAAGGTCGAGCTCGATGCGACGGCGCGCGCCCGCACGACCTCGCGCCTGAAGAAGCAGGGCTAGTCGTCCCGACGGGGGCGGATGCCGAGGGCTCGCGCCTGCGGCATCCGCCCCCGTTCGCATGCCCGGCAGGGGTTGTACACGGGCTCCGCAGGTGAAACTGAGGGTTTGTTCAGATACCTGACGTACCGTGGCGGAGTTCGCCGCATGCCCCCGACCCGAAACACCGCTCCACCATATGACCTTCCCCCATCACGGCCGCCGCGCGGTCGCACGCCCCCGTGCGTCGTTCCGCGTCCCCGCAGCCCCTCGTCTCCGCAGCTCCTTCGCGGCCCGCACCTCGAACGCCTTCGCCGCCGTGCCGGCCATGGGCAGCTTCCTGCCGGCCCGCACCGGCCTGGCCGTGCTCGCCATCGTGGCCGCCTCCGGGCTCACGCTCAGCACGAGCACGCCGGCGCTCGCGGTCAGCGCGAGCGGCGCGACCGAGTCGGTCTACGCGCCCGTCCAGACGCCGTATGACGACACCATGGCGCTCGAGCCGCAGGTCGTCGAGATCGCGAGCGGTGTCATCGCGGCTCCCGTCCCCGACGGCGGCTATGCGGTCGAGGCCGCGCCGCCGCCGATCACGTCGCAGGTGGCGAGCCTCGGTTCGGTGAGCATCATCGAGAGCGACCGGATCGTCTGGCCGGTGCTGACGCCGAGCCGCACGAGCGACGGCTTCGGGCCGCGATCGGCCCCCTGCTCGGGATGCTCGACCGAGCACGACGGCGTCGACTTCAACCCGGGAGCGGGCACGCCCGTCATGTCGATCGCCGACGGCGTCGTCGTGCTCGCCACCGAGAGCGGCGGCGGGCTGGGCGTGAACGTCGAGGTGCAGCACAACATCGGCGGCCAGCTCATCACCTCGTCGTACGCCCACATGCAGAGCGGCTCGATCACGGTGGGCGTCGGCCAACTCGTCTCCGCGGGCCAGCAGGTCGGGTTGGTCGGGTCCACCGGTCAGTCGACCGGCCCGCACCTGCACCTCGAGATGTTCGGCGCCGACGGCGTGCGGTTCGACGGCGTCGCGTGGCTCTCGACCCGCGTCACCGTCTGACGATCGGGCTCCGGCCCGCCGCGCGGCCGCGGGGCGCCGTCGACGCGTCGTTCAGCCGCGGCTGAAGCCCGGCGTGCGCTTCTCGAGGAACGCCGCGACGCCCTCGCGCATGTCGTCGGTGCCGAACGCCGACATGAACCCGCCGATCTCGAGCTCGACCGCCTCGTCGGTGGGGCGGCCGGCTGCGGCGACCAGCACGCGCTTGGCCGCGGCGATGGCGGAGGGGGAGTTCTCGGCGACCAGGGCGATGGTCTCCCGCGCTCCCGCGAGCAGCGCGTCGCGGTCGGGGAACCGTCGCGCCACGAGACCGGCCTCGACAGCCTCCTCGATGCCGATGCGGCGCCCCGTGTAGATGAGCTCCTTCGCGCGCGCGGGCCCGACGACGCGGGGCAACCGGACCGTTCCGCCGAATCCGGGGATGAGGCCCAGCCGCACCTCGGGCTGTCCGAAGGTCGAGGCATCCGTCGCGTAGACGAGGTCGCAGGCGAGCGCGAGCTCGAGCCCGCCGCCCAGGGCGAATCCGTCGACGCACGCGATGACGGGCACGCGGCACGCCTCGATGCGGGCGGCGACCCGGTGGCCGAGCCGCGCCATGCGCTCGCCCTCGGCCGGGGTTCGTCCGGCCATCGCCGAGATGTCGGCCCCCGCGACGAACGCGCGACCGCCGGCGCCGACGATCAGGACGCCGCGAACGGATGCCGCTGCCGCGTCGATCTCGTCGAATGCCGCGTCGATCGCCTCGAGCACGTCGCTCGACAGCGCGTTCAGGGCGCGCGGACGGTCGATCGTGACGACCGCGATCGCGTCGTCGTCGAACTCGAGTCGGACCTCGGGCGCTGCGGTCTCGGTCTCCGGTGCGGTCATCGTCGATCCTCTCGGCGGTCGGGGCTTCCACGCTACGCCATGGCTGCACTGCGGACCCGGCGGTAGACTCCACACCCGGGGGATCAGGGCCGGCGCCCGCCCCCTCGATCGACCGCCAGCCACGAGGAGCTCCCATGTCATCTCCGACGATCACCCCGCGGATGCCGCGGACCGCCGCCCGGATCGCGATGGCCGTCGCGACGGCGGGCCTGGCGGCCGGGATGCTCACCGGTTGCTTCCAGAACCCCGTCGAGAAGCTCGTGGAGAACGGCGTCGAGGACGCGATCAAGAGCGCGACCGGCGGCGACGTGAGCCTCGGCGGCGATCTGCCCGAGGGCTTCCCCGCGGCGGTCGCGATCGTCGACGGCAAGATCATGGTCGGCCTCGGCACGGGCGGCGCCGAGGGATGGGTCGTGGTCGTGCAGTCCGACGACCCGAACGCCGCCGAGGCCGCTCGGGCCAAGCTCGAGGGCGCCGGGTTCGCGCAGGACTCCTCGCTGAGCGACGAACAGCTCGACGCGCTCACGAGCGGCCAGCTCGATGCGGCGGTCTACGCGAACGACCAGTACCGCGTGCTCCTCGCCGTGCAGGACGGCACGGTGTCGTACACGGTCACGCCGAAGTGAACGGCACCGCGCAGCCCGGCCTCGGCAGCCGCATCGGAACGCTCGTCATCGCGTTCCTCGTCGGAGCGCTCTACGGCTCGCTGGGCACGGTGGGGCATCGACAGGTGTGGAGCATCGGCGAGGTCACGGTGCCGTGGGGGATCGTCGCGGCCTTCGCGGGCGTCGCGGGCCTCCTCGTCGCATTCCGCGTGTTCAGCGGTCGGCTGATCGCAGCGGTCGTCGGGTTCGGCGTCATCGTCTCGGTCGGCGTCCTCACCCTCGCCGGCCCCGGCGGTTCGGTCCTCGTGGTCGGCGACCTGACGGGCACGATCTGGTCGCTCGGCCCGGCCCTGCTCACCGTGTTCGTCGTGGCCTGGCCGCAGCTTCCGGCGCGTCCCGCCTCCCGCGTGGCGGCATAGACTGGGAGCCCCACTCCGAAAGGAACGCGAGCCACTGTGACCTACGTCATCGCTCTTCCGTGTGTCGACGTCAAAGACCGTGCGTGCATCGACGAGTGTCCCGTCGACTGCATCTACGAGGGTGAGCGTTCGCTCTACATCCACCCCGACGAGTGCGTCGACTGCGGCGCCTGCGAGCCGGTCTGCCCGGTCGAGGCGATCTACTACGAAGACGACCTGCCCGACGAGTGGGCCGACTACTACAAGGCCAACGTCGAGTTCTTCGACGACCTCGGCTCGCCCGGCGGCGCCGCCAAGGTCGGCGTCATCGCCAAGGACCACCCCGTCATCTCGGCCCTGCCGCCTCAGGCGCACTGAGCATGACGCTCGGCGCGCTGCCCGACTATCCGTGGGAGTCCATGGCCCCGTACGCGGCGCGGGCCAGGCAGCATCCCGACGGCATCGTCGACCTCTCGATCGGGTCGCCGGTCGATGAGACGCCGCAGATCATCCGCGAGGCCCTCTCGGCGGCCACCGACGCGCACGCCTACCCGCAGACGATCGGCACGCCCGAGCTGCGCCGTGCGATCGTCGCGTGGTTCGAACGGCGTCGCGGGGTGGTCGGAACGGGATTGAGCGAACGCAACGTGCTCCCGACGATCGGGTCCAAGGAGCTCGTCGCGTTGCTCCCGCTCATGCTCGGCGTCGGCGAGGGCGACGTCGTCGTGCACCCGAGCGCGGCGTACCCGACGTACGCCATCGGCGCCGCCATCGCCGGAGCCGAGGCCGTCGCCGCCGACGACCCGGCCGAATGGCCCGAGGCGACGAAACTGATCTGGCTCAACAGCCCGGGCAACCCCGACGGCCGTGTGCTCGGCGTCGACGAACTGCGCGCGGCGCGGGCTCGGGCGCGGGAGCTCGACGCGATCATCGTGAGCGACGAATGCTACGCCGAGCTCGGCTGGGACGCGCCGTGGGACGCCGAGCCGGTGCCGAGCATCCTCGATCCCCGGGTCAGCGGCGAAGACCGTCGCGGAACGCTCGCCGTCTACTCGCTCAGCAAGCAGTCGAACATGGCGGGCTACCGGGCGGCGTTCATCGCCGGCTGCGGCCTGCTCATCGAACAGCTCACCAACGTGCGCAAGCATGCGGGCCTGATGGTGCCCGCGCCGCTCCAGGCGGCGATGACGGCGGCCCTCGGCGACGACGAGCACGTCGCCCATCAGAAGCAGCTCTACCGCGCCAGGCGCGACGTGCTGCGTCCGGCCCTCGAGGCCGCGGGCTTCCGCATCCAGCGGAGCGAGGCCGGCCTCTACCTCTGGGCCACCGAGGGGCGCGACGCATGGGACTCCATCTCGAGCCTCGCCGAAGCGGGCATCCTCGCCGGTCCCGGGCACTTCTACGGCGGACGCCACCCGCAGCACGTCCGGTTCTCGCTGACGGCGACCGACGAGCGCATCCGTGCCGCCGCGCTGCGGCTCGCAGCATCCGTCGCCTGAGGCAGGACTGTTCGAAACCTCAAGCGAGGCCCGGATGTCTTGGCGGATGCGACAGTGTGCCCGGAGCGCGTCTAGGCTGTAGTTCGGACCGCGGCCGAACGGTGTCGCGGGTCGGAAAGCAGGTGACCGCACATGACGATCACAGGAGGCGCCGTGAGCGACGTCGTGAACACAGCCGAGGGCCAGAAGCCCCTCAAGGCGACCCTGAACTTCCCCGGTGGCACCGCGGAGTTCCCCATCCGCACCGCGGTCGACGGTGCGGCGAGCCTCGACGTGTCGACGCTGACACGGCAGACCGGGCTCACCGCGCTCGACTACGGGTTCGTGAACACCGCGTCGACCCAGTCCGAGATCACGTACATCGACGGCAACCAGGGCATCCTGCGCTACCGCGGGTACCCGATCGAGCAGCTGGCCGAGAACTCCACGTACCTCGAGGTCGCGTGGCTGCTCATCTACGGCTCGCTGCCGAGCGCCGACGAGCTCGCCGAGTTCGACGAGAAGATCCGCCGGCACACGCTGCTGCACGAAGACCTCAAGCGGTTCTTCTCGGCGCTGCCGCACACCGCGCACCCGATGTCGGTGCTCTCGAGCGCCGTGTCGGCGCTCTCGACCTACTACGAGGGCACCGACCCCGACGACGTCGAACTCACGATGGTGCGCCTGCTCGCGAAGCTCCCCGTGATCGCCGCCTACGCGCACAAGAAGAGCCTCGGCCAGGCGTTCCTCTACCCCGACAACTCGTTGAGCTTCGTCGACAACTTCCTGCGCCTGAACTTCGGCAACATGGCCGAGCCGTACGACATCGACCCGACGCTCTCGAAGGCGCTCGATCGCCTGCTGATCCTGCACGAGGACCACGAGCAGAACGCGTCGACCTCGACGGTGCGCCTCGTGGGGTCGACCGGAGCCAACCTGTACTCCTCGATCTCCGCCGGCATCCAGGCGCTCTCCGGCCCGCTCCACGGCGGCGCCAACGAGGCCGTGCTGCAGATGCTCGCGCAGATCCGGGACTCCGGCGAGGGCGTCGGCAAGTTCGTCGAGCGCGTCAAGCGCAAAGAAGACGGCGTCAAGCTCATGGGCTTCGGGCACCGGGTCTACAAGAACTACGACCCGCGCGCGAAGATCGTCAAGCAGTCGGCCGACGAGGTGCTCGCCGGGCTCGGCGTCGCCGACCCGCTGCTCGACATCGCCAAGGAGCTCGAGCAGTTCGCCCTCGAAGACGAGTACTTCAAGGAGCGTCGTCTCTACCCGAACGTCGACTTCTACACGGGCGTCATCTACAAGGCGATGGGCTTCCCGACGCGCATGTTCACCGTGCTGTTCGCGATCGGCCGGCTCCCGGGCTGGATGGCGCACTGGCGTGAGATGAACCTCGATCCGCAGACGAAGATCGGTCGCCCGCAGCAGCTCTACGTGGGCGAGGCCGAGCGCCGCTACCCGGGCGTGTGATCTTCTCCGGGCGTGTGATCTTCTCCGGGCGCTGACGCGCCGCGAGCGGTGATCCGCTGCGGCCGTCACCGCCCGGAACGGGCGCGAAGAAGGGGCGACACCGAACGGTGTCGCCCCTTCTTCGCGCCGTGCAGCTACTCCGTCGGCTCGGGGGCCGGGGTCTCGCTCGGCACCGGGTCCGAGGGCCCGATCCCCTCGACGGGGAGAAGGTTGAGCGTCTCCTGCGCCGCGTCGCGGACGGCGTCGAGGCTGAACGGCCAGGTGCGCGTCTCGCCGTGCTGCCAGAGGGGGGCCTGGTCGGTGTAGTTCGGATGGAACGCGTGGCCCGAGGCTCCGGTGAGGTTGATCCACGTGGACGCGTCGAGGTCGTCGAGGTCGACGACCATGCGCATCGACGGCACCCAGTCGACGGCGTAGCCCTCGCGTGCGTCCCAGCCGTTGGCGTTGACGATCGACGAGCCGCCGCCGACCTCGTACGGGCCGCGGTTGAAGAGCCATTCGATCGGGGCGATGCCCGAGGTGCCGAAGCTCTGGTTGGTCAGCTCGAGCGTGTGCAGCCGGCCCCAGCGCCAGGTCGCGGGATCGCTGCCCATGCGGCTCGTCGCCTCGCTCCAGGCCTCGTCGAGGGCGTGGGCGAGCATCTCGTCGCGGCCCTGCACCCCGAGCTCCTCGTCGTTCCACCAGTCGGCCTCGGGCTCTGCGAGCAGGGTGCCGACGACGCTGAACCACCGGTCGCCGCCCGACGGCCGGGTCTGCTCGGGCAGGGACGAGAACATGTCGTCGAGCAGGTTGCTCCAGAACACGGCGAAGTAGGCGGCCTCGGCGCTGTCGACGTCGTCGCGGGCATCCCACCCCTCGAGGAGTCCGGCGCCGCGGGCGGCGTCGCCGGAGAGATCGAGTTCGGCGATCACCGGGAGGAACGCGGCGGCGTTGGCGTCGCCCGTGTCGAGTTGGATCTCGGAGAGATCGGCGGCGGTGAAGGGCTCGCCCGCGTCGATCTGCTCGAGCAGCCTGCGCTCGATGCCCTCGGCGCGGTAACCGAGATCCCAGTCGGCCGTGAGGAACGGGGCATCGTGCGTGACGGCGTTGTTCGCGGTGACGATGTAGCCGCGCTCGGGGTTCAGCAGGCTCGGCAGATCGTCGAAGTCGACCTCGCCCGCCCATCCGGCCTCGCTCGTCCAACCCGGCTGCGGCAGCGTGCCGTCGCCCTGCTTGCGGATCGGGATCGTGCCGGGCGCCTGATAGCCGATGTTGCCGTCGACGTCGGCGTACACGAGGTTCTGGGACGGCACGTCGAAGAGGGACGCCGCCTGCCGGAAGCCGTCCCAGTCCTCGGCCCGGTCGATGGCGAAGATCGAGGCGGCGGTCGTGCCCGGCGTGAGCGCGGTCCACTGCAGCGAGAGCGCGTACTCTCCGTCCGGCGCGCCGGATGCCGCGGGATACGCTCCGGCGACGGCCTCGAAGTCGGCGCTGATGTCCGACACGATCGGACCGCGGCCGGTCGATCGCACCGTGACGGAGACGGGGGCGCCGCCCGCGACCTCGATGGTCTCCTCGCGCTCGTTGAACGGGACCTGGATGCCGTCGAGCTCGTAGCCGTCGTCGGTGACCCGTTCGAGGTAGAGGTCCGCGACGTCGGGGCCGAGGTTGGTGAACCCCCACGCGATGCGATCGTTGTGCCCGATGATCACCCCCGGCAGTCCCGAGAACGTGTACCCCGCCACGTCGAACGTGCACATGTCGGTGATCTCGGCGCAGCGCAGCCCCATCTGCGACCAGATGGAGGGCAGCGCGGGACCGAGGTGCGGGTCGTTCGCGAGCAGCGGCGACCCGGATTCGGTGAGTGCGCCCGACACGACCCACGAGTTGGAGCCGATGTCGCCGCCCTCCGGGCCGAGCAGGGCCGGGACGGCGTCGAGCACGTCGCGGAGCGAGGTCAGCGCCGCGGCGTAGGCGTTCGAGGCCCGGGCGTCGGCCGGTGCGGCGGACGCGGCATCCGCCCCCGACGACGGCTGGGGGAGCGGGGCCGCGGCGCTCTCGGCCGGGGCGGATGCCGCGGGCATGCCCTCGAGGATGGTCGGCGCGCCCGCCCAGTCGAAGCCGGGGTGCAGCCGGGCGACCTCTTCAGGGGGGAGCTCGGCGCTCAACAGCGCCCGGTCGATCTCGTCGCCGAGGTTGGAGCGCAGGTCCCACGCCATCGCCTTCAACCACGCGATCGAGTCGACGGGGGTCCAGGGTTCTGGGGCGTAGCCGGGGTTCTGCAGGCCGAGCACCGCGTACTCGAGCGAGAGCTCGGCGCCGCTCCGCCGGTCGAGGTAGGCGTTGACGCCGTCGGCGTAGGCCTCGTAGTAGGCCCGCGAGGTCTCGTCGAGCGCCTCGTACTCCTGCTCGGCGACGTTGCGCCAGCCGAGCGTTCGGACGAACGTGTCGGTGCCGACCTGCGAGGCGCCGAAGAGCTCCGAGAGGCGGCCGGCCGTGACGTGCCGCCGGAAGTCCATCTCCCAGAAGCGGTCCTGCGCGTGAACGAAGCCCTGGGCGAAAAAGAGGTCGTGGTCGTTGTCGGCGACGAGCTCGGGGATGCCGGCGTCGTCGCGGTACACCGACACCGGCGAGATGAGCCCCGGGGCGTCGATGCGCCCGCTCGTGACCGGGAACGAGCGCTGCACGGTCCACCAGCCGACCCCTGCCGCCGCGATCACGAGCAGCAGGACGACGGCGAGGAGCCACGTGAGCGCTCTCAGCCAGCGGTGGTGTCGGGTTCGCGGTGCGTCGGTGCCCACGTCACTCCTTCGTGATCGCCCATGACGAGGGCCGCCACGCGGCGGCCTGAGCCACCACTGTAATCGAGCGCGTCGCCCGGGCGCGGACGGGGCCGCGGCTCAGGCGTGCAGCGCGGTGTTGAGCTTCACGCCGTGGCCGTCGCGGGACAGGACCTCGACGCGCCCGTTCAGCGAGTTGCGGCGGAAGAGCAGGTTCGGCACGCCCGAGAGCTCGACGGCCTTCACAGTGCGGGCCTCGGCGTCGCCGAGCAGCGCGACCTTGGTGCCGGCGGTGACGTAGAGGCCCGCCTCGACCACGGTGTCGTCGCCGATCGAGATGCCGATGCCGGCGTTCGCGCCGAGCAGCGCTCGCTCGCCGATCGCCACCCGCTGCGTGCCGCCGCCCGAGAGCGTGCCCATGATGGAGGCGCCGCCGCCGATGTCGGAGCCGTCGCCGACCACGACGCCCTGCGAGACGCGGCCCTCGATCATCGAGGCGCCGAGGGTTCCGGCGTTGAAGTTGACGAAGCCCTCGTGCATGACCGTGGTGCCGGGCGCGAGGTGCGCGCCGAGGCGCACCCGCGAGGCATCGGCGATGCGCACGCGGTCGGGGGTGACGTAGTCGAGCAGCCGAGGGAACTTGTCGAGCCCCGTCGCGTGGATGCCGGCGCGCTGCAGCGCGGGACGCAGCCGGTCGAAGTCGGCCGGATGCACCGGGCCGGCGTTGGTCCAGACGACGGCCGGCAGGTGGGCGAAGACGCCGTCGAGGACGACCGTGTTCGGCGCCGCGATGAGGTGCGAGAGCAGGTGGAGCCGCAGGTACGCGTCGGCGGTCGAGGCGGGCGCAGCGTCGAGTTCGATCGTGAGCTCGACGACCTCGACCCGTACGTTGCGTCGGGCGTCCTCGCCCGCGAGCGCGGCGTGCTCCTCGGCGAGCGGGGTCGCCTCGTCGCCGAGGCTCGGCGCGGGGAACCAGGCGTCGAGCACGGTGCCGTCGCCGGCGATGGTCGTGAGGCCGGCGGCGGAGGCGGTGCGGGCAGGGGCGGAGGCGTCGACGTTCGCGGGCATGATCCAAGGGTACCGATGCGAACGGGCGGATGACGCGGGGCGTCGCTTCCGTAGAATCGGGGAATGCCCGCCGAGACCGCTCCGACGCCGCCCGCACTCGACCCGACCGCCGACTCCGTCGCGCTGACCCGGGCGATCTGCGACATCCCGAGCGTGTCGGGTGACGAGACGGTGCTGGCCGACCTCGTCGAGCAGGCGCTCGCCGCGGCATCCCACCTCGACCTGCACCGCGACGGCGACACGATCGTCGCGCGCACGAACCTCGGCCGTGAGCGGCGGGTCGTGATCGCCGGGCACCTCGACACCGTGCCGATCAACGGCAACGTGCCGACCCGCTTCGAGACCGACGGCGGCGTCGAGTACCTGTGGGGGCGCGGCACGACCGACATGAAGGGCGGGGTCGCGGTCGCGCTGAAGCTCGCGGTCGAGCTCGCCGAGCCCGTCTACGACGTCACCTGGATGTTCTACGACCATGAAGAGGTGCAGGCCGACCTCAACGGCCTGAAGCGCCTCTCCGAGCGGCGGCCCGACCTCTTCGAGGCCGACTTCGCGATCCTCGGCGAATCCTCGAACGGACAGGTCGAGGGCGGCTGCAACGGCACCCTGCGGGTCGAGCTGCGCGCCACGGGAACCCGGTCGCACACCTCGCGGCCGTGGATGGGCGTGAACGCGATCCACGCGCTCGCGCCGGCGCTCGAGCGGCTCGCCGCCTTCGAGGCCGAGACGGTCGAGGTCGAGGGGCTCGCCTATCGCGAGGGGCTGAGCGCGGTCGGCGTCCGCGGGGGAGTGGCCGGCAACGTCGTGCCCGACGAGGCCGTGCTCACCGTCAACTACCGCTTCGCGCCGAGCCGCTCGATCGACGACGCCGTCGCGGCCATGCGCGCGCTGTTCCCCGAGTACGAGCTGACGGTGACGGATGCCTCGGCCGGCGCCCGTCCGGGCCTCGACGACCCGTTCGTGCAGGGGTTCCTCGCATCGGTCGGCGCCGAGGCGCGGCCCAAGTACGGGTGGACGGATGTCGCGCGCTTCAGCGCCCTCGGCGTGCCCGCCGTGAACTACGGGCCCGGCGACCCGAGCCTCGCGCACACCGACGACGAGCGCGTGCGCGTCGACGCGATCGTCGCGTGCGAGGTGGGGCTGCGGTCCTGGCTGACCGGCGCGTGAGCGCGGCATGACCGACGCGACCGCCGACACGGCGCGCGAACCCGACCCGTTCCGTCTGACCCGGTGGTCGCCCCGGGTGCGCTGGCGTGTCTCGCCGTGGTGGCTGCGGGTGCTGCTCGTGTACGCGGCCTCGCGCGTCGTGACGACCGTCTTCGTGACGACGCTCGCGAGCGTGCAGGGGGCGAACCCGTGGACGGCCGCGAAGCCCGGCTACTTCGAGTTCGCGAACATGTGGGACGCCCGCTGGTACCAGATCATCCAGCTCGCGGGGTATCCGAGCGTGCTCCCGCTGACCGACGACGGGCACGTCGCCGAGAACGCCTGGGCGTTCATGCCGGTCTATCCGGCCGTCGTCGGCGCGCTGACGTGGCTCCAGATCCCGTGGAACGTCGCCTCGGTGCTCGTCTCGCTCGCCGCCGGGCTCGGCGCCGCGCTCGTGTTCCATCGCCTCATGTCGCGGTTCCTCGCGCCCGACCGGGCCATGTTCGCGGTCGTGCTCTTCTGCGTGGCGCCGGTCGCGCCCATCATGCAGTTCGGCTACGCCGAGGCGCTCGGATACCTGCTCCTCGCGACCGCGCTGCTCCTCCTCGTCGACCGCCGGTACGCGTGGCTGTTCCCGGTGATCGCCGTCTGGTCGTTCACGCGGCCGGGCGCGCTGGCCTTCGCCCTCACACTCGGACTGCACTGGCTCTGGCGGTGGTGGCGTCGGCACGACGACCCGTTCCCGATGCGGGAACGCGTGCTCGCGGCATCCGTCACCGGCTTCGCCGTGATCTGCGGCTTCGCCTGGTTGCTCGTGGCGGGCGCCGTGACCGGCGACCTGCACGCCTACACCGACACCGAGCTCGCCTGGCGCGCCGCGTACATCGGCTACGGCGAGCTCGTGCCGTTCACGGCCTGGTTCCAGTCGGGCGGATGGTGGCTCGGACAACCCCTCGGCACGATCGCGGTCGTCGCGCTCGTCGTCGCGTTCGCGCTCGTGCTGCTCTCCCCGGCGGTGCGCCGTCTCGGCGTCGACATCCGGCTCTGGTCGCTGAGCTACGCGCTCTACCTCCTGGCCGTGTTCTTTCCGCAGTCGAGCGTGTTCCGCATCGCCTCGCCGCTGTTCCCGTTGCTCGGAGCCGCCGCGATCCCGCGGGCCCGCTGGTATCGCTGGGGCATCGTGATCGTGTTCCTCGCGCTGCAGGTCGGATGGCTGCTCATCGCGTGGGGCATCGACGGCAGCGACTGGACCCCGCCCTGAGACGCCGGGAGGGCCTCTGCCGACGCCGCGCCGCCGGGTCTCGTGGCGCCCGATGTCGTCCACAGGCTCACGGCGATTTCTCAGGAGTGCTTCGAATGACCGATAATGGAATGAGACAGCCACGAAAGGGGTAGCTCAATGGCGGCCATGAAGCCACGCACCGGAGACGGGCCTATGGAGGCTGTGAAGGAGGGGCGTCTGATCATCGTGCGGGTTCCGCTCGAGGGAGGCGGCCGTCTCGTCGTCTCGGTCAACGACGCTGAGGCCAAGGAGCTCTACGACGTGCTCGCCGGCGTCGTCAACCCGGCCTGATCAGTTCCATAGGTTTCGAGCCGAGCCCGCAGTGCGGTGCTCGGCTCGAGGCACGTCCGGGGTCCGTTCGGGTTCGCGCCCTGCCCCTGTTTCGGGCTCGGTTTCGGGGCCGATCAGGCGCTGCAAGGCGCCGATCAGGCGCCGAGCTTGACGATCTGGAGCAGGCCGTCTCCGGCCGGCGAGACCGCGGTCGCGACCGCAGGCGAGGCGGCGAGCTCGGAGATGAGCGCGCGGAACGCCGTGGCCTCTTCGTCGCGGCGGGCCGGGTCGGACACGCGACCCCGCCAGAGGGCGCGTGCGACGAGGACCGTGCCGCTCGGCTTCGCGAGGCGCAGCCCGTGCTCGACGTACTCGATCACGAGGCCGGGATCGGCGTCGATGACGACGAGGTCGTAGGAGTTCTCGTTCATGCGCGGCAGCACCTCGCTGGCCCGGCCGGCGATGAGGCGCACACGCGCGGCCGCGATGCCCGCGTCGGCGAAGTTCTCGCGTGCGGCCTGCAGGTACTCGTTCTCGGTGTCGATCGAGGTCAGGAGCGCGCCCCGGGCGGCCTGCAGCATGCTGAGGCCCGAGACGCCCACGCCCGTGCCGATCTCGATGATCGACTCCGCGCGAGCGGCGGCCGCGATGACCGCGAGCTGGGCGCCGACGGAGGGGGAGACGGGATCGATGCCGAGCTCGACGGACTGCTGCCGGGCGCGGGCGACCGCTTCGGTCTCGACGACGGACTCGTCGACGTACTTCCAGTTCAGGTCACGTTCGGACACGATGGGGCTCCCGGCACTCTCTCAACGCCCAAGCCTACGGCCCGGTCCGCGTGTGAATCGCACGCCTCGCCGCCGACTATCCTGTATGGATGTTCGGTCTGACGTTCGAGAAACTCCTCATCATCGGGGTGATCGCCGTCTTCCTGCTCGGTCCCGAACGTCTGCCCCACTACGCCGCCCAGCTCGGAAAGTTCGTGCGCTCGATGCGCGACTTCGCGAACGGCGCCAAAGATCGCATGCGCGAGGAGATGGGCCCAGAGTTCGACGACGTCGACTGGCAGAAGCTCGATCCGCGTCAGTACGACCCGCGCCGCATCATCCGCGACGCGCTGAGCGACGCCGACCCGTTCGCCGAGCCCGCGAAGCCGGTCGTGGCACGCGCCGGCGTCAACGAGAATTCGGCGTACCTCCAGCGCAAGCGCAAGCGCGACGCCCTCGGCGCGGGCGAGGTCGCGCCGTTCGACTCGGAGGCCACCTGATCGGTGCGCGTCGCCTGCGACCAAGCCGCGCGACGGCCGAGCCGCTTCGTGGTCGCCGTGCCGTGTTCGTGACCGCCGTGCAGGAAACTGGGAGGCATCCCCTCCTGTCAGCCGGGATGGCGCCTCGTTTCCTGCATCCGCGCACGGCGCGAGTCGGGGGATGCCGCGCATGGCGCGGTCGTGCTGCGCCGGGTGCGGCGCACGGCGTCAGGCCCGGCGGATCGCCTTCAGCGCCTGTGCGACGAGCGTCATGACCGGCACGAGCGTGCGGTACTCGGCGGCCGTGCGCGGCAGCGGCACGAGGCCCGTCGCGCGTGAGACGGTGACCGGCTCGACGAAGCGCAGCAGGCCCTCGTGGCCGTTGCGCCGGCCGACGCCCGACTGCTTGACCCCGCCCATGGGCGCGGCCACGGCCGAGAACGACCCGCGGTAGCCCTCGTTGATGTTGATGCTGCCGGCCTCGAGCTGGTCGGCCACGCGCGAGGCGTGCTTCAGCGAACCCGAGAAGATCGACGCGTTGAGCCCGTACTGGCTGCGGTTCGCGGCGCTGACGGCTTCGGCGTCGTCGTCGACGAGGTAGAGCGAGGCGATCGCGCCGAAGGTCTCGTCTGCGTAGACGCTCATGTCGGGGGTGACCCCGGTGAGCACCGTCGGCTCGAAGAACCACGGACCGAGGTCGGGGCGGTGCCGGCCGCCCACGAGCACGGTCGCTCCCTTGGCGACCGCGTCGTCGAGGTGCCCCTGCACGCGAGCGAGCTGCGCGGCGCTCGTGAGCGAGCCGTAATCGGCCCGGTACTCGAGCTCGGAGCCGAGCACCGCGTCGTTCAGTCGAGCGACGAGCTCCTGCTGGAACGGCCCGGCCACCCGACGGGAGACGTAGAGGCGCTCGACCGAGACGCAGAGCTGGCCCATCGCCGAGAACGCGGCGTGCGCCGCACCCCGGGCCGCGTCGACGGGGTCGGCGTCGGCGAGCACGAGCAGGGCGTTCTTGCCGCCGAGCTCGAGCGAGGCGCCCACGAGGCGCCGGCCGGCCTTCTCGGCGACCTTGCGGCCGGTCGCCGTCGACCCCGTGAAGCAGATGTAGTCGGCGACATCCGTGACCGCTTCGCCGACCTCGGCGGCCTCGCCCGTGACGACGGCCCAGAGCGCCTCGGGCACCCCGGCGTCGATGAACGCGCGTCGCAGCGCGAGGATCGACAGGGCGCCCTGGTCGTCGGCCTTCTGCACGACGGCGCAGCCCGCAGCGAGGGCAGGCACGACGTCCATGGCCGCGAGGCTCAGCGCATAGTTCCAGGGGGTGATGACGCCCGCGACGCCCTTCGGCCGGTACCGCACGCTCGCGGTCATGACGGTGGGGATGC
Organism: Agromyces terreus; assembly: GCF_009749465.1. Classification (GTDB taxonomy): domain Bacteria; phylum Actinomycetota; class Actinomycetes; order Actinomycetales; family Microbacteriaceae; genus Agromyces; species Agromyces terreus. The sequence continues at coordinate 392,846 of NZ_WBIS01000001.1, forward strand.
CGCCGCGGCGTGCGCCGCCGCGCAGCGCCCTGCGGGCGGTGACGGCGTTGTAGCGCGTGACGCTCGCCGCCTGGAAGACCTCTTCGAACGCCTGCCCGCGGGTCTTGCCGCTCTCGAGCTGGATCAGGTCGAGCAGGAGCTCGCGCCGGGCGAGCACGAGATCGTGCGCGCGGAGGAGGATGCGTCGGCGCTCGGCGAAGCCGGCCCTGGCCCACGCCACCTGGGCGATGCGGGCGCGTGCGGTCGCGTCGTGCACGTCCTCGGCGCTCGAACGCGGCAGCAGGTGCAGCGTCTCGCCGGTGGACGGCGTCGGCACCTCGACCGTGCGGTCGCCCGAAGCGACGATCTCGGCGGTGAGGCGGGCGTACAGGTCGGGGGAGGCCAGGGTGGCGCGCATGTCGGACATTCTAGGACAGTTGACCCACTCTGGTCCGATCCGGTCTCCGGAGCCGATTACACTGCCTCCATGACCGCAACGGAGCGCCCCCTCTCCCGCGGCGTCATCACCCGCTACGCCATCGGTTCGCTCGGCACCGGCGGGTTCGCGACGCTGCCGGGACTCGTCCTCGTCTTCTACATGACCGACACCCTCGGTGTCACCGCACTCGTCGCGGGACTCGTGGTGACGGCGGCGAAGGTGTGGGACGTCGTCATCGACCCGTGGATCGGCGAGCACAGCGACCGTGCGCTCGCCCGCACCGGCACGCGCCGCACGTGGATGCGCGTGGGCGCGATCGCGCTGCCCGTCGGGTTCCTGCTCACGTTCGCCGTGCCCGCGGACTTCGGCCCCGCGGCATCCGGCGTCTGGGTGTTCCTCGCCTTCCTCGCGACGGCGACGGCGTTCAGCCTGTTCCAGGTGCCGTACATCGCGCTTCCCGCCGAGCTCACGTCCGACTACGACGCCCGCACCCGATTGCTCTCCTGGCGGGTCGTCGTGCTGAGCCTCGCGATCCTGCTGTTCGGCGCGGGCGGTCCGGCATTGCGCCGCATGGGCGGCGACGACGAGGCGCTCGGGTATCTCGTCATGGCGCTCGTCGCGGGCGTCGTCATCGGCGCGGGCATGCTGGTCGCGGTCACGACGGCCCCGCGCGGGCTCCCCGCTGCGCAGGCGCCGCGCCTCGGCATCCGAGCGGCGTACGCCGAGGGCATCGCGGCCCTGCGCCGGAGCGCCCCGTTCCGGGCCCTGCTCGCGACCTTCGTGCTGCAGGGCCTCGCGACCGGCGTCATGCTCGCGGGCGCCAATTACGTGGCGGTGTGGGTGCTGCACAGCGAGGATGCGCTCACGCTGCTGTTCGTCGCCCTCATCGCGCCCGCCGTGCTCTGCGCCCCGGTGTGGAGCCGCATCTCCCGCGCGGTGGGCAAGGAGCGCGCGTTCCGCTGGGCGAGCCTGCTGTTCGCGGTCGCCGCACTCAGCATGGTCGGCATGATCTGGGCGCCGGGCGCGTGGGTGTACCTGCCCGTCGCGCTCGCCGGCGCCGCCTACGCGGGCATGCAGACCCTGCCCATGGCGATGCTGCCCGACGTCATCTCGCACGACGCCCGCGAGCACGGCGAGGGCCGTGCCGGCAGCTTCGGCGGCATCTGGACCGCGGGCGAGACGGCGGGCATGGCGCTCGGCGCGACGGTGCTCACGATCGTGCTCGCGCTCACCGGCTACCTCGAATCGACGGGCTCGACGGTCGTCGAGCAGCCCGACGCCGCAGTGGCGGGCATCGCCGTGAGCTTCAGCGCCGTGCCCGCGGTGCTCGTGTTCCTCAGCCTGCTGCCGCTCGCGCGGTACGGGCTGCGCCGTCACGACATCGAGGCGGATGCCGCCGACACCGACCCCTCGGCCACGGCCCCGACACCCCGCAACGACACGCAGGAGACGATGTGACCATGAACGGATTCCGACGCGACCCAGAAGACGTGCTGGCCGAGCTCGCGGCGCTGCGCGAGGGCGATGCCCCGACGCACGGCGGACGCGTGCTCTCGTACGTGTACGACTCCGGACTCGCCGAGCTCGACGAGCTCTCGGCTCGGGCGGCGCGCCTCGTGCAGCCGGTCAACGGACTCGACCCGACGACGTTCACCTCGGTCGCGGCGATGGAGGCCGGCATCGTCGGGTTCGCGCGCCGGGTGTTCCACGGCGAGGCCGACGGGGTCGGTGGGGCCGACGGGGCCGACCGTTCCGATTCGGCCGAGGTCGTCGTCGGCACGGTCACCTCCGGCGGCACCGAGAGCTGCCTGCTCGCCGTGAAGACGGCGCGCGACGCCTGGCGTTCGGTGCGCGCGGGCACGCCCCGCGTCCCGCGCATCGTCGCGCCGATCACGGTGCACGCGGCGTTCCACAAGGCGGCCGAGTACTTCGGGCTCGCGCTCGACCTCGTGCCCGTCGATCCGCAGACCGGCACGCTCGCGGCATCCGCGATCGAGGATCGCCTGGGCGACGATGTCGCGCTCGTGGTCGTATCGGCCCCGTCGTACCCGTTCGCGACCCTCGACCCGGTGGCGGATGTCGCGGCGGTGTGCCGTGCGCGCGGCATCGCGTTGCACGTCGACGCGTGCATCGGCGGCTTCGCGCTCGGCTTCTGGCCCGACGACCTGCCGACTTGGGACTTCGCGGTGCCGGGCGTCACGAGCCTCTCGGCCGATCTGCACAAGTACGGCTACGCGCCGAAGGGCGTGTCGGTCCTGCTCACGCGCGGGCGCGATCGTCAGCGGCACCAGTACTTCCGCACGACGGGGTGGCCGGGGTATCCCGTCGTGAACCCGACGATGACGGGATCGAAGCCGGCGGGTCCGCTCGCGGCGGCCTGGGCGATCACGGAGGTGCTCGGCGACGAGGGCTTCGCGTCGCTGTCGGCGAAGACGGCGCGGGCGACGGCCGCGCTGCGGGAGACGGTCGAGGGCATCGAGGGCCTCCGCGTCGTCGGCCGGCCGACGGGCCCGCTGTTCGCGGTCGCGACCGACGAGCGGGTCGAGGAGCACCTTCGCGTCGATCCGCATCACTGGGCGGATGCCGCGCGCCAGGCCGGGTGGTTCCTGCAGCTGCAGCCCGGCATCGTGCAGGCCGACGGCTCTCGCCTGCCGCACACGACGCACCTCACCGTCACGCCGGTGACCGAGGACGTCGTGCCCGAACTGGCGGCCGCGCTCGTGGTCGCCGCCGACGCGGTGCGCGGCGTGCCGAAGGTCGACGGCGAACTCGTGCTCGCGGGCCTCGCCGACGCCCTGCCCGGCGGCCTCGAGCCGTTGCTGGCCTCGGACGCGGGCCTCGACTCCGACACCGCGGCCGGTCTGCTGGGCGCCATCGGGCTGCTCGGCGGCGAGGGCGGCGGGCTTCCCGCGCAGATGGCTCCCGTGCTCGCGCTCGTCGAGGCGCTGCCGTCGCAGCTCACGGGGCGCCTCCTCGTCGAGCTGCTGGCGCGCGTGGTCGAGCCTCGCGGCTGAGTTCCGCGCCGGGGCGGGCGACCTGCACGGTGCGGGCCGTCCTCAGGTCGAGGGCAGTCCGCAGCGTTCGGTGAAGTAGGCGAACAGGTCGGCCTTGAGCGATGCGGGTGCGCGCACCTCGTACTGCCCCGACCATCCCTCGCTCGTCGTGATGACGAGCGGGAGGATGGTGCCGCGCTTGTCCTCGGCGCCCGCGTGCGGGTCGCACCTTGCCGGGCGCACGGGCAGCGAGATCGTCGTGGGCGCGTCGGATGCCTCGATGTGCGCCGTCGTCGTCGACCAGTTCAGGCCGTCCTCGGCCGACAGCAGCGTCGTGCCGAGCACCTCCGAGAGATCGACCGACGCGTCGCCGTCACCGGTCGGCTCGACCTCGATGTCGAGGAACGCGCGCCGGTCGACGCCCGAACCGGTCGACCGCAGGCGGTCGGCGAGGGTGAAGCTCGCAACGCGCTCGACCGCGGCGGTGAGGCATCCGGAGTTCTGCAGGCGCGGGAGCGTGTCGTAGGGGTCGTCGGCCTCGATCGTACCGGTCGCCGCAGCGCCGGCCTCGGGTGCGGCCCCCGCTTCGTCGTCGCCCGTCGCGACCACGGTGAGCGTCACCTCGGCGGGTCCGGGGTCGCCGTCGCAGCGTGCGGGCGTGAGGTCGACGCGGTACTGCACGGACCGCCCGGCGGGGATCGTGCGCGGGCCCTCGAAGTGCAGTCCGGGCTCGAGGCCCGGCGCCTCGACATCGAACGAGGAGAACCACAGGTCGGCGCCCGTCGCGTTGTCGATCTCCACCACGAGGCGGCCGTCGACCACGTCCTGTCTGCTCTGCAGGATGCTCGTGGTGAGGCCGTCGGGCAGCCGGGCGGCAGCGGTCGTGGGCTCGGGTGTCGACGTCGCGCAGGAGACGAGCGCCACGGCGAGCACCGCGGCGGGCACCGCGCGGCCGGATGTCGCGACGAGCCCGGTCGCGGGGCGCGGGCGCCGCCCGGCCGCACGCCGGCCGCTGCGGGAAGCGGTGGCGCGCGGCATCCGGATCACCGCACCGAGACGTCGAGCCGGCGGCCCGAGAGCCGGCGTGGACGCGTCGCGATGGCCTCGGCGACCCGTTCGATGGCGCGGGCGGCCGGGTCGTCGGGGGAGCCGGCCACGACGGGCTCGCCCGCGTCGCCGCCCTGCCGCAGGGCGATGCTGAGCGGCACGCTCGCGATGAGCGGCACCGCCTCGTCTTGCCCCTCGGAGAGACGGCGCGACACCTCCTCGCCGCCGCCGGAGCCGAACAGGTCGAGCACGGTGCCGTCGGCGCCCGGGAGGCCGGCCATGTTCTCGACGACGCCGATGATGCGCTGCCCCGTCTGCCGGGCGACGACGCCCGACCGCTCGGCGACGTCGGCCGCTGCCGGCTGGGGGGTCGTGACGACGAGCACCTCGGCGTTCGGCAGCAGCTGGCCGAGCGAGATCGCGATGTCGCCCGTTCCGGGCGGCAGGTCGACGAGCAGCACGTCGAGGTCGCCGAAGTAGACGTCGGTGAGGAACTGGTTGAGGGTGCGGTGCAGCATCGGGCCGCGCCAGGCCACGGCCGTGGACGAGGCACGCGCGCCGGGTTCGGCGGGCTCGACGAACATGCCGATCGAGATGACCTTCACGCCGTGCGCCACGGGCGGCAGGATCATGTCGTTCACCTGCGTGGGACGCGCCGCGAGCCCGTCCTCGTCGACGAGGCCGAGCAGCGCCGGGATCGAGAAGCCGTGCACGTCGGCGTCGACGAGCCCGACCGAGAGGCCGCGAGCGGCGAGCGCCACCGCGAGGTTCGCGGTCAGGGTCGACTTGCCGACGCCGCCCTTGCCGCTGGTGACCGCCACGACCCGGGTGAGCGTGCCGGGGCCGAACGGGTTGCCGCGGGCCGCCTTGCCGCCGCGCAGGCGTTCGGTGAGCGCGGTGCGCTGCTCGGGCGTCATCACGGTGAGCGTCACGTCGACCGCGCCCTCGCCGGCCACCGCCTCGGCGGCCTGCCGCACATCGCGCTCGATACGGTCTGATGCGGGGCATCCGACGATGGTGAGGCGGATGACGACGGCCACCCGGCCTCGCTCGTCGGCCGAGACCGATCCGACCATGTCGAGCTCGGTGATCGGCCTGCGGATCTCGGGGTCGATGACGGACCCGAGCGCGCGGAGGACCGCGGCCTCGAGCACGTCGCCGGCCGCGTCAGCCTCGGGGCGCGGCATTCGCGGAATCCTCGTCGCCGGCACGGTCGGCCTGAGCGCGGTCGAGTTCTTCGAGCACGGCTCGCAGCTCGGACCGGATGAAGTCCTTCGAAGCCAGGTCCTTCACGGCCAGCCGCAGCGCGACGACCTCGCGCGCGAGGTACTCGGTGTCGGCGAGATTGCGCTCGGCCCGCTGGCGGTCCTGCTCGATCTGCACGCGGTCGCGGTCGTCCTGACGGTTCTGCGCGAGGAGGATGAGCGGCGCCGCGTAGGAGGCCTGGAGGCTGAGCACGAGCGTCAGGGCCGTGAACCCGTTGGCGGCCGAGTCGAAGCGGAGGTCTTCGGGCATGAGCGTGTTCCACGCGAGCCAGAGCACGCAGAACAGGGTGAGGCCGAGGAGGAACCAGGGCGTGCCCATGCCGCGCGCGACGAGTTCGGTGAAGCGGCCGAACCGGTCGCTGTCGCCGCCGCTGCGGAACGGGGCGCGACGGCTGCCCTTCGGGGTGTCGAACCGACGTTCGTCGTTACCTCGTGCCATCTCCTGCCCTCCTTCCGCTCGTCGGGATCGGGATGCTGCCCGTCGTCAGCTGCGCACGGGCGGTGGCGCGTTTGCTCACCTCGTCTTCGTCTTCAGGATGGCTTCGCCAGTCGTCGGGCAGCAGGTAGTCGAGCACGTCGTCGATCGTCACGACGCCGACGAGGCGGTGCTTCTCGTCGATGACCGGCACCGACACGAGGTCGTAGCTCGCGAGGATGCGGCTCACCTCGGCCGCCGAGGTGTCGGCGCCGACCGGTTCGAGCCCCTGGTCGATGAGCGTCCCGAGCCGCTCGTGCGGGGGGTACCGGAGCATGCGCTGGAAGTGCACGATGCCGAGGAAGCGGCCCGTGGGCGCCTCGTACGGCGGCAGGGTCACGCAGACCGCGGCGCCGAGCGCGGGGGGCAGGTCGTGGCGGCGGATGAGGGCGAGGCCCTCGGCGACGGTCGCATCGGCCGAGACGATGATCGGCTCGGTGGTCATCAGGCCGCCGGCCGTGTCGGGCCCGTACGACAGGAGCATGCGAACGTCTTCGGCCTCTTCGGGCTCCATGAGCTCGAGCAGGTGCTCGCCGCGCTCCTCGGGGAGCTGGGCGATGAGGTCGGCCGCGTCGTCGGGCTGCATGTGGTCGAGCACATCGGCGGCGCGGTCGTCGCCGAGGCCGCCGAGGATCTCGACCTGGTCGGCCTCGGGCATCTCTTCGAGCACGTCGGCGAGCCGGTCGTCGGAGAGCTCCTCGGCGACCTCCTGCCGCCGTGCGACCGGCAGGTCGAGCAGCGTGTTGGCGAGGTCGGCGGGCTTCAGCTCGGAGTAGGTGGCGATGAGGTGCTCGGCCGACTGGGCCTCGCCGGTGCGCGCGCTCTCGCTCACCTCGCGCCAGGTGACGTAGGCGGACTGGCCCTTGGAGAACGGCGAGGCGCCCTTGGGCCGGCGCACGAAGAGCTGCTCGACCTCCCACTCGCCCTGCTCCTGCTCCTCGATCGAGACGTCTTCGATGGAGGCCTCGCCCGAGCCGTCGTTGAAGCGCACCTTGCGGCCGAGCATCTCGGCGATCACGCGCACCTCGCCGCCGCGCTGTTCGAAGCGGCGCAGGTTGATGAGCCCGGTCGTGATGATCTGGCCGTTGCCGATCGAGGTCACGCGCCCGATGGAGAGGAACACGCGGCGCTTGCCCGGGACCTCGACGATGAGGCCGACCACGCGGGGCGGATCGTTCTTGCGGTAGACGACGAGGACGTCGCGCACCTTTCCGACCCGATCGCCGGCGGGGTCGAAGACGGCGCACCCGGCGAGTCGGGCGACGAAGACTCTCGTTGCGCTCACGGTACAAACTTAGCCCGTGGGAGGATGGACGGGTGAGCAACCAATCGCCGTTCGGCGGACGCATGGCCCGCGCCTTCCCCACACTGCCGCAGGGCGAGACCGTCGCGACCTTCGAGACCTACGCCGAGGCGCAGTCCGCCGTCGATGCGCTCGCGAAGGCCGAGTTCCCCGTGAAGGAGCTGGCGATCGTCGGCACGGGGCTCACGAGCGTCGAGCGCATCACGGGCAAGCTCACGTGGGGCCGCGCGGCCGGCACCGGCGCGCTCTCGGGTGCCTGGTTCGGAACCTTCCTCGGCCTGCTGTTCTTCATCTTCGCGCCCTCGCCGTCGTCGGTGGGCATCCTGCTCTCCGCGGTGCTCATCGGCGCCGGCTTCGGCATGATCTTCAGCGTCGTGTCGTACTCGGTCAACCGCCGTCGCCGCGACTTCACCTCGATCGCGCAGGTGCTCGCGACCCGGTACTCGATCGTCGCCGAGACCGCGCACGTCGAGCGGGCACGTCAGGTGCTGCACGTGACGGATGTCCCGGAGCCGGCGCTGCCGACCCGAACCTCGGGCGGCACGCCCGAGCCATCGGCGCCGACGCAGACCTTGGCTCCCCGCTACGGCGAGCGGTCGGATGCCGCGACCGCGGGTGCCGCCTCCGTGAGCGGAGACGGTGCGAGCGAGGCATCCGACGCCGCGGCCTCCGACGCGGCAGCATCCGACTCCTCGGGCGAGCCCGATGCCGCGGGTGATGGCGAACCCGCCGAACCGCAGGGGCTCACCTACGGCGAGGCGCTCGACGCCGCCCGCAAGGCCGAGCGCGAGCGCCGGCGGGCGGGCGACGACGCCTGAGCGGTTCGGTCGCCCGGGGTCGCCGACGGATCAGCGGCGAGCGGCGCCCTGCACCCACGCCTCGACCTCGGCCACGGTGCGGGGGATGCCGATCGAGAGGTTCTCGGCTCCGTCGGCGGTGACGAGGATGTCGTCCTCGATGCGGACGCCGATGCCGCGGAATTCCTCGGGGACCGTGAGGTCGTCGGCCTGGAAGTAGAGGCCGGGCTCGATCGTGAAGACCATGCCGGCCTTCAGCTCGCCGTCCATGTACATCTCGCGGCGCGCCTGCGCGCAGTCGTGCACGTCGAGGCCGAGGTGGTGGCTCGTGCCGTGCACCATGTATCGCCGATGGAACTGGTTCTCGGGTCGCAGCGACTCCTCGGCCGACACGGGGAGGAAGCCCCATTCGGCGGTCTTGCGCGCGATGACGGCCATCGCGGCCGCGTGCACGTCGCGGAAGACCGCGCCGGGACGCACGACCTCGAACGCGGCATCCGCAGCCTCGAGCACGGCCTCGTAGACCTGGCGCTGCACGTCGGAGAACGTGCCGTTGACGGGGAAGGTGCGCGTGATGTCGGCCGTGAAGTAGCTGTCGAGCTCGACGCCGGCGTCGAGGAGCACGAGATCGCCGGGCACGACGGGCCCGTCGTTGCGGGTCCAGTGCAGGATGGTCGCGTGCGGCCCCGCGGCGGCGATCGACCCGTAGCCGACGTCGTTGCCCTCGAGACGCGCACGGGTCGAGAACACGCCCTCGATGACGCGCTCGCCGCGCACCTCGGAGGTGATGCGCGGCAGCTCGGCGAAGACGTCGGTGAACCCGCGCTGCGTCGCGTCGACCGCGGCGCGCATCTCGGCGATCTCGAACTCGTCCTTCACGAGCCGCAGCTCGGAGAGCACCCGCGCGAGCTCGGCGTCGGGCTCGTGATCGCCGCCCACCTCGAGTGAGAACGGGGCGTCGGACGCGTTCGTCGACAGCGCCTCCTCTGCGGCGAACCGGATGCGGGCGTGGTCGACGCGCTCGGTGATCGCGGCGTCGGCCTCGCGGAGCACGAGCGTCGCCGTGTCGACGGCGTCGATCACGCGGTCGAACTCGTCGAGGCCGCGGGCCGCGACGTCGAGGTCGGCCGAGACGTGCTCGAGCGAGGGGCGCGGCCCGATCCAGAACTCGCCGATGGCGGGGTTCGCGTAGAACTCCTCGGAGTCGCGCCCGGCGCGCTCGCGGAAGTAGACGGTCGCGTCGTGGCCGTCGCCCGTCGGTTCGAAGACGAGCACCGCACCCGGCTCGGAGTCGGAGCCCCACCCGGTGAGGTGGGCGAACGCGGTGTGCGCGCGGAACGGGTAGTCGGTGTCGTTCGCCCGCTGCTTCATGTCGCCGGCGGGCACGATCAGACGGATGCCGCGGAACGCCGCGGAGACGGCCGCCCGCCGCCGTGCCGCGTAGGCGGCCTGCTCCCGCGCGGGCGGCAGGGCCTCGTCGCGCGCGGCCCAGCCGCTGCTGATGAAGTCCTTGAACCCCTCGGAGCCGGGCGTGGTCGAACGGTTCGCGTTGCGGCCCGTCTCGTCGGCGGTCGCCGCTGCCGGGGTCTCGGTCGTTGAGGTGTCGCTGGAGTCCATGCCTCCATTCTCGCACCGCTCGTCGAGACCGGGCTGGGCGATCCCCGAAGGCGTCAGGCGGACGGCGAGAGGGTCGCGACGATGGGTCGGTGATCGCTGCCGGCCGCGTCGAGCTCGCCCACGACGCGGAACGCGTCGACCTGCCAGCCCGGGGTCGCGAGCACGTGGTCGATCGGGCTCGCGAGCAGCTGCGGCAGGTCGGTCGGCCAGGTACCGAGGCCCGCGGAACCCGCCTGCACCGCGGCATCCGCGCAGTCTCCGAGGTCGCCGCCGTTGGTGCCGCGACCGGCGAAGTGGTCGACCGTGGCGTTGAAGTCGCCCGCCATGATGACGTTGCCGCCCGCGCACTGCTCGGCGAGCCAGTCGAGGTCGCTGCGCCAGTTGCGCAGCTCCCAGCGGATCGGCGCGACGGCGTGCACCGCGACGATGCGCGGCCCCTCGCCCGAGACCGGGTCGGCCACCACCGAGGGGAGCGTGTTCGTGTTGCCGGGCGGGCCGGGCACGAGCGCGGAGGTCACCTCGTAGTCGCCGAGGTCGGGGGAGATCAGGATGGTGGTCGAGCGAGCCTTCGCGACGTCGTCGAACGCGGCCGTATGCACCCACATCGGGCTGCCGCCCTCCCGCATCGCGACCGCGACGTCTTCGCCGAGCGGGCCGGTCGTCTCCGGCAGCACGACGACGTCGGCCGACTCCGAGAGGGCGAGGTCGGCGACGGTGGAGGCGTCGGGCACCTCGCCGAGCGTGTTCCAGCTCAGCACCGTGACGGCGTCGGATGCCGCGTCGCCGGCCGCCTCCGTCGACGCGAAGCCGCGCGCCGTGAGCACCGCCGCGTTGCCCGCCGCGAACAGCGCGCACACCGCCGCGAGCCCGAACGCCACGGTGCGGAGCGGACGCGCGAAGGCGAGCAGTAGCAGGAGCACCGCCGCGACCAGCGCGCCGAGTCCGGCGACGCCGCGGAGCGCGACGACATGCGCGAACACCCACTGGTTCTGCAGGCCGAGCGCTTGGGGCCAGAGCAGGAGGGCGGCGAGGAGCGCGGAGCCGGAGACGAGGATCCAGCCGAGGATGCGGGGGAGCATCCCTCCAAGCTAGGGGACGAGTCTATGGCGGAGCCGAATCCCGCGGGCGCGGCCCTAGCATGGTGGGATGGCTTCGTCGTCGGCATCCGTGATCGGTGAGGCCGACCTGCACGTGCACTCGACGGTGTCCGACGGCACGGGCGCCCCGGCCGAGCTCCTCGCCGAGGCGGCCGAGGTCGGCCTGTCGGCCATCGCCCTGACCGACCACGACTCGACCGCCGGCTGGGCCGAGGCGGCGGCCGCGGTGCCGTCGAGCGGGGTCGCCCTCATCCCGGGCATGGAGCTGTCGACGCGCGAGCAGTACACGAGCGTGCACGTGCTCGCCTACCTCTTCGACCCCTTCGACGAGGCGCTGCTCGCCGAGACCACCCGCATCCGCGAGTCGCGCATGACGCGGGCCGAGCAGATCGTCCGGCGCATCGCGCGCGACTACCCGCTCACGTGGGACGACGTGCTCGCCCAGACCGCCGTGGGGGCGACGGTCGGGCGTCCGCACATCGCCGACGCCCTCGTCGCCCGGGGCCACGTGTCGACGCGGTCGGCGGCCTTCGCCGGCATCCTGCATCCGCGGCACGGCTATGCGAGCCCGCACTACGCCCCCGACCCGCTCACGGGCGTGCGCCTGATCCGCGCGGCCGGCGGCGTGCCCGTGCTCGCGCATCCCGGTGCGCGCGGCGCCGAGCACGTCGTGCCGCGGGAGCGCCTGCGACAGCTCGTCGACGCCGGGCTCTTCGGCCTCGAGATCGACCACCCCGAGAACGACCCCGGGTCCAAGCCGCGCCTGCACGCCCTCGCCGCCGAGTTCGGCCTCGCCGTCACCGGGTCGAGCGACTACCACGGCACCGGCAAGACCAATCGCCTCGGCCAGGAACGCACGCCCGGCGAGGTCGTCGCGCGCATCGTGGCCGAGGCCACCGGAACGTCGCCCGTGCTGCCCTGACCGCGCCGAGGTGTCGTCGAGGGGAGCATCGGTCACGAGACGACGAAGAGCGGATGCCTCGCGGCATCCGCTCTTCGCGTCGTTCGTGTCGTGCGCGGTCGCGCCCGAGGTCAGGCCTGCGGCGCCGTTCCGCCGGTCGATCCGGCCGGACGCGGACCGCGGCGACGACGGCGCCGACGCGGGGCGGCGTTGCCGTCGTGGTGCTCGCTGCCGCCGCCGTCGTGGGTGCCGGTGCCGGGCTCGCGGGTCGCGGTCGCGGTCTCGCCGGAGGCGGGTGCGGATGCCGCGGGCTCGGTGCTGCCCGTCGACGCGGCCGAGGCCGTGTCGCCCTCGCTGCGGCCGCCGCGCGTGCGCTGCCGCGAACGGGTGCTGCGGGGTGCCCGGGCGGAGTCGCCGTCGCGTTCGCTCCGGCCGGCGGTGCTCGAGCGCGTCGGGGCGGCCGTCGGGGCGGCGGGCTTCAGCCGGCCCTTGGTACCGGCCGGGATGTCGAGGTCGGTGAACAGGTGCGGGCTCGACGAGTACGTCTCGGTCGGCTCGGGCTGGCCGAACTCGAGTGCGCGGTTGATGAGCGCCCACTTGTGCAGGTCGTCCCAGTCGACGAACGTGACGGCGATGCCGGTCTTGCCCGCGCGGCCGGTGCGGCCCGCGCGGTGCAGGTACGTCTTGTCGTCGTCGGGGATGGTGTGGTTGATCACGTGGGTGACGTCGTCGACGTCGATGCCTCGCGCCGCGACATCCGTGGCGATCAGGATGTCCTTCTTGCCGGCCTTGAACGCGGCCATGGCGCGCTCGCGCTGGTCCTGGTTCAGGTCGCCGTGCACCGCGGCCGCGTTGAAGCCGCGGTCGTTGAGCTCTTCGACGAGCTTGGCCGCAGCGCGCTTCGTGCGCGTGAAGATGACGGTCTTGCCGCGGCCCTCGGCCTGGAGGATGCGCGAGATCACCTCGTCCTTGTCGAGCGAGTGCGCCCGGTAGACGAGGTGCTTGATGTTCGCCTGCGTGAGGCCCTCGTCGGGGTCGGTCGCGCGGATGTGGATGGGCTTGGACATGAACCGGCGCGCGAGCGCGACGATCGGCCCGGGCATGGTCGCCGAGAAGAGCATGGTGTGGCGGTTCGCCGGGGTCTGCGCGAACAGCTTCTCGATGTCGGCGAGGAAGCCGAGGTCGAGCATCTTGTCGGCCTCGTCGAGGACCATCTCCTCGACGTTCTTCAGCGAGAGGAGGCGCTGCGAGGCGAGGTCGAGCAAGCGGCCGGGCGTGCCGACCACGATCTGGGCGCCGGCCTTGATCTGCTCGATCTGGCCCTCGTACGCCTTGCCGCCGTAGATGGACACGATCTTCGTCGGTCGGTTGGAGGTGGCGAGCTCGAGGTCTTCGGTCACCTGGACGCACAGCTCGCGCGTGGGCACGACGACGAGCACCTTGACGCCCGGCTCGGGGTCGTCGCCGAGGCGCTGGATGATCGGGAGGCCGAACCCGAAGGTCTTGCCCGTGCCGGTCTTGGCCTGGCCGATGATGTCCTGGCCGGAGAGGGCGAGGGGGATCGTCTGCTCCTGGATGGGGAAGGCATCGATGATGCCCTTGGTCGCGAGCGCGTCGATGATGTCGGACGCGACGCCGAGTTCTGCGAATGTAGTCAAGAATCTGCCTGTCGGTAGAGCGGAAGTGATGCGCCCTGCTTCTCCTCAGGCGCAACGGCTGCGGGTCCGATGCCCGCATGCACGTCCCAGCCTAACCGAGACCGGCCGAACGCCTCGGATAGGCTGTGCACGTGGTGTCCTGGATCAGTCGACGCGGTGCGCGTCCCGAAGCGCCGCGACTGCGGCCCCGCGTCGCGCCGACCGAGTTGACGAAGGTCGACTTCACCGAGCTCGTGCCCGAGCCCGTGCCGTTCCTCGGCCAGGCCGCGTACATCCAGCTCGAGTTCTTCGAGGGGCTCGCGCTCGCGGTCCGCACCGCGCCTGACCTCGGCGCGAAAGAGGGGCTGAGCGCGGCCGCGGGCATCGCGCTCGGCAAGCACCACGACCTCATCGCCGAGCTCCGGCGGTCCGGCGTCGAGCCCGTCGACGTGATGGCGCCCTTCGCGCCCGCGACCGATCGGCTGCGCCGCGCCTGGACCGACGCCGACTGGTACGAGCTGCTGCTCGGCATCCACATCACGTCGGGCATGCTCGACGGCTACTTCTCGAGTCTCGCAGGCGGGCTCCCGGCCGATGTCTCGCGTCGCGTGCGCGGCATCCTCGACCGCGGCGGCGCGGGCACCGTGCTCGAGACCCAACTCGCGAGCGCCATCGCCGCGCAGCCGGGCCTCGCCGACCGACTCGCCCTGTGGGGCCGGAGCCTCGTGGGCGACACGCTGCTCATCGCGCGCTCGGCGCTGCGCGCCTCCGACGCGCGCGGGCTCGACGAACGGGTCGAGCCGATCTTCACCGAGCTCATCGCCGACCACACCCGGCGCATGGACGCGCTCGGCCTCACCGCCTGATCGAGCGGGCGGGCCGGTTGGCGCACCGCCCCTTCGTGCACCGATGCCGGGCCCCGGCGCCGGCGCCGGCACCGCACGCCGGCGGAGCCTCGGCAGGCGCACCGCTGGCGACGACGCGAACGGACCGCGCCCTCCGAGGAGGGAGCGGTCCGTTCGGTGTCGATTCGCGGGCGGGCCCGCGCGGCTCAGCGCGCGGGGGTCGCGCTCGTGTTCGTGCTCGCGCCCGGGCGCACCAGGCGCTCGAAGAGCGCGACATCCGCCCGCTCGCGTCGCGGCCCGATGAGGTAGGCCGTCGCCGCGGCGGCGAGGCCGGCCACGACGAGCGAGACCGCCCAGATCCAACCGCCGTCCCATGCCCAGCCGAGCCAGGTGAGCGCGACCCACACGACGGCCGCGACGCCCGCGCCGATCGACGGGACCAGCATGACGCCGTGCGAGCGGCGCAGGGGCAGCAGATAGCGGGCCGCGATGCCGAGGATCGCCCCGCCGAGCACCACGAAGAGCAGTTCCATGTCAGGCGACGAATCCGACGCGGCGGGCCTCGACGCCGCTGATCTCGACGTACGCCAGAGCGGCGGCCGGAACCAGGAACACCGTGCCCTTCGAGTCGACGAACTCGAGGGACTTCGCGTCGCCGGCGAGAGCCGCCGCGACCTGGGCCTTGACCTCCTCGGGCGACTGAGACGACTCGAAGCCGAGTTCGCGAGGGGAGTTCTGAATGCCGATCCGTACGTCCACAGTGGGGGCCTTTCTGTCCTTGCGACCACACTAGGACACGGCTCGCGGGCGCCGGCGCACGTTCACTGTCGGCGGAACGGGTTAGCGTGTGGCCATGCCCAGCCCCACCCTCTCCTCGCGGCCCGACACCCGCGTCTCGCCGTCCCCTGCGGCGCTCGTCGGCGAACTCGGATTCGACGGCGAACGCGGGCACGTCGCCGTGTTCGGCGCGCCCGGCTCGGGCAAGACCTCCCTCGCCGTCGAGCTCGTCGCCGACCGGGTCGAGCGGCTCGGCTACGGCGTCGACGAGGTGCTCGTGCTCTGCGCCACGAGGGCGACGGCGACCTCGCTCCGCGACCGCATCGCGGTGCGCCTCGCCGCCACCACGCGGGGCCCGCTCGCGCGCACCGCGAACTCGATCGCGTTCCAACTCGTCCGCGCGCACTCCGCCGCGCCCGTCACCCTGCTCACCGGAGGCGAGCACGACCGCATCGTCGCCGACCTCATCGAGGGCGGCATCCGAGACGGGTTCGGCCCGGACTGGCCCGATCCGCTCGGCGCAGAGGTGCGGTCGCTGCGCGGCTTCCGCAGCGAGCTGCGCGACCTGCTCATGCGCGCGGTCGAACTCGGGGTCGACGAGGCCGAACTCGCCCGGCTCGGCGAGGACGCCGGCCGGCCCGAATGGGTCGCCGCGGCGGCGTTCATGGCCGAGTACGCCGAGGTCAAAGAACTCGTGCGGCCCGATCAGTTCGATTCCGCCGAGCTCGGCGCGTACGCCGCGACGATCGTGCGGCGCAGCGGCGCCGACCCCGCGGCATCCGCGGCGCTCGGGCCGCTGGCCGGGCTGCGGCTGCTCGTCGTCGACGACGCCCAGGAGACGACCGAGGCGGCGGCCTCCCTCATCGCCGCGTTCGCCGCGTGCGGCGTGCAGATCATCGCCATCGGCGATCCCGACGTCGCGAGCAACGGATTCCGCGGCGGCCGTCCCGAACTGCTCGGCTCGCTCTCCTCGGTGCTCGACGGCGCGCCCGTGCGGCGCGTCGACCTGCCCGTCGTGCACCGCGGGCGCCCGGGCATCGCCGAGATGCTCGACGGCGTTCGCAACCACATCGGCACCGCCCTCGGCGGCGGCCATCGCTCGGCCGGGCTCGCGCCCGAGCTCGCGGCGCCCGACGGCCTCGCCCCGCTCCTCGGCATCGAGGCGGCCTCCAGCGCCGCCGAGTCGCTCGCGGTCGCGTCGCTGCTGCGCGAGCGGCACCTGCTCGACGGCGTGCCCTGGTCGCAGATGGCCGTCGTCATGCGCTCCGGCGCCGACGTCCCCGCGATCGAGCGCGCGCTCGCCCTCGCCGACGTCCCCACCGCGGGCGTCGCGACGGGCCTCGCGCTGCGCGACGCCCCGGCCGCGGCTGCGCTGCTGGCCGCCTGCTCGCTCGTGCTCGGCCGCGAGCCGCTGACCGCCGAGCTCGCGGTCGCGCTGCTCACCGGGCCGCTCGGCCGGCTCGACGGCATCGGCCTGCGCCGGTTGCGCCTCGCGCTCCGACATGAAGAGCTCGCCGCGGGCGGCGATCGCAGCGGCGACGAGCTCCTCGTCGACGCGCTCGGCGCGCCCGGCGGCTTCGCGACCATCGACGCAGCGCCCGGCCGGCGGGCCGCGAAGCTCGCCGCGGTCCTCGACACCGCCGCCGGCATCGCCACGGCCGGCGGCAGCATCGAAGAGGTGCTCTGGTCGCTCTGGGAGGGCAGCGGGCTCGCCGCCGAATGGGGCAGGCAGGCGAGCGGCACCGGGGTGCTCGCCGACGAGGCCGACCGCCAACTCGATGCGGCCGTCTCCCTCTTCGCCGCGGCGACCCGGTTCGTCGAGCGCGAGCCCGACGCGCCGGCCGTGCGGTTCGTCGACGAGGTGCTCGCGAGCGAACTCCCCGAAGACTCGCTGGCGCCGCGGCGCTCGGCCGAGACCGTGCTCGTCACGACCCCTCAGGGCGTCGTGGGGCGCGAGTTCGACGTGGTCGTCATCGCCGGCCTCCAAGACGCCGTGTGGCCGAACCTCCGTCCGCGCGGCACGCTCCTGCACGCGGCGCTGCTGCCCCGAGCCGTGCAGGCTCGGCGATCGGGTTCGCCCCTGCCCGGGGTCGACGCCCCGAGCGAGGCCCGTGCCGGAGTGCGCGACGACGAGCTGCGCATGTTCGTGCTCGCCGCCTCGCGGGCGCGCAGGCAGGTCGTGCTCGCGTGCACGGCCAACGACGACGAGCAGCCGTCGGTGCTCATGGGCTACGCACGGGAGCGGGTGCGGCCGCGACGACGCCCGCTGCACCTGCGGCAGCTGGTGGGCGTGCTCCGCCGCGATGCCGTGGCCGGCGACCCCGAATCCGTGGCAGCGCTCGCGCGGCTGGCAGAGGAGGGCGTGCCGGGCGCCGGGCCGGCCGAGTGGTACGGCCTCGCCGAGCCCACGACCGCGGCGCCGCTCGTCGACCTCGACGCCGACCCCGATGCCGTCGTCGCGGTCTCGCCCTCGCAGATCGACCGCGTCGAGGAGTCGCCGCTCGGCTGGTTCGTCGACCACATCGCCTCGCCTCCCTCAGGGGTCGCCGCGTCGATCGGCACCATCGTGCACGCGGTCGTCGAAGAGGTCGGCGCCCGCGACGACGGCGACACGAGCCTCGACACGATCTGGTCCTCGGTCGAGACCCGACTGAACGGGGTTCGCTTCGAGGCCGGCTGGGTCGCCGAGCGCGAACGCCGCGGCGCTCGGCGCATGGCGGAGGGCGCTGCCGAATACCTCGGCTCCTTCGCCGACGACCGCAAGGTGCTGCTCGGTGCCGAGGGGCGCTTCACCATCACCGTCGACCGCGTGCGCATCACGGGCACCATCGACCGCATCGAGGCCTCGCCCGACGGCACGACCGTGATCGTCGACCTCAAGACGGGGCGCACGCCGCCGACCATCGCGCAGACCGCCGGGCATCCGCAGCTCGCCGCCTACCAGCTCGCGGCCCGGCAGGGCGCGATCGAGTCCGGCGGCACGCTCGGCGGCGCGAAGCTCGTCTACGTCGCCACGCCGTCGCGGGGCCTCGCCTACACCGAGCGGGCCCAGCAGCCCTTCGACGACGAGGCCGAGACGGCCTTCCGCGAACGTCTCGCCGAGGTCGGGCGCGTCATGGCCGGCGCCGAGTTCCAAGGCCCGGCAGAGCTCGGCCACCGCTCCCGCTTCGGTTCCTGGCAGTACCGCGTGCACCTCGTTCCGGCGGTGTCCGCGTGAGCGGCGCAGCACCGACGCCGGCCGGTCCGATCGGCTCCGGGGCGCCCGAGGCCGCGCGGGCGAACGTCGCGATCAGCGCCGCCGAGATCGCCACGAGGCTCGGGCTCCACGTCCCGACGCCAGAGCAGCAGGCCGTCATCGAGGCGGATCCGCACGGCGCGAGCATCGTCGTCGCCGGCGCCGGCAGCGGCAAGACCGAGACCATGGCCAACCGGGTCGTCTGGCTGCTCGCCAACGGGCACGTCGGCGTCGCCGAGGTGCTCGGGCTCACCTTCACGCGAAAGGCGGCGGGCGAACTCGCCGAGCGGGTGCGCGAACGCGTCGCGCAACTCGTGGCCGAGGGCATCGCCGATCTCGAGATCGATCCGCTCGAATCCGCGACCGTGAGCACCTACCACTCCTTCGCCAGCGCGATCTACCGCGAGCACGCCATGCGCATCGGGCGCGAACCCGACGCGACCGTGCTCGGCGAGGCATCCGCGTGGCTGCTCGCACGCTCGGTCGTCAGCGCGTCGAGCGACCCCCGGCTCATCGAGCTCGACGCCTCGCTCGACAAGGTCACGGCGGCGACGCTCTCGCTCAGCCGGGCCCTCGCCGAGAACGTCGCCGACAGCCGTGACGTGCGGGTGTTCGCGCGGGACTTCCTCGCGATGCGCGGCCTGCCGATCGAGGCGCCCCGCAAGCGCACCGACTTCGCCTCCTTCGTCGACGCGCTCGGCGTGGTCGACGCCCTGCCGCCGCTGCTCGACCTCGCCGACGCCTACGCCGCGGCCAAACGCGAGCGCGGGTACGTCGAGTTCTCCGACCAGGTCGCGCTCGCCCTGCAGATCTGCACCGAGCACCCCGAGGTCGTCGCCGAGCATCGCGAGCGATCGCGAACCGTGCTCCTCGACGAGTACCAGGACACGAGCGTCGTGCAGACCCGACTGCTCGCGACCCTCTTCGACGGGCATCCGGTGATGGCCGTCGGCGACCCCGACCAGTCGATCTACGGGTGGCGCGGTGCGAGCGCCGCGAACCTCGCCCGGTTCGATCGCGACTTCGGACAGGGCCGTGCCGCGGTCTACCACCTGTCGACGAGCTGGCGCAATCCGCGCATCGTCCTCGACGCCGCGAACACGCTCATCGCCCAGCTCGATGCCGGCATCCCGAAGGCCCCGCTCGCGCCGTCGCCGTTCGCCGGTGCCGGTCACCTCGAGGTCGCCTGGTCCGAGACCATCGAGGGCGAGGCAGACCGGGTCGCCCGCTGGTTCGCGGCGCACGTCGCCCGCGGCGCCGGCGCGAAGAGCGGCGCGCTGCTCTGCCGGACCTTCGCCAACGTCGACGTGTTCACCTCCGCCCTGCGTGCGCACGGTGTGCCCGTGCACGTGCTCGGCCTCGCCGGACTGCTCGATCAGCCGGTCGTCGCCGATCTCGTCTGCACGCTGCGGGTGCTGCACGACCCCACCGCCGGCTCCGAGCTCATTCGCGTGCTCGCGGGGGCCCGGTGGCGCATCGGCCCGGCCGACCTCGCCGGCTTGCGGCAGGTCGCGGCGTGGCTCGTCGACCGCGACCTCGCGAGACGAAGACTCGACGACGACGTGCGGCGCGAGCTGCGCGCCTCCGTCGACGCCGCCGAATCGCCGTCCATCGTCGACGCGCTCGACTTCGTGCTCACGGCGCCAGACGACCACCGCGCCCTCGCCGGCATCAGCGAGACGGGACTCGGCCGACTGCGCAGGGCGGGGGCGCAGCTCCAGGCGCTCCGCCGTCGCGCCGGTCTCGGCCTCATCGACTTCGTGCACCTCGTGCAGCAGGAGCTGCTCCTCGACATCGAGGCGACGGCCAACGCCGACCAGCCGCTCGGCCTTCCGAGTCTGGAGGCCTTCGACGAACTCCTCGCCGGATTCGCCGACGACGCCGAGCATCCCACGCTCGGGGCCTTCCTCGGCTGGCTCACCGAGGCCGAGCAGCGCGATCGCCTCTCCCCGCGTCAAGACGACCCCGAACCCGGAGCCGTGCAGGTGCTGTCGATCCACGGTTCGAAGGGGCTCGAATGGGACGCGGTCGCCGTGCCGCGCATGGTCGAAGACGAGATCCCGTCCAAACCCCGCTCATCGAAGGGCTGGCTCGCGTTCGGCGAACTGCCGAACGAGTTCAAGGGCGATCGAGACGAGCTGCCCGAGCTCGGGTGGCGCGGGGCGCAGAGCCAGCGCGAGTTCGACGAGGCGGTCACCGCGTTCGCCGCCGAGAACAAGGCGGGCCATGCCGAAGAGGAACGCCGACTCGCCTACGTCGCCGTCACCCGCACTCGGTCCGAGCTCCTGCTCAGCGGATCGTGGTGGTCGACGCAGAAGACGCCCCGGCATCCGAGCCCGTTCCTCCGCGAGCTCGCGATCGCCGGCGTCATCGAACCGTCGCTGCTTCCGACCGGCCCCGAGAGCGACGAGAACCCGCGCACGGGCACGGCGTCCCGCGCCGTCTGGCCGCTCGACCCGCTCGGCGCCCGCCGCGCGGGCGTCGAGCGCGCGGCCGAGGCCGTGCACGCCGCTGCCCGGCTCCCCACGGGCTCCGGCATCGGCCCGCAGCTGTCCGCCGAACTGACCCTGCTCATCGAGGAACGCCGACGTCGGCAGGAGGGCCCGGGCCCGACCCCGATCCCGTCGCGCATCCCTGCCTCGCGATTCAAGGACTACCTCGACGACCCCGATGCCGTGGCGGCGCAGCTGCGACGGCCGATGCCGCAGCGACCCTATCGGGCCACGCGTCTCGGCACGCTGTTCCACGAGTGGGTCGAGCACCGGTCCACCGGGGAGGCAGAGGCCGCGGGCGTCGACGACGGGCTCTTCGCGCTCGACGCGCTCGAGGACGACGAGGTGCTCGGCTCCGAGCCGGCCCGCGCGACGACGAGGAGCGACGCCGATCGCGAACGCATCCGGGCGCTCCGCACCACGTTCGAGGCGTCCGAGTGGGCAGATCGTCGGCCTATCGCCGTCGAGATCGAGCTGCACCTGCCGATCGACGAGCACGTCTTCGTCTGCAAGCTCGACGCCGTCTACGAGGTGCCCGCCGACGGAGAGCTCGCGGCTCGCGGCATCCGCTATCAGGTCGTCGACTGGAAGACCGGGCGCGCCCCGCGCAACGCACGGGACCTCGAGCTGAAGCAGACGCAGCTGGCGCTGTACCGCCTCGCCTACGCGGCGTGGTCGGGCGTTCCGGCCGAGCAGATCGACGCGGTCTTCTACTTCGTCGAGGACGACCGCATCATCCGGCCGACCGAGCTCTACGACGAGGCCGCGTTGCGGCGGGCCTGGGCCTCGGCCGTGAGCTGATCGATGGTCGCCTGATCCAGCGGGGCGGTCGCGTTCGGGTCGGATGCCCCGGGCCCGGCCTCTGCGCTCGCGCGGGCCGGCTCGGCGGCCGCCGGTGCGGCGTCGCCCCAGTCGCTCAGATCGAGGGGGATGGGTGCCGTGGCATCCGGTGCAGAGACCGAACGCTCGCCGACCTCGTCGCGTTCGAGGTCCGAGAAGTCGTAGCTGTCGGTCAGCATCGCCGACGCCGGTTCGCGTGTCGAGGCGTCGGCGTTCGAACGAGGCGTCTCGTCGAGGAGGCGTTCGACGCCGTCGACGGTGAGGATCGGCCCCGTCGCGGGCGAGAGCGCCTCGGTGGTGTGCTCGTGCACGCTCGCGACGAGGTTGTCGAGCATCTCGACGGCGTCGGCGATGATGCGCTCGTCGTGACGCTCGACGCCGTGCAGCAGCCAGCGTGCGAGCTCGAGCTCGCCGTAGAGGAGCGCCCGCTGCGGAAGGAGCGCGTCGGCGGCTCCGCCGCGCCCGAGGATGTAGGCCTCGAGCGCGCGCTCGGCCGAGGCGCCCCGCGAGGTGAGCAGCCAGTGCAGGTCCTGTGCGGGGTCGCCCACGGCGATCGCCGACCAGCCGATGACGGCGAGCACGCGCTCCTCGTCGACGAGGAAGG
This sequence comes from Agromyces terreus, assembly GCF_009749465.1. Classification (GTDB taxonomy): domain Bacteria; phylum Actinomycetota; class Actinomycetes; order Actinomycetales; family Microbacteriaceae; genus Agromyces; species Agromyces terreus. The sequence goes on from NZ_WBIS01000001.1 coordinate 415,189, forward strand.
AGTCGGGCGAGAGCGATCCGTTGACGACGGCCGGTCGGAACCGCCAGAGGGCGGCGTCGTCGGTGGCCTCCTCCCATCGGCGCAGCAGCGCGGCGGGGAGATGCCCGGTATCGGACGCGCGGCCGATGAGCGCGACCACGGCATCGCGCGACTCGTCGGCGGTCTCACGGGGGAGTCCGGCATCGCCGACGAATCCGGTGGGAAGCGAGTGGATCGCGGCGATCGCGGCGCCCACGGACTCGGCGATGCGGTCGTGCGCGGTGAGGTCGTCGCCCGACACGACCCCGCCGTCGAGGAAGTCGGTCACGACCGCGCGGGTGCCGTCGATGGGCGCCTGCCCGGCGAAGATGGGAACCGAGAACGGCAGGCGCGACCGGACGCCGGCGGTCATCGCCGCGAGGGCGACCAGGTCGGCCGACTGCTCCGTCTCGGCCGACTGCGATCGGGGCACGCGGATCAGCAGTCGCCTGCCGTCGGAGGTGTGGAGCTCGGCGGCGTCGAAGGCCCCGGCGGATCGGCGGGTACGGGCGCGTGCCGCGGTGACCTCGAGGCCGGGGATCGCCGCCGTGGCCAACGCGGCTAGAGTGAGTGTGGGTCTGGCCATGGCCAACAGCTTAAGCAGGTGATTCCGTCGCCGGGGCGAGCGCCACGCCTTGCCGCCGACTCCGCCCCGACGCGAGAGAGGCCTGTTGTGCGCGATTCGACATCACCGCCGCTGGCTCGGGTGCGCCTCGAGCGCGACGGCGTCGCGCGGACGGTCGAGGATCGTGCCGCGCGCTTCGACGCCGACGCGGAAGCCCGCGTGCTGCTGCTGCACGCGGGACGGGCGCTGCTCGCCGAGGACGAGACGGGCGAGGCGGGCGAGGCGGGCGCGTCGCCCGCGCTCGACCTCCGCTCGCCGGCGGCCGTGCGCGATCGTCTCGGCGCCGACCGGGTGCTCGTGCGCTGCTACCTCGGGCGTGACGCCTCCGACGAGGCGGACGCCGCGGCATCCGCCTCGGCCTTCGCGATCGAGGCCTGGGTGCTCGACGACCAAGGCGCCGAGCAGATCGAGCCCGAGCCGTCCCGTTGGGCGGGTCTGCGCCAGGCGGCGACGCAGCTCTCGGGTTACGAGGCCGCGCTCCTCACCCAGGCCGTCGCGATCGCGAACTGGCACGCGGTCTCGCAGTTCTGCCCACGGTGCGGGTCGGCGACCGAACCGGCCGAGTCGGGCTGGTCCCGACGCTGCAAGGCCGACGGCGGATCCCTCTTCCCGCGCACCGACCCGGCGGTCATCGTGCTCGTGACGGATGCGGAGGACCGCGTGCTCCTCGGGTCCAACGCGCTGTGGGAGACGAACCGGTTCTCCCTCCTCGCCGGTTTCGTCGAACCGGGGGAGTCGCTCGAGCACGCGGTGGTGCGCGAGATCGGCGAGGAGGCCGGTCTCGTCGTCGACGACGTGCAGTACGCGGGCTCGCAGCCCTGGCCGTTCCCCGCGAGCCTCATGCTCGGGTTCACGGCACGGGCGGCGTCGACGCTGCCGGCCCCCGAGGTCACGCCCGACGGCGTCGAGATCCTCGAGCTGCGCTGGTTCTCGCGAGCCGAGCTCGCGGCGGCGCTGCCCGAGATCGGATTCCCCGGGCGCACGTCGATCGCCGGCTGGCTGCTCGAACGGTGGTTCGGCGCGCCCATCGAATCCTCGCCGCGGGGATGGGGCGCATGAGCGCGAGTTCCGACCCGCTGCTCGCCGATCTCGACGACGAGCAGCGCATCGCGGCCGAGGCGCTCCTCGGCCCCGTCTGCATCCTCGCCGGCGCCGGAACCGGCAAGACGCGGGCGATCACGCACCGCATCGCCTACGGCGTCTCGACCGGCACCTACGATCCGGCCCGGGTGATGGCGCTGACCTTCACCGCGCGCGCCGCGGCCGAGCTCCGGGAACGGCTCCGACTCCTGGGCGCCGGCGGCGTGCCGGTGCGCACGTTCCACGCGGCTGCGCTCGCCCAGCTCAACCACTTCTGGCCGCTCGTCGTCGGCGGTTCGGCGCCTCGCGTGCTCGAGTACAAGGGCCGCATGCTCGGCGCCGCGGCCGAGTCGATCAGGCTCCGCGTCGACCAGCCCACGCTCAGGGACGTCGCGAGCGAGATCGAGTGGCGCAAGGTCACCCTCATGACGCCCGAGGCATACGAGACGAGGCTCGCGGTGCGCGGCGCTCCGGGCTCGCTCTCCGCGGACCAGTTCCGCGATCTGCTCGCCGCCTACGAGCGGCTGAAGGACGAGCGCCGCCAGCTCGACTTCGAGGACGTGCTGCTCGCGACCTCGGGCATGGTCGAGGCCGAGGCATCCGTCGCCATGCAGGTGCACGAGAACTACCGGCACTTCGTCGTCGACGAGTACCAGGACGTCTCTCCGGCCCAGCAGCACCTGCTCGACCTGTGGCTCGGCGACCGGAGCGAGCTCTGCGTCGTCGGCGACGCGAGCCAGACGATCTACTCCTTCGCGGGCGCGACCCCCGAGTACCTCCTCGGCTTCGACCGCCGGTTCGCCGACGCCACCGTGGTGCGGCTCGAGCGCAACTACCGATCGACCGAGCCGATCGTCGACGCCGCGAACCGGCTCATGCGCGGTCGACCGGGTTCCCTGCAGTTGCGTGCGGTGACGGATGCCGCGGGGCCGACGCGTCCCGCCGCGGAACCTTCGGTGACCTCCTACGCCGACGAGCTGGCCGAGGCACGGGGCGTCGCGACGCTGGTGCGTGCGAGCATCGACGCCGGAGCCGCTCCCGAGACGATCGCGGTGCTCATGCGCGTCAACTCGCAGTCGGCGATGCTCGAGCACGCGCTCGACGAGGTCGGCGTCGCGTCGCGGGTGCGCGGCGCGGTGCGGTTCTTCGACCAACCCGAGGTGCGCCAGGCCGTGCAGGCGCTGCGCGCCGCCGCCCTCACGATCGCGAACGAGCCGCTCTTCAAATCGGTGAGCGACGTGCTGCGCTCCCTCGGCTGGACGGCCCAGGCACCCGACGGCCCCGGTGCGGTGCGCGGCCGATGGGAGTCCCTGAACGCCCTCGCACGGCTCGTCGACGACGCGCCGGCCGGCACGACGTTCCGCGCCTTCGCCGACGACCTGCGTTCGCGTGCCGAGGCGCACCACGAGCCGACGGTCGCCGCCGTGACGCTCGCCACGCTGCATTCCGCGAAGGGCCTCGAGTGGGACGAGGTGCACATCGTCGGTCTCACCGAGGGCATGCTGCCCATCGCCTACGCCAAGGGCCTCGACGCGATCGACGAGGAACGACGACTCTTCTACGTCGGAGTCACGCGGGCACGTCGACGGCTCTCGCTGAGCTGGGCGAGGGTCGGCGGGCAGCATCGGGCAGAGCGTTCGGAATCGCGATTCCTCCAGGAGCTCGGCAGCCGCACAGCGGATGCATCCCGTGGTCGCGACGGTGCGAGGCGAGTCGGGAGCGGTCGAAGCTGACGGATGCCCCGATGAGGCGGCTCTCGCCCCTGCGGAGGTAGTCGTCGGCGGCACGGGCCGCGGCGATCGCGGCCTCGAACCGCAGCCGGGGCCCGTCGTCGGGCGCGGGCCGCCCGGCGAGCTGCGCCGCGATCACCGGCCATGCCGAGTCCTCGTCGCGCCGGGCGAGATCGAGGCAGCGCACGCAGGCACCGGTGCCCGGCTCGACGAGCGGCCCGACGCGGATGCCGGCGTCGTCGCCGAGGACGACGAGATGGGGGACGTCATGCCGCATCAGCGGCAAGTACCGCACCGGTGCGACCGCCCAGTCGGCGACGATCACGACGAGCGCCGCGTGCGTCGGCTCGGTCGCCGGAGCACGATCGGGGGTTCGCGCATCGTGCCCGAGCGTGCGGAGGCCGGTCGCGACCGCATCGGCGAGCTCGCCGGCGCCGTCGACCTCGATGGCGGCCGGTGCGGTTGCGGCCGGTGCGGCGGAGGCCGGCGCGCCGGCCGTCGATGCGACGTCGGCGGCCGACTCCGCGGCATCCGCCCCGTCCCGCCTGCTCACGCAGGCGGGTGCGAGCCGGTCGAGGAACTCGTGCACCTGTCGGGGCGTGCCGTCGAGGCCCGACGCGATCGTGACGAGCGTCGGGACCTCGACGCCGTGCCTGAGCGCCTGGAGCAGCCCGATCTCGAGGGGGCCGGGCCGTTCGATGACGACGCGCGCCGAGGCCGCGCCGAGCTGCAGGGTGTCGGGCGTGCGCCAGACGAGCGGCAGGGCCGGGTCGAGGCGAGGGGTCATGCGGCGAGCATGCCGCATCGGGCGCCGTCGTCTCCTCGCCTCTCCACAGGCGCCGCGGTCGTTCCGCGTCGCTCGGGAGGCGAGGCCGGCGAGGCCGATCTGCGACGCCGCGTCGGGTCAGGCGGTCGGGGGTGCGCCCTGATCGCCTGCGTCGGGCTCGCTGCCGTCTTCACCGGGCGCGGCCGGGGTCTCACCGCGGAGCAGCTGCTCGAGCGCCTGATCGAAGTCGTCGTCGGCCTCGGAGCCGGCGGTCACGGTGCCCGTGAGGCGGGCGATGAGGCCCGTGGGGTCGTCGAGATCCTCGGCCGTGGGGAGCAGGTCGGGGTGCGCCCAGAGCGCGTCGCGTCGTTCGACGCCGACGGCGTCGCCCACTGCGCGCCACAGCGCCGTCGCCTCGCGAAGCCGACGGGGTCGGAGCTCGAGGCCGACGAGCGTCGCGAACGCGGACTCCGCCGGCCCGCCGGTCGCGCGACGGCGCCGGATCGTCTCGGCGATGGCGTCGGACTTCGGAAGCCGCGAGGTCGCGTCGGCGGTCGCCTGGTCGACCCAGCCCTCGATGAGGGCGAGCATCGTCTCGAGCCGCGAGAGCGCCGACTCCTGCGCTTCGCTGCGCGGGCTGATGAGGGCACCGGACTCGACCGCCCGACGGAGCTCGTCGGTGTTCGACGGGTCGAAGCCGTCGGCGAGGCGTTCGAGACGCTCGGTGTCGATCTCGATGCCCCTGGCGTAGGCGGTGATGGCGCTGATGAGGTTCAGCCGCAGCCAGCGCGCGTGGCGGAACAGGCGCGCATGCGCGAGCTCGCGCACCGCGAGGTAGAGCTCGATCTCGGTCGACGGGATGTCGAGGTCGGCGCCGAACTCCGCGATGTTCTGCGGGATGAGCGCCGCGCGCCCGTCGGCCTGGAGCGGGATGCCGACGTCGCCGCCGGAGACCGCCTCGCCCGAGAGCTGGCCGACGACCTGGCCGAGCTGCATGGCGAACATGGCACCGCCGATGCCGCGCATGAGCTTGCTCGCACCCGCGATCATGGACTGCATCTCTTCGGGCGCCTGCTCCTGCATGACGCGGGTGAGGGCGTCGGAGATGCTGAGGGCCACGGGCTCGGCGAGCTGCGTCCAGATGGGCATGGTCGCGGCGACCCAGCCGCGGCGGGTGAGCAGCTCGGGGGAGTCGGGCAGTCGCGAGAAGTCGACCGCCTCGTCGAGCCAGAGGGAGGCGACGTCGAGCGCCTGGCCGAGGCGGGCGCGCTCCTCGTCGGTGATCTGCACCTGAGCGGATGCCGCGCGCTGCTCGCCCTGGCGCAGGGCGACGCTCCAGTCGATGCCGTCTTCGGCCTGGTTCATCGCCTGCTGCAGCTGACCGAACAGCGCGGCCATGCTCGCGGGGTCGTTCGGCAGGCCGGCGGCACCGGCCAACTGCGCCGGGTCGATGTCGCCGCCCCCGGACAGCAGGTTGCGGAGCATCTCGCGGAACTCCTCTTCGGGGTTGGTTCCGCTCGGCTCTTCGTTCCCATCGGCCACGTGAGCCACCTCCTGTCAAGTTCTCTCCAACCGTAGCGTCGAGCCCAGGGCGACTGGCTGGGAAATGCCTTAAGCTGGGCGTTCCCGGTGTCCGCCCGTCGCGAACAGCGGGGGTATCGGAACCATGCGGTGGCTCGAACCGCTCGGAAGGACGCACCCATGGCCCTGTTCGACGACGACCGGTCGCCGCTGCCCGAATCGTCGGCGACCGACGGGTCGCACGGGGGCGACGCCGTCGACGGCGGTGCGGCGCACGGCCGCCGCGGTCACCGGCCGCTGCGCGAGCGCGTCGGCTGGTGGGCGGCGATCGTCGCGACGGTCGTGGGCGTGGCGTTCGCGCTCTTCCCGACGCCGTACGTCGTCGAACGACCTGGTCCGGTCTACGACACCCTCGGCACGGCCGAGCACGAGGGCGAGGAGCTTCCGCTCATCGAGATCCCCGACGAGCAGACGTATCCGACCGAGGGCGAGCTGAACCTGCTGACCGTCTCGGTCGTCGGCCGGCCGGGTTCGACGCCGACCTGGTTCGAGGTGCTCGGCGCCTGGCTCGACCCGCAGCAGTCCGTCGTGCCCGTCGAGGCGATCTTCCCGCCCGGGCTCAGCAACGAGGACCGGGACGCGCAGAACACCGCGGCGATGGTGGACTCCCAGCAGGACGCCATCGCGGCGGCGCTCGTCGAGCTCGACTACGACTTCCCCAGGCAGGTGACCGTCTCGGGCGTGCTCGACGACGGCCCGGCCGCCGGGCTCCTCGAAGACGACGACGTGATCGCGGCCGTGAACGGCACCGAGGTGTTCTCCATCGACGAGCTGCGCGCCGCCGTGCAGGAGAACGGCACCGCGTCGCCGGCCGAGCTCACCGTGCTCCGCGACGGCGAGGAGACGGGCGTCGAGGTGACGCCGACCGACAACGGCGGCACCGCGGTCCTCGGCATCGGCGTGCGCATGGTCTACGAATTCCCGATCGACGTGGAGCTGCAGCTCGACGACGTGGGCGGCCCGAGCGCCGGCATGATGTTCGCGCTCGGCATCGTCGACAAGCTGACGCCGGGCGCGATGACGGGCGGCGACGTGGTCGCGGGCACGGGCACGATCGACTCGGCGGGGGTGGTCGGGCCCATCGGCGGCATCCGTCAGAAGCTGTGGGGTGCGAAGGACGCCGGCGCGACCGTGTTCCTGGCACCCGAGTCGAACTGCGACGAGGTGGTCGGCAACGTGCCCGACGGCCTCGACGTCTTCGCCGTCTCCGATCTCGATCAGGCCCGCCAGATCGTCGAGGCCGCCGGCGCCGACGCGGACACCTCCGGTTTCGCGACCTGCACCGCCGACGGAGACGACTGACCGGCGCCTCATGTCCTCGGAGCGCACGGTTCCGGGCAGACGCTCGGGTTCGCGAACATAGGATGGAATCTCGATCCGTCCCGACCGAAGCAAGAGGCCGAGAGTGACAGCACAGACGCAAGAACCGAGGACATCGCGCCGTCGAGCGCCCATCGCCCTGACGATCGGGGTGTTGGCAGTGCTGGTGATCGCGTTCTTCGTGTTCGTGGGCCTCTACGCCGACGTGCTCTGGTACGACCAGCTCGGGTTCCTCGAGGTGCTGACCACGCAGTGGATCGCCCGCACCGTGCTGTTCCTCATCGGGTTCGTCGCGATGGCCCTGCCGGTGTGGGCCTCGATCCAGATCGCCTATCGCACGCGCCCGGTGTACGCGAAACTCAATTCGCAACTCGATCGTTACCAAGAGGTCTTCGAGCCGCTGCGGCGCCTCGCGATGTACGGCATCCCCGTGGTGCTCGGCATCTTCGCGGGCGTCTCGACGTCGAGCCGCTGGGACCTCACGCTCACCTGGCTGAACCGCACCCCGTTCGGCTCGACCGACCCGCAGTTCGGGTTCGACCTCGGGTTCTTCGTGTTCGAGCTGCCCTTCTACCGTTCGATCATCGGGTTCGCCTCGGCGGTCGTGCTGCTCTCGCTGCTGCTCGTGGCGGCGACGAACTACCTCTACGGCGCCATCCGCATCAGCGGCCGAGAGGTCGTCATCTCCAAGTCGGCCCGGGTGCAGATCGCGATCACGGCGGGGCTCTACCTGCTGCTGCAGGGCGTGAGCATCTGGTTCGACCAGTACGCCACGGTCACCGAGACCGGATCGCTCATCACGGGTGCGGCGTACACCGACGTGAACGCGGTGATCCCCGGCCGCCAGATCCTCGCCGTCGCCGCCGTCGGCGTCGCCGTGCTGTTCATGGTGACCGCGATCATCGGCCGCTGGCGCCTGCCGCTCGTCGGCGTCGCCCTGCTCGTCGTCTCGAGCCTGCTGATCGGCACCCTGTACCCGTGGGTCATCCAGCGCTTCCAGGTCGACCCGAGCCCGCGAACGCTCGAAGCCCCGTACATCCAGCGCAACATCGACCTCACCCGAGACGCCTACGGGGTCTCGGACATCGAGGAGATCCCGTTCGAGGCGCAGACCACCGCCGAGCCCGGAGCCCTGCGCGCCGACGCCGAGACCACGGCGAACATCCGCCTGATGGATCCGCTCGTGATCAGCCCGGCGTTCCGGCAGCTCGAGCAGTTCCGCCAGTACTACCAGTTCCCCGACGCGCTCGACGTCGACCGCTACCAGATCGACGGCGAGACGCAGGACACCGTCGTCGCGGTGCGCGACCTCCAGATCTCGGGTCTCGGCGACGCCGAGACCTGGTACAACTCCCACATCGTCTACACGCACGGTTACGGCCTCGTCGCGGCGGCGGGCAACCAGCGCTCGCCGGGCGGGCAGCCGGTGTTCGTGCAGTCGGGCATCCCCTCGACGGGCGACCTCGGCGAGTTCGAGCCGCGCGTGTACTTCGGCGAGAACTCGCCCGACTACTCGATCGTCGGCGCGCCCGAGGGCACGAAGCCGGTCGAGCTCGACTACCCGGCCGGCGGCGACAACGACGAGCAGACCCAGACCACGTTCCAGGGCGACGGCGGTCCGAAGCTCGACAACGTCTTCACGAAGCTCGCCTACGCGCTCAAGTTCCAGTCGGAGCAGATCTTCCTCTCCGACGCCGTGAACACGACCTCGCAGATCCTCTACGACCGCGATCCCATCGACCGGGTGCGCAAGGTCGCGCCGTACCTCACCCCCGACTCCGACGCGTACCCCTCGGTCGTCGACGGCAAGCTCGTCTGGATCGTCGACGCCTACACGCTCACCGACCAGTACCCGTACTCCAACAAGGTGAGCATGAGCGAGGCGATCGCCGACAGCGAGACGCTCCCGCAGACGCTGCCCTTCGACGAGGTCAACTACATCCGCAATTCGGTGAAGGCCACGGTCGACGCCTACGACGGATCGGTGACCCTGTACGCGTGGGACACCGAAGACCCGATCCTCCAGACCTGGCAGAAGGTCTTCCCGTCGACCGTCGAGCCGATGAGCAAGATGTCGGGCGAGCTGCTCAGCCACGTCCGCTACCCGGCCGACCTGTTCAAGATGCAGCGTGCGGTTCTCGGGCGCTACCACGTGACCGACGCGAGCGCGTTCTACTCGCGCGAAGACGCCTGGACGACGCCGAAGGAGCCGACCGAGGGCGCGAACACGACCCTGCTGCAGCCTCCCTACTATCTGACGATGCAGATGCCCGGTCAGGATGCCCCGTCCTACTCGCTCTACTCGACCTTCATCCCCGAGGCGCGCGGCGACCAGAGCCGCAACGTGCTGCGCGGGTACCTCGCGGTCGACGCCGACGCCGGGTCCGAAGACGGCAAGCGCGCCGAGGGGTACGGCAAGCTCAGGCTGCTGACCCTGCCCGAAGACGACAACGTGCCCGGCCCCGGTCAGGTGCAGGCCACGTTCAACTCCGACCCGACCGTGTCGCAGTCGCTGAACCTGCTGAAGCAGGGGCAGTCCGACGTCATCAACGGCAACCTGCTCACGGTTCCCGTGGGCGGCGGCCTGCTCTACGTGCAGCCGGTCTACGTGAAGTCCACGGGCAACACGAGCTACCCGCTGCTGCAGAAGGTGCTGGTGGCGTTCGGCGACGACATCGCGTTCCAGGACACCCTCGACCTCGCGCTCGACGTGCTGTTCGGCGGGGATTCCGGTGCGGATGCCGGTGACAACGCGGTCGACCCCGATGCCACGCCCGAGACGCCCGACGGCGAGACCGACGGCGAGGGGGGCACCGACGGCGGCACCGACGGGGCGACCGACCAGCCGAGCACCGAGATGCAGGAACTGCTGCGCGAGGCATCCGGCTTCCTCAAGGCGAAGCAGGCGGCGCTCGCCGACGGCGACTGGGCCGCGTACGGCGCTGCCGATGCGCAGCTCGCCGAGACCATCGCCAAGATGCTGGCCCTGACCAACAACGAGTGATTCCCGCATGAACGACCGATGGCCGGCAGCGAACGCTGCCGGCCATCGGTGTTTCGAACGCGAGATCAGGCGCAGAGACCCGTCGGCGTCCACGATCCCCACGTCGCGGTGCCCGGGCGCTCGCCCTTCGTCCACCACTGCGCGGTGTAGTTGACCCCGGCGCGCGAGACGAGCTTGCCGCCCGTGTAGGCCGTGCCGGCGTCCCAAGCGGGCGCGCAGTCCTGCGTCGGCACGGCGGGCGCGGTGCCGCAGTCGCCGATCTGCTTCCAGGGGCCGTTCGCGCCGCCCGGCTGCTGGTTGCGGGTCCACCACTTCGCCTGGTATTCGGCACCGTTGTGCGAGACCACCGATCCCGCCTTGTACACGCCCGTGGCGTACCAGGGCGCCGCGCACGAGGCATCCGTTCCCGGACCGGGCGTCGCAGCCCGCAGGGTGCTGCCGAGGGCGCCGCCGAGCTCGTTGCGGTAGTCGCCGGTGACGTCCCACCACATCGCGCCGCTGTAGCCTTCGGCGGCGAGCCACTCGGCCTTCGCGTTCACCGAGGTCGGGTCGTCCAGGCTCCACCAGTCGTTGCCGTCCCAGCGCCACGAGGCGCCGACCTTCGGGTCGAAGTAGGCCTTGCCGACCGTGCGCAGGTTCGCGTAGGTCGCGGTGCCGATCGAGGAGGTGGCCGTGGTCCACGCCTTCGTGCCGTCGGTGACGCCGGTCCACCCCTGTCCGTAGGCGGCGAGGCCCGCGTTCAGCTGCGAGGGGTCGGCGCCGGCGTGGACGTACATGCCCATGGCGCCGTCGAGTCCGAGGCCCCAGTTCTGCGCGCCGTCGGGGTGCAGGTTGCCCTGGTGGCCGGTCTGGTTGGGCACCCAGCCGCCGTGGAAGTCGTAGCCCTGCACGTTGAGGAAGTCGACGGCCGCGAACAGGCGCGGGTCGAGCCATCCGCCCTGCCCGGCGTTCCAGCCGCCGGCCGGTGCGAACGCCGTCAGCAGGTAGTCCTCGCCCGTCTCGGCGCCGTACACGTCGAGCTCGGCGCGGAACTCCTCCATCAGCAGGAGGAAGTTCTCGCGGTCCTCGGGGCGGGCGTTCGCCGTCTCGCCGCCGGTGACCGGCCACTCCCAGTCGATGTCGAGGCCGTCGAAGATGCCCGCAGCGGCACCGGGGCCGCCGACGCCGTCGATGAGGGGCAGGTCGCCGCGCAGGTAGAGGTCGATGCACGACTCGACGAGCGCGGTGCGTCCCTCGGCCGTGGACGCGGCCTCGGAGAAGTGATCGGACCAGGTCCAGCCGCCGAGCGACACGAGGATCTTCGTGTCGGGGCTGACCTGCTTGAGCTTGCGCAGTTGGTTGAAGTTGCCCGCGAGCGGCTGGCCCGCGACATCCGCGACGCCGTCGACCGAGTCGGCCGCGCCGACCTGCCGGAGGAAGTCGTTCTGCGCGTCGCCCTCGCCGGCCTGGTCGAGGATGTCGCAGCGCAGGTCGCTCGTCACGTTGCCGAACGCGTAGTTGAGGTGGGTGAGGTCGCCGATGGCGCCCGTGCTCACCAGATCGGCCACCTGGTAGTCGCGCGTCACGGGGGAGTCGGCCATGAAGTAGCCGACGCTGCGGTAGCCGTTGAGCTGCGCAGCGGGCGCGGGGTCGGCTGTCGCAGGTGCGGCGCTCGCCGGTGCCGCGGTCAGGACGGATGCCGCGAGCACGGATGCTGCGGCGATCGCGATGGAGCCGCTGCGGAGCAGATGGCGTTGGGTCATGGGGATCCTCTTCGATCATGCCGGGCGGTTCGGCCCGGGCGGGCTGACGGTCTCCCGGACAGTACCAACGCCACCGAGGGTTTCGAAAGGAGTCCTTACTTAAACTGCGGGAACCCCAACGGAACGCCGCCGAGGGTGGTGGGCATCCATAGCGAATGCAACCAGGTGTGCGCATGCTGCAACGCGATCGGATGCCTCGGCCCGAGCCGCTGGCTCGCGGTGCATCCAGACGCCGGCGATCCGCCCTCGATTTGATGGCGCCCGATTCCCGTGCTAGATTCATCTCTTGTGCCGCGGGGTGGAGCAGTTCGGTAGCTCGCTGGGCTCATAACCCAGAGGTCGTAGGTTCAAATCCTGCCCCCGCAACCGAGGCGGTAGAAATATCGCACGAAGAAGCCGGAATCGAAGTCATTCGATTCCGGCTTCTTCGCGTTTTCAGAGGCTGTGCTGCATGTCGAGGTTGTGCTGCATCTCGAGGTTGTGCTGCATTTCGAGAGCTGTGCTTCAGGTGGCTCGGTCGATCGCCGATGGTCCGAGCGGGGTCACCGCACCCGTATACTGGACGAAGCGCAACAGCGTGCGGCCCTGATCGAGGGCCTGGCGCGGGGTGGAGCAGTTCGGTAGCTCGCTGGGCTCATAACCCAGAGGTCGTAGGTTCAAATCCTGCCCCCGCAACCGATCCGCCGAAGGCGGTGCAGCAGAGGCCGTGACCTGAGATCAGGTCACGGCCTCTGCTGTGTTGCGGGTCGGAGGCGCCGAGTGTCGTGCGCCGTGTACCGTGCGTTTCGCGGGGCTGCAGGCTGTCCGCGGCCCCGGCGAGCCGGTAGTCTCTTCGGAGAGTGTCATCATGCGTACCCGTCGCACCGGCACAGCGAGCGGCGGTGCGCCGTCCGTGCGGGCGATCACAGCGTGAGGGGGCCCGTGTGGGCAGCAGCAGACGGTGGAACGGCTTCGTCGCCGCGATGGGCATGCTCGTGCTCGCGGCAGGCGCGTCGGCGGTGGCGCCCGCCTCGTCGGCGCCCGCAGAGGCCGCGCCCGCGGCATCCGTCGTCCGTGCTGCGCCGGCCGCGCTCGCCGGCAAGTCCTCGGTCAACCCGTTGAGCCTCGCGGGCGGTTTCACCGTGTACGCGAAAGAGGACGCCACCCTCGCCAACACCGAGTTCGAGGGCAGCATCGCCGTCGGCGACCGCCTCCGCGTCACCCAGACCGCGCAGTACCAGTTCGCGCACGTCATCGCGGGCACCGGTGCGTACACGTTGCCGACGGTCGACGGTGACCCGACGCGCGTGCTCATCGGGGCGTACGCCTCGAACCCGACCAACAACTTCGGGCGCGTGCAGATCACGAACACGGGCGCGACCGAGCCGTCGCAGTTCGGCGACCTGAAGATCGTCGACCGCGACGAGCCGTTCGTCAGCTTCACCCGGGGCGACTGGCTGCGGTACGCGCTGAGCACAGGCAGCGACGACCCGCCGCTCATCGACGCCGAGAACCAGACGTATCCCGACGACGCGGCACCGCCCGCGACGTCGGCCGGCAACGGCAGCATCTACACCTACGACAACACCGGGTCCAGCACGCAGGAGATCGTCGCGCGCTACGTGCAGGCCGATGCCGACGCCAACGAGGCCGAGATCACGCAGTGCCTCGCCGACATCGCCGACCCGTCGACCGGCATCGGGTACCCCGTGTCGGTCATCGAGGACGCGGGCGACCGCGTCGTGCTCGGGCCGCTCGCTCCCGATCAGCCCAACATCGTCGAATACGACGACATCGCCGGCGCGGGTCAGCTGCAGTTCTCCGACGGCGCGCCCGGGCCGTCGAACCCGCTCATCATCCACGTCTCGCCCGGCACGACGAGCATCATGCCTCCCGGCATCGACCCGCAGGGCACCTACTCGCCGTACGTGCTGTGGGATCTGTCGCAGGTCACCGGCACGGTCGACATCGAGACCGGCGGCCGCGGCGACGGGTCGATCTACGCTCCCGACGCGCGTCTCGACGTGGTCGCCGAGCCGTGGGACGGCCAGATCCTCGCGGACGCACTCACATTCGAGGGCGGTGAGGTGCACTCGTACCTGTTCGCCGGGTCGCTGCCCTGCGACGCACCGCTCGACGCCGGCACGTTCTCGGTGGCCAAGGAGCTCTCGGGCGTCGACGCCGCAGACCTCGCCGACGGCACCGCGTTCCAGGTGCGCTACGTCGCCCTCGAACCCGGAGGCACCGTGGCGACCGGGGTACTCGCACTGAACCCCGACGGCACGCCCGCGTCGCCCGCCGACGACTTCCCGTTCGGCACCCGGGTGACGCTCGTCGAGATCGCGCCGAGCGACGACGTGCTCCCGCCCGAGCTCGCGTGGACCGACGTCACCTGGAGCGGCGACACGACGTTCGTGATCGACGCGACCCATCCGTCGTTCAGCCTGACCGTGACCGACACCGCCGAGACCATGCCCGCCGGATTCAACGTCACCAAGGCCGTGACCGGTTCCGGCGCGACGATCGTGCCGTCCGACGCGGAGTTCACGCTCGAGTACACGGTGAACGGCGGCGACCCGATCGACCTGACCGTCCTGCCCGAGGAACCCGCCATGGTCGACGGGCTCGCGGCGGGCGACGTCATCACGATCGACGAGTCCGGACTGCCAGACGTCGAAGGGGTGAGCTGGGGCGAGCCCGCCTGGACGGTCGGCGGAGAACCCGTGGCCCCCGACGAGAGCGGCGCGGTCTCCTTCACCCTGATCGGCGACGAGTCGATCTCGCTCGAACTCGCGAACACGGCGCAGGCCGTCGGCTGGGCGGCGATCTCGAAGAGCGTGGTCGGCAATGCGAGTTCGCTCGTCCCCGACGACACGACGTTCCCGATCGTCTACACCCTCGACGGCGGGGCCGAGCAGACGCTCGAGATCCCGATCGATCAGACCGTGACGTTCGACGCATTGCCCGCGGGCACGGTCGTGACCGTGCGCGAGGACGACCTGCCGGTGCTCCCCGGCATCGAATGGGGCACGCCGGGTTGGACCGTCGACGGCACCCCGCAGACCCCGGATGCCTCGGGCGCGATCACATTCGTCGTGCAGCCGGGCGCCACCGTGGCGTTGTCGCTCACGAACACCGCCAATGGCTTCGGTTCGCTGACCGCGCTGAAGACAGTGTCGGGCGACGGTTCCGACCTCGTGCCGGCGGACACCTCGTTCCCGATCGAGTACCGCGTGTCGAACGGTCCGGTGCAGACCGCCGAACTCGTCGCGGGCACCCTGGTCACCGCCGAGGGGCTGCCGACCGGCATCCCGGTGTCCGTGCGGGAGACCGCCCCGCCGGCGATCCCGGGGGTGGCCTGGGGCGAGCCGACGTGGACGATCGACGGTGTCGTGCAGACCCCTGACGACGACGGCTGGGTGTCATTCGTGCCCGCGACCGGAACGACGGTCGCGCTGGAACTCGACAACACCGCCGACCTCGCTCCCGGCGGGTTCACGATCACCAAGACCGTGACCGGTGAGACTGCAGACCTCGTGCCCGACGGCACCGAGTTCACGGTGACCTACCGCGTCAACGGCGGCGCCGAGCAGACGCTGGTGCTCGCCCTCGGCGAGGCGACCGCGGTGGCCGACGTCCCGGTCGGCGCGACGGTCGAGTTCAGCGAGGCGACTCCTCCCGCGATCGACGGTGTCGAGTGGGGCTCGCCCGTGTGGCAGATCGACGGCGTGACGACCGACGACCCGACCATCACGGTCGGCGCCGGGGCGAGTGTCGCGGTCGGCCTGCAGAACACGGCGACGACGACGCATCCGCATCTGCCGTCGACCGGCTTCGACGCGGGCGCCGCGCCGTTGGCGGCGATCCTCGCCGTGCTCGTCGGCGGTGCCGCGATCGTGCTGAGCCGTCTGCGCCGCCGAACGGCTCGACGCGACTGAGGTCGGTCGCGAACGATGTGCGACGCCCCGTGCCGGTCGACCGGCACGGGGCGTTTCGCCGTGCGATGAGCAGCGCTCAGGGGCGTCCGACTCTTGCCTCGCAATCGGAAAGCGATTACCGTCGGAGCTGACGGGCTTCAGAAACCGCTTTCTCGCACCGTTCGACGTCGCGCGGTGCGCATCTCGACGAGGAGATCCATGTCCCTGCTCAGACCATCCATCCGCGTGTCGCTGGCGGTCGTGACCGCCGCGGCCCTCACCATGACCGGGGCGGTGGCGGCCGTCGCGATCGGCCCCGACACGGCCCTGAACGCGAACAGCCTGGAAGCCCGCGACTACGTCGCCGTGACCGAAACCGGCACCGACTTCAGCATCTGGGCCGCACCGGGCAAGAACGTCACGGTCGACGCCCACGCGCGCATCTCCGACCGCGGCGAGGAGTTCACCCAGCGCATCAAGCTCAACGGATCGGGCACGGGCCCATCCCGCTCGCTGCACTTCACCGTCTCCGATGCCGACGTGCCCACCGAACTGCACGTCAACACCCGCAGCGGCAGCGCCACGGCGGACCGTGCGCTCGCGCTGTACAACGCGGGCGGCGAGGTCGGGCGCATCCCGTCGCTCGCCGATGACGGCACAGAGGCCGTCGAGACCGCGACCCTGGACGTCCTCGCCGCGGGCGAGTACTGGCTCGCCTCGCCGAGCTCGGGCGTGAACGTCTACGCCGCCCAGCTCGGCGACTTCGCGCCCGAGACCCGCGGCGACTGGACCGACGTCGCCGCTCCGACCATCGACGCGGTCGCGACCGACCCGATCGATCCGAGCCGGCTCCAGGTCTCGTATACGGGAGTGCTCGGCGCCGACGGCGGCGACGTCGTCTACGCCACGCTCTTCGACAGCACGGGGGCGGTCGCAGACCAGACCCTCGCCGCGACCGACGGCGTCGGCGGCACGCTGGAGCTCACGCCGCCGGCATCCGGCGACTACGAGGTCGAGGTGCGGCTGACCCGCGCCGGCGAGGCTTCGCCGATCGCCTCGGCGCGCGCCGCCGTCGCAGGGTTCTCCCTGCCGCTCGCGCCCGCCGAGATCACGGGGGCGCTCACGACCGCGGTCGCCGGCGGCGCCGCGACCGTGAGCCTCACGTGGTCCGAGGTCGCCGAGGCCGAGACGTACTCGATCGAGACGAGCGTGGCGGGCTCCCCGTTCACGACGGCGCTCGACGGGCTCACCGGCGCGACGGCCGATGTCACCGGCCTCACGCCCGGCGCGACCTACCAGATGCGCGTGCTCGCACATCGGGGCGACGACACATCCACGGGCGCGCCGTTCACCGTCGAGGTGGCGGGCGAGGTCGAGCGCTGGCAGATCGCCGAGATCGGCTCGAACGCGAACTCCGGGGGGCAGGTCACCGAGAACGCCGACGGGTCGATCACGTTCGACGCCCGCGCGAGCTCCACGAAGATCGCGACCTCCGAAGACGGGTTCCAGTACTACTACACGGCCGTCGATCCGGCGACCGAGAACTTCACCCTCACGGCGACCTTCCACGTCGACGACGCGGCGCTCAAGGACGCGCAGTCGGGCTTCGGCGTGATCGCCGTCGACGATCTCGTGCCCGGCGTCTCGGCCGCACGCTACTTCAACTCGGCGGGGGCGCTCCTCACCCGGTACAACTACGGCACCGAGGCGGGGCAGTGGCACGACGGCACGCCCGGCGGCCGCCTCGTCACCGGCTACACGGGCGCCACGACCGACAACACCGCCGGTACGCGCGACGCGAGCGACTCCGCCGAGTTCGACCCGAACTGGCGGCCGGATGTCTCGGCGCCGAAATTCGCGAACGGCGACGAGTACGAGCTCAGCCTGCGCAGGTCGAACACCGGATACCACGCGGTCTGGCACCGCGGCGACGAGGTGCTCGAGGTCATCGACTACGACCCCGACCTGCTCGAGCAGCAGAACCCCGACGTGCTGTACGTGGGCATGGCGGTCGCGCGCAAGATCCAGGTGACGGTCACCGACTGGGAGTTCACCACGATCCGGCCCGAAGACGACGACGCCGCGGTGCCGCCGCCCACGAAGCTCATCGACCCGACCCTGTCGGTCGATGTGACGTCGACGACGCCGGCGTCGAGCCTCGACGTGCCGCTGGTGTCGAACATGCACGGCACCGGTCAGATCCTGGGTGCCGCGGGCGATGTGCTCGTCGACGGCATCGCCCTCGCCCCGGGCGAGCGGACGCTCGTTCCCGTCGCCCTGCAGCCCGGCGCGAACGAGCTCACCGCACGGCTGCTGCCGTCGGCCGAGCAGCCGCAGCTCGGCGAGTACGAGGCGATCTCGTCGACCGAGCCGGTCGACGAGCCGTTCACGGTCACGGTCGCCTCGTTCGGCGAGCCGGGGCAGTCGATCAGGGTCGCCCCCGACGGCACGCCCGACGGCGACGGCACGACCGCGTCGCCGCTCGACCTGCGTACCGCGGTCGGATTCGCCCAGCCCGGCCAGCAGGTCGTGCTGGCGGGTGGCGTGTACGCGCTCGACCGCAAGATCGTCGCCGATCGCGGCCACAACGGCACCGAGGATGCGCCGATCACGATCATGAGCGAACCGCGCACGCGGGCCGTGCTCGACCTGACCGGCTCGCCCGACGGCGGGCTGGTGCTGCGCGGTGACTGGTGGCACGTGTACAACCTGGAGATCACCGGCTCGGCGAACAAGCAGAAGCCGATGCTCGTCTCGGGCAACCACAACATCGTCGAGCGCGTCGAGTCGCACCACAACCAGGACACGGGCATCCAGATCTCGGGCTCCGAGAGCGAGCCGCCCGCGCTCTGGCCGACGAACAACCTCGTCGTCTCGTCGGTGTCGCACGACAACATGGACGTCGGCGGCAACGACGCCGACGGCTTCGCCGCGAAGCTCACGGTGGGCGAGGGCAACGTGTTCCGCTCGAACATCGCCTACAACAACATCGACGACGGATGGGACCTCTACGCGAAGTCGACGACCGGCCCCATCGGCACGGTCGTGATCGAGGACTCGGTCGCCTATGACAACGGCTGGGTCTCGGGCGACACGTCGTTCACCGGCGAGGGCAACGGGTTCAAGCTGGGCGGCGAGTCGATGCCCGGCGACCACCTGCTGCGCAACTCGGTCAGCTTCGGCAACCTCGGCACCGGGGTGACGTCGAACTCGGGCCCGAACGTGCGGCTCGAGCGTGTCACCTCGGTCGGCAACGACCGCGGCGTGCGACTCGAGACGAACGCGAGCACGACCGACTACCGGGCGACCGGCGTGCTGTCGTGGCAGTCGCCGTCGCTCGACGTGCTGGGCCTGAAGCAGGCGGACACCACGCTGCTGACCGACCCGACGAACGTGTGGAACCTCGGCGGCGTCTCGCCCGTCGATGCGGGCTGGTTCGAGTCGACGGACCTCGACGGCATTCGGCCCACGATCGCGGCCGACGGCTCGATCGACCTGCACGGCCTGCTCGAGTTGACGGATGCCGCGCCGGCCGACACCGGCGCGCGCCTCTCAGCGATCGGGGAGCCGACCGACCTCGAGGTGCTGCCCGAGGTCACGGTGCCGCTCGAGAACCTCGAGGCGCCGAGCATCGTCGGCGACGTCGTGAAGGGCGAGCGGGTGAGCGCAGACCCCGGCACCTGGTCGCACGACGACGCGACGTTCGCCTTCCGCTGGCTGATCGACGGCGAGCCCGTGAAGGGCGCCAAGGGCGTCGGACCCGAGTACAAGGTGCGGGGCTCCGACGTCGGCCACGCCCTGTCGGTGGAGGTCACGGCGACGGTGCCGGGGCAGGAGCCCGTGGTCGCGACATCCGACGCCGTGGTCGTCGAGAAGCAGCGCACGGTCGCGCAGGTGATCGTGCGGGTCATCTCGGCCATCGTCGACTGGCTGACGAAGCTGTTCGGCCGCGGCTGAACCGCATCGACGCCGGAGGGGCTCGCCGATGGGCGGGCCCCTCCGGCCGTTCGAGCGACCGTTCGCGGGCCGTCAGCGCACGCGGATCGGCGGGACGGGCTTGGCCCTCGCCCACCGCGCGGGCAGGCCGGGGCCGTCCCAGACCTGCACGACGCCCCATGCGACGGCCGTGATCGGCACCGCCAGCACGGCGCCGAGCACGCCGCCGAGCGCGGTGCCGACGGTCAGGGCGACGAGGATGACGAAGGCGTGCAGCTTCATCGTGCGGCCCATGAGCACCGGCTGCAGGAAGTTGCCCTCGAGCTGATTCACCAGCACGACCACGCCCACGACGATGAGCGCGTTCACGAGGCCGTTCGAGACGAGCGCGACGAGGGCCGCGAGGATGCCGGCGAGCGTCGCGCCGACGATCGGGATGAACGCGAGGATGAACACGAGCACCGCGAGCGGGATCGCGAGCGGGACCTGCAGGATCAGCAGCCCGACGAGGATGCCGATCGAGTCGACCAGCGCCACCGCCGCCGTGCCCCGCACGTAGGAGCCGAGCGTCGAGATAGTCTTGTCGCCGACGCGGCGCGCCCGAGCGTAGTTCTCGCCGGTGAACGGGCGCAGCACGAACTCCCACATCTGCGGGCCGTCCTTCAGGAAGAAGAACAGGATCGTCACGAGCAGCACGAACCCGGTGATGAAGGTCGCCACTGCGCCGACGCCCGCGATCGCCCCCGAGCCGAACTGCGCGCTCGTCAGGAAATCGGTGACCTGCCCGATCCAGTCGTCGAGCTGCTCGGGGGTCGGGAAGAACGGAAGTTGGTGCGCCCATTCTGACAACGAGGCGAAGCCCTCCTGCGCCTGGCCGTACAGCTCGTCCCACTGGTCGCGCACGGCCCACACGATGAGCCAGCCGAGCCCGGTGAGCAGGGCCACCGTCACGAGCAGCGTGATCAGGGTCGCCAGCACCGACGGCACCCCGCGGGAGCGCATCCAGCTCATCGCGGGGGCGAAGGCGCTCGCGAAGATGAGCGCGAGCACGAGCGGGATGGTGACCAGGGTGAGCGACTGGATGACGAAGATGATGCCGGCGGCGATCGCGACCACGATGATCGCCTGCACCGATCTGATCGCGAGCCGGCCGAAGCCGTCGGCCCAGAGGCTCCATGGAGCCCGGTCGGGCTTCACGGCGACCGTCGGGTCCTGCAGGCGGACGATGCGGGGCTCACGGCGACCGAAGAGTGGCATACGACGACGCTACCGGCCGAGACGGTGACGGGACGACCCCTTGACTCGGGGGCGAACGCGGCGTGAGCGGATGCCTCGTGGCTCAGCCGCTCGTGAGGACGACGAGCTGCTGCGTCGCCCGGGTCATCGCCACGTACCGGTCGACGGCCCCCTCGACGCCGTCGCCGAACCGATCGGGGTCGACGAGCACGACGAGGTCGAACTCGAGCCCCTTCGCGAGCTCGGGCGTCAGGCGCCGCACGCGAGGCGGCGCCGGCGGGCGGTCGGCCGAGGCATCCGCGGGCTCGTCCCCGAGGAGATGCCCGTTGCCCGCCGGATCCGCGGAGATCACGCAGGCGACCCCTTCGTTGTGCTCGTCGAGCCAGTGCGCCAGCACCTGCCTGAGCTCGCCGGCCGAGCCGCGCATGACGGGCAGGCCGCTGCGCCGCACCGAGGTCGGCACGTTCGCGTCGGGCAGCGCGGCCCGGATCACCGGCTCGGCCGCCTCCATGACCTCGGCCGGGGTGCGGTAGTTCACGCCGAGCGTCGCGATCGAGACGCGATCGAGTCCGACCCGGGCGAGCCGCTCGGTCCACGACTCGGTGAATCCATGGCGGGCCTGCGCGCGATCGCCGACGACGGTGAAGCTGCGCGACGGGCAGCGGGCGAGCAGCATCTGCCACTCCGCATCCGTCAACTCCTGCGCCTCGTCGACGACGATGTGCGCGAACGGCCCGGCGAGCGCATCGGGGTCGGCGGCGGACCCGACCGTGTTCTCGAGCAGCGTCTGCTGCACGTCGGAGCCCTGCAGCATGCGCCAGAGCCCCTCGCCGTCGTCGAACTGCATGGCCTCGACGAGGTGGTCGATGACGGTGGACATCTCCTCGCGCCGGCTCGCGTCCTCGGCCTCCCGGCGTCGGCGGCGGGCGGATGCCTCGGGGTCGCCGATGCGCAGCCGTGCGGCGTCGAGCAAGGGCAGGTCGGACACCGTCCACGCGCGGGTGTCGGTGCGCTGCAGCGCGGCGACCTCCGCGGGCGTGAGGTGCGGAGCGCAGGCCGCGAGGTACGCCGGAACCGACCACAGGTCGCCGATCACGCAGGCCGGGTCGAGGAGCGGCCAGGCGCGGTTGAACGCGGTGCGCAGCTCGGCGTCCTGCTGCAGCGCACCTCGCACCATCGCCTCGGTGACCGACTCGCCGACCTCGTCGTGGTGGTCGACGAGGAGGTCGATGAGGGCCTCCCACACGCGCCCGCGCGCCTCGTTGTGCGGCGTGCCCGGCTCGGCCGCGTCGAAGGCCTCGGCCCAGTCGGCGGGGTCGAGCCAGACGTCGGCCCACGGCGACTCGACCGTGAGCCCGCGCGTCGGCGGTGCCTCGTGGTGCCGCACCGCCGCCTCGACGGCCTGCACGAGGCGCGCGGAGCTCTTGAGCCGGGCCACCTCGGGGTCTCGCTCGATGCCGGCCCGCGCGCCCTCCGGCACGAGGTCGCGCAGCGTGCAGGTGGCGACGCCCTCCTCGCCGAGGCTCGGCAGCACATCGGCGACGTAGTCGAGGTACGGCTGATGGGGCCCGACGAAGAGCACACCGCCGCGTCGGTGGCCGAGCCGCGGGTCGGAGTAGAGCAGGTACGCGGTGCGGTGCAGCGCGACCACCGTCTTGCCGGTGCCGGGTCCGCCGTCCACCACGAGGGCGCCACGCGACCCGGCCCGGATGATCGCGTCCTGGTCGGCCTGGATCGTGCTGAGCACGTCGCGCATGCGCGCGGAGCGGCTGCCGCCGAGGCTCGCGATGAACGCCGACTGGTCGTCGAGTGCGGCGTGCCCCGTCAGACCGTCGTCGGTGAACACCTCGTCCCAGTAGTCGGTGACGCGCCCGGCGGTCCAGTGGTAGCGGCGGCGGCTCGACAGGCCCATCGGGTCGCCGTGGGTGGCGCCGAAGAACGGCTCCGCCGCGGGGGAGCGCCAGTCGACGAGCAGACGCGCGCCTGCGTCGTCGGTCAGTCCGGCGCGGCCGACGTAGACCGGGGTCTCGGCCGCGCCGGCGCCCGCAGCTGCGCCGTCCACCATGCGCCCGAGGCACAGGTCGAGGCCGAACCGGCGGAGCGTGCGCAGGCGACCGGTCAGGCGGTGCACCTCGAGATCGCGGTCGAGCGCCTGCTGGCCGTGTCCGCCGCGGAGGCGGCGCACCTCGTCGAGGCGGGCGGATGTCTCGGCGACCGTGCGCCCGACGGTCGCGGCGATCGCGCTGAAGTGCGCCTCGTCGCCGTCGATCAGCTCGGGCGCCGCCTTCGCGGCGAGTCGTTCGGGCAGGTTGAATGCACTGTTGGTCAGGGTTTCTCCTCGGGTGGTCCGCAACGGGACGATCATTCTGCATCACGAGGGGGGCCTTGCGGCAAGGCCCTGTCCCGGCGTTAAACTGGAACCGCGGGGGAGCACGGGAGTGCTCTCCTTCGTCGTCTCCGAAGTTGCTCAGCCGCCTCAGGGCCAGCCCAGAGGCATCGCCCGGCGCACCCCCGATACGCTCCTGCCATGGAGCCGACGTTCGGGGTCGAGCGCGGCGGTTCGCCCGCCGAGGGCCGGTGCGCGGCATGACGGGCCTCCGCCGGGAACACCGCACGGCCCGACTGCCCGACCTCTCCTCGACTCGGGCCCTCGTGACCGGCGCGAGCGGCGGGATCGGGCTCGAGATCGCCCGTGCGCTCGCCCGAGCCGGTGCGGAGGTCGTCATGCCCGTGCGGGACCGGGAGCGCGGTGCGCGCGCCGCGGCCGACATCCGTGTAGGGGCCCCCTCCGCCCGGATCGAGTGCATGCGGCTCGACCTCGCGCGGCTCGATTCCGTTCGCGCGCTGGCGGCCGGCCTCCGCGACGACGGGCGCCCCATCGACCTCCTCGTCCTGAACGCCGGCATCGTGCTGCTCGGCGACCGCTTCCGGCATGTCAGCGTCGACGGCTACGAACTGCACTTCCAGACGAACTTCCTCGGGCACGCCGTGCTCGTGCTCGGCATCCTGCCGCTGCTCCTCGCGGGGCGCGCGCGGGTCGCCGTGCAGACGAGCCTGGCGGTGGCGAACGCCCGCCTCGACCTGCACGACCCGCTCGAGCTCGACCGTTACACGCCGCTGCGCGCCTACGGCGCGTCCAAGCTCGCGCTCGGGCTCTTCGGCGTCGAACTCGGCCGGCGCGCCGACGCGCTGCGCGTCGGCCTGTGCCACCCCGGCATCGTGCCCGACACCGGCATCGCGCCGGGGCTCCGGGGTGGATCGCCCGGCCCAGGCGCCCGCATCAGCCGGCGACTCGGCGGCACCCCCGCCGAGGCCGCGCGCCCGGCGCTCTCCGCGCTCATGACGACCCCCGACCCGGGCATGCTCGTCGCACCGTCGGGCCCGTTCCGCCTCTCGGGGCCGCCGACGCAGGTGCGGCGGTTCCGGCGCCTCGACGACACCGCGGCGGCCGCGGCCGTGTGGAACCTCGCCGATCGCGTCGCCGCGGGAGAGACCCCGCGCCGCCTCGGCCGCCGGACGTAGCATGGGCAGATGTCCGTACCGACGAACCGAGTCCAGCTCGAGGCATCCGCCGTTCGCGGATTCCACCGTTTCGACGAGGCCATCGAGTCCATTCCGAAGGCCGAGCGCGAGGCGCCCTTCCCGCGAGCCGGGCGCGACCGCGACATCCGCGACCTCATCGACCACCTGCACGCGTGGCACCTGCTGCTGCTCGGCTGGCTCGACGCCGAACGCGCCGGAAAGCCGGTCTCCTACCCGGCCGAGGGGTACAGCTGGGCGCAGCTCGACGAGCTCAACGTGGTGCTCCGCGACCGCTACCGCGGCACCGGTTCGCTCGCGACCGCGCGCGAGCGGCTGCGCGAGAGCCACATCAGCGTGCTCGCCCGACTCGAGTCGCTGAGCGACGACGACCTCTTCGACCCCACCGCCCACGAGTGGCTCGGCGGGCCGCTCGCCGAGCCCGTGCACGAATGCCTCGGCGGCCACTACGCGTGGGCGCTCGAGACGCTCGACGCCGCACGTGCGTAGCATCGCAGCATGAGCACCGATCAGGTCGAGACCCCTCAGCCCGCGTTCGGCGTCGCGGTCGCGCAGTTCGCGCCGGGCGACGACGTCGCGGCGAAT
The DNA here is from genome assembly GCF_009749465.1 of Agromyces terreus. GTDB lineage: Bacteria > Actinomycetota > Actinomycetes > Actinomycetales > Microbacteriaceae > Agromyces > Agromyces terreus. Next base: position 440,248 of record NZ_WBIS01000001.1, read on the forward strand.
CTGGCCGAGATCACGCGCCTCGCCGAGCTGGCGGCCTCGCGCGGGGCCCGCCTCGTCGTGCTGCCCGAGTACTCGAGTTACTTCACCCCCCAGCCGGATGCCTCGTGGCACGCGGCATCCGAACCGGTCGACGGCCCGTTCACGCGCGCGCTCGCCGAGCTCGCGGACCGCCTCGGCGTGCACCTCGTGGCGGGCATGGTCGAGCGACTCGACGGCGAGGCGCGCGTCGCGAACACGGTCGTCGCCGTGGCGCCGGCATCCGGAGTCGTGGCGACGTACCGCAAGCTGCACCTCTACGACGCGTTCGGCCAGCGCGAGTCCGACTGGGTCGCGCCCGGGGGCATCGGCGAGCCCGAGCTGTTCGAGGCGGGCGGCCTGCGGTTCGGCCTGCAGACGTGCTACGACGCGCGGTTCCCCGAGGTCACGCGCCGCATCGTCGACGCCGGCGCCGACGTCGTGTGCATGCCGGCCGAGTGGGTGCGCGGACCGCTGAAGGAGGCGCACTGGCGCGTGCTCACCACGGCGCGCGCGCTCGAGAACACGGTGTACGTCGCCGCGGCCGACCACGCGCCGCCCGTCGGTGCGGGCAACAGCATGATCGTCGACCCCATGGGCGTCGAGCTCGCGACCGTGGGCGAGGTGGCGGACGTCGCGATCGCGTGGGTCTCGGCCGAGCGCATCGCCGCCGTGCGCCGCGTCAACCCCGCGCTCGTGCTGCGCCGCTTCGCCGTCGTGCCGCGCTGACCCGAACGGACCCGAACGCGAGCGAATGCGACGAGCGCGCGCATTCTGGATCCGCACGCTCGTCGTACTCGCTCGCGTTCACGTGGCGGGCGTCCTGCGCGTGCCCGGCTTGCGCCAGACGATCGCGTAGCGCCACAGGGCGAGGCGCCGGAACCTTGCGCCCGGGAGGGCGGCGTGCGCGATGTCGCGCATCTGCGCGTACGTGTGCGGCGGCGGCCATCGCGTCGGCGCGGAGTGCTCCCAGACGGTGCGGCCGCGGCGGCGCACGCGATGGGTGAAGACGGCGACCGCCTCCCACCACAGATCGACGAAGCCGGCACTGCGGGCGAGTCCGACGACGGCCACGACGCCGCCCGGTGCGGTGAGCTCCGCCATCCTCTCGAGCGCCGTCGCCGGATCGTCGAAGTGGTGCAGCGTCGCGACCGAGACGACGACGTCGAATGACGCGGCCGAGAACGGATGCCGCATGATATCGCCCTCGACCCAGGCGATGTGGGCGCCGCCCATCGCCGCAATGCCGGCCGAGGCTTCGGCTTCGGCTTCGGCTTCGGCTTCGGCTTCGGCGAGCACCGCCGCGTCGAGGTCGATCGCGGTCACCGCGGGCACGATGCGTGCCATCTCGATGGCGAGCAGCCCATTGCCGGTTCCCACGTCGAGGGCCGAGGCGGCACCGGCCGGCACGCACTCGAGCAGCATCGAGTGGTACTCGATGTTGTGATTCCAGCGATCGTCACGGTCGTGCCCCGACATCAGCTCACCCCGCCGACAGGTCGGCACCGCGGAGATCGCGGGTCATCTGGATGCGACGTCTGGCCGATTCCAGCCGGTGATCGCGCTCGACCTCGACGAGCTGTCGCAGGAAGTCCGTGTCCGGTTCGCTCTCGACGAAGCCGCAGGTCGCGTAGAACGGGCCGTTCCACGGCACGTCGGCGAAGGTGCGCAGCGTCATCCGGTCGTACCCCCGGTGCCGAGCGTCCTCGGCCGCTGCCTCGACCAGACGGCGGCCATGGCCGCGCCTGCCGACATGGGGGAGCACCGAGAGCTGCTCGAGGTGCGCCAGGCCGCCCTGATCGACGGCGCCGACCTCGAGCACGTGCACGAAGCCCACGGCCCGTTCGGTGCCCTCCTCGATCGCCATGAGCGTGAAGCCGCGCTGCGCCGCGCGTTCGCGGCCCGTGGGCGCGGGGCGCCACTGCGCCGGGCGCAGCAGGTCCACGAGCAGGGCGTCGGCCTCGTTCTCGATCGACTCGGTCAGGTCGAGATCCCGCCTGGTCGCGTGGCGGATCGTGATCCCGGGGGGTGCCGCTCGCCGTCATCGCGCACCGAGCGCTGCGAGGCGTTCCGAGGCATCCTGCAGCACCTCGAGGCGCTTGCAGAACGCGAAGCGCACGAGGCTCCGCGTGGCGTCGCGACGTTCCGGATGCACGAACGCCGAGATCGGCACACCGACGACCCCGGCGAGGTCGGGCAGCCGACGGCAGAGCTCGGCGCCGTCGTCGAACCCGAGCGGAGCGGCGTCCGCCACGATGAAATAGCCCGCCGCGGGCAGCGAGATCTCGAAGCCGGCGGCGACGAGCCCGGCTGCGAGCACGTCGCGTTTGGCGCGGAGGTTCGCCGCTGCATCCGCGAAGACATGGTCCGGCAGGTCGAGCCCGGCGGCGATGGCCGGCTGGAACGGCGCACCGTTGACGTAGGTGAGGTACTGCTTCACCGCGAGGATCGCCGTGACGAGGTGCGCCGGGGCCACGAGCCAGCCCACCTTCCACCCCGTGGTGCTGAACGTCTTACCGCCCGAGGAGATCGTCACCGTGCGCTCACGGGCGCCGGGCAGCGCGGCGATCGGCACGTGCGTGCCGTCGAACACGAGGTGCTCGTAGACCTCGTCGGTCACGATGATCGCGTCGTGCCGTTCGGCCAGTTCGACGACGAGCCCGAGCGTGTCGCGGTCGAGCACGGCACCGGTCGGGTTGTGCGGGGTGTTGACGATGACGAGCCGGGTGCGCGGGCCGATCGCCGCCGTGAGCTCGTCGGGATCGGGCCGCCAGTCGGGGAACCGCAGCGGGACCGTGCGGTGCACGCCGCCCGCACGCGCGATGAGGGCCGCGTAGGCGTCGTAGGAGGGTTCGAACGTGACGACCTCGTCGCCGTCGTCGACCAGGGCGAGGATCGTCGCCGCCAGCGCCTCGGTCGCGCCCGCGGTCACGAGCACCTCGGATGCCGCATCCGCCTCGATGCCGTACCAGCGCCGCTGATGGCGGGCGATCGCCTCGCGCAGCACCGGCATGCCGGGCCCCGGCGGGTACTGGTTCACCCCGTCGGCGATGGCCTGCATGGCCGCCTCGAGCACCTCGGCCGGGCCGTCCTCGTCGGGGAACCCCTGACCGAGGTTGATCGCGTCCGTGCGCGAGGCCAGCGCGCTCATCTCGGCGAAGATCGTCGCGGCGACGACGCCGTCGGGGGAGAGGAGCCCGGCGCCGGCCGCGGTGCGCTGCCACGGGCGGAGGCGGGATCCGGAGTCGAAGTCGGTCACGCTCACACCGTATGTCAGGGTGCGGCCGCTACGCTGTCCCACGGCGTTCCCGGGCGGGAATCCGCGGGGTTCGCCCTCGTCTCTCGAGCACTCGGGGCCTTCACCGCCGGGGGATAGCAAGATCACAGACTTCGCCGATGCGTCGCACAGGTTGCGGCGGGAAGCTGGCTTCGCCTTGGAAGGAGCACACCATGACCGACAGCACCGAGGGCCCCACGCAGCCTGAGCACGAGAACGTCTCCGAGAACGCTGCGCCCACCGCGCCCGACACCGCAGCAGCGGCAGCACCGACGACGGATGCCGCTCCCGCGACCGGCGCCGTGCCCGCAGTTCCCGGCGCCCCCGCAGCGGCCGAGGCCGCCCCGGCCGCACCTGCCGCCGCCGTGAGCGACGCGGCCCCCGTGAGCGACGCCGCCCCGGCCGCGCCCGCAGCCCCGGCCGCACCTGCCGCCGCCGTGAGCGACGCCGCGCCCGCCGCTCCCGCTGCGCCCGCAGCTCCGGCCGCTCCCGCCCCGGTGCAGGCGACCGGAACGGTGTACACGCCCGGCCAGGCCCCCCAGCCCTACGCCTCGGCTCCGGCCGCTCCGGTGCGCGCCGCGACGCCGACCGCTCCGACCGCGCCCATCGCGGGTGCGACGGCGGCCGGCGTCGCCGCGCCGGTCGCGACCGGCTACGCGGCCCCGGCCCAGCCCGGTCAGATCCCGCCGGCGTTCGGCGGTCCCCGTCCGGGCGAGACGCAGCCGACGCAGCCCATCGCGGGCGTGCCGCCCTACAACGCGGGGCCCACGGCTCCGGGCGTGGCCGGCCAGGAGCAGCCGAAGAAGCGCGTCGGGTTCGGCATCGCCGCAGCCCTCGTGGCGGCCGCGCTCATCGGCGGCGCATCGGGTGCGGGCATCACCGCCCTCGTCAACTCCGACGACCGGGGCGCGACCGCCTCCGACACCGCGAGCGCGCAGAACATCGTCGTCAACGACACCGACTCGGTGAACCAGATCACGGCCGTGGCCGCCAAGGCGAGCCCGAGCGTCGTCACGATCTCCGTCGCGGGCAGCAGCGCCGCGGGCACCGGTTCGGGCATCATCCTCTCCGACGACGGCTACGTGCTGACCAACACGCACGTGGTCACCCTCGACGGCGAGATCTCCGACCCGAGCATCCAGGTCAAGACGGCCGACGGTCACCTCTACGGGGCGACCGTCGTCGGCACCGACCCCCTGTCGGACCTCGCGGTCATCAAGCTGACGGATGCCTCGGGCCTCACCCCGCTCGAGTTCGCCGACTCCGACGAGCTCAACGTGGGCGACACCGCGATCGCCATCGGCGCACCCCTCGGCCTCTCGGGCACGGTGACCAACGGCATCGTCAGCGCGCTCAACCGCTCGATCGACGTCGCCTCCTCGGCCGCGCCGAGCACGCCCGACGACTCGACCGACGGTCAGGGCCAAGACGGGGGCCAGGGCGAGGACGGCGGATCCGACAGCCCGTTCGACTTCTTCTTCGACCTGCCCGACGGCGGCGACGGGAGCGACGGCGGCCAGCAGCAGCGACAGCAGCAGACGGCGACCAGCCAGGTGTCGCTGCCGGTCATCCAGACGGATGCCGCGATCAACCCGGGCAACTCGGGCGGCGCGCTCCTCGACTCCGACGGCAAGCTCATCGGCGTGAACGTCGCGATCCTCTCGACGGGTTCCTCGTCGGAGTCCGGCAACATCGGCGTCGGCTTCGCCGTGCCGTCGAACCTCGCCAAGCGCATCGCCGAAGAGATCATCGACGACGGCGCCGCGACCCACGGGCTGCTCGGCGCCTCGGTGACCTCGGCCGAGGTGGCCCAGGGCAGCGACACCGTCGGCGCCCTCATCGCCGAGGCGCCCGTCGAGGGCGGGGCGGCCGCGGCCGCCGGCCTGCAGGAGGGCGACGTGATCACCGAGTTCAACGGCGTGCCGATCACCGACCAGACCGACCTCACCGCGCAGGTGCGGGCGCTGCCCGGCGGCGCGAAGGCGAGCCTCACGTACACGCGCGACGGCGAGTCGAAGACCGCCGAGGTCACCCTCGGCACCTTCGAGGGCTGAGCCCGCGGCGAACCGATCCGAACGGCGGTGCCGGCCCCTGCGGGCCGGCACCGCCGTTCGCGTTCCCGCCCGTCGCGGGCCCCGCGCCGCCGGGGAACGGCGGGCGTCGGCTGCTAGGCTCGATCGACCCGATCACGAGTGAGGAACATGCCCGAGCAGCACCACGAGGCGACCCCTTCGCCCCTCGTCGGCGTGTCCTACGTGATGCCCGTGCTCAACGACGCCTCGCACGTGCTCGAGGCCGTCGAGTCGATCCTCGCGCAGGACTACGAGGGCCCCGTCGAGGTGCTCATCGCACTCGGTCCCTCGATCGACGGCACCAACGAGCTGGTCGCAGACCTCGCGGGGCGCGACGCGCGCATCCACGTGCTCGAGAACGCCGCGGGTTCCACGCCGGCCGGGCTGAACCTCGGCATCCGGGCGGCGGTGTACCCGGTCGTGGTGCGCGTCGACTCGCATTCGAAGCTCCCGGCCCACTACGCCAGGGTCGCGGTCGAGGTGCTCGAGCGCACGGGCGCCGACAACGTCGGCGGCATCATGGACGCGAGGGGCATCACGCCGTTCCAGCAGGCGGTCGCGCTCGCCTACACCACGAAGGTCGGCCTCGGCGGCGGTTCCTTCCACGTCGGCGGCGAAGAGGGCCCGGCCGACACCGTCTACCTCGGCGTGTTCCGTCGCGAGGCGCTGCTGCGGGTGGGCCTCTTCGACGAGGGCATCAAGCGCGGTCAGGACTGGGAGCTCAACCGCCGCCTGCGGGCCGACGGCGGGGTCGTGTGGTTCACCCCCGAGCTCGCGGTCACGTACCGCCCGCGTGCGACGCTCGAACGGCTGGCCAGGCAGATGTTCTCGACGGGCCTCTGGCGGGGCGAGCTCGCACGTCGGTTCCCGGGCGCCAGCGGCATCCGGTACTTCGTTCCCCCCGTCATGGTCGTGGGCGTGATCCTCGGCCTCGTGGTCGGCGTGCTCGGGCTCGTGCAGGCTGCGCTGGGGGCGACGCCCTGGCTGCTGCTCGGGTTCGCCGTGCCGGCGGTCTACCTGCTCTTCGTGCTCGCGGCGACGCTGCTGTACGCGCGCGGTCACGGCGTGCGCACGGCGCTCTGGTTTCTCGTAGTCTTGCCATGCATTCACGTCTTCTGGGGGGCCGGTTTCGTGCCGGGGTACCTCGCGCTGACGAGCAACATCGCCGAACACACGGGAAGGTGACACGGATGTCGCGCATCGACCCGCACGGGAGGCCCGCGAGCATCGCGGAGCTCCGCGCCGTCGCGCAGCCGCCCGAGGTGCGCGGCCGGCGCAACGCCGAGCACTGGACGGCCTCGCTCTACCTGCGGCGGTTCTCGCCCTACCTGACGTGGTGGTTCCTGAAGACGCCGATCTCGGCCAACGGGGTCACCGGCATCATGATCCTCGTCGGCTGGTCGACGGCGGCGGCCCTGCTCATCCCCGGGGTCTGGGGGGCGCTGCTCGCGGTCGTGCTCGGGCAGCTGCAGATGCTCGTCGACTGCTGCGACGGCGAGGTCGCCCGGTGGCGGCGCACCTCCTCGCCGGCGGGCGTGTTCCTCGACAAGGTGGGCCACTACTCGACCGAGGCGCTCATCCCGCTCGCGCTCGGCATCCGGGCGGCCGCGTACCCGCTCGAGTTCCCGGCCGACTTCCTCTGGACCACCCTCGCCGCGCTCCTCGCGCTCGTGATCGTGCTGAACAAGGCGCTCAACGACATGGTCCACGTCGCCCGGGCCAACGCCGGCCTCTCGAAGCTGGCCGACACCCACGGCGAGAGCGCGCCGCGCGGCGGCCTCGTCGCCAAGCTCCGCAGGGCGGCGAGGTTCGTGCCGTTCCACCGCCTCTACCACTCGGTCGAACTGACGCTCATCGTGTTCGCGGCCTCGCTCGTGGGGCTCGTGTTCGGCCAGCCGCTCGTCGACCGCATCGTGCTCTCGGCGTTGCTCCCGCTCGCGATCCTCGCCGTGTTCGGGCATTTCGTCGCGATCATGGCATCCCGCCGTGTCCGGTCCTGAGGCCTCCGGCCACCGCCCCGAGCCGGCGCTTCCAGCGGCAGGGGCGATGCCGCGGGTCGGTGTCGTGGTGCTCACCATGGGCACGCGTCCCGACGACCTCGCGCGCGGCATCCGCAGCGTCCTCGATCAGGTCGGCGTCGAGGTCGACGTGGTCTGCGTCGGCAACGGGTGGGATCCGGCGACCGCCGAACCGCCGCTGCCCGCCGGCGTCAAGACGCTGCACCTGCCCGAGAACCTCGGCATCCCGGCCGGCCGCAACCGCGGTGTGCCCGAGGTCGCGGGCGACGTGCTCTTCTTCCTCGACGACGACGCGTTCCTGCCGAGCGGAACCTTCCTGAGCGACGGATGCCGCATGCTCGCCGCCCGGCCCGAGCTCGGCCTCATCCAGCCCCGGGTCGTCGACCCCACCGGGTTGGTCTCGCCCCGACGATGGATCCCGCGCATCCGCAAGGGCGAGGCCTCGCACTCTTCGCCCGTGTTCTCCTGCTGGGAGGGCGCCGTGCTCCTGCCGCGAGCCGTGTTCGAGGCGGCCGGCGGTTGGGCCGACCCGTTCTTCTACGCCCACGAGGGCATCGAACTCGCCTGGCGCGTCTGGGACACCGGCCGCATCGCGTGGTACGCGGGCGATCTCGAGGCGGGGCATCCGGTCATCGATCCGGCGCGGCACGCCTACTACTACCGGCTCAACGCGCGCAATCGCGTGTGGCTCGCGCGCCGCAACCTCCCGTACGTGCTCGTGCCGCTCTACGTGGGCTCGTGGACCGCGATCCAGGTCCTGCGCTGGGCGAGGAATCCCGCGGCGCTCAAGGCCTGGTTCGGCGGTTGGCGTGCCGGTTGGCGCGAGCACCCCGGGGAGCGGCGGTGCATGACCTGGCGCACCGTGTGGCGCATGGCCCGCGCCGGCCGTCCGCCCGTCGTCTGACCGGCGTGAGTCGGGCGCCCGTAACGATCGACCATCGGTGTGCGGGCGGACGCCGCTCCGAGGCATCCGCTCGGGGGCGCCTCGCTACCCTTGAACGGTGGGATTGCGAAGAGATGCACGCCGGGCCGTCAAGCTCGCCAAAGAGATCATGTGGTCGCGGCGTGCTCAGCGGGCGCTCGTCGACAAGCTCGCCGACCAGGCGCCGCTCGAGCCGCACCGGTTCCGCGTCGGGGTCTACTTCGCCGACGGCAAGGTCAACCTGTACCAGATGCGCCAGTGGTACGCCCCGCTCGCGACGCTCGCCGAGCGGCATCCGGTGCTCGTCCTCAGCCGTGCCTCCGGCGCCGCGCTGCAACTCCTCGACGAGTCGCCGCTGCCCGTGGCGTACGTGCGGAGGGTCGCCGACCTCGAGCGCGTCGTGCACGAGCAAGACCTGCACGTCATCTTCTACGTGAACCAGAACGCGAAGAACTTCCAGATGATGCGCTACGGGCGGCGCTGGCACGTGTTCATCAATCACGGCGAGTCCGACAAGATGTACATGACCACGAACCAGTTCAAGGCCTACGACTACGCCCTCATCGCCGGCGACGCCGCCAGGGCGCGCCTCGAGAAGGTGCTCTGGGACTACGACTTCGACAAGCGGGCGATCCCGATCGGGCGCCCGCAGGCCGACCACTACCTCGACGGCACGACCCTGCCGTACACGCCCGACGACCGCGAGGTCGTGCTCTACGCACCGACATGGGAGGGCGACCGGGCCGCCGCCGCATACGGGTCGATCGCCACGCACGGCGTCCACCTCGTGAAGGGCCTGCTCGCCACCGGGCGGCACCGCGTCATCTACCGGCCGCACCCGCGCTCCGGGGTCGTCGACCCCGAGTACGGTGCCGCGAACGCGACGATCATCGCCGCGCTCGCCGCGGCGAACGCCGCCGATCCGACCGCGCAGCACATCTTCGACGACGGCCCGAAGCTCGGCTGGCAGCTCGCCGCCGCCGATGTCGCGATCGTCGACATCTCGGCCATGGTCTACGACCGGCTCGCCGCGGGCAAGCCGCTGCTCATCACCCGCCCGGTGAACCCCGCGGCGCAGATCGACACGGCCGGGTACCTGCAGGCGTGCGAATGGCTCGACGCCTCCGATCAGGCGGGAGCCGTCGCGCGCGTCGACGAGGTCGCCCACGACCGGGCGGCGCTCGAACGGCTCGGCGTCTGGGTCGAGCGGTACTTCGGCGACACGACGCCCGGTGTCACGACCGACCGGTTCCATGCCGCCGTCGACCACCTCATGGCCGAATGGGAGCGGTTCGCCGCTCTGCACGCCGAAGACGGCGAGGTCGACGAGCACGACGTCGAGGCCGAGCGCGAAGAGGACGATCTCGAGACGACCGCCTAGCTGCCGGGCACGACACCCGGCGCGGCGGTGCTGCGCGGTGGACGTGGCCCGTGCGACACCGTTGACGAGGCGATCTCAGCGTTCGTCGACGCCGGACGGAGGCCCGTCGGGCGCCGACCATTCGGCATCGGCCGTCGCGACATCCGCGGTTGCCTCGAGCTGCCGGTCGCGCCGGCCGAGCCGCGACGCCGCACCGCGCAGGCCGCGGCTCGTCGACACCGCGACGGATCCGACCGCCGCGCCCGCCCGCGTGAGCCGCGCAGCGGTCGCGTTCAGCAGCGTCGGCGAATCGCCGGGCTCGAGCTCCGCGGGCAGCAGCACGGGGGGCTGGCCGAACGCCAGACGCGACTGCTGCAGCACCTTGCGGCCGAGCAGGTGGTTGCCCGTTCCGCCGATGGCGGCGCCGATGCCGAACGGGAGGGCCTTGCCGACGATGCCGGCCCCGCCCTTGACGGCGAACTGCTTGATGAAGGACGAGCGAAGGCGGTCGGCGACCGGCCCGACGAGCGCACGGGGGAGCCCGTTCGTGATGAGCTCGCCCCAGTACGCCTCGCGGGCGATGCCGCCGCCGCTCGCCTGCCCGGCGAACTGTCGCACGAGGTCGACGCCCTCGCGGCCGAGCATGAGCGTCATCACGAGCGCCCTGGCGCGATCGGGGTTGTCGATGGCGATGCCGTGCACCTCGGCGACCGACTGCGCGAAGAGCGCCGTCGCCTCCAGGAAGCCCGCGGTCTCGATGCCCGACAGGGCCAGCGTCATGCCGGTGCCGATGCCCGGGATCACGGCGGTCGCGCCGACGGCGGCGCCGCCCGTCGTCACGGCGGCGAGGTAGCGCCGTTCGAGGATGCGCACGAGACGTTCGGTCGAGGCATCCGGAACCCGACGACGGATGCTGCGGATGTGCGCAACGACGATCGGACGCTGGATGGAGAGCACGGCGTCGATGCCGCGATCGAGCCCCGACCCGCCGGCCGGCGCCGCTTCATCGGGGCGCCCCGGCGCGGGCGGCGCCTCGTTCGGCGCGGAGCCGTCCATCGAGGTGATCTTGTGCACGCGCTCGGGCATGCGGCGATGATACGGGACGGTGCTGGGGGAGTCCCTCCGCGGGCGCACCCGTGGACAGCGCCGGGGAAGCGTGCTACGCCGTGCCGTGATCGGCGTTGTAGCGGTCGAGCACCTCGTCGATGGGGGCGTCCAGCTGCAGGGCGCCCTTGTCGAGGTAGAGGCCGCGCGTGCAGAACCGGCGCAGGTCGCGCTCGTTGTGCGACACGAAGAACATCGTGCGCCCGCCCGCGAGGAGCTCCTCGATGCGCTTGTAGCACTTCTCGCGGAACGCCTTGTCGCCGACCGCCAGCACCTCGTCGACGAGCAGGATCGGCTCCTCGAGCTGCGAGATGACCGCGAAGGCGATGCGCACCTTCATGCCGCTCGACAGGTGCTTGTACGGGGTGTCGAGGAACGCGCCGACGCCCGAGAACTCGACGATCTCGTCGAACTTCGCATCGATCTGCGGATTCGTCATGCCGTGCAGGCCCGCCGTGAGGTAGACGTTGTCGCGCACGGTCAGGTCGTCGACGAAGCCGCCGGTGATCTCGATGAGCGGCGCGACGCCGCCGGTGACCTCGACGGTGCCCTCGTCGGCGATCATCACGCCGGCGACGAGCTTCAGCAACGTCGACTTGCCCTGCCCGTTGCGCCCGACGACGCCGATCGCCTCGCCGGGGCGCACCGTGATCGACACGTCGCGCAGCGCCCAGAACTCGTCGGGCCGGGTGCGGCGCCGTCGCCCCGACAGCAGGTCCTTGAACGAGCGGCGGCCGCGTCGGTTGCGGCGGAAGCGGATGCCGAGTCCGTCGGTGCGAATCGCATAGGGGGCGGTGATCTCGGGCGCGGCGGCCGTGGCATCCGTCATCAGATCTCCTTCAGCACCTGGCGCTGGCTGTTGCGGAACACGAGCAGCCCGACCGTGAGGATCGCCGCCGACATCAGCGCCGCGATGCCGACGTCGAACCAGTCGAGCTCCTGCGCGAAGAACGCCGAGCGGTACAGGCCGAAGATGCCCGACAGCGGGTTGAACGCGGCCCACACGTGTAGCTCGCTCGGCAGGTCGGCGACGCCGTAGATGATCGGCGAGGCGTAGAAGAGGAACCGCAGCGCGAGTTTGACCGCGCGCTCGAGGTCGCGGAAGAAGACGACGAGCGGCGCCACGATGAGGCAGACGCCGGCGGTCAGCACCGCCTGCAGCACGATGGCGAGCGGGAAGAGCGCGAGCTCCCAGCCGACCGACACCGGGAACACGATCGCGAACAGCGCGAGCACCGGCAGCGCGAGCAGGAACTCGATGCCCTTCGAGAGCACGATGCGATTGACCCAGATGGTGCGGGGGATCATGGTCGAGCGCACGAGCTTCGCGTCCTTCAGGAACGCCCTGGTCGAGTCGGAGACCGCGCCGTTGAACCACATCCACGGCAGCAGCGCCGAGAGCAGGAACACGATGTAGGGCTGGGCGCCGACCGGGCGGTCGAACACCTGCGTGAAGACGAACCAGTAGATGCCGGCCATCACGAGCGGGTCGAGCACCGACCACACGTAGCCGAGCGCCGAGGTCGAGTAGCGCACCTTGAGGTCGCGCGTCGTGAGCAGCCAGAGGGAATGCCGGTAGCGCGACCACCTGGTGCGCTGCAGCGGGTGGGCGTCGCCGTAGGCGACCGAGGCGGTGCTCATCACGATCTCATCGTAGATGCCGCGCGGCGGTAGGTTTGTAGCGGCGCCGCTCGAGGCGCCGTTTGAGAGGAGCGCCGTGCGGCGAACAACCACCCGGGTCCTGCTGAGCTGCGCGGCCATCGGCGTCGGCGGCGGGCTCGTCGCAGGCGCGTCCGGCTACCTCGCCGCGGCCTTCGCGGCGTTCGGGCCGTTGTTCTACGGCATCACCGTGGGCGCGCACTTCCTCCCGAGCATCGTGGCGCTCGCCCTGTTGAAGCGCCCGGGCACCGCGGTGCTCGCCGGCGTCATCGCCGGACTCGTGGGCGCGGTCTTCGCGCCCTGGTGGATCGGGCGCTTCGTCGGCACCGGCCTGCTCGTCGGCGCGCTCGTCGAACTGCCGTTCCTCATCACGGCGTACCGCCGGTGGCAGCCGTGGATGTTCTACATCGCCGCGGTGTTCTCGGGCCTCGTGCTCGCCGTCGGCGTCTTCTTCGCGTTGGGGGCCGAGCACTACACGGTGTGGGCGTGGGCGATCGCCCTGCCGCTCTGGGTGCTGAGCCCCGTGCTGTTCACCTGGATCGGCCGGGTCATCGCGGCGAGGCTCGCCCGCGCGGGCGTCGCGCAGGCCGGCGCCGACGCGCCCTGAGCCCTCGACCGCGCCGGGTCGCCGCAGACATGCGAAGAGCGGATGCCGCGTGGCATCCGCTCTTCACTGCTGTGGTGCTGCGACGCAGCGCCTCGTGATCACACGAAGTGGTTGGCCCGCTCGAGGTCTTCGGCGAAGTCGATCTCGACGGCGTACAGGTCGGAGATGTCCATCGGCTCGACGAGCAGCCCGTTCTTCTCGATCGCGAGCTCGAGGCCGCGCTCGAAGTAGTCCTGGTCGCCCACGCGTCGCAGGTGCGCCAGGAACGCCGCCTTGTCGCGGCTCGAGATGTAGTTGATGCCGACGGCCTCGCCCAGCCCGCCCTTGACGGTCTTCGACAGCTCCTTGACGTAGCCCTCGGCGCTGATCGTGTACTTGACCTCTTCGTCGGAGACCTTGGCGTGGTTCACCGTGACGAACGACTGGTCGCGTGCGATGAACGGCAGGGCGCGGTCGAGGATGCGCGGGTCGAAGACGACGTCGCCGTTCATCCAGAGCACGCCGCCCGACTGCGAGGCCTGCAGCGCGCGCATGAGGGACTTCGACGTGTTCGTCTGGTCGTACTCCTCGTTGTAGACGAAGGATGCCTGCGGGAACGCCTCGATGATGTGCTCGAGCTTGTAGCCCACGACGATGGTCACGTTGGCGGCGGAACCGAACGCGTGCTCGATGTTGTCGAACTGCTGGCGCATGATGGTGCGGCCGTCGCTGAGCTCGGTGAGCGGCTTGGGGAGGGATCGCCCGAGCCGGCTCCCCATGCCGGCCGCCAGAATCACGATCTGGGTGGTCATTGCTTCTCCTTCGATGGTTCGGACTCCGCGAAACCCCGATCGAGCGTGGCTCGTGACGAGAATTTACGTGCGGTTCATCCGGAAGATCTGTTGAAGACACACCGTTATGCCGATCTCCAGCGTAGCGGGCGGGGGGTGGATCGCGCTGAACGAGTTCTCGGTCGTAGTCGGATCGTGATGCGGTGCACAGGGAATGCACAGCGGCCGAGGGCGCGCCGAGCCGCTCTCGGGCGCGCCGCGAGCACTGAGGTTGGTAGGTTGTCTGGGTGACTTCCGTTTCGCGCTCAGAACACGACGACGAAACTCCCGAAGGCACGGGCACGGGGGTGTCTGCCGAGGGGGGAGCGACCGGCGCGCGCCCCGGCGGGGGCGGCTCCGGTGCGTCGACGCCGGCCAAGCGCCCCGCCGCACGCCGTCCGGCCGCGAAGAAGACGGCCGCCGCCCCGGCGCCCGATGCCGCATCCGACGGCTCCGACGCGGATGCCCCCGCCGGCGCGTCCGCGGCGAAGCCCCCCGCGAAGCGCGCCCCCGCGAAGAAGCCGCCGGTCAAGCGCGCGCCCGCGAAGCGCACCTCCGGCACCGCTTCCGACAAGCCGACCGGCGACGCCGCGCAGAGCCCCGAGCCCGAGCAGGTCTCCAAGCGCACCGCGGCATCCCGCGAGGCGTCGGCGGGTGCGGCATCCGCGCGCAGCACCTCGGCGAGATCCGCGCGTTCGACGCGCGCGACCGTCAAGACCGATGCGCCGAGCGCGCGCAGCCGCGCGGCGTCCGACGCCGCGAAGAAGCGGCAGACGCAGCGCGTCGCGGCCTCGACGGCCACCGAGACCACGGCGGCCGAGCGGCCGGCGCGCAAGCCCGTTGCGGCTCCCGCGCCCCCGGCGCCCCCCGCGCCTGTCGTCGAGACCGTGCCCCCGGCGGTGGCCGATGCCGGCGCGGTCGATGCCGTCGACGAGACGACGACCGAGCGCACCGTGGCGCCCGAGGCGAAGAAGTCCCGGTTCTCCTCGCGTTCGGGTGCAGCGGCGACCGCTGCAGCGGCGACGGCCGGGGCGGATGCTGCGGCCTCGACGGGTTCACCGACGGCCGAGGCCGCACCCGAGGCGGATGCCGCCCCGCAGGTCGAGGTCGCCTCCGAACCCGTGATCGCGGCGGAGCCGGAGCCGGAGCCGGAGCCCGAGCCCGAGCCCGAGCCCGTCGTCGTCGTGCCCGAGGTCGCGCTCGCGGCGGAGGCCGCGTCGGCGGCCGACGCCGACGCCGCACCCGAGGCCGAGGCCCGACCCGAGCCCGCAGCCGAAGACCGGGCCGCGGTCGCAGCCGCTCCCACGGCGGATGCGGTCCGGGAGGCAGAGGCCGACCGATCGCACGACGTCGCGGTCGCCGTGATCGCGGCGACGTCGAAGTCGAGCGTGAAGAAGTCCTCGCCGCGCAAGAAGCGCACGCTCCGCGTCGCCAGGGCCGCGCCGCCCGCCGACGCCCCGCGCGTGCTCGCGGTCGACGGACTCGTCAAGCAGTTCGGCGGCAACACGGCGGTCGACCACATCTCGCTCGACGTGCGGGCAGGCTCCTTCTACGGCATCGTCGGACCGAACGGCGCGGGCAAGACCACGACGCTGTCGATGGTCACCGGCCTGCTGCGACCCGACGCGGGCACCGTGCGCATCAACGACGTCGACGCGTGGGCCGACCCGCAGGCGGCCAAGCGCGCCACGGGCGTGCTGCCCGACCGGCTCCGGCTCTTCGACCGGCTCACCGGCGCCCAGCTCCTCTCCTATTCGGGAACGCTGCGCGGGCTCGACAACCGCACCGTCCGCGAGCGCAGCGCCGACCTCATCGCGGCCTTCGGACTCGACGACGCCGTCGACCGGCTCGTCGCCGACTACTCGGCGGGCATGACGAAGAAGATCGCGCTCGCCTGCGCCATGATCCACGCGCCCCGGCTGCTCGTGCTCGACGAACCGTTCGAGTCGGTCGACCCGGTCTCGGCCGCGAACCTGACGGACATCCTCGAGCGGTACGTCGGCGGCGGCGGCACGGTCGTGCTCTCCAGCCACGGCATGGACCTCATCGAGCGGGTGTGCGACTCGGCGGCCATCATCGTGGGCGGCCGGGTGCTGGCATCCGGAACGCTCGACGAGGTCCGCGCCGGACAGACCCTCGAAGATCGATTCGTCGAACTCGCCGGCGGGCGCTCGGCAGCGGAAGGCATGGAATGGTTGCACAGTTTCTCCGACTGAAACTGCGCCTGCTCGGCAACATCTTCCAGCGCAGCCCATGGCAGGTCGTGGGCGTCTCGCTGGGACTCGTCTACGGGCTGGGCCTCGCGGCGCTGCTGTTCGCCGCGCTCGTGGGCCTTCGCACCGTCGAGGAGGTCGCGGTCATCCGCGACGTGCTCATCGTCGCCGGCAGTGCGACGATGCTCGGATTCATCGTGTTCCCGCTCCTCTTCGGCATCGACGACACGATGGACCCGCGGCGCTTCGCCCTCTTCGGGATCCCCGACCGCACGCTCGCCCTGGGCCTCGCGCTGTCCGCCGCGATCGGCATCCCGGCGACGGCGCTCGGCATCGTGCTGCTCGGCACGGTCGTGACGTGGTCGCGCGGCATCGGCGAGACGCTGCTCGCGATCGTCGGCGCCGCGCTCGCCTTCGCCACGTGCCTGCTCTTCAGCCGGGTGGCGACCTCGATCGCGTCCCTGCTGCTGTCCACGCGGCGTGCGAAGGAGATCGGCGGGGTCCTCGGCCTCGTCGTCGTGGTGGCCCTGTCGCCTGTGATCGTGGTGCTGCTGAGCATCGACTGGGCCGAGAACGGCCTGCTGGTGCTCGAGGGCATCGCCGGACTGCTCGGCTGGACGCCGCTCGGCGCCGCGTTCGCCGTGCCCGGTGACGCGGCCTCCGGCCTGTGGGGCCCCGCCGTCCTGAAACTGCTGATCGCCGGTGCGAGCCTCTGGGTGCTGTGGCTCGCATGGCGCGCGCTCGTCTCGCGCATGCTCGTCACCCCGGGTCGGGAGGCGTCCGC
Source organism: Agromyces terreus (assembly GCF_009749465.1). GTDB lineage: Bacteria > Actinomycetota > Actinomycetes > Actinomycetales > Microbacteriaceae > Agromyces > Agromyces terreus. The sequence continues at coordinate 457,088 of NZ_WBIS01000001.1, forward strand.
CAGACAGTACCGCGGGCTCGGCTGGTTCGACCGCATGCCGCACACGCCGGCCGGAGCCGTGGCCGCGCGCAGCTTCACGTACTGGGGTCGCGACGCACGGTACTGGGTCTCGCTCGTGATGCTCCCGCTGGTGCCGCTGCTGGTGCTCGTGCCGCTGACGCTCGCCGGGTTCCCCATCGGGGTGACCGCGCTCATCCCCGTCCCGCTGGTGTGCCTGCTGCTCGGCTGGACCCTGCACAACGACACCGCCTACGACAGCACCGCCGTCTGGCTGCACATCGTCTCCGGCGTGCGGGGTTCCGCCGACCGGCTCGGCCGTCTCGTGCCCGTGCTCGTCGGCGGCGTCCTCGTGATCGGCGTCGGGTCGGCGGTCACGCTCCTGGCCCTCGACGACGACACCGTGCTGCCCTCGCTCATCGGCGTGAGCACCGCGCTGCTGCTCGGCGGGCTCGGCATCGGATCGATCGGCTCGGCCTGGCTCCCGTATCCCGCGGTCAAGCCGGGGGACTCGCCGTTCCAACAGCCGCAGTCGACCGGGACCGTTTCGGCGCTCGTGCAGTCGCTCACCATGCTCGGCTCGGCGCTCGTCGCCGCCCCCGCGGTCTGGTTCGCCTACCTCGGGCTCACCGACGACGTCCGTTGGCACGCGCTCTCGTTCATGGCGGGCACCGGTGCCGGCCTGCTGGTGCTCGTCGTCGGCATCCTCGCGGGCGGGCGCATCTTCGATCGGCGTGGGCCCGAGATCCTCGGTTCGGCGCTGCGCGCCTGATCGGGCACGGCCGGGCCTGCGCCCGGAGCACGTAGAATCGGGTCATGATCGCGCCCGTCTCCGCCAGCATCGCCGACCCCGACTCCACGGGCGGCGGCACCTCGGTCCTCGACCGCGAGCTCGAGAAGCTCCTGCAAGACGAGGCGATCGAGCCTGGCGATCACGAGCGCTTCTCGCACTACGTGAAGAAGGAGAAGATCCTCGAGTCCGCGATGACCGGCAAGCCGGTCAAGGCGCTCTGCGGCAAGAAGTGGACCCCGGGCCGCGACCCCGAGAAGTTCCCGGTGTGCCCGACCTGCAAAGAGATCTACGAGCGCATGAAGAAGGGCTGAGCCCGACTCGGCTCCGGCCTCGGCAGACGCGTCACCGGACGGCCGCCAGGCTGTGCCTCACCGGTAGCTGGTCGGGATCGCGGCCTCGCCGCGGCCCAGACGGAACGCCTCGATCGGCAGTTCCTGCATCGCCTCCGCGCGATGCGCCCGCGCGGCCGCGGTGCCGGCGGTGCCCAGGTGGGCGGCATCCGCGACGCCGTCGCGCATGAGCGGCACCATGAGCGCGCGCAGACGCGAGCCCGGTTCGAACTCGGCCGCACCGCCGGGCCCGTCTCCGACGAAGACGAGCTCTTCGCGCGCGGTTCGCGTGGAATCGAGCCGTCGAGCCGCGTTCTTGCGCCCCCCGACGCTCGCCTTCGCCGTCGAGGCCTTCGCGACCGCGACCCACTCGCCCGCGTCGTCGCGGCGGGCGACCAGCTTGTAGACCATGCCCGCGGCGGGCGCGCCCGATCCGGTGACGACCGAGGTGCCCACGCCGTAGGAATCCACCGGTGCCCCCGAGAGGCCGGCGATGGTGAACTCGTCGAGGTCGCTCGTGACGGTGATCTTCGTGTGCACCGCACCGAGGTCGTCGAGCTGTTCGCGCACCGCGGCGACCACGGTGGGCAGGTCGCCGGAGTCGATGCGGACCGCGCCGAGCTCGGGCCCGGCCACGCGCACCGCGAGCTCGACGCCCTCGCGGATGTCGTAGGTGTCGACGAGGAGCGTGGTCTTCGGGCCGAATGCCGCGACCTGCGCCCGGAAGGCATCCTCTTCCGAGTCGTGCAGCAGGGTGAACGCGTGCGCGGCGGTGCCCATGGTCGGGATGCCCCAGGTGCGGCCCGCCTCGAGGTTCGAGGTCGCGTCGAAGCCGCCGATGTACGCGGCACGCGCGGCGGCGACGGCCGAACGCTCGTTGGTGCGCCGCGACCCCATCTCGGCGATCGGCCTGCCGAGCGCGACCGACGCCATGCGGGCCGCGGCGCTCGCGACGGACGAGTCGAAGTTGAGGGTCGAGAGCACGAGCGTCTCGAGCACGACGGCCTCGGCGAAACTCGCCTCGATGCTGAGCAGCGGGGACCCGGGGAAGTAGACCTCGCCCTCGCGGTAGCCGTGGATGTCGCCGCTGAAACGGTAGTCGGCGAGCCAGTCGAGCGTCTCGGGCCGCACGACCTCGTGCTCGCGCAGCCAGTCGAGCTCGGGGTCCTCGAAGCGGAAGCGATCGATCAACTCGAGCAGGCGGCCCGTGCCCGCGACGACGCCGTAGCGGCGACCGTCGGGCAGGCGGCGCGCGAAGGCCTCGAAGAGGCTCTCCCGATGCGCGGTGCCGTCGCGGAGCGCGGCATCCACCATGGTGAGCTCGTATCGATCGGTGAACAACGCAGCTGACCCGGTCACCCGGTCAGCCTACTTGCCCGGTGGGCGTGGTCACGCCGCCCTCGCCTAAGCTGGTCAGTTGTGACGGATGCACCGATCGGGATCTTCGACTCCGGCGTCGGCGGGCTCACGGTGGCCCGAGCCGTGAAAGACCAGCTGCCCAACGAGTCGATCCTCTACATCGGCGACCTCGAGCACTCGCCGTACGGCCCGAAGCGCATCGCCGACGTCCGCGGCTACGCGCTCGCGGTCCTCGACGACCTCGTCGCGCAGGGCGTGAAGATGCTCGTCATCGCCTGCAACACGGCATCCTCCGCCATGCTGCGCGACGCGCGCGAACGCTACGAGGTGCCGGTGGTCGAGGTGATTCAGCCGGCCGTGCGCCGTGCCGTGGCGACGACCCGCAACGGCCGGGTCGGGGTCATCGGCACGGCCGGCACGATCTCGTCGCGCGCCTACGACGACGCGTTCGCGGCCGCGCCCCACCTCGACCTGCACACGGTCGCCTGCCCGCGGTTCGTCGAGTTCGTCGAGGCGGGCGTCACGAGCGGCGACGAACTGCTCGCCGTCGCCGAGGAGTACCTCGCGCCGCTCCGCACGGCCGACGTCGACACCCTGGTGCTCGGTTGCACGCACTACCCGTTCCTGAAGGGTGCGATCTCGTACGTCATGGGCGAGCGGGTGTCGCTCGTGTCGAGCGACGTCGAGACCGCCAACGACGTCTACCGCGTGCTGGTGAGCACCGGCATGGAGCGCCGCGCCGCGACACCGCCCACCTACCGCTACGAGGCGACGGGCGGCTCCACGAGCGCGTTCCTCGACCTCGCCCACCGACTCATCGCCCCCGAGATCCCGAGCGTCGAGCTCGTGCACACGGGTGCCGTGACCATCCCCGACCGCGCCGTCATCGAGCGCGGCCGACTTCGACAGGAGAACGCATGACCGAGGCATCCGCCCCCATCGTCCGCGCCGACGGCCGCGCCCCCGACGACCTGCGCGAGGTGCGCATCGAGCGCGGCTGGAGCGAGCACGCCGAGGGCAGCGCGCTGATCTCGTTCGGCCGCACGAAGGTGCTCTGCACGGCGAGCTTCACGAACGGCGTCCCGCGATGGCTGGCCGGCAAGGGCAAGGGCTGGGTCACCGCCGAGTACGCCATGCTGCCGCGCGCCACGAACACGCGCAACGACCGCGAGGCCGTGAAGGGCCGCATCGGCGGCCGCACGCACGAGATCAGCCGCCTCATCGGCCGGAGCCTGCGCGCCGTGGTCGACATGAAGGGGCTCGGCGAGAACACGATCCAGATCGACTGCGACGTGCTCCAGGCCGACGGCGGCACGCGCACCGCGGCGATCACCGGCGCGTACGTCGCCATGGCCGACGCGATCGAGTGGGCGCGCGGCAAGAAGTTCATCGGCCAGAAGGCGACGCCGCTCATCGACACCGTCTCGGCCGTGTCGGTCGGCATCATCGACGGCACGCCCATGCTCGACCTCGCGTACGTCGAGGACGTGCGCGCCGAGACCGACATGAACGTCGTCGCGACGGGTCGCGGGCTCTTCGTCGAGGTGCAGGGCACCGCCGAGGGCGCGCCGTTCGACCGCCGCGAGCTCGACGCGCTGCTCGACCTCGCGCTCGCCGGCACCGCGTCGCTGACCGAGATCCAGCAGGCCGTGCTCGCCGAGTCGCTCTCCCGCGCATGAGCCTCGAGTTCGTGCTCGCGACCCACAACGCGCACAAGGTCGCCGAGTTCCAGCGCATCATCGGCGAGCGGATGCCGCAGGCCGTCGTCGTCTCGTACGACGGGCCCGAGCCCGTCGAAGACGGCGTGACGTTCGCCGCCAACGCCCTCATCAAGGCGCGCACGGCGGCGGCGCACACCGGGCGCGTCGCCCTCGCCGACGACTCGGGCATCGTGGTCGACGTGCTGGGCGAAGCCCCCGGCATCCTCTCGGCGCGCTGGGCGGGGCACCGGGCCGGCGACGAGGCGAACCGGCGACTCCTCCTCGATCAGCTGAGCGACATCGCCCGACCGAATCGCGGGGCCGAGTTCCGGTGCACGATCGCGCTCGTCGTGCCGGATCCGCTCATCGCGGGCGGCTCCGAGTTCGTCGCCGAGGGGCGTTGGCGCGGCGAGATCACCTATGAGCCGCGCGGCTCCCACGGATTCGGCTACGACCCCGTCTTCGAGCCCGACGGCCTCGAACGCACGGCGGCCGAACTGCTGCCCGAGGAGAAGAACGCGATGAGCCATCGCGCCCTCGCGTTCGTCGAGCTGTTGCCCGAGCTCGAGCGGGTGGCCGCACTCATCGGCGAGCCGACCTCCTGATTCCGTCCAGCCCGGCGTCGCTGAGAACGCGACTCATTCCCATCACCGGCACGACGCGGCATCCGCGCCTACGCTGGACGTGATGGCTCATTCGCACGATCACTCCCATGCGCACGGCGCGGCGAATCGCACCAGGCTCTGGATCGCGATCGCGATCATCGGCGCGTTCCTGGTGGTGCAGGTCGTCGGGGCCGTGCTCACCGGCTCGCTGGCGCTGCTCGCCGACGCCGGCCACATGTCGAGCGACCTCATCGGACTCGTCGTGGCGCTCGTCGCGGCGTTCGTCGCGTCCAGACCCGCGACCGACCGCCAGACCTACGGGTACCGGCGGGCCGAGGTGCTCGGGGCGCTCGTCAACGGGGTGATCCTCACCGTGGTCGCGGTCACGGTCGCGGTCTCGGCGATCACGCGCCTCGTCGAGGGGGGTTCGGGCGAGGCGCACGAGGTCGCGGGCGGGGGCATGCTGCTCGTCGGCATCGCCGGGCTCGTCGCGAACATCGCCGCGATGCTCGTGCTGCGCGGCGGCGCGAAGGACTCGATCAACCTGCGCGGCGCCTACCTGGAGGTGCTCGGCGACCTCATCGGCTCGGTGCTCGTCATCGCCGCCGCGGTCGTGATCGTGCTCACCGGGTTCGACGCGGCCGACCCCATCGCCTCGATCGGCATCGCGGTGCTCATCGTGCCGCGCGCCATCTCGCTGCTGCGCGACGTCGTGCACGTGCTCTTCGAATCGGCCCCGGCCGACACCGATGTCGCCGAGATCCGCGAGCACCTGCTCGGCACGCCCGGCGTGGTGGCGGTGCACGACGTGCACGTCTGGCAGATCACCTCGGGCCAGCCGGTGTTCTCGGCCCACGTCGAGGTCGAGCCCGACGTGTTCGCCTCAGGACGCACCGGAGCCCTGCTCGACGCACTCGGCGGATGCCTCAGCGAGCACTTCGACGTCGAGCACTCGACATTCCAGCTCGAACCGGCCGGCCGTGCGGAGCAGGAACAGGGCTCGCACCGCTAGCTCGCGGCATCCGCTCGATTCAGCGCTCGCGGTGGTCTTCGGGCCCGCGCTCGAAGACATCGGCATCGAGCACGAGGTGCTCGGCCTCGTCTTCGTCGGTGATGACGTCTTCGCCCGCGGACTCGGCCTTGCGGGCCTTCGACCGCTCGCGGAGGTAGTGCCACAGCGTGATGAGCGCCGTGCCGCCGACCGCGGCGAGCAGGATGAGGTCGATGTACTCCTTGACGAAGTCGGCGACGGGCGGGATGTAGCCGAGGAGGAAGCCGAAGTAGGTGAGCCCCGCACCCCAGATGAGCGCGCCGATCAGGTTGTACAGCGTGTACTTGCGGTAGTTCATGTGGCCGACGCCCGCGGCGACCGGGGCGAAGGTGCGCACGACGGGCACGAAGCGGGCGAGGATGATGGCGAGGGCGCCGAAGCGCTCGAAGAAGGCGTTCGTGCGCTCGACGTTCTTGACGCTGAAGACGCCGGACTCCTTGCGTTCGAAGACCGCCGGGCCCGCCTTGTGGCCGATGAGGTAGCCGACCTCGCCGCCGAGGAAGGCCGCGAATCCGATGGCCAGGCACACCCACCAGATGTCGACGCCGAACACGAGCGACGTGTGGGTGAGCAGGCCCGAGATGACGAGCAGCGTGTCGCCCGGGAGGAGGAACCCGACGAGGAGCCCGGTCTCGGCGAAGACGATCGCGCACACGACCAGCAGCGCCCACGGCCCGGCGCCGCCGATGATGGTCTCGGGATCGAGCCATGGGATGAGTGCGGTGTTGATCACGGGGAACGTGCTCCTGTCGTCGGACACGGCGGATGCCAGGTCGCCGGCGGCGTGGTGTCGCTGAAGTCTACCGGCCCGATCCGCCTGCCGACTGGGGGAGAACCCTGAAATCATCCCGGAGGATGAGACGCGGCGCCGGGGCATCCGCTCGGCGAACGGATGCCCCGGCGCCGCGTCTTCGCGCAGCCCCGGACGGGCTCGGCGTCAGGCCGCGAGGGCCTCGAAGATCGCCCCGTTCAAGCGGAAGGAGGCCTTGGCCTCGTCGATGAGCACGTCGACCTGACCGGGCTGCAGCGCGAGGGCGTTCATGGCCTCGCGGTAGCGGCGCTTGTAGCGCACCGGCCCCTCGTCGCCGAGGTCGAAGTCGTAGAAGCTGAGCTGCTCGGGGGTCGCGCCGTAGTGCCGGCCGACGAGCGCGGCGATCGCCTGGCCGCCCGAGAGGTCGCCGAGGTAGCGCGTGTAGTGGTGCGCGAGGTAGCGCACGTCGTCGTCGGAGACCTCGTGCAGATGCGCGACGTAGGCCGTCGTCGCCGGCAGCGGCGGGTGGGTCTCGCGCCAGTCTGCGGCGCCGAGGGCGGCGAGGTCGGCCTCGATCGCGTCGAGGCGTGCGAGCGTCGGGTCGAAGACCTCGGGATCGCCCTCGCGGCTCCCGCGCGCCTCGAGCGCCTCGTAGACCCAGGCGAACTGCGCGAGGTAGCGCGTGTAGTCGTCGAGGGAGAGCTCGCCGCCCATGAGCCTGGTGATGAACCCGCGCGTCTCGGCGTTGCGGTGGTCTTCGGCGGTCGCGGCGCGCACGAGGGCAGCGACGTCGAGCGGTTCGGTGGCCGATGCGGTCTCGGCGGGGGGTGCGATGGTCATCGGGCGGATCCTTCATCGGGTTCGGAGGTAAGGCTTACCTTACAGCGTAGCCGCCGCCTGCTCGCGTGTCACGAGATGTCGGACGTCGCGGGTAGCGTCACCCGCATGGAGTTCGGGTTCATCTACACCGGTGACGATCCCGTGGTTGCGGTCGACCTCGCCGCGCTCGCCGAGCGGCACGGCTGGCACGGCTTCTTCGTGTGGGAGGGCATCTGGGCGACCGATCCGTGGGCGACCCTCGCGGCCGCCGCCGTGACGACGACGGCCATCCGGCTCGGCACCATGCTCACGCCCGTTCCCCGCCGCCGGCCGTGGGAGCTCGCAGGCCAGACGATGACGGTCGACCGACTCTCGGGCGGTCGGGTCGTCCTCTCGGCGGGGCTCGGCGTTCCCGAGGCCGTCGAGCCGCGGTTCTGGCTCTTCGAGTCCGATCCCGGCCGCCGCGAGCGCGCCGAACGGCTCGACGAGTCGCTCGACCTGCTCGGGCACCTCTGGCGCGGCGAGCCGTTCTCCTACGACGGCGCCCACTACCGCGCGGCGAAGACCGACCGCATGCTCCCTCCGCCCACCGTGCAGCGGCCGGGCATCCCCACCTGGGTCGTCGGCGTGTGGCCCCGGCCGAAGTCGATGCGGCGTGCCGCGCTCGCCGACGGGTGGATCCCGAACTACGCGCCGCCCGGCGTCGAGATCACGCCCGAGGCATCCGGGTACACCCCCGAGGTCGCGGCCGAGGCCATCGCCTGGATCCGACGCGAGCGCGAGGCGGCGGGCATCGCCGACCGCCCGTATGCCATCACCCAAGAGGGCACGACGAGCAGCACGGATGCCGCGGCCGCGGCCGACACCGTCCGGCCATGGGCCGAGGCGGGCGTCACCTGGTGGCTCGAGTCCGACTGGAGCGTGCCCGCCGCGCAGATCGAGGAGCGAGCACGGGCACGCCTCGAGGCCGGCCCGCCGTCGGTCTGAGCCGCGCCTCGACGCCTCCTCGGCGTCAGTCGCGCGCGAGCACGGTGCCGCACCGCCAGCAGGGGGTCGAGCCGACGCCTTCGACGAGGGCGCCGCACTCGTCGCAGACCCGCGAGAGCCAGCACACGGCGTCGCCGCCGTCGGGCGGCGTCACATTCGACGGGGCGTCAGACACGCCCCAATAGTCTCAGCTGGTGACCTCCGAACGCCACGTCGTCGTCGAGCCGAGCGTGCTCTACGTCGGCACGCCCGCCTACCTGATCGCGACCGGCAACCCCGACGGGACGCCGAACCTCGCGCCGGCCTCGTCGTACTGGGCGCTCGGCCGCATGCTCGTGCTCGGCATCGAGGTCGACGGGCAGACGGCGGCCAACCTGCGCGAACGGCCCGACATCACGGTCAACTTCCCGTCGGGCGACCTGTGGCGTTCGCTCGTGCGGCTGTCGAGCCTCACCGGGCGCGACCCCGTGCCCGAGGGCAAGCGGCGCCGCTACCGGTTCGAACGCGACAAGTTCGCCGCGGCGGGTCTGACGCCCCAGCCGTCGGAGCTCGTGGTGCCGCCGAGAGTGCTCGAGTGCCGGTTGCAGTTCGAGGCGCGCGTGCGACGCACCACGCCCGGACTCGACGGCAGCTACCTCATGGTCGAGGCCGAGGTGCTGCGCGTGCACGCCGATCCGGCGATCCTCGACCCGACGGGGGAGCACATCGACCCGACCCTGTGGAATCCGATCGTCTACGCTTTTCGCCACTTCTTCGAACGCGGTGCCGAGGTCGGCTGGCTGGCCTCGAGCCCGACGGCGCGGCATCCGCCCGTGCTCGACTGACCGGGGCCGCGGCGACGTCGAACGAGTGCGGAAGGAGGGACTTGAACCCTCACGCCCGAAGGCACAGGAACCTAAATCCTGCGTGTCTGCCGATTTCACCACTCCCGCGAGTGCCCGTTCAGTCTAGGCGCGGGCGGGCGACGCACGGGCGGCGGAGCGGGCCGGGCGGGGCCGGGCCGACCCGGGTTGAGCGGTCGGGCATGCCGTGAGGGGATGCCGCCGCGCGAGGTCTGTGGATAACTCCGCGGCTCCCGTGCAGGGGTCATCCAAGATGGTGGGCATGACCGACGCCGTGCGCACCATCACCGACCGCGTGCGCACCCGCGTGCTGCGCGAGGGCGTCGACCTCACGCGCGACGGCACCGCGGCGGCACGATTCACGCGCGAAGAGGTGCGGCGCTACAGCGAGCGCGCACTGGCGGGCACGCATTCGCAGCCCATCGACGAGCTCGCCACCGTGCGAGAGGTCGAGGCGGCCATCACGGGCTACGGGCCGCTGCAACCCTACTTCGACGACCCGGGCGTCGAAGAGATCTGGATCAACGGCCCCACCCGCGTCTTCATCGCGCGCAACGGCGTCGCCGAACTCACGACGGTCGTGCTCGGCGATCGCGAAGTGCGCGAGCTCGTCGAGCGCATGCTCCAGCACAGCGGCCGACGTGTCGACCTGAGCTCGCCGTTCGTCGACGCGTCGCTTCCCGACGGTTCGCGCCTCCACGTCGCGATCCCCGATGTCGCCCGCGCCCACTGGGCGGTGAACATCCGCAAGTTCCAGCGGCGCATCCGAACGCTCGAGGCGCTCGTCGGCCTCGGCTCGCTCACCGCCGAGGCCGCCGACTTCCTTCGCGCGAGCGTCGTCGCCGGTGCGAACACGCTCGTCTCCGGGGCGACCCACACGGGCAAGACCACGATGCTGAACGCCCTCATGTCGGCGGCTCGCGTCGACGAACGCGTCATCACGATCGAGGAGACGTTCGAACTCGATCTCGATGTGCGCGACCTCGTCTCGCTGCAGTGCCGGCAACCGAGTCTCGAAGGCACCGGCGAGATCTCGCTACGGCGTCTCATCAAGGAGTCGCTGCGCATGCGGCCCGACCGCCTCATCGTCGGCGAGGTGCGCGAAGCAGAGAGCCTCGATCTGCTCATCGCCCTCAACTCGGGCCTGCCCGGCATGTGCACGATCCACGCCAACTCGGCGCGTGACGCGCTCACGAAGCTCTGCACGCTTCCCCTCCTCGCGGGCCGCAACATCGACGCCTCCTTCGTCGTGCCGACCGTGGCCGGGTGCATCGACCTCGTGGTCCATCTCGGCATCGATGCGCGTGGCCGACGCCGGGTCGTCGAGATCGTCGCGCCGACGGGCGAGACCTCGCTCGGCGCCGTCGAGGCCGATCCGCTGTTCACGACCGTCGACGGCGAGCTCCGGCCGACCGGCCTCCGACCTCGACGCGCAGAGAAGTTCGTCGTCGCCGAACCCGGGCGTGCGGTCGGCGGGGTGAGCGCATGAGCCTCGTCGTGGGGGCGCTCCTCGGCGTCGGCCTGCTCCTCGTCGTCGCACCGATCCTGTGGCCCGCGAACGCCGGAGCCGTCGAGCGACGCCCGTCGGCGATCGGCAGGCGGCTGCGTGACGACCTTTCGCTCGCCGGGCTCGCCGACGTGCCGCTTCCCGTCATCCTGATCGTGTGCGTCGTGATCTCGGTCGCGCTCGGCGCGATCGCGCATGCCGTCATGCAGGTCCCCACCATCACCGTCGTCGCCGCCCTGCTCGGGGCGGCTGCCGCGCCGCTCGCGATCAAGGCGCGCGCAGACCGGCGGCGGGCGACGAACCGATCCGTATGGCCCGACGTGGTCGACCACCTCGTGGCTTCCGTCCGCTCCGGCATGCCGCTTCCCGAGAGCGTCGGCTCGCTCGGCTCGCTCGGTCCGGCGTCGACCCGGCCGGCGTTCGCGAAGTTCGACGCCGAGTACCAGCGCACCGGCAACTTCGGCCGCTGTCTCGACGCGCTGAAGGCGACGCTCGCCGATCCCGTGAGCGACCGCATCCTCGAGACGCTCCGCATGGCCCGCGAGGTCGGCGGAACTGAGCTGACCGCCGTTCTCCGCAGTCTCGCCGGCTACCTCCGCGAAGACGCGGCGCTGCGCGCCGAGGTGGTCGCGCGGCAGTCCTGGATCCGCAATGCCGCGCGGCTCGGCGTGGCCGCGCCGTGGGCGCTGCTCGTCGTGCTCTCGTCGCGGCCCGAGACGCTCGTCGCCTACAGTTCGCCGGCCGGTGCCGTGCTCATCGTCGTCGGCGTCATCGTCACGGTCGTCGCATACCTGTCCATGACCGCGCTCGGTCGTCTCCCCGAGGAGCGGCGATGGTTCCGCTGAACGCGACCGCCGCGGTCGCCCTGCTCATCGGTGTCGTGTTCGGCGTCGGTGCCTGGCTCGTGGTGAGCGCGATCCCGCGCATCGGGCGGCCGCGATTGGCCGAACGCGTCGCGCCCTACGTCGCCGACGTCTCCGACGAGGCGCGAGCCATGCTCGCGCGTCGTCCCGCCGATCCCGGCCCGGTGTTCGGCGTCGTCTTCGGTCCGTTCGAGCGACGGATCCGTGGGCTCGTGGCGAACTGGCTGGGCGGCGGCGACGTGATCGCCCGTCGACTTCGACAGGCCGGCGAGTCGATCGGCGTCGAGCGTTTCCGGGCCGAGCAGCTCGCGTGGGGCGCGACGTCCTTCGCCGTCGCGACGGGCCTCGCGCTCTGGGCGCCCGGTCTCGCCATGCTGCCCGCCTCCGTCCGCGTGGCGACTCCGCTCCTCGCGGCCGTCGGCGGAGTGCTGGCCCGCGAATGGGTCCTGCAGCGTCGGGCGCGGCAACGACTGGCGCGCATCACCGACGAACTGCCGACCGTGCTCGAGTTCCTGACCCTGAGCCTGACCGCCGGAGAGAGCATGCTCGACGCGATCCGAAGGGTCGCCCGCACCGGCTCCGGCGAGCTCTCGCGCGAGTTCGCGGCGGTGGTCGCGGCCGTCGGTGCCGGTGTGCCGATGACGACGGCGATCAGCGAACTCCGTGACGACCTCGATCACGCCGCGCTCTCCCGTGCCCTCGACCAGGTGCTCGGCGCCCTCGACCGCGGAGCCCCGCTCGCGTCGGTGCTCGCCGCCCAGGCCGGTGACGCCCGCGAACAGGCCAAGCGCACCATCATCGAGCTCGCCGGACGCAAAGAGATCGCGATGCTCGTGCCGCTCGTGTTCCTCATCCTCCCCATCACCATCGCCTTCGCCCTGCTTCCCGGCTACCTCGTGCTGCAGACGGGCTTCTGATGCACCTCATCCATCCCGATACCCCGCGGCGCTCGTCGATCGCCGCTGAAAGGACTCACCATGCGCTCCCTGCTCGCAACCTTCGCCCGCCTCGACGAGGAGCGTGGAGACGTGCCCGGTTGGGTGCTCATCACGCTCATGACCGCCGGGCTGGTGCTGTTGATCTGGGGTCTCGCAGGTCCGGCGCTCGAGGGCGTCTTCCAGCAGGCGATCGATCGGGTCAGCGGAATCTGACTGCCAGGCCCGGCCCGGCGGGCGTGCGCGGGAGGTTCCGGGGGCTGGCCGGTCCCATGCGCGATGAACGCGGCTCGGCGATCGCCGAGTTCACCCTCGTCGGCGTGCTCCTGGTCGTGCTCGCGCTCGCCGTCGTGCAGCTCGCGCTCGCACTGCACGTGCGCAACACCCTGCTCGACGCGGCCGCAGAGGGGGCTCGCTTCGCCGCGCTCGCCGGAGCGTCGCCCGCCGAGGGCGCCGAGCGCACACGCGACCTCATCGCCGCGGCGATCTCGTCGACGTACGCCGAAGACGTCACCGGCGCGACCGCCTCGATCGGCGGCGTCCCCGGCGTCGAGATCACGGTGCGGGCCACGCTCCCGGTCATCGGCCTCATCGGCGTCGCGAACGGACTGGAGGTCGAGGGGCATGCGCCGCTCGAATCCGTGGGTTGAGGTGCGCCGAACCGCGCGAGACGGCCTGCGAGCGGCGGCAGACGAGGCGGGCTCGGCCTCCCTCGAGTTCCTCACGGTCGGTCTGCTCCTGTTCGTGCCGATCGTCTACCTGATCCTGAGCATGTCGGCGATCCAGGCGGGAGCATTCGCGGTCGAGGGCGCTGCGCGGCACGCCGCCCGCCTGTCGGCCGGCGGCGCCTCCTCGGCGGGTCCGGGCTCGATCGAATCGGCGGTCCGCATCATCCTCGACGACTACGGCGTCGACGCGAGTTCCGCCGCCGTCACCATCGACTGCGAGACGGCGACCTGCGATCAGGCCGGCGAACGCGTCGAGGTCTCGGTGCGGGCACGCATCCCGCTCCCGCTCGCGCCCGAGATGTTCGGTGCGACGCTCACGAGCGTTCCGGTCGAGGCGACGGCGACAGCCCAGGTGTCGCGATTCGCGGTGGCCCGATGAGGCGGCGCGGGGGTGGCCGCTCCGCCGCCGACGAAGAGGGCTCGACCCTGCTCATCGCCATCTTCCTGTCGGTCCTCGCGATTCTTATCGTGTTCGTCGTCGTCGCCGCATCCTCGCTCTATCTCGAGCGCAAACGCCTCTTCACGCTCGCCGACGCCGCAGCGCTCGCCGGGGCCGAGGCCTGGAATCTCGATGCCGTCTCCCTCCGAGACGACACCCTCGACCTCGAGCTCCGATCAGACGCGGTTCGGCAGGCCGCCGCGACGTACCTCGGCGACGCGGCCGGCGCCGACGGCGTCGAACTCGTCACCGCCGTCTCGCACGACGGACGAAGCTCCACGGTCACCCTGCGCGGCGAATGGCACTCGCCGATCTCGACCGACCTGCTGCCGCTCAGCGTGCCCATCGAGGTCACGGCGACGGCGCGCTCGGTTTTCCACTGACCGGCTTCCCAGGCGGCCGCGCACCGGCGTGCGGCACGTACCGGGGCACGTAGCGCCACAGGATCGCCGCGCCGACGAAGCCGAGCACACCCATCGTCGCGCTCGCGACCATGATCGACGACGCCGAGATGAGCGCCGCGATCGCGAGCGGAGCGCCGGCCTGACCGGCATCCGCGATGGTGCGGAACGCACCCAGGAACGGCGCCGGGTTCGCCTTCGGCGCCAGATCGGCCCCGAGCGTGAGGATCACGCCGCTCGACAGCCCGTTCGCGACGCCGAACAGCAGCGCGATCACCGTGAACCACACCCCGGCGGCCGGGGAATCACGCGTGAACGCGAGCACCAGATGCCCGACGCCCAAGCCGAGCAGGCCCGGGATCGCGCTCCACAGACGCCCGAACCGGTCCATGACCTGCCCGCTGACGTAGAAGAGCGCGAAGTCGATCGTCGCCGACACGCCGATCACGAGAGCCGCCGCCTCGGGAGCCATGCCGATCGAGACCGCCCACAGCGGCAGGATCACCATGCGGCTCGCGCGCAACGCCGCGAGCAGCCCGACCCCCGTGCCGATGCGCGCGAGCACCGCACGATGCGTCGCGATCGCACGGAAGACGCCGTGCGACGCCGCATCGGCCTCGCGGCGACCGGGACTCTCGGTCGCCTCGGCGCCGCCGGGAGCACGGGACGCGGCCGCGGCATCCGACGCTTCTGCCCGCGTCTGCCTGGCGGAGCCGAACACGCGCTCGGGATCGGGAAGCACGAGCAGCACGACGACGACCACGAGGCAGGCCGCGACGAGCACCCAGAAGACGTTCTCGCTCGCCCCCGTCGTGGCGAGCAGCGCCGCTGCGATGAACGGGCCCACGGCCCAGCCCCCGCGGAACACGCCCGCGAGGGTCGAGAGCGCGCGAGCCCGCACCCGCTCGGGGACATAGCTCGTCAGGAACGCATGCCGCGCGAGGCCGAACACCGCCGTCGCGAGCCCGACGAGGAGGATCCCGATGCCGAGCGCGGGCAGCGTGGGGGAGAGCAGGGCGACGAGCACGCCGATCGCGGCCAGCGCCGACGCGCCGATCATGGACGCACGCTCGCCGATGCGGGCGACGAGCCAGCCCGCCGGCAGGTCGCCGAGGAGTTCGCCGACCATGATCATCGCGGCGATCAGCCCGGCAAGCGCGATCGAGGCGCCGCGCTCGGTCGCCACGACCGGGATGACCGGGATGATCGCGCCCTCGCCGATCGAGAAGAGCAGCGTCGGCAGGTAGGCCGGGAGGACGATCGAACGCCAGCTGAACGAGGGCGTGGTGACGGTCATCGCCTTCGACGCTACACCGGCGACCCCGCCGTGCCGGCGCGGCGGCGGCCCGACGTGCGCCCGACTAGGCTAGGGGGGCCATGTTGGATCTTGACCTCACGCAGGAGATCGCCGCGCTGCGCTCCACCTTCCGCGATATCAGCGCCGTCGTCGACGTCGAAGCCGTCCAGGCCGACATCGCCCGTCTGTCCGAAGAGGCCGGCAGGCCGGACCTCTGGGACGACCCCGCCGCCGCGCAGAAGGTGACGAGCGCGCTCAGCCACCGGCAGTCCGAGCTGAAGCGCATCACCGAGATCGAGCAGCGCCTCGACGACCTCGACGTGCTCATCGAGCTCGCCCTCGAGATGGACGACGAAGACTCCGCCGCCGAAGCCCGGCAAGAGCTGGCCTCGCTCGAAGAGGTCATCGGCCAACTCGAGGTGCAGACCCTGCTCGACGGCGAGTACGACCCGCGCGGCGCCGTCGTCACGATCCGCTCGGGCGCCGGCGGCGACGACGCCACCGACTTCGCCGAGATGCTCATGCGCATGTACCTGCGCTGGGCCGAACGGCACAAGTACCCGGTCAAGGTCATGGACACGAGCTACGCCGAAGGCGCCGGCATCAAGTCCGCGACGTTCGAGATCGACGTGCCCTACGCCTACGGCACCCTCTCGGTCGAGGCCGGCACGCACCGCCTCGCGCGCATCAGCCCGTTCGGCTCCGCCGACAAGCGCCAGACCAGCTTCGCCGCCGTCGAGGTCATCCCCGTGATGGAAGAGGCGGTCGAGGTCGAGATCCCCGAGAACGACATCCGCGTCGACGTGTTCCGTTCCTCCGGCCCCGGCGGCCAGTCGGTGAACACGACCGACTCCGCGGTGCGACTGACGCACATCCCGACCGGTCTCGTCGTCTCGATGCAGAACGAGAAGTCGCAGATCCAGAACCGCGCCGCCGCCATGCGCGTGCTGCAGACCCGGCTCCTGCTGCTCAAGCGCGAAGAGGAGGCCGCGAAGAAGAAGGAGCTCGCCGGCACCATCACCGCGAGCTGGGGCGACCAGATGCGTTCCTACTTCCTCTACGGCCAGCAGCTCGTGAAAGACCTGCGCACCGGGTACGAGGTCGGCAACCCGGCCTCCGTGTTCGACGGCGACCTCGACGGCCTCATCGCCGCGGGCATCAAGTGGCGCAAGCGCAAAGACGACGACTGAACCGCTGAGCCACCCGGCGCCGAGGGCCACGCGTCCCGATCCGCGGGCAGCGATACCGATTCGCGGTGTCGCTGCCCGCTTTTGCGTGGCGGCTGCCTAGGCTCGAACGCGATGATCCGCTTCGACTCCGTCACCAAGACCTACCCCGGGCAGGCGAAGCCCGCGCTGAACGACATCGGCGTGGAGATCCTCCGCGGCGAGTTCGTGTTCCTCGTGGGCGCCTCGGGCTCCGGCAAGTCCAGCTTCCTGCGGCTGATCCTCAAAGAGGAGAAGCCGTCGAAGGGCACGATCCACGTGCTCGGGCAGAACCTGGGCTCGATCTCGACCCGAAAGGTGCCCTACTTCCGGCGCGATCTCGGCGTCGTGTTCCAGGACTTCCGGCTCCTCCGCGACAAGTCGGTCTACGAGAACGTGGCGTTCACGCTGCGGGTCATCGGCAAGTCCCGCGGATACATCCACTCAGCGGTGCCCGAGACGCTGAAGCTCGTCGGCCTCGACGGCAAGGGCAAGCGGATGCCGCATGAGCTGTCGGGCGGCGAGCAGCAGCGTGTCGCGATCGCACGCGCGATCGTGAACAAGCCGCAGATCCTGCTCGCCGACGAGCCCACGGGCAACCTCGACCCCGTCACCTCCGCGGGCATCATGACCCTCCTCGAACGCATCAACGCGGGCGGCACGACCGTGGTGATGGCCACGCACGAGGCCGGCATCGTGAACGAGATGCGCCGACGCGTCATCGAGCTCTCGGGCGGCGACATCGTGCGCGATGAGCGTTCCGCCGGCTACGGTTCCGTCGACGGCACGCTGCCCGCGGAGGACGAGGCGGCCGACGTGCCCGACGACATGATCGCCGCCGCCGTCGACACGGCAGGCGTGGGCTCGACCGACGTCGACGCAGCGGCAGCTGCGACTGCGGCGGCCGCGACGGCCGCTGCGAACGCGCCCTCGGAAGCGGCCTCGGCGAAGCCCGCGAAGACCAAGCGCGCCGCCCGCGCGAAGAAGCGCGCCGAGTCCGAGGCGGTGCCCGTCGTGGCACCCGAGACCGAACCGCGCGAGCCCGTCACCGCCGCAGCGCCGAAGGTGACGCCCGAGATGATGCAGCAGAGCCAGCCGCTCTACGTCGAGCCCGAGGCATCCGATGAGGTGACGGATGCCGCGGCCGAGATCACCGCCGCCGCGACGGCGTCGATCGACATCCCGCGAGGCTCGGGCGGCGCCGACGGCGACCGGGCCGAGGCATCCGACGGAGACGACGCCGACACCGCGCCCGCGGCCGCCGACGCCACGGCGCACCTGACGCTCGCCGAGCGACTGGGGCTCCGCGCCCCGGGCGGGCCGCGCGAGGGCGACGAGGACCAGGAAGTGGGTCCGACGCGATGAGGTTCGGACTCGTGCTCGCCGAGGCGGGCAACGGCCTTCGCCGGAACATCACGATGGTCATCTCCGTCGTGCTCGTGACCTTCATCTCGCTGACCTTCGTCGGCACCGCGGCGCTGCTGCAGCTGCAGATCGGCCAGATGAAGAACTACTGGTACGAACGCGCCCAGGTGGCGGTCTACCTCTGCACCGGCCTCTCCTCGACGGCGAGCTGCGCCGACGGGGAGGCGACACCCGAGCAGAAGGACGCGATCGAGGCGCAGCTGAACTCGGACACCCTCGCGCCCTACATCGACGAGTTCTACTTCGAGGATCACGATCAGGCGTACGAGAACTTCCAGAAGCAGTTCGAGGGCACGCCCGCGGCCGACTACGTCACGCCCGAGGTGCTCAACGAGACCTTCTGGGTCAACCTCGTCGATCCGTCGCAGTCCGATGTGCTCGTCGAATCGCTCGCAGGCATGCCCGGCGTCGAGGGGGTCGTCGATCAGCGACGCTATCTCGACCAGATCTTCGACGCGCTCAATGCCGCGAGCTACACGGCGATCGCCGTTGCGGCCATCATGCTGGTCGCCGCGGCGCTGCTGATCGCGACGACGATCCGCCTGTCGGCGTTCTCGCGCCGGCGGGAGCTCGGCATCATGCGACTCGTCGGCGCGTCGAACCGGTTCATCCAGACGCCGTTCGTGCTCGAGGGCGTGTTCGCCGGACTCATCGGTTCCCTGCTCGCGGGCGGGGCGGTCGTGGCGATCGTGCACTTCTTCGTGCAGGGCTACCTCGCCGACAACCTCTCGTTCACGTTCGTCGACGTGGGCGACGCGCTGCTCGTGGTGCCGCTGCTCGTGGTCGTCGGCGTGCTGCTCGCCGCCGTCTCCGCGGGCATCGCGATCACGAGGTATCTGCGGGTCTGAGCCGCGCGTCGGCAACCGTCCCGAGTGCACTAGAGTGAAAGGCTGCTCCGGATGCCCCGGGGCACCCGGTGGTCGGTCCGAGCCCGATCCGCAGACGAGAAGGAGTGCGCCGTGCCCAGGGAACGCGGTCAGCAGGTGGTGGCGACCAACCGCAAGGCGCGCCACGACTACACGATCGAGGACACCTACGAGGCCGGCATCGTGCTCTGGGGCACCGAGGTGAAGTCGCTGCGCGAGGGCCGGGCGTCGCTCGTCGACGGCTACGCGTTCATCGACGGCGGCGAGATGTGGCTCGACGCGGTGCACATCCCCGAGTACACCGAGGGCACGTGGAACAACCACGCGCCCCGCCGCAAGCGCAAGCTGCTCCTGCACAAGCAGGAGATCGTGAAGATCAGCCACCGCACGGCGCAGGGCGGCTACACGCTCGTGCCGCTGCGCATCTACTTCTCCGACGGCCGGGCCAAGGTCGAGATCGCGGTCGCCAAGGGCAAGCGCGAGTACGACAAGCGGCAGGCGCTGCGCGAGAAGCAGGACAAGCGCGAGGCCGACCGGGCCATCTCGAGCCGGCGCAACCTCGGCGACTGACCCGGGGCGCCGTTCGCGGCAGTCTCCCAGACGGCTCGCGCGAGCCGCGGAGTAGGCTCGTCGCGATGGACATCGCGACTCGAATCCCCGTGCCCGGCACCTTCAACTTCCGCGATGTCGGCGGTCTGCCCGCCGCCTCCGGCACCGTGCGCGACGGCGTGCTCTTCCGTTCCGACGGTCTCTCCCGCCTCGGCGAGGCAGGCCGCCGCAAGCTCACCGAGCTGGGCGTCGGCATCGTGATCGACCTGCGCGACGAGCAGGAGGTCGAGCGCATGCCCGACGACATCGACGGCCTCGGCCTCGAGGTGCTGCGATTGCCGGTCTTCGAGGGCTCGGGGGCCTCGCAGGGTGCGGCGGGGGTCTCGCTGGAAGAGCTCTACGAGCGCATCGTCACCAAGCACGCGTCCGTCGTGGTGGCCGCGGTGCGCGAGATCGCGTCTGCCGGCGATCGGGCCGTCGTCGTGCACTGCACCGCCGGCAAGGACCGCACCGGCGTCGTCGTCGCGCTCGCACTGCTCGCGGTCGGCGTCGATCGCGAGTCCGTCATCGCCGATTACGCGCGCACCGAAGCCAACCTCGCGGGCGAGTGGCTCGAGGAGATGGTCGGCCTGATCGGCCGCTACGGCGTTCCCGACACCCCGGCGCTCCGCACGCTCATGGGCGGCAGCCCCCGTGAGGCCATCGAGGGCGTCATCGAGTCCGTCGAGCGTGCGAACGGGTCGGCGCGCGAGTACCTGCTCGCCAACGGCCTCACGCTCGCCGAGTTGTCCGCCCTCGAAGGCTTGCTCATCAGCCCATCCGCGAACTGACCGCGGAGGGCGAGGCGCGGTCGACGGTCCGCACTGCGTCCACCGCATCCACCCGTGGATCCGGCCGGGAACCGGGCGGCCGTCAGACCGGCATCCGCTCGGGCAGCGCACTCGCGCGATCGAAGAGACGCTCGAACACGATGCTCCGGTCGAACTGCAGGGCGTGGGCGCGGGCCGCCGCCGCACGCTCGGCCCGCTCGCCGGGCGAGAGCGCGAGCGCGGACTCGATGGCGTGCGCGATCGCGTCGGGGTCTTCGACGGGCACGATCGTCGCATGCTCGCCGACGGCCTCGAGGATGCCGCCCGTGTCGGTCGTGATGACGGTGCCGCCGCCCGCGAGCATCTGCTCGGCCAGCGCGATGCCGAACGTCTCGACGAACTCGGGTCGAGGCTTGCTCGGCAGCGCGTAGGCGGCGCAGCCGGCCATGAGGAACGGCTTCTCGGCGTCGTCGACGTCGTCGAGGAACACGATGCGGTCGGCCATCGGCGACGCCGCCGCCTGCTCCCGCAGTTCCTCGGCCTCGGGCCCGCGGCCCACGATCACGAGCTTCACCCAGGCGTCGACGGCTGCGCGCTCGAACCCGCGGATCAGGTCGTCGACGCCCTTCGCGCGGACGAGGCGCGAGAGGAAGAGCACGTACCCGTCGCGTTCGAGGCCGCGCAGCCCGAGCGTGGCCTCGATGACGGCGTCGTCGAGGTCGAGGTACGCCGACGTGTCGATGGCGGGGTACGAGATGCCGATGCGGGCACGGCACTGCTCGGCGAACGCCGTGCCGTGCGCAGCGTCGATCTCGGCGGACGACGACACGATGAGGTCCTTCGTGTACTGCGACACCGCGACGAGGTGGTCCTGCGAGAGGTAGCTCGAGAGCACGTGCGCCGCGGCGCCGAAGCGGCCCTCGTCGACGCAGGAGCGCACCACGTTCGTGACATCCGACCCCACCGCCTCGGCGATGGTCGTGACGTTCACCGGCAGGCCGGTGTTCCACGCGGCGCGCACCGCGTCAGCCACGGCGATCGTGTGCGGGCTCAGGTAGAGCGACAGGCACACCGTCGGCACGCCGTCGGTGAACAGCTCGATCAGGCGGCCCGTGAGGCCGGCGACGTACCGACCGTCGGGCACCTTGTAGTCGCCCACCGGTGCCGGCCGCTCGACGATGATGCCGTCGCTGTACGGCAGCATCGTGTCGAGCGGTTTCAGCGGCAGGCCGGTCGCCTCGAGGCGCTCGATCGGCCAGGTGACGATGCGCACCTCGTCGAACCCGCGACGGATGGCGACCTCGGCGAGGTTGCGCCCCTCGACGGAGTGGCCGCAGATCACGGGGTCGGCGCGGTTGACGATGACGAGGCGGTTGCGAGGCGTGCTGCCCATGACGAATCCTTCCTTCGGTGCTGGAGCGATGCCGGGTCAGCTCGGAAACGAGGGCGGGCGGGCGTTCGTGCCCCACGCGCTCGGCTCGGGTCCGAGCTCGATGCGTAATCGGCCCCCACGATGCACCTCGTCGCCGCGCAGCCATGTGCGGTCGATCGGGTCGCCGTTCAGGGTCGCGGCCTGCACGTACTGCGGCGGGCCGTCGCGTCGCGGCTCGACGAATCCGGTCGTCTCGATCTCGAGCTCGCCCCCGCCCATCGCGATGCGGCTCTCGGCGAAGGCCGGGGCGTTCAGCAGGAACCGGTTCTGCCCGGCCACGGGGAACAGCCCGAGCGACGCCCAGACGTACCAGGAACTCAGCCCGCCGGAGTCGTCGTTGCCCGGCAGCCCGCCGCGGCCCGTGCCGAACTGCTGGTGCACCGCCGCATGCACGACCTCGGCCGTGCGATCGGGGCGCCCGGCGTAGTGGTACGCCCACGGCGCCTCCATGTCGGGCTCATTGTTCAGCCCCTCGAACCGGCCGAGCGCGTACCCCGCCGCGAGTTCCTCGAGCGAGGGGCGGATGCCGGGTTGCACCACGGGTTCGGCGCCGAAGCCGAAGAACGCGTCGAGCATGCCGACGAATGCGTCGTCGCCGCCCGCGAGGTCGATGCGCGATCGCATGTCGTGCAGCAACCGGAACGAGTAGTTGAACTTGCTGCCCTCGTAGAACGTCGAGTCGCGCAGGAGTCCCGTGGCGACGTCGAACGCGTTGATCCACTGTGCGGCGAGCGCGCCGAACTGTTCGACGAGCGCCCGGTCGCCGACTCGCTCGGCGACCTTGGCCGTGCACCAGTACCCGTGCGCGAGGTCGAGCGTATGGCTGATGGGCTCGGCGAAGCCGCGGAGCAGGAAATCCTCCCCGTAGGTGCGGCGGAGGTCGGCGTGCATGTTCACGAGCGCCCAGTCCCAGTCGATGCCGGGCAGGCCGAGCTGGCAGAGATCGGCGAGGAAGGTCTGCGCGAGGGCGCTGCCCTGCCGCGAGAAGCGGTCGCTTCCTCGCGCCATCCGGTATCCGATCGGGAAGTTGCCCTCCTCCTCGCAGATCGTGAGCAGTGCGTTGCCGAGTTCGACGGCGCGCTCGGGCACCAGCGCGGTGAGCAACGGCAACTGGGTGCGGTAGATGTCCCACATGGTCGACAGGTCGAAGACGAAGGGACCGTCGGCCGGCCAGAACGGGCTCTCGTCGAGCGCGAGGCACGGTTTGATGAGCGAGTGGTAGAGCGCGGTCGAGAAGACGGTCTCGCGGTCGGTGCTGGGTGTGTCGACCGTGATCGACTTGAGCTGCTTGCGCCAGACCTTGCGCGTGCGTTCGCGCCGCACCGAGAACCGCTCGCGGCCCTCGCCGAGGTCGGCGCGCAGGTTGGCCCTGGCCTGATCGATGCCGCGCAGCGAGAAGCCGATGCGCAGCTCGACGGTCTCGCCGGGTTCGCTCGGGCCCGCCCACATGAGGCCGAACGGGCGCAGCGTGGTCGGGCGGATGTGATCGAACGCGAGCCGGGTGCCGCCCGGCATGAGCCGCCGGTCGTACCAGAGCATCTGCCGCCACGAGTGGGCGTCGCACTCGATGTAGACGGCGAGCGGGGTGCCCTCGACGACGATCTCGCCCTGGGCGATGCCCGGCCCGATCGACTCGAGCCTGGCGCGCAGCGGGATCGTCTCGCCGTGGGGGATGCCGAGCCCGCCGAGCGAGAAGTCGATCACGATACGGGCGTCGCGGTGGCGCGGGAAGGTGTAGCGGTGGACCGCCGACTTCGGCCCCACGGTGAGCTCGCCGCGCACGCCGCTGTCGAGGGTCGCCGAGTAGTACCCGGGTTCGGCCGACTCCTCGCCGATCTCCCAGGTGCGCCCCAGAACGTCGAGCGGTTCGAGCATCGGGGTCACGCGGAAGTAGTTGTAGTACTTGCGGATGGCCCCGGTGCCCGACTGCTGGAAGTGCGTGAATCCGGATGCCACGGACCGGTCGTGGATCATTGTCGGCACCCCCTCGGTGATGAGGTCGTAGCGGCCGTAGCCGGTCGGGTAGGCGCCCGAGTACGCGCATGCCGAGACCATCCCGAGGGGGTACGTGGCACCGGGGTGGGTGTTGCCCACCTGCGGCTTCGGCCACCACCACCTCGCCGCGAGCCCGGTGGCCGGCGGCAGCGTCGTCACCTCGGTGCCGATGAACGGGTCGACGCGGCCCGTCACTCGTGCCCCTCGGCTGCCCGACGGTCGGCGGGTCCGCCGATCCGCAGCTCGTCGCCCTGCTCGGTTCTCATGTGTGGACGTTACGTCGCCCCGCGCGTCGGTGGGTTACGGGCGTATGAATGATGACGGTCGGATGTCGGTGGCATCCGGCGTCCTCGGGAATGACACCGCCTCGTCGGTGTTGTAGTCTGTAAGGCCGCGCAACCTCCGGGTTCGCGCGGGAGTTGGCAATTCCACAGCGTGCGACAACGGCTCGCCGAACCGGTACGACCGGGCGGTGTCCATGGGGATGATCGGTTTCGACATCGTCTGTGTACCCACGAGAAGCGGGCCGAGGATCCAGGGTTATCTCGTAAACGATCTCTGGAAAACAATAACTGCCAATAAGTCGCAGTCTGACTTCGCCCTCGCTGCCTAAGCGAGCTCGATAGTCCGTCAGCCCGGGTTCGTTTCCGCCCCGGTCGCTGGCGTCATTTAGGAAACTCGCTGTGCGTCGTCGCCTGAGCGACGTACGGGACTTTCTTCAGGCTGGGCCTGTCGACTTAGGTGCCTGTGGCAAAGGTCGGGGCCGAGCAGAACGCTTGCACAGGATGCGCCCGGAGAAGGCGTGGAAACTCAGCGATGGACGGGGGTTCAATTCCCCCCATCTCCACCATCGGCCGTTGTCGCACGTTGAAGCCCCGCGATCCCTCACGAGAGTATGGATCGCGGGGCTTTCGTTTGTCTTCGGAGCGGTAGCGCGAGACCGAATCGCCCACAAATCGCCAACAGGACTCTGTCCGCGACGTCGAGCGCCGTGGTGAATCACGAGTTCCCACCGGGCTGCGGGTTCGCGCGACGCAGATGCTTGCTCTGCAGGTCGTGAAGGCCAGATCGTCGGCGCGCATGCCGCGACACAACTGCTTGAGCGGGTCCTCGAGGAAGGTCGGGAACGGCACCAGCCGGCGCCCCCGGTTCTTCGGGGTGCCGAGCACGTGTTCCTTCGACCTCGATCGCCGCCCGCTGCACCTGGATCCGGTTTCTCGGGAGGAGGATGTCGCTCACGTGCACGCCGAACGCTTCGCTAGAGCGGAGGACGCAGTACGAGAGCACGAGGATCAGGGTCTTATGCGTGTCGTTGTCGGCCGCCTCGGCGAGGCCTACGACCTCGCTGTGGGTCAGGTAGCGCCGCGGCTTCTGCGACCGGTTCGGGGGTAGATTCTGAGCGCCGCGAGCGACGGCTCGAGGCATGCGTCCGACGCGCACAGCCGTGTCTAGGATGCCAGCGAGCACGCCGAGCACGCCGAGCACGCCGAGCACGCCGAGCACGCCGAGCACGCCGAGCGCGCGAAAGGCGACGCTTGCAGACCGTGGGCTTGCCGGGCTAGCGCTCCAGGTCGGTCGAATGCAGGAATTCTCCTGGCTTCAACGTCCGTCGAGGATCGAGGAACTTGGGCTGCGGAACACCGCGTCCCCAAGGGAGCCCGCAGTCGCTTGCAGTTCCTCTTGACGAATTGGCACGCCCACGATGCCCCCTTCGACCGATGTATCGGTCACATCGAGGATCCTGGAGTGAACGAGAACAGCGCGAAGAGTATTCGGCAGGGATGGCGGGATCCGCCGGAGGAACGGCCCGTTTGGTCCGCTCAGGGCCTAGGCGGGCGGCTGGATGCGCTGGTGGTCGCGTCGATAGAGCGTGGGGGTGGTCCCAAGCTGGTCCCTGTAGCGCTTGCGCATGCTCGAAGCCGAGCCGAACCCGCTATCGCGCGCGATCGACTCGAGGTCCAACGACGTCGTCTCCAGAAGGCGCCGGCTGGCGAGCATCCTTTGACCCGCGAGCCACTTCATCGGCGTGGTGCCTGTTTCCTGGGCGAACCGACGGGTGAAGCTACGTCGAGACATGTGCGTGTGGTCGGCCAGTTCAGTGATGGAGAAGTCGGTGCTGAGGTTGCTGCCCATGTACTCGAGGACGCGCGCGATGCCGTCCTTCGTGTCTCGTGGTACCGGGCGCTCGATGTACTGGCGCTGATCTCCGTCTCGAACCGGCGCGACGACCATGTGGCGAGCGAGAGTGTTCGCCGCCACCGTTCCCAGTTCCTTGCGGATGATGTGCAGCGATGCATCGACGCCGGCCGCGGTGCCAGCGCTAGTGATCAGGTTGCCGTCCTCGACGTAGAGCACGTCCTCGTGCACGCGGGCGGACGGGTGACGCGCCCGAAGCTCATGGATGTACTTCCAGTGCGTCGCGCAGTCTCTGCCGTCAAGCAGTCCCGCTGCCCCCAGAATGAAGGCTCCGGAGCAGATGCTCAGAATCGTCTTGCCCTCGGCATCCGCGCGCCGGAGAGCGGCGAGCAGTTCAGGGGGATAGTTCGTCCGTAGAGATGCTGCGGGCACGGCGATCAGGTCGGCGTCATCGAAGATCGACAAGTCGAACTCCGGCGTGATCTGAGGTCCGGCCGCAGTTGTCAGCGGTACGCCGGCTTCAACTCCGCACACGCGGAATTGGAAGTCTGGGATATCGGGGTCGTTGCGTCGTCCACCGAAGACCTCGCAGATCACTCCGAATTCGAACACGGCGAGCTGGTCGACGATGGGTACCGCGATCGC
The DNA here is from genome assembly GCF_009749465.1 of Agromyces terreus. Classification (GTDB taxonomy): domain Bacteria; phylum Actinomycetota; class Actinomycetes; order Actinomycetales; family Microbacteriaceae; genus Agromyces; species Agromyces terreus. The sequence continues at coordinate 483,553 of NZ_WBIS01000001.1, forward strand.
GTTGAGCACGCTGCCAGCCTATGCACTGACGAGCACAGTTGGCCGTCTCTGCGCTAAAAGTGGCCTCACCCGACCCCCGCGACGCTGTGCATTCCGTTTTGCTTGAGAAGCGATCGCGAGAGCTGCGGCGCATAGTCGGTTGGGGGAAGCCGTGGCAAAGAGTGGATTTCACGAGGAAGCATCCGGGAACTCTCGCTTCTGTTTCATGTCCGGCCAGACTCGCTAGGTTGTGACTGTGCTCGAGGGGAGAGAAAGCGGACGCCTGAGGTTCGTCATCGTCGCCGTGGTCGTGGCACTGATTGCGGCGATGGTCCCCGTGGTCTCCACGGCCGCGCCGATCGCGCCCTTCGCCGCCCGGTTCTCGGCCGATGACAACGGCACGATACGCATCTTCGGCAACAACCTCCTGTCGTGTCCGACGTCCGACTCCCGGTGCGCGGGTGCGCGAGCGGGCACGACGAGCCTCAACAACAATTCCTTCGCGATGACAAACCTCGATACCGACGGGGTGGCAGGAACGTTCAACTCGTCGTCGGCGACGGTCGCCGGCCCCGCGGGCTCCGAGGTTCTCTGGGCTGGACTCTACTGGGGAGCGCGGTTGTCGCGCGGCACAGGCGGTGAGATCGGCAGCGGTGCGCGTCAGCAGATGTCGCTGCGGCTGCCCGGAGCGGGCAGTTACCAGACCGTCACGTCGCAGGTGGGGTTCGGCCCGACAGTCGGCGACCAGGCGTATCAGGAGTTCGCCGATGTCACGGCCCTGGTCCAGGCTGCCGGTCAGGGCGTGTACTGGGGAGCGAACGTGGTGGCGGGGACAGGGGAGGACCGCTACGCCGGATGGTCGCTCGTCGTGGTGTTCCGTGCTCCGAGTCTGCCGCTCCGAAACCTCACGGTGTTCGATGGGTTCGCCGATGTCGGCCGAAACGAACCTCAGCAGGTCGTGCTCTCGGGCTTCCGCGTGCCGGTGAACGGTCCGGTCGACACCCAACTCGGGATGGTCGCCTACGAGGGCGACTTCTCGACGTCGGGCGACAACGCCCGACTCAACGAGACGCTGCTCTCGACGACGCCACTCTCGCGCGGCAGCAACTTCTTCAACGGCACCAATGACGACAACGGCACGAGCGTCGCGTCCCGAACGCCCGCCCACGTGAACATGCTCGGCTACGACGTCAAGAACCTCCCCGCGAACGGCATCCCGAACGGTGCGACGAGCGCGACGCTCTCGTTTGAGAGCACTGGCGACCGGTACTTCCCCGGTGTCGCCACCACAGCAATCCGCTTGTTCGCGCCCGACTTCACCACGAGCACCAAGACCGTGGTCGATCTGGCAGGCCGCAACCCGGGCTTTCCCGGCGACGAGCTTCAGTACACCCTCACATACCCCAACACTGGGCAAGATCCCGCTGTCGACGTGACCATGACCGACACGCTTCCACCCGGCACGACCTTCGTGTCCGCGACGCCGTCGAGCGGCTCGTGTGTGGGGGCAGGCTCGGTCGTGGAGTGCGACGTGGGCACGATTCCCGTTGGCGGAGTGTGGTCGGCGACCGTCCGCGTGCTCGTGGGTCCGGATGCGGGCGGTACGACGCTCCGGAACGCCGCGGTGCTCGACTACACGGCGCAGACCCTCGATCGCGACCTCACGTACGTAGTCGCGCCTGCGGAGATCGCGATCTCCGCTCAGGCAGACCTCTCGGTCGACAAGACGATGGAGCCCGACCCCGCATTCGCCGGCGGCGAGGTCACGGCGACGATCGTGGTGGCCAACGACGGTCCGAACAGCGCGCGGGACGTGGTGGTGGAGGATCGGCTTCCTGTCGGCGCTGAGGTCGTCTCGATCGACGCCGAGCAAGGTTCGTGCGACGAACGGGCAGCGGTCGTCACGTGTGCGCTCGGGTCGCTGGCAACCGGGGCTGTGGTCACCGTCACCCTCGTGCTCGCGACGCAACCGGACACCACCGCAGCCTCACTGGTCAACGTGGCCTCGGTCTCGTCGCCCACAGCGGATCCTGACTTGGGCGACAACACCTCGGGCGCGAGCGTGGCGCTTACACGGGCGGCCAACCTCGTCGTGACGAAGGATGCCGCCGACACCGAGGTCGTGCCCGGCGCGACGACGAGCTACACGATCACAGTCGTCAACGATGGCCCCTCGTCGGCCGACGACGTGGTGATCGCCGACGCGGTGGGCGACGAACGCCTCATTCTCACCGCGGCGAGCCTATCTGGGGCCACCTGCACCTTCGCGGCGTCCGCGGCGACGTGCGAACTGGCCGCACTCGCTCCCGGTGCCTCCGCCACCATGACGGTCGAGGCGCGGCTCTCGCCTGACGCACCCGGAGCACTCGCGCTCCTCAACACGGCCACCGTCTCCTCGGCGACTGCCGACCTCAACCCCGATGACAACGTGGCGACCGCCACCGTCAGCGCCGCCGAGCCCTCGGCCGACGTCGCTGTCGAGAAGTCCGTCGGCGACATCGTCGCCGGCGGCCAGGCGACCTACACGGTCGAGGTCGTCAACGTGGGGCCCTCCACGGCGTCCACTGTCGCCCTCGAAGACGTCCTTCCCGACGGATTCACTGCGGTGCGAGCGATCTCGAGCCGCGGTACCTGCGAGATCGCCGCCGCGGTGACGTGCGACTTGGGCGATCTTCCCGGCCCCGATGGATCCGGAGTGGTCTCATCAGCCACGATCACGATCGTGGCCGATGTCTCTCCGACGCAGCCCGCGGAGGATGTCTCCAACACGGCATCCATCGAAACCGCGACGGCCGACCCCGATTCCACCGATGACGCCTCCACAGCCACTGCGACCGTGCAGGCGGTCGCCGACCTCGCCGTCACGAAGAGCGCCGACCCCGTGCAGCCGGCTGCGGGAACCGATGTCACGTTCACCGTCGGCGTGACCAACCGCGGCCCCTCCGCAGCCGCCGACGTGGTGCTCACCGACTCTCTGCCCACGGGGCTGGTGCTCGCAGCAGTGAACCCTGGTGCGGGCATTGCCTGCTCGGCGGCCGGGACGACCCTCACCTGCGATGCCAGGAGCCTCGACGTCGGCGCGACTGCGACGGTCGGCATCGTGATGACGGTGCCGCCCGATTTCGATCTCGACGCCGGCGCGGTGAACACCGCATCCGTGGCATCGGCTGCAACCGACCCCGCCCCCGCGAACGACGAGGCATCGGCCACCATCACGTCTCGTGCCGTGTCGGATCTGATCACGCTCAAATGGGACACCACCCAGGCGCCCACCGAGCCCCCGCGCACGTTCGTCGCTGGAGAGGAGGTGACCTACTACGTCGCGGCGGGAAATCTCGGGCCGTCCGATGCGTCCACCGCGGTTGTGACCGACGTGCTGCCCGTGGGCGTCACCTTCGTGTCATCGATTCCGGAGTGCGCGTTCGCGGCTCCTGCGACGGTGAGCTGCGCCCTACCCGACGTGCCCGTCGGCTTCGCGGCCGTGTTCCCGATCGTCGTACGGCTGGACGCCGACCTCGAACCGGGGGCGCTCCTCACCAACACCGCGTCTATCACGCTCACCGACCCCGAGCGGGTGGACCCGGTCTCCGACAACAATGTCGCCGCCCGCACGAACCCGGTGGTTGTAAACGCCGACCTGGTCGTCTCGAAGCAGACGTACTCGCTCGATCTGCCCGAGTTCACCGTCACGTCGCCCGCGGCTGCACCGGCCGGCGCCCAGTCGGGCTACGCCATCGACGTGCGCAACGACGGTCCCTCGGTCGCGCGTGACGCCGTACTCGTGGACTCATCGACGTTGACACGCTTCCACGTCAACCAGGTGCGGGTGATCCGCGATGGTGTCGCGGAGGACATCACCGCGCAGTGCTCGTCGAGCGGCGGAGACCTGCAATGCCCGCTCGGCGATATCCCGCCTTTCGCGCCGGGTGAACCGTCGTGGTTGGTGCAGGTGGACGGCATGACGCTATCCGACGCCGTTGCCGGCGAGTACGTCAACACAGCTACCGTGACCTCCGTGACCCCCGACGGCGACCCGTCCGACAACGAGTCGCAAGCGCCCATCACGGTCACCGATCCTGTCGCCACGCTCTCGATCACCAAGACCGCGACCGGAATGGCTGATGTCGACGGCGACGGCGACGCGGATGTCGTGCCCGGCGGCAGCTTCGCCTACGAGATCGAGGTCGCGAACGTGCTCGACATCTCCCGCGAAGGCGCGGCGGATGCACCCGACACCGTCGTCACCGACACGCTGCCCGAGGGGTTCGTCGTCGAGGCAGCGTCAGCGACCCAGGGGGTGTGCACGATCACCCCGCCCCGCACGGTATCCTGCGACCTCGGCACTGTGCTGGGCCCCGGTCGCATGCCCGAGCCACCGCCGGTGCAAATCACGCTCTCGGGGAGGACGCTCCCGTCGCTGGCCGGCACCCCCAGCGTGGTGAACACGGCCTCGGCTGCCTCCTCCATCGCGGCAACGGTGAGCGCGGAGGCCGCGAACGACGTCGTTCCGGTCGCAGACCTGTCGATCGTGAAGGTCGCCGACGCTGAGGAGTTCGCCGCCGGAGGAACCGCGGGATTCAGCCTCGTCGTCACCAACGCGGGGCCGTCCGACGCGGTCACGATCGAGGTCGGAGATCTCTTCCCGGCGGAGTTGACGTTCGAACCTGAGGCGTCGGAACCCACCTGCACACCCGCAACACAGGATGGCACGGTGTTCGTGTCGTGCGGGATCGGCACACTCACCGCGGGCGAGACCCGCACAGTGAGGGTCGGAGCCTCTATCGACCCGGCCCAGTCGCCCGCCGAGGTGGTGAACGTCTCGGCTGTTTCGTCACCGACGACGGGGGATTACGACTTCGCCAACAACCGGTCGGATGCGCCCGTGCGGATCGTGCAGTCGGCCGACCTGGTCGTGACGAAGACGGCCGATGCCGCATCCCAGGCCGCGGGCGAGTCGGTGACTTACACGATCGGCGTCACGAACACGGGGCCGTCGGACGCGTCCGCTGTGGAGATCGTCGACACGGTCCCGGCGGGCACGATCTTGAGCTCGGTCGGTGTATCCGAGGGGCTCGTCTGCACGGACGACGGCGCGACCGTCACGTGCGCCCTGGCGACGCTTCCATCGGGTGCCTCCGCGACCGTCACGATCGTCGTCGACCTGCCCGAGACTCTTGAGCCGGGGCCTGTCACGAACGTCGTCGAGGCCTCCTCCGACACCCCCGACCCCGACGAGTCGAGCAACACTGCGAGCGCGACCGTCGATGTCTTCGTCAACGCCGACATCGCGGTGAAGAAGTCAGTGCTCACTCCGACGCCCACGGCTGGCCGGCCCATCTCCTTCGCGATCGACGTGGTCAACAGCGGCCCCCAGGCTGCGCCGCGGGTCGTCGTGAGCGACTCGCTCGTCGATGGTCTCGTCTTCTCATCGGCCACGGCCGCCGGCGGAACCTGCCAGGTTACCGCCCCGGAGGGCATCCAGATCGTCACGTGCGAGATCGCGTCACTCGCGGTCGGAGACTCGGCTCGAGTCGTGGTCACTGCGGTGCCCGAAGCCACCGTCACCGAGATCGTGAACGGCGCGTTCGTCGGCTCTGCGGCGCTCGACGCCGCAAGCGATGACAACTACGACGAGATCTCGGTCACGGTCGCACCTGAAGCGGGCGACGGCGGCGAGACCCCACCGCCCGATCCAGGTGCCCCACCGCCCGCCGGCGGCGACGGCGGCGAGATACCAGCGGGCAGCGGACTTCCTCCGACCGGTGTGCCGTGGCCGCTGCAGGCGCTTCTCTGGGGGATCGCGCTCATCGCGGCCGGAGTCCTCTTCTCCGTCCTGCGTGCGCTGGACGGGATGCGCCGACGCGGTGAGCTGCAAGGCTGAGCGACGTCACCCATCCGTGCCGCGATTGTGTCGCAAAGGTCGCCAGTTTCAACACCTCGCGAGCGTCTGGCCGAGTCTGCGCTCACATTGGCCCACCTCGGGGGCGCCAGAAGGCTTTTCCCGTTTTGATTGAGGTGTCTGTTGTCGCAACACGCGCGGCTCCGTAGGTAGGGGACAGCATGACAGGAAAGTTCGAGGCCCATAAGGACGTGGCGGGGCAGTACCGTTACCGGCTAAGGCGAGGAATGGACAAATCATCGCCGCTTCGGAGGTATACAACGCAAAGGCCAGTGCACTGGATGGCATCGAATCCGTTCGCGCGAATGCCGGCGCACGCGTCGACGATCTCACCTGAATCGGCGCCTGACCGTGGACTTCGCCCAGGCGGAAAGAGGAATCCGCACGCTCATGAACGGCTATTTTGACGTACTGCATACCCAGGACATCGATCTGGTCGACCGAGTGTCCCACCGAAAGTGCCTGCTGTACTCCGCCCAGGGCGGAGAACTCAGCGTCCGACCATTCCCTGAGTATCGGGAGATTGTGCGGAGACGAACCTTGCCGGCGGCACTTGGTCGGGAACGCCCAGGACGACATCTTGTTGTTCGACCAGGCTTCGCCGACCCTCGCCTTCCTGAAGCCCCAACTTCAGATATTCGGCGGCGTCATGCAGGACTGCCTCAACCTCGCCTTCGTCGACGGCCAGTGGCGGGTGGTCGCCAAACTGGGGGAGAAGGTCGCCGCCGACTTGGAGGCAACGCCCGTGCGCGCTGGTGCCACCGGCGCAGGATGGCGTAGTTGATGACGATGAAGGCGGCTCGATCTGCGCGGTCACTCCGCGCCCATCCGACATTTGCGACCACTCTCTGGCCCTGGTTGCGCATTCTCGCGGCCCTAATCGTAATTGCGGCGGTCGTGGCGCAGCTCGGAGCTTCGATTGCGAAGGCCGAGGAGCTCGGTCGCGATGTCGGTACGGTGGTCGCGAATTTTCTGAGCTTCTTCACCGTGCTGTCTAACGCGATGTCAGCAGCAGTGCTGTGTTGGGCAGGGGTGCACAGCCTGATCGACAAGGGCGAAGGTGCTCAGCCGCGCTCACTCTCGATTGCACTCGCCTGTGTCACGACTTACATGGTTGTGACCGGTCTTGTCTACAACGCCCTCCTGCGCAACGAGGCACTCCCTCAGGGCAGCGCCCCGCTTGTGCGCGGGCCGTTGATCGTCAGCCCGCTCACCGGTGAACGGCCGTGGTATCCCTACCCGTTCCTCAACCCCTTCACGGTGGGCGGCTGGGGTTGGGTGCTCGTCTACGTCGCTGTGACCGCCGCGGTCGTACTTGCGGTCGGGCTGCTGGTCGTCGCGTGGACCCGTCGGGACTCCGCGCTGTCAAAGCGGGACGCGACCGTGAGCGAGCGTTAGGAGCGAGACGGGCGTCTGAGGTCGAGGGCAGGTCGGTCAGTCTCGGACTCGAGTTCAACTTCGAACGCTTGGCGCGGCATCCGATCTCATAGTCGGCGCGCAAGGGCGGTGAGCCGGAGGGCTTGGCTTCCTTCTTGGCCAGGGTCCGCGAGCACGGAACGAACGCCGACCGAGTCTCGCGACGATGGCATTGTGCTCTACCGGATCGCATCCACAGTCAACTTGGCCCCGCTCAAGTTCATCGCGCAGGACATGGCCGCGAGCGCGAGCACCTCGACGCGCACCATGGTCCGGGCGCGGCATCGCGAGTTTGCTGGTGCTGCCGACCCGAGCGGCGTAGCTCTTGGCCGAGCGAGACACCCGAGCGGCCGAATCGTAGAGCTGTCCGGTCCCCGATCTCGTCCGATTGGATGTCGAGAATCGCCTCCGTCGGATCGCCCATATGTCGCCCGCGTCTGCTGTGAATGTGGGCGAATCCTCGTGCATGTTCCTGTTTGCGCATGCCCTTGGCAGCCACAGGATTACGCGGTCTTCGATGCCGAACGTCGATCATTCATATGCCCCAATTCCCCCCATCTCCACCATCGGCCGTTGTCGCACGTTGCAAATCGAACGCGAACGGCCGTCCCTCGGGGCGGCCGTTCGCGTTTCCGGTGCGGGTCGGCGCGGCGCAGGTCCGCCGTGCCCGTCGCCGCGACCGGTCACCGTGACTCACACAGCGTCGATGCGCCTGAACCTGGGCACCGCCGCGCCGCCGACCTCGACCGACTCGACGAACATCCCGGCCGGGCGGATCCAGACGCCGTGCTCGCCGTAGAGGGCCCGGTAGACCACGAACCATTCCTCGGTCTCTGAGTGGCGGGCGAGCTCGAGCACCTCGTATCGGTTGCCCTTGTAGTGCTCGTAGAGCCCGGGTTCGATGTCGGGCGCGGGGCCGGTCATGCGCGTCCGTCGAGGTGCGGGAGCACCGCCGTGCCCAGGAGCTCGACATGCTCGAGATCACGTTGGTCGACGGTCTGCAGGTACACGCGGTCGGCGCCGAGCCCGCGCAGGCGTTCGATCTTCTCGATGGCGGCCTCGGGCGTGCCCGCGACGTTCACGTCGGCGAACTCGTCGGGGTCGGCGTCGATCGCCGCGAGTCGGCGGAGGTAGGTCGCATCGTCCTCGGCCACGACGGTGGGCAGCGCCACCGACAGCTTCAACGTGGCCGGGTCGCGATCGATCGCCTCGCAGGCCCGCCGGACGCCGTCGAACTTCGCGGCGACGACGTCTTCGCCCTGGAACCCGATGTTGAACTCGGTCGCGAACCGCGCGGCCAGCGCCGGCGTGCGCCTCGGACCGCCGCCGCCGACGATGACCGGCACGGGGCGCTGCACGGGCCGGGGGAGCGCGGGGGCGCCCGCGAGCGTGTAGTGCTCGCCCGAGAAGTCGAAGGAGCCGCCGTCGACCGTGCCCCAGAGCCCGGTCACGATCGCGAGCTGCTCTTCGAGCATGCCGAAGCGCTTCTCGGGGAACGGGATGCCGTACGCGCGGTGCTCTTCGGCGAACCAGCCCGTGCCGAGTCCGAGTTCGGCCCGCCCGCCCGACATCTGGTCGACCTGGGCGACCTGGATCGCGAGGATGCCCGGCACGCGGTACGTGACCGAGGAGACGAGCGTGCCGAGGCGAATGCGGCGGGTCTCGCGGGCCAGCCCGGCGAGCGCGGTCCAGGCGTCGGTCGGCCCCGGAAGCGGGTCGCCGCCGCCCATGCGGAGGTAGTGGTCGGAACGGAACCAGCCGTCGAAGCCGAGCCGTTCGGCGGCCTGCGCGTGGGCGAGCTGTTCGTCGTAGCTCGCGCCCTGCTGCGGCTCGGTGAAGAGGCAGACCTCGAACGGTCGCCGGTCGGTCGAATCGGTCATGCGTGCTCCTGGTTCTTCTGGATCGGTGCAGACGGTCGGTGCCGCGATCGGATCAGCGAGGGGCGTCGGATGCCGCGGCGCCGGCGATCGTGCTCAGTGCGGCCCCGTGCAGCAGGCCGTTCGTCGCGAGCGCCGAGCCGTGGGCGTGACCGGGTGCGCCGTCGACCGAGGTGAAGACGCCTCCGGCCTCTTCGACGATCGGGACGAGCGCGGCGAGGTCGTACTCCTTCACGTCGAACTCGCCCACGATGTCGACGAGCCCCTCGGCGAGCAGCATGTACGACCAGAGGTCGCCGTAGGCGCGGTCGCGCCAGACGGCTTCGCCGAGTGCGAGCAGTGCGGGCAGGCGGCCCGCGTCGCGCCACTGCGCGATGCTCTGGAAGCTCAGCGACGCGTCGGCGAGGTCGGCGACCCCAGAGACCCGGATGCGGCGGGCAGCCGAGTCGTGTCCGGCGGCTCGGCCGGATGCGGACCGATCGTTCGCGCCCCCGGTGTTCGTCCAGGCGCCCTGGCCTCTCGCCGCCCACCAGCGGCGGTCGAAGGTGGGCATCGATGCGACGCCCACCACCGGCTCGCCGTCGATCGCGAGGGAGATGAGCGCACCCCACACCGGCACGCCGCGGAGGAAGTTCGAGGTGCCGTCGATCGGATCGATGATCCACTGCCGGGAGCCGCGGTCGTCGCGGCCGTACTCCTCGCCGAGGATGCCGTCGGCCGGGCGCGCCTCGGAGAGGCGGTCGCGCAGCGCCCGCTCGACGGCGAGGTCGGACTCGGTCACGAACGTGCGGTCGGGCTTCGTCGCGATCTCGAGGTCGGCGGATCGGAAGCGTTCGAGCGCGATGCGGTCGGCGAGGTCGGCGAGTTCGAGCGCGAGCTCGAGGTCGTCGAGGAGTTCGCGGCGGGGCGTGCGCTCGCTGGGCGTGGGGTCGGTCACGCGATTCAGGCTATCGTTCGGGCGCGACATCCGTCCGTCGGCCTCGATTCGCGCAAGTCGCCCTCTCCTGCTAACGTTGTCTCTCGGCCCGGGGTGATGAAAATCGCACGGGGCCATGCACCTCTAGCTCAATTGGCAGAGCAACTGACTCTTAATCAGTGGGTTCTGGGTTCAAGTCCCAGGGGGTGCACGATCAGCCCCGAACCTCTCGCCAGGTTCGGGGCTTTTCTCTTGCCACGGGCGAAGCCCCGGACCTCGCGCGAGGTCCGGGGCTCCATCGGTTCGTGCGCCCTGAGCGGGGCGATCGATCAGTCGCGCTCGGCCTTCAGGTCCCGACCGTGCACGAGGATCGCGAAGATGACGAGCACGTCGATCGTGATGACGATGATCGCCCACCACGGTTGGGCCGGCAGCAGGAGCAACTGCCCGATCGCGCTGAGCGCGGCGGCGATGACCGCGATCACGCGCGCCCAGGTCGCTCCGGTCAGCAGCGCGAGGCCGGCGAGCAGCAGCACCGCGCCGATGATGACGTTCCACCAGCCCCATCCGGTCAGGTCGAACAGGAACAGCGTCCCGTCGGCCACGACGTAGTAGAAGTTGGACCCCCAGAGGGCGACGATTCCCTGCAACAGGCTGAACACGCCGTTGAGGATGAGGATCGCGGCCGCGAAGGCCACCCATCCCACCCAGCCCGACATCGTCTTGGTCTCGCTCACGCGGTACTCCGTTCCTTCTCTTCCTCCGATTCCCGACGGGCGGCGCCCGCCGGGGTCCTGCTGCGCGACGGACTCAGTCCCGTTGCGATCCGACCTCCTGGATGAACAAGGTCTGCGCCGCGATCATGCGCTCGATCTCGCCGGGGTCGACGGATTCGTCCGAGGCGTGGATGCGGGACTGCGCCGTGTCCTCGGCGCCCCAGAGCACGATCGCACCGTCGGGGGCGACCTTCTTCAGCGACGCGACCAACGGGATCGACGCGCCGCTGCCGATCGACTCGACCGGCGCACCGTAGGCCGCGGTCAGCGCGTCGTTGGCCGCGATGATCGCCGGGTGCCCTTCATCGACCGCGAACGGCTGGCCGACCTTGACCTTGGCGACCTCGACCTCGCAGTTCCAGGGGCGTTGCGACCGGAGGTGGGCCATCAGCGCGTCGAGCTGGGCGTCGCCGTCCGAGCCGGGGACGATGCGCATGGAGAGCTTCGCGGTCACCTCGGGCAGCAGGACGTTCGAGGCCTCGGCCGTGTTCGGCAGATCCATGCCGAGCACCGTCACCGACGGCTTCATCCAGATCCGGTCGGAGAGGGAGCCCGATCCGAGGAACTCGACCCCCGGCAGGATGGACGAGCCGTCGCGGTAGACCTCCTCGTCCATGTCGGCGCCGGCCCAGGTCCCGCTGTCGACGCCCGGGATGACGGTGTCGCCGTTCTCGTCGTGGAGGGTGTCGAGGATGCGGATCATCGCGGTCATCGCATCGGGGGCCGCGCCGCCGAACATGCCGGAGTGCACGGGATTGGCGAGCGTGCGCACGGTGACCGTGCACGCGACATCCCCGCGGAGGGCCGTCGTCAGGCCGGGGCGTCCGACGCGTTGCGGTCCGATGTCGCCGATCACGTAGGCGTCGGCGGCGAACAGGTCGGGGTTCGCCTCGACGAACGCCTCGAGATGCGAGATCGTCTCCTCCTCGCCCTCGACGAGGATCTTCACACGGCAGGGGCGATCGGGGCCGAGGAGCTTCAGCGTGCCGTAGTGGATGACGAGGCCGGACTTGTCGTCGGCCGCGCCTCGGCCGTAGATGCGGCCGTCGTCCTTCGTGACGGGCTCGAAGGGCTCGCTCGTCCACCCCTGGCTCTTCGGCGCGGGCTGCACGTCGTAGTGGGCGTAGAGGAGCACGGTGGGGGAGCCCTCGGGGCCGGGCAGGTCGGCGTAGACGCACGGGTACCCGTCGGGCACGTCGAGCAGGCGAACGCCGGTCGCACCGGCGGCTTCGAACAGCTCGACCACGGCGGCGCCCATCGCGTGGACGGGCTCGGGGTCGAAGCCGGGGAACGCGACCGACGGGATGCGGACGAGCGTCTCGAGCCGCTCGATCACCTCGGGCATGAGCTCCGCGGCGGCCTCCTTGATCGACTGGGGGTCGGACATGTGCTTCCTCCTCTGTGGGGTGGGTCTGGGGAGTGCGCAGCCGAGGCGGCGCGCGCTCCGCTCGAACGGATCAGGCCGGGATGAGGAGCTGGAAGACGAGGCCCGACAGCACGACCGCGACCCACGAGACGAGCATCGGGATCGTGAAGGAGTGCCAGACGGGCACCTGGGTGAGCTTGGTCGAACCGGTGAGGTCGGTCTCGACCGAGGCGATCTGGGAACCGTTCGCCGGGAAGAGCCAGACACCGATGAGTGATGGCCACATGGCCGTGATGACGCCCGGCCCGAGGCCCGCGGCGAGTGCGATCGGGATGAGGGTGTTCGTGGTCGCCGACTGGCTGGTCGTGAGGCCGGCGACGACGAACAGCGCGACCGCGAGCAGGAGCGGGTTGGCCTCGATCATCGCGCCGAGCGGCTCGATGATCGTCTCCTGGTTCGCCGCGATGAACGTGTCGGCCATCCAGGCGATGCCGAAGAGCGCCACGGCGGCGACGAAGCCCGCCTTGAGGAGCGGCTGCTCCACGACCTTCGCGGGCTTGACCTTGCGGGCCAGGATGATCACGAGCGCCACGGTGAACATGATCATCTCGATGACGGTCGACATGCCGATCGGCACGGGTTCGCCCGACTCGTCGGGGAACGCGGGGCGGAGCGCCGGGAACAGGCCGAAGAGCACGATGAGCAGCGTGCCCGAGACGAAGATCCAGGCCGAGATCGCGCCGCCCTCGGGAACCGGGTGCTCGATGAGCTTCGGGCGGGCGGCGGGGGCGCCGTCGGCCGGGCCCGATCCGGCGGAGACGCCGACCTTGGCCTCGTACTCGGCGCGGAGCACGGCCGGGACCTCGACGGTGCCCTCCTTGACCCGGGCGAGGAACACGGGGTCGTCGAGGAGGTCCTTGCCGATGCGCTGCTGCACCAGCGAGGTGACGACGCACGCGACGAGTGCGGCCGGGACGGTGATGAGCAGGATCTGCGGCAGCCCGAAACCGGTGCCGTCCATGAGCACGAGATAGGCCGCCATCGCGGCCGAGACGGGGCTCGCGGTGATGCCGAGGCCCGAGGTGACCGTGGACGCCGCGAGTGCGCGCTCGGGCCGCTGCCCGTTGCGGTACGAGGTCTCGTAGATGACCGGGATGAGCGCGAAGAAGATGTTCGAGGTGCCCGAGAGCACCGTGAAGACGAACGCGACGATCGGCGCGACGTAGGTGAGCCGCTTCGGATTGCGCTGGATGATCTTCGACGCGATCGAGACGAGGTAGTCGATGCCGCCGGCCGCCTGCATCGCCGACGAGGCCGTGATCACGGCGATGATGATGAAGAAGGCGTCGATCGGTATGGAACCGGGCGGAAGCTGGAAGCCGAACACCAGGATCACGGTGCCGACGACGCCCCAGAGGCCGAGCCCCAGACCGCCGGTGCGGACGCCCATCGCGATCGCCCCGATGACGACGATGCCCTGCAAGACCACGAGCGCGATCTCCATCGCAACCCCCCAGTTCGACGATGCCCCGACAGGACCGCCCCCATCGGCGGTCGCTGCACTGTATCGCCGTTCGACGGCCGCAGACAAGGAGGCGCGCGCGGGGCATCCGACGTGTCGCGGCGAGGGTCGGGCGGATGCCGCGGGTCGCTACGAGTCGTTGCCGAGCGCCGTCAGCACGCGCGGCGCCGCGCCGCCGAGGTTCCAGGTCTCGGCGAAGCGCCCGAACGCGTCGAGCGCCGCATCGTCGAGCGGGCGGATGCTCGCGTCGAACGCGGGGAACCGGAGGTCGCGCACGACTTCGACGACGGTCGGGGCGACGTCGAGGTAGGCGGCGGCGTCGGTGATGCGCGCCCGCATGGTCGCGGACAGCGCCGTCGACGGATCGGCCGCGGCCGCCCGGATGCCGTCGAGGTCGACGAAATCGCGCAGCAGGCTCGCGGCGGTCTTCTCGCCGATGCCCTTGACCCCCGGCAGGCCGTCGGATGCATCGCCGCGGAGCGCGGCGAAGTCGGCGTACTGCTCGGGGAGCACGCCGTACCGGCCCACCACGGAGGCGTCGGTCAGCACCTCGAGCTTGCTCATGCCGCGCGCGGTATAGATCACGCGGACGCCGTGGGCGTCGTCGACGAGCTGGAAGAGGTCGCGGTCGCCGGTGACCACGTCGACCGGGACGCCCGCCCCGGTCGCCAGGCTGCCGATCACGTCGTCGGCCTCGTGCTCGGCCGCTCCGACGATGGGGATGCCGAGGATGCCGAGCACCTCGCGGATGAGCGGGATCTGCACGACGAGCGGGTCGGGCGTCTCTTCGACGTCGGGACCGGTGGTGAGAGCCTCGACCACGCGGTGCGCCTTGTAGCTCGGGATGAGCTCGACCCGCCAGCCGGGTCGCCAGTCGTCGTCCCAGCAGGCGACGAGCTGCGTGGGCTCGTAGTCGGTCACGAGACGGGAGATGATGTCGAGGAGTCCGCGGACGGCGTTGATCGGGGTGCCGTCGGCGGCCTTCAACGAGTCGGGCACGCCGTAGAAGGCGCGGAAGTACAGCGAGGCGGTGTCGAGGAGCATCAGGCGTTCGGTCACACCGCGATCCTGCCACGGACCGCCGGCGGCCGTGCGGATCGCCCGCAGGCTCAGGTGCCCGCCAAGCCGGCGAACCCGATCAGGCGAAGGCTCTCGTACGCGAAGTTCGCGAGGCAGTAGAGCCCGAGCGAAGCGCCGAGCAGGCTCTCGCGGAACGAGCCCGTGTCGCCGAGCAGCGGAAGCGACACGTGCCCGCTCGCGAGCCAGAGGCGGTTGACCACCGGGATCTCGCGGAACCGCTCCGGCGGCCGGACGACCTGCGGCCAGAGGACGCCCGGCACCCCGCCCGTCGTGAGGAAGTCGCCGGCGAGGTGGGCGACGAACCCGATCGTGACCGCGAGCGGGAACCAGGCGACCTGCTCGGGCGCGAAGACGACGATCGCCGTGCCCGTCGCCGCCCCGAGCACCCACGCCGCCGGCCAGTTGCGCACGAAGCCGCGTGCCTTGAGGCCGAAGCAGATGAGCGTGGCCGCTCCGATGCCGGCGCCGATCGAGATGCCGTGGGGGCCGTCGGCCCGATCGGCCCCGCCGGCTCCATCGACCGTGACGGTGAGCAGCGTGAGCGCCCAGGCGGCGAGCGCGACGACGATGACCGCGACGGCCGAGTGCGCGCCCTGACGGTGCCCGCCAGAGAGCGTGCCGACGGTGCGGGCGACGAGACGGCCGAGCACCGGCACCGAACGGGCGATGGTCGCGCTGTGGTGGTCGGCGTCGGGAAGCAGCGCGGCACCGGCGGCGACGGCGGTGCCGGCGAGCACGCCCACCGGGTCGAGCGGGTAGGCGCCGGTGCCGAGGACCGGCATCGTGCTGGTGACGGCGATCCACGCCGCGGCCCCGCTCGTCGCGTGGGTGATGCCCATCATGGCGTCGCGTTCCTCCGGTCGGCGCGGTGCTCGGCCGATCGGCCGTCGATCATTCTGCCGGGCTCCGCCGACATCGCGCGAACCGGGCGCCCGCCGTCCGTCCCCGGCGCGTGTCGGCCTCGCGCCGCGGGTCGATCAGTCGTCGAACCCGCGGGCGGTGAGGGCTTCCCCGAGGTGCTCGGCCGTGCGCAGCGACCTGACGATCACGGGCACCGCGAGGGAGAGCAGCGACCCTTCCGAGCCGCGCGCCTTCCTGGCCTCCATGACCTCGCGGACGAGGTCCGCGAGCAGCGGGACGCACCTGATGGCGAGCGCGAGGGCGAGGCCGACCCGATCGGCGTCGATCCAACGGCGGAGCGGCCGCAGCAGCGTCTGCATCGCATCGAGCGTCGCGCTCACCGGCGTGGTGAGGGTGTAGACCGCCGCGAGCGCCACGGCGATCACGAGGCGCAGCGCCATGACGCCCGCGGCCTCCCATCCGCCGAAGAGCACCTGCACGGGCATCGCGAACGCGAGCAGCCAGAGGATCGGCACGATCTGCCGGAGCGCGGCGCGTGCCGGCACCCGGGCGACGAGGAAGAGCAGGGCGACGACGACGGATGCCGCGCCGAGCCAGGGGAGCGAGACGACGAGCGCCGTGGCGGTGACGAATGCCGCGAGCAGGGCGAGCTTCAGGAGCGCGGGGGCCCGGTGCACGACAGAGGTGCCCGGATGGAAGACGCCGATCATGGCCGCGTGCTCACGAGATCAGCGTCCGGTAGGCCTCGAGGGCGACCCCCGGCACGTCGTCGGCGACGACCCGGCCGTGCTCCATGACGATGACCCGGTCGAAGTCCTCGAGCAGTTCGAGCTGGTGGCTGACCACGACGAGCTGCTGATCGAGGTCGGCGAAGTACCGGGCGATCCGGCGCGCGTTGCGCGCGTCGAGGAGCGTCGTCGGCTCGTCGGCGACGACGATCCCGGGCTCGGCCACGAGCACCGACGCGAGCGCGAGCAACTGCTTCTGGCCGCCCGAGAGGCGGTGCGCCGGGCGGTCGGCGAGCTCGGTCAGCCCGAAGCGCGCGAGGGCGGCGTCGACGCGGGTCGCGGCATCCGCCCGGTCGAGCCGGTGGCGGCGCAGGGTGAAGGCGACGTCCTCGCGCACGGTGGGCATGACGATCTGGTTGTCGGCGTTGGTGAAGACGAAGCCGACGCGGCGACGCACCGCCCTGGCCTCACGGGAGACGTCGAGTCCGTCGACGAGCACGCGTCCCGCGGTGGGGGCGACGAGCCCGTTGATCATGCGGGCGAGCGTCGACTTGCCCGAGCCGTTCGCCCCGACGATGCCGACGCGCCGCTCGCGCAGGTCGAGCGAGACGTCCTCGACGACCCGCTCGGCGCCGAAGTCGTGCGAGACGCCCTCGAACACGATGCCGCTCATGAGAGCCGCTCCACGATCATCGCGACGCCCTGTCCTCCGCCGATCGAGCAGGCGGCGAGGCCGGGGCGGGGGTCGTCGGAGACCGCCATGCGCGCCGCGAGACGGACGAGCAGCACCGCTCCCGATGCACCCCACGGGTGCCCGAGGGCGATGGCCCCGCCGTCGGCGCCGATGAGGCGTTCGTCCAGTCCGAGGTCGTCGGAGACGGCGAGCACCTGCGCGGCGAACGCCTCGGTGATCTCGACGAAGCCGAGGTCGCGCGCCGTCAGGCCCGCGCGACGGAGCGCGGCCCCGGCGGCGGGCGCGGCGCCGAGGCCGGGCAGCGCCGGATCGGTGCCGGCCACCGCGGACGCGAGGATGCGCAGCGCGGGGAGCCCGAGTTCGCGCGCGAGACGCCGAGTGGTCACGGCCATCGCGGCGGCGCCGTCGGAGAATCCGCACGAGTTGCCGGCGGTCACGGTCGCGTGCTCGCCGCTCGAGAAGACGGGGGCGAACCTGGCGAGCCGCGCCGCGTCCATGCCGGCCCGCGGGCGCTCGTCGCGGACGATGCCGTCGACGGCGACGATCTCGTCGTCGAACACCCCCGTTTCGACGGCGGATGCCGCGAGCGCGTGCGATCTCGCCGCCCACGCGTCCTGGCGGGCCCGGCCGATGCCCAGCGCGGCGGCGAGGTCGTCGGCGGCGGGGCCCATGTCGGGATCGGGCATTCCGGCGGGCGCGAACGGCGCCCGCGAGTAGCGCTCGCCGGTGTCCGGCCAGTGGCGGTGGGGCGCCGTCGAGGCGGATTCCGCGCCGCCGGCGAGCACGAGCCGGGCATCGCCGGCGCGCACGCGGGAGGCGGCCTGGAGCACGGCGTCGAGCCCCGAACCGCACTGGCGGTCGACCGTGACCGCGGGCACCTCGGAGCCGAGGCCGGCCCGCAGCGCGCTCACCCTGGCGATGTCGCCGCCGGGACCCATGCAGTTGCCGAGCACGACGTCGTCGACGGGGAGGCCGAGCGGGGCCACCAGCCTGGCCGTCTCGGCCAGCACCGGAGCCGCGAGCGCGTCGACGGTGTGCGTCGAGAACGCGCGGCCGGCGGTGCCGATCGCGGTGCGCCGCGCCGCGAGGATGACGGGGGTCGCGTCGTCGGCGGCGATGCGGGTCACGAGGCGCCTCCGGCTGCCGTCGCGGCGGTGACTTCGCCTGCGCCGAACCCGCCCGGCTCGCTCCGGCCCGCATCGACGCGGCCCGGGCCCAGCTCGCCCGCGGCGATCGCGTCGCGCAGCGCCCCGCGGGCGACCTTGCCGGAGTCGGTCCGCGGCACCGGCGCGGAGAACCACCTGCGGGGCAGTTCCGCGCCGGAGAGGGAGGTTCGAGCCGCTGCGGCGACCTGGTCGAGCGCGATGCCCTCGTCGAGTTCGACGACCGCGACGAGGCGTTGGCCCAGCAGTTCGTGGGGCTCGCCGACCGCGGCGGCGGCCAGCACTCCCGGCAGTCCGAGCAGTCGCTCCTCGACGTGTTCGGCGAGCACGGTCGCCCCGGCGGTCGTGATGGCCGAGTCCCCGCGGCCGAGCACGTGCCATCCGCCGTCGGGTCCGGGTTCGACGAGGTCGCCGACCGTCGCGAATCCGCGGTCGTCGCGACGGAGCCCGGCCCCGCCGACGACGCCGAGGGCGAGGTAGGGGGAGCGGGCCCAGAGCTCTCGTGCGGCATCCGTCGCGTGACGGCGTCGTGCCTCGACCTCGACGCCCGGGAAGGCCCGGAGCCCGCCATCGGACCCTGCGAGCACGAACGAGAGCTCGGCCGCCCCGTAGTACTCGACGAGGCGGATGCCGCGTTCGTGCGCTCTGGCCCGGAGCCCGGGGCTCAGCACGGCGCCGGCGACCACGGCCGACGGCGGGCAGCGGTCGCCGTCGAGCATGCGCGCGAGCCGGGTCGGCGTCGCATGCGCGATCGTCGCGCCGTCGAGTTCATCGGTCGCGGTCGCCCCGGCCCACAGCGCGTGCAGCGTCGCGTACAGGTGCATCGACACGTGCAGCGGTCCGGTGACGGCCACGCGGTCGGCCGAGGTGATGCCGGCGACGCCTGCGAGCGGGCCCGCGGAGGCCAGCCACGAGCGGTTGGTGCGGGCGACGAGACGCGGCCGGCCGCCGGAGGATCCGGAGGTGAGCAGGGCCAGCTCGGTTCCGGCGGGCAGGTCGGATGCCGCAGCGTCGACGTCCTCCTCGCCGACGCCGATGAGCGCGGGTCGCCCCTGCGCGAGTGCTGCGAGCACGCGGGTGACGAGCGTCACGGCGTCGACGTCGGGCGGGCACGCGACCGGGCGGTCGCCGTGGGGGAGGGAGGTCGCGGCCACGGCGGCGGAGAGCTCCCCGTACCGCACGTCGACGCCTCCGAACGAGAGGGCGGTCGCGTGCGGCGGGCCGTTGAGCCAGCCCGAGCCGTCGTGCCGAATGCTCATGCCGACGGTTCGGCCGCCCGGCGACGAGCCCAGGGCCACGAGCGGGGCGCGATCAGTCCGGGCCACGCCCGGTGCACGCCCTTCGCCACGAGGACCGTGACGACGACCTTGACGAGATCGCCGGGAAGGAACACGAACGAGGCCGTGAGCGCGGCCCAGAACGGGGTGCCGGTGATCAGGGCGAAGACGGGCACGCCCACGAGGTAGATGGCGACGATACCGCCGAGCGCGGTCCACGCGATGGCGGGGAACAGGCGGTACTTCGGCAGCAGTCGGGCCGTGGCCCAGCCGATCACGGCAGCCCCGAGCAGCCAGCCGAGCAGGTAGCCCACCGACGGGCCGACGAACACGCCGAGGCCCCCGCGTCCGCCCGAGAGCAGCGGAAGCCCCGCCGCCACGAGCGCGATGAACAGCAGCACCGAGAGGAATCCCTTGCGTGCGCCGAGGATCGCGCCGGCGAGCATGACGCCGAGCGTCTGGAACGTGATCGGCACGGCCGCCGCGCCGACGTAGAACGCACCGGGCAGGCCGAGTGCCGCGATGAGCGCGGCGAACACGGCGATCTGGGCGAGGTCGGTCGCCGTGCTGCGGCGCGGCGGGCGCGACGTCTCGACGCGTTCGGCGTTCTCGGTGGCGGTCATCGGCATCCCTCTGATCGTGGCGGAGTCGGACCGTGCGGCCCACTCATCACGCTAGGGAAGACCGTTCGGGCGCCGCGCGGATCGTCGTACAAGAATCGGGCGCCGAATTTGGACGGCGTACGTCGGATGCGCCGCGAGCATCGAGAGGCCGGAGGAACCGATGCCGATGGCGTCGCCGATGACACCGATCGGTCACGCGGACCGATCAGGCGGCGCGGACCGATCAGGCCGCGCGGGCCTCGAATTCGTGCTCGGCGTAGATCGGGGTCTCGCGGTCCTCTGCGGAGTCCGCGGCGGTCTCGCCGGTGACGGGCTCGGCCCACACCACGAGCGGCGCGGGCTCCCAGGTGAGCGCGATCGGCTCGGCCTCGGCGGGCACCACGACCGCGACCGCGTCGCGCTCGTCGAGCACCGCACGGGTCAGCTCGGCCGAGATCTGATGCGTGATCACGGCGTCGAAGATGCGATCGGTGTCGCCTTCGGCGCGGCGCACGAGCGACCACGAGCCGTTGGGGCCGATGAACTCCGACAGTTTCGCGTTCAACAGCTCGAAGAGGTGTTCGCCGCGCAGGTCGGCCGCGGTGGGGCGCGGCGGCTTGGCGGCGGCGTGCGCGGAGGCCTGTGCGGCAAGCCTCGCTCTGCGCCAACGGCGGAACATCGGTGGCCCCTCTCGTGGGAATCGGACCGTGCGGTTCGGGCCGCGCGGCGCTGCATCAAGTGTCGGCCCAAGCGGCCCGGGATGCCGGTGAACACGCCGAGAACGGCGGTCTTCACGAGATTAGTCGGTCAGCTCGCCGTCGCTCGCCTCTTCGGCCACCGTGCCGATCGCGATGGCGAGGGTCGCGGCCCATGAGACCCACATGAGCACGAGCCGCCAGTCGCGGGGGCCCGACGCGGTGGCACGCACCACGCCCACCCCGCTGAGGATCGCTCCGAGGACGGCTCCGCTGAACAGGTACTTGCGCATGCCGCAACGCTACCGTCCGGAAGCGGTCGCGTGCGAGACATCCGCCGCCCCTTGACAACGGATGCCCCGTGCGGCGAGCACGCCACGGCCCGCGGTGTCCGCCGCGCCGCGGTAGCCTGATTCCGAACGCGAGGAGGGACTCCGACCGCATGAACCCCGTTCACACCGACGCCGACGACCTGTACGTCGATCACGCCTACGACATGATCGTCGTGTCGAACCGCCTGCCCGTCGATTACGAGGAGCAGCCCGACGGCAGCACCGGATGGCGCAGTTCCCCCGGCGGCCTCGTCACCGCGCTCGAACCCGTGATGAAGGCGGCCGACGGTGCGTGGATCGGCTGGGCGGGCGTCGCCGACCGCGAGTTCGACCCGTTCGAGCACGACGGCATCTCGATCATCCCCGTGCCGCTCAGCGCCTCCGAGCTCGAGGAGTACTACGAGGGCTTCTCCAACGACACCCTCTGGCCCCTCTACCACGACGTGATCGCGCCGCCGTCCTTCCACCGCGAGTGGTGGGACGCCTACGTGCGCGTGAACCGCCGGTTCGCCGAGGCGGCCGCGCGGGCGGCGTCCGACGGCGCGGTCGTGTGGGTGCAGGACTACCAGTTGCAGCTCGTGCCGAAGATGCTGCGCGAGGTGCGGCCCGATCTCGTCATCGGCTTCTTCAACCACATTCCGTTCCCGGCATACGGCATCTACTCGCAGCTGCCCTGGCGTCGGCAGGTCATCGACGGGCTCCTCGGCGCCGATGTCATCGGCTTCCAGCGGGTCGCCGACGCCGGCAACTTCTCGCGCGCCGTCCGCCGCCTGTTCGGCTACCGCACCCACGGCACCGTCATCGACGTGCCGAAGGAGGACGCCGCGTCCGACGACCCCGAGGTGCGCCGCGTGGTCGCCCGCGCGTTCCCCATCTCGATCGACGCCGAGGGGTTCGAGCAGATGGCGAGGCGGCCCGAGGTGCAGGCGAGGGCGGCCGAGATCCGCGAGAGCCTCGGCAACCCCGAGACGATCATGCTCGGCGTCGACCGGCTCGACTACACCAAGGGCATCCGCCACCGCATGAAGGCGTTCGGCGAGCTCCTGCGCGACGACCGGCTGAAGGTCGAGGACGTCACCCTCGTGCAGGTCGCGAGCCCGTCGCGCGAGCGCGTCGAGACGTACCGGCAGCTGCGTGACGAGATCGAGCTCACCGTGGGCCGCCTGAACGGCGACCACGCGACGCTCGGGCACCAGGCCATCGCGTACCTCCACCACGGCTACCCCCGCGACGAGATGGTCGCGCTCTACCTCGCGGCCGACGTGATGCTCGTCACCGCGCTCCGCGACGGCATGAACCTCGTCGCGAAGGAGTACGTCGCGTGCCGGTTCGACGGCGACGGCGTGCTCGTGCTGAGCGAGTTCGCCGGGGCGTCCGACGAGCTGCGGCAGGCGGTCCTCGTCAACCCGCACGATATCGAGGGGCTGAAGGACGCCATCGTCGAGGCGGTGCGGATGCCGCGGCGCGAACGCGCCCGTCGCATGCGGGCGCTGCGGCGCCGGGTCATCGACAACGACGTGGCGAAGTGGTCGGCGGACTTCCTCGAGACCCTCACCGGGGCCGGGATCATCCAGGCCGGCATCACCGAGCCGCTGCAGCGGGCGATCGAGGAGCTCGCCTCGACCGAGCGGCTGCTCGTCGCCCTCGACTTCGACGGAACGCTCGCGCCGCTCGTCGACCGGCCCGACGAGGCCAGGGCGACCGACCGCGCGAACGCGGCGATGGCGCGCCTGCTCGCGTCGCCCGACACGCGCGTCGCCCTGGTGTCGGGCCGAGCGCTCGAGAGCCTCGGCGCGGTCGCCGACCCGGGCGAGGGCATGCTGCTCAGCGGTTCGCACGGCGTCGAGCTGAAGCTCGACACGGGCGCCATCACCATCGACCTCCGCGACGCCGAGCAGTTGAAGCTCGCGCAGCTGACCCGGGTCCTCGACGAGGTGGCCGCCGCGCACGAGGGCGTCGGCGTCGAACGCAAGCCCGCCGGGCTCGCCCTGCACACCCGAGGGCTCACCTCGAGCGCCGCGGCCGCCGCGCAGCTCGCCGCCCGCGAGCGGGTCGGCGCCGAGCTCGGCGGCATCACCATGCGCACCGGCAAGTCGGTGCTCGAGTTCTCGGTGCGCTCCACGAACAAGGGCGAGTCGTTCACGAGGCTCCGCCAGCACGCGGGCGCGACCGCGGCGATCTACCTCGGTGACGACGTGACCGATGAGGACGCGTTCGCCGCGCTCGAATCCGGCGATCTCGGCGTCAAGGTCGGCCAGGGCAAGTCGATCGCAGCGTACCGGGTGCGCAACCCCGACGACGTCGCCGACCTGCTCGAGCGTCTGGCGACGGCACGGGAGGCGGCGACCGACGGCGCCTCCCGCTGGCAATAGACTCGAACCCATGTCGGAGTTCGATCCAAAACCGCGTAGTCGCACCGTCACCGATGGCATCGAGGCCATGACCAGCAGGGGCATGCTCCGTGCGGTCGGCATGGGTGATGCCGATTGGGACAAGCCCCAGATCGGCATAGCCAGCTCGTGGAACGAGATCACGCCGTGCAACCTCTCGCTCGCCCGCCTCGCGCAGGCCGCGAAGGAGGGCGTGCACGGCGGCGGCGGGTACCCGCTGCAGTTCGGCACGGTGTCCGTCTCCGACGGCATCTCGATGGGGCATGAGGGCATGCACTTCTCGCTCGTGTCGCGCGAGGTCATCGCCGACTCCGTCGAGGTCGTCATGCAGGCCGAGCGCCTCGACGGCTCGGTCCTCCTCGCCGGATGCGACAAGTCGATCCCCGGCATGCTCATGGCCGCGGCCCGTCTCGACCTGTCCTCGGTCTTCCTCTACGCGGGCTCGATCGCGCCCGGGTGGGTCCGTCTCTCCGACGGCACCGAGAAGGACATCACGATCATCGACTCGTTCGAGGCGGTCGGCGCCGTGAAGGCCGGCACCATGAGCGCCGAAGACGCCCACCGCATCGAGTGCGCGTTCGCACCCGGCGAGGGTGCCTGCGGCGGCATGTACACCGCCAACACCATGGCCTCGGTGGCCGAGGCGCTCGGGCTCTCGCTGCCGGGCTCCGCATCGCCCGCCTCCGCCGACCGCCGTCGCGACTACTACGCGCACCGCTCCGGCGAGGCCGTCGTCAACCTCCTGAAGCACGGCATCACCGCGCGTCAGATCCTCACGAAGAAGGCGTTCGAGAACGCCATCGCCGTCGGCATGGCCCTCGGCGGTTCGACGAACATCGTGCTGCACCTGCTGGCCATCGCCCGCGAGGCCGAGGTCGACCTCACGCTCGACGACTTCAACCGCATCGGCGCGAAGGTGCCGCACATCGGCGACCTCAAGCCGTTCGGCAAGTACGTCATGAACGACGTCGACCGCCGCGGCGGCGTGCCGGTGCTCATGAAGGCGCTGCTCGACGCGGGCCTCCTGCACGGCGACGTGCTGACGGTCACGGGCAAGACGATGGCCGAGAACCTCGAGGAGCTGAACCTCCCGCCCCTCGACGGCGAGGTGCTGCGCACGCTCGACAACCCGATCCACGAGACGGGCGGCCTCACGATCCTGCACGGGTCGCTCGCCCCCGAGGGCGCGGTCGTGAAGACGGCCGGCTTCGACGCCGCGACCTTCGAGGGCCCCGCCCGCGTGTTCGAGCGCGAGCGCGCCGCCATGGACGCGCTGACCGCCGGCGAGATCGTGGCCGGCGACGTCGTCGTCATCCGCTACGAGGGGCCCAAGGGCGGCCCCGGCATGCGCGAGATGCTCGCGATCACGGCGGCCATCAAGGGCGCCGGCCTCGGAAAAGATGTACTACTCTTGACGGACGGTCGATTCTCAGGCGGCACAACCGGACTGTGCATCGGCCATCTGGCACCCGAAGCGGTGGACGCAGGTCCCATCGCCTTCGTGCGCGATGGTGATCTGATACGGGTCGATATCGCAGCTCGTTCCATCGACCTACTGGTCGATGACGCCGAGCTGGCTGCCCGCCGTGACGGCTGGGCTCCGCTTCCCCCGCGCTACACCCGAGGCGTTCTCGCGAAGTACTCCAAGCTCGTGCGCTCGGCCGCCGAAGGCGCCACGACGGGCTGAATGCTGCGCGACTCTCCGCACACATCGCTCATCAGAACAGGAACCGAATGACCACGGAATCCAGTCCCGTGCCATCGCCCGCCCTCGTGCCGTCGCACGCCCCGGCCGAGATCACCGGAGCCGAGGCGGTCGTCCGCACGCTCGAGATGCTCGGCATCACCGACGTCTTCGGCCTTCCCGGCGGCGCGATCCTCCCCGTCTACGACCCGCTGCTCGACAGCAAGAAGCTGCGCCACATCCTCGTGCGCCACGAGCAGGGCGCCGGCCACGCGGCCCAGGGGTACGCCTCCTCGACCGGCAAACTCGGCGTCTGCATCGCGACATCCGGTCCCGGTGCGACGAACCTCGTCACCGCCATCGCCGACGCCCACATGGACTCGGTGCCGCTGCTCGCCATCACCGGCCAGGTGTTCTCGAACCTCATGGGCACCGATGCGTTCCAGGAGGCCGACATCGTCGGCATCACCATGCCGATCACGAAGCACTCCTTCCTCGTGAAGAGCGCCGAGGACATCCCGGCGACCATCGCCGCGGCGGTGCACATCGCCACGACCGGGCGCCCCGGGCCGGTGCTCGTCGACATCACGAAAGACGCCCAGCAGGCGTCGTTCGCGTTCTCGTGGCCGCCGAAGATCGACCTCCCGGGGTACCGCCCGATCACGAAGGCGCACGGCAAGCAGGTCACGGCGGCGGCGCAGATGCTCGCCGAGGCGAAGCGTCCCGTGCTGTACGTCGGCGGCGGCATCATCCGCTCGAAGGCTTCGGCAGAGCTGCTCGAGCTCGCGGAGACCACCGGCGTGCCGGTGGTCACCACCCTCATGGCCCGCGGCGCGTTCCCCGACTCGCATCAGCAGCACCTCGGCATGCCCGGCATGCACGGCACCGTCCCCGCGGTGCTCGCCCTCCAGGAGGCCGACCTGCTCGTCGCCCTCGGCGCCCGATTCGACGACCGCGTGACGGGCAAGTCCGAGCTCTTCGCGCCGAACGCGAAGGTCGTGCACGTCGACATCGACCCCGCCGAGATCTCCAAGATCCGGGTGGCCGACGTCCCCATCGTGGGCGACCTGAAGGACGTGCTCGTCGATCTGCACGCCGCCTACCGCGAGCAGACCGCCGACGGCCGGCCCGACCTGTCCGAGTGGTGGGCCACGCTCGACGGTCTGCGCGCCGAGTTCCCGCTCGGCTTCACCGAGCCGACCGACGGCCTGCTCTCGCCGCAGTACGTGATCCAGCGCATCGGCGAGCTCACCGGGCCCGAAGGCGTCTACGCGGCCGGCGTCGGCCAGCACCAGATGTGGGCCGCGCAGTTCATCAAGTACGAGCGGCCGAACTCCTGGCTCAACTCCGGCGGCGCCGGAACCATGGGCTACGCGGTCCCGGCCGCGATGGGGGCCAAGGTCGCCGAACCGAACCGCCACGTGTGGGCGATCGACGGCGACGGCTGCTTCCAGATGACGAACCAGGAGCTCGCGACCTGCACGTTGAACGACATCCCGATCAAGGTCGCCGTCATCAACAACTCGTCGCTCGGCATGGTGCGGCAGTGGCAGACGCTCTTCTACGACGGCCGCTACTCGAACACCGACCTGAACACGGGTCACGGCAGCGTGCGCGTCCCCGACTTCGTGAAGCTCGCCGACGCGTACGGCGCGCTCGGCATCCGCGTCACGAGAGAAGACGAGGTCGACGCGGCCATCAAGCTCGCGCTCGAGACCAACGACCGTCCCGTCGTGATCGACTTCGTCGTCTCGGCAGATGCCATGGTGTGGCCGATGGTGCCGCAGGGCGTCTCGAACAGCTACGTCCAGTACGCCCGCGACCACTCGCCGGCCTTCAGCGAGGAGGACTGACCATGTCGAGCCACGTGCTCTCACTGCTCGTCGAAGACAAGCCCGGACTCCTGACCCGCGTCGCGGGGCTCTTCGCGCGCCGCGGTTTCAACATCGAGTCCCTCGCGGTCGGCCACTCCGAGATCGCCGGGCTCTCCCGCATCACGGTCGTCGTCGACGTCGAGGACCTGCCGCTCGAGCAGGTGACGAAGCAGCTCAACAAGCTCGTCAACGTCATCAAGATCGTCGAGCTCGATCAGACGCAGTCCGTGCAGCGCGAGCACCTGCTCATCAAGGTGCGCGTCGACAACACGACGCGTTCGCAGGTGCTCGAAGCGGTCAACCTCTTCCGCGCCCGCGTCGTCGACGTCGCCACCGACGCCCTCGTCATCGAGGTCACCGGCGATTCCGGCAAGACGAACGCGTTCCTCAAGGTGCTCGAACCGTACGGCATCCGCGAGATCGCCCAGTCCGGGCTGCTCGCGATCGGTCGCGGCGGCAAGTCCATCACCGAGCGCGTCTTCAAGAACTGAACCGGAGGATGCCTCGCCGACGCCGAGGCATCCGTTCCCAGCAGAACCCCACCACAAGGAGAAAGAACAGCACATGGCTGAGATCTATTACGACAAGGACGCCGACCTCTCGCTGATCCAGGGCAAGAAGGTCGCCGTCATCGGCTACGGCTCGCAGGGTCACGCACACGCGCAGAACCTCCGCGACTCGGGCGTCGAGGTCGTCATCGGCCTCAAGGACGGCTCCAAGTCGACCGCGAAGGCACAGGAGGCGGGCTTCGAGGTCAAGAACGTGGCCGACGCCTCGGCCTGGGCCGACGTGATCGTCATCCTCGCCCCCGACCAGTTCCAGCGCCACATCTACGCCGAGTCGATCAAGGACAACCTCGCCGAGGGCAAGACCCTCGTCTTCGGGCACGGCTTCAACATCCGCTTCGGCTACATCGAGGCTCCCGCCGGCGTCGACGTCATCCTCGTCGCCCCCAAGGCTCCGGGCCACACCGTGCGTCGCGAGTTCGTCGCCGGCCGCGGCATCCCCGACATCATCGCCGTCGAGCAGGACGCCTCGGGCAGCGCCTGGGACCTCGCGAAGTCCTACGCCAAGGCCATCGGCGGCACGCGCGCCGGCGTCATCAAGACGACCTTCACCGAAGAGACCGAGACCGACCTGTTCGGCGAGCAGTCCGTGCTCTGCGGCGGCGTCTCGCAGCTCGTCCAGTACGGCTTCGAGACCCTCACCGAGGCCGGCTACCAGCCGCAGATCGCCTACTTCGAGGTGCTCCACGAGCTGAAGCTCATCGTCGACCTCATGTGGGAGGGCGGCATCGCCAAGCAGCGCTGGTCGGTCTCCGACACGGCCGAGTACGGCGACTACGTCTCGGGCCCCCGCGTCATCGACCCGAGCGTCAAGGAGAACATGAAGGCCGTTCTCGCCGACATCCAGGACGGCACGTTCGCCAAGCGCTTCATCGGCGACCAGGACGCCGGCGCACCCGAGTTCCTCGAACTGCGCGCCAAGGGCGAGCAGCACCCGATCGAGGTCACGGGCCGCGAACTGCGCGCCCTCTTCGCCTGGAACTCGTCGGACGACGACGACTACGTGGACGGCGAGGTCGCTCGCTGACGCGAGCTTCGGCCGTCCTCTCCGTCACCGGTGCTGATGCCGCGCCGCGCGAGCGGCGGCGCTGACGGCGAGGTCGCTCGCTGACGCGAGGCCACGGTCGCTCGCTGACGCGAGCCCACCCGCTGAACGGCGGGGTCGACTTCGGTCGGCCCCGCCGTTCGCGTCGGTGCGCGGCCGGGGCGCCGGCGAACGGGTAGCGTGTCGGGGTGAGCCGAAACCTCCCCGTCGAAATCGCCGTCCAGGATGCCGCGGGCACGCGCGTCGCCCTCGAGCACGGCGCCGCCCGCATCGAACTCTGCCAGGCCCTCGGCCTCGGCGGCCTCACGCCGTCGATCGGGCTCGTCGAGTCCGCCGTCGCGGCGGCCGCCGAGGCGGGCGCCTCGGCCTTCGTGCACGTGCTCGTGCGTCCGCGCGGCGGCGGTTTCGTGTACGACGCCGACGAACTCGACACGATCGCGCGCGACATCCGCTCGGCCGCAGCCGCGGGCGCCGACGGCGTCGTGGTCGGCGCGCTCACCGACGCCGGCCGACTCGACCTCGACGCGGTGCGCCGATTCGTCGATGCCGCGGGCGACGCCGATGTGACGGTGCACCGCGCCGTCGACGCGTCCATCGATCCTCGGGGCGCCGTGGCGGCGCTCGCGGGTCTCGGCGTGCGGCGCGTGCTCACCTCTGGCGGTGCCGCCGACTGCCGCGGCGGACTCGTGGCGCTCGAGGCCATGGCGGCGGCATCCGGCCCGCTCGAGATCATGGCCGGAGGCGGCGTGAAGATCGACGACATCCCCGCGCTCGCGGCGGCCGGCGTCGACGCGGTGCATCTCTCGGCGCGCGGGCGCGCACTGCGCGGCGGCGCGAGCGGCCCCGGAGGCGGCGTCGACGGATTCGACGAGACCGATGCCGCGCTCGTCGTCGCGGCCGTCCGTGCGGCGGGCGCCGCGATCAGCGGAGCCGGTTCGGCCGCGCGCGCGTGAGCCCGGCGGCCGCGCGTCCGGGGGAGACGTGTGGAGGTCGGCGCCGGCGACGGGTCCTCGCTGGCTAGGCTGGAGGCATGCGAGCAGACTCCGACGACGACGCCCTGCGCTGGGAGGGCGACGACGATCCGACGCTCGCGCCCGGGTGGAAGGCGGTCGGTGCGCCGGCCGCCGCCGAACCCGCGACGAGCGAACCGACCGTCGGGGCCGACGACGCATCGGCCCGCGCGGTCGCCGACGACCCGGCCGGCGCCGACGGCCCGGCAGACGCCGTCGACGAGACGGCAGCGGGCGACGGGGCGTCGGCCCCCGCGCAGACCAGCTCGGTCGAACTCGTCGTCCTCGGCGTGCTCGCGGGCGTCTACCTGCTCTACACGATCGGCTGGCTCATCACGGCGCTGCGCACCTCGGCGCCCGGCATCAGCATCGTGAGCGACGCCATGTACTCGCTCGGACTCTGGCTCGCGGTCCTCGCGGCACCGTGCTGGTTCGCGCTCGCGCTCCGCGCGCGCACGCACCGGGTCCGTCTCGTGTGGCTCATCGCGGGCGCCGTCGTGCTCGTTCCGCTGCCGTTCGTGCTGGGGGCGATCTCATGAGCGCGGCATCCGTCTCGCCCGGCCAGGAGCCGGGCCCCGCGGCATCCGGCGCACTCGACGGAGCGCGACGGCCGTCGCTGCCGACCTGGCTCGACGCGACCCTCGCCGTGCTCTTCGGGCTCTTCTACGCCTACGACGTGTGGGAGGTGGTCGAGAGCATCGTGCAGCTCCTCGGTCTCGGCCTCTCGTTCAGCGCGGGCGGCTGGGTCGTCATGATCGCAGCCCTCCTCGCCCCGCTCGCGTGCTTCGCGGCGGCGTTCGCGCTCGGGCGCCGAACGGGCGTGCTCGGCCGCATCGCGCTGTACTTCGCCGGGCTCTGCGTCTCGGCGGTGCTGTTCCTCAGCCTCTCGGTGCTCGTCGGGCAGATCGGCGGCGTCGTCGTCTGAGGCGCTCCGACCGGGCGCGGTGCGCCGCGAACGGGTCGCGGGCCGTCGCGCGCCGTCACACGAACGGAGTCGCCCCGCGGCTGAAGTAGGCTGGGCGGGTTGCGCCCCGACGGCGTGTGGCGCATCCCACCCACACACAGCAGCGCCCTGTGCGCGCAAGACCCGAAGGAACCGTTCGTGTCAAAGCCGGTCGTGCTGATCGCAGAAGAACTCTCGCCCGCCACCGTCGACGCCCTCGGGCCCGACTTCGACGTCCGCAACGTCGACGGCACCGATCGTGCAGCGCTGCTGTCCGCCCTCTCCGATGCCGAGGCGATCCTCATCCGGTCGGCGACCCAGGTCGACGCCGAGGCGATCGCCGCGGCGCCGAAGCTCCGGGTCGTGGCGCGCGCGGGCGTCGGCCTCGACAACGTCGACGTGAAGGCCGCGACGACCGCGGGCGTCATGGTCGTGAACGCGCCGACGTCGAACATCATCTCGGCGGCCGAGCTCACGATCGGCCACATCCTGAGCCTCGCCCGCCACATCCCCGCGGGGCACAGCTCGCTCGCCGCCGGGCAGTGGAAGCGTTCGGCCTACACGGGCACCGAGCTCTACGAGAAGACCGTGGGCATCATCGGCCTCGGCCGCATCGGCGCGCTCATCACGGCTCGCCTGCAGGCGTTCGGCATGAACGTGATCGCCTACGACCCCTACATCACGGCGGCGCGCGCGCAGCAGCTCGGCGTGCACAACGTCACGCTCGACGAACTGCTCGAGCGCAGCGACTTCGTCACGATCCACATGCCGCGCACGCCCGAGACGCTCGGCATGATCGGAACCGAGCAGCTTGCGAAGATGAAGAAGACCGCCTACGTCGTGAACGTCGCGCGCGGCGGGCTCATCGACGAGGAGGCGCTGCACGACGCGCTCGCGAACGGCGTCATCGCCGGTGCCGCGCTCGACGTGTTCGTGCAGGAGCCGCCGAAGGAGTCGCCGCTGCTCGGCCTGCCGAACATCATCGTCACGCCGCACCTCGGCGCCTCGACCGACGACGCTCAAGAGAAGGCGGGCGTCTCGGTCGCGAAGTCGGTGCGCCTGGCCCTCGCGGGCGAGCTCGTGCCCGACGCGGTGAACGTCGCGGGCGGCGTCATCGACCAATACGTGCGTCCGGGCATCCCGCTCGTCGAGAAGCTCGGCCAGCTCTTCTCGGGCCTCGCCAACGGCCCGCTGACGAGCCTCGACGTCGAGGTCAGGGGCGAGCTCGTCGACTACGACGTGAGCGTCCTGAAGCTCGCGGCGCTGAAGGGCGTCTTCACGAACGTCGTCAGCGAGACCGTGTCGTACGTGAACGCGCCGCTCCTCGCCGAGCAGCGCGGCATCGCGGTGCGGCTCATCACCGAGGCCGACAGCCCCGAGTTCCGCAACGTGATCACCCTCCGCGGCGCCCTCGCCGACGGCACGCAGGTGTCGGTCGCGGGCACGCTCACGGGCACGAAGCAGATCGAGAAGCTCGTCGGCATCAACGGCTACGAGCTCGAGGTGCCCATCGCCACGACGCACATCGTCATGGAGTACGTCGACCGCCCCGGCATCGTGGCCGTGTACGGCCAGGAGTTCGGCGAGGCCGGCATCAACATCGCGGGCATGCAGATCGCCCGTCGCGAGGCCGGCGGCTCGGCGCTCAGCGTCCTCACGGTCGACTCGCCGGTGCCCACCGAGGTGCTCGACCGGGTGCGCGAGGCGATCGATGCGCAGATCTTCGTCGAGGTCGACATCACCGAGTAGCGCTCCACGACCGCGGATGCCGCGACCCGCCGCTCTTCGGCCGGTCGCGGCATCCGTCGTCTCGGGCGGTCTTCGGCTCAGCCCGGGGCTGACGCGTCGCCCGCGACGATCTCCGCGGCGGGCGTCGACGAGCGCGACTGCGACGCGAGCCGTTCGAGCAGTTCGACGAGCGCGTCCATCTCGGCGGGACCGAGCGGGTCGGATGCCGCGTCCGCATCGTCGGAGGAGGGGTCGTCGGCCTCGGCTCGCAGGGCGGAGTGGTAGTACAGGCCGTCGCCGATGAGGGTGACGGCGAGGGCGAGGGTCGGGTCTCCGACGTGGTGCCCGAGGGTCTCGAGCCACCTGGTGCGGACCTCGTCGATGGCGTGGGCCGCGTCGCGGTCGCCGCCCTGCGCGAGTCGCACGGTGGCGACGAACGTGCGGTCGAGCGGGGTCTCGAGGGCGACCGACGAGCGAACGAAGTACGAGACGGCGCCCTCGGGGGCCGCGTCGATGCGCGAGATGTCGTCGTCGACGAGGCGGTGCAGGCGGGTGAGGAGCCCGCCGATCAGTGCGTCGCGGGTGCCGAAGTGGTAGAGCAGCCCGCCCTTCGAGACCCCGGCGGCGCGGGCGGTGGCGTCGATGGTCGCGCCCCGTTCGCCGTCGGCGATGATGAGGCGTTCGAAGGCGTCGAGCACGGCTTCGCGGGCGGCGGGCGGTCGGCTCATGACTCCATTGTGGCGGAGCGCGGCGAGAACGGCCGCGTGTGCGCCGACGTGGCGGCGAGCATCGTCATGCTGTTACTATACCAACTGGACGGTACAGTAACCGCCCTCCGACCAGAACGAGCGAACCGCATGACCGAACACCTCTCGAACCCCGAAATCCGCACTGACGTGTCCGCAGCGCGGCCCGCGCACTCGGCTCCGGCTGCAGCCGCCGCAGCGGCCGCCGCCGCCCGCGCGCCGCGTCGCGCCTGGGTCGGGCTCGCCGTGCTCATGCTGCCGGTGCTGCTCGTCTCCGTCGACAACACGGTGCTGAGCTTCGCGCTGCCCGAGATCGCGCTCGCGCTCGAGCCCACGGCCGCCCAGCAGCTCTGGATCATCGACGCCTACCCGCTCGTGCTCGCCGGCCTGCTCGTCGCCATGGGCAGCGCCGGAGACCGGTGGGGTCGCCGACGGATGCTGCTCATCGGGAGCGTGGGATTCGCCGTCGTCTCGATCGGCGCGGCGTTCGCGCCCACCGCCGAAGCGCTCATCGCGGCCCGGGCCGCGCTCGGCTTCTTCGGCGCGATGCTCATGCCCTCGACGCTGTCGCTGCTGCGCACGATCTTCGCCGATCGCGAGCAGCGCCGGCTCGCGATCGCCATCTGGGCGACCGGCTTCGCCGCGGGCAGCGCGCTCGGCCCGATCGTGGGCGGCGTCCTGCTCGAGCACTTCGCCTGGGGGTCGGTGTTCCTCCTCGCGGTGCCCGTGCTCGTGCCCCTCATCGTGCTCGTGCCCCTGCTCATCCCCGAGAGCCGCGACCCGGCGCCCGGCGCGATCGACGTGCCGAGCATCCTGCTCTCGCTCGCCGCCATGGTGCCCATCGTCTTCGGCATCAAGTCCATCGCGACCGAGGGCGTCGAGGGATTCGGCATCCAGGCGATCGTGCTCGGCTTGTTCTGCGCGGTCTGGTTCGTGCGGCGACAGCTCCGCAGCGCCTCGCCGATGCTCGACGTGCGGCTGTTCGCGAAGGGCTCGTTCGGGGGCGCCGTCGTCGTCAACCTGTTCAGCGTCATCGCGCTCGTCGGGTTCCTCTACTTCGTGTCCCAGCACCTGCAGCTCATCGCCGGCCTGAGCCCGGTCCAGGCGGGCGTCGCACTGCTGCCGGGCCTCGTCGCGATGATCATCGCGGGACTCGTCGTGGTGCCGATCGCCAGGCGGGTGCGTCCGCGGGTCCTGGTGCCGGCCGCGCTCGTGCTCTCGGGACTCGGGTACCTGGTCATCGCCCTCCTGACCGACGCCGAGTCCATCGCACCGATCGTGGTCGCGTTCGTGCTGCTCGGCGTCGGCATCGGCGCCGCCGAGACGGTCTCGAACGAGCTCATCCTCTCGAGCGCGCCCCCGGCGAAGGCCGGGGCCGCCTCGGCCGTGTCCGAGACCGCGTACGAGCTGGGCGCCGTGCTCGGCACGGCGGTGCTCGGCAGCATCCTGGCCGCGCACTACCGGTCGGCGATCGTGCTGCCGGCCGCGCTCACGGCGGATCAGGCGGATGCCGCGCGCGAGACGCTCGCCGGGGCGACCGCGGTCGCCGGCGACCTGCCGGCCGGGGTCGCCGACGAGCTGCTCGCGTCGGCCGCCGCCGCGTTCGACGGGGGAGTGGTGCTGACCTCGCTCATCGGGGTCGCGCTCATGATCGGTGCGGCCGTGATCGCCGCGGTGACGCTGCGGAACCCGCGGTCCTCGAGCTCGGCCGCCTCGCATTGAGCCGCACGCGGACGAGCCCGCCCGACGCCTGACGGCGAGGGGCGGGCTCGGCGAGGTTCAGAGGTCTTCGGGCCGCGACTGCTCGCTGCGCGTGACCCGGTCGCCCGTGGAGGGGTCGACCGAGGTCTGGCTCGTCGCGACGGTGCGGCGACGGCGGGCCATCAGCACGAGCCCGAGGATGACGACGACCGCGCCGGCGGCCATCAGGATGTAGCCGACCAGCTGCAGGTCGATCCAGTCGACGCTCACCTGCAGCGCGAAGGCCAGGATGGCGCCGATGACGAACAGGACGATTCCGAGTCCGAGACTCACGAGGTACCTCCAATGCCGGGGCGGTCGGATGCCGCGTCCGACGGCGGCGGGGACCTGCCCCGCACGGCGTCAGGCTAGCTCGCCCACGCACTACGCTGGGAGGGCTGGCGCACGAAGGGACGTTCATGGTACGCACGGTCAAGCTCGCAGTCATCCCCGGTGACGGGATCGGACCCGAGGTGGTGGGCGAGGCGTTGAAGGTCCTCGACGCCGCGACGGCGGGAACCGACCTCGTGTTCGAGCAGACGCCGTTCTCGCTCGGCGCCGCACGATACCTCGAGACGGGCGAGGTGCTGACCGACGAGGACCTCGAGGCGATCAAGGCCCACGACGCGATCCTGCTCGGCGCCGTCGGCGGCGTGCCCGGCGACCCGCGCCTCGCGGGCGCCAACATCGAGCGCGGCCTGCTCCTCAAGCTCCGCTTCTCGCTCGACCACTACGTCAACCTGCGGCCGACGGTGCTGCACGAGGGCGTCGCGAGCCCGCTGGCGAGCCCGGGCGAGGTCGACTTCGTGGTGGTCCGAGAGGGCACCGAGGGCCCCTACGTCGGCAACGGCGGGGCGATCCGGCAGGGCACGCCCGCCGAGGTCGCCAACGAGGTGTCGGTCAACACCGCGTACGGCGTCGAGCGGGTCGTGCGCTACGCGTTCGCCGCGGCATCCGATCGCCCGCGCAAGAAGCTCACGCTCGTGCACAAGACCAACGTGCTCGTCTTCGCGGGCTCCCTCTGGAAGCGCACGGTCGACGAGGTCGCGGCCGAGTTCCCCGACGTGAGCGTCGACTACCTGCACGTCGATGCGGCGACGATCTTCCTCGTCACGGATCCTGCTAGATTCGATGTCATCGTCACAGACAACCTCTTCGGCGACATCCTCACCGATCTGGCCGGCGCGATCAGCGGCGGCATCGGACTCGCAGCCTCGGGCAACATCAACCCCGACGGACGATTCCCCAGCATGTTCGAGCCGGTTCACGGTTCCGCACCCGACATCGCCGGGAAGGGCATCGCCGATCCGACGGCCGCCATCGGCTCGGTCGCGCTCCTGCTCCGCCACCTCGGCGAGACGGAAGCCGCGGTCGGCGTCGAGCAGGCGATCGCCTCCGACATCGCCGACCGCGGCGACCGCGCCCGCACGACCTCCGAGGTCGGCGACGCGATCGCGGCCCGCATCGGCTCACACGACTGATCCATCGCATCGAAGGGCACATCATGAGCATCAACCTTCCGCTCCAGGCTCCCTCACCCGCGGGCCTGATCTGGCAGACGGTCCGCAACGAGCAGGCGAAGACGCCCGAGGCGCGCGCCGAGATCCTCGCCGACCCCGGGTTCGGCCAGCACTTCACCGACCACATGGTCGACGTCTGCTGGTCCGAGAAGGGCGGCTGGCACCGCCCGCGGGTCACGCCGTACGGCCCGATCTCGCTCGACCCGGCCGCGGCCGTGCTGCACTACGGGCAGGAGATCTTCGAGGGCATGAAGGCGTACCGTCACGCCGAAGGCTCGATCCGCACGTTCCGCCCGTACGAGAACGCGGCTCGCATGCAGCGCTCGGCGAAGCGCCTCGCGCTGCCCGAGCTGCCGAGTGAGATCTTCATCGAGTCGCTGAAGAAGCTGGTCGAGGTCGACGGCGACTGGGTTCCCGATGCTGCCGAGACGAGCCTGTACCTGCGCCCGTTCATGTTCGCGAAAGAGGCGTTCCTCGGTGTGCGTCCCTCGAAGAAGGTCGCGTACTACGTCATCGCGAGCCCCGCGGGTGCGTACTTCTCGGGTGGCGTGGCTCCGGTGAACATCTGGTTGTCGACCCAGTACGCCCGCGCGGGCAAGGGCGGCACGGGTGCGGCCAAGACCGGCGGCAACTACGCGTCGAGCCTGCTTCCGCAGGCCGAGGCCTACGAGCACGGATGCCAGCAGGTCGCGTTCCTCGACGCCGAGGGCAACCTCGAAGAGCTCGGCGGCATGAACGTCGTGCTCGTCAAGCGCGACGGCACCCTCGTGACGCCCGAATCCGACTCGATCCTCGAGGGCATCACCCGCGATTCCATCCTCCAGCTCGCGGCCGACCGCGGGCACACGGTCGAGCGTCGCGCGGTGCACATCGACGAGTGGCGCGAGGGCGTGGCATCCGGTGAGATCGTGGGCGCGTTCGCGTGCGGCACGGCGGCGGTCGTCGTGCCCATCGGGCGGCTGCTCGCCGACGGGTTCGAGATCGAGCACTCGGACTCCGAGGCATCCGCCCTCGCCCTGTCGCTGCGCGAGGAGCTCACCGGCATCCAGTACGGCCGCGTCGAAGACCGCCACGGCTGGATGCTGCGCCTCGACGTCTGAGCACCGAGAGCTTCGGATGCCGCGGACGTCGTGGCGAGCTGCCGCACACGGCTCGCCACGACGTCGCGGCGTCTCTGCGGCTCCGCGGCCTCGTCGCCCGAGGTGCCGGGCGGCCTGCGCCGATAGGCTTGGGCCATGAAGATCGCGCGCTTCTCACACGGTGAGTCCATCTCGTTCGGCGTCCTCGACGAGGAGGAGAGCGAGCTCGTGGTGTTGAAGGCGGACCCGATGTACGCCGGCTACGAGCCCACGGGGCAGCGCGTGGCGCTCGCCGACGCGACCCTGCTCGCGCCGGTGATCCCGCGCTCGAAGATCGTCGCGGTCGGCAAGAACTACCGCGACCACGCGGCCGAGATGGGCGGCGAGGCGCCGACCGAGCCGCTGCTCTTCCTGAAGCCGAACACCTCGGTCATCGGCACGGCCGACATCATCGTGCTGCCGCCCCAGAGCGAGCAGGTCGAGCACGAGGGCGAGGTCGCGGTCGTCATCGGGCGCGTCGCGAAGAACGTCTCCGAGGCCGATGCCGCGGGCGTCGTGTTCGGGTACACGATCGCGAACGACGTGACCGCGCGCGACCTGCAGCGCCGCGACGGCCAGTGGTCGCGGGCGAAGGGCTTCGACACGTTCTGCCCGCTCGGCCCGGTCATCGACACCGACCTCGACCTCGAGGCCGGCACGATCGAGACCCGCGTGAACGGCGAGGTCCGCCAGCACGGCTCGCTGTCCGACATGGTGCACTCGATCCCGGCGATCATCGCCTACGCGTCGAGCGTGTTCACCCTGCTGCCGGGCGACGTGATCCTCACGGGCACGCCGGCCGGCGTCGGCCCGCTCGTCGACGGCGACGTCGTCGAGGTCGAGGTGTCGGGCCTCGGCACGCTCACGAACACCGCACGTCGCATGTAGCCGAGCGCGGCGCGCGTGGGGGCGTGGTCGAGCGGTCAGGCTCGGGTCGCCGTCGCCGTCGCCGTCGCCGTCGCCGTCGCCGTCGTCGCCTCGCTCCGGCGCAGCGCTCCCGCCGCGAGCTCGACGTCCTCCTCGTCGTTCCAGACGTGGAACGCGACGCGTGCCCGGCCGGCGCGGCCCGATGCGGTGATGCCCGCGGCGGTGAGCGCCGCGAGGTCGCAGCCGGCGGGGTCGGCCCACGTCACGA
This sequence comes from Agromyces terreus, assembly GCF_009749465.1. Lineage (GTDB taxonomy): Bacteria > Actinomycetota > Actinomycetes > Actinomycetales > Microbacteriaceae > Agromyces > Agromyces terreus. The sequence continues at coordinate 522,235 of NZ_WBIS01000001.1, forward strand.
TGGCGCTGTCGGATGCCTCGAGGCCGAGCCGTGCCCTGAAGGCGTTCGCGAGGCCGACATCGTGGCGCCGCACCGCCTCCATGTCGAGCGAGGCCGCGAGTCCGAGCGCGGCCTCGGCGCCGGCCCAGGCGTGCCAGGCGGGGGAGATGTCGAAACGCGTGGCATCCGGTGCGAGGTGCAGGTCGGGGCCGTAGCAGGACGTCCACGGGTCGGCGCCCGAATACCAGCCGGCGGCGATGGGCGTGAACTCGACGACGGCCCGCTCCGAGAACGCGGCGAATGCGGCTCCGCGGGGGGCGCCGAGCCACTTGTACGCGTGGCAGACGAGCAGGTCGGCCTCGAGGTCGTCGGTCGGCATCCAGCCGGTCGCCTGGGTGGTGTCGAGGACGGTGAGCGCTCCAGCGTCGCGCGCGGCGGCGATGACCGACGCGGCATCCGCGAGCTCGCCGGTGGCCGATTGCACGAGCGACGCCGACACGAGCCACGTGTCGGGTCGGATCTCGTCGGCGAGGGCGTCGAGCGGCACGTGGCGCACGCGCAGGTCGCCCCGGGCAAGGAACGGGGCCACGATCGACGAGAAGTCGCCGTCGACGCACAGCACCTCGGCGCCGGCGGGGGCGGACGCCGCGGCGAATCCGGCGAACACCGAGGCCTGCGAGCCGGTCGCGATGCGGGACGGCTCGGATCCGAGCAGGGACGCGGCGTGCCCGCGCGCCCGCTCGAGCGAGGCCGAGTAGTCGGCGGCCGTCGCGGCGCCCGTCGACCAGGCCTCGAGGTCGCGGCGGACGGCCTCGCGCGTGACGTCGGCGGGGAGGCCGAGCGTGCAGGCGGCGAGGTAGCCGCGGCCTGCCGAGTATCGGGTTCGTTCGCGGTGCATGCGTCAAGCCTCGATCAGGCGCGCATATTGCACAACGGCAACTGTGCAATCGCATGCATGCCGTCGCGTTATGATTCGACCATGTCCGACGCCTCGATCGAAGCCCTCGCCGACGCCCTCGACCTGCAGACCGTGCGCGTCGTCGGCCGCATCCGCGAGCACGGCTCGCTGACGGCGGCGGCGGCCTCGCTCGGCTTCAGCCAGCCGGCCGTGAGCCAGCAGCTGCGACGATTCGAGCAGCGCACCGGCATCGCGCTCGTCGAACGCGCGGGCCGCGGCATCCGCCTCACCGAGTCGGGGCACATCCTCGCGCGGCACGCGAACGCCGTCGCGACCGCGCTCGAGGCCGCCGCGGGCGAGCTCGCCGAGATCCGCGGGCTCCGGGCCGGGCGGGTGCGGCTCGCGGCGTTCCCGTCGGCGTCGGCCACCCTCGTGCCGAAGCTCATCGCGGGCCTCGCGTCGCGGCATCCGGGCGTCACCGTCACCTACGTCGAGGCCGAACCGCCCGAGGCCGTCGCCGCGGTGCGCGCCGACCGCGCGGACCTCGCGATCACGTTCAGCTACCCGGGCGACCGCGACGACCCGCACACCGAGAGCGCCAAGGGCCTGGACGTGCGCTCGATCGGCGCCGAGGGCATGCGGCTCGTGCTGCCCGAGGCGCATCCGGCCGCGGCATCCGACCTCGTCGATCTCTCGGCCCTCGCCGACGACGCCTGGATCGCCGGATGCCCCCGCTGCCGCGGCCACCTCCTCGAGCTGACGACGAGGGCCGGGTTCCGCCCCCGCATCGGCTTCGAGACCGACAACTTCGTCGCCGTCGAGTCGATGGTGGCGCAGGGGCTCGGCGTCGCGCTGCTGCCCGAGCTCGCGCTGGCGGCGTCGCCGCGGCATCCGGGCGTCGTCACCCGGCCGACCTCGGGAGCCGACGTGCGCTCGCTGCACCTCGTCACCGCGCGCGGGGGAGTCCGGGTGCCCGCGGTGGCCGCGGCGGTCGCCGTGCTCGAGCAGCTCGCGCCGCGGTAGCGCCGGGGCGCTCGGTACGATTGACGGGATGTCTGAGACCACGCACCCCACGACCACCGCCACCGGCAGCGACGTCCGCGTCCGCTTCTGCCCGTCGCCCACCGGCACGCCGCATGTCGGCCTCGTCCGCACCGCCCTCTTCAACTGGGCGTACGCCCGGCACACCGGCGGCACGTTCGTGTTCCGCATCGAGGACACCGACGCCGCCCGCGACAGCGAAGAGAGCTTCGAGCAGATCATCGACGCGCTCACCTGGCTCGGCCTCGACTGGGACGAGGGCATCGGCAGGGGCGGCCCGAACGAGCCGTACCGCCAGTCGCAGCGCAGCGACATCTATCAAGACGTCATCGCCAGGCTGAAGGATGCCGGACACCTCTACGAGTCGTTCTCGACGGCCGAAGAGATCGACGCGCGCAACGCCGCCAACGGCCGCCCGAAGCAGCTCGGCTACGACAACTTCGACCGCGACCTCACCGACGAGCAGAAGGCCGCGTTCCGCGCCGAGGGCCGCGAGCCCGCCCTGCGCCTGCGCGTGCCCGAGGTCGACCTCGGCTTCGACGACCTCGTGCGCGGCCGCATCGACTTCCCGGTGGGCTCGACCATCGACTTCGTGCTCGTGCGCCCCAACGGCGCGCCGCTCTACACGCTCGTGAACCCCGTCGACGACGCGCTCATGGGCATCACGCACGTGCTCCGCGGCGAAGACATCCTGAGCTCGACGCCGCGCCAGATCGCGCTCTACCACGCCCTCATCGACATCGGCGTGACCACGTTCGTGCCGCGCTTCGGCCACCTGCCCTACGTCATGGGCGAGGGCAACAAGAAGCTCAGCAAGCGCGACCCCGAGTCGAACCTGTTCCACCACCGCGACCGCGGGTTCATCCCCGAGGGCCTCGTCAACTACCTCGCCCTCCTCGGCTGGGGCTTCTCGGCCGACCGCGACGTCTTCAGCCGCGACGAGTTCGTCGCGGCCTTCGACGTCGCGAACGTCAACCCGAACCCGGCGCGCTTCGACCAGAAGAAGGCCGAGTCGATCAACGGCGACCACATCCGCCTGCTCGAGCCCGCCGACTTCGCGTCGCGCACCGTTCCCTACCTCGAGGCCGCCGGCGTGCTCACGGCCCCGCTCCCGCCCGCGCAGGAGGCGATCCTCGCCGAGGCCGCGCCGCTCGTGCAGGAGCGCATCGGGCTGCTCGGCGAGGCGCCCGGCATGCTCGGCTTCCTCTTCACCGACGCCGCGGGTCTCGCCTACGACGACGACGCCATCAAGGGCCTGCCCGCCGACACCGCCGCGGTGCTCGCCTCGTCGCGCGAGGTGCTCGACCGGCTTCCGGCCGAGGAGTGGACGCACGACCAGATCGAGCAGGCGCTGCGCGCCGCGCTCATCGACGGGCTCGGCCTGAAGCCCCGCGTCGCCTTCGGCCCGGTGCGCACGGCGATCTCGGGCCGTCGCATCTCGCCGCCGCTCTTCGAGTCCATGCAGATCCTCGGCAAGATCGATTCGCTCGAGCGCATCGACAAGCTTGCGGCGCAGGTCGGCTGAGCACGGCGACGGATGCCGCGGGGCTCGCGCCGCGGCATCCGTCGCCCGACGCCCGCATCGACCGCCTCGAGACCGTCTCGGTTTGGACGAGCCTCGTCGATAGGCTAGAGTCGTATGTCGGCGCGGAACTCAGGTTTCGAGCCATTGGGGTATGGTGTAATTGGCAACACGGCGGTTTCTGGTTCCGTTGTTCTTGGTTCGAGTCCAGGTACCCCAGCTTCGAAAACCCCCGGTCGATCCGGGGGTTTCGTCGTTTCCGGGCTGAGCTTCGCGGCTGAGCTTCGCGGCCGAGTTTCGCACCCGCAGCGAGGCATCCGCACCCCGCATGAGGAGTCGCGACCCCGCGTCGATCCCGGCGCGTCGATCTGCCGGTACTGGACACGCGCCCTCGGCTGCGGTTCGATTGGTAGCGACCAGTGCGGGCCGCCCTGCGGGCCGACCCTGGTCGGGCCTCTGGGGGGTGAGCCGGAATGGAACGCAACAAGCGCAACCGGGACTTCGCCGAGACGCGTACGCCCATCGGCGTGCTCGGCGGCATCCTGGGGCTCGTGGTCGCGAGCGCCATGGCGGCCGGGCTCATCGTCGTGGGGGTCACGCCCGCGCTCGCCACCGTCGGCATGGCGGCGTCCGGCACGATCGACATGTTCGAGCGGCTGCCCGGATACCTGCGCATCGGCGAGCTCTCGCAGAAGAGCAACATCTACGCGACCCGTTCCGACGGCACGAACGTGCTGCTCGCCTCCTTCTACGACCAGAACCGGGTCGAGGTCGGCTGGGATCAGATCAGCGACTTCGCGAAGGACGCGACCGTGGCCGGCGAGGATCCGCGGTTCTACGACCACGGCGGCGTCGACCTGCAGGGCACGCTGCGCGCCGCGCTGACGACCGCCGCCGGGCGCGAGACGCAGGGCGGATCCTCGATCGCCCAGCAGTACGTGAAGAACGTGCGCGTCCAGCAGTGCGAGCGCGACGCCGACGAGGTCGCGCTCGAAGACCTCACCGAGGAGGAAATCGCCGCCCTCACCGGCGACGAGCGGTTCGCCCTCGTCGAGGACGCGCGGCTCGACTGCTACGACTCGGCGACCGAGACGAGCATCGACCGCAAGCTGAAGGAGATGCGCCTCGCGATCGGGGTCGAGAAGCGCTACTCGAAGAACGAGATCCTGCTCGGCTACCTCAACATCGCGGGCTTCGGCGGAACGGTCTACGGCATCGAGGCCGCCGCGAACTACTACTACAGCACCTCCGCCGCGAACCTCACGCTGCCGCAGGCCGCATCGCTCGTCGCGATCGTGAACAACCCGGTCAAGTTCCAGCTCGACAAGCCCGAGAGCGAGACGAACGGCGCCGCGAACGGGTACGCCGCGAACACCGCTCGCCGCAACTACCTGCTGCGTCAGATGGAGCACGAGAAGAAGATCACGCCCGAGCAGTACGAGGCGGCGATCGCGACCCCGGTCGAACCGGTCATCACCGAGCCGAGCACGGGCTGCCAGACGGCGAAGGGCGCCGCCTACTTCTGCGACTACGTCAAGCACATCCTGCAGAACGATCCGACGTTCGGCGACGACGACGAGGAGCGACTGCTGAACTTCCGCCGCGGCGGCTATCAGGTGTACACGAGCCTCGACCTCGACCTGCAGGCCGCGGCCGAGCGGGCGATCGCCGAGAACGTGCCCTCCACGTATCCCGGATGGGACGTGGGGGCCGTGATCTCGAGCGTCCAGGTCGGCACGGGGCGGGTGCTGGCGATGGCGCAGAACAAGGTCTACAGCCAGGACCCGAAGGTCGTGAACGGCAATCCGGCCTACTCGGGCATCAACTACAACACCGACTACGACTACGGCGGCTCGAGCGGGTTCCAGCCGGGTTCCTCCTACAAGGTCTTCACGCTCGCGGAGTGGCTCGCGTCGGGGCATGCGCTGACCGAGCGGGTCAACTCGAGCCGCAAGTCCAACTGGGGGGCCTTCAACGACAGCTGCCTCGGAACCCAGTACGCCGACCCCGGTTGGAACCCCCGCAACGACGCCAACGAGCCGGGCGGGCGATACAGCGCGCTCGAGTCCACGATCGGATCGATCAACACCGGATTCCTCGGCATGGCCAAACTGCTCGACCAGTGCGGCATCGCGAACAAGGCCAGGGCGTTCGGCGTGCACCGCGCCGACGGCGACCCGCTCGTGCAGTTCCCGTCGGCGGTGCTCGGCATCAACGAGGTCGCCCCGCTCAGCATGGCGGTCGCGTTCGCGGGCATCGCGAACAACGGCGTCGCGTGCACCCCGATCGCGATCGACCGCATCGTCGGCCCCGACGGCGCCGAGATCACGCCCCCGAAGTCGGCCTGCGCCGCCGCGGTGACCCCCGCCGTCGCGGGCGCCATGCACTACGCCATGTCGCGCGTCATGGAGTACGGCACCGGCTACGCCTCGAGCGCGGCGCTGAACCCGTGGGTGCCGGTCATCGGCAAGACCGGCACGACCGACGGCGCGAAGGACACCTGGATGGTGGGCGCGAGCATGAAGGTCGCGACCGCGGCCGCGGTGGTGAGCGTCAACGGCGATGCGAACCAGCGCGGCATCTCCTTCGCCTCCGGCGAGGCTGCGACGGCGCGACACCGGATGTGGCCGATCGTGATGTCGGCCGCTTCCGCCAAGTACGGCGGGGGAGGGTTCACGATGGCGGGCCCCGAGGCGGTCGCCCCGCTGACCTCGCCCACGCCGTTCGACGACATCCCGCTGGCGCCCGTCGAGCCGTCGCCGTCTCCGTCCCCGTCTGCTCCCGCGGCGCCCGCGCCCGCGCCCGCGCCGGCGCCCTCCCCGGACGGCGGCGGAGGCGGCGACGACGCCGGACAGCCCGGCGACCGCACCCTCGAGCCGCGCGACGACGGCGACCGCGGCGGGCCGAATCAGCCGGACGGCGGCTGACGGCGCTCGCGCCCGCCCGCGCCCGCGTCTGCGCGCATGCGGCGCGCGACCTCTGCGTCAGAAGTCGAGCGTGTCGCCCGGTTCGAGCGGGAGGTACTCGCCGCCGCCCTGCTCGACGGCCCACGCGAGCCGCGCGTTCGAGAGCGCCTTGCCCGCCTGCGAGAGCAGCATCTCGTGCGTCGGGAACGCGCGGCGGGGCGCGACGGCGATCACGTAGTCCATGGCCTCGGAGATCTTCATCCAGGGCGCGCTGGCCGGAGCGGCCAGGACGTCGACCTCGACGCCGGACGGCACCGTGAACGAGTCGCCGCCGTAGTAGAGGGCGTCGTCGACGAGCACGCCGAGGTTGTCGATGATCGGGATCGACGAGTGGATCTCGGCGTGGTGCCCGCCGAAGAAGCGCAGACGGAAGGGGCCCACCTCGACCTCGTCGCCCGCGGCGACGACCTCGACGGCGAAATCGGATGCCGCGGCCGCGACGCCCGCGGGCCCGAAGATGCGCACGTCGGGGCTGGCCTCGATGATGCGGTTGAGCTGCTCGGGCGTCCAGTGGTCGTTGTGCTCGTGGGTGATCACGACGGCCACGGCACCCGTGCCCTCGGTGATCGGGGTGGTGAACGATCCGGGGTCGATGAAGAGCCGGTCGCCCGAGTGGTCGATGACGAGGGCGGCGTGTTCGAGCTTCGTGAGGCGCATGTTCCGAGCCAACACCCGCGGCCCCGCGCGATGCAACCCGTCGCGGATGCCAGAATCACTGCATGACCGCCTCCGCCAAGCGACTGCTCGTCGCCGTGAACCCGTCTGCCTCGTTCGGGCGGCATCGCGACGTGGGCGCGGCCACGACGACCCGGTTGCTCGCGGCGGGGCACGACGTCGCGATGCTGCAGGAGGCGAACTTCGAACTGCTGCGCCGCGAGGCCGAGCACGCCTTCGCGGGCGGCGTCGACGGCCTCGTGGTCGTCGGCGGCGACGGCATGGTCTCGCTCGCGGTGAACATCGTCGCGGGCACCGGGGTGCCGTTCGGCGTGGTTCCGGCCGGCACCGGGAACGATCTCGCCCGGGGCCTCGGCCTTCCCCACGACGACCCCGCCGCGGGACTGGACGCCCTCATGGCCTCGCTCGACCGCGAGCCCCGGGTCATCGACGCGGGCGTGATCCGGCGCGAGGCATCCGCTCCGGTGTGGTTCGCGGGCATCGTGTCGGCCGGGTTCGACGCACTGGTGAACGAGCGTGCCAACCGCATGACGAGGCCGAAGGGCCCCAGCCGGTACACGCTCGCCCTGGTGCGCGAACTCGCGACGTTCACCCCGCGCCGATACGTGATGACGATCGACGGGGTGCGGCGCGAGCAGCGCGCGATGCTCGTCTCGGTGGCGAACAACTCCTCGCTCGGCGGCGGCATGACGCTCGTGCCGCACGCCGACCTGTCCGACGGCCTGCTCGACGTCTTCATCGTGCACCCGCTCTCCCGGGCGGGCCTCGTGGCCGTCTTCCCGAAGGTGTTCAAGGGCGAGCACACGGGGCATCCGCGGGTCGAGTTCCTCCGCGCGCGGCACGTGAGCCTCGAGGCATCCGACGTCGTGGCCTACGCCGACGGCGAGCGGGTCGGCGCGCTGCCGGTCGAGATCGAGGTCGTGCCGGGGGCGCTGCGGGTCTTCGCCTGACCCCGATCGGATGCCTCGACGCGGCGTCTCGTCGACGCCGCCGCCTCGGCGGCGGCTCGATTTGGACGGCGCCCCGAACCTGTGTCATACTCTTCAAGTTGTCAGTTCGGCCCCATCGTTTAGCGGCCTAGGACACCGCCCTCTCACGGCGGCAGCGCGGGTTCAAATCCCGCTGGGGTCACCAATCGCGTGACATGCTGACAACACCCGGAATGCCCTCGCCTCGGCGGGGGCATTCGGCGTTTCCGGGCGGGTGTCCCGGCATCGGGCGACCGGGTCGCGGATGACCGCTAGACTCGCCGGAGCGAAGGGGAGTATCCCGCAGGGCGTCCGCGTCCTGAGCCACGATCGTCAGTACGAGCGCCGAAGTCGCCGCTCCGGGCGTGGCAGCGCACGAGTCGTGCGACAGGGAGAGACTTTCGGGTTCCGTCGTACCCATCCTCCCGAAAGGCCGCACGTGCTGCAGCTCCCCGCCTGGTTCGAAATCGGGTCCCTCGTCGTCCTCACGTTGATCCTGATCGCCGACCTCCTGCTCGTCGTGAAGCGGCCGCATGTCCCGTCGTTCCGCGAGTCCACCCTCTGGGTCGTGTTCTACGTGGGTCTCGCGCTGCTCTTCGCGCTCCTCATGTTCCTGCTCGGCGACGCCGAGCACGCGGGGCAGTTCATCGCCGGATGGCTGACGGAGTACAGCCTGTCGATCGACAACCTGTTCGTGTTCGTGATCATCATGGCGAGGTTCGCCGTGCCGAAGAAGCTCCAGCAGGAGGTGCTCATGGTGGGCATCATCCTCGCCCTGATCTTCCGCGGCGTCTTCATCCTGCTGGGCGCGCAGCTCATCGAGAACTTCAGCTGGATCTTCTACCTCTTCGGCGCCTGGCTCGTCTACACCGCCTACCAGCAGGCGTTCGTCGAGCACGACGACGACAAGGACAACCTCCTGGTGCGCATCCTGCGTCGGCGCGTGAAGATCTCCGACGAGTACGACGGCATCAAGATCCGCACGGTGGTCGACGGCCACCGCATGTACACGCCGATCCTGTTCGTCTTCATCGCGATCGGCACGACCGACCTGCTCTTCGCGCTCGACTCGATCCCCGCGATCTTCGGCATCACGCAGAGCGCGTTCATCGTCTTCACGGCGAACGTGTTCGCGCTCATGGGGCTGCGCCAGCTCTACTTCCTCCTCGGGGGCCTGCTCGAGCGGCTCGAGTACCTCAAGTACGGCATCGCGTTCATCCTCGCCTTCATCGGGGTCAAGCTCGTGCTGCACGCGATGCACGTCAACGAACTGCCCTTCATCAACGGCGGCGAGCACATCGAGTGGGCGCCCGAGATCTCGACCTGGATGTCGCTCGGCGTCATCGTCGCGGCCATGGCCGTGGCGACGGTCGCGAGCGTCATCAAGGCGAACGTCGACGCCAAGCAGCGTGGGCACAAGCTCATGGACGAGGTGCCGCACTTCACCGACGACGCGCGCTGACCGGGCCGTCCCTCGGGGCGCACGGCCGCCCTCCGGCCGTCGCGGTCCGAGCACGGCGCCGCGACTTGCTAGTTTGGGGTGGCGGCGCCGGGTGCGGCGCCCGGGAATCTCCCGGTTGGTGAACGGCGACGAGGAGCACCGTGTCCCCTGATGGCGAAGACGTCGTCGCGCTCGAGCAGGCTTCGGCCGTGATCGCTCACAGCGCGCGAACGGATGTCGGGCGCGTGCGCAGCGTGAACGAAGACGCCTTCCTCGCGGAAGCGCCCGTCTACCTCGTGGCCGACGGCATGGGCGGTCACGCGCGCGGCGACGCGGCGAGCCGTGCCGTCGTCGAGACGTTCCGACGCCACCTCGCGGTCGGCTCGCCGTCCACGCCCGAACAGGTGCTCGACGCGATCCACTCCTCGAACGAGGCCGTCCGCGCCCTGAGCGACGAGGGCGACGAGGGCACGGCGGTGGCCGGCACCACGCTCACGGGCGTGGCGCTCGTCGACGCCGGCGACGGCGCCGGGTTCCACTGGCTGGCCTTCAACGTCGGCGACTCCCGCATCTACACCTGGGACGGTCGCACGCTCCGCCAGCTCAGCGTCGACCATTCCGCGGTGCAGGAACTCGTCGACGCCGGGCTCCTCTCGCCAGAAGACGCCGAACGCCATCCCGACCGCAATGTGATCACGAGGGCCATCGGCGCCGACGACGTCGTCGAGCCCGACCTCTGGCTCATCCCCGCCTCCGGGCGGCAGGTCTTCCTGCTCTGCTCCGACGGCCTCAGCAAGGAGGTCGACGACGAGACCATCGCGCGGGTGCTCACGGGCGACACCGGGCACGCGGCCGGCCTCGCGGGCGAGCTCGTCGACCTGGCGCTCGAGCACGGCGGCCGCGACAACGTGAGCGTGGTCGTCGTCGAGTCGGCGCTCGCCGCACCCGACGACGCGTCCACGAGGGACCGCCCCGCCGAGGTCTTCGCGTCAGAGGACACGACCCCGAGACGAGAGGACGGCGCCCATGGCGACGTACACGACTGATCCAGAGGGCTCCGCGCTCGCCGTGGTCCGCGGCTCGACCGTGCTGATGGTTCCGGCCGAGGCGGCCGACGCCCTGAACGACCTGTGGCCCGTGCTCGCCGAGGCCGACCCCACGCGCGCCGTGCTCGACCGGCTGACGGCCGACGGCCTCTCCGAGACGCCGTCCTTCGCCCTCGCGGTCCACACCGAGGGCGGCGGCGAGGTGCGCCTCGTCGTGCGCGGTCGGTTCGCGGCGCGCGTCGACCTCGAGCTCGTCGAGGGCGCCGGCGTGTCGACCTGGGTCGAGCGGGTCGTCAGGGGCCGCACGGTCGTCGTGAAGGCGACGGATGCCTCGCCCACGGGCCGCCCGACGTTGCCGATCATCGAGGGCGTGGTGCCTGCGGCATCCGTCACGTCGACGGGCATCGAGGCCGTGACGGAGTCGGTCGCGCCCGCGCCCGTGTCCGTGGCCGCCGCCGAGTCGGGCGAGGCCGCTGCGGCGGACCCGGGCGATGCCGGCCCGTCCGAGGCGGGTGCGGCCGAGAGCCCGGCCGCCGCCGCAACGAAGGGCACCTCGGCCGCGGGCGCGGTGCCGACGGAGCCCGTGCGCACGCCGGCCTTCCCGCCCCCGCCGGCTCCTCCGGCGTCCCCGGCCGCCCCGGGCGCCGACTCCGATGCCGACGGCGGGGCCCCGGCCTCGCTCGACGACGCCACCGTCGTCTCGGTGTCGGGCCGCTCCGCCCGCGCGCTCGCGGCGCAGCAGGCCCAGTCCGGCGCCGAGCAGACCATGATCCCGCCGACCGAGACCGCATCCGGCGACGACGCCGACGGCGCCGACGGCGGCGACGGCGGCGACGGCGGCGACGGCGGCGACGCGGTGCAGGCGGGCGACCATGACGGCATGACCATCGTCGGCCTCGACCTCCAGCGGCTGCGCGAGCGTCGGGGCGACGCTGAGCGGTCCGCGCCGCAGGCGGCCGATTCCCCGTCCGAGGCGAAGTCGCTCGCGCTCCGCCTGCCCGACGGCACCATCGAGCCGATCACCCACGAGGTCGTGCTCGGGCGCTCGCCGAGCGCGAGCCAGCTCGCCGGCGGGCGGTTGCCGAAGGTCGTCGCCATCGGCGCGGGCGATCACGACATCTCCCGCAACCACGTGCGCGTCACCGTCGAAGGCGACACGGTCGTCGTCACCGACCTCCACTCGCGCAACGGCACGCATGTCGCCCAGCCCGGCAAGGCGCCGGTGCGGCTCCGCGCCGGGGAGCCGACGCCGGTGCTCACGGGCACCGTGGTCGACCTCGGCGGCGGTTGGACCCTCCAGGTGGTCGCGATCTGATGCGCCGCGCCACCTCCACTCCGCCCGAACTGCCCGGGTACACCCCGATGAACCTGCTCGGTTCGGGCGGGTTCGCCGACGTCTTCCTCTACGAGCAGCGCCTGCCTCGCCGCAAGGTCGCCGTCAAGGTGCTGCTCACGGAGCAGCTCGGCCGCGACACCCGCGCGCAGTTCGTCGCCGAGGCGAACCTGATGGCGCAGCTCTCGGCCCACCCGTTCATCGTGACGATCTTCCACGCGGATGTCTCGGCCGACGGCCGCCCGTACTTCGTCATGGAGTACTGCTCCGGGCCGAGCCTCTCCGAGCAGTACAAGCGCGCGCCGTTCGCCGTCGCCGACGCGCTGCGCACCGGCATCCGCATCTCGGGGGCCGTGGCGACCGCGCATGCCGCCGGCATCCTGCACCGCGACATCAAGCCCGCCAACGTCCTGACCAATGACTACGGATGGCCGGCCCTCACCGACTTCGGCATCTCCTCGAACCTCGACGGCGAACTTCCCGTGCACACGATGACGATGCGCCCGGGGGAGTCCGCCACCGGGAGCACCGGGTCGGCCGCGGTCGGCATGAGCGTGCCCTGGTCGCCCGCCGAGATGTTCGAGGACGATCCCCGACCCGATCCGCGCAGCGACGTCTTCTCGTTGGCGGCGACGGTGCACACCCTGCTCGCCGGCCGTTCGCCGTTCGAGATCCCGGGGCGCTCGAACGGCACCCTCGACCTCATCGGGCGCATCGAGCGCGGCTCGATCACGCCCATGCAGCGCGACGACGTGCCGCGCAGCCTGAACGCGGTGCTCGCGAAGGGCATGGCGGTGCGGCGTGAAGACCGCTACCCGAGCGCGGTCGAGTTCGCGCGCGCCCTGCAGCGCGTCGAACTCGAGCTCGGATACGCGGCCACGACGATCGAGGTGCCGAACCTCGTCGTGGCCGAGTCCCACGACTCCGACGACGACGCCGACGCCACGAGGGCCCGCAGCGTCCGCACCATCGACGCGCAGGCCGCCGGGGCGGCCGCGGCATCCGTCGCCGCGCCGGGCGCCGACGAGACGGTCGCACGCGCGCCGAAACAGGTCGTCGCGCAGACGCCGGCGAGCGACGCGACCCTCGCCCGTCCCTCGGCCGATCCCGCCGCATCCGGGGTCGAGGATCGCACCGTCGTCCGCGGCGCCCCGTCGACGACGGCCGCTCAGGCCTCCCCGACCGCGGGCTCCGACGTCGACGACGGCACGATCATGCGCCCGGCGGGCGCCGCGCCGGCGACGTCGCCCGCGACATCCGCCGACGGCACGCCGCGCCCGCGCCGCTCGAAGACGGGCCTCGTCGTCGGCCTCGTCGCCGGCCTGATCGTGGTCGGCGCGGTCGTGACCGCGATCGCGATGGCCGGATCGATGCCGGGGCCCGAAGCGGAACGACCCGCGGCCACGAGCGGCGAGGACGCGGTGGCCGAGGCGACCGTTCCCAAGCCGACCGTCGCCGAGGGCGTGCGATCGGCCGACGGCGCGAGCGTCGCATTCGAGATCTCCGTCGACGGGGCGGAGGAGGGCGACCTCTTCCGGTGGAAGCGTTCCGACGGCAGCGGCACGGTCGAGGTCGCCGAGGCGTCCCCGATAGTGGTCGCCGGTGTCGGACCGAACGAGAAGGTGTGCATCGACGTGCAGACGCAGCGCGGCAGCCGAACGTCCGAGCCGACCACGGGGTGCACGCCGTGAAGGCGCTCAAGGTCGAGTACTGCGGCGAGTGGTACACGGTCGAGACCGACCGGACGTTCACGATCGGGCGAGACGCCGACCTGACCATCGACGAGAACCCCTACCTGCACCGCGTGTTCCTCACGCTCACGTTCGAGTTCGGGCTGTGGTGGCTCTCGAACGTGGGGCAGCTCCTCGCCGCGACCGTCTCCGACGCGACCGGCAGCGTGCAGGCCTGGGTCGCCCCCGGCGCGAAGCTCCCGCTCGTGTTCCAGCAGGTGCAGGTCATCTTCAGCGCGGGCGCCACGACCTACGAGTTCGCGGTCCACGCCGAGGAGGACTTCTACAACACCTCGCTCACGGCGACGACGACCGACGGCGGCACGACGATCATGCCGGTCGCGCTCACGTCCACGCAGCGGCTGCTCGTGCTCTCGCTCGCCGAGCGCGTGCTGCTGCAGCCCTCGGCCGGGCGCGCGACGGTGCCGACCTCGGCCGAGGCCGCCGCCCGACTGGGGTGGAGCATGACGACCTTCAACCGCAAGCTCGACAACGTGTGCGAGAAGCTCGACCGGCTGGGCGTCGACGGCCTGCGCGGCGGGCGCGGCAAGCTCGCGACCAACCGTCGCATGCGGCTCGTCGAGTACGCCGTGGCGACGCGCCTCGTCAGCGCCGACGACCTGCCGCTGCTCGACCGCGCGGAGCCGGCCGCCGCGGACGCCGCAGAGTGACGGGCGGATGCCTCGGCTCCGCGCCGCGGCATCCGTCGATGACCGACCGTGTCGATGGGGATGCCTCCCCATTCGGGGGACGGCCGCGCCCGTGTTAGGTTATGCCGGACGCCGGCCACGCATCCGCCGGCGTCGGGTCGTCGCATTATGAGGAGTCGAGACGTGGGCACGTTCACCTCCTGGCTTCGTGCGCGCAAGACCCTCGCCTCCGGCGTCGCGATCGCCGTGCTCGCCGGCGTGCCGCTCACGGTCGCGGTGCTCCACCAGGGATTCCCGGTCACCGATCCCGACCTCCGTGCGCGCGACGTCTGGGTCACGAACGCCGAAGAACTGCTCACCGGTCGGCTGAACCGGCAGATCGAAGAGCTCGACGCGGCCGTCTCGACGGCCTCCAACGAAGCCGACGTGTTCCAGAACGGCGACGACGCGTTCCTCTACGATCCGAGCGCCGGTTCCATCGAGCGCATCGACCCCTCGTTCACGACGCTGTCGCAGCGCATCGACGTCCCACCGGCCTCGCGCATCGCCTACGGCGGCGACGTCATCGCCGTGCTGTCGCCGAAGGGCGAGCTCTGGAACGTGCAGGCCGGCGCCGAGCTCTCGTTCGACTGGCGGGGCACCGAGCCGCTCGCGAAGCTCGGAGAAGACGCCCAGGTCGCGGTGACCGACGAGGGCACCATCCTCGCGACCTCGAAGAAGTCGTCGAACCTGCAGCGGTTCGTGCGCGGCACCGCCGACGACCCCGAGATCACCGAGCTGCCCGAACTGGGCGACCACCAGCTCGCCGCGGTCGGCGACCGAGCCGTCGTCTTCGACGAGGAGGCGAACGAGGTCCTCGTCGACGGGCGGGCGACCGAGCTGCCCGCGCCCGGGCTCCGCCTGCAGCAGACGAGCGCCGAGAACGGGGCCGCGTACGTGGCCACGGCGTCCGGCCTCGTCGAGATCGGGCTCGACGACGGTGCGGTGCGCGAGCTCGACACCGACGAGCCCGCCCCCGAAGCGGGCAGGGCGGATGTCGCGGCGCCCGTGTGGCTCGACGGCTGCGTCCACGGCGCCTGGGCGCCGAACGGCCGCTACCTCGTCGCATGCGACGAGGAGAAGCCGCGCACCATCGCGATCGACCAGCCCACCGCCGGCGCACGGCTGGAGTTCCGGGTCAACCGAGACGTGATCGCCCTGAACAACCTCACCAACGGCAACGCCTGGCTCGTCGACTCCGAGCTCCGCCTCGTCGACAACTGGGAAGAGGTGACGCCGCCCGAAGAGAGCGACGAGCTCGAGGGCGACGAGAAGAGCGCGCAGCAGACCTTCGAAGACACGATCGCCGAGCGCACCGACCAGAACCGCCAGCCCACGGCACGCGAAGACGACTACGGCGCACGCCCCTCGCGCACGACGATCCTCGACGTCCTCGAGAACGACACCGACCCCGACGGGGACGTGCTGACCGTTGCCTCCACGACGGGCATCCCCGAGTCGATGGGCCGCATCGAGCCGATCGACGACGGGCGGGCGCTCCAGTTCTCGCCGGCCGAGAACGCCGCGGGCACCGTCTCGTTCCGGTACACCGTCGACGACGGCCGCGGGGGCGTCGCCGAGACATCCGTCAACGTGCGCATCGTGCCCGAGAGCGAGAACACCGCGCCGACGTCGATGCGCTCCGGGGCGATCAGCGTCGAGCAGGGGCAGCAGGTCTCCTACAACGTCCTCGCCGACTGGCGCGACCCCGACGGCGACGATCTCTACCTCGTGAACGCCTCGCCCGTCGGCGGCGACTCGGTGCGGTTCAGCCCAGACGGCTACCTGACGTTCCAGCACAAGTCGGCCGAGATCGGGCAGAAGGAGGTGCAGTTCACGGTCTCCGACGGCGAGACGTCCGCGAGCGGCACCCTCACCGTCGAGGTCAAGCCGTCGGGCGACTTGAACCCCATCGGCACGCCCGACTTCGCCCGCGTCTTCGCCGGAGAGACGGCGCTCATCGAGCCGCTCACCAATGACGTGTCGCCCTCTGGCGCGCCGCTGACGCTCCTCGGCGTCGAGGAGGTGCCCGACGACGCCGTCGTCACGCCCAACGTCGAGCGGGGCTCGATCACGTTCGAGAGCGGTGTGCCGGGCGACTACGTCTTCGTGTACAACCTCGGCGCAGAGGCCACCGTGAGCGTCGGCCTCATCCGCGTGCAGGTCGTCGAACAGCCCGCCGAGGCGCTCGCGCCCATCGCGGTCAAGGACACCGCCTACCTGCGCCCCGGCGAGCCGCTGTCGATCCCGGTGCTCGCGAACGACGTGTCGCCGTCCGGTCGCGTGCTCGCGGTGCAATCGGTCGACGACACCGCGACCGACGGGCTCGTCTCGGTCGAGATCCTCACCAACACGGTCGCCCGCGTCACGGCCTCAGCGGCGCTCGACCGCCAACTCCAGTTCAGCTACACCGTCTCCGACGGCATCAACACCGCGAGCACGACCGTGACGGTCGTGCCGGTGCCGCCGCTCGTGAAGAACCAGCCCCCGGTCGCGGTCGACGACCGTGCGATCGTGCGCGCCGGCGACATCGTCACCGTGCCCGTCACGAAGAACGACTTCCACCCCGACGCGGCGAGCTTCCACGTGCTGCCCGAGTTGTCCGCTGTCGACGAGCTCAAGGGCCTCGCCTTCGTCGACGACGACACGGTGCGCTACCAGGCTCCCGAGACGGCGGGCGTGTACAGCCTCGCCTACACGATCGCCGACGAGGCCGGCGAGACCGCGAAGGCGAAGCTCTCGTTCACCGTGATCGCGCGCGACGCCGACTCCAACCGGCCGCCGCTGCCCACCCCGGTCACCTCGCGCACATTCGCCGGGTCCGCCGTCAAGATCGACATCCCGCTCGACGGACTCGACCCCGAAGGCGACTCGGTCACGCTGACCGGCATCACCGTCGCGCCCTCGCTCGGCCGGCTGATCGACCGCACCAGCACCTCGCTCACGTACGAGGCCATGCCGGGGTCGGCCGGCACCGACACGTTCGAGTACGAGGTGCGCGACACCTACGGTGCGACCGCGACCGGCACCATCCGCATCGGCGTGGTGCCCCGCCCGCCGGTGCAGCTGCCGCCCACCGCGGTCGACGACGCGATCGAGATGAAGCCCGGCCGCACGGCGTCGGTCGAGGTGCTGCTCAACGACTCCGACCCGAGCGGATACAGCCTGAGCGTGACGAAGCTCGCCGACATCGACGAGGGCATCACGGCCGAGATCCGCGACCGCCGCCGGGTCATCGTCGAGGCACCCGAGACCGAGGGCGCCTACACGGTGCGCTACGAGATGTCGAACGGGCACGGCGGCGCCGACGCCGCGTTCCTCCAGATCGCGGTCACCGAAGACGCCGTCATCCTGCCGCCCACCGCCGAAGACCAGGTCATCGAACCCGAAGAGGTGCTCGACGGCGAGAAGGTCACCGTCACCCCGCTCGCCGACGCGACGAACTCCGGCGGGCTGGTCGAAGACCTCGTGGTCACGGCCGAGGGCCCGAACGCGGGTCGCGCCGAGATCGACGAAGACGGACGCATCACGGTGGAGCCCGGCCGCGAGCGGTACGCGGTCGCCTACCGGCTCACGAACGAGCTCGACGACCTCTCGGCGATGGCCTTCGTCATCGTGCCGCCGGCTCCCGATCCCGAGAGCGGCGAAGAGGCCGTGACCGAAGAGACGTTGAAGCCGCAGGAGACCGAGAAGGCCGAAGAGGAGAAGGAGCAGAAGACTCCCGAGCAGCTCGCGGCCGAAGAGAAGGCGAAGTTCCCGGCGCCGTACCTGAAGGATCTCGAGGCCATCGTCGTGCCGATGAACGGCGAGATCTCGTGGAGCGTCGACGAGCTCGTCGAGGTGCCCTCGGGCAACCCCGCCCTCATCCTCAGCGCGAACGCGACGAACACCGACGACGACCCGCTCGTCGACGGCACGCACCTGCAGTACATCCCGCAGACCGACTACCGCGGTCAGGCGTCCCTCACGTTCGAGGTGACCGACGGCGAGAGCGCCGACGACCCGATCGGGCGCACGGCGATCCTCACGCTGCCGATCACCGTCGGAGACCCCGAGTTCAACGACTCGCCGCCGACGTTCACCCCGCGCACCGAATCGATCGAGGCCGGCGAGAAGGCGATCGAGCTCGATCTGCGGCAGTCGAGCGACCAGCCGAACCCCGACAACATCGAGCGCATCACCTACACGAACCTCGGCGGAACGAGCGCCGACATCGAGGCCGAGATCGTCGACGGGGCCACCCTGCGGGTCTCCGCTCCGCTCGGCGTGCAGCCCGGAACCTCCACACGGCTCACCTTCGACGTGAACTTCAACGAGTTCACGGTCGAGGGTTATGTCGACGTGAAGGTCGTCTCCTCGACGAGGGCCCTTCCGAAGGCGAAGGACGACCTCGACCACGAGATGGATCGGAGCTCCTCGCTCGACATCGACGTGCTCGCCAACGACTTCAACCCGTTCGCGCAGGACGGCGTTCCGCTCCGGGTCGTGGGCGCCGAGCTCACGCAGGCCGGCGTCGAGGCGAGGGCCTCGGTGTCCTTCACCGACAAGGGCATCACCGTCAACACCGGAGCCGCGTTCACCGGAACCCTCGCGGTCATCTACACGATCGAAGACGGCACGAAGGACAAGCTGCGACGCACCACCGGCAACGCGACCGTCATCGTGCGCGCACCGCCCGACAAGCCGAACGCGCCGACGGCGACGGCCTCCGACGCGTCTGGAACGGTCAAGTGGGCGGCGCCGGCGAAGAACAACGCCGACATCGACGCGTACCAGGTGCAGCGCATCAACGGCGGCACGACCAAGACGTACGACTTCGGCGCCGGCGCAGACGGCACCGCCCACCGCATCGACATGGTGAACGGCACGACGTACACGTTCAAGGTGCGTGCGCACAACGTCAAGGGCTGGGGCGCGTGGTCGTCGGCGAGCAACGCCGTCACCCCCTACGGCACGCCCGGTCCGGTCCCCTCGGTGAGCGCCTCGGCGCGCGGGTACGGCCCCACGGCCGTCGACTTCTCGTGGTCGGCGCCTCGCGAGACCGGCGGCGGCGGAATCACCTACGAGGTCAAGCTCGACGGCGGCGGCTGGACCAACGTGGGCACGGGTCGCACGCACGCGATCGGCGGGGTCGGCATCGGCAACCACACCGTGCAGGTGCGCGCGGTGAACACCGGGAGCGGCGAGAAGGGCGGCGCGGCCTCGCGCACCTTCACCGTCGAGAAGAAGCCCGATCCGCCGAAGTCGCTGACGCTCAACCGAGGATCGGCGATGGGCCCGTACCACGGCGCCTACGGAAACTGCAACGGCACGTGCTACTTCTTCAACGTGTCGCTCGACAACTTCCCGCCGAACACGACGGTGACGGTGTCGCTCTTCTGCAACAGCTACGAGCTCAGCACGAAGCCGAAGGTCAACATCAACGGCAGCGGGCACGGGTCGTGGAGCGGCGGCTGGGTCAACGGCAACCCCTCGGCGTTCTGCGGTGACCAGGGATACGCCGAGGCCGGCGGACTGAGAGACGGTTGGTAACGACAGGATGAGGAAGAAGCAATGGCAGTAACGCAGGAGCAGGCCACCTGGTTCCAGGACGCCTTCTCGAAGCTGGTCGACAACATCGATCAGGCGATCCTCGGCAAGCGGCCGACGATCGAACTGGTGGTGACCGCACTGCTCTCCGACGGCCACGTGCTGCTCGAGGACTTCCCCGGCACCGGCAAGACCGTGCTCGCGAAGGCGCTCGCCAACACGCTCGACGGCACCCACTCGCGCATCCAGTTCACGCCCGACCTGCTGCCCTCCGACGTCACAGGCGTGACGATCTTCGACCAGGGCAAGGGGCACTTCGAGTTCCACCGCGGCCCGATCTTCGCCTCCATCGTGCTCGCCGACGAGATCAACCGCGCGAGCCCCAAGACGCAGTCGGCGCTGCTCGAGGTCATGGAGGAGGGCCGCGTCACGGTCGACGGCGTCGGCTACGAGGTCGGCAGCCCGTTCATGGTCATCGCGACGCAGAACCCGGTCGAGCAGGCGGGCACCTACTCGCTGCCCGAGGCGCAGCTCGACCGGTTCCTCATCAAGACCTCGCTCGGCTACCCCGACCACGACACCGCGGTGACGCTGCTGCTCGACTCCGCCAACCGCGCACGCGCGTCGAAGGTCTCGCCGATCATCGCGTCGAGCTCGGTGACGACCATGGCGCAACTCGCGTCCGACGTGTACGTCGACGCGGCCGTGCTCGGCTACCTCAACGAGATCGTCACCGGCACGCGCGAGCACAAGGACTCCGCCCTCGGCGTCAGCATGCGCGGGGCGCTCGCCCTGGCCCGCGCGACGAAGACCTGGGCGATCGGCCACGGCCGCACGTACGTGACGCCCGACGACGTGCGCGAGCTCGCCGTGCCGGTGCTCGCGCACCGCATCATCGTCGATCCCGAGGCCGAGTTCGCCGGTGCCAAGGCGGAGGACATCGTCTCCTCCGTGCTCGTCGACGTCGCTCCGCCCGCGTACCGCGCCGCATGAGCGCGGAGCCGCGCGCGCCCCGACCCCCGTCGCAGGCGCGCATCGCCGCACGGTCGGTCGGGCGTTCGCTCGCGGCATCCGCCGTCTCCGCCTCGACCGCGATCGCCGGCGCCGGACGTCGGGTGCGGGAATGGGCCTCGCCCGTCACGGGCATCGTGTCGCTCACCGGCTGGTTCGTGCTGCTCGCCTCGCTCATCGCGTTCATCGGGGCGGCGCTGCTCGGCTGGATCGAGCTCGTGTTCCTCGGCGCGACGCTGCTCGCGGCGCTGCTCGTGAGCGTACCGTTCACCTTCGGCCGCATGCAGTACCGCGTGCAGGTCGCGCTCCAGCCCACCCGCGTCGTCGCCGGCGAACGCGCGTTCGGCCGCCTCGCGGTGACGAATGCCGGCCAGAAGCCGTCGATCCCGTCGCGCATGGAACTGCCCGTGGGCGCCGGCCTCGCCGAGTTCGTCGTGCCCGGCCTGCCCGCAGGCGCGGAGCACGAGGAGCTCTTCGCCGTTCCGACATCCCGCCGCGCCGTGATCGTCGCGGGCCCGGCGATCTCCGTCCGCGGCGACCAGCTCGGCCTCCTCCGGCGCATCGTGCGATGGAGCGAGCCGGTCGAGCTGTTCGTGCACCCCGTGACTGCGCGGCTCAAGCCGTCGGCCGCGGGACTCGTGCGCGACCTCGAGGGCGAGATCACGAAGACGATCACCGACAACGACATCTCCTTCCACGCGCTCAGGGCGTACCAGCCCGGCGACCCGCTGCGGAACGTGCACTGGCGCACCTCCGCGCGCACGGGAACGCTCATGGTGCGCCAGTTCGAGGAGACGAGGCGTTCGCAGCTCGCGCTCCTGCAGTGCACCGAGCGCGCCCACTACGCCTCCGACGACGAGTTCGAGCTCGGCGTGTCGGTGCTCGCCTCGCTCGGCGTGCAGGTGATCCGCGACGCGACGCGGGTCGACATCCTGACCGAGCAGCTCACCCTCCGCACCGCCACGCCGACGGCGCTGCTCGACGACACCAGCCGCATCGACGCGGCATCCGGCGCCCACGACACCCTTCGCACGTTCGTGCGCGAGCGCACGAAGCGCCTGTCGCCCCCGAGCGTCGCGATCCTCGTCGCGGGTTCTCTCGTGCCCCTGGCGGAGTTCCGGTCCGCCGAGACGGTCTTCGGGCCTGACACGCAGACGCTCGCGTTCCGGGTCGAGGCGGGCGCCGCGTCGCGGATCGCGAAGGTGGCCGGCACGATCGTCATCACGGTCGGCTCCCTGGCCGACCTCGCCGGCCTCGTCGGGAGGGTCCGACCATGACGCGCATCCCCAGATCGGCCACGACCGACCTCATCGTGCTCGCCGTGCTCTCGGTGCTCGCCATCGCGGGCTACGAGACGAGCTTCGGCGACCTCGACTTCCTCCTCGCCGCCGCAGCGGGGCTCGTCATCGGCACGCTCGCCGCGGTCGTCGGCACCCTGCTGCGCCTCGGCGTGCTCACGACCGTGCTGCTCGGGCTCGCCGCCTACTTCGTGCTCGGCACGCCCTTCACGATGCCCGACTCGGCGCTGTTCCTCGTGCTGCCGAGCCTCACCTCGCTCGCCGGGCTCGCCCTCGGCGCCGTGTACGGCTGGGCCGACATCCTCACGATCGGCACGCCCGTCGAGGCGCCGTACTACATCGCCGTCGTGCCGTACTTCGCGGCCTGGGCGGTCTCTCTCGTCGGATCGATGCTCGTCCTGCGCTGGCTTCCGCGACGACGCACCGTGCTGCGCAGCGCCGTCATCCTCGTCGGTCCGCTGCTGCTGTTCATCTCGGGCATCCTCCTCGGCACCGACGAGGCGTTCTTCGCGGGCGTCCGCGGCGTCGCGTTCGCCGTCATCGCGCTCGTCTGGCTCGCCTGGCGCCGTGGCGCCGACGTCGAGACCGACGAGGCCGGCGCCAAGAAGCTCCGGGCGCAGAAGCTGCGGGGCTCGGCCGTCGTCGTCGTCGGCGCCGTCGCGATCGGCGCCCTCGCCGGCCTCGCCGTCGCACCCGTCGCACCCGACCGGTTCGTGCTGCGTGACGAGATCGTGCCGCCGTTCGACCCGCTCGAGTTCTCGAGCCCCCTTGCCGGATTCCGCAACTACACGAAGGACCTCGCCGAGGAGCCCCTCTTCACCGTCACGGGCCTCGAGCCGGGCGACACGATCCGACTCGCGTCGATGAACTCCTACACCGGCCGACTGTGGAACGTCGCGGGCCCCGGCGACGCCGATGCCGACGGCGGGTACGCGATCACCGGCCCGACGCTGCCGCAGCCCTCGCTCGCGACCCTCGGCCGCACCCGCTCCGTCGAGATCGACGTCTCGGGCTACGACGACGTCTGGCTCCCGACGGTCGGCTACGGATCGCAGCTGGAGCTGGAGGACGACGAGACGGCCGCACGCACCGGCGACCTGCGGTACAACGCCGCCGCGGGCACGGCAGTCCTCACGAGCGGCCTCGGCGAAGGCGCGCGGTACCGCCTCGACGCAGCGCTCCAGACCGAGCCGAGCGACGACGCGCTCGCCGATGTGCCCGTCGCGACCGTCGAGCTGCCCGCGGTCGAGAACGTGCCCGACGTCGTCGCGGCGAAGGGGGAGGAGTACGCGGGGGAGGCCACCACGCCGATCGAGCAGCTCCGCAACATCGAACGCGGACTCAAGACCAACGGATTCCTCAGCCACGGGCTCGCGTCGGACTCGGTCGCCTCGCGAGCCGGGCACGGCGCCGACCGGCTCATCGAGCTCTTCACACGGACCTCGATGGTCGGCGACGAGGAGCAGTACGCCGCGGCGATGGCGCTCATGGCGCGCCAGCTCGGATACCCGGCGCGCGTCGTCATGGGATTCGCCCCCGAGATCGGCGAGGACGACGCCACGGTCGAGGTGCTCGGCGAAGACGTCACCGCGTGGGTCGAGGTGCCGTTCGAGGGCGTCGGCTGGGTCTCGTTCCATCCCACGCCCGAGGAGATCGACGCGCCGCAGGAGCAGACGCCGAAGCCGAAGTCCGAGCCGCAGCCG
Source organism: Agromyces terreus (assembly GCF_009749465.1). GTDB lineage: Bacteria > Actinomycetota > Actinomycetes > Actinomycetales > Microbacteriaceae > Agromyces > Agromyces terreus. The sequence continues at coordinate 546,064 of NZ_WBIS01000001.1, forward strand.
CAGGTGCGCCAGCCCCCGCGCGCCGAGGCGGTCGAGGACGACCTGCTCTCCACCGTCGAGATCGACGACACCGACGACGAGGACAAGGACCGCGAGTTCCGCATCCCGGGCTGGGTGTGGGTGGCCACCGCCTCGATCGCCATCCCGCTCGCCATCGTCTTCCTGCCGATGCTCGTCGTCGCCCTCGTGAAGGCGCGCCGGCGCCGCCGACGCCGCGCCGAGGCGAACGAGGTCGCCGCCGCCGCCGCGTGGGACGAGCTCATCGATCGCTACGCCGAACTCGGCTTCGAGCCGCCGCAGCGCTCGTCGCGTCTGCAGACGGCGTACGCCCTCGAACGCCAGGCGGCCGATCAGGGCGTCGCGCCCGACGGCGACTCCGGCGCGCTCGCGCTCACGGCGCTCGCCGCGAGCGTCGACCGCGACGTCTTCGACGGCGAGCAGGTCGCGTCCGAGACGGTGGTCACGCGATGGAACGAAGCGGATGCCGCCGCCGCCGCCGTCTCGGCGGCCGTCGGCCGAACACGGCGCTTCGTCGCCCGCTACCGCATCCGTCGTCGTCGGTAGAATGCCCTCGTGGTCGCACCGGAGTTCATCGTCCCCCCGCCGGGGTTGATCCCCGACGCGCCCGAGCCCCGCGCGCAGAAGCCGGAAGACCGTGCTGCCGAGGGCGCCGACGGCGTGCACCACGTCGACGACGGCGGCGGTCGCCCGGTCGAACCGCTTCAGCCGCACACGGGCAGCGTTCCCGGCGCGACCGATCGCACGGTGAGGGCTGTGCCCGTGCGGCCCCTCCCCGGCTACACCCCGTTGCCCTCGGCTCCGCCGTCCGCGCTCGTCGCCCAGCCGAACGCGGCTCCGCTCCCGGCCGCGCCCGCGCCCGCGCCTTCGGCCGCGCCCGCGCCTCCAGCCCTGCCGACGCCGTCGGCCGTGCCGTCCCCGCCCTCCATGCAGGCCGCGCCGGCACCCGCGGCCCCGCCGGCCGAGCTGACGATGCCGCCGGCGTTCCTGCCGACCGCGACCGCGCCGAGGCCCTCGGCAGCCCGGTTCCGCCTCGAGACCCCCGACGGCGTCGAGATCGAACTGTCGGATCGGTGCGTCCTGGGTCGCAACCCGGTCGCCGCCGGCACGAACGCCGATGCCCGTGCCGTCGCCGTCGTCGACCCCACCCGAACCGTCTCCAAGACGCACGCGCTCATCGAGATCCGCGAGGGGCGCGTGATCGTCACCGACCTGCACTCGACCAACGGCGTCGCCGTCCAGGCCGGCGGCGGCGAGGTCACGGTCCTCGACGCCGGGGCCCCGGCCGCGGTCGAGCCGGGGTCGGTGCTCCGCCTCGGCGACCTGGCCCTGACGCTGCGCAGGTCTGCCGGGTTGACGGTGTAGCCTGTCATGGTGCGCGCAGCCCGTCTTCTCCTTCGCTGCCGCGGCGGGGCCTCGTTCTAGGCCGATCCCGCCGCGGAGTCCGTCGCCGGCTGCCATCATTCCGAGGAAGCGAACGCATGAACAACCCCGCAAGTACTGCACGCCCGCGCACTCTGGCCGAGAAGGTCTGGAGCGACCACCTGGTCAAGAAGGGTGAGGACGGCACGCCCGACCTCATCTACATCGACCTCCACCTCGTGCACGAGGTGACGAGCCCGCAGGCCTTCGACGGCCTCCGCATGGCCGGTCGGCCGGTGCGTCGGCCGGACCTGACGATCGCCACCGAAGACCACAACACCCCGACGCTCGCGATCGACAAGCCGATCGCCGACCTCACGAGCCGCACGCAGATCGAGACCCTGCGCCGCAACGCGGCCGAGTTCGGCATCCGCCTGCACTCCCTCGGCGACAAGGAGCAGGGCATCGTGCACGTCGTCGGGCCGCAGCTCGGCCTGACGCAGCCCGGCATCACCGTTGTCTGCGGCGACTCGCACACCTCCACGCACGGCGCCTTCGGGGCCATGGCGTTCGGCATCGGCACGAGCGAGGTCGAGCACGTCATGGCCACGCAGACGCTGCCGCTCAAGGCGTTCAAGACCATGGCGATCAACGTCGAGGGCACCTTGCGCCCGGGGGTGACCGCGAAGGACATCATCCTCGCCGTGATCGCGAAGATCGGCACCGGCGGCGGCCAGGGCTACGTGCTCGAGTACCGCGGCAGCGCCATCCGCGCCCTCTCGATGGACGGCCGCATGACGATCTGCAACATGTCGATCGAGGCCGGCGCCCGTGCGGGCATGGTCGCGCCCGACCAGACGACCTTCGACTACCTCGAGGGACGCGCGCACGCGCCGCAGGGTCAGGACTGGCTCGACGCGGTCGAGTACTGGAAGACGCTCGCGACCGACGAGGGCGCCGAGTTCGACGCCGAGGTGTTCATCGACGCCGATGCGCTCGAGCCGTTCGTCACGTGGGGCACGAACCCGGGCCAGGGCGTCTCGCTCTCCGAGACCGTGCCCGACCCCGCGAGCATCGACGACCAGCACGAGCGTGCCGCGGCCGAGCGCGCGCTCGAGTACATGGACCTCGAGCCGGGCACGCCGCTGAAGGACATCCGGGTCGACGCCGTGTTCATGGGCTCGTGCACGAACAGCCGCATCGAAGACCTCCGGGCGTTCGCGTCGATCATCGAGGGCAAGCAGAAGGCCGACGGCGTGCGCGTCATGGTCGTGCCGGGCTCCGCCCGGGTGCGCCTCGAGGCCGAGGCCGAGGGGCTCGACAAGGTGTTCGAGTCGTTCGGCGCCGAGTGGCGATTCGCCGGCTGCTCGATGTGCCTCGGCATGAACCCCGACCAGCTCGCCCCGGGCGAGCGGTGCGCCTCCACGTCGAACCGCAACTTCGAGGGCCGGCAGGGCAAGGGCGGACGCACCCACCTGGTCTCGCCGCTCGTGGCGGCGGCCACCGCGATCCGCGGCACGCTCTCGAGTCCGTGGGATCTGGGTCTCGACACGGGCCCGGCGGCCCACTCGACCGGCGAGAGCGAAGGGCGCTGACATGGAGAAGTTCACGACCGTCTCGGGCGTCGCGGTGCCGATGCGCCGCTCGAACGTCGACACCGACCAGATCATCCCCGCCGTGTTCCTCAAGCGGGTCACGAAGACCGGGTTCGACGACGCGCTGTTCTTCGCGTGGCGCCAGGATCCCGACTTCATCCTGAACCAGGAGGCCTATCAGGGCGCGCGCGTGCTCATCGCGGGACCCGACTTCGGCACCGGGTCGAGCCGCGAGCACGCCGTCTGGGCGCTTCGCGACTACGGCTTCGACGTGGTCATCAGCTCGCGTTTCGGCGACATCTTCCGAGGCAATTCCGGCAAGCAGGGGTTGCTCGCGGCGCAGGTCGCGTACGAAGACGTCGAGCGGCTCTGGGAGGTCGTCGAGGCCGAGCCGGGAATAGCGGTGACGGTCGATCTGGTTGAGCGTACGGTCAGCGTCGGTTCGCTGACCGTGCCCTTCGACGTCGACGACTACACTCGTTGGAGGCTTCTCGAAGGGCTCGACGACATCGGTCTCACCCTGCGCGACGAACCGGCCATCGCCGAGTTCGAGACGCACCGAGAGGCTTGGCGGCCGAAGACGCTCCCCATCAGGGAGCCGGCGGAATCAGGAACTCTGTGAACACACTCGGGCAGGATGCCAAGAACCACGCGTCGGCGGTAGGGCTGAACGTCGACCGCATCACGATCAACGGCGGCAAGCCGCTGGTGGGCCGCATCGAGCTCAAGGGCGCGAAGAACCTGGTCACCAAGGCGATGGTCGCGGCGATCCTCGGCGACACGCCCAGCGTGCTGAAGGACGTGCCGAACATCAGCGACGTGCGCATCGTGCGCGGGCTCCTCGAGGTGCACGGCGTCACCGTGACCGACGGCCCGGTCGAGGGCGAGCTCATCCTCGACCCGTCCGCGGTCGAGACGGCGCACATGGCCGACATCGACGCGCACGCCGGCTCGAGCCGCATCCCGATCCTGTTCTGCGGCCCGCTGCTGCACCGGCTCGGCGAGGCGTTCATCCCCGACCTCGGCGGATGCCGCATCGGCGACCGCCCGATCGACTACCACCTCGAGGTCCTGCGCAACTTCGGCGCCATCGTCGAGAAGCTCCCGAGCGGCATCCGCATGTCGGCTCCCGGCGGCCTGCACGGGGCGAAGGTCGAACTGCCCTACCCGAGCGTCGGCGCCACCGAGCAGGTGCTGCTCACCGCGGTGCTCGCCGACGGCATCACCGAGCTCTCGGGCGCGGCGATCGAGCCCGAGATCATGGACCTCGTCAACATCCTCCAGAAGATGGGCGCCATCATCACGGTCGACACCGACCGGGTCATCCGCATCGAGGGCGTCGACAGGCTCGAGGGCTACACGCACCGCGCCCTCTTCGACCGCAACGAGGCCGCGAGCTGGGCCGCTGCGGCGCTCGCGACCGAGGGCGACATCTTCGTCGGCGGCGCCCGCCAGGCCGAGATGCTGACGTTCCTCAACGTGTTCCGCAAGGTCGGCGGCGACTTCGACATCGCCGAAGACGGCATCCGCTTCTTCCACCCCGGCGGCGACCTCAAGCCCGTGATCATCGAGACCGATGTGCACCCCGGGTTCATGACCGACTGGCAGCAGCCGCTCGTGGTCGCCCTGAGCAAGGCCAAGGGCGTCTCGATCGTGCACGAGACCGTGTACGAGCAGCGGTTCGGCTTCGTCGACGCGCTCGTCGAGATGGGCGCCTCGATCGAGGTGCACAAGGAGTGCCTCGGTTCCGCGGCGTGCCGGTTCGGCCAGCGCAACTTCAAGCACTCCGCCGTGATCTCCGGTCCGTCCGTGCTGACGGGCGCCGACATCGAGGTGCCCGACCTCCGAGGCGGGTTCAGCCACCTCATCGCCGCCCTGACCGCAGACGGCCGGTCGACGGTCTCGAACGTCGGCATCATCGCCCGAGGGTACGAGAACTTCATCACGAAGCTCGAGCTCCTCGGGGCGGACTTCGAACTCGACGCATAATGGGGGAGTGCACGACGACGCCGCGGCTCCCGAACCTCCTGTGAAGGCCCGTTCGGAGACCCGCCGGCCGTCGTTCTTCTGGGTTCTCGCGTTCCTGGTGCTCCCGCTGCTGAGCACGATGGTCAAGTACCGATTCCATCATCGCGAGCGGATGCCGCAGACGGGCGCGTTCGTGCTCGCGCCCAACCACTACAGCGAGATCGATCCGGTGGTGATGGGCGCGGCGACGTGGCATCTCGGTCGGGCTCCGCGCTTCATGGCGAAGGCGTCGCTGTTCAAGAACCCGGTGCTCGGGTGGCTGCTGCGCACCTCGGGCCAGATCCCGGTCGAGCGCGCCGGCAGCAAGAGCCACGCGGCGCTGCGAGCGGCCGAAGAGCTCGTCGAGAACGGCCGCGTGGTCATCGTCTACCCCGAGGGGTCGCTGACGCGCGATCCCGACCTGTGGCCCATGCGCGGCAAGACGGGCGCCGTGCGCATCGCGCTCGAGCGCGACATCCCGATCGTGCCCGCCGCCCACTGGGGCACGCAGGAGCTCATGGGCCGGTACGGCAAGAAGCTGCGGCCGTACCCGCGCAAGACCATCGACGTCATCGTCGGCGAACCGCTCGACCTCTCGGCGTACCGCGGCCGGCCGCTCACGCAGACGCTGCTGCTGGAGGCCACCGGCGAGCTCATGGACGCCATCGCGGCGCTCCTCGGCGAGCTCCGCGGCGAGCAGCCGCCCGCCGAACGCTGGGACCCGGCCAAGCACGGGCAGAAGGAGACGGGGCGCCTCGATGGCTAGGGCCAAGACCGTGCACGGCACCCGGGTCGCCGTGCTCGGCGCCGGCAGCTGGGGCACCACCTTCGCGAAGATCCTCGCCGACGGCGGCGCCGACGTCGTGCTGTGGGCACGCCGCCCCGAGCTGGCGAAAGAGATCCAGGAGGGCAAGCGCAACAGCGACTACCTCTCCGGCGTCAACCTGCCGCTCGGCCTCCGGGCGACGAGCCGACTCGACCTCGCCCTCGCCGGGGCCGAGCACGTCTTCATGTCGGTGCCCAGTCAGTCGCTGCGCGACAACCTCATCGCGGCCGAGCCGCACCTGCACGCGCAGGCCACGATCGTCTCGCTCATGAAGGGCGTCGAGAAGTCCTCGGGCCTGCGCATGAGCGAGGTCATCGCCGACGTGCTTCCCATCGACCCGGGCCAGATCGCGGTCATCTCGGGGCCGAACCTCGCGCTCGAGATCGCGAAGGAGCAGCCGACGGCCGCCGTGGTCTCCTCGACGAGCCTCGAGACGGCCCAGGCCGTCGCATCCATCTCCCGCAACCGCTACTTCCGGTCCTTCGTGAACACCGACGTGATCGGCACCGAGTTCGGCGGCGTGCTGAAGAACCTCATCGCCGTCGCGATCGGCATCGTCGACGGCGTCGGCTACGGCGAGAACACGAAGGCGTCGATCATCACGCGCGGGCTCGTCGAGATGACCGACTTCGCCGTCGCCTACGGCGCACAGCCCGAGACGCTGTCCGGCCTCGCCGGGCTCGGCGACCTCATCGCGACGAGCCAGTCGCCGCTCTCGCGCAACAACACCGCCGGGCGTCTGCTCGGCCAGGGCTACCATCTCGCCGACGTGGTGAACCAGATGAACCAGACCACCGAGGGACTCGCCTCGGTCGGGCCGATCCTCGAGCTCGCCCGCGCGAAGGGCGTTGACATGCCGATCGTCGAGCAGGTACGCCAGGTGCTCGCCGGAACGCTCGAGCCGAGGGACATCGCGCCCCACCTCACGACCGATGACGAGCCGCAGGGCGAAAGGACTTTGGATGGACAAGCTCAGGGTGGTTCTGCTCTTCGGCGGGCGTTCAAGCGAACACTCGATCAGCTGCGCAACGGCGGGCGGAGTCCTGGGAGCGATCGATCGTGACCGCTTCGAGGTGATCCCGGTCGGCATCACCCGCGACGGCGCCTTCGTGCTCGAGAGCGACGACCCGGGTCGCTTCGCCCTCGATCCCGACCGCCTCCCCGAGGTCGTCGACAACGGGTCCCGGGTGCGCTGGCCCGAGGGCTCCGGCTCGCGAGAGCTGCGGGTGTCCGACCCCGACGGCGAACGCTCGCTCGGCGAGGTCGACGTCGTGTTCCCGATCCTGCACGGTCGGTTCGGCGAGGACGGCACCGTGCAGGGCCTCCTCGAGCTCGTGGGGCTGCCCTACGTCGGCAACGGCGTGCTCGCGTCGGCCGTCGGCATGGACAAGCACTTCACGAAGACGGCCCTCGAGGCCGCCGGCATCCCGGTGGCGCCGTGGGTGACGCTGACGCGTGCCGCGCTCGACGCCGACGCCGAGCTCTGGCAGCGGCGGGTCCGCGGGCTCGGGCTGCCGGTGTTCGTCAAGCCGGCGCGGGCGGGCTCCTCGGTCGGCGTCACGAAGGTGACCGACTGGTCCGAGCTCGACGCCGCGCTCGACGTGGCCTTCGACGAGGACCGCACCGTCCTCGTGGAGCAGGCGATCCCCGGCCGCGAGATCGAGGTCGCGGTGCTCGAGGGTCGCGACGGCGTCCGCGTCAGCGTCGCGGGCGAGGTCGTCGTCTCGGGGCGGGACTTCTACGACTTCGAGGCGAAGTACCTCGATGCGCCGGGCGTCGACCTGGTGTGCCCGGCCGAGCTCGGCGACGGCGAGGGCTTCGAGCTCGAGCGCATCGCCCGCCGCGCGTTCGAGGCGATCGGCGCCGAGGGACTGGCCCGGGTCGACGTGTTCCTCGGCGACGAGGGATTCGTCGTCAACGAGATCAACACGATGCCCGGCTTCACGCCCATCTCGATGTTCCCCACCTGCTGGCTCAACACCGGCCTCAGCTACCCCGAGCTGATCGGCGAGCTCATCGACGTCGGCCACGCCCGCGGCGCCCGCTGAGGCGATCGGCCGGCTCAGTCGGTCGGCGTCGCGTCCTCGACCGAGGTGCACCCGCCCTCGGCCGGAATGGCGCTGACGGCGCGGGAGAGGTCGGTGAGCGCCGTCGTGCCCGAGACGACGTCGTTGTCGACGATCACCTCGACGGCGGGGGTGCGGCCGTAGGTCGTGAACGCGTAGTTCGGCTGCTGCGTCTCGTCGACGAGCCAGTCGATGCCGTCGACGCTGACGCAGCGATCGGTCGTCGGACCGGGCGTCGGCACACCGCAGCGCAGCAGCACCGATGCGGGGTCGCCCCAGGCGCCCGTGCCCTGCGCGTCGGTCTCACGGGCCGGCTGCTCGGCGACGGTGTCGGGCAGCAGCACGACGAGGTCGGCGCACGCGGGATCGCTCGCCGCGGGGGCGGCCTCGAGGTTCACGATGGGGCTGCAGGCGGTGAGGGCCGCGGCAGCGAGGACGACGGTGAGGATGCCTCCCGCGAGTCGACGGTGCCGGGGGCGACGCACGGACGGGCGAACGGCGGGGTGCTGAGACATCCGCTTCAGGTTACCCCGTCGCGTTCAGCAGTTCGGACGGCACGAACGCTGCGACAGGGCATCGGTCAGCACCGTCTTCAGGTCTTCGGGCCGCTGCGCGGAGTAGGCGGCGCCGCCCGTGGCCTCGGCGATCAGCCGCATCGATTCGAGGTCGGTGTCGGGTCCGATGCCGACGAGCACGACGGGCACGGGCCGGTCGCTCTCGGCGATCGCGGTGAGCTGCTCGAGGAGGGCCTCGCGGCTGATGCCGTTCTCGTCCTCGTTGCGCCCGTCGGTGAGGAGCAGGACCGAGTTCACGTTGGCCGGGTCGTAGTTCTCGCGTACCGCCTCGACGGCGGCCAGGGTCGAGTCGTAGAGCCCGGTGGCCCCGCCGAGCCGGCCCGGCAACGACGCGATGGCGTCGAGCACCGCCTCGCGGTGGGCGTCGTCGGCGAGCGGTTCGATCGCGGACAGCGGCTCCCAGTCCTGATCTCCGACCCGCGTCGTCGAGAACGCCCAGAGGCCGACGTCGACCGCCTCGGAGAGCTGCGAGACGGTGCCGGTCGCGGCCTGGGTGAGCAGGTCGATGCGGCGGAGGCCGGTGACCGTGGGCTCCTCCATCGAGCCCGACACGTCGATGACCGAGAGGATGCGGGATCGGAGGCTCAGCACGCCCCAGTTGCGGAGGATCGAGACCTGGGCGGATGCCGCGGCCGAACCGACCTCGGTCGCGTCGGCGAGCACGCCGTCCTGTTTGAGCTCGCCGCCGCCGGTGCCGTTGCGGAAGCCCTCGGACGCGAACCGGGCGGAGTCGTCCCAGAGCGCGATCTTCAGCGCGTTCAGCTGGGCCGCGCGCTGGGCGAGGCGCTCCTGTTCGGCACCCTCCGGCTGGGTCTCGGCGGACTGGTACTTCGCGAGCTCGGACTTGTCGAGCATGCGCAGGAACGGGAACTGCAGGGCGAGGGTGCCGTCGTCGGGGTAGAGGGCGAGCAGGGGAGTCGCCGCGTCGTCGTGGTTGTGCATGGCGACCTGCTGCTCGCTCGCGATCGCCACGGTGCCGGGAGGGCTGACCGCGAGCGCCGCGAACGCGGCGTCGACCCTGGTCGGCGCGCCGTCGCTCAGGCGGATCATCGCGTTGCGGAACTGGCGCGCCTGCCCGATGGGCGTCGCGCGCTCCATGGCCTGCAGGCCGTTCAGGCTGGCCGAGGACGCCTCGGGGTCGGCGAGGAGGGTCGGCAGCTCGCCCGTGAGCACGTCGGCCCAGTCGAGCTCGCGGCCGGCGAGCGCGTCGGCCCCGCTGACCGGCGCCGCGAACACGACCGGGCTCGAGGCGATCGACCGCTCGAGGGCCACGTCGGGCACGTCTCGGCCGAGCGAGCGGGCGCTCGCCGCGGTGCGCACGAGCCAGACGGGGGAGTCGGGGATCCACGCGTCGATGTCGGAGCCGTTGCCCGAGGCGAGCAGCGCGGAGGTGTCGGCCGAGTCCTGCGCGATGACCTCGGTGCGGGCGCAGGCGTCCTCGCGTGCGTCGTACTCGGCCGCGATCGCCTTGACCGGTCGCGCGATGGCCGTGTCGGCGACCACCTTCAGCGTGACGGGTTCGGTGCACGCGGGCGCCGCGGCGAGCCAGGCGCTCAGGGATCCGCCCGCCCAGGCCGTTCCGGCGATGCCCACGAGGGCGAGGCTCCCGGCTGCCGCGGCGACGATCACGGCCGTCCGGCGGTGTCGGCGGGCGCGTGCGCGTGCGCGTTCTGCTCGTTCGCTTCGTCGGTTCACTTGGGCTCCATTGCTGCACGGTGAGCAACAGAGAGCCACCGCGTTTCGGGTATCGCGGCCTGGTGAGGCGACTTCACCTTACGTCACGATCGACCGATACGTAAGTATTCGTTACATTCCCGTCACGTCCCCCGCCCGGGTGACACTCCGAGAAGGCCTGATGAGCGGCCTGTCCTAGGCTTGCGGCGTGCCAGATTCACCGACGCGGAGCGAGCCCCGAGACGATGACGCCACGATCGGCGCCATCGGAGAGATCGCGGCGCTCCGACGCATCCTGCCGCGTCTCGAGTCGGGCGCCTCGGCGCTGCTCGGGCCGGGCGACGACGCCGCCCTCGTCGCGGCATCCGACGGCCGATTCGTGGTCACCACCGACCTCCTCGTGCACGGGCCCGACTTCCGCCTCGCCTGGTCGACGCCGTTCGAGCTCGGCTGGAAGGCGGCCGCGACGAACCTCACCGATGTGGCGGCCATGGGCGCGCGGCCCACCGCGCTCGTCGTGGCGATCGCCGCGCCGCCCTCCGCGCCGGCGTCGCTGCTCGAGGGCATCGCCGACGGACTGCGGGAGGCGCTCCGGGCGCTCGCACCCGGCGCGGGCGTCGTCGGCGGCGACCTCTCCGCCTCCGACGTGCTCACGATCGCCGTCACCGCCTTCGGCGATCTCGAGGGCCGGGCGCCCGTACGGCGCTCCGGAGCCCGCATCGGCGACGTCATCGCGCACGCCGGCGCGCGGGGCGACGCGGCGAGGGGTCTCGCGCTCCTCTTCGCCGAGGCGACGGATGCCGCGGGCGAGCCGTCCGCGACCCTGGCCGCCGAGCTCAGGGCGCGGCATCCCGACCTCCTCCGCGCCCAGTTGGCGCCCTCGCCGCCGGTGGCCGCGGGCGTCGTCGCCGCGCTCGCGGGCGCGACCTCGATGCTCGACGTGTCCGACGGGCTCGCGCGCGACGCCCGCCGCGTGGCCGAGTCCAGCGGGGTCGCCCTCGATTTCTCGTCCTCGGCGCTCGGCAGCGACCCAGAGACGGTACGCGTCGCCCTCGCCGGCGGCGAGGACCACGGGTTCCTCGCGACCTTCCCCGACGACGCCGCGGTGCCCGACCCGTTCGAGGTCATCGGGCGCGTGGTCGCGGGCGACGGCGAGGTGCTGCTCGACGGCCTCGACGTCGGGGCCGACGGATGGGATCCCTACGCGGGATGGGACGGCAGATCCGGCTGAGCCGGCGTCGCACCGGCCCACCAGAGCGTCGTCTCGCCGTAGTCCCGCCGACGCTCGACCGCGAGCCCCGCGGGCCAGGTCGGCTCGGGGGAGCGGGCGCTGCGTTCGACGACGACGAGGGCGTCGGCGTGGAGGAGCGGAGCGAGCAGCGCCAGGTCGCGCGCGAGCGCGCCCTCGTCGAGGTCGTACGGCGGGTCCACGAACGCGAGATCGACGCCGGACGGCGCGGACTCGAGGTAGGAGGCCACGGAACGGGGGACCACCCGGATGCGCGCCGCGCCCCGGCCGAGGGCTCGCGTGACGGCCTCGGCGTTGCGCCGGCACACGTCGGCCGCGGGCTTCGCGCGCTCGACGAGCACGACCTCGGCCGCGCCGCGGCTCGCGGCCTCGAGGCCGAGGGCCCCGGAGCCCGCGTAGAGGTCGAGCACCACGCCGCCGTCGACGGCGTCGCGCGCCTCGAGGGCGGAGAAGATCGCCTCGCGGACGCGGTCGCTCGTGGGACGCGTGCCGGAGCGCGGCACGGCGAGGGCGAGTGAGCCGGCGGCCCCGGCGATGATGCGCGTCATGCTCCCCGCAGCCTACCGGCCCGGTCGAGGCATCCGCCCCGCTCAGCTGCACCCGTGGCATCCGCCCGCTCGTCCGGGGACCGGTCCGGTTCAGCCGCGCTGCCATGATGGACGGGTGGATGACCAGAACGTGGAAGCCCCTCCCGCTCCCGTGGCCGCCCGACGTCCGATCGTCGACCAGTCGGTGCTCGACGGCATGTGGGACTTCGCAGACCCCGGGGCGACGGCGGCGCGGTTCCGTGCGGTCGTCGACGACGAGTCGGCACCGGCGCCGGTCCGCGCCGTGATGGCCACCCAGCTTGCTCGCGCCCTCGCGCTCCTGGGCTCGGTCGACGAGGCCGAGCGACTCCTCGACGCGGTCGAGCAGGGCCTCGCGGAGTCCGACGCCGAACTGCGCGCGCGGGTCGCCGTCGAGCGGGGCCGCATCATCGCCGACGGCGAGGAGCCGTCGGCCGCCGTGCCCGCCCTCACGCTCGGCGTGCGCGAGGCGGCGCGCGCCGGATCCCCGTTCCTCGTGCTCGACGCGCTGCACCTGCTCGCCCTGCACGACCACGGCCACGAGGAGGAGTGGGCGGTCGAGGGACTCGACGTGCTCGACGGCCAACGCGACCCCCGCGTGCTGCGCTGGGGCATCGCGCTGCACCACAACCTCGGCTGGGCCAAGCACGATCAGGGGCGATCCGTCGGCGCCCTCATGGAGTTCGAACGTGCCGTCGAGATCGCCGACCGCCACGGTTCGGCAGAGCAGCGGCAGGTCACGCGATGGTCGGTCGCGAGGTGCCTGCGCACGCTGGGCCGCACCGACGAAGCCCTCGCGATGCAACGCGAGCTCGCCGAGGCGCGTCCCGACGACGCGTACGTGCTCGCCGAGATCGAGGCGTTGACGGCGGGCGCGCCTACGATCGAGGCATGACGGCCGAGCAGACGCAGCACGGGGGCGTCGGCCGATTCACGCTCGACACCCGGCTGACGGGCGCCCTCGGCGGTCGCACGGCGCAGGCGCTCGAGCGCGCGTTCGGGTACCGCACCGTGGGCGACCTGCTCGGCCACTACCCGCGCCGATACGCGCTCCGCGGCGAGCTGACCGCGCTCGCGAGCCTGCCGCTCGACGAGAACGTCACCATCGTCGCCGAGGTCATCGAGGTGCGCGAGCGCACGATGCGGTCGCGCAGGGGCTCGATCCTCGAGGTCAAGATCTCCGACGGCACGGGCATCCTCACGCTCACCTTCTTCAACCAGGCGTGGCGGTCCCGCGAGCTCGTCCCCGGTGCGCGGGGCATCTTCGCCGGCAAGGTCGGCGACTACCGCGGAGCGCGCCAGCTCGCCCACCCCGACTACGAGCTCTTCGACGACGAGGCGCCCGCATCGCCGACCGACGCCTCGGTCAAGCGCTGGGCCGAGGCGCCCATCCCGATCTACCCGGCCACCGGCGCGCTCGCCAGCTGGCAGCTCGCGAAGGCGATCGCCCTCCTGCTCGACGGGCTCGACCCCGTGCCCGACCCCGTGCCGGCGGCCGTGCGCTCGGCGCATGGGCTGCTGTCGCACCGCGACGCGCTCGAACGCGTGCATCGGCCCGAGGCCGAGCGCGACTGGAAGGCCGCAAGACGCACTCTGCGGTTCACCGAGGCGATCGTGCTGCAGACCACGTTGCTGCTCAGGCGGGCCGAGCTGCGGGCGCACGCGGCCACCGCGCGGCATCCGTCGCCCGACGGCCTCCTCGCGCGCTTCGACGACGCGCTGCCCTTCGAGCTCACCGGCGACCAGGTCGAGGTCGGCGGGCAGATCTCCGAAGACCTGGCCGAGCCCGTGCCCATGAACCGTCTCGTGCAGGGCGAGGTGGGCTCGGGCAAGACCGTCGTCGCGCTCCGGGCGATGCTCGCGGTCGCGGATTCCGGCGGCCAGTCGGCGCTGCTCGCGCCCACCGAGGTGCTCGCCGCGCAGCACCTGCGCTCCATCGTCCGCATGCTCGGCCCCGACCTCTCGTCCCAGCTCGTGCCGACCCTGCTCACGGGCCAGCTCCCGACGGCCGAACGCCGCAAGGCGCTGCTGCGTGCGGCGGCGGGCCAGTCGCGCATCGTCGTCGGCACCCACGCGCTCATCGGCGAGACCGTGTCGTTCGCCGACCTCGGGCTCGTGGTCGTCGACGAGCAGCACCGCTTCGGCGTCGAGCAGCGCGAGGCCCTGCGGCTCAAGGGCCGGCAGCCGCCCCACGTGCTCGTGCTCACGGCGACGCCCATCCCGCGCACCGTGGCCATGACCGTGTTCGGAGACCTCGACGTCTCGACGATCCGCGAGCTGCCCGCCGGCCGGGCCGGCATCGAATCGCACGTCGTGCCCCTCGCCGAGCGGCCGGGCTGGCGCGCCCGCGTCTGGGAGCGTCTCGCCGAGGAGGTCGAGCAGGGGCGGCAGGGGTTCGTCGTCTGCCCGGCGATCGAGCCCAAGGTGGCCGAGGAGGCCGACCCGGCCGCCGAGCAGGAGGCGGATGCCCCGTCCTCCGCGCCCGCCGCATCCGTCGCCTCGATCCTCGAGGAGCTCGCCGCCGCCCCCCGCTTCGCCGGCATCCGGGTCGCGCCGCTGCACGGCCGCATGGCCTCCGACGAGAAGGACGCGACGATGCGCGCCTTCGCGGCGGGCGAGATCGACGTGCTCGTCGCGACCACCGTCATCGAGGTCGGCGTCGACGTGCCCAACGCGAGCGTCATGGTCGTCGCCGACGCCGACCGCTTCGGCGTCTCCCAGCTGCACCAGCTCCGCGGCCGCGTCGGCCGAGGCGGGTTGCCGGGGCTCTGCCTGCTCGTCACGGCGGCGCCGCCGGGCTCGCTCGCCCGCCAGCGCGTCGACGCGGTCGCGGCGACGCTCGACGGCTTCGAGCTCGCGCGGGTCGACCTCGAGCTCCGGCAGGAGGGCGATGTGCTCGGCGCCAACCAGTCCGGCGGCCGATCGTCGCTCAAGCTGCTGCGCGTCGCCCGCGACGGCGACGTCATCGCCGACGCGAGGGAGTCCGCCGCGACGCTGCTCGCCGCCGACCCCGAGCTCGCGACGCACCCGGCGCTCGCGGCCGCGGTACGGCGCCGGCTCGACGACGACGCCACCGGATTCCTGAGCAAGGGCTGAGAGTACAACGACCCCCTCCCGGCGCGGCATCCGGGCACTACGCTGGTGCCTATGCAGCGGATCGCCGTCGTTCCCGGTTCATTCGACCCCGTCACCAAGGGGCATCTCGACGTCATCGCGCGTGCCGCGGGCCTCTACGACGAACTGCACGTCGTCGTGGTGCACAACCCCGACAAGAGCGCCCTCCTGCCGATCGCCCAGCGCGTCTCCCTCATCGAGCGCGCCATCGCCGACGCCGGCATCGAGGGGCGCATCATCGTGGCCTCGTGGAGCATGGGCCTGCTCGTCGACTACTGCACCGACGTCGGCGCGAGCGTGCTCGTCAAGGGCGTCCGCTCCCAGCTCGACATCGCGTACGAGACCCCCATGGCGATCGTGAACCGGCATCTCGCCGGCGTCGAGACGGTGTTCCTGCTTCCCGACCCGCAGCACGCGCACGTGTCCAGTTCGCTCGTGCGGCAGGTCTCCGCCCTCGGCGGCGACGTCTCGCCGTACGTTCCGGCGGCGGTCTCCGAGTACCTCGCGACGGCGATGACCCCGTGAGCGAGCAGGCCATGACCACCGCCCCAGACGCCGCCGGCGAGGCATCCGCCATGCTCATCGACGAGGTGGGCTCGCTCGCGGCCCGCGTCGTCGGCAACGTCGAGACCGTGATCGCCGGCAAGCGCGAGGCCATCACCGCCGCGCTCACCGTGGTGCTCGCCGAGGGGCACCTGCTCATCGAGGACGTCCCCGGCGTCGGCAAGACCATGCTCGCCAAGGCGCTCGCCCGATCGCTCGGCAGCAGCATCAGCCGCATCCAGTTCACCCCCGACCTGCTGCCGAGCGACGTCACGGGCGTCTCGGTCTTCGACCAGGCCAGCCGCCGATTCGAGTTCAAGCGCGGTCCCGTGTTCGCCAACATCGTCATCGGCGACGAGATCAACCGGGCGAGCCCGAAGACCCAGGCCGCCCTGCTCGAGTGCATGGAGGAGCGCCAGGTCACCGCCGACGGCACCACGTACCTCCTCGAACTGCCGTTCACCGTCATCGCGACGCAGAATCCGGTCGAGATGGAGGGCACCTACCCGCTGCCCGAGGCGCAGCGCGACCGGTTCATGGCGAGGGTCTCGATGGGGTACCCCGCCTCGGCCGACGAGCTCGCGATGCTGTCGACGCGTGAGACCTCGAGCCCGCTCGACCGGCTCGAACAGGTCGTCGAGGTCGAACAGCTGCGCCGCATGATCGCCGCGGTCCAGCACGTGTTCACGTCTCAGCCCGTCAAGGAGTACGCGGTCGAACTGGCACGCGCGACCCGAGACGACCGCCAGCTGCGGCTCGGCGCCAGCCCGCGCGCGACCCTGCAGCTCATCAGGGCCGCGAAGGCGCACGCCGCGATGCACGGCCGCGACTTCGTGCTCCCCGACGACGTCGACGCGCTCGCCGTGCCCGTGCTGGCGCACCGGCTCGTGCCCACGAGCCGTGCGGTCGGCACCCACGACCGCGACAGCGGGCCGCTCATCGACGCGATCGTGCGACGCATCGTCGCCGACACGCCCGTCCCGGTCGGGAGCGCGCGAAGGAACTGAGCATGTCGCGCCCCCGCCCGATCTCCTGGCCCCGCCTCACCCGACGCGGCATCGCCCTCGTCGCCGTCGGCGTGGTGCTCGCGGGCGTCTCGCTGTGGTTCGACCTGCGCGACATCCTCGTGCTCGCGTTCGTCGGCATCGCGATGCCCGTCGTCGCCGCGGCATTCGTGGCGACGCGTCGCCCGAGGCTCGCGGTGCAGCGCCAGTTCTCGCCGGCGGTCGTCCGCGCGGGGGAGTCGACCGTCGTCGGCCTCGTCGTGCAGAACCGGGGCCCGCGCACCTTCGACGGCGCCCACTGGCGCGATCGCGCACCCGACAGCGCGGTGGGGCCGCCCGAGTCGCTCCTGCCGGCCCTCGGCCCGCACGAGGCGGTGCTGCCCTCCGGGGACGACCGGGTCCGGGTCGAGTACCGACTGCGGATGCCGCGACGCGGCGTCTACCCCGTCGGTCCGCTGCGCATCGGCATGCACGACCCGTTCGCGCTCGCCGTCGTCGAACGCGACGCGGGTTCCGCGCACGAGATCGTGGTGACCCCGCGGGTCACGCCGCTGGCCGAGGCGCTCGCGACGGCGGCCAGCATCGACGGCGTCGTGCACGGCCTGCAACGGCGCAACCACCCGAACTCCGACGAGCTCATCGCGCGCGAGTACCGCTACGGCGATCCGCTCCGTCGGGTGAACTGGCCGGCGACCGCGCGACGCGGCGAGCTCATGGTGCGAGAAGAGGAGCAGCGCGGCGACCCCGAGGCACGGGTGCTGCTCGACGTGCCGTCGAGCTCGCGCCCCGGCCTCGTCGTGCACCGCGAACGCGGCCACGACGGCGACGAGCGGTACGAGCTCGCGATCGAGGTCGCCGCCTCGATCGGGGTGCACCTGCTCGAGCACGGGTTCCGGGTGCGCTGCACGAGCGTCGGCGAGCACGAGCGGGGCCTCGGGCCGACCGCGCCCTTCGACGGCACGTACCGCATGCCGGGCGGCGACCGGCTCCTGCTCGAGGACCTCGCCCGCGTCGACCTCGACGAGCAGGGCCGCCGGCGAGACGATCGCGCGGCGGCATCCGAGGTCCGCACGCGCGGACGCGACGCGCGCGAGCCGGCGTTCGCGGTGCTCGCCGATCCCAGTGCGGCCGACGCCGGGGCGCTCGTCGCGCTTCGGCCCGCCTTCGAGCCGGCGGTCGCCTTCGTCACCGCGACGGTGCCGGCCGCCGTCCGGCAGATGCTGGAGGATGCCGACTGGACCGTCGTGACGGTGCGGCGCGCGTCCGAGATCGGCGGAGCGTGGGCGGCCTCGGCCACGACGGCGGTGCGCGATGCATCCTGACCAGGCCACGCTGTCGTCGGGGCAGCGGCTCGCGTTGTCGGCGGCCTCGTTCCTGCTCATGGCGACCTCGATCATGGCGCTCGGGCCGTTGATCGCGGGCAGCGGCTGGTGGTGGCTCTGCGCCTTCGTCGCCGCCGGTGTGCTCTTCGGCGGCGCCGGACTGCGTGCGCTGCGCGTGCGCGGCGGGCTCGTGCCCGTGCTCGAGGCCGTGCTGCTGCTCATGCTCCTGACGCTGCTGTTCGGCGCGTCGACGAGCCTGCTCCTCCTGATCCCGATGCCCGACACGTTCGCCCTGTTCGGCGAGCTGATCACGGGAGCCCAGCGCACGATCGCCCAGCAGTCGGTGCCGGCGGTCACGGTGCCCGCCCTCTCGTTCGCCCTCGCCCTCGGCGTCGGCGTCCTGTCGATCCTGCTCGACGTGCTCGTCCAGGTGGCGAGGCGCCCGGCGTTCGCCGCCGTCCCGGTGATCGTGCCGCTGCTCATCCCGGGATTCATCGTCGAGTCCGGCATCGGCCTGCCGATCGTCGTGGTCGTCGCGGCGTCGTACCTGCTCCTGCTGCGGGTCGACGTGCGGGTCAATCGGCGGGCGCGCATCGAGCAGCGCCGCGACGACGGCATCGCGACCGTGACGGCGCCGCTGCGCGTGCCGGTCGCGTCGACGCTGGGCGCCTCGCTCGGCGTCGCCGCGGTGGGCATCCTCGCGGCCTCGATGCTCGCCGTCTCGACGCCGAGCATCTCGACGAGCCTGCTCCTCGGCACCGGATCGCAGAGCACGCTCTTCGCCCGCGGAGTCAGCCCGTTCATCGACCTCGGCCGCGACCTGCGTCGGCCCGAGGCCCGCCCCGCCTTCCGGTACCTCGCGCGCGACGGAGACCGGCCCTACTTCACCCTCCTCACGCTCGACCGCTTCGAGGGCGACGTGTGGTCGGTCGCCGACCGGCCGGTCGACGGCGACAACACGGTCGACGAGCTCGGCTCGCCGGCGGGCCTCGGCCCCGACGTCGCGACCTCGGAGCATCCGATCGACGTGCTCGTGAACGAGGTGCGCACGACGTGGCTGCCGGTGCCGTACCCGTCGACGCGCATCGACGGCCTGCAGGGCTCCTGGTTCTGGGACGACGAATCGCTCACGGTCCGCAGCGCCGACACGAACACCGCGGGGCAGCGCTACGAGGTCACGCGCCTCGCGGTGGAGCCGACGGTCGAGCAGCTCCGCTCGGCGGGCGCCGCGGCGGCCGCGGCGCAGGTCGATGCGCGATACCTCGAACTGCCCGAGGAGATGCCCGAGATCATCGGCACGACCGCCGCGAATCTCGCGGCGGGAACGGGATCGTCCTACGACACGGCGGTCGCGATCCAGGCGTACCTGCGCTCGCCCGACTTCGACTACTCGACCGAGGCGCCGGTCGACGGCGGGTACGACGGCGGCGGCTTTGAGGTGATCGCGTCGTTCCTCGAGCAGAAGCAGGGCTACTGCGTGCACTTCGCGTCGACGATGGCGGTGCTCGCACGCGAGGCCGGCATCCCGTCGCGCATCTCGATCGGCTACACGTCGGGCACGCCGACCACCGACCGGGTCGACGGGGTGCAGCGGGTGCAGGTCGACTCGCACGACCTGCACGCGTGGCCCGAGCTGTACTTCTCGGGCGTCGGGTGGGTGCCGTTCGAGCCGACGCCCGGGCGCGGTTCGGTGCCCGAGTACTCGAGGCCGGGCGCGGGGCAGTCGCCCACGTCGGTCCTCCCGACGGGGCCGGCGTCGACGGCCGTGCCGACAGGGCGGCCCGACCTCGATCCCGATCGGGGCCTGGCCGGGCAGGCCGGCGACCCGCTCTCGAACAGCGCGCCGATGCAGGCGGGCGTCCTGCTCCTCGGGGTCGTGCTGCTGCTGTCGATCCCCGCGATCGTCCGGGCCCTGCAACGGGCCGGCCGTCGTCGCCGCATCATCCGGGGCGGTGCGCCGGCGGATGCCGCGTGGCAGGAGTTCGCGGCCACGGCGATCGATCTCGGCATCGGGGTGCCCGCCGGCACGCCGCGCGCCGTCGCGTCCGCGGTCGCCGCCCGGCCGGCGTTCCACGAGGCGGAGGCCCGGGCCGCGATGCTGCGGCTGCGCGACGCCGTCGAACGCTCTCGATTCGGCCCCGACGGCGCCGGCCGCTCCGACCTCGAGGCTCGCGCCGGGCTCCTGCGCGATCTCGGCGCGGTGCGCCGGGCGATGCTGCGCGACGTCACCGCGCGCGACCGCGCCGCCGCGACGCTGCTGCCGCGCTCGCTCGTGGAGCGTGTCGCACGCGTACCCGGCGTTCGTGCAGGCGGCGGCGCGTAGACTCGTCGTTCGTGGCCAATCAGTATTCGCCGTTCCGCATGAACGTGCGCGACATCCTCAACCGACCGGGCGAGATGCGGGAGCACCGCGTCCGGGTGCCCGCGCGCGAGCAGTTCGGCGAGGGGCTCGTCGCGGTTCGCGAGGGTTCCGAGCTCGATCTCGACGTGCGTCTGGAGTCCGTGCACGAGGGCATCCTCGTGAGCGCGAGCGTCGATACGGTGGCCGAGGGGGAGTGCGGTCGGTGCCTCATCGACATCGCCCAGCCTGTCGAAGTCGAGTTCCAAGAGCTTTTCGCGTATCATTCTGGAGAAGCTTTCGAGTTCGAGGTTCAAGACGACCACGTGGATCTTGAACCGCTCATCCGAGATGCGGTGGTGTTGTCACTGCCGTTCCAGCCGGTCTGCCGGCCGGACTGCCCGGGTCTCGACCCAGAGACCGGGCTGCGACTGGCTGATCACCCGGAACTCGACTCCCCGAATGTGCGCGATCCTCGATGGGCCGCGCTTGCAGGGTTCCAAGCTTCCGAAGACCAGGGCCCGGATGTCGCATCCGACGCCGACCCGAAGAGAGATTGAGAGAGTGTCATGGCTGTTCCCAAGCGGAAGAAGTCGCGAGCAAACACCCACGCGCGTCGTTCGCAGTGGAAGGCTGAGGCCCCCACGCTGGTGAAGACCGTCGAGAACGGCAAGGTCACGTACAGCCTTCCGCACCGCGCGAAGGTCGTCGAGGACTCGGCGGGCACCCCGCTGTTCCTCGAGTACAAGGGCCGCAAGGTCGCCGACGTCTAGTCGACGCCCCACGCAGCATCGACCGGTCGTGACGCGCACGGAGCGCACAGGGCTCGCGAGACCGAACCTCGAAGAACTGCAGCACAAGCTGCAGGTCGAGGTCGATCCCGAGCTCCTGCTCCTGGCGCTCACGCACCGGTCTTTCGCGTACGAGAACGGCGGCATCCCGACGAACGAACGCCTCGAGTTCCTGGGCGATTCGATCCTCGGCCAGGCCGTCACGGTCCGGCTGTTCCGAGACCATCCCGATCTCGAAGAGGGCGAGCTCGCGAAGCGGCGTGCCAGCCTCGTCTCGAGCGCCGCGTTGGCCGAGGTCGCGAGGTCGGTGGGCCTCGGTCCGTACATCAGGCTCGGTCGCGGCGAGACGCTCACGGGCGGCGCCGAGAAGGCGTCGATCCTGGCCGACACGGTCGAGGCGATCATCGGCGCCGTCTATCTCGACCGCGGCGGCGACGTGGCGACGCCGTTCGTGCTGAGCCTCATCGCGCCGCTCATGCTCGACCCCGAGCGGTTCGGGGCGTCCATGGACCCCAAGACCAGCCTTCAGGAGATCGCGGCGAAGCGAGGCGTGTCCGCGCCGGTGTACACGGTCGCCGAGAGCGGTCCCGACCACCACAAGCACTTCGTCGCGACGGTCGACGTCGGCGGGCTGGTCGAGGCGTCGGGCGAGGGCTCGAGCAAGAAGCAGGCCGAGATGGCCGCCGCGCTCGAGGCATGGACCAAGCTCACCGCGAGCTGACGTGCCCGAACTCCCCGAGGTCGAGGTCGTTCGCGCCGGCCTGGCGCCCGCGGTCACGGGCGCGCGCATCGCCGCCGTCGACGTGCTCGACGAGCGGGCGCTCACGCGCCACGATGCCGCGTCGGGCGACTTCGAACGGCTGACCACGGGCGCCGTGATCCGTGCGGTCGTGCGCCGCGGCAAGTTCCTGTGGCTGCCGATCGGCGAGGTCGCCGGCCGGATCCCGGGCGACGGCCGCAACGACTCCCGACCGCGAGCGATCGTCGGGCATCTCGGCATGAGCGGGCAGATGCTGCTGCGCACACCCGACCATCCGGGCGACGACCGACACGCGCGCATCCGCCTGCACCTCGAGCACCCCGCGCACGGCGAGCTCCGGGTCGACTTCGTCGATCAGCGCACCTTCGGGTCGCTCGCGGTCGATCGCATGGTCGCGACGGCCGACGGCGAGGTCGCCGGCTTCAGTGCCGACGTCACGGGCGAGTGGGCCCGCAGCGTGCCGACGCAGGTCTCGCACATCGCGCGCGATCCGCTGGACCCGGCGTTCGACGACGACCTGCTCTTCGAGCGGATGTCGCGGCGCGCCTCGGGGGTCAAGCGGATGCTGCTCGACCAGGGCGTGGTCAGCGGCATCGGCAACATCTACGCCGACGAGTCGCTCTGGGCCGTAGGCCTGCACGGCGAGCAGCCGGCTTCATCGCTCTCGCGACCTCGCCGGGTCGAGCTGCTGCGGGCCGTGCGCGACGTGCTCGGCAAGGCGCTCGTCGAGGGCGGCACGAGCTTCGACGCCCAGTACGTGAACGTCAACGGCCAGTCGGGCTACTTCGCGCACTCCCTGAACGCCTACGGGCGGGCGGGCGAACCGTGCCCCCGTTGCGGCACGCCCATCGTCCGCGAGGCGTTCATGAACCGTTCGTCGCACCGGTGCCCGCGCTGTCAGCGCCTGCGACGTCGTCGCGCTGCCACAGCGCGCTGAGGCCGAGCACGCGGTAGCCGAGCGCGACGTTGATCGCGAGCATGTGCTCGTTCTCGTCGGCGTTCCACGTGTAGACGTCGGTGCGCTCCGGGGCGACGCGGTGCAGCTGCACGAGGTTCGCGAGCTTCAGGCGCATGCCGAGCCGGTGGCCGCGGTGCGGCTCGAGCACGATGGTGCTCCACTGGAACGTGGCGCTGGAGTCGCCGGGCACCGACAGCTCGGTGAACCCGGCGACCACGTCGTCGTCGAGGACGGCGGCGGCGAACAGGCACGTGCGCCCGCTCGCGATCGACTGCTCTTCGGTGGCGCGGACGCGTGCGGCGTCCCACTGCTGCACGTCGTACGTGCTCTCGCCCGCGGGCGGGTCGGTCGACATGGCCGCCTGCGCGATCGCCATGCCCTCGACCAGGTGGTCGGGCGCATGGTCGACCCAGGTGACGATGCGGTAGCGCGCCGGGTCGTCGGCCGCCGCGGCTTCAGCGGCCTCGGATGCCGCGGAGAACTCCTCGGCCCGTCCGGCCAACGGCTGTCCGCTCATGCGCTCGAGCTGCGCGAGTCGGAAGCCGTGGTGCGTCGCGAACGCCGCACCCGGATCGCTCGCGGGGATCGACCCGCTGCCGTCGCGGGCCTCGAGGCGCGCACCGGGCGCCTCGAGGGCCGGGGCGGCGACGTCGGACATGCCGGTGAGGATGTCGCGACCGAGGTCTGCGGCGAGCCCGCGGGCCGCCTCGAGCAGGGCCGTGCCGATGCCGCGGCGTCGCGCGTCGGGGAGCACCCCGATCGCGAGATCGAGCGTCTCCGCGCCGTCCGACAGCTCCCACTCGCACTCGACCCGACCGACGCAGCGATCGCCCTCCCATGCGGCGAACGCCCGCATCGGCTGGTACCGGTCGTCGCGGTAGCGGGGCAGCAGCGACGCCGGCCCCCACGCGAAGGTGCGGTGCCCCCACACCGACTCCTCGACGAGCGCGGCGACCTCGGCCATGGCCTCGAACTCGCGCGAATCGGGGGCGCCGAGCGCTTCGGGCACCGGGACGGCCCGGATCTCGAACGATCGTGCCTGCTCGCCGTCCACGGAATCCTCCTCCTCGCATGCTGCGCTCGCCGGGCAGCCGATCAGACTATCGGCCGCCCGGCGGCGCGACAAGCGTGCACGCCCCGGGCACGCGGGCATTCGCACGCGTTCTCCGCGACATCCGGATGCCGGCCGATCGGCCGCCGCACGGCGGGGGAGTGCCGGGGCATCCGCCGCTCTCGGCTACGCTCGACGGCAGCGTGCTCGCGAGTCGGAAGGGTGGGGCGTGTATCTCAAGAGCCTGACGCTGAAGGGATTCAAGTCCTTCGCGCAGCCGACGACGTTCGCCTTCGAACAGGGCGTGACCTGCATCGTCGGCCCGAACGGCTCGGGCAAGTCCAACGTCGTCGACGCCCTCGCCTGGGTCATGGGCGAGCAGGGGGCCAAGACCCTCCGCGGCGGCAAGATGGAGGACGTCATCTTCGCCGGCACCTCGACGCGCGGACCGCTCGGCCGCGCCGAGGTCAGCCTCACGATCGACAACTCCGACGGCGCGCTGCCGATCGAGTACTCCGAGGTGTCGATCTCGCGCACCCTCTTCCGCAACGGCTCGAGCGAGTACGCCATCAACGGCGAGACGTGCCGCCTGCTCGACGTGCAGGAACTCCTCTCCGACTCGGGACTCGGGCGCGAGATGCACGTGATCGTCGGGCAGGGCCAGCTCGACGCCGTGCTGCGCGCCACACCCGAGGACCGCCGCGGCTTCATCGAGGAGGCCGCGGGCATCCTGAAGCACCGGCGCCGCAAGGAGAAGACGCTCCGCAAGCTCGACGCCATGCAGGCCAACCTCACCCGCCTGTCCGACCTCGCGGGCGAGATCCGTCGGCAGTTGAAGCCGCTCGGGCGCCAGGCCGAGGTCGCGCGCGAGGCCGCGACCATCGCCGCGGTGGTGCGCGACGCCAAGGCGCGCCTGCTCGCCGACGATGTCGTCGCGCTGCGCCGGGCGCTCGAGGACCACGGCCGCACCGAGCAGCAGCGCCACTCCGAGCGGCTCGTGCTCCAGGACCAGCTCGAGCAACGACAGGCCCGCGTGACCGCGCTCGAGCAGTCGCACCTCGGCGACGACGTCGACACCGCCCGCAGCGCGAACTTCGCGCTCGAGCAGGCGCGCACCGCACTGCGCTCGCTCGACTCGCTCGCCAACCAGCGCATCGCCCTCCTCTCTGCCGCCGACGAGACGACGGATGCCGCTCCGACCGTGAGCCGCTCGATGATCGAGGACGCGGTCGCCGAGCTCGACGAGATCCGCGAGGGCATCGACACCGCGGCATCCGCCCTCGACGACGCCCAGGACGCGACGCGGCGGGCCCGGCTCGACCTCGACGCGGTCGACGTCGACATCGCCCGCCGCAGCGCCGAGGTGCAGGCCCACGACCTGGAGCTGTCGAAGCTCTCGGGTCGCGCCGACTCCGAGGCGTCCAAGCTCGCCGCCGTCCGCGGCGAGGTGCTGCGGCACGCGAACGCGCTCGAGGCCGCCTCGCAGCGACGCGAGGCCGCCGCGGCCGCGCTCGCCGAGGCGCAGGGCGAGGCCGAGACCGAGCAGACGGCCGAGACCGACCTCGACGAGGCGTACGAGCTCGCACAGGCCGCCGTCTTCGAGGCGGAGGCCGAGATGGAACGGCTGCGCGAGGAACTCCACGAGCGCGAACGCGAGCAGGGCGCGCTCGCCGCGCGCACCCAGGCGCTCTCGCTCGCCCTCGACCAGAAGGACGGATCCTCGGCGCTGGTCGCCGCGAACGTGACCGGCGTGCACGGGCTGCTCGCCGAGTCGATGCAGGTCCGGCCCGGATTCGAGGCCGCCGTCTCGGCCGCGCTCGGGTCGCTGAGCGACGCGGTGCTCGTCGACGACCTCGCGGCCGCGCACGCCGCGCTCGTGCAGGCCGAACGAGGCGACATGGGGCGCGTCGCGCTCGTCCTCGCCGCACCCGCGGGTGCCGTCAGGGCCGCGACCGACACCCTGCCGGCCGGCTTCGTCGCGGCATCCGACGTCGTCACCGCGCCGGCCGGGGTGCTCGGCGTCCTCGCCGAGGTGCTCATCGCCGACGACCTCGACGCGGTGCGCGCCGCCGAGCGGGCGCTCGCCGAGCGCACGGTCCCGGCGACCGTCATCACGCGCGACGGCACGCTCGTCGGACGCTTCGTCGTGCGCGGCGGCACCGGCCGCAAGCAGAGCCGAATCGAACTGCTCGCCGAGCGCGACCGGGCCGCCGCGCGGCTCGACGAGGTGCGCAGCGAGATCGAGGTCCGTCGCGGCGAGCTCGGCGAGCAGCGCGAACTGCACGTCAGAGCGAAGGACGCCGCGAAGGCCGCGTTGACCGCGCTGCGGGAGTTCGACGCGCAACTCGCCCAGCGCACCGAGCGCCTGAACCGCGCGCGCGTGCAGGCCGAGGCGGCCGAGGCCGACTCCGAGCGGCTGCGGCAGGCCGTCGCGAACGCCCAGGACCGCGTCGCCGACGCCGAGTCGGCCTCCGCCGAGGCGAAGGCGGCCCTCGAGGCGGCCCGTGCCGTGCCGAGGCCCGTGCTCGACCCGAGCGCCCGCGACGAGGCATCCGCTCGCCTCGATCGCGCGCGGGAGGCCGAGGTCGAGGCGAAGCTGCGGCTCGAGACCGCCCGCGAGCGGGTGCGCGCCGAAGAGGCCAGGATCCGCGCGATGCAGGCGCAGCACGACGCCGAGCGGCAGGCCGCCGCCGACGCCGCGCGCCGCGCCGTCGTGCGGCGCGCGCAGCTGGCCGCGGCCTCGGCGGTCGCGGCGTCGCTGCCCGCCGCGCTCGCCTCGGTCGACGCCTCGGTCGCCGAAGCCGGCGTCGCCCTGGCACGCGCCGAGGCCGAGCGCGCGGCACGCAACGAGGAGCTGCAGGCGCTGCGCCGCGACGAGGGCGCCGTGCGCGAGCGGCTCCACGCCGTGACCGAGGACGTGCACGGGCTCGAGCTGCGCATCTACGAGAAGAAGCTGCAGGTCGGCAGCATGCTCGAACGCGCCGAGTCCGAGCTCGGGCTCGACGAGGCGGTGCTCGTCGCCGAGTACGGTCCCGACGTGCCGATCCCCGTCGACGGCGCCGCCCGGCCGCCGGCCACGGCGGCGACGGCCGATGGCGACGACGCGGGGGCCGGGGCATCCGCCGCCGATGCGCTCGCCGACGCCGACGCCGACGTCGACGTCGACGTCGACGCGCTCGCAGAGGCTCGCCCGTACCGCCGCGAGGAGCAGCAGCGTCGTCTGGCCGGCGCCGAGCGCAAGCTCGCGCAGCTCGGGCGCGTCAACCCGCTCGCCCTCGAGGAGTTCGCCGCGCTCGAGCAGCGTCACCTCTTCCTCACCGAGCAGCTCACCGACCTCGCGAACACCCGCAAAGACCTCCTGACGATCATCGAGGAGATCGACGGCAAGATGTCCGCCATCTTCCGCGACGCGTTCGACGACACGCAGGCCGCGTTCGCGCAGGTGTTCCCCGTGCTCTTCCCGGGCGGCACCGGCAGCATCTCGCTGACCGATCCCGACGACATGCTCACGACCGGCATCGAGGTCGCCGTGCGGCCCGCCGGCAAGAAGATCGAACGGCTGTCGCTGCTCTCGGGCGGCGAACGCTCCCTCGCCGCGGTCGCGCTGCTGATGGCCATCTTCAAGGCCCGCCCCAGCCCGTTCTACATCATGGACGAGGTCGAGGCCGCGCTCGACGACGCGAACCTCGGCCGGCTGCTCACCACGATGGAAGACCTGCGGGCCGACAGCCAGCTCATCGTCATCACCCACCAGAAGCGCACCATGGAGATCGCCGACGCGCTGTACGGCGTCTCGATGCGCCAGGACGGCGTCTCCGCGGTCGTGGGGCAGCGCGTGCGCGAGGAGCCCGCCGCCAAGGCGAGCTGAGCGGATGCCGCGGGGTGCGGCACTGCCGCGGAGTGCGGCACCTCCGTGGCATCCGCCGCCTCCGCGGCATCCGGCCCTCCAGGTCGCGCCCGCCTCGGATCAGGTGATGCGACGGTCGTCGGGTTCGACGATGCGGAACCAGCGGTAGCCGAAGGCCTCCAGATGCACCTCGACCCGCCCGTGATCGTCGATCGGGGTCGTGGCGACGTCGAACAGGTCGGAGAGCACGCTCTCGGGCGCCGTGGCGCCGAGATCGAGCGAGACGATCGCGGGCACGGCGGCGAAGTTGTGCACGGCGACGAAGCGGCCGACGTCGGCCGTGATGCGATGGGCGAGGATCGCGTCGTGCTCGGTGGCGAGCAGGTCGAAGGCGCCCCAGCCGATCTCGGGCGAGCTGCGGTACCGGGCCGTGAGCCGCTTCATGAACGAGAGCAGCGAATCGGGGTCGTGCATCTGCGCCTCGACGTTGACGTGCTCGGGCGCGAAGCCGTCGCCCGGCGGCGTCGCCGCCAGCCTCGACGGGATCGCCCTCGAGAAGCCGCCGTTCGCTCCGCCCGTCCACTGCATCGGCGTGCGCACCGCCTGACGGCCCTCCTGGGCGGGATTCTCGCCCATGCCGATCTCCTCGCCGTAGAACAGCACCGGGGTGCCCGGCAACGAGAAGAGGAGGCTGTAGACCATGCGGATGCGACGCGGGTCGCCGTCGAGCATCGGCGGCAGCCGGCGCACGATGCCGCGGTCGTAGACTCGCATCCACTCCTCGGGCGCGAAGGCGGCGAACACCTCCTCGCGTTCCGCCTTCGAGAGCTTGTCGAGGGTCAACTCGTCGTGATTGCGGACGAAGTTCGCCCACTGCGCCTCGGGCTCGAGCGTCGGCCGCGCCTCGAGCGCCGCGGCGAGCGGCCGCGCATCCTGGCGGGCGAGCGCGAGGTAGAGCGCCTGCATGCCGACGAAGTCGAACTGCATGGTGAGCTCGGCGGGGGCTCCGGCGCGGCCGAAGAAGTCCAGTTGCCCGTCGAACGGGAGGTTCACCTCCCCGAGCAGCATCGCCTCGCTCGAGCGGCGCTGCAGGAAGCGGCGGATGTCTCGGAGGAACTCGTGCGGGTCGCCCATGTCGACGCCCTCCGGCGGCTCGATGAGGAACGGCACCGCGTCGACCCGGAATCCGGAGATGCCGAGTTGCAGCCAGTATCCGATCGTCTTCGCGATCTCGTCGCGAACCGCCGGATTCGCGATGTTCAGGTCGGGCTGATGGCGGTAGAAGCTGTGCAGGTAGTACTGGCCGCTGCGCTCGTCCAACTCCCAGATCGAATCCTCCTCCCCGGGGAACACCTCGTTCGGCGTCTTGGGCGGATCGTCGCGCCACACGTACCAGTCCCGGTACGGCGAGGAGCGGCTCCGCCTCGCGGAGGTGAACCAGGGATGCTTGTCGGAGGTGTGGTTCATGACGAAGTCGATGATCACCCGCATGCCGCGGTCGCGTGCGGTCCGGGTGAACTCGGCCACATCGCCGAGCGAGCCCAGCCGGGTATCGACCCCGAAGAAGTCGGTGATGTCGTAGCCGTCGTCCCGGTCGGGCGAGGGCTGGAACGGCATCAGCCAGATGCAGGTGACGCCGAGCTCGGCGAGGTGGTCGAGGCGATGGGCGAGCCCCGCGAAGTCGCCCGACCCGTCGTCGTTCCAGTCCATGTACGTCTCGACGTCGAGGCAGTAGACGACCGCGGTCTTCCACCACAGGTCGCTTCGGTCGGTGATCCTCATCGAGCGGACTCCTTGAGCTGGGGCAGCACGTGCTCGCCGAACGCGTCGATGAACGCGTCCTGCCGCGTGCCGACGTGGTGGAGGTAGATGCGGTCGACGCCGAGTTCGGCGATGCCCGCGAGGTGGGCGAGGTGCCGGCCCGTGTCCGCCGATGCGATCAGGCTGCCGGCGACCTCCTCCGGCGTCGCGTCGGCGGTGCGGTCGTCGAAGTCCTCGGGGCGGTCCAGTTCCCAGGCGAGGTGCGGCGGCACGAGGCTCTGGCGCCACTGGTCGTGGGCGATCGCGGCGGCCTCCTCGTCGGTGTCGGCCCAGCTCAGGTGCACCTGCACGGCGATCGGACCCGGGCCCCCGGCGTCGCGATACGAGGCGATGACGTCGCGGAGCGCCTCGCGAGGCTGGTCCACGGTGATGAGGCCGTCGGACCACGCCGCGACCTCGCTCGCGGTCTCGGAGCTCACGGCCGCGGCCAGCAGCGGCGGGGCCGTGTCGGGGCGACTCCAGACTCGGGCCCGGTCGACGCGCACGAGGCCGTCGACCGAGACCTCCTCGCCGTCGAGGAGCCTGCGGATGACGTCGACGGTCTCCGTCAGCCGTGCATCGCGGACCTCCTTCGCGGGCCAGACGTCGCCGGTGACGTGCTCGTTGATCGCCTCCCCGCTGCCGAGCGCGGCCCAGAACCGGCCGGGGTACATCTCGGCCAGGGTCGCGATCTTCTGCGCGGCGATCGCCGCGTGATAGCGCTGACCGGGCGCGGTGACGACGCCGATCGGGAGCGACGTGGCCTCGAGCGCGGCACCGAGCCAGCTCCAGGCGTAGCCGGAGTGGCCCTGCCGCACGCTCCACGGCTCGAAGTGGTCGCTGCACATGGCGGCGTCGAACCCGGCGGCTTCGGCGTGCGCGACCGCTCGGAGCAGTCGGCTGGGCGGGAGTTGTTCGTGCGAGGCATGGAATCCCACGATCGTCATGCATGGTCCTTCCGTCGCATCGAGGCTCCCAACCCGGCGGATCGGGGGCAACCCCTTGCAGCCGCACCGGCCGCCGTGTACCGCGCTCTAGGCTGGAGGCATGGCAGAACGCGCATCCTGGTCGCTCGGCGCGGCCCTCCGTGGGGTCTTCGGGGCGAAGACCATCGACGAGGACACCTGGGACGACCTCGAGGCCGCGCTGATCCGCGCCGACTTCGGTCCGGCCGTCACGGAGGAGATCGTCGACGCGATCAAGGCGCAGGTCGAGCGGTACAAGACCACCGACCCGAAGGACGTGCAGCGGATGCTGCGCGAGATCGTCGAGGAGCGGCTCGCGAAGTACGACCCCACGCTGAAGCTCACCGAGCGCCCGGCGGTCGTGCTCGTCGTCGGCGTCAACGGCGTGGGCAAGACCACGACCATCGGCAAGTTCGCGCGCTTCCTCCGCACCTACGACCGCAGCGTGGTCGTCGGCGCGGCCGACACGTTCCGCGCGGCCGCCGTCGAGCAGCTCGCGACCTGGGCCGGTCGCGCCGGGGTCGAGATCGTCCGGCCCGAGCGAGAAGGCCAGGACCCGGCATCCGTCGCCTTCCAGACCGTCGACCGCGCGAAGCGCGAGGGCATCGAGATCGTGATCATCGACACGGCCGGGCGCCTGCACACCAAGGGCGGGCTCATGGACGAGCTCGGCAAGATCCGGCGGGTCGTCGAGAAGCAGGCGCCCGTCAGCGAGGTGCTGCTCGTGCTCGACGCCACCACCGGCCAGAACGGGCTCGCGCAGGCCGAGGCGTTCATCGAGCACGGCGGCGTGACCGGCCTCGTGCTCACCAAGCTCGACGGCAGCGCCAAGGGGGGCTTCGTGCTCGCCGTGCAGGAGAAGACCGGACTGCCGATCAAGCTCATCGGGCAGGGCGAGGGCATCAACGACCTGACGGGCTTCACCCCGCACGTCTTCGCGCAGAAACTCGTCGGCTGACGCCGAGAAAGGAAGGACGGGCCATGGCCACCGAGCACGACTACTTCGGCATCGTGGGCGACTACTGGTCGGAGGAGATCGAGTACGCCGACCAGCGGGTCGAGGTCGTGCTCGAGACCGAAGACGAAGAGGTGCCGCTCACCGCCCTCGACGGGGCCGCGGCCCTCGTCAGCGAGCTCGAGCTCGTCGACGACGAGCTCCGCAACGCCTTCGTGAGCCAGCTCGACTCGGGCAGCTCGCCGGTGGTGAAGTTCCTCAACGTGCTGCTCGACCCCGAGCTCGAGCTCGCCGAGGAGGTCGAGGACGCCATCGGCCGGGACTCGGGCGACCGGCAGATCGACGCGCTCCGCTCGATGTCGCTCGTGCGCGTCGACCTGCGACCGGAGCTCTACGGCGAGGGCGAGGGCTTCGCCGAGTTCGAGTACGGGCTGGCGCCCGAAGACACCGATGAGCGCCTCATCGCCGCCATCGACGTCGGCCGAGAGGTCGTCGACGTGCGCTTCGAGGGCTGACCGCCGAAATCGCTTTTCAGGAGCGGATGTCGCGACGCGCCGTCATCCGATCGACCGCGGAGGCGAATCGGCGGCGCGTCGCCATACCCCCTCCTGAAAAGCGCACCCCTCCGAGACCCGTAGAATCGAATCACCATGGCTACCTTCGGAAACCTGTCTGACCGCCTCGCCGAGACCTTCAAGAATCTCCGCACCAAGGGCAAGCTCTCTGCAGCCGACGTCGACGGCACCGTGCGCGAGATCCGCCGCGCGCTGCTCGACGCCGACGTCGCCCTCGACGTCGTCAAGCAGTTCACCTCGCACGTGCGCGAGCGCGCCCTCGGCGACGAGGTCAACAAGGCACTGAACCCGGCCCAGCAGGTCGTGCAGATCGTCAACGAAGAGCTCGTGAGCATCCTCGGCGGCCAGCAGCGCCGTCTGCAGTTCGCGAAGAACCCGCCGACGGTCATCATGCTCGCGGGCCTCCAGGGCGCCGGAAAGACCACGCTCGCGGGCAAGCTCGCGAAGTGGCTCGTGAAAGAGGGCCACACGCCGATGCTGGTCGCGAGCGACCTGCAGCGTCCGAACGCCGTGAACCAGCTCCAGGTGGTCGGCGGCCAGGCCGGCGTGCCCGTGTACGCGCCCGAGCCAGGCAACGGCGTCGGCGACCCGGTGAAGGTCGCGAAGGACGGCGTCGCCCAGGCCCAGCGCGCCCAGCACGACGTCGTCATCATCGACACGGCCGGACGCCTCGGCGTCGACGCCGAGATGATGAAGCAGGCCGCGAACATCCGCAAGGCGACGAACCCCGACGAGGTGCTCTTCGTCATCGACGCGATGATCGGCCAAGACGCGGTCACCACGGCCAAGGCCTTCCAGGACGGCGTCGACTTCACGGGCGTCGTGCTCTCCAAGCTCGACGGCGACGCGCGCGGCGGCGCGGCGCTCAGCGTGGCATCCGTCACCGGCCGCCCCATCATCTTCGCCTCCACGGGTGAGGGCCTCGACGACTTCGAGCCCTTCCACCCCGACCGCATGGCGAGCCGCATCCTCGACCTCGGCGACATCCTCACCCTCATCGAGCAGGCCCAGCAGGCGTTCGACGAAGAAGAGGCGATGAAGGTCGCCGAGAAGCTCGCGACCGAGCAGTTCACGCTCGAGGACTTCCTCGCCCAGATGCAGCAGCTGCGCGGCGCCGGGTCGATCAAGAAGATGCTCGGCATGCTGCCGGGCGCCGGCGGCATGAAGCAGCAGCTCGAGAACTTCGACGAGCGCGAGATCGTGCGCACCGAGGCGATCATCCAGTCGATGACCCCGGCCGAGCGCAAGAACACGAAGCTGCTCAACGGCTCGCGGCGGCTGCGCATCGCGAAGGGCGCCGGCATGACCGTCACCGACGTGAACCAGCTCGTGCAGCGCTTCGAGCAGGCCGCGAAGATGATGAAGACCGTCGCCCGCGGCGGCATGCCGCAGATCCCCGGCATGGGGCCCATCCCCGGCGGCGGCGGTCACGGCGGCGGCAAGCGCGCCTCGGCGAAGGGCAAGAAGAAGGCGTCGGGCTCGCGTTCGGGCAACCCCGCGAAGCGCGCGGCCGAGAACCAGGCGCTGACCGAAGGACGCCCCGTGGCGGGCGCCTCGGCGGCCGCGGGCGCCGGCTTCGGCCTCGGCGCCAAGGGCGGGTCGGCCACGCCCTCGGCCGAAGACCTCGCGAAGGTGCAGAAGCTGCTCGGTCGCTGATCTCGGCGCTCGCCGACGGCCGGCGCGGCGCACGCCGACCGGCGCCGCGGGAGGGCCGACGTCAGTCGCGCCGCACCGCGGCCCCGTCGAGCAGCGCGGAGAGCGCGGCGCCGCCCAGCACGTCGATGCGTCGATGCGCCGGGTCCGCACGCCGCCGGATGGGGCGTTGCGCGAGCGGTCGGTGCGCTGCGCCGAAGACGACGTTGCCGCGCCCCGCGTCGGCTAACACGGCGGGGGCCGCGAGCGCGACCACCTCGTCGAAGACGTCGCGGAGCGTCGCTCCCGTGGCGCGCACCGCGGCCAGGCCCGGCTCGGCGATCGCGTTCACGGCCATCACGCCGCCCGGGGAGAGCACGTCGGCGGTGAGCTCGAAGAATCCGAGGGTCGAGAGGTGCTCGGGGGTGCGGCTCCCCGAGAACAGGTCGACGATGACGAGGTCGTACTCGATGCCGTGCTGCGCGGCGCGCGCGAGGGCGGCGCGGGCGTCGTCGTACTCGAAGGTCGCGACGATCGACGGGTCGAGGGGGAGCGCGTCGAGCACGAATTCGACGAGCTCGCGATGCAGGTCGACGACGTGGTGCACGCCGTCGCGTCGCGTCGCGCCGAGGTAGCGTGCGATGGTCAGGGCGCCCGCCCCGAGGTGGAGCACCCGCACGGGTTGCGCCGGGTCGAGGCATCCGTCGGCGAGGGCCGCGACGCACCGTACGTATTCGAGTTGCAGGTCGAGCGGGTCGGCCGGGTTCACGTGCGACTGGGTGACGCCGTCGACGACGAGCGACACGCCGCCGTTCGCGCCTCGACCGGGGAGGAGTTCGGCGTGCAGCCCGACGGCGTCGAGGGTGAGCGTGCGGCCGTCGTCCATGCGCCAACTCTATGCGCGAGTCCGTTTGCTTACAGAGCTGTAAGCAAACGGGGATGCGACGCGATACAGTGATGCGGGCGGCAACGGATGCCGCGCATGACACGGGGAGCAGACATGGGCAACGGTTCGGCCGACTACCGCGATGCGGGGCTCGCGTTCGGCGAGGACTTCCTCTTCGGCTCGGCGACCGCCTCGTACCAGATCGAGGGCGCCGTGCACGACGACGGCCGCGGTCCGTCGATCTGGGACACCTTCAGCCACACGCCGGGCAAGGTCTGGAACGGCGACACCGGAGACCGCGCCTGCGACCACTACCACCGCCTCGACGAGGATCTCGACCTCATGCAGCGGCTCGGGCTCGAGGCCTACCGGTTCTCGATCGCCTGGCCGCGCATCCAGCCGACGGGCCGCGGCCCCGCGAACGAGGCTGGGCTCGCGTTCTACGAGCGGCTCGTCGACGGACTCATCGCCCGAGGCATCCGCCCCATCGCGACGCTCTACCACTGGGACCTTCCGCAGGCCCTCGAGGACGAGGGCGGCTGGGCCAATCGGGCCACCGCCGAGGCCTTCGCCGACTACGCGCGCATCATGGGCGAACGGCTCGGCGACCGGGTCGCCGTCTGGACCACCCTCAACGAGCCGTGGTGCTCGGCGTACCTCGGCTACGGCTCGGGGGCGCATGCGCCCGGGCTCATGGACGGCGCGAAGGCCCTCGCCGCGGTGCACCACCTGAACCTCGCGCACGGTCTCGCCGTCTCCGCGCTCCGCGAGGTCGTCACGAACGACCCCGGCTACTCGATCACGCTGAACCTGCACGTCATCCGCCCGTCGGGGCCGACGGGGCAGGAGGCCGCACGTCGCATCGACGGGCTCGCCAACCGGTTGTTCCTCGGGCCGCTCCTCGACGGCGAGTACCCCGCCGACGTCATCGTCGACACGGCCCACGTCACCGACTGGGCGTTCGTCAAGCCGGGCGACGCCGAGCTCATCCGTCAGCCGATCAGCCTCCTCGGCGTCAACTACTACTCGACCGTGACCGTGCGCATGTGGGACGGCGAGTCGCCCCGCGTCAACGCCGACGGACACAAGGACATGGGCGGCACGGCATGGCCCGGTTCGGAGTCGGTCGAGTTCCTCGAGCAGCCCGGTCCGTACACCGAGATGGGCTGGAACATCGACCCCTCGGGCCTCGAGGACCTGCTCGTCGCCCTGCACGAGGCGTACCCCGAGCTCCCGCTCATGGTCACCGAGAACGGCGCCGCGTTCGCCGACGAGCTCGTCGAGGGACCGGCCGGCCCCGCCGTGCACGACGTCGAGCGCACCGACTACCTGCGCCGGCACTTCGCCGCCGCGCACCGCGCGATCGAGCGCGGCGTCGACCTGCGCGGCTACCAGGTGTGGTCGCTCATGGACAACTTCGAATGGGGCTACGGCTACTCGAAGCGGTTCGGCATCGTGCGCGTCGACTACGACACGTTCGAGCGCACCCCGAAGGACAGCGCGCTCTGGTACGCGGAACTGATCCGCACCCGGCGCCTGCCCGACGCGCCGGTGCCCGAGATCGGTGCCGAGGGGTCCGGTACCGAGGCATCCGGCGCCGAGGCGTCCGGCGCCGACGCGTCCTCGTAGGGCGGCGTCCGCCCCGGAACCGCGAGGCCGCCGGTCAGTCGGATGCCGCGGCGGAGGCGTCGCCGCGGAGTTCGCGCGCGAGGTGCGCGACGACGGCCCTGAGGTCGCCGTCGTGCGCCGCGGCGACGTCGAGCTGGCGCTGCGAGCTGCCGCCGCGATCGAGGAGGTCGAGCACGAGCGCGAGCTCGTGCGCGCAGTCGAGCCGCTCGGCCACGGGCTCGAGCGTGGCGACGAGGTCGCGCAGGTCGTCGGCGACGAGGCGCTCGGTGCCCGCGGCATCCGTGATCACCTCGGCCGCGAGCCCGTAGCGGGCCGCCCGCCACTTGTTCTCCCGCGTGTACCAGGGCTGGAGCACGACGAGCTCCTCGCCGCGGTCGAGGCGCGTGCTCATCCATTCGACGAGGCACTGCACGAGGGCGCCGATGGCCGCGAGGTCGTCCGCGGTGGAGACGCCGTCGCAGACGCGCACCTCGATCGTGCCCCACTTCGGCGAGGGGCGGATGTCCCACCGGACCTCGGAGTGGTCCTCGATGACGCCCGTGCGCACGAGGTCGTCGACGTGGCGCTCGTAGGCCGCCCAGTCGGGTTGCCGGTAGGGCAGCCCGGCCGTGGGCAGCTGCTGGAACATGAGCGCGCGGTTCGAGGCGTACCCGGTGTCGACGCCCGCCCAGAACGGGCTCGAGGCCGAGAGGGCCTGCAGGTGGGGCAGGTAGGTGAGCAAGCCGTCGAGGATGGGCAGCGCCTTGTCGCGGTCCTCGATGCCGACGTGCACGTGCACGCCCCAGATCATCATGTTGCGCCCCCACCAGCGGGTGCGCTCGACGAGCTTGTGGTAGCGCGGCTTGTCGGTGAGGTGCTGGTCGTACCACTGGCTGAACGGGTGCGAGCCGCTGCAGATCAGCTCGTAGTCGCCGAGCTCGTCGACCACGGCGCGCACCTCGTCGAGCTGGCGCTGCAGGTCGGCCACGGCGTCGGCGACGCGCACGTGCACGTCGCTCACGAGCTCGACGGTGTTGGTCAGCATCTCCTCGGTGATGAACGGATGCCGCCCGCCCTCGCTGCGCTCGTGCAGCACCTCGAGCACGCGGTCGCCGACGGACGCGAGCTCGCCGGTCTCACGGTCGACGATCGCGATCTCCCACTCGAGGCCGACGGTGGACCGACGGGAACGAGCGAACTCGATCGGCATGCTTGGCCCCCTTCCGCGCGGTGCGTGCGCCACCGTCGGCCCATCATGACACGGCGACGGCGGGGTGGGGTTCGCAGCCGCGTGTCCGAGTGCGGCGGCCGGCCGCGCCGCCGGCATCCGTCGCCGTTCGACGGCGGGTCAGCGCAGGCTGAAGCCGGCCGCGAGCGGATCCGCGGGGTCGAGCTCGAACTCGCACGCGCCGACGCGGTAGGCGGCCCCGACGACCTCGGGCACCACCCCGGCGTCGGTGCGCTCCGCGATGCGGCCGTGGAACCGGGTGCCGATGATCGAATCGTGCGTGAGCACCTCGCCCTCGCCGAGCTCGCCCGAGTGGGCGAGCAGCGCCACCCGGGCGGCGGTGCCCGAGCCGCACGGGCTCCGGTCCACCTCGCCGTCGGCGAACACGGTGACGTTGCGCTGCCGTGGCCCGTCGAGCGTGCGTCCGAGGTCGTCGAAGAGGATCGTGCCGTAGACGCCCGAGAGGCGGTCGTCGGCGAGCTGCGCGGCCGGATGCCCGTTCAACGCCCACTTGATCTCGCGCCCGATGCGGATGAGCTCGGCGGTGTCGGCCGGCGTCACGGCGAGGCCGACGGACGACGCGGGGAGGGTCGCATAGACCGCGCCGCCGAAGACGAGGTCGACCTCGACCTCGCCGCGGCTCGTCGAGAGCGCGAGGCCGGTGGCGAGCACGCGGGACTCGACGTTGCGGAACACGACGCCCGTTGTACGGCCCCCGCTGCGCTGCACGCGCGCCTGCACCCGGCCGCTCGGCACGTCGATCGTGACGATCGCCTCGCCGTCGTCGGGTGCGGCGACGCGTCCGGTGCGCACCGCCCAGGCGCCGAGCGCCATCGTCCCGTGGCCGCACGCGGTCGAGAAGCCGTCCTTGTGCCAGAACAGCACGCCGAAGTCCGCGCCGTCGTCGTCGGGCGGGGTGATGAACCCGCCGTACATGTCGTCGTGCCCGCGGGGTTCGAGGCACAGGAACCGTCGTACCGCGTCGGCCGGTCCGGTCATGGCGGCGACGCGTCTGGCGGCGACCGTGGCGCCCTCGGTCGGCACGTCGAGCACCATGCGGAACGGTTCGCCCGCGGTGTGCCAATCCTCCGTCTTCCAGTGCATCAGTTGTTCTCCTCGATCGTGAGCGCGAGCTGTGCGATGGCGAGATCCTGCCAGCCCATGCCGCAGGTCTTGATGACGGTGGGCCGAGCGGATGCCCCGGCGCGGGCGGATGCCCCGGCGCGGGCGGATGCCCCACGGCGGCCGGTCGCGAACAGTTCGGCCATCGGGACGAGGGCGTCGGGGGAGAGATTGCCCTCGCCGATCGCGAGCACGACGTCGCCGGCTTCGGCGAGGGCCACGCGTTCGGATTCGACGATCACCTCGGCGCGTCCGAGGAGCGCACCCGGCAGCTCGCGGGCGTCGGGCTCGTGCGATCCCACGGCGACGAGGGTGCAGCGGTCGGGCACGAGCCCGGCCTCGAAGAGCGGCTCGCGCGCGGTGGTCGCGCACACCACGAGGTCGGCGTCCGCGACGTCGGAGACGCCGCCGACGGCCACGTCGAGGCCGGGTGCGGCGCAGCGCTCGGCGGCGAGGGCGGCCGCGTGGGGATCTCGGCCGACGAACCGCACGCGTTCGATCGGCCGGATGGCGCGCATGGCCTCCACATGGCGGCGACCCTGGGGGCCGGTTCCGAAGACGACGAGCGAGCTCGCGTCGCTCGGAGCGACGAGGTCTGCGATCGCGGCCGACACGGCGGGCGTCCGCAGCGCGGTCAGTTCGGTGCCGTCGAGCAGGGCCGTGGGCGCGAGGGTCTCCGCGTCGAGCACGACGTACACCGCCTGGATGCGCTCGAGGCCGCGAGCGGGGTTGGCGGGGGCGACGGTCGCGAGCTTCTGCCCGGCGTGGGCGCCGAGGTCGGAGGGCATGAGCAGGAGCTGGCCGTGCCGCACATCGACGACGGTGCGCGGCGGATCCTGCTCGGGGCGGAAGCCGTCGCGCAGCACGCGCTGCAGGTGGCGGATCGCGCTCTGCATGTCGACCCTGGCGGCGATGGCGGGTCCGTCGAGGAGGCGGATCGCGTCGAACATCGAGGTCATGCACACATCGTAGGCCCATCAGTGATATGTCACATACCGATATGCCCCGGCGACTGCGCTCGCTCCGTCGCTCCGGCCCCGACCCGTGGTCGGATCTAGGATCGACACCCGCCCGGGCGTGCGATTCGACGTTTCGCCGTGGAATCTGCAAGAATGGTCAGTCGAGTTCTGTTGCGCCCGACCCTCTATCCGGCGCGCAGATCCACTCAGAGCTTCCGCCGAGTGTGCACCCCACGCTCACGGCTGTCAGTTCGCCCACCTCATAACATTTCAGGAGAATTGTGGCTGTCAAGATCCGTCTCAAGCGCCTCGGCAAGATCCGTGCGCCGTACTACCGCATCGTCGTGGCCGACTCGCGCACCAAGCGCGACGGTCGCGTGATCGAGGAGATCGGCAAGTACCACCCCACCGAGACGCCCTCGTTCATCCAGGTCGACTCCGAGCGCGCGCAGTACTGGCTCTCCGTCGGCGCGCAGCCGACCGAGCAGGTCGCGGCGATCCTCAAGCTGACCGGCGACTGGGGCAAGTTCAAGGGCGACAAGGACGCGGTCTCGACCGTGCAGGTCGCCGAGCCCAAGGCCGCCTTCGTCGCCGACGAGAAGAAGAAGCCGGTGCTGAAGCCCAAGACCGAGAAGCCCGCGCCGAAGGCCGAAGAGGCCGAGGCCGCCGAGGCGTCGACGGACGAGGCGTAAGTCTTGCTCCAGTCCGCGCTCGAACACCTCGTCAAGGGGATCGTCGATCACCCTGACGACGTGAAGGTCGTCTCCGCGTCGAGCGCACGCGGCGAGGTCCTCGAGGTTCATGTGAACCCCGAGGACCTCGGTCGCGTGATCGGCCGTGCCGGCCGCACCGCGAAAGCGCTTCGCACGCTCGTCACCGCGCTCGCCGACGGCCGCCGCGTTCGCGTCGACGTCGTCGACACCGACGACTGACGTGTCCGACGCTCCCAGAACCCAGCTCAGGGTCGGTCGCCTCACGAAGGCGCACGGGCTCAAGGGTGCCATCAAGCTCGAGCTCTACACCGACGACCCCGAGCGCCGCTTCGTGCCGGGCGCCGAGTTCTCGCTGCAGGTGCCGACCTCGTCGCCGTGGCACGGCAAGCATCTCGTGCTCCGAGAACTCCGCTGGTACAACGCGATCCCCGTCGGATTCTTCGAGGGCGTCGACGACCGCACCGCCGCTGAGGGCCTGCTGAAGGCGATCCTCTGGGTCGAGAACGTCGACCAGGAGGAGGCCGAGCCCGACGCCTGGTACGACCACCAGCTCGTCGGCCTCGCGGTCGTCCGCGACGGCGAGAAGGTCGGCGAGGTCGTCCGCGTCGACCACTTCCCGGCTCAGGACCTGCTCATCGTGAAGGCGGCCGGCCGCGAGGTCATGGTGCCGTTCGTCTCGGCGATCGTGCCCGAGGTCGACGTGGCCGCCGGCATCGTGCGGGTCACCCCGCCCGCCGGGCTCTTCGAGGAACTCGCCGACGACGCATCCGCCGACACGACGGATGCCGCCGACGAGCCCGCCCCCGACGCGACCGACGGGTAGGCGCCCGGTGCGCATCGACATCGTCACGATCTTCCCCGAGTTCTTCTCGGTGCTCGACATCTCGCTCCTCGGCAAGGCCAGGCAGGCGGGCATCATCGA
The DNA here is from genome assembly GCF_009749465.1 of Agromyces terreus. GTDB lineage: Bacteria > Actinomycetota > Actinomycetes > Actinomycetales > Microbacteriaceae > Agromyces > Agromyces terreus. The sequence continues at coordinate 587,095 of NZ_WBIS01000001.1, forward strand.
GGTCGCGACGCACGACCTGCGCACCCACACCCACGACCGTCATCGAACGGTCGACGACACCCCGTACGGCGGGGGCGCCGGCATGGTCATGAAGCCCGAGCCGTGGGGCGAGGCGATCGACTCGATCGTCGGGCCCGCGGCATCCGGAGCACTGCTCGTGGTGCCCTCGCCCGCCGGAGAGCCGTTCACGCAGGCCGTGGCTCGCGAACTCGCCGCCGAGGAGCACCTCGTCTTCGCTTGCGGACGATACGAGGGCATCGACCAACGTGTCGCCGACCACTATGCGACGCGCATGCGCGTGCGGCTCATCAGCCTCGGCGACTACGTGCTGAACGGCGGCGAGGTCGCCGTCATGGCCATGATCGAGGCCGCCGGGCGCCTCGTTCCCGGCGTCGTCGGCAACCCCGAGAGCCTCGTCGAGGAGTCCCACGAAGACGGCCTGCTCGAGTACCCGAGCTACACCAAGCCCGCGGTGTGGCGCGACCTCGAGGTGCCGCCAGTGCTCCTCTCCGGCAACCACGGCGCGGTCGCCGCGTGGCGGCGCGATCAGCAGATCGAACGCACGCGACGCGTTCGCCCCGAGCTCCTCGACGACGCGACGCTCCTCGACGACTGAGCCGCGCGGCCGCACGACGGCACGGCGCATCCCGGATTCGGGCGTCGCCCGTGAGGTCTTCTTCACCTTCCGGAAACAGGCGGGTGCCGACCCCGAAACACGCCGTGCATACCCTCGAAATCGGCGGCACAGGCCCGCCGGGAAGCGCGGGTTGCAGCATGGCCGGGTCGAACGGCATTGACCTTCCGACCGAGTTCGTCGCCGACGGCCCCGCCGTACGGCTCGTCGCGGTCACGCACGGCGAGCCCTCCGCGGCCAACCGGGCGGCTGTGGCACGCCTCGTGGAGCAGGTCGCGGAGGCCTCCGACGGACGCGAGGTCACGATCAGCTTCGTCGACGCGAGCACCGCGGATGTCGCATCCGCCGTCGCCGACGCGGCCGACGCCGAGAGCGTGATCGTGCCGCTCACACTGTCCGCCGGCTACCACGTGCGCACGGGGCTCTCGTTCGGGCTCGAGCGCATCGGCGCCGCGGCGCGGCTCGCCGGCGAGCTCGGTCCCGACGACCGCCTCGTCGGCATCCTCGCCGAGCGGCTCGCCGAGGCGGGCCTCGATCCTCGCGACCAGGTGCTGCTCGCGGCCGCGGGATCGAACGACCCGCGTGCCGTGCGAGAGTGCTTCGAGACCGCCCGGCGGCTGGGCCACCGTCTCGGCCGCGCCGTGACCGTCGGGTTCATCGCCGCCGCGATCCCGCGTCTGCCCGACGCCATCGAGATGATCCGCGAGGTGCATCCCGGCACGCGGATCGTGGTCGCGCCCTACCTGCTCGCCCCCGGGGCGTTCTACGACTCGGTGCTGGCGGCGGGTGCGGACGTCGTCGCGAGCCCGCTGATCGCCCACGGCGGATCCGCGCCGCGGGGGCTCGTCGACGTCGTGCTCGATCGGTACGAGGGCGTCGCCTCCGACCGGCTCCGCTTCGCCTGAGCCCGGACGGCACGCCTCGGGGCGCCCGTCGCCTCAGACCGTGAGCGTCGGCTCCCCGTCGGGGTCGCCGACGCGCGCGAGCACCTCGGCGATGCGTCCGCGGCATCCGCCGCACCCGGTGCCGGCGCGGGTGTCGCGACCCACGCACTCGACGGTCGTGTTGCCGCACGCCGCCGACTCCTCGATGCGCCCGACCGTGACGGCGTTGCACCAGCACACGGTCGTGGCCGGTGCGAACGCGTCAGCGTCGGCCGCGGGGTCGTAGTCGGGGCCGTCGAAGCGGAGCAGGATCGACCGGTCGGCGGGCAGTTCGCCGCCCCGTTCGAACAGCAGCGTGAGCTCGGCGGCGGTCCGCGGCATCCCGACGCTCGCGAAGCCCGTGAGCACGCCGTCCTCGGTGACCATCTTGACGTAGCGCAGATGCTCGGGGTCCGCCCACTGCGAGACGCGCCGCCTCGGGTGCAGTGCGTCGTCGTCGAACGGGTCTCCGCCGAGGTCGCCGACGGCGACGACGTCGATGTGCTCGGCCTTCAGCATGACGAGCGGCTCGCGTTCGACGGGCGGCGTCGCCGAGGTGGGTCGCTCGACGGCCTCGTCGAGGAAGGAACCGGCCAGCCACGCGGCCTGACGCCAACCGGGTGCGATGAGCCCGGAGGGCGCTCCGGGCAGGGTGCGTTGGCGCGCCAGTTCCTCGGTGCGCTCGACGACCTGCGCGCAGTCGCCGATCGCGAAGATCGCGGGGTCGGTCCACGAGGCCAAGCTCGGATGCACGACGACGCCAGACGCCGTGCGCAGGCCCGCGAGCACCGCGAGCTCGGTGCGCGGGCTGACGCCGCAGGAGAGCACGAGCAGGTCGCCCCGGATCTGCTTGCCGTCGGCGGTGACGAGCATGTCGAACCGGCGTTCGCCGTCCTCGCCCGTGCGGAAGGCGACCGCCTCGGCACGGCTGTGGGCGATGACCTGGATTCCCGTGCGGCGAAGCGCCGAACGGAGCACGTGCCCGCCGCCCCGGTCGAGGTTGCGGGGCATCGGGTGCGGCCCGTGGTGCACCACGCAGACCTGGGCGCCCGCGTGGGCGGCCGCGAGGGCGAGTTCGAGGCCGAGCACGCCGGCGCCGAGCACGATGATGCGCCTGCGCGCCCGAACCGCCTCGAGCACGCGCTCGGCGTCGGCGAGGTCGCGGAGCGCGGTGATGCCGGCGGGGAGGTCGTCGTCGCGGGCGACGAGCTGCGCACCGTACTTCTCGAGCGATGCGAGATCGCGGCGGTGGCGCTCGATGCCGTCGAGGGTGGGCACGTTCGCCCGTGCCCCGGTGGCGAGCACGAGACGGTCGTACGCCAGGGTCTCGCCCGTGCTGAGCGCGACCGTGCGCGCGGCGCGGTCGACGGCGGTCACGTCGACGCCGAGGAGCACCCGGGCGCCGGCCTCCTCCGCGGTCTCGCGGTCGCCGACGAACATGGCGTCGAGCTCGGTGTTGCCGACCGCGTACTCGGCCACGAGCACGCGGTTGTAGGCCTCGACGTCCTCTCCGGCGAGCACGGTCAGCGCGACGGCTCCGGTTCGCACGCCGGGGAGGATCTCCTCCACGAAGCGTGCTCCGACCGGTCCGTATCCGACGAGGACGACGTGCAACGGGCTCATGCGGGGACTCCGCTCTCTGCGACGGGCATGGCTGGGACGGATGCGAGCCGACGGATGCCGACCACGTTGGTCTTGAACTCCGGCATGGCCGAGATCGGGTCGACCTCATCGGAGGTGAGCAGGTTCGCGGTCTGCTCGTCGCCGTAGTGGAACGGCAGGAACACGGCATCGGGGCGGATGTCGGGGGTGAGCCGTGCTCGGCAGTGCACGATGCCCCGCACGTTCGAGACCTCGACCCGGTCGTCGTCCTCGATGCCGAGGCGGAGCCCGGTCGCCGGATGCAGCGAGGCGATCAGCTCGGGACGCGCGGCGAGCAGTTCGGGCACGCGACGGGTCTGCGCGCCGCTCTGGTAGTGCTCGAGGAGTCGGCCGGTGATGAGCGTGATCTCGTCGCCCGTCGCAACCGGGCGCGCCGATTCGCGCACCGCGACCGGGACGAGCCGGGCGAGCCCGTCAGCGTGTGCGAACCGGTCGACGAACAGGCGCGGCGTGCTCTCGCCGCCGCGCGGGAACGGCCAGTACGCGGCATCCCCCCGATCGAGCATCGCGTAGTCGATGCCGGAGTAGTCGGCGATGCCGCCCTCGGAGGCGAGACGCAACTCCTCGAACACGGCCTCGGGATCGGTGTCGAACGCGGCGGTGCTGCCGAGGCGTTCGGCGAGCTCGTGCAGGATCCAGAGTTCGTCGCGGACGCCGTCGGGCGGGGTCAGGGCTCGACGGCGACGGATGACGCGGCCCTCGAGCGAGGTCATCGTGCCCTCCTCCTCGGCCCACTGCGTGATCGGCAGGACGACGTCGGCGAGTGCGGCGGTCTCGGAGAGGAAGAAGTCGCACACCACGAGCAGGTCGAGCCGTTCGAGCCCGGCTCGCACGTCGAGCACGTTGGGGGAGCTGACGACGAGGTTCGACCCGTGCACCATGAGGGCGCGCACGCCGCCGGGGGCGCCGAGCAGCTTGAGCAGTTCGACGGCGGGCACGCCCGGGCCCGGGATGACGTCGGGAGACACGCCCCAGACGCGCGCGACATGCGCGCGGGCCTCTGGGTCGACGATCTTGCGGTAGCCGGGCAGCTGATCGCACTTCTGGCCGTGCTCGCGGCCGCCCTGCCCGTTGCCCTGCCCGGTGAGGGTGCCGTAGCCGCTGCCCGCGCGGCCGGGGAGCCCGAGCAGGAGCGCGAGGTTGATCGCCGCCGTCGCGGTGTCGGTTCCGTCGACGTGCTGCTCGACGCCGCGCCCGGTGAGGATGTACGTGTTCGCCCCCGACGCGAGTCGGCGTGCGAGCCGCTTCAGCGTCAGTGCGGCCACGCCGGTCACGGACTGCACGCGCTCGGGCCACCACGCCGCGACGCTGCGGCGAACGCGGTCGAAGCCGACCGTGCGGCTGCCGATGTAGTCGAGGTCGACGAGCCGCTCCGCGATGACGATGTGGATCAGGCCGAGCAGCAGCGGCAGGTCGGTGCCCGGCACGGGCTGCACGTGCAGGCCCCGGCCGTCGTCGGTGAGCCGCGCGGTCGCGGTGCGTCGAGGGTCGACCACGACGAGCCCGCCCGCGGCCTGGGCGCCCGCGAGATGCCCGATGAACGGCGGCATGGTCTCGGCGACGTTCGTGCCGAGCAGCAGCACGGTCTCGGCACCGTCGAGGTCTTCGAGCGGGAACGGCAGGCCCCGGTCGACGCCGAACGCGCGGTTGCCGGCTGCGGCCGCCGACGACATGCAGTACCGCCCGTTGTAGTCGATGCGGCTCGTGCCGAGCGCGAGGCGGGCGAACTTGCCGAGGAGGTAGGCCTTCTCGTTCGTGAGCCCGCCGCCGCCGAAGACGCCGACCGCGTCGGCCCCGTGCGCCGATCGGATGCCGCGCAGCGACGTCGCGACGAGGTCGAGGGCCTCGTCCCACGACGTCTCGTGCAGCGCGCCGTCGGCGCCCCGCACGAGCGGGGCGCCGAGGCGCGACGGGGCCGTGAGCAGTTCCGCCGACGTCCAGCCCTTCTTGCAGAGACCGCCCCGGTTCGTCGGGAAGTCGCGGCCGGCGACGGTCACCGGCGCGGCCGCGGCATCCGTCGTCGCGTCGGGACGACCGGCCGGCGCGCCCGTCGGCGTGAGGGTCATCGCGCACTGCAGCGCGCAGTACGGGCAGTGGGTGTCGGCGGATCGGGTCAAGCTGGTCTCGTTTCAGATCAGGTGGGCGCCGAGCTTGCCCGAGCGCACGTACACGGCCCAGGTGAGCACGAGCAGGAGCACGTAGGCGGCGATGAACCCGACGAACGCGGCGCCGTAGGTGCCGGTCGACTGGAAGGAGAGGTTGAGCGCCTGCGGGATCAGGAATCCGCCGTAGGCGCCGATGGCCGAGATGAGTCCGAGGGCGGCCGCGGACTTGCGCTGCGTCGACACGTCCCCGGTGCCGCCGCCGCGGAGGGCGAAGACGATCGGCACCATGCGGTAGGTCGACCCGTTGCCGATGCCGGCCGAGGCGAACAGCACGAGGAAGAGGCCGAGGAAGAGCCAGAAGTTGCCGAGCGGGAGGGTGAGGAGGACCGCGACCGTGACGACGGCCATCGACGCGAACGCGAGCATCGTGATGCGGGCGCCGCCGAACCGGTCCGAGAGCCGGCCGCCGTACGGTCGGGCGAGCGAGCCGACGAGCGCGCCCAGGAACGCGAGCGAGACCGAGGCGCCGCCGACGGCGATGCCCGAGAACTCCGGGAACTGGTCGGCGATGAGCTTCGGGAAGACGCTCGCGAACCCGATGAACGACCCGAACGTGCCGATGTAGAGCAACGAGAGCAGCCAGAGGTGGGGTTCTTTGAGCGCCGCCGCCGAACCCGAGAAGTCCGCCTTCGCGTTGGAGAGGTTGTTCATGTAGCGAGCCGCGCCGAGCATCGCCACGAGGATGAAGGGGATCCAGATCCAGCCCGCGACCGGCAGGTTCAGGGTGGCGCCCGCGCCGATGGTGATGACGATCGGGACGACGAACTGGGCCACGGATGCCCCGAGGTTGCCGCCTGCGGCGTTCAGGCCGAGCGCCCAGCCCTTCTCGCGCTGCGGGTAGAAGAACGTGATGTTCGACATCGAGCTGGCGAAGTTGCCGCCGCCGAAGCCGGCGAGGGCCGCGGCGCCGAGCAGCACGGGGAACGGGGTCTCGGGATTGCCGACGCAGAGCACCATGGCGATGGTCGGCGCGAGCAGCAGGCCCGCGGAGATGATCGTCCAGTTGCGGCCGCCGAACTTCGGCACGAGGAACGAGTACGGGATCCGCAGGGTCGCGCCGACGAGGCTCGGGATCGAGATCAGCCAGAAGATCTCGCCCGTGGTCAGGTCGAAGCCGGCCGCGGGCAGCGAGACGGCGACGATGCTCCAGAGCTGCCAGACGACGAACCCGAGGAACTCGGCGAAGATCGACCAGTTCAGGTTGCGGCGGGCGATCGCTCGCCCCTCGGACCGCCACTGCTCGTCGTTCTCGGCATCCCAGCCGTCGATCCAGCGCCCGGGGCGCATGGTGAGCGCGCTTGCGGTCGTCGGTGCTGCGGATGTCGCCGGGGGAGTGGTGCTCGCGGTCTGGGTCATCGGTGCCTCCGGGGTTCGATCACGGGTGGAGCCTTCGAGTCGAAGCTATTGAGGTCGTGTTTCTGCGGATCGGTCGAGTCGTAAACCCTGGGTCTCCACCTGCTCACCCGGCTCGCCGGCCGGTGTGAGGCGGTGGTCACACGTCGATGCGGTACCCCCGCTTGACGACGGTGGCGATGAGCCCGGGCACGGCGAGGGTCTGGCGGAGCCGGCTGAGGGCGACCTCGAGCGCGTGCTCGTCGCTCGTTCCCGGCAGGCCGGCCGCGAGCCGATCCCGGGCGACCACCGAACCGCGCGCCAGCACGAGCGCGCGCAGGATCATCAGCGCGACCGGGGCGAGCGAGACGCGGCGGTCCGCGACGTCGACGATCGATCCGCGCAGCGCGAGCGGGCCGTGCCTGGTCTCGAGCCGCACGACGCGGTGCGTCTCGAGGTGCTCGCACACGAGCCGGATGAGCGCGCCCATGCGGTACCGCTCGGGTTGGAGCGGCTCGATGCCGGCCTCGATGAGCGGCAGCGCCGTCACCGGGCCGACGGCCGCGGCGACGACGGGGCCGCACATCGCGTCGACCAGGTCGTCGTAGCGCCCCATCGACTCGGCGGCCCCGAAGAGCGCGTGCACGGCGGGGGCGCTCGTGAAGGTGATCGCGTCGAGGCCGCCGGTGCACGCCGACTCGATGAGGCGCTCGACCCGGTCGTCGGACTCGTCGACCTCGATCCAGCGGTACGGGGCGACGGTCAGCACCCGGTCGTGGGCCTCGCTCAGCCGTTCGAGCTGCGAGGGCTCGAGGAACCCGTGCAACTGCACGGCGATCGTGAGCCCCGCCGGGTAGTTCGCGAGCACCTCGTCGATGAGCGACTCGGTGGTCTCCTGCGCGCTCATGCCGGCGTCGTTGAGGCCCGCAGCCCGGATGCCGCCGCGTGCCTTCGGCCCGCGCACGAGGATCGCCGTGTCGGCGAGCGCGTCGACGAGGTCCTCGCCGAGCCCCGAGGCATCCGCGACCTCGAACCAGCGCCGGATGCCGTAGGCCGTCGTCGCGAGCAGCACGTCGGGCCGGGCGTCGATGATCGCGCGGGTGTCGGCGATGACGGGGTCGTCGCTGAGCGCGTTCGTCATGCGCAGCGTCGGCGCGTGGATCACGGTCGCCCCGCGACGGGCGAGGGCGTCGATGAGGTCGGCCGATCGCCGATCGCTCGTGACGCCGATGCGGAAGCCCGCGAGCTGGTCGGCCCGGAATCCGGGGGCGCATTCGAGGAGGTCCGTCATCCGGCCACCGCCGCGAAACCGGCCGCGCGGTCCATGAGCTCGCCGGCGCTCGCGTCGCCGTCGTGGGCGAGGCGCACGACCTCGCCGATGACGACGACGGCGGGGGAGGACACCCGGGCGCGGCCGGCCGTCGTCACGATGTCGGCGAGTTCGCCCACGGTGGTGCGCTGGCCGGCCGAGTACCCGCGTTCGATGATGGCCACCGGCATCCGTTCGGCCATGCCGGCGCGCGCGAGCCCCGCCGTGAGCGACGGGAGGGTGTTCACGCCCATGAGCACCACGATGGTGCCGCCGAGGCCGGCGAGGTGCTCGAGCTCGCTCTGGCTGAGCGGCGCGTGACCGGAGACGACCGTGAAGAGGTGGCTGATGCCGCGGTGGGTGAGGGGGATCCCGGCGGCGGCCGGCACCGAGATCGCGCTGGTCACCCCGGGCACCACCTCGACGGGCACGCCCGCCCGGTGGCAGGCCAGCACCTCCTCGCCGCCGCGGCCGAGCACGTAGGGGTCGCCGCCCTTCAGACGCACGACCCGCTCGCCGGCGAGGGCGTGCTCGACGAGCATCCGCTCGATCTCGTGCTGCGGGGTCGCGTGATGCCCGGGCGACTTGCCCACGTCGATGAGCTGCGCACCCGGCGCCAGCTCGTCGAGCCGGTCGTGCGGCGCGAGCCGGTCGTAGAGCACGACGTCGGCGTAGCGCAGCGCGCGCACCGCCGCGAGCGTCAGCAGGTCTTCACGACCCGGGCCTCCGCCGACCAGGGTCACGCTGCCGGTCATGCGTCCACCCCGCGCACTGGGATCGTCGACCCGGAGATCAGCACCGCTTCGCCGCGCTCGCGCTCCTCGGCAGTCGCCGGGCGCATCTGCCCGCGCTGGTCGGGCACTCTCGCGATCGACGGGTCCGGCACGTCCGGCGCGTTCACGAACGAGCGGAAGCGACGGAGCCGCTCGGGGTCCGCGAGCGTCGCGGCCCACTCGTCCTCGTACGATCCGACGTGCCGTTCGACGGCCTGCTCGAGCTCCTCGGCGAGGCCGAGCGAATCGTTCACGACGACGTCGCGCACGTGGTCGAGCCCGCCGTCGATGTCCTCGATCCACCGTGCGGTGCGCTGCAGCCGGTCGGCCGTCCGCACGTAGTACATGATGTAGCGGTCGATGTACTTCAGCAGGGTCTCGTCGTCGAGGTCGCTCGCCAGCAGTTGGGCGTGCGCGGGCTGGAAGCCGCCGTTGCCGCCGACGTACATGTTCCAACCCTGGTCGGTGGCGATGACGCCGACGTCCTTGCCGCGGGCCTCCGCGCACTCGCGAGCGCACCCCGAGACGCCGAACTTCAGCTTGTGCGGGGAGCGGAGGCCCCGGTAGCGGAGCTCGAGCTGCACGGCCATGGCGACCGAGTCCTGCACGCCGAAGCGGCACCAGGTCGAGCCGACGCAGCTCTTCACGTTGCGGAGGGCCTTGCCGTAGGCCTGCCCCGACTCGAACCCGGCGTCGACCAGGCGCTTCCAGATGTCGGGAAGCTGGTCGAGCCGTGCGCCGAACAGGTCGATGCGCTGTCCGCCCGTGATCTTCGTGTAGAGGCCGTAGTCCGTGGCCACCTGCGCGATGACCGCGAGCTTCTCGGGAGTGATCTCGCCGGCCGGGATGCGGGGGACCACCGAGTAGGTGCCGTCCTTCTGCATGTTCGCCATCGCCCGGTCGTTCGTGTCCTGCAGTCCGCCGCGGCCGCCGTCGAGGATGTACGAGCCGTGCTGCGTGGCGAGGATCGAGCCGACCACGGGCTTGCACACGTCGCAGCCGCGGCCGGTGCCGAGCCGTGCGACGATCTCGTCGAACGAGGTCAGCTCGAGCACGCGGATCGACTCGAAGAGCTCCTGGCGCGAGAGCTCGAAGTGCTCGCACAGGGCCCGCGAGGGCGTGATGCCGGCCTTGGTCAGCTCGGTCTCCATGAGCTTCTTCACGAGGGGGACGCACGAGCCGCACTGCGTGCCGGCGCGCGTGCAGGCCTTCAGCGCACCGAGCTCGGTGCAGCCCTCGACGTGCTCGTCGCCGTTCACCGCGTCGCGGATGGTGCCGGCCGCCACGTTGTTGCACGCGCACACGAGGGCGGATGCCGGGAGCTCGTCGCCCGCGGGAGCCTCCATGCCCGACGCCGAGAGGTAGGCCGCCGGTTCCGAGGAGAGCTGCATGCCGAGCATGGGCCGGAGCGACGCGTAGGGCGACGCGTCGCCGACGAAGATCCCGCCGAGCAGGGTCTTCGCGTCGTCGGTCATGACGAGCTTCTGGTACAGCCCGCGCGCCGGGTCCGCATAGACGATCTCGAGCGCCTGCTCGGTGCGCGCGAGGGCATCGCCGAAGCTCGCGACGTCGACGCCCGAGAGCTTGAGCTTCGTCGCGTCGTCCACGCTCGTGAACTCGGCGGCGCCGCCGAGCAGCCGGTCGGCGACCACCTCGGCCATCGCGTTCGCGGGCGCCACGAGCCCGGTGCAGCGTCCCTCGAAGCTGGCGACCTCGCCGATCGCCCAGACGTTCTCGAGCGAGGAGGCGCAGGACGTGTCGATCGCGACGCCGCCGCGGGGGCCGAGCTCGAGTCCGAGCTCGCGTGCGAGCTCGTCGCGCGGGCTGATGCCGATCGCGAAGATCACGAGGTCGGCGTCGATGACGCGCTCGTTGGTGAGTTCCACCGCGGTGACGGCGCCGTCCTGGACGCGGATCGCCGACGGGCGCGCGCCGAGATGCAGCCCGATGCCCTGGCCCGCGATGATGCGCCCGAGCGCGCGGCCCGCGCCCTCGTCGAGCTGCGCCGACATGAGCCATCCGCCCGAGTGGACGACGGCGACGTGCGCGCCGAGCTTCGCGAGCCCGCCCGCGGCCTCGAGTCCGAGCAGGCCGCCGCCCGCGACGACGACCCGCGCCGGCCGGCCGTGCCGCTCGGCGAGGTCGCGAGCCTCGGCGACGAGGTTGTCGACGTCTTCGACGGTGCGGTAGACCCGGGCGTTCGCCGAGCCGGGGAGGTCGGGCACCGGTGCGCTCGAGCCGGTCGCGAGCACCAGTTCGTCCCACTCGAGCGTGCTGCCGGCAGAGGTCGTGGCGGTGCGCCCTGCCGGGTCGATGCCGACGACGCGCTCGCCGGTGATGAGACGCACCCGGCCCTCGTCCCACATCGACGTCGGCTGCAGCGTGAGGTCGACGTCGCCGTCGGCCAGGCGGGTGCTCAGCGCGACGCGGTCGTACGGCCGGTGCGGCTCGTCGCCGACGACCGTGACGTGCACGGTGCGCTCGGCGTCGCGGGCGTGCAGGCTGTCGGCGAGGCGGTGGGCCGCTGGGCCACCGCCGACGATCAGGATCCTTCGGATGTCGTCGCGGGCGCGGTCGGTCTCGGTCATGGGTCCTCCGTGGCTCGATTGCTGCGAGCGTACGACCGGGCCGTTTCCGCCCTGTTACGCGGGGGTAACCGCACTTGTACCCGAGCGCACGTGCCGCACCAGGGGGTGTGAGGGTTGTTTCACGACCGGGAAACACGACTCGTACCCCGTCGGAAACACCGTGCCCGTAGCGTCGGAGCACGCAGAGACGAGGAGTGCGCCATGAGCATGACGATCGAGACGACGACCCTCTGGATCCACGCCTGCGAGGTGCGCGATCTCGAACCCGGCTGGGGCGAGGTGGCGCTGCTCGGCGGCCGTCAGGTGGCGCTCGTCCGCGTCGCCGGCGACGAGGTCTACGCGGTCGACCACGAGGACCCCCACACGGGCGCCCCCGTCATGGCGAGGGGCATCACGGGGTCGCGCGGAGACCGGCCCACGATCGCCTCGCCGTTGCACAAGCAGGTGTACGACCTCGCGACCGGCGAGTGCTTCACCGACCCGTCCCTCGCGCTGCGCACCTACCGGGCGCGCGTCGTCGACGGGGCCGTCGAGGTCGAGGTCGACCTCGCCGCCTGATCGAGCGGATGCCTCGCCTCAGCCCCGCTGCGTGAGGACGATCGGGTCGCCGTCGGTGATGGCGATCGTGTGCTCCGAGTGCGCCCCGCGCGAGCCGTCCGCGCTCCGGAGGGTCCATCCGTCGGGGTCGGTGAAGATCCGATCGGTGGTCTCGAGCAGCCACGGCTCGATGGCCACGACGAGTCCGGGCTTCAGGGGGAGTCCGCGGCCGGGCCGGCCGTTGTTCGGGATGTGGGGATCGCCGTGCATGGTGCGGCCGACCCCGTGCCCGCCGAAGTCCGTGTTGATCGAGTAGCCCTCCGCCTTCGCGACATCCGCGATCGCCCTCGAGATGTCGCCGATGCGGTTGCCGGGCCGGGCCGCGGCGATGCCGGCGTCGAGCGCCCGCCGCGTGGTGTCGATGAGGCGCAGGTCCTCGTCGCGCGGGGTGCCGACCACGATCGAGATGGCCGAGTCCGAGACCCAGCCGTCGACCGAGGCCGCGAAGTCCAGGCTCAGCAGATCGCCGTCGCGAAGGCGGTAGTCGCGGGGGAGGCCGTGCAGCACGGCGTCATTGACCGAGGTGCAGATGACTTTGCCGAACGGGCTCGCGCCGAACGAGGGGTGGTAGTCGATGTAGCAGCTCTCGGCGCCCGCCTCGCGGATCATGTCGTGCGCGAGCGCATCCAGCTCCAACAGGTTCACGCCGACGGCCGCGGCCTTCGACGTCGCCTCGATGACGCCGGCGACGAATCGCCCGGCTGCCCGCATCTCGTCGATCTCGGCGGGGGTCCTCAGTTCGATCACGCTCATCCTCTCCGCCTCCATTCTGTCTGCTCAGCCCTGAGTGAACACCCGGCGCGCGCACGGGATCGTCGCGTTACGCTGTGGACATGCTCTTCCGGCGCATCTTCTTCCGATGGATCCAGGCGGCCACCGTCGTGCTCCCGATCTGGCTGGCGGTCGGCTGGGCGGTCTTCGGGGGCGGCGGCTGGGGCACCCTCGGACTCATCATCACGGTGCCGGTGACGTTCATCTCGCTCGCGGTCATCGCGCTGCTCACGTCGATGCGGCCGAGCGTGCGCGAGCAGCGCGCCGTCTCGTGGGGCGATGTCGGGGTGCTCGGCGCCTGGCACCTCGCGATCATCGGGTTCGGGTTCTCGGGCCCGTCGATGGCCTCGTTCGCGTTCCTCTCCATCGCCCTCGCGCTCGCCGCCTTCTGGTACGCCATCGTGCAGCTCGTGCGCGACGGCGCCCGGCGCATGCAGCAGACCATGGCCGACTACGAGCGCGCGGCGCAGGCGGGCACGCCGATCGGCCGCCCCGACGCGCAAGGCGGGCCGTCCGCCCCGCAGGCGCCGTACGACATCGGCGAGGTCATCGTCGTCGAGGAGCACCGCGACCGTCCGTGACGAGTCCGGTCGCGGGTGAGCCGGGCGCACGTCCGCGGCATCCGGCCCGCTCCCGCACTGCGTCCCCGTGCCCGCCGCTTTGGCGCAGCGGGCCGAGCATGGCACAATAGAGGATTGTGCCGCCGCGGGACTCTGCCTCCGGGGAGCATGCACAGCGCGAGTGATCGCGCGGGCGGCACCAGACACTTCCATTTCACAGATCCGCGTTCGACCGGTTGCGGGCGCAGAGAGCGAACCATCATGCACATCCTCGACCACGTCGACGCTGCGAGCCTGCGGTCGGACGTCCCCGACTTCCGCGCGGGCGACACCGTCAAGGTGCACGTCAACATCATCGAAGGCACGCGCTCGCGCATCCAGGTCTTCCAGGGCGTCGTCATCGGCCGCTCGGGCGAAGGCGTCCGCGAGACCTTCACCGTCCGCAAGGTCAGCTTCCAGGTCGGCGTCGAGCGCAAGTTCCCGGTGCACTCCCCGGTCATCGACCACATCGAGGTCGTCACCCGCGGTGACGTGCGTCGCGCGAAGCTCTACTACCTGCGCAAGCTCCGCGGCAAGAAGGCGAAGATCAAGGAGAAGCGCGACGCCTGATCCGGCCCGCGCAACCCGCGCGTCGCAAGGCGCGCGGACATCGACCTGAGCTCCTCACCCCTACACTGGGGTGAGGAGCTCAGGCGGTTAAATGACAGAAGACATCAGCACCACGCGCACGGATCGCGAGGGTGCATCGGCGAACCGTCGACAGCGAGGCGCACTTCTCTTCTTGAGAGATCTGCTCGTCATCTTCGTGGTGGCGGTGCTCGTCTCGTTCCTCATCAAGACCTTCCTCATCCGGTCCTTCTTCATCCCGTCGGAGTCGATGGAGATGACGCTGGTCAAAGACGACCGCATCATCGTCAACCAGCTCGTGCCCGAGGTCACCCCGCTCGAGCGCGGCGACGTCGTCGTGTTCAAGGACCCGGGCGGATGGCTCCCGGCCCGCGCCGAGGTGCAGCAGCCGCCGCTCGTGGCGGCGTTCGACTGGTTCCTCGCCTTCGTCGGCCTCTCGGCGCCCGACTCCAACGACCACCTCGTGAAGCGGCTCATCGGGCTGCCCGGCGATCACGTGACGTGCTGCAACGCACTCGGCCAGATGAGCGTCAACGGCATCCCGCTCGATGAGCCCTACGCGGTGCTCCCTGCGGGCGACATGAAGGTATCCGAGGTCGACTTCGACGAGGTCGTCCCCGAGGGCTCGCTCTGGGTCATGGGCGACAACCGCTACAACTCGAAGGACTCGCGCTACAACGGCGACACCCCGTTGAAGGGCTTCGTCCCGATCGAGAACGTCGTCGGGCGTGCGTTCGTGGTGAGCTGGCCGGTTTCGCACTGGGCATGGCTCGGCAACTACCCCGACACCTTCGCCGGGGTCGACGAGGCGGCCGAAGGCGGCGACTGAGTGGCCCCGACCCCCGTTCCCGATCTCCGGGTCGAACGTGCGCATCTCGCCTCCGGCTCGCCGGTCGTGCTCGCGTGCGACGAGGTCGGGCGCGGCGCCCTGGCCGGCCCGGTCGCGGTCGGCATGGTCCTGATCGACGCATCCGTCCGTCGAATGCCCGCCGGGTTGCGCGACTCCAAGCTCATGACCGAACCGAGGCGCGAGGCGATGGCGCCGCGCGCCGGTGCATGGGTGCGGCGGTGGGCGGTGGGCGAGGCCTCCGCCGCCGAGATCGACGAGCTCGGCATCATGGCCTGCCTCGGCCTCGCCGGGGCCCGCGCCTACGCCATGCTCGCCGAGGCCGAGCAGGTCGCCGGCACCGAGCACGAACTCGTCGGCGCCCCCCTCCTGCTCGACGGCAACCACGACTGGCTGAGCCGCGCCATCGAGCACCGTGCCGAGGTGACCACCCGCATCAAGGCCGACCGCGACTGCGCGTCGGTGGCTGCGGCATCCGTGCTCGCCAAGGTGCATCGCGACCGGGGCATGCATCGCGCCCACGCAGAGGACCCCCGGTTCGCCTGGAACGAGAACAAGGGCTACTCGAGCCGCGCCCATTTCGCCGCGATCGCCGAGCACGGCCCCACGGCACTGCATCGCCGCACATGGCTGAAGGAGCCGGTCGCCCCGGCGCCCGCGCTCTTCGACCTCGGCGTAGGATGAATCCGATGGATGACGACGAGTTCGAAGACTACGACCGCGAGGTCGAGCTGGCCCTGTACCGCGAATACCGCGATATCGTCACGCAGTTCAAGTACGTGGTCGAGACCGAGCGCCGCTTCTACCTCGCGAACGAGGTCGAACTCGTGCGCCGTGACACCGAGCACGACTTCTACTTCGAACTGACGATGAAAGACGTCTGGGTCTGGGACGTCTACCGCGCCGATCGGTTCGTGAAGTCGGTTCGGGTGCTCACCTTCAAAGACGTCAACGTCGAGGAACTCGCCACCCGCGAGTTCGAGCTCCCGAAAGAACTCGCGCTCGACGAGTAGGTCGCGCTACCGCTGCCCGGGTGCACCTCGCCGCCCATAGGCTGTGGGCCATGCCGACCTTCCCGCGCCTGAACCGGCGCACCGCTCGATCGCGACGCTCCGACGACGACGCCGTGGCGAAGTCCCTGCTGACGTACGAGCTCCTGACGATGCGCGAACTCCAGCATGACGCCTTGCGCGTTTCCGCCCGGTAGCGCGCGACCGCTCACATCCCCAACCCGGCACAGCGGCTGATCCATCTCGGGCTCGGCCCGGGTGTCGACTGCTCCTCAACAGCTTCCTCGTCCACGAGGCCTTCCTTCGCGGGCTGCCGCAGTCGATCGGCGGAGCCGCCGGAGCGGCACGCTGAATGGCGGAGGTGGTGCTGGTGGCCCACAATGCTGAACTCGGCCGACGAGGCGAACAACTCGCGGTCGAGCATCTCGAGGCACGCGGACTGCGGGTGATCGAACGCAACTGGCGGTGTCGACTCGGAGAGATCGACATCGTGGCGCGCGACGGCGACACGACTGTGTTCGTCGAGGTCAAGACGCGCACGTCGCACGATTTCGGGCATCCGTTCGAGGCGATCACGCCGATCAAGCTGGCGCGATTGCGTCGTCTCGCGGTCGCATGGTGCGAAGCGACCGAGAGCGCGACCGTGCGTATCCGCATCGACGCCGTCGCCGTGCTCGCCCCGACCGAGTCGCCCGCGCTCATCGAGCATCTCGAGGGAATCAGCTGATGGTGGTCGCGCGAACGCATGCCGTCGCCCTGCTCGGGCTCACCGGTTCGATGGTCGAGGTCGAGGCCGATCTCTCGGCCCAACTGCCCGGCTTCTCGATCATCGGCCTTCCCGACGCCGCGCTCGCCGAGGCCCGTGAACGGGTGCGGGCGGCCGCGACGAACGCGGGTTGCCCGCTGCCGCAGCGCAAGCTGACGGTCAACCTGTCGCCCGCCGCGCTCCCCAAGCACGGCTCCGGGTTCGATCTGGCTGTCGCGATGGCCTGTCTCGCTGCCGCGGGCGAGCTCTCCGTCGGCTCAGTGGCCGAGGTCGTGCACCTCGGCGAGCTGGGGCTCGACGGGCGGCTGCGGCCCATCGACGGCATCCTCCCGGCCGTCCTGGCCGCGTCGCGGGCCGGGTTCGCCACCGTGATGGTTCCGCACGCCAACGCGAGCGAAGCCGCGCTCGTGCCGGGCATCGAGGTCATCGGCGTCGCCTCGCTGCTCGAGGCGGCGATCCAGCACGGCGGTCGGTACGAGGCGCGCGAGGTAGAGCCGGTGGCGGCCGCGTCGGTCAACGGAACGCCTGATCCGGTCTCGGGCGATCTCGCGGATGTCGCCGACAACGAGGACGCCGTCGAGGCGCTGCTCGTGGCCGCGGCGGGCGGCCACCACCTCTCGATGATCGGACCGCCGGGTGCGGGCAAGACGATGCTCGCGTCCCGGCTGCCCGGCATCCTGCCCGACCTCGACCCTGAGGCCGCGCTCGAAGTGTCCTGCGTGCGCTCGCTCGCCGGACGGGCGATGGGCGAGGGACTCTCGCTCCGGCCGCCGTTCGAGGCGCCGCACCACACGGCGACGGCTGCCGCGATGGTCGGCGGCGGCAGCCGGCTGATCCGGCCGGGGGCTGCAGCGCGCGCCTCCCACGGCGTGCTCTTCCTCGACGAGGCTCCGGAGTTCCCGGCCGCGGTGCTCGACGTGCTCAGACAACCGCTCGAATCCGGGACCATCAGTATCCACCGCGCGAATGCGATCGCCTCGTTCCCGGCGCGGTTCCAGCTCGTCATCGCGGCGAACCCGTGCCCGTGCGGCAAAGACGGCACGAGCGAGTGCACGTGTCCGCCGAACTCCCGCAGGCGCTACCTCGGGCGCATCTCGGGTCCGCTGCTCGATCGCATCGACCTTCAGCTGAAGGTGCCGCGACTCTCGCCCGCGAGCCTCAGCATCGCCCGGGAACGGCCGGGCCTGTCGAGCCTCGAGGCGCGAGGCAAGGTCGTCGCCGCCCGTGCTCGGGCCGCACGGCGGTTGCAGGCCACGCCCTGGCGCACGAACGCCGAAGTCCCCGGTCCGTGGCTGCGTGGTGCCGGGGGCCTGCATCCCGGCGGCCGTGTGACGGCCGCGCTCGACCGTTCGTTCGAACGCGGCGGCATCACCATGCGCGGATACGACCGCGTGCTGAAGGTCGCCTGGACGCTCGCCGACTTGGCCGGAGCCGACTCGCCGACGGCCTCGCACGTGGGTCGGGCGCTGTACTTCCGAGACGGCATCGCCCGATGAGCGGGCTGATCCGCCGAGCCGCCGAGCAGTGGCGACGGGAGTTCGCGCTCATTCGCAAGGGGTCGCGCCCAGCCGGCGAGGCCGCGTCCTCCGACGCGGGCGAGGGCGACCTCCTCGAGCACGAGATGCAGGCGTTCGCGCGCGCGGTACTCGGCACGATCGGCGAACCCGGCGACGGAGTGCTCGGACGCCTGATCGCGGCCGTCGGCGCGATCGCAGCCGCGGATCTGATCATCGACGGGGCCGACGCGGCTCGGCTCGTCTCGGCGGCTGCCGAGGCGGGCGAGCCGATCTCGATCCGCGAGGCCCGGAGCGCCGTCGCCCGATGGGCGCCGCGCGTCGACCAGGCCGCGTTCGCGCGCGGGCTCGCGCAGGCGCAGCGGGTGGGTGCGACGTTGCTCGTCCCGACCGATCGCGACTGGCCGCGCGGCGTCGACGACCTCGGCGTGCACGCGCCGATCGGCCTGTGGGTGCGCGGCCGGCCGAACGCGCTCGCGAACGGGGCCCGCGCCGTCGCGCTGGTCGGTGCGAGGGCAGCGACCGGCTACGGCGAGCACATGACGATGGAGATCTCGGCCGGGCTCGTCGATCGGGGCTGCACGATCGTCTCCGGAGGCGCGTACGGTATCGACGGCATGGCCCACCGCGCCGCGCTCGCCGGCAACGGCACGACCGTGGCGTACCTGGCCGGTGGCATCGACCGGTTCTATCCGATGGGACACGATTCGCTTCTCCAGCGCATCTCGGAGACCGGCGCCGTCGTCTCCGAACTGCCCTGCGGCGCATCGCCGACGAAATGGCGCTTCCTCCAGCGGAATCGGCTCATCGCCGCGGCCAGCGATGCCACCGTCGTCCTCGAGGCGGGAACCCGCAGCGGTTCGTTGAACACGGCCGGCCATGCCGCGGCGCTCGGCCGGCCGTTGGGCGCGCTTCCGGGCGCGGTGACGAGCCCGGCCTCGGCCGGATGCCACCGCCTTCTGCGGGAGTACGGCGCCCTGTGCGTCGTCGATGCCGATCAGGTGCTCGAGCTCGCCGGCGGTCCGCTCTCGGGCGGCGGTGGTGCGCAGGGGGTCGACGGGGCCGATGCCGAGGATCCCGAGACGATCCGAGTGCTCGATGCGCTGAGCAGGCGGAGCCCGCGCCAGGTCGCCGACCTCGCTCAGCGCAGCGGTCTCCCGGTGACCGATGTGATGGCCGTGCTCGGTCCGCTCGAGCTCGACGGGGTCGCCGCCTGGCGAGCCGACGGCTGGATTCGGAGGGGGCGGCCGTAGGCTTTCGACGGAGGTCTGGAGATGGCGGTGCAGCTCGGGCGATTCGCGCAGGCGCAACAGGTGATCGCGCATGTCAGCGACACCCACCTGCTCTCGGGCGGGCGGCGTCTCGGCGGTGTCGCCGACACGGTCGTCGCGCTCGAGCGAACGGCCGAACGGCTCGCCGGCATGGGCGATCGGCTCGATGCCATCGTCGTGACGGGCGATGTGGCCGACCTCGGCGAACCCGACGCCTATGACCGAGTGCGCACCGTGCTCGAACCGGTCGCGGAGTCCGCCGGTGCTCGACTCGTCTGGGTCATGGGCAACCACGACGAGCGCGCCCCGTTCCGCGCGGCGCTCATCGGGAGCACGCCCGACGCAGCGACGTCGGAGCGCGGCCAAAGCCTCGACGCGCCGGTGAATCACGTCGTCGACGTCGACGGGCTGCGTCTTGTCGCGATCGACTCCACGGTTCCCGGGTATCACCATGGCGATCTCGAGCCGGAAACGCTGGAGTGGCTCGAACAGGTCCTCGCCGAACCGGCCGAACGCGGCACGATCCTCGCCCTGCATCATGCGCCGATCCCCACCCCCGTCGCGATCATGGACGTCCTCGAACTCCGGAGGCAGGACGAGCTCGCCGCGATCGTGCGCGATCGCGACGTGCGGCTGATCCTCGGCGGACACCTCCACTACCCGACGACCGGCTCCTTCGCCGGCATCCCGGTATCGGTCGCGGGCGCCGCCGCCTACACGATCGATCCGTCGGCGTCGCCGCGCACGCTCGTCGGCATCGACGGCGGCCGTTCGTTCACCCTGGTCCACCTCTTCGAAGACGCGGTGACCACCTCGGTCGTGCCGATCGACGCGCACCCCGTCGTCTCCCGCATCGACGCGGGCATGCTCGCAGAACTCGAGGCCTCGACGCCCGAGCAGCGCCTCGAGCGCTTCTCGCGCAAACCGCCGACCTGAGCCCGGCCGTTCACGACGGTGCCCGCTCCGTGCCGCGGGCCCGGAATCGCGCGGCGGGCGCGCCGTCGAGCGAGCGGTGGCCTGACACGGCAGTCTGGAAGCGTGAATCTCGATGCCGCGCTGGACGACTACCTCACGCATGTGCAGACCGAGCGCGGCTACTCGGAGCACACGGTCGCGGCCTACCGCGCGGATCTCGCCGACCTGATCGACTTCGCGGAGGAGCGCGGCATCACCGCAGCGTCCGACGTCGACCTGGCGGTGCTCCGCGACTGGCTCTGGGCGGCCACGGAGCGCGGACTCGCACGTTCGAGCATCGCGCGCCGCGCGGCATCCGCTCGAGGTCTGACCGCATGGCTCGCCCGGAGCGGGGCGACCGCCGCCGATCACGGGGCTCGGCTCAAGGCGCCACGTGCGCAGCGGACTTTGCCGAGGATCATCGCCCAACCGGCGATGGAAGAGGTCATCGCGCACCTCGAGGCCGGATGCGTCGACGATGACCCGGCATCCATCAGGGACCTCGCGATCGTCGAGCTGCTCTACGCCTCGGCCCTTCGCGTCTCCGAACTCGTCGGACTCGACGTCGACGACCTCGACCGGCGGCGCCGGACGGTCCGCGTCCTCGGCAAGGGGTCGAAGGAGCGCGTCGTTCCCTACGGCGGCCCTGCGGCGCGGGCGGTCGACCGGTACCTCGAGCGCGCTCGGCCGGCCATCATCGCGGGTGCCGCAGCTGCGTCCGCCGATCGGCGGGATGCGCGCCCGGTACGGGGTTCACGACCGGCGGCGCCCGACGGCGCGGCCCGCGCCCTCTTCCTCGGGGTGCGCGGTGGGCGCATGGGCGTGCGCAGCGTGTATCGGCTCGTCGCCTCGATCCTCGCGGAGACGCCCGGCACGGGTCCGAGCGGGCCCCATGCGCTCCGTCACACGGCGGCCACGCATCTGCTCGACGGGGGAGCGGACCTGCGGGCGGTGCAGGAATTCCTGGGGCATGCGAGCCTCGGGACCACCCAGATCTACACCCATGTCTCGGCCGAACGGCTCAAGCAGAGCTACCGGACCGCGCATCCTCGGGCGTGAACGACCGGCCGCGTCGCGCTGCCCGCGGGCCGGAGCGGGCGGGGGCCCGGATCATGTGAGGGGGAGCAGGACGGCGAACGGGACGCCGCCGAGGAAGAGCATCGGCGAGACGTAGGCTCCGTCGACGCGGACGCCGAGGTGCACGCATCCCTCGCAGTGCCCGCCGGTGCCGACGGTGCCGACCGGTCTGCCCTCGGAGACCGCCGTTCCGGCCGGGACAGCGGAGACGACGGGCTCCATGGAGCTGATGACGCCGTCCCCGTGATCGATGGACACGACCGGCCGGCCGGCCACCATGCCCGAGAAGGAGACCACGCCGTCGGCCGGCGCGAGGACCGATGCTCCCGCCGCGGCGCGGAGATCCACCCCGCGATGTCCCGCCGCGTACGGGGTGGGGGGAGCCCGGAACGGCGAGGCGATCGCGACCGGCGGCGGCGTCGGCCAGGTCCATCGGTCGAACTCGGCCATCCGGTCGTCCTCGACGGGCTGGACGGCAGAGGCCTGCGGGCCGACGGACGCGAACCCGGCGGCGAGGCCGGCCAGCACGAGCGCGGCGAACGCGCGCGCGAGTCGATGTGCGAGGGCATGGAACCGGCGGGAAGCGGCCGCCGAGACGCGACGTCGTGCGGGGAAGGGGGTCATGCGCCGATGGTGCCCTGCGCGTGGCACTCCCGAGCCGTGGTTCCCCGATCGCGGGCCGGCTCGACGCTTCGACACGGTTGGGGAGGACGAGTGCCGATGGTAGAGTGTCAGGAGCACCCCGCCTGTCGGGGTGACTACGCGTGCCATTTCGGCCACCGACTCCATTCAGTCCCGATGCAGTTCTCGCGAACTGCATCGTGCGGAGCCGTGCCGGGCACCAGGGTCCCGGCCGCCGGCCGGAACGTCAACTGAGAACAAAGGAGTACGGCTCATGGCCGTCGTCACCATCCGCCAGCTGCTCGACAGCGGCGTGCACTTCGGGCACCAGACCCGCCGTTGGAACCCGAAGATGAAGCGCTTCATCTTCACCGAGCGTTCCGGCATCTACATCATCGACCTGCAGCAGTCGCTCGCCTTCATCGACAAGGCGTACGACTTCGTGCGCGAGACCGTCGCCCACGGCGGCACCATCCTGTTCGTCGGCACGAAGAAGCAGGCGCAGGAGTCCATCGCCGAGCAGGCGACCCGCGTCGGCCAGCCCTACGTCAACCAGCGTTGGCTCGGCGGCCTCCTCACCAACTTCCAGACGGTCTCCAAGCGCCTCGCGCGCATGAAGGAGCTCGAGGAGCTCGACTTCGAGGGCACCACGAGCGGCTTCACGAAGAAGGAGCTCCTCATCAAGAAGCGCGAGCTCGACAAGCTGCACAAGTCGCTCGGCGGCATCCGCAACCTGTCGAAGACGCCTTCCGCGCTCTGGGTGGTCGACACCAAGAAGGAGCACCTCGCGATCGACGAGGCGAAGAAGCTCGGCATCCCCGTCATCGGCATCCTCGACACCAACTGCGACCCCGACGAGGTCCAGTACCCGATCCCGGGCAACGACGACGCCATCCGCTCCGTCGCGCTGTTGACCCGCATCATCGCCGACGCCGCTGCCGAGGGCCTCATCGAGCGCCACCAGAAGCCCGAAGAGGCCGGCAACGTCTCGGCCGTCGAGCCGCTCGCCGAGTGGGAGAAGGAGCTGCTCCAGGCAGGCTCAGAGACCACGCCCGAGCAGGCTTCGGCAGAGACCGAGAAGGTCGCCGAGACCGAGGCCGAGGCCAAGGCCGAGGCCGCCGAGGTCGTCGAAGAGGCCGCGACCGAGGTCGCCGCACCCGAGTCGGCCGCCGAAGAGGTCGCCGACGAGGCTGCAGCAGAGTAATTCCGCTGACCAACTCAGACTCAAAGGAGAATGCCGGAAATGGCAATCAGCATCGCCGACATCAAGGCCCTGCGCGAGCAGCTCGGCACGGGCATGGTCGACACCAAGAAGGCGCTCGAGGAAGCCGACGGCGACCTCGAGAAGGCCACTGAGATCCTGCGGCTCAAGGGTGCGAAGGGCAACGCGAAGCGTGCCGACCGTTCCACGAGCGAGGGCCTCGTCGCGGCCAAGGAGTCGCCCGCGGGCTACACCCTGATCCAGCTCGCTTGCGAGACCGACTTCGTCGCGAAGAACGACAAGTTCGTCTCCCTGTCCGAGAAGGTGCTCGACGCGGTCGCCGCCGCCGGCGCAGCCGACGTGGATGCCGCGCTCGCGGCGCCGCTCGACGGCAAGACCGTGGGCGAGGTCATCGACGAGCAGGCCGCCATCCTCGGCGAGAAGGTCGCGCTCACGCGCGCCGTCACGCTGTCGGGCGAGAAGTTCGGCGTGTACCTGCACAAGACCTCGAAGGACCTGCCGCCGCAGATCGGCGTCGTGGTGTCCTACTCGGGCGACGATGAGGAGACCGCTCGCGCGATCGCCCAGCACATCGCGATGTTCGACCCCACGTACCTGACCCGCGACGAGGTTCCGGCCGAGGTCGTCGAGAAGGAGCGCGAGATCGTCACCGAGATCAGCCGCAACGAGGGCAAGCCCGAGGCGGCACTGCCGAAGATCATCGAGGGGCGTCTGACCTCGTTCTTCAAGCAGGTCGCCCTGCTCGAGCAGGACTACGCTCGCGACAACAAGCAGCAGGTCCAGAAGGTCCTGGCCGACGCCGGTCTCACCGTGACCGCGTTCGCCCGCTTCAAGGCCACGGCCTAAGCCGAAGTCGAGGAGTCCGGATCGCATCGCGATCCGGACTCCTTTGCTGTGTCCGGGCGGAGCCCGGCAGGCATCCGTCGCTCGACGGAAACGCTCGCTCGCAAGGCGCGACGCCGGGGGCGGGAACCACTAGCTTTGTCTCTCAAGGGGAAGGAACGGTCGGGATGACTGAACGTAGACGCAGGGTCATGCTGAAGCTCTCGGGCGAGGCATTCGGAGGAGGATCGCTCGGCGTGAATCCCGACGTCGTGAGCGCGCTCGCGCGGGAGATCGCCGATGCCGCGCGCACGGTGGAGATCGCGATCGTCGTCGGCGGCGGCAACTTCTTCCGGGGCGCGGAGCTCTCCCAACGGGGCATGGACCGGGGCCGGGCCGACTACATGGGCATGCTCGGCACCGTCATGAACTCGCTCGCGCTCCAGGACTTCCTCGAGCAGGCCGGCGCGGAGACGCGCGTGCAGTCGGCCATCTCGATGACCCAGGTCGCCGAGCCGTACATCCCGCGCCGCGCCGAGCGCCACCTCGAGAAGGGCCGCGTCGTCATCTTCGGCGCCGGCGCAGGACTGCCGTACTTCTCGACCGACACGGTGGCCGCCCAGCGCGCGCTCGAGATCGATGCCGACGTCGTGCTCGTCGCCAAGAACGGCGTCGACGGGGTGTACTCCGACGACCCCCGCACGAATCCCGACGCCCACAAGATCGACCGGATCACCTACCAGGAGGCCCTGCAGCGCGGGCTCAAGGTCGTCGACTCGACGGCGTTCAGCCTCTGCATGGACAACGGCATGCCGATGCAGGTGTTCGGCATGGAGCCGGGCGGCAACGTCACCTCGGCGATCCTCGGTGCCGACCTCGGCACGATCGTCAGCAACAGCGAGTCCTCGGCGACTCGATAGACTGTCCCGAGCAGCGAACCGAAGGAGCCACCGTGATCGCGGATGTACTGTCCGATGCCACCGCACGCATGCAGAAGGCCGTCGAGGTCGCGAAAGACGACTTCTCGTCCGTCCGCACCGGCCGTGCCAACCCCCAGCTCTTCCAGAAGATCCTGGTGAACTACTACGGCACGCCCACGCCGCTCGCGCAGCTGGCGTCGCTCGCGAACCCCGAGGCGCGCACGCTGGTCATCACGCCCTACGACAAGAGCGCGCTGAAGGACATCGAGCAGGCGATCCGCGACACCCCGAACCTCGGGGCGAACCCGTCGAACGACGGGAACATCGTGCGTGTCACGCTCCCCGAGCTGACCGAGGAACGCCGTCGCGAGTACGTGAAGATCGTGAAGTCGAAGGCGGAGGACGCGCGTGTCTCGGTGCGCAACATCCGCCGCAAGGCGAAGGACGATCTCGACTCGCTGAAGGGCGAGGTCGGCGATGACGAGGTCGCACGGGGCGAGAAGGAGCTCGAGCAGATCACGAAGTCGAACGTGGACGCGATCGACGACGCGTTCAAGCGCAAGGAAGCCGAGCTCCTCGAGGTCTGAGGGATCACGATGTCTGGCGTCCCTGAACACGACGAAACGGACGCCGGCGGGCGGGAGCGCCACGCGCGCCATGAATTCCGGTCGCAGGTCAACGCGAAGAAGGCAGACCTCGAGCGGCAGTTCGAGGCGTCCAAGGCGCAGTTCGATCAGGCGCAGGAGAAGATCCAGGCCCGTACCGGCCGGAACCTGCTCGGCGCGATCCTGATCGGACTCGTGCTCGGCGGTGCGCTCCTGCTCAGCCTGCTCGTGATCAAAGAGCTGTTCATGCTGTTCGCGGTCGTCATCGCGGGCTTCGCCAGCTACGAACTCGCGCAGGCGCTCCGCAAGGGCGGCTACCTCGTGCCGCGCATCCCGACGATCGCGGCGGCCGTGATCGCGGTGCCGTTCGCCTATTACGGCGGTGCAGGCGGGCAGTTCCTCGCGGTGCTCGGAGGCATCCTGCTCGTGAGCGTCTGGAGGGTCGCGCAGCAGGTCTCGGCGAGCTCGCGCACGTCGGGCCGCGCCCTCGTGCGTGACGTCGCGGCCGGGGCGTTCGTGCAGGGGTACGTCACCTTCCTCGCGACCTTCGCCGTGGTGCTGACCGCGTCCGACGGGGGGCAGTGGTGGACGCTCGCCTTCGTGATCGTCGCGATCTCGGCGGACACGGGCGCGTACGCGTTCGGCTTGATGTTCGGCAAGCATCCGATGGCCCCGGTCATCAGCCCGAAGAAGACCTGGGAGGGATTCGCGGGCGGCGGCGGCGTGAGCATCGTCGCCGGAGTGCTCCTCTCGGTGCTGCTCCTCGACAACTCGTGGTGGTTCGGCCTCATCTTCGGCGTCGCGATCTTCTTGACGGCGACGCTCGGCGACCTCGCCGAGTCGCTCGTCAAACGCGATCTCGGCATCAAGGACATGAGCTCCTGGCTGCCCGGCCACGGCGGATTCCTCGATCGGCTCGACTCGATCCTGCCGTCCGCGGCCGTCGCCTTCGTGGCGTTCCGCATCTTCGGCTGATGCTCGGAGATAATGGGTCGGTGGACTCCACCTTCCCTCGAACCCGAAAGCCCCAGCGCGGGTACAACACGGCCCAGGTCGATGAATTCCTCCACGTCGCGCGCCGCGCGTACGACGGCACGCCGCTGCCCGAAGATCCGCCGCTGAACTCCGAGCGCATTCGGCTCACGGCCTTCGGCATGCAGAAGGGCGGTTACGTCACTGCGGATGTCGACGCCGCCCTCGAACGGCTCGAAGATGCATTCGCGGCCGATGAACGTCAGGTGGCGGCGAGGCTGCACGGCGACGAGGTCTGGCTCGCCGAGGCGAGGGCGACCGCTCAGGTCGTCTCGAACCGGCTCGCACGCGAAGAGGGCCGCCGGTTCGATCGGGTGAGTCCGATCGCCCTCGGATATCGGGTCCGCGACGTCGACAAGTTCGCCGACAAGCTCACGAGGTACTTCCGCGACGGGTGGCCGATCTCGGTCGAAGACGTTCGCAGCATCGTCTTCACGACCCAGCGCGGAGGCTACCGGGAGTCGCAGGTCGACCTCGTGCTCGACGCGGTCGTCGACGTCATGCAGGCCGTCCGCTGAGCGGGCGGTCGACCGGCGCGCGTCGGTCTCGGAACACGGCTCGCGAGGCCGCCGGGTACGGCTCCTCGAACGCGGATGCGCTCGGCTACACTCGATCCATTGTGGGCAGGCACACCGGAACCGAGCGCGGCGTCGCGACGTCCGCTGCGGCGCGCGGCGGAGCCTCGACGCGAGGTCCGATCAAGCAGGCGGCGACGGTCGTGTTCGCGTTCTGCGCGGCGCTCGGCTTCGTGGCCGTGAACCTGGTCGACCCGACCGCGCTCGCGACCGCCACACCCGACCGGGTCGCGACCGATCGATTCGGGGGTGCCGAGGTCCAGGCGATCGAAGTCGGCGGCGGCTACACGCTCGACGCGGCGAAGGAAGGCTACGACGTCGAGGCGAAGCCGGCCTACGTCGAGCCCGCATCGACGAGCGCCGGCGACGGGTGGGCGCCTCCCGCGGTGACGCCCGATCCCGGTTCGGCGCAGGCCTACGCGGCGAGCGCGGTCGCCGCGCGCGGGTGGGCGACCAACGAGTTCGACTGCCTCGTCGCGCTCTGGAACAAGGAGTCCGGCTGGCGGGTCAACGCCTACAACGCCGGCAGCGGAGCGTACGGCATTCCGCAGGCGCTTCCCGGCTCGAAGATGGCTTCGGCGGGCGCCGACTGGGAGACCAACGCCGGCACGCAGATCGAGTGGGGTCTCGGCTACGTCCAGGGCCGCTACGGCACGCCGTGCGGCGCGTGGGCGCACTCGGAGTCCTCCGGCTGGTACTGAGCCGCCGGCTCAGACGCGGCGGACGTCGCGTGCCGGCGGATGCCCCATCCGCCTCTAGAATCGAAGGCATGCCGCGCTCGAACCGATCACATGGGCGCGCCGCCAGAGCCCGCGAGCCGCACCCCGAGCTCGATGTCGATCGGCTCAGTTCCGGTTGGCGCCGCACCGAGACGCGCGGCGGTCGGGAGTGGAACGTCCAGCCCGTCTCCGAAGCGCAGGCGGTCAAGACGTACGTCTGCCCGGGCTGCTCGCTCGAGGTGGCATCCGGCGTCTCCCACGTGGTGGTCTGGCGCGCCGACGGCGTGCTCGGCGATGCCGCGGATCTCGCCGCACGTCGCCACTGGCACCTGCACTGCTGGAGGATGGGAACCCGATGACCGGTACCGATTCGATCGAGATCCGCGCCGGCGTGGAATTGCCCGCGAACCGGGAGGAGATCCGGTTGCACACCGCCGACGGGCTGACCCTCGTGGGCGAGCTGGCGATGCCGCTCGAGCGTGCGCCGGTGGCGACGCTCGTCACGCTGCATCCGCTGCCCACCGCCGGCGGTTTCATGGATTCGCACATCCTGCGCAAGGCGGCCGCCCGTCTTCCGGCGCTCGCCGACCTCGCCGTGCTGCGCTTCAACACCCGGGGCACGGCCTCGCCCCGCGGCACCAGCGACGGCGCGTTCGGCGAGGGCGTCGCCGAGCGCGAGGACGTCGCGGCCGCCATGGCCTTCGTGAGGCAGCGCGGCCTGCCGAATCCGTGGCTCGTCGGTTGGTCGTTCGGCACGGAGCTCGCCTTGAAGTACGGGCTCGAGCATGACATCGCCGGCGCGATCCTCCTCTCGCCGCCGCTGCACCGCACGACCGACGACGAGTTGCGGCGTTGGAATTCCT
Source organism: Agromyces terreus (assembly GCF_009749465.1). Classification (GTDB taxonomy): domain Bacteria; phylum Actinomycetota; class Actinomycetes; order Actinomycetales; family Microbacteriaceae; genus Agromyces; species Agromyces terreus. The sequence continues at coordinate 615,854 of NZ_WBIS01000001.1, forward strand.
CCTCGGTTCCCGTGGTGGCGTTGATCCCCGAGCTCGACGACTACCTGCGACCGGATGCCGCGGCCGAACGGTTCGCGGTGCTTCCGCGGGTCCGTCGCATCGACGTCGAGGGCGGGCGCCATCTCTGGGTGGGGGAGTCGCAGACGCGCCGGGTGCTCGAGGAGATCGTGCTGGCCGTGAACCCCGCGGCGTCGCCGCTGCCGACGAGCTGGTCCGGCCCTCAGAGCGGCACGCCCGCCGGGGCTGCGGCCGAGGGCTGAGCCGGTCGCCGCCCCGAGACCTCGCGGCGTGCGGTCTCGGCGTGCCACTCGGGGCGTTCTCAGCGCGCGGCCCGGGCAGGCTCAGAGCGTGTTCTGGCGCGGGATCACGACCTGCTTGATGATGAGCAGCAGCGACGCCGCGACGGGGATGGCGACGAGCGCGCCGAGGATGCCGAGGAGCGTGCCGCCCGCGAGCGCCGCGATGACGACGAGCGCGCCCGGCACCTTCACGGCCCGGTTCATGATGCGCGGACTCAGGACGTATGCCTCGACCTGCATGTAGACCAGGTAGTAGATGGCCGCGACGAGTGCGGTCAGCGGCGACCCGAGCCCGGGAATGAGGCAGACGAGGACGATCACGACCGATGCCGACAGGGTTCCCACGAGGGGCACGAGCGAGAACATGAAGGCGATGAACGCGAGGACCGCGGGGAACGGCGCCTGGATGATCGAGAGGAAGATGAAGCTCGCCACGCCGTTGCACGCCGCGAGGCCGGCCTGACCGAGCACGTAGCGCCCGACGGATTGCGTGATCTGCTCGGTGAGGTCTGCGAACCGCGCCCGCCGCGACGCCGGCACCAACTGGTAGGCGGTGTGCTTCATCGCATTGAGCGACGCCGAGAAGTAGAGCGTGAGGATGAACACGATCACGGCGGCGAAGATGCCCGCGCCGATCGCGACGGCGACCTGGAACACGCCGCCCGCGAGTTCGGAGAGCTTCTCGGGGCTCGTGAAGAAGTCGGTGATGGCCGAAGTGGCCTGCTGGAAGATCTCCTCGATCTTGACCTGCGGGAGCTGCGTGGAGAGGGCTTCGACCCAGTCCGTGGAATTGACGCGATCGACGATCGCGGGCACCTCTTCGACGAGCTGGCTGACCTGCTCGACGACGATCGGGACGACCGCGAGGACGAGCGCCGCGAGGATGAGGCCGACCCCGGTCATGACGATCAGGATCGCCGCCCAACGGGGAAGCCCCCGGCGCTCGAGCCAGCTGATGGCCGGCTCGAGGCCGAGGGCGAGGAAGAGTGCGGCGCCCACGTAGGTGAGCACGGTCGACAGGCTCGCGATCGACGTGAGGATCAGGATGCCCACGCCGACGCCGAGCGTGCCGGCGAGGCCGATGCGGAACGCGTTCTGGATCTTCACCGGCCCCGCCCTCGGTCTAGCCGCGGCTCGCCGCGGCGACCTGCTCGGCCTGCGTGAGGACGCCCCGGAGGCTCTCGAAGTAGCCGGCGACCGCGTCGCGCTCGATCTTGATCTGCGAGAGGCGGTCTTCGGCGTCGGCGACGAGCGCGCGGGTGCGCTCCTCGGCGTCGGCGATGAGCTTGCGGGCCTGGGTGTGCGCGTCGGCGATGCGGTCGCGTGCCTCGTCGTCGGCCTTGTCGCGGATCTCGGCGATCTCGGTGCGCACCTGCGTCTCGAGACGCTCGGCCTCGGCGCGGCTGTCGGCCGTGCGGGCGACCGCCTCGGCGAGTTCTGCGTTCGCGTCGTCGAGGAACTTCTGGGTCTCGGCGACGGCGGCCTGGTGCGCGGTGAGCAGCTCCTGCTCGGCCTCGTCGCGCTTGGTCGCGAGTTCGGCCTCGAGGTCGAGGTGCGCCTTCTCGATCTCGCGGCGCATGCGGTTGACCTCGTGGGTCGTCTTCTTGCGCATCGAGGTGAGCTGGTTGTCGAGGTCGATGCGCGACTGCTCGGACTCCGCGTCGAAGTCGGCGCGGGCCTGCTCCTGCTCGAGCGCGAGGTCGGCGCGCATCTGGTCGAGGTCGGCGGCGTGCTTCGCGCGCAGGCGCTCGAGCTCGTGCTGGAGCTTGAGGCGGGCGGCCTCGGCCTCGCGTGCGAGGTCGACCTCGCTCTGCTCGCGCTGCCGCGCGAGCTCCGCCTTCGTCGTCTCGAGTTCGCGGTCGAGATCGGTACGGGCCTGGTCGAGCTCGTGGACGAGGGCGGCGCGGCGCTCCTCGATCTCGGCCTCGATCGCGGCACGGGCCTCGGCGGCCTCTCGCTCGAGGTCGAGACGCGACTGCTCGGTCTCGGCTGCGAGGTCGATGCGAGCCTGCTCGGTCTCCTTCGCGAGCTCGGCGCGTGCCCGGTCGAGCTCGATCGCGACCTCGGCACGGGTCTGCTCCGTCTCCTGCGCGAGGCCGGCCGCCGTGGCGCGCGCCTCGGTGGCCTCGGTGTTGGCGGCGAGGAGGATCTCGGAGGCCTTGCGCTCGGCCGCGGCGACGGCGGAGGACGCGTCGCGCTTGGCGCTCGTGCGCAGTTCTGCGGCCTCGGTGTTCACGGCGCCACGGATCGCGGCGGCGTCGCGCGCGGCATCCTGTCGGAGCTGCTCGCTCGTCTCGTGCGCGCGCGAGACCATGTCGTCGGCCTCGGAACGCGCGTTCTCGAGGACACGTGCGGCCTGCGCCCGGGCCTCGCTCAGCGTGCGCTCGGCGAGCTCGTGGGCGTCGGAGCGGAGGAGGTGCACCTCGTCGTCTGCGGCACGACGGAGCTTCTCGGCGTCGATGTCGGCCTGCGCGATGAGTCGCGTCGACTGCTCCTCGGCCACGCGGAGCGTGTTCTCGAGCTTGGTGCCGAGGCCGGAGAACGTGGGGCTGCCGACCTCCTCGAGCTCGGCGCTCAGTTCTTCGATGCGGGCGAGGAGGCGCTTCTGCTCCTTCGACTGCTCCGCGAGCTGGTTGTTCGCGGTAATGATGTCTCGACGCAGGCCGTTGATGCTCTTGTCGACTTCGTCTTTGTCGTATCCACGGAAAACCTGCGTGAATTCGGTCTCTTCGACGGCCAATTCTTCCTCCGGGGTCTGTCCCGCGTCGTGGGGGCGTGTGCGGGAATCCAACGATTCTACGGGGACGACGTGACGTGTTCGCACGAGGTGCGCGCGACGGTGATGCCGCGGACTCGCGATCGTGCGTGAGGCGACTCCCAGACTCGACTCGGTAGGCTTGGTTGTCTTTGTTCAACGCCGCATCGAGCGGCACCGGAGGTAACGTGCGATTCGTCTTCGCCATTCTGGCTTTCGCCGCCGCCGCCGTGATGATCGGGTTCGGCATCGCGCAGCGCACGGTGTTCCTCGAGCCGGATCGGGTCTCGCTCTCGTCGTCGATCGACTCCGATGTCCCGTTCGTGGTCGTCGAACCGAGTGCGCTCGACGCGTTCGACGGCAAGCAGACGCTCACCGTCTCGGGCTCGGAGTTGGTCTTCCTCGCCTACGGCCGCTCGAGCGACGTCGTCGCCTGGATCGGCGACGACGACTACGAGTCGATCGGGTACGACGCCGAGACCGGCGAACTGGTGATCACCGATGCGGCCGACCGCGAGGCCGCTGCCGAGGAGGCGGAGGAAGCGGAGGAGACCGAGTCGCCGGCCGAGGAGACCGCGTCGCCCACGACGCGCCCGGCGCCCTCGGAGACTCCCGGGGCCACCCCGGAGCCCACGCCGGCTCCGACCGACGACGCGACGGCCGACGCCGACGCCGACGGCGAGGTCGTGGTCGACCCGGCCGACAACCCGGCCGGATCCGACCTGTGGCTCGACGAGGTCTCGGGTGAGCGGTCGGTCACGACGACCATCGACGTGCCGGCGGACATCGCCGTGCTGGTCGCGTCCGACGGCACGAACCCGGCTCCCTCGAAGGTGTCGCTGGCCTGGCCGCTCGACAACGCCACGCCGTGGGCCGGCCCGTTGCTCGCGGGCGGCGCGGCGCTGTTCCTCATCGGCATCGCGCTCGTGATCTCCGGGTTCCTGCATCATCGGCGCTCGCGAGGTCCTCGCCGCAACCGGGGCACGCGAACGAAGCTGCCGAGCGGCCCGAAGCCGACCGCGCTGCGTCGAAGCCAGCTGGGCGGTCGACGGGCGATCGGGCGGGCCAAACGCGTGGCGATCCTGCCGGCACTGGTGATCCCGGTGCTCGCCTTCACGGCGTGCTCGGCGGACTACTGGCCGAACTTCGAGCAGCCCCCGGCGACGACGGCCCCGGCGACCACCGAGCCGCCCCTCGACCCCGTGTCGACCGAGGAACCCGATGCCGAGGAGCCCGAGGCCGAGCCGCTCGTGCCCGCGGTGACCGTCCCGCAGATGGAACGCATCATGACCGAGGTCTCGACCACGGCGACCGATGCCGATGCCGCGCTCGACGCCGAGGCCGCCGCGACCCGGTTCACCGGGCCGGCGCTCGAGGCGCGCAAGGCGAACTACGCGATCCGCACCACCCTGCCCGACCAGGCCGGGCCGGTGCCCGTCCCGGCCAGCACGCCGACCCTGATCCTGCCGCAGCAGGTCGCCGGCTGGCCCGCGACCGGGCGCACGGTGCTCGTGGTGGCGCAGACCTCAGACGACGAGACGGTCGCACCGACGGCGCTGTTCCTGCAGCAGATGTCTCCCCGTGAGAACTACAGGGTCGTCTACGCGATGGCGCTCGCCCCCGACGCCGACGTGCCGGAGGTCGCTCCGGCGAGCATCGGCGCGCCGCTGATCTCGCCCGAGTTCAAGGGGCTCGTGATGCAGCCCGACGAGGTCGGAGCCGCCTACGCCGACGTGCTCATGAAGGGCGCGGACTCCGAGTACGCCGAACTGTTCGAGTCCGAGGGCGACCTGCTCCAGCAGCAGCTCGGCGTCGCGGGCCAGCAGACGATCCGCGACGACCTCAAGGCCAGCTCGCCGACGGCCGACATCGCGTTCTCGAACGCGGTCGGAACCGGTCCGACGATCGCCCTCGCGACCAACGATTCGGGTGCGCTCGTGACGGCGGACATCCTGCAGACTGAGAAGGTGACGCCGAACGACGGCGGCACGATCGGATTCCAGGAGGGCGCGCCGGGAGCGGCGCTCTCGGGGTTCACCGGCAAGAGCGCCAAGGGCGTGCAGCGCATCATCGGCATCCAGATGGTGTTCTACGTGCCCGCCGTCGGTTCAGAAGACAAGATCCGACTCCTCGGCTGGTCCGAGAGTCTCATCGGAGCATCGGAGGTACCGTGACCGACCCCACCCCGCACGCCGCCCTTCGCGGCGCGATCGACCTGTCGTCGCTCGTGCAGCGGCCGCAGCAGCAGAGTCCCGCCGGGGCCGAGACCGCCCCGGGCGGCGACCCCGTCGTCTTCCAGACGGATGACGCCGGATTCGGCGCCGTCCTCGAACTCTCGCGCACCGTTCCGGTCGTCGTGGCGGTGTGGGCGTCCTGGAGCGAGCCGTCGACCGGACTCGTCGAGGCGCTCGAGCGGCTCGTCCGCGCCCGCGGCGGTCGGCTCGTGCTCGCCGCGGCCGATGCCGATCGCAGCCCGCAGCTCGTGCAGGCGTTCCAGGTCCAGTCGGTCCCCACGGTCGTCGCCCTCGTCGCGGGGCAGCCGGTGCCGCTGTTCGCGGGCGTCCAGCCCGACGAGGTCGTCGACCAGGTGTTCGACCAGCTGCTCGAGCTCGCGTCGCAGCACGGGGTCACCGGCTCCGTCCAGGCGCCGGAGGGCGATGCCCCCGAGGCGGAGCAGGCTCCCGCCGAGCCGCCCCTGCCGCCGCTGCACCAGGAGGCCTACGACGCGATCGAGCGCGGTGACTTCACGGCCGCGGCATCCGCATACCGCACCGCGATCGCCCAGGACCCGCGTGACCAGATGGCGATCGCCGGCCTCGCGCAGGCGAACCTGCTCGGCCGCCTCTCCGGCAAGACGCTCGACGCGGTCCGCAACGCCGCCGCCGCGGGGCCCGACGACCTGCAGGCGCAGCTCGACGTCGCCGATCTCGACCTGTCGGGCGGGCACGTCGACGACGCGTTCGATCGTCTGCTCTCGATGTTCCCGAAGCTCGACGCCGATCAGAAGAAGCTCGTGCGCGAACGCCTCGTCGAACTGTTCGAGGTCGTCGGCACCGACGACCCGCGCGTGGCCGTCGCCCGTCGCCGGCTCACCAACCTGCTCTTCTGAAGGCGGCGAGCCGCGCGGAGATCCGCCCAGCCGTGCAAGGCCCCGCCGCATCGGCGGGGCCTTCGCCGTTCAGTCGAGCGTGAACCAGACGGCGCCGAGCGGCGGCAGCGTGAACTCGGCGGAGGCCGGACGGCCCGACCACGGCGTCTCGGTCGCGTCGACGCCGCCGAGGTTGCCCACGCCCGAGCCGCCCCACTGCGCGGCATCCGAGTTGAGCACCTCCCGCCAGCGACCGGCGAGCGGCAGCCCGAGGCGGAAGCGCTCGTGCGGGGCGCCGGAGAAGTTCACGATGCACAGCAGCGGCCGGCGGCGGCGGTCGTAGCGCAGGAAGGCGACCACGTTCTGCTGGGCCGCGCCGCCCTCGACCCACTCGAACCCGTCGGACTCGTCGTCGAGCTCCCAGAGCGGGGCATGGTCGCGGTAGCTGCGGTTCAGGGCCCCGACGAACTCCGCGAGCTGCCGGTGGCTGGGCTGTTCGAGGATCCACCAGTCGAGTCCGCGCTCTTCGCTCCATTCGGAGAGCTGACCGAACTCCTGGCCCATGAACAGCAGCTGCTTGCCGGGATGCGCCCACATGAACGAGAGGTAGGCGCGCACATTGGCGAGCTGCTGCCAATGGTCGCCGGGCATCTTGCGGATGAGCGACCCCTTGCCGTGCACGACCTCGTCGTGGCTGATCGGCAGCACGAAGTGCTCGCTGAAGGCGTAGAGGAACGAGAAGGTGAGGTCGTGGTGGTGGTGGGAACGGTACATCGGATCCTTCGCGACGTACTGCAGGGTGTCGTGCATCCACCCCATGTTCCACTTGAAGCCGAACCCGAGCCCGCCGGCCGACGTCGGCGCGGTGACCCCGGGGAACGACGTCGACTCCTCGGCGATCATGACGATGCCGGGGTTGCGCTTGTACGCGGTGGCGGTCGCCTCCTGGAGGAAGCCGATGGCCTCGAGGTTCTCGCGGCCCCCGTGGATGTTGGGCTCCCACTCGCCGTCGTCGCGCGAGTAGTCGAGGTACAGCATCGAGGCCACCGCATCGACCCGCAGGCCGTCGACGTGCATCTCCTCGAGCCAGAAGAGGGCGTTCGCGACGAGGAAGTTGCGCACGCGGGGATTGCCGAAGTCGAAGACGTACGTGCCCCAGTCCTTCTGCTCGCCGCGCCGGGGGTCGGGGTGCTCGTAGAGCGCCTCGCCGTCGAAGCGGGCGAGGGCCCACTCGTCTTTCGGGAAGTGGCCGGGAACCCAGTCCATGATCACGCCGTAGCCGGCCTGGTGCAGCCGGTCGATCAGATACCTGAGATCGTCGGGGGAGCCGAACCGGCTGGTCGCGGCGAAGTAGCCGGTCACCTGATAGCCCCATGATCCGCCGAACGGATGCTCCGCCAACGGCATGAACTCGACGTGCGTGTAGCCGAGCCAGCCGAGGTACTCGATGAGCTCGTCGGCGACCTCGCGGTATCCGCGCCCGGGCCGCCACGAGCCGAGGTGCATCTCGTAGACGCTCATCGGCCGTTCGTGCGCGTTCGTCGCGGCGCGCTGCGACATCCAGTCGTGGTCGTTCCAGTCGTGCGACGAGCTCGCGACCACGGAGCCCGTCGCCGGCGCGATCTCGGCCTGCTGTGCCATCGGGTCGGCCTTCATCCGCCAGACGCCGTCGCCCGCGAGGATCTCGAACTTGTAGATCGTGCCGGGCTCGACGTCGGGCACGAAGAGCTCCCAGACGCCCGACGCGCCCATGCTGCGCATCGCGTGCGACGTGCCGTCCCAGCGGTTGAAGGCGCCGACCACCCGCACGGCGCGCGCGCGGGGGGCCCACACGGCGAACGCGGTCCCGTCGACGGGGGCGTCGACGCCCCAGTGGTCGCGATGGTGCGCGCCGAGGACGCGCCAGAGCTCCTCGTGCCGGCCCTCGCCGATGAGGTGCAGGTCGAGTTCGCCGATGCTCGGCGCGAAGCGATAGGGGTCCTCGCTCGTCCAGGCGTCGTCGCCGTAGCGGGCCTCGATGCGGTAATCGCGCAGTCCGGCCGTCGCCGTCGCGGCCCAGATGCCGTGGCCGAGGTGCTCCAGCGGCAGGGTCGAGCCGTCGGCGAACCGCGCCTCGACGGCGTCGGCGAGCGGACGCCGGGTGCGGATGACGGTCGCGGCGGCGGGCGGCGCCGGTGCCGAGGCATCCGCGGCAGCCGCGGCATCCGCCTGCGGAATCTGCACGGGGTGCTGGCCGAGCACGGAGTGCGGATCCGCGTGACGGCCTTCGGCGACGGCCAGGAGCACGTCGTCGGCGACCGCGGGGCCGGTGCGCGGCATCGGCTCAGTCATCGGAACCCCTGGTGACGTGGAGCACATGCGCCGGGCGGGTGAACGCGTCGAGCCTGACGTAGTTCGAATCGCCCCACTGCCATCGATGCCCGGTGACGAGGTCTTCGACGGAGAAGCGGCTGCCGGGGTCGAGGCCGATCGCGGAGAGGTCGAGGTGCACGGTGGTCTCCCTGACGGAATGGGGGTCGACGTTCGCGACGACGATGACGGTGTCATCGAGGCCGTCGGGGGTGAACCGGCCCTCGAGGTGCTTCGAGTACACCAGCACGGCGTCGTCGTCGCTCGCGTGGAACCGGATGTTGCGCAGTTGCCCGAGCGCGGGATGCGCGGAGCGGATGCCGTTCAGGATGCCGAGATACAGCGCGAGCGAACGCCCTTCGGCCTCGGCGCCGGCGAAGTCGCGCGGCTTGTACTCGTACTTCTCGTTGTCGATGGCCTCCTCGGCGCCCGGCCGCGCGACCGACTCGAAGAGCTCGAACCCGGAGTACACCCCCCAGCTCGGCGCGGCGGTGGCCGCGATCGTCGCGCGCACGGTGAACGCCGCCGGTCCGCCGAACTGGAGGTACTCGGTGAGGATGTCGGGGGTGTTCACGAACAGGTTGGGCCGCATGAAATCGGCCGTCTGCTGCGACACGGTCGTGAGGAACTCCTCGAGCTCGGACTTGGAGTTGCGCCACGTGAAGTACGAGTACGACTGCTGGAATCCGACCATCGCGAGGGCCTGCATCATGGCGGGCCGGGTGAACGCCTCGGCGAGGAACACGACGTCGGGATCGGTCGCGTTGATCTCGCCGATGAGCCGCTCCCAGAACGCGAGCGGCTTGGTGTGCGGGTTGTCGACGCGGAAGATGCGCACGCCCTGCTTCATCCAGTGGCGCACGATGCGCTCGACCTCGGCGAGGAGGCCGTCGGGGTCGAGGTCGAAGTTGATCGGATAGATGTCCTGGTACTTCTTGGGCGGGTTCTCGGCATAGCGGATGCTGCCGTCGGGCAGCGTCGTGAACCACTCGGGGTGCTCGGCGACCCAGGGGTGGTCGGGCGAGGCCTGGAGCGCGAGGTCGAGGGCGACCTCGATGCCGAGCTCGTTCGCGCGCCGCACGAAGGCGCGGAAATCGGCGAGCGTGCCGAGGTCGGGGTGCACGGCGTCGTGCCCGCCCGCGGTGCCGTCGGCGAGGGGCCCGCCGATCGCCCACGGCGAGCCGGGATCGCCCGGTGCGGGGTCGAGCGTGTTGTTCGGGCCCTTTCGGTTCGTCACGCCGATGGGGTGGATCGGCGGGAGGTAGAGCACGTCGAAGCCCATGGCGGCGACGCCGTCGAGCCGCTTCATCGCGGTGCGGAACGTGCCGGACTTCCAGGCGCCGTTCTTCAGCCGTCTGGCGCCCTCGGAGCGGGGGAAGAACTCGTACCAGGAGCCGACGCCCGCGCGGCGGCGCTCGACGCGGATGACGTGCTCGTCGGACTCGCTGGCCAGGCTCGTGAGCGGCGTCGTGTCGAACTCGGCGAGCGCGGCGTCGTCGATGAGCGCGCGACGGTCGACGACGGATGCCGCGGGGTCGCGCAGCTTCGACGCGACGGCCGTGAGCCGCTTGCGCACGGCCGACGGCCGGGATCGCTCGGCTGCGGCGCGATCGAGCAGTCGCGCGCCGATCTCGAGCATGAGCTCGACGTCGACCCCGGCGTCGATCTTCAGTGCGGCGTCGTGGCGCCACGTCGCGATCTCGTCGTCGAATCCGACGACGTGCCAGCGCCACTCGCCGATCTCGTCGAGGAGGACCTTCGCCTCCCACCGGTCGGCACCGGGGGACGTCATGGCCATCCGCTCGCGGCGGACGGCCCCTGACGGTGCGGTGAGCACGAGCATCGCCCCCACCTGGTCGTGGCCCTCGCGGAAGACGTCGGCCCGGAACGGCACGACCTCGCCCTCGAAGGCCTTGGGCCGCCACCGCCCGTCGGGCAGGGCGGGGGAGAGCTTGGTCACGGGAATGCGTCCGGCGCGAACGGTACGGGTGCTCACGCACTCGACCGTAGCGCGGAATGCCCGTTCGGGTGCGCCCGCCGTTCACACATTCGACATGCGCGGGCCCTAGGTTGGATGGGGTGAAGCCGATTCGCAAGTTCACCGTCCGCGCGGTCGTCCCGACGCCGCTCGCCGCCCTCGAGGAGCTCGCCGCGAACCTGCGGTGGTCGTGGCATGAGCCCACGCGCCGTCTGTTCGAGGCCATCGACCCCGACCTGTGGCGCGCGTCACGACGCGACCCCGTGGCGCTGCTCGGCGAGGTCGCGCCCGAACGCCTGGCCGAGCTCGCGTCCGACGAGGGCTTCGTGCGCTGGGCGGACCAGGAGCGCGCCGGTCTGCGCGAGTACCTCGACGAGCCGCGCTGGTTCCAGTCGCTCGGAGCCGAGGTGCCCCGGACGGTGGCCTACTTCTCGCCCGAGTTCGGCATCACGGCGGCGCTGCCGCAGTACTCGGGCGGGCTCGGCATCCTCGCCGGCGACCATCTGAAGGCGGCCTCCGACCTGGGTGTGCCGCTCGTCGGCGTCGGGCTCTTCTACAAGGCCGGCTACTTCTCGCAGTCGATCACCGACGACGGATGGCAGCAGGAGCGGTACCCGGTCCTCGACCCCGACGGCCTGCCGCTCTCGATGCTCCGCCACCCCGACGGCACGCCCGTGCAGGTCACGCTCGCCCTCCCCGACGAGGGCGAGCTGCACGCCCGCGTGTGGACCGCCGCGGTCGGACGCATCCCGCTGCTCATGCTCGACACCGACATCCCGGCGAACACCGACGCGCTGCGTTCGGTGACCGATCGGCTCTACGGCGGCGGCGGCGAGCACCGTCTGCTCCAGGAGCTCCTGCTCGGCGTCGGGGGTGCGCGTGCGGTCAAGCTCTTCGCCGAACTGACGGGCCGGCCGCAGCCCGACGTCTACCACATGAACGAGGGTCACGCCGGGTTCCTCGGCCTCGAGCGCATCTCCACGCACATCGGCGAGGGCCTCTCGTTCGCCGAGGCGTTGCAGCTGGTGCGCGCCGGCACGGTGTTCACCACCCACACCCCGGTGCCGGCGGGCATCGACCGGTTCGACCGGGGCCTCGTCGAGCGATACCTGACGTCGTCGCTGCTCCCTGGCGTCGACCTCGCCGACGCGCTCGCGCTCGGCGTCGAGCCCGGCGCCGACCCCGCGACGAGCGCGTTCAACATGGCGGTCATGGGCCTGCGGCTCGCGCAGCGCGCGAACGGCGTCTCCAAGCTGCACGGCGAGGTCAGCCGCCGCATGTTCGGCGACCTCTGGCCGGGCTTCGACCGCGACGAGGTGCCGATCGCCTCCATCACGAACGGCGTCCACGCTCCGACCTGGACCGACCCGGCGCTGCTCGCGCTCGCCGAGTCGCACCTCGGCACGGGCGACACCGAGCACGCCGACTGGCGCAGCGACGCGGTCTCCGACGCCGAGTTCTGGAACGTGAAGCGCAGTATGCGACTGCAGCTCGTGGAGGACGCCAGGCGCCGCCTCGCCGAGGCGTGGCGCGACCAGCACGCCGGCGCGCAGCCTCCCAAGTGGGTGGGCGGCGTCCTCGACCCCGACACGCTCACCGTCGGCTTCGCACGCCGGGTCCCCACCTACAAGCGCCTCACGCTCATGCTGCAGGACCCCGAGCGGCTGAAGGCGATCCTCACCGACCCCGACCGCCCGGTGCAGTTCGTGATCGCCGGCAAGTCGCATCCCGCCGATGACGAGGGCAAGCGCCTCATCCAGAAGCTCGTGCAGTTCGCCTCGCAGCCGGAGCTGCGCGAACGCATCGTGTTCCTGCCCGACTACGACATGGGCATGGCCGAACTCCTGTATCCCGGATGCGACGTCTGGCTGAACAACCCGCTCCGCCCCCTCGAGGCCTGCGGCACGTCGGGCATGAAGGCCGCCATGAACGGCGCGCTGAACCTCTCGATCCTCGACGGCTGGTGGGCCGAGTACGCCGGCGACGACTTCGGCTGGGTCATCCCGTCGGCGGATGCCGCCGGCGACGCCGCCGAACGCGATGCGCTCGAGGCCGCGTCGCTCTACGACCTGCTCGAGCATCGGGTCGCGACCCGCTACTACGAACGCGACGGCGACGGGGTCCCGACGGAGTGGGTGCGGAGGGTGCGTGCGACCCTCGGCGAACTGGCGCCCGAGCTCGGCGCCGACCGCATGGTGCGGCAGTACGTCGAGGAGCTCTATCGCCCCGCGGCCGAGCAGGCCGATCGGGTCGCCGCCGACAACGATCGCGGTGCGCGCGCGCTCGCCGCGTATCGCGATCGGGTGCGCGAGGCCTGGCCGCGGGTGCAGGTCGTGCACGTCGAGTCCGGGGGAGTGGAATCGCCCCATGTGGGCGACGAGCTGCGGCTGCGCGCCCACGTCGACCTCGGCGGGCTGACGCCCGACGACGTCGTGGTCGAGGCCGTACACGGGCGGAGCCGTTCCGACGAGCGGATCGAGCAGGCGCAGCGCACCCCGCTGGTCCCGTCGGTCTCGGGCACCGACGATGCCGGCGATCCGGCAGGTCCGCGGCTGTTCACCGGCTCGATCGTGCTCGACCGGGCCGGCGCGTTCGGGTACACGGTGCGCGTCGTGCCGAGGCATCCGCTGCTCGTGTCCGCCGCCGAGCTCGGGCTCGTGGCCGTGGCGGGCTGAGGCCGTGGCGGCCTGACGCCGTGGCGGGCTGACGGCGTCAGCGACCGCGGGCGATGGGCGCGTAGCGGCCGGAGGTGACCGCGAGCAGGTCGTCGGGGGCGAGCTCGAGGTCGAGGCCCCGACGCCCGCCCGAGACGAACACCGTCTCGCAGAGGATCGCGGACTCGTCGAGCACGGTCGGCAGGGGCGTCTTCTGCCCGATGGGGCTGATGCCGCCGAGCACGTAACCGGTCTTCCGCTCGGCGAGGGACGGATCGGCCATCTCGGCGCGCTTGCCGCCGACGGCGGTCGCGAACGCCTTCAGATCGAGCTGCATCGCGACCGGCACGATCGCCACGGCGAGCGAGCCGTCGACCGCCGCGAGCAGGGTCTTGAAGACCAGCGCCGCGTCGATGCCGAGCTTCTCGGCGGCCTCGAGCCCGTAGGCCGCGGCTCGCGGATCGTGCTCGTACGCGTGGGCCCGGAACTCGATGCCCGCGCGCGTCAGGGCCGACGTCGCGGGCGTGCCGGCCGAGGCATCCGATCGCCTCGCCATCACACTCGGCCGCTGATCGCGTGCGGTGCGTCGTCGCCGACGGCGTCGGACGCGTCGCCGAGGGCGCGGTACAGCAGCATCGACTGCGGCGGCACCGAGACGCGCTCGCCGGGGAGGTGCTCGCTCGAGCCGATGACCGGATGCTCGTCGGAGGAGTCCCAGAGCAGCATGTAGCCGGTGACGCCGTCGTGCGCGGGCAGCACGACCTCGGTCGGCTCCTCGTGGGCGTGCACGACGAGCAGGATCCGGTTGAACTCCTCGACCTCGGGCGTGGACGCCGCGAGGTACTGCAGCGTGCGCTCCGACGGATCGTTCCAGTCGTCGATCGTCATCGTCTCGCCGTCGCCGTTGTACCAGTCCATCTGCGTCGCGCTCGGCGTGGTCTCGCCCTGGACGCCGAAGCGCACCGGCCGGAGGGCCGGGTTGTCGCGGCGCAGGTGCACGAGCCGCCTGGTCGTCGCCTCGAGCCCGGCGTCGCGGTCCTCGCCGCTCCAGGAGAGCCACGTCAGCTCGGAGTCGTGGCAGTACGCGTTGTTGTTGCCGCGCTGCGTGCGGCCGTACTCGTCGCCCGCGGTGAGCATCGGCACGCCCGCCGACAGCAGCAGCGTGCCGAGGAGGTTCCGGATGCTGCGCCGACGCGCCGTGCGCACCCCCTCGTCGTCGGCGTCGCCCTCGACGCCGTGGTTGTACGAGTTGTTGTTGTCGGTTCCGTCGCGGTTCTCCTCGCCGTTGCCGAGGTTGTGCTTGACGTCGTAGGCGGTGAGGTCGGCGAGCGTGAACCCGTCGTGCGCGGTGATGAAGTTCAGGCTCGCGAGCGGGCCGCGTTCGCGAGTGAACGTGTTCGAGGAGCCCGCGAGGCGGGTGGCGAAGCGGCCGATGCCGCTGCCGGCGTCGCCCGTCTCGCGTTCACGGCGCAGGTCGCCGAGCCAGAAGTCGCGCATGCGGTCGCGGTACCGGTCGTTCCACTCGAGGAAGCCCTGCGGGAAGTTGCCGGTCTGCCAGCCGTCGGGCCCCACGTCCCACGGCTCCGCGATGAGCTTGGACGCCCCGAGCACGGGATCGGCGAGCATCGCCTGCAGCAGCGGGTGCTCGGGGGTGTAGGCGCCGTGGTCGTCGCGCCCGAGCGTCGCGGCGAGGTCGAGACGGAACCCGTCGACGCCGAGCTCCTCGGCGAAGTACCGCATCGAGTCGAGCACGAGGCGTCGGGGCTGCTCGCGACCGAAGTCGAGCGTGTTGCCGCAGCCCGTGGTGTCGACGTACCGGCCGTGCGCGTCGTGCCGGTAGTACGCCGCGTTGTCGATGCCGCGGAACGAGTGGGTCGGACCCTGCCGACCCTCTTCGGCCGTGTGGTTGTAGACCACGTCGAGCACGACCTCGAGGCCGGCGTCGTGCAGGCGCCGCACCATGTCGGCGAACTCGCGGCGCACGGCGCCGGCTCCGGCCGCCCGCGCCGCCGCCGTCGCGTACGGGGCATGCGGGGCGAAGAAGGCGAGCGTGTTGTAGCCCCAGTAGTTGACCCGGCCCTGGCGCTTCAGGCGATGCTCGGACACGAACGCGTGCACCGGCAGCAGTTCGACCGTCGTGACCCCGAGACCGGTGAGGTACTCGATGGACGCGTCGTGGCCGAGGCCGGCATAGGTGCCGCGCTGGGCTTCGGGAACCGCGGGGTTCAGCTTCGAGAACCCGCGCACGTGCGCCTCGTAGACGACGGTGTGGTCGAGCGGCACCCGCGGCTTCGTCGCGCCGGCCCAGTCGAAGGGGTCGGCGTCCGCCTCGCCGCCCGGGTCGCCGGCTAGCGGCCCGAGCGCGACGCCGCGCACCGAGCCGTCGCCGACGGAGGCGAGACCGCGCGCGTACGGGTCGAGCAGGGTCTGCGCCGGGTTGAACGCGTGCTCCAGTCCGGTCGGGCCGTCGACCCGCAGGCCGTACCGCGCTCCAGGCACGAGGGCGGCAGATCTCGCCTGCCAGACGCCGTGCTCGTCGCGTTCGAGCGGGACCCGATCGCTCGCCCAGCCCGCGTCGGCGCCGTCGAACACCTCCAGCTCGATCGAGGTCGCGTGCTCGGACCAGACGCGCGCCGTGCCCCCGTCGGGGCCCGGTCGGACGCCGAGATCGTGGAGGGGATCGCTCGAAGACATGCGATCTAGAGTAGTTCTCGGCGGACGGGAGGAATGCGCATGGCGGTCTACCTCGATCACGCGGCGACCACGCCCATGCGCCCCGAAGCCGTCGAGGCGATGGTCGGGGCGATGCGGGTCGTCGGCAACCCCGCGTCCATCCACAGCGCTGGCCAGCACGCCAAACGCGTGCTCGAGGAGTCTCGCGAGCGCATCGCCGCGACGCTCGGCGTCGACGGCATCGAGGTCGTCTTCACGGGCAACGGCACCGAGGCGGTCAACCTCGCGATCAAGGGCCTGTGGTGGAGCAGGCAGGCGGATGCCGCGCGCCGCCGCATCATCGTCCCCGCCGGCGAGCACCACGCCACCGTCGACACCGTCGACTGGCTTGCCGAGCACGAGGGCGCCGTGATCGACGAGGTGCCCCTCGACGAGGTCGGGCGTGTGCGGCTCGACGTGCTCGAGGCGCTGCTCGCCGAGCACGCGGCATCCGTCGCGCTCGTGACGATGCTCTGGGCCAACAACGAGGTCGGAACGATCCAACCCGTCGAGGAGGTCGCCCGGCTCACCGCGGCGGCCGGCGTGCCGCTGCACCTCGACGCCGTCTCGGCCTACGGGCAGCTGCCGATCGACGTGCGCGCGCTGCGCCGCGACACGGCCGCGCCGCGCGGGGCCGGGCTCGTCGCACTCAGCGTGTCGGCCCACAAGATCGGCGGGCCGGCGGGCATCGGCGCGCTCGTGCTCGACCGGTCGGCATCGCTCGAGCCGCTCATCCACGGCGGCGGCCAGCAGCGCAAGGTCCGCTCCGGCACGCAGGACGTCGCCGCGGCCGCCGGGTTCGCCGCGGCCGCCGGCGCCGTGCACGCCGATCTCGCCGCCGACGCCGTGCGCACGGCCGCGCTGCGAGACCGGCTCATCGCCGGCGCGCTCGCCGCGGTCGACGGCGTGCGCCTGTCGGGCGACCCCGACCCGGCCGGGCGGCTGCCCGGCAACGCGCACTTCTCGTTCGACGGCTGCGAGGGCGACTCGCTGCTGTTCCTGCTCGACGCCGCCGGCGTCGCCGTGTCGACCGGTTCGGCCTGTCAGGCGGGCGTGCCCGAGCCGTCGCACGTGCTCATGGCCATGGGGCGCAGCGAGGCCGACGCGCGCGGGGCGCTGCGCATCACGCTGGGCCACGACTCCACCGACGCCGACGTCGACGCCTTCCTCGCGGCGCTGCCGGCCGCGCACGCCCAGGCAGCCAAGGCCGGGCTCGCGGCCCGCGCCACCTCGTTCGACCGCTGAGCGGCCGCCACGCGGCATCCGCTCAGCCGCCCCTGCCTACACTGGAGGGGTGAAGGTTCTCGCAGCGATGAGCGGCGGCGTCGACAGCGCCGTGGCCGCTGCGCGCGCCGTCGAGGCCGGCCACGAGGTCGTGGGCGTGCATCTCGCGCTCAGCCGCATGCCGGGCACGCTGCGCACGGGCAGCCGCGGCTGCTGCACCATCGAGGACTCGATGGACGCGCAGCGCGCCGCCAACCTGCTCGGCATCCCGTACTACGTGTGGGACTTCTCCGAGCGCTTCAAGGCCGACGTGGTCGACGACTTCATCGCCGAGTACTCCGCCGGCCGCACGCCCAACCCGTGCATGCGCTGCAACGAGCGCATCAAGTTCGCGGCCCTGCTCGAGAAGGCCCTCGCGCTCGGGTTCGACGCGGTCGCCACCGGTCACTACGCGAAGGTCGTCACGGGCGATTCGGGCGCGCTCGAGTTGCACCGGGCGAGCGCCGAGGCGAAAGACCAGTCCTACGTGCTGGGCGTGCTCACGGCCGAGCAGCTCGCGCATGCCTACTTCCCGCTCGGCGACACGCCCTCGAAGGCGCTCGTGCGCGAAGAGGCCGCCCGTCGCGGGCTGAGCGTCGCGCAGAAGCCCGACTCGTACGACATCTGCTTCATCCCCGACGGCGACACCAAGGGCTGGCTCGCCGAGCGCGTCGGCACCGAGACGGGCGAGATCGTCGACCGGTCCGGCGCGGTCGTCGGCACCCACGAGGGCGCGCACGCGTTCACCGTCGGCCAGCGCCGCGGCATGCGGCTCGGCACTCCCGCCGCCGACGGCAAGCCCCGCTTCGTGCTCGAGGTGCGCCTGAAGGAGAACACCGTGGTCGTCGGGCCCAAAGAGGCGCTCGCGATCGGCGTCATCGCCGGTTCGAGGTTCTCCTGGGCCGGGCTCGCGCCCGAAGACCCGTCGACCGCGTTCGCCTGCGAGGTGCAGATCCGCGCCCACGCCGACCCCGTGCCCGCGGTCGCGCAGACGACGACGGATGCCGCGGGCGCGACCGAGCTCGTCGTGACCCCCGAGTCCCCGCTCGACGGTGTGGCCCCCGGTCAGACCGCGGTGATCTACGTCGGCACGCGCGTGCTCGGGCAGTTCACGATCGACCGCACGGTCAGCGCGGTTCCGGTCGGCGCCTGACGCTCGCCGCCAGACCGGCACGATGCCGTCGGCGGACCCGGCCGCGAGACCGTCCGTGCCCGCCGAATGCCGTGCACGCGCGTGCCGTGCCCGCGCGTGCCGTGCCCGCTGAATGCCGTGCCCGCGCGTGCCGTGCCCGCTGAATGCCGTGCCCGCGCGTGAAATACCGGCCGGCCGACGATCCTGTCAAGGCCCAGTGCCGGGGGCTTGCGCTCCAATAGATTTGCGCGTGCGCCGCCGTTCGCCGGCGCCCCACCCGAGGAGGACCACGTGAGCACCCCCCGAGTTCCCGAAGACCGAGACGTCGATCGTTCGGCGACCACCGCCGTCATCGACGACCGCCACGTCGGCGCGGCCGACGCCCGAGAGACCGCTGTCTCTCCGACCATCGAACCGACCGCCGAGCCGACCGCCGAGCCGACCGGAGGGCCGGGCGCCGCGCCGGCGGTCGCTCCGGCCGCCCCCGGCGCGGGGCCGTCCGCCGGCCGCCCCGACACCATCGACGCGGATGCGGCATCCGTCGACGCCGTGCCGATCGACGACGACGAGGCGGCCCTCCGCGGCGCCGCCGCCCGCCGCATCGTGGTCGCCAGGCAGCGCGAGGCCTTCGGCGGCGTCAAGCTCGGGTCCGCGCTGTTCGGCTGGCTGACCGCGACGGGCACGGCGGCGATCCTCACGGGCGCGGTCGCGGGCCTCGGCGCCGTGCTCGGCTTCGACACGCCCGACCGGGCGGTCGTGATCACGGGCGTCGCGTCCGAGAGCCTCGGCTGGTTCGCGGTCGCGATCCTGGCAGCGATCCTCCTCGTCTCGTACTGGTGCGGCGGGTACGTCGCCGCGCGCATGGCACGCTTCAACGGCGCGGTGCAGGGACTCGCCGTCTGGGTGTGGGCCCTCGTCATCGCGATCGTCGTGTCGCTCGTGAGCGTGATCATCGGCAGCCAGATCGACGAGGTCGCGGATGCGAACGTCTTCCCCCGCATCACCATGACCGCCGAGGAGTTCACGGTCGCCGGGCTGATCGCCTCGGCCGTCGTGCTGATCGCGAGCCTGGCCGGGGCGGTGCTCGGGGGAATGAGCGGCACGCGCTACCACCGGCGGGTCGACCGGGCCGGTTTCGCCGACGCGTCGTGAACCGCCTGCTGCCGAGCGCGTCCGCGACCTCCGTCGTCGTGGCACTCGCGACCTCCGGTCGGCCGTGACGCGGGAGCTCGCGGGCGCGCCGGCCCCCGGAACGGCGGTGCCCGGGTCCGTCGCCGCGGTCGCCGCGGGCGCGCCCGTGACGCCGGTCTGGGCCAACTCCGCGGGCGGTCTCACGTTCCGCATCGATCGCGCCGATGCCGACGGCGGGCCGGCGTTCGTGAAGTGGGACCCGGTCGGCTCGGGGGAGTCGCTCGCCGCCGAGGCGGCACGGCTCGACTGGCTGCGCGGGCGGTTCCCGGCGCCGCGTGCGATCGGATCCGGGGCGGATGCCTCGGGCGAATGGCTCGTCACCGCCGCGATCGACGCGGAGTCCGCCGTCTCGCCCCGATGGCGTGCACGGCCGGATGCCGCGGCGCGGGCCATGGGCGAGGGGCTTCGACGCCTGCACGACGAGGTGGCGCCCGCGGAGTGCCCGTTCGAGTGGTCGGTTCCCGCGCGCATCGCGGCTGCGGAGCGCGCGGGCGTCGCCGTCCCCGCCGAGCTGCGGGAGCCGCCGCCCGTCGATCGCCTCGTCGTGTGCCACGGGGACCCGTGCGCGCCGAACACGCTCCTCGACGACTCGGGCGGGTTCGCGGGCATCGTCGACCTCGCGAGGCTCGGCGTGGCCGACCGGTGGGCCGACCTGGCGGTGGGCAGCTGGAGCCTCGAGTGGAACTTCGGCGGCGGTCACGAGGCGGCGTTCTTCGACGCCTACGGCATCGCCCCCGACGAGCCGCGCATCGCCTACTACCGGGCGCTCTGGGACGCGACCTGACGAGCGTCGCCCCGTGGTCGGCGTCGGCGGTCGCTCCTAGGATGTCCCTGTGAGCGAGACCCCCGCCGAGACCCCCGCCGACATCGACATCCCGGCCGACTTCGCGTCGGCCCGCGCCGAGGCCGACGCCCTCACGGCGCGCATCGAGGCTGCGCGGCTCGCGTACTACGGCGACGGCGACTCGCCGTTCTCCGACGCCGAGTACGATGCCGACTTCCACCGCCTCGAGGCCCTCGAACGGGCGTTCCCCGAGCTGTCGGGCCAAGACAGCCCGACCCAGCAGGTGGGCGCGGCCGTCGTCACCGCCGGCTTCCCCGAGCACGAGCACGCCGAGCGCATGCTGAGCCTCGACAACGTGTTCTCGATCGAGGAGTTCCGCGAGTGGGCCGCCAAGGCCGAGGGCTCGGCCGGGCGTCGGGTGCGATGGCTCAGCGAGCTCAAGATCGACGGTCTGGCCATCAGCCTCGCCTATCGCCACGGCGTCCTCGAGACGGCGACCACGCGCGGCGACGGGCGCGTCGGCGAGGACATCACCGAGAACGTCGACCTCATCCCCGTCATCCCGCGTCGGCTCGAGGGCTCGGGGTTCCCCGACTTCTTCGAGGTGCGCGGCGAGGTGTTCCTGCGCACGACCGACTTCGAGGCGCTGAACCGGCGCCAGCACGAACTGCAGGCCGCCTTCGAGTCCGACTGGGTCGCCCGAGGGCGTCCGGCCGACGCGATCCCGGCTCGGTACGCAGAGTTCGCGAACGCGCGCAACACCGCGGCCGGCAGCCTCAGGCAGCGGCGCGAGAACAAGAGCGAGGCCGACCTGGCCCTCATGCGCGAACGACTCGGGAGGCTGTCGCTCTACCTGCACGGCATCGGCGCGTGGCAGAACCCCGAGGTCGCGTCGCAGTCCGAGATCTACGGACTGCTCGCCGCATGGGGGCTGCCGGTGTCACCGCATTCGCGCGTCTTCGGGAGCGTCGACGAGGTCGCCGAGTACATCGTCGATCGGGGCGAGCACCGGCACGACGTCGAGCACGAGATCGACGGCATCGTGGTGAAGATCGACGAGCTCGAGCTGCACGACGAGCTCGGTGCCACGAGTCGCGCCCCGCGCTGGGCGATCGCCTACAAGTACCCGCCCGAAGAGGTGCACACGAAGCTGCTCGACATCGTCGTCGGCGTCGGCCGCACCGGTCGGGCGACGCCGTACGCGGTCATGGCGCCGATCAAGGTCGCCGGCAGCACCGTGCGCCAGGCGACGCTGCACAACCAGCAGGTCGTGCGCGCGAAGGGCATCCTCATCGGCGACACCGTCGTCCTGCGTAAGGCGGGCGACGTGATCCCAGAGATCCTGGGCGCCGTCGAGCAGTTGCGCGACGGCACCGAGGTCGAGTGGCGCATGCCCGAACGCTGCCCCGAGTGCGGCACCGCGTTGCGTGCCATGAAAGAGGGCGACATCGACCTGCGCTGTCCGAACGCCGAATCCTGCCCGGCGCAGGTCCGCGGGCGCGTCGAGCACATCGGCTCGCGCGGCGGCCTCGACATCGAGGCGCTCGGCGAGGTCACCGCGGCGGCGCTCACGCAGCCGTCGCTCCCGGCAGATCCGCCGCTCGCGACCGAGGCGCGTCTCTTCGACCTCACGATCGACGAGCTGGTCCCCATCGAGGTCGTCGTGCGCGACGCCGAGACCGGCGAGCCGCGGGTCGACGAGGCCACCGGTGCGCCGGTGCGGCGCGCGCCGTTCCAGAAGGTGCGCATCACGTACCCGCCGGGCACCGAGACGATGACCGCCGCCGAGCGTCGTGCCGCCGGCGTCCGCAAGGACTTCCGGGAGGTCGGGCCGTCCGAGGCGGCGACGAAGCTGCTCGCCGAGCTCGAGAAGGCGAAGACCAAGCCGCTGTGGCGGCTCATCGTCGCCCTGAACATCCGTCACGTCGGTCCCGTCGCCGCACGTGCGCTCGCGGACTGGTTCGGCTCGCTCGAGAAGATCCGCGAGGCCACGCGCGACGAGCTCGCCGAGGTCGACGGCGTGGGCGGCATCATCGCCGACTCGCTCATCGACTGGTTCGACGTCGACTGGCACCTCGAGATCATCCGGCGATGGACCGCGGCCGGCGTGCAGTGGAGCACCCCGGGGCATCCGGGGCCCGGCGCCGCGGCCGCGGCGGGGGGCGTGCTGGCCGGGCTCACGGTCGTCGCGACGGGGTCGCTCGAGGGCTTCACGCGCGACGGCGCCCAGGAGGCGATCATCAACGCGGGCGGCAAGGCGGCGTCGAGCGTGTCGAAGAAGACGGACTTCGTCGCGGCCGGCCCCGGCGCGGGCTCGAAGCTCGCGAAGGCCGAAGAGCTCGGCATCAGAGTGCTCGACGCCGCGCAGTTCGCCGTCCTCGTCACGCAGGGCCCGTCGGCGCTCGACGCCTGAGCCGCCGCCGGGCGCCGGGCGCGGGGCGGGGCCCTCCGCCGATAGAATCGAACCATCCCCAACACGAGACGACGGAGCAGCATGTCCGAAATCACTGCGGAGCAGGTCGCGCATCTCGCGAACCTCGCCCGCATCGCGCTCACCGAAGACGAGATCGCGCACCTCACGACGGAGCTCGGCCAGATCATGCAGGCGGTCGAGAAGGTCGGCGAGGTGGCGACCCCCGACGTGGCGCCGACCAGCCACCCGATCCCGATGCAGAACGTGTTCCGCGCCGACGTCGTCGGCGACGACGACGTGCTGACGGCCGAGCAGGCCGTGGCGGGCGCCCCCGAGGCCGACGGCTCGCGTTTCGTCGTCTCCGCGATCCTGGGAGAAGAGCAGTGAGCGAGATCATCCGACTGACCGCCGCCGCCCTCGGCGAGAAGCTCGCCGCGGGTGAGGTCTCCTCCGTCGAGGCGACCCGCGCGCACCTCGACCGCATCGCGGCCGTCGACGGCGCCGTGCACGCGTTCCTCCACGTCGACGCCGAGGGCGCCCTCGCCGCCGCGGCCGACGTCGACCGTCGCCGCGCCGCAGGCGAGTCGTTCGGCCCGCTCGCCGGCGTGCCCGTCGCCGTCAAAGACGTGCTCGTCACCGAGGGCATGCCCTCGACCGCGGGTTCGCGCATCCTCGAGGGCTGGATCCCGCCGTACGACGCCACGCCGGTGCGCCTCGTGCGCGAGGCGGGCATGATCCCGCTCGGCAAGACCAACATGGACGAGTTCGCGATGGGCTCCTCGACCGAGCACTCGGCGTACGGCCCGACCCACAATCCGTGGGATCTCGAGCGCATCCCCGGGGGCTCGGGGGGCGGCTCGGCGGCGGCCGTCGCGGCCTTCGAGGCGCCGTTGGCGCTCGGCAGCGACACGGGCGGCTCCATCCGCCAGCCCGCGCACGTCACCGGCACGGTTGGCGTGAAACCGACCTACGGCGCGGTGAGCCGGTACGGCTCCATCGCCCTCGCGTCCTCGCTCGACCAGATCGGCCCCGTCACCCGCACCGTGCTCGACGCGGCGCTCCTCCAAGACGTCATCGCGGGGCACGACCCGCACGACTCCACGTCGATTCCCGAAGCCTGGCCGTCGATGGCCGAGGCAGTACGGCGAGCGGATGTCTCGGGCGTGCGCATCGGCGTCGTCAAGCAGCTCGACTCCGACGGCGTCCAGGCCGGTGTGCGGGCGAAGTTCCACGAGTCGCTCGAGCTCCTCCAGCGCAACGGCGCCGAGATCGTCGAGATCGACGCGCCGAACTTCGAGTACGCGATCGCCGCCTATTACCTGATCCTCCCGGCCGAGGCATCCTCGAACCTCGCGAAGTTCGACTCCGTGCGCTTCGGCCTGCGGGTCACGCCCGAGGGCGGCGGCACGGTCGAGCAGGTCATGGCCGCCACGCGCGAGGCCGGGTTCGGCCCCGAGGTCAAGCGCCGCATCATCCTCGGCACCTACGCGCTCTCGGCCGGCTACTACGACGCCTACTACGGCAGCGCGCAGAAGGTGCGCACGCTCGTGCAGCGCGACTTCGATGCCGCGTTCGCGAAGGTCGACGTGCTCGCGACGCCCACGGCGCCGACGACGGCGTTCAAGCTCGGCGAGAAGCTCGACGACCCCCTGGCGATGTACCTCAACGACGTCGCGACGATCCCGGCGAACCTCGCCGGCGTGCCTGGCATCTCGCTGCCCGCGGGCCTCGCGCCCGAAGACGGCCTGCCCGTCGGCATCCAGTTCCTCGCCCCGGCGCGGCAGGACGCGCGCCTCTACAACGTCGGCGGTGCGCTCGAGCGCCTGCTCGAGGCCGAGTGGGGTGCGCCGTTGCTGAGTCGCGCCCCCGATCTGTCTTCGCACGAGATGGCTGCGGCCGAGGAAGGTGCACTCTGATGGCCCGCGCGGCACTCATGGACTTCGACCGGGCTCTCGAGCTCTTCGAACCCGTCATCGGGCTCGAGGTGCACGTCGAGCTGAACACGACGACGAAGATGTTCTCGTCGGCGCCGAACCCGGCCAACTCGGCCTTCCACATCGCAGAGCCGAACACGCTCGTCACGCCCGTCTGCCTCGGGCTTCCGGGTTCGCTGCCGGTGGTGAACGGCGAGGCCGTGCGCTCCTCGATCTCGCTGGGCCTCGCGCTCGGCTGCTCGATCGCGCCCTCGAGCCGCTTCGCCCGCAAGAACTACTTCTACCCCGACCTCGCGAAGAACTACCAGATCTCGCAGTACGACGAGCCGATCGCGTTCGACGGCGAGGTCGAGGTCGAACTCGAGAACGGCCGCGTCTTCCAGGTGCCGATCGAGCGCGCCCACATGGAGGAAGACGCCGGAAAGCTCACGCACGTCGGCGGTTCGACCGGGCGCATCCAGGGCGCCGAGTACTCGCTCGTCGACTACAACCGGGCGGGGGTGCCGCTCGTCGAGATCGTCACGCGTCCGATCTTCGGGGCCGAGGCGGATGCCCCCGCGCTCGCGCGCGCCTACGTGTCGACGATCCGTGACATCGCGCTCTCCCTCGGCATCTCCGAGGCGCGCATGGAGCGCGGCAACCTGCGCTGCGACGCGAACGTCTCGCTGCGCCCGCGCGGGCAGGAGAAGCTCGGCACCCGCACCGAGACGAAGAACGTGAACTCGTTCCGCTCGATCGAGCGTGCGGTGCGCTACGAGATCCAGCGGCAGGCGGCGATCCTCGCCGACGGCGGCACGATCACGCAGGAGACGCGCCACTGGCATGAGGACACGGGCGCCACGAGCGCCGGTCGCCCGAAGTCCGACGCCGACGACTACCGGTACTTCCCGGAGCCCGACCTGCTGCCCGTGGTGCCCTCGGCCGAACTGATCGAGGAGCTGCGTGCGGCGCTGCCCGAGGCGCCGGCCGCCCGCCGTCGCCGGCTGAAGTCCGAGTGGGGCTTCTCCGACGACGAGTTCCAGATCGTCGCGAACTCGGGCATGCTGAACGAGCTCGCCGAGACCGTCGCCGCGGGCGCCACGCCGGCGGCCGCGCGCAAGTGGTGGACGGGCGAGATCGCGCGTCTCGCGAACGCCGCAGACCGCGACGCCGCCGGCATGGTGTCGCCGGCGCATGTCGCCGAGCTCGCGGCGCTCGTCGAGTCGGGCACGCTCACCGACCGTCTCGCGCGCCAGGTGCTCGAGGGCGTCGTCGCGGGCGAGGGCTCGCCGCAGCAGATCGTCGACGCGCGCGGCCTCGCGGTGGTGTCCGACGACGGTGCGCTCATCGCCGCCATCGACGACGCGCTCGCCTCGCAGCCCGACGTGCTCGCGAAGATCCGCGACGGCAAGGTGCAGGCGGCCGGCGCGGTCATCGGCGCTGTCATGAAGGCCATGCAGGGCAAGGCGGATGCCGCGCGCGTGCGCGAGCTCGTGCTCGAGCGGGCGACCGCCGAGTAGCGCGCGTCGCGCGCCTCGAGCGGGTCCGGCCGAACGGCCGGACCCGCTCGCATCGCGTCGGATGCGCGCAGGTCCGGACATCCGCTCCGCCGGCCGGTCGGCTCGGCGGCGTTCCCAGCGTGTTCCGGGTGCGGCATCCGTAGGCTGGTCCTCCCGAGTGATTGACGAGGACACCATGGGCTTCCTTGACCGCCTGTTCGGCGCACCCGATGCGAGTCGCGCGCGACCGATTCCGCCGCGGCCGCCGGCGCGGGTGCCGACCGAAGACGAGCGTGCCGTCGAGCGCTACCGGTACCTCCTGCGCACGGCCCCGCCCGAATCGATCGAGGCCGTGCACGCCGAGGCGTTCGCGAAGCTCACCCCCGCGCAGCGCGCACAGGTGTTCCGGGCGCTGTCCGACCAGGCCCCGGCAGGGGAGCGGCTCGTGTCCGACGAGCCGTCGGCGCTCGCGCGTGCGGCGACGCGGGCCGAGCTCCGGGCTCCCGGCACGATGGAGCGCACGTTCGCGGCCACGGATGCCGCCAACGGGCGTTCGGGTGCGGGAGCGCCGTCGTTGGGCACGACGTTCGGCGGTTCCATGCTCGGCACGGTCGCGGGCGTCGTGGTCGGATCGATGATCGCGCAGTCCTTCCTGCCCGGTCCCGATTTCGGCGGTGAGCAGGCCGGCGACACCGCGGGCGACACGGCGACCGACGCTGCGGGCGACCTCGGCGGGTTCGGCGACTTGGGCGGCGACTTCGGCGGCGACTTCGGCTTCTGATCGGCGTGCGCTCGACGGGGCCCCTCCGGCCGCAGAGCGAGGCGGTCGAGGTCGAGGTGGTCCATCGGCCGATGTCGGCGGCGTGGCGTAGGGTCGCACCGTGAGCAAGCAGGACGGCTCGTCGAGGCAGGTCACCACGGGGCCGGTCGATGACTCGGCGACCCCGATCCTGCACGTCGACATGGACGCGTTCTTCGTCTCCGTCGAGTTGCTCTCGCGCCCCGAGCTTCGGGGCAAGCCGGTGCTCGTCGGCGGAACCGCGGGCCGCGGCGTCGTCGCGGCCGCGAGCTACGAGGCCCGCCGCTATGGCGTCAACTCGGCGATGCCGATGTCCATCGCGCTCCAGCGGTGCCCGAACGCCGTGGTGCTGCGCGGCAACTACCCCGCGTACTCCGAGTACTCCAAGCGCGTCATGCGCATCTTCGAGCAGATCACCCCGCTGGTCGAGCCGCTCTCGATCGACGAGGCCTTCCTCGACGTCTCCGGGGCGCGGCGCCTGCACGGCACCCCGGCCGAGATCGCATGGTCCATCCGCGACCGCGTGCAGCGCGAGACGGGGCTCACATGCTCCATCGGCGTCGCCGCCACGAAGTACGTCGCGAAAGTGGCCTCGGGCCGGGCGAAGCCCGACGGCATGCTCGTGGTTCCGGCGGCCGACACGGTCGCGTTCCTGCATCCGCTGCCCGTCTCGGCGCTCTGGGGCGTCGGCAGGGTCACCGAAGAGAGCCTGCAGCGCATCGGGCTCCGCACGGTCGGCGATGTGGCGTCCATGCCCGAAGACGCGCTCGTGCGGGCGGTGGGCCCCGCTCTCGCGGCTCGGCTCGCGCGGCTCGCGATGGGCGACGATCCGCGCGAGGTGCACACGACCCGCACCGAACGCAGCATCGGCCACGAGCAGACCTTCGGCCACGACCTCACCGACCCGGTGGTGATCCGCCGCGAGCTGCTCCAGCTCTCGGGCAACGTCGCGGTGCGCCTCCGCAAGGCAGGGCTCGTCGCCCGAACCGTATCGCTCAAGCTCCGGTACGGCGACTTCCGCACGCTCACCCGTTCGAGAACGCTCGCCGAACCCACCGATGTCGCCCGCCGAATCTACGATGAGGCCTCCGAGGCGCTCGACGGCCTCATCGGCGACGGGGCACGGGTACGGCTCATCGGCGTGCGCGCCGAGAACCTCCGCGAATCGGGCACCGGCGCGATGCTCTGGGATCCAGACGAGGAGTGGCGCGATGCCGAGCGCACGATCGATCGGGTCGCGGCCCGGTTCGGACGCGACGCGGTGCGCCCCGCGGCACTCGTGCAGCGCGAGCAGGAGCGCGAGCGACGTCGCGAGCAGCGTCGCGAGCAGCGCGGGCCCGAGCGTCCCGACGAGCCGTTCGATCCGAACGCCGCGGCCTGGGGCTGGTAGCCGGAGCCGAGCGCGGGTAGCGTTGCCGCATGGCTGAACTCGTACTGGACCTGGCAGACACCGTCGCGGGCGTCGGCGTGAAGACCGCATACGGCGAGACGATCGATATCGACGGCGTGAAGGTCGTGCCGGTGGCGCTCGGCTACTACGGCTTCGGCGCCGGCAGCGGCGGCGCCGTCGACAACATGCAGGGCAGCGGCGGCGGGGGCGGCGGGTTGTCGGTGCCCCTCGGCGCCTACGTCGGCGAAGCGGGCCGCGTGCGGTTCGAGCCGAACATCATCGGGCTCGTCCTGGTGGCCACGCCCTTCATCTTCGTCGTCGGCCACGCGCTGAAGTCGGTCATCCGCGCCCTGAAGCGCTGAGCCGAGTCTCGCGCGTGCGGCGGCCTCGGGCCGAGGCATCCGCTCGTCCACCCGTCCACCGCGCCCGCATCCGTGAACGGGCCTTCCCGACGACGTGTACGCTGATCTCGAACACGGGAGTCCGGTGAGCCGGGCTGAGAGGAAGGTTCTCAACCTTCGACCGTCGAACCTGATCTGGGTCATGCCAGCGCAGGGAGGCATTCGCATCTCATTACCCGTGCCGCTTTCATAGAGAGAGGGCACGACAGTGCACGCATCATCATCGTCTCAGGCCGCACCCGCGGCATCCGTCGCTCCGGCACGCCCCGAGCGTCCGAACCTCCGCTGGCGGGTCGTCGACATCGTCGTCGCCAGCGTCGTCGGCGTCGCGGTCGGCGTGGTCTTCTGGGCGTGGGGGGTCGTCTGGGGGCCGATCTCGGCGCCCATCGAGGCCCTGCTCCCCGGCCTGCAGGCCGCTCCGGCCGCGCTGTGGCTCGTGGCCGGCGTGCTCGGCGGGCTCATCATCCGCAAGCCGGGCGCGGCGCTCTACACCGAACTCGTCGCGGCCGTCGTCTCGGCGCTCATCGGCAGCCAGTGGGGCGGTCTCCTCACGATCGAGGCCGGGCTCGTGCAGGGACTCGGCGCCGAACTGATCTTCGCGATCTTCCTGTACCGCTACTGGCGTCTTCCCGTCGCGCTGCTCGCCGGTGCGGCCGCCGGCCTCGCGATGGCGATCAACGACCTCGTCCTCTACTACGCCGGCGCCGCGCCCCTGTTCGCGACGGTCTACACGGCGTCCGCCGTCCTCGGCGGGGCGTTCATCGCGGGCGGGCTCTCCTGGCTGGCCGTGCGAGGGCTGGCACGGGCCGGAGCGCTCGACCGCTTCGCATCCGGGCGCGAGCACCGGGTGGTCTGACGTGGCCGGCGGCGAATCCATCGTTCGCACGGGGGCATCGGCGATCACGGCGCGAGGGTGGGGTTGGCGGCACGCCGGCCGCCGCGCGCCGGCCGTGCAGGGGCTCGACCTCGACATCCGCGCGGGTGAGCGAGTGCTGCTGCTCGGTGCCTCGGGTGCCGGGAAGTCGACCCTGCTCCACGGCATCGCCGGTGTGCTCGGCGGCGACGAAGACGGCGAATCGATCGGCGAACTGCTCGTCGACGGCCGACGCCCCTCGGCCGGTCGCGGTCGATCCGGCCTCGTGCTGCAGGATCCCGATGCGCAGGTCGTCATGGCCAGGGTGGGCGACGACGTGGCCTTCGGACTCGAGAACCTGGCGGTCCCGCGCGACGACATCTGGCCCCGCGTGCGACGGGCCCTGGCAGCGGTCGGGCTCGATCTGCCGCTCGAGCACTCGACGGCCGAGCTCTCCGGAGGGCAGCGCCAACGGCTCGCCCTCGCGGGCGTCCTGGCGATGCGACCCGGACTCATCCTGCTCGACGAGCCCACCGCGAACCTCGACCCCGAGGGCGTCCGCGACGTGCGCGACGCGGTCGCGGCCGTCGCCGACGAGACCGGGGCGACGCTCGTCGTCATCGAGCATCGCGTCTCGGTCTGGCTTCCCGTCGTCGATCGCGTCGTCGTGCTCGACCGCGCCGGCAGCGGGGGCGTCCTCGCCGACGGCGCGCCGGCCGAGGTGCTCGCCTCACGGCGTACCGAGCTGCTCGATGGCGGCGTCTGGCTGCCCGACGAGCTGCCCTGGCAGCCGCCGGCGCCGGCGCACGGAGCATCCGCCCTTCTGACCGGTGCGGCCCTGTCGATCGGGCGCACTCCGTCGCTCCCGGTGCGCGAGCACATCCAGCTCACGGCCGACGCCGGGCGGATCCTCGCGATCGCCGGGCCGAACGGCGTCGGCAAGTCGACGCTCGCGTTGACCATGGCCGGGCTGCTGCCGCCGCTCGGCGGCACGCTCGAGGCATCCGACGCCCTGGCCGCAGGCCTGCGCCCGCAACCCTCGAAATGGCGATCGCGCGATCTGCTCGCCCGCATCGGCACCGTGTTCCAGAACCCCGAGCACCAGTTCCTGACCGGCTCCGTGCGTGCCGAGCTCGAGGTTGGCCCCCGCGCGCTCAAGCTCTCGGAACGCGAGCGGCGCGAGCGGGTCGACGAGTTGCTCACCGCACTGCGATTGGAGCATCTCGCCGGGGCGAACCCGTTCACGCTCTCGGGCGGCGAGAAGCGCCGGCTCTCGGTCGCGACGGCCATCGCGACCAGACCGCGTCTGCTCGTGCTCGACGAACCGACCTTCGGACAGGATGCCACGACCTGGCGTGAGCTCGCGAAACTGCTCGTGGGCCTTCGCGACGACGGTGTCGGCATCGTCGCCGTCACGCATGACGAGGCGTTCGTCGAGGCCGTCGCCGACCGACGGTTCGACCTCGGAGACGCGCTCCCGGCGCACGCGTCGACCCCGGCCGGGGAGGGGGCGGCATGAGCATCGCGAGCGTGCGGCCCGGTCTGCCGCTCGCGGCGGTGAACCCCGTGGCGAAGGTCGCGGCGACCGTGCCGCTCAGCATCGTGCTGATCCTGACGCTCGACGTCGTCTCGGCGAGCGTGGCCATCGTCTGCGAACTGCTCGTGTTCTCGCTCATCGGGCTCGGCGGCCTGCTCTGGTCGCCGCGGACGCTGCCCGTGTGGATCGCCGCGCCGCTGACGGGCATCAGCATGGTGCTCTACGGGTCGCCTTCAGGCGAGGTCCTGTGGGACTTCGGCGTGATCCACGTCACCGAGGGCTCGGTGCAGATCGGCGTCGCGACGACCGTCCGGGTCATCGCGATCGCCCTGCCCGCCGTCGTGCTGTTCCTCACGATCGATCCGACCGACCTCGCCGACGGACTCGCCCAGACCCTGAAGCTGCCCGCTCGGTTCGTCCTCGGGGCGCTGGCCGCCCTGCGCCTCGTGGGATCCGCGGTCGATGACTGGCGAACGCTCAACCTCGCCCGCCGGGCACGCGGCATCGGCGACACCGGGATGATCCGCCGCACCCTCGGGCAGGCCTTCTCGCTCCTCGTGCTCTCGATCCGGCGGGGCGGCATCCTCGCGACCGCGATGGAGGCCAGGGGGTTCGGTGCCGAAGGCGCGCGAACCTGGGCACGACCTGCCCATTTCGGCGGCACGGAATGGATCGTGATCGGCGTCGGATGCCTCACCGCGGCGTTCTCCGCCACGGTCGCCGTGCTCACCGGGAGTTGGAATGTCATCTGGTCCTGACGCGGCGGGGGCCGGGCGTGCGGGAGCAGGCGCGGCGACGCCCCGTGCGCACGTGCCCGCGATCGCCGCGGTGCGCGCGGCCGTGCGCGGCCGGCATCGTCCGCTCGTCCTGATCGACGGTCCGAGCGGGTCGGGCAAGTCGACACTGGCCGACGCGCTGCTCGCCAGGTGGCCCGGCGCCCCGCCGTCGCTCGTGCGCCTCGACGACGTCTATCCGGGCTGGCACGGTCTGGATCGCGCGTCCCGCATGCTCGCCGACTCGCTCGTGGCGCCGTGGCGGCGAGGCGTCGCCGCCCGGTCGCCCCGGTGGGATTGGGCGGAGAGCGCCGCCGCCTCGCCCCAGTCGGTGCGGCCCGGGAGCGCCCTGCTCATCGAAGGATGCGGCGCGTTCGCAGTGGCCGACGAGGCGACGCCCGCCACACGCATCTGGGTTGAAGCGGCCGACGGGATCCGGCGCAGACGCGCCCTCGAGCGCGACGGCGGCGCCTACGACGCGTACTGGGAGATCTGGGATCTCCAGTGGCGTGCCTACGTGCGGCGATGCGGGCCGCGACCGCTCGCCGACGTGCTCCTCCGCGTCTCGCACCTCGATTGAGCGGCCGCTTCAGACGCCGGCGCACCGACGTGCGGTGGGCTGCAGGACCTCGGTCAGCCGGCCTGCTCGTCGAGGAACGCGCCGATGATCGCGAACGGATGCGTGAGGCGCCAGATGGGACCGGGATCGCTGATCGCCTCCGTGAGGCGGAGCGGCGAGGACACCGAGTCGGCGTCGGTCGAGACCGTGACCCGGCCCACGTCGCGGGAGTTCGAGGAGGTGCTGAACTCGTCGACGACGACGTCGGGGTCTCCGAACTGCGAACCCCACGGGGCATCCGCTCGGCTGACGGTCGCGACGACGTCTGCCGACTCGCCCCACGCCGACTCGGCAACCGCGTAGGCGGCGCCCTCGGCGATGACCGTCACGGGGGCCGAGGCCTCGGTGACGGAAGCCACCGCGGCCTCGATGGCCGGGTCGAGGGTCTCGTAGTCGGGCATCATGAGCATGACGCCGACCATGTGCTGCGGCCCGGCGTCGCCGTCACCCGTCAGAGCGGTCGCGAACACCTCCGAGAGCCCGGCCTGATCGGTGTATGCGCGGGTGATCTCGCGCACGCCGTCGTCGGAGTCGCGGTCGACGAGGTCGGGGGTCGTGTGGGCTCCGAGCGGGGCGGTGCCCGGCTGCTCGAGGATTGCGGCGATCGCCGGGTCCGAGAGTGCCAGCGAGGCCAGTGCGGCCACCTCGGCCGCCGTGCTGACGTTGTCGCCCGACAGCCCCGTGGCGTCGTCGACATGCGTCGCGGTGAAGCCGTGCTCGGCGAGCCATGCATTCGCCGCGTCGGTGTACGCGGGGACGCCGCCGAACGCCCACCGCACCAGGGTGTCGGCGTGGTTGTTGCTCGAGGTCAGCAGGATCGCGCGCACCACGTCTCGCTCGGACCACGAGTCTCCGGGGGACACCTGGAGCGTTCGGGTGTCTTCGGCCACGTACTTCAGGTAGTTCGTGTAGTCGGCCGGGCCGATCTTGATCATGGGCCCGACGCCGTCGGCCGAGTCGGGCAGGGGCAGTGAGTCGAGCGTGACGAGGACGGTCACGAGCTTCGCGGCGCCGCCCATGGGCACGGTCTCTTCGGAGCCGGATGTCGCGAGCAGGGTGCTCGTGCCGTCGGTCTCGGCGAGGGCGAGCGCGCTCGCACCAGCTTCGGGCAGCGCGAGCGCCGCGGCCTCGGGCAGCGCGACCACCGTGGGATCGGTGCGGACCGTCACGGTGGGCAGCGGGCCGAGCAGCATCGCCGGGGCGTACAGGCCGAGGCCGAGGATCACGAGAGAACCGACGATGATGCCGATCACGCGGGCGGGGGAGCGCATGCAATCAGCGTAACCGCGCCGACCTCACGCCCAGCCCAACTCGTGCAGCCGGTCGTCGTCGATGCCGTAGAAGTGGGCGATCTCGTGCACGAGGGTGACGTGGATCTCGTCGCGGAGCTCGTCTTCGTCGGCGCAGAGGGCCAGCAGCGGCTCGCGGTACAGGATGATGCGGTCGGGCATCTCGCCCATTCCGTAGCGGTCGCGTTCGGTCAACGCGTAGCCGTCGTAGAGGCCGAGCAGATCGAGCGAGCCGTCTTCGGGGCGGTCCTCGACGACGAACACGATGTTCTCGAGCCCGTCGATCATCTCGTCGGGCAACTGGTCGAGCTCATCGACGACGAGGGCTTCGAAGGCCTCGGCATCGAGTTGCACGAATGTCCCTTGCTGAGCGTCGAACGTCGCGGAAGGTGAAGAACTTGGGGTGAGTAACGGGGCTTGAACCCGCGACCTCCTGGACCACAACCAGGCGCTCTACCAACTGAGCTATACCCACCATGCGCCCCATCACTGCGTGATCAGGCAACTCGAAGAGCTTACTACACCTTCGCGTCGAACTCGTTCACGACGGCGGCGGCGATCTCTTGAAGCTCGGCGCTCGTCGGACCGGGGTCGGCGACGAACACCGCCCGCCGGTAGTACTGGAGTTCGCGGATGGACTCGAGGATGTCGGCGAGGGCGCGATGCCCGCCGTTCTTCGGCGGGGACTGGAAGTAGGCGCGCGGGTACCACCGGCGAGCCAGTTCCTTGATGGAGGACACATCGACGTTGCGGTAGTGCAGGTGCCCGTCGAGACGGGGCATGTACTTCGCCAGGAACGCGCGATCGGTGCCGATCGAGTTGCCCGCGAGCGGGGCCTTCTGCTCGTCGGGCACGTGCTTCAGCACGTACTCGAGCACCTGGTACTCGGCATCGGCCACGGTCACGCCGTTGGGGATCTCTTCGATGAGGCCCGACGTCGTGTGCATACCGCGTACGAAGTCGCCCATGTTCTCGAGCGCGCTCGCGTCGGGCCGGATGACGATGTCGAGCCCCTCGTCGACGGGGTTGAGCTCGTAGTCGGTGATGACGACCGCGATCTCGACGAGTTCGTCGACTTCGAGGTCGAGGCCGGTCATCTCACAGTCGATCCAGACCAGTCGGTCGCTCGCGGTTGCCATGCCCGCGAGTCTACCGGTGCGCTCCGACACGGATGACGCGGTGTGCGTCGGGTGCCCCCGGCAGGAATCGAACCTGCGACCGACAGATTAGAAGGCTGCTGCTCTATCCGCTGAGCTACGGGGGCCGGTTCGCCAAGCTTACCGGCTTTGCGGGTCAGCCCTCGATGGGCACGTCGACGGTGTCGTCCTGCGGGTGCCGGGCGGCATCCGTGCCGTGCTTGCGGATCGCGAGTCCGACGAGCGGGAACACGAGCACGGTGATCATCCCGGCGCCGACGAGCGCCGCCGCGGTGCCCGTGCCGAGGTCGCCGGTCTCGACCCCGATGGCCGTGACGGCGACGATGATCGGCAGGCCGGTCGCGCCGAAGAGCGCCGTCGCGGCTCGGGTGCGCCCGTCGGCGCCGACCGGGGCGGCGAGCATCGACGGCACGCCGCGCACGATCAGCAGCAGGACCACGAACAGCGGCACGAGCAGGAGCGTGCCGGGGTCGGCGAGTGCCTTCAGGTCGAAGGTGACGCCGGTGACGATGAAGAAGATCGGCACGACGAAGCCGTAGCCGAGGCCCTCGATCTTCGTCTCGACGGCGTGCACGTCCTGCTTCGGGGCGCCCGAGAGCATCACCCGGAACAGCACGCCGGCCGTGAATGCGCCGAGCAGCATGTCGAGGTCGAGCACGATGCTGAGGGCGACCAGGGCGCTGAGCACCAGGATGACCAGTCGCACGCCGAACTGGCCGCTCGTGTGCATCGTCGCGGTGATGACCACGTGGAGGCGCTTGCCGTGCCCCTTCGCCGCCAGATAGAGCGCGATGCCGGCGATCACCGCGAACGCGAGCAGCACGATGGCCGCCGCGCCGGGCGTACGGCCGGTGAGGAACAGCGAGATCGCGAGCAGCGGGCCGAACTCGCCGATCGCGCCGAGCGCGATGACGGCGAGGCCGAACGGCGTCTTGAGGTCGCCCGAGTCGCGCAGGATCGGCATGACCGTGCCGAGCGCGGTCGACGTCAGCGCGATGCCGATGAAGGCCGCGGCGGGGATGTCGGGCGCGAACAGGACCGCGACGCCGATGCCGGCCGCGAGCGAGATGATCCAGCCGACGGCGGCGCGCTTCATCGGGCGCCCGCGGATGGCGCGGAAGTCGATCTCGCTGCCCGCGAGGAAGAACAGCATCGCGAGGCCGAGCTCGGAGAGCACCTCGACGAAATCGTCGGGTTGGATCCAGCCGAGCACGTCGGGGCCGAGCACGATGCCGAGGACGATCTCGAAGACCACCAGCGGCACCGAGACCCAGTACCCGACCGCGCGCACCAGCAGGGGCGCCGCGACGGCGATCAGGGGGATGAGGACCATCGTCCCGGTCGAGATTTCCACGTCAGCTCCATACCGTGCGCATGCCGAGCGCCTGGACGATGCTACCCAACCGCGGCGGTCGCATCGGACGCTGCGAACGTAGCCCGACCGAAACACACGGGCGGTATCGTCGTGGCATGCGAGACCTCCAGGCGAGCATCATCGCCGAACTCAACGTCACGTCGGCCATCGATCCCGCCCGTGAGATCCGCGCGCGCGTCGACTTCCTCAAGGAGTACCTGTCCGTGACCGGTGCGTCGGGCCTCGTGCTCGGGATCTCCGGCGGGCAGGACTCCTCGCTCGCCGGGCGTCTGTGCCGGCTGGCGGTCGAGGAGCTCGTGGACTCGGGGCATCCGTCGCGGTTCATCGCCGTGCGCCTGCCGTACGGGCGGCAGCACGACGCCGCCGACGCCGAACTCGCGCTCCGATTCATCGACCCGCAGGAACGCGTGGAGTTCAACATCAGGCGCGGCGTCGACGGACTCGCCGAGGAGTACGCGGATGCCGCGGGCACGCCCATCACCGATTTCGGCAAGGGCAACGTGAAGGCGCGCATGCGCATGGTCGCGCAGTACGCCCTCGCGGGCGAGCACGGGCTGCTCGTCGTCGGCACCGACCACGCCGCCGAGGCCGTCACCGGGTTCTTCACGAAGTTCGGCGACGGCGGGGCCGACGTGCTGCCCCTGACGGGCCTGACGAAGCGCCAGGGGCGAGCGCTGCTGCAGCACCTCGAGGCGCCCGAGCGCCTGTACCTGAAGACGCCCACCGCCGATCTGCTCGACGGCGACCCGGGTCAGGCCGACGAGGCGAATCTCGGGCTGTCCTACGCCGACATCGACGCGTTCCTCGAGGGCGAGGAGATCGACGCCGGCATCGCGGAGCGCATCGAGGCCCGATTCCTGCAGACGCGTCACAAGCGGACCGTCCCGGTGTCGATGTTCGACGGATGGTGGCGCTGACGCGCGTCCGCATCCCGACCGCCGTCGCCCTCCGGCGCCGGTGACACGATGAGGCCCCGCCCGAACCGGGCGGGGCCTCATCGCTCCGAGGGGTCTATCGGGTCGGCGCCTCGTCGGCCTGCACGACCGGCTCGGTCAGCGCCTGCGTCGGCGTGGGGGCGGTGGTCGGGGTCGAGCTCGGGGCGATCTCGGTGGCACCGCGGTAGCGCTCGTGGTGCTGCTCGGCGACCCAGGCGTCCTGTTCCTCGATCGCGGCCTGGTCGGGCTCCTGCCGCTGCGCACGCCAGCGGAGCAGGTCGTTCTGGAACTGCTTGCGTGCGCGCGACGGGTGTCGCTGCCACTCCAGCATGCGGTCGCGGAACTCGACCACCGCGGGGTCGAGCTGATAGCCGAAGGTCGCCGACGCCCGCTTCAGCTCGTGGAGCTGGTGCGCGGCCCAGTTCGCCGCGACATCCGAACCCCTGATGGGCAGGAGTCGCACCTGGATGTCGGCCTGGCCCACCGTGCGGTCGGCGAGCACCTGTTCCTGGGGCGTCAGGGAGTTCCACACGGATGCCTCGGTGGCCGCGTCGATCAGCGATCCGATCGCCGCGGTCTTCAGCTCGCGATCGCGCTGGTCGACGACGCGCCGGACCGCAGCGCTGGCGATCCAGGCCGCGAGGAGGCCGGACGCGAGGACCGCCAGGAAGAGCACGGCGCCCGCGAAGAGGGTCGACTGCGCCTCGCTCGAGGTCAGCCAGGAGATGAGATCGTTCCACCACTGCATGCACCGCAGAGTACTCGGTGCGGGCGCTCGCCTCCGGCACGCCGTACGGCGCGCCAGAACACGGTGCCGTCGGCGCGCCGCCCGGCGGTGGGCGGCGCGCCGACGCCTCAGCCGAGGACGGTGCCGTGGGCGGCGAGCGGCTCGATGCGCGCGATCTCGTCGTCGGTGAGCGGGGCCGCGTCGAGCGCGGCGACGTTCTGCTCGAGTTGGGCGACGCTCGACGCGCCGATGATCGCGCTCGCGACGAGCCGCTCCCTGAGGACCCACGAGAGCGCGAGCTGTGCGACGCTCTGCCCGCGCGACTCCGCGATCTCGGCGAGGCCCCTGACGCGTCGGAGGTACTCGTCGCTGATGCGGTCGGGCGAGAGGAAGCGGCTCGTCGCGGCTCGCGAGTCCGACGGGATGTCTCCGGACAGGTACCGATCGGTGAGCAGGCCCTGCGCGAGCGGCGAGAAGACGATGGCCGCCGACCCGACCTCTTCGAGTGCGGGGAACAGGCCGTCTTCGAT
The DNA here is from genome assembly GCF_009749465.1 of Agromyces terreus. Classification (GTDB taxonomy): domain Bacteria; phylum Actinomycetota; class Actinomycetes; order Actinomycetales; family Microbacteriaceae; genus Agromyces; species Agromyces terreus. The sequence continues at coordinate 654,269 of NZ_WBIS01000001.1, forward strand.
GTGCCGGTCGAACATCGAGTAGCGGGGCTGGTGGATCAGCAGGGGGACGCCCTCTTCGGCGAGGGCCGCGGCCGCGGCGACCGTCTGCTCGGGGGAGTAGTTCGAGATGCCGACGTAGAGCGCCTTGCCCTGTCGCACCGCGGTGGCGAGCGCGCCCATCGTCTCCTCGACGGGGGTTTCGGGGTCGGGTCGGTGCGAGTAGAAGATGTCGACGTAGTCGAGGCCGAGGCGGCCGAGGCTCTGGTCGAGCGACGCGAGCAGGTACTTGCGCGACCCGAAGTCGCCGTAGGGGCCGGGCCACATGTCGTAGCCGGCCTTCGACGAGATGATGATCTCGTCGCGGTACGGGCGGAGATCCGCATCGAGGATGCGGCCGAAGTTCTCTTCGGCGCTGCCGTAGGGCGGGCCGTAGTTGTTCGCGAGGTCGAAATGCGTGATGCCGAGGTCGAAGGCGCGACGCACGATCTCTCGCTGCGTCTGCCACGGGCGGTCGTGGCCGAAGTTGTGCCACAGCCCGAGCGAGAGCGCGGGGAGCTTGAGCCCGCTCCTCCCGACCCGGTTGTAGCGCATGGTGTCGTATCGTGCCGGGTTCGCCTCGTAGCTCATGCGACCACTCTATTGGCGCTCGCCGACACGGAGGCGGGGTCCGTGCACCGCCCTCGGCCGACTCGTCCTCCACCGCCGGGAGATCGAGGTCGCCGTCCACCGGTCGGGCGGATCGCCGCCGTACGAGCGGCCGTTCGGGGAGTCTTGGCACACGCGGCATCCGGGGGCCTGGAACGGCACGAGGGCCTCCGGATGCCGCGGCCGTCGACCACGGCGGCGACCACCTCGAGCATTGGAGAAGACATGACCGACAACATCACCGTGATCGGCGTCGTCGGAGGCGACCCGCGCGTGCACGTGACGAGCCAGGGCCTGCCCATCACGACGTTCCGCCTCGCCTCCACTCGCCGGTTCTTCGACCGGGCGAAGGGCACCTGGGAGGACGGCGAGACGAACTGGTACACCGTCTCGACGTTCCGGCAGCTCGCGAAGAACGTGGCCGTCTCGATCCACCGCGGCGAACGTGTCGTCGTGCACGGCCGGCTGCGCATCCGCGCCTGGGAGAGCGGCGAGAAGTCCGGCACGGCCATCGAGATCGACGCCGACTCGGTCGGGCACGACCTGAACTGGGCGACGACGGCGCTGACGAAGAACCAGTCCGCCGGACTCTCCGACGGCGGGGCCGAGCCCGCGACCGTCGCGACCGACGACGCGACGCCCGCCGCGTGGGCCTCCGCGCTCGGCGCGGAGACCGCGGTGGGCGACCGCTCCGACGGGCTTTCGGTCGAACCGGAGGAGGCCGACGAGCCGATCGAGATCGCGGTCGACCGCGAGCCGGCCCGCGTCCCGTTCTGAGGCCCGTCGCGCCCCGGCCTGCGCCTAGACTCGCTTCGAAGCGCATCCGGCGCGCTCGGACGGGGGTCTCATGGCACGGCACAACGGTTCGTCCGCGGCCCTGGCGATCGCCGGGGCCGCGCTCTCCGTGCTCATGCTGACCGGCTGCTCGCTGTTCGACCAGACGCCGCCCGAGCCGACCGCATCCTCGTCGGCGCGTCCGAAGCCGACCGACCAGGCATCCGTTCCCGTCGGCCTGCATCCCGACCTCCCCGCGGCCGACAACCTGCCCTTCTTCGACCAGGTCAACCAGGCCGTCGTCGCGGCGAACGCGACTGCTGCAGGCCGCGACTTCATCGACGCCCTCGTCGCCGCCGGGTTCGACAAGGCGGCCATGCAGGTGACATCGGATCAGACCACCCTCGGCACCGAGGCCGACTCGGTGCAATTCGCGGTGCTCTTCAACGAGGAATGCCTCGTCGGCCAGTACGGCCCCAAGTCCGGCGGCTACCACGGTGCGGTGCAGCCGGCGCTCGGCACCGGCGGCTGTCTCATCGGGCAGACGCGACCCATAGACTGGTAGGCGACATGGCGGATTACATTTACTCGATGGTGCGCGCCCGCAAAGCGGTCGGCGACAAGCTCATTCTCGACGACGTCACGATGGCGTTCCTCCCCGGAGCCAAGATCGGCGTCGTGGGCCCCAACGGTGCCGGTAAGTCCACGATCCTGAAGATCATGGCCGGCCTCGACCAGCCCTCCAACGGCGAGGCCAAGCTCACGCCGGGCTACTCGGTCGGCATCCTGATGCAGGAGCCGGTGCTGGACGAGAGCAAGACCGTGCTCGAGAACGTCCAGGAGGGCGTCGGCCCGATCAAGGAGAAGCTCGACCGCTTCAACGAGATCTCGCTCGCCATGGCCGAGCCCGACGCTGACTTCGACGCGCTGCTCGCCGAGATGGGCACCCTCCAGGAGGCCATCGACGCGGCCGACGCATGGGATCTCGACTCCCAGCTCGAACAGGCGATGGACGCCCTGCGCTGCCCGCCGGGCGACGAACAGGTCTCGGTGCTCTCCGGAGGCGAGAAGCGCCGTGTGGCGCTGTGCAAGCTGCTCCTGCAGAAGCCCGACCTGCTGCTGCTCGACGAGCCCACCAACCACCTCGACGCCGAGAGCGTGCTCTGGCTCGAGCAGCACCTCGCCAAGTACCCCGGCGCCGTGCTCGCCGTCACCCACGACCGGTACTTCCTCGACCACGTCGCCGAGTGGATCTGCGAGGTCGACCGCGGCCGCCTCTACCCCTACGAGGGCAACTACTCGACCTATCTCGAGAAGAAGCAGGAACGACTCACCGTCCAGGGCAAGAAGGACGCGAAGCTCGCCAAGCGTCTCGCCGAAGAGCTCGACTGGGTGCGCTCGAACGCGAAGGGCCGTCAGGCCAAGTCGAAGGCCCGTCTCGCCCGCTACGAAGAGATGGCCACCGAGGCGGAGCGCACGCGCAAGCTCGACTTCGAAGAGATCCAGATCCCCGCGGGTCCCCGTCTCGGCGACATCGTGCTCGAGGTCAAGAACCTCAAGAAGGGCTTCGGCGACCGCACGCTCATCGACGGCCTGAGCTTCACCCTCCCTCGCAACGGCATCGTCGGCATCATCGGCCCGAACGGCGTCGGAAAGACCACGCTGTTCAAGACCGTCGTCGGGCTCGAGCCGAAGGACGGCGGCGACGTCAAGATCGGCGAGACCGTCAAGATCTCCTACGTCGATCAGACGCGCGGCGGCATCGACCCGAACAAGACGCTCTGGGAGGTCGTGTCCGACGGACTCGACTACATCCAGGTCGGCAAGACCGAGGTACCGAGTCGTGCCTACGTCTCCACCTTCGGCTTCAAGGGCCCCGACCAGCAGAAGCGTGCCGGAATCCTCTCCGGCGGTGAGCGCAACCGGTTGAACCTCGCCCTCACGCTCAAGCAGGGCGGCAACCTGCTGCTGCTCGACGAGCCCACGAACGACCTCGACGTCGAGACCCTGTCGAGCCTCGAGAACGCGTTGCTCGAGTTCCCCGGTTGCGCCGTGGTCATCACCCACGACCGTTGGTTCCTCGACCGCATCGCGACGCACATCCTCGCGTACGAGGGCACTGAGGAGAACCCGTCGTACTGGCACTGGTTCGAGGGCAACTTCGAGTCCTACGAGGCGAACAAGATCGAGCGACTCGGCCCCGACGCCGCGAAGCCGCACCGTTCGGCGTACCGCAAGCTCACCAGGGACTGATCGTGCGGCTGCACGTCCCCACGCCGCTGCGCTGGTCGGATCTCGACGCGTACGGGCACGTCAACAACGCCCGCATGCTGAGCCTGCTCGAAGAGGCCCGCATCCAGGCGTTCTGGATGAGCGAGGAGACGGCCGAGCACGCGGTCGGCGCCACGACGGCGGTCATCGACGCGACGCCCGGGTCGAGCACGCTCACGCTCATCGCGCGACAGGAGGTCGAGTACCTCGCCCCGATCCCGTACCGCCGTCAGCCGCTCGACGTCGAACTCTGGATCGGGCACCTCGGCGGGGCGAGCATCGACGTCTCGTACGAGGTGTACTCGCCCGAAGGCATCTCGCCCCGCGAGCTGCACACCCGCGCGTCGACGACGATCGTCCTCGTCGACGCCGCCACCGGCCGACCGCGCCGCATCACCGACGTCGAACGCGAGGCCTGGACGCCCTACCTCGAGGCGCCGCTGCAGTTCCGCCGCCGCTGACCGGTTGCAGACGGCCCGCGCCTCGCTACGGCGCGGGCGCCCGACGCGCGGAGGGCGGGGTTCGGGGGGCCGGGACCCGGACCATTCCCTCTTGGGCGACGCTCGCGACGAGCACGCCCTCCCGCGTGTAGATGCGGCCGATCGAGAGGCCGCGACCGCCCTGCGCCGACGGCGACTCCTGCACGTAGAGCAGCCACTCGTCGACGCGCGCGTCGCGATGCCACCACATCGCGTGGTCGAGGCTCGCGACGCGCAGTCCGCGCGTCGCCCACGGCACCCCGTGCGCACGCAGCACAGGCTCGAGGATCGAGTAGTCGCTCGCGTAGGCGAGCGCCGCCCGGTGCTGCTTCGGGTCGTCGGGGAGGCGCCCGACGGCGCGCATCCACACGGCCTGGCGCGGTACACGCTCGCCCTCGACGCTGAGGTATATGGGCGAGGGGATGTGCCGCACGTCGAACGCCCTCGCGTTCGACCAGAACTGCGCCATCGCGTGGTCGAGGTGGCCGATCAGGTCGGCGGTCGAGGGGAGCGACTCGGGGTCGGGCAGGTCGCCGGGCATGTCGAGCTGGTGCTCGACGCCTTCGTCCTCGGTCTGGAACGACGCGATGAGCGAGAGGATCGGCTCGCCGTTCTGGAAGGCGTGGGTGCGCCGTGTCGAGAATGACCGACCGTCGTGGAGACGATCGACCGAGAAGGTGATCGGGTGGTCGACGTCGCCCGGCCGGAGGAAGTAGCCGTGCATCGAGTGCAGGACACGCTCGTCGTCGACGGTGTGCATCGCGGCGATGAGCGACTGCGCGAGCACCTGCCCGCCGAACACCCGCCCGAGCGGCATCCACTGCGACGGGCCCGTGAAGATGTCTTCGGTCGTGCGCGCGCCGGTGTCGGCGAGCTCGAGCGTGCTGAGCAGGCCGTCGATGGGTTCGTTCATGTTCTCTCCGATGTCGCTCGGGGGCTGGCCGCGACATCCGACGAGCGCGATCGAACCGCACGCGGGCGCGCAATTGGTAGTTTAGACAGCAGATGGTCTCTCAAATCACGCTTGCCGACAGCCTTTCGCTCGGCGACCTGCACACCTACCTGCAACGCGCGGGCCGGGTCGAAGACGGGTCGGTACGGCTCATCGCCGGCTCCGGCATCCTCGCCGTGTACACCGCGATCCTGTATCCACGCGGCATCCTCGACGAGAGTCCGACGGTGCTCGGGCTGCGCACGTTCGCGCTCGAGGACACCGACGACTTCGACTCCGTCGTCCCCATGCGCTCGCTGGTCGAGCGCATCGTGCGGGCCAGGGGCGAGATCGGCGAAGACGACGAGTCTCGGCCGGTCTCCATGTCCCGCCCTCCCGAGGTCAACACCGTCACCTGGGCGGGCATCTCCCCGCCGCGCGGCGGCTGGCGTCCGCTCGGCGAGACCGACGCCGCGACCCTCGAGTCCGCGGCGCGCGTCGGCATCGACGAGGTCGCCGAGGCGATCCCCGCGGGCACGGGCGAGCAGCTCGTGCAGCGGGTGCGGTCCGAGGTCTGGGGGCGCGGCGTCGACGGGCTCGAGTACGTTCCGACGGGCGCGGCGTTCGCGGCGTTCAGCCTCGGATTCCTCGGCGAGGACCCGGTGCGCCTCTTCGAGACCGGGCCGTGGACGCGGCTGAGCTCGCGGCGCGGTCACGTGCTCGTCCGCCGCAAGCCCTGGACCCTCAAGGCCTAGCACGCTGCCCCGGCCCGCCGACGCCCGGCCGGGCTCAGAGCCGCATCCCTCGCCCTGATCGCAATTCAGGCGCGGAGCGGCGTGTCGCCTTCGTCCATCGGTCAGCCCGGGGCGCGACACGCCTGCGAACCTGAATTGCGAATCGGCGGCCAGGTGCCAGCGGCGGGCGGCCGGCGGCCCGGACCGGGCTCAGCCGCGGGCGATGGCCCGACCCGCGGTGCGTCCGGTGAAGAGGCATCCGCCGAGGAAGGTGCCCTCGAGCGCGCGGTACCCGTGCACGCCGCCCCCGCCGAAGCCGGCAGCCTCGCCGACCGCGTAGAGGCCCGCGACGGGCGTGCCGTCGGGGGCGAGCGCCTGCGCGTCGAGGTTCGTCTGGATGCCGCCCAGGCTCTTGCGGGTGAGGATGTGCAGCTTCACCGCGATGAGCGGGCCGGCCTTGGGATCGAGGATGCGGTGGGGCGTCGCGACCCGGATGAGCTTGTCGCCGCGGTACTTGCGCGCGCCGCGCACCGCGGTGAGCTGGAGGTCTTTGGAGAATTCGTTCTCGACCTCCCGGTCGCGGGCGAGGATCTCCTTCTCGACGTTCGCGGCGTCCAGCTCGACCTCCGGCGAGAGCTCGCGCATGCCCGCGAGCAGCTCGTCGAGCGTGTCGGCCACGACGAAGTCCACGCCGTGCTCCTTGAACGCCTCGACCGGGCCCGTGGCGCCGGATCCCAGGCGGTCGGCGAGCAGGCGCAGGTCCTTCCCGGTGAGATCGGGGTTCTGCTCGCTGCCCGAGAGTGCGAACTCCTTCTCGATGATCTTCTGCGTGAGCACGAACCAGGTGTGCTCGTGGCCTGTGGTCTGGATGTGCTCGAGCGTGCCGAGCGTGTCGAATCCGGGGAACAGCGGCACGGGCATGCGTCGGCCCTCGGCGTCGAACCACAGCGACGACGGTCCCGGGAGGATGCGGATGCCGTGCATGGGCCAGACCGGGTCCCAGTTCGTGATGCCCTCGGTGTAGTGCCACATGCGGTCGCCGTTCACGAGACGGGCGCCGGCGGACTCGGCGATGCCGAGCATGCGGCCGTCGACGTGGGCGGGCACGCCCGAGAGCATGTGCGAGGGCGGCGTGCCGAGGCGCTCGGGCCAGGACGCGCGCACGAGGTCGTGGTTGCCGCCGATGCCGCCGGATGCGACGACGACGGCCGAGGCGCGCAGTTCGAAGTCGCCGATCACGTCGCGATTGCTCGATTCGCCGCGCTCGGCGGCATCGGGCGCGAGGACCGACCCGCGGACGCCGACGACCGCGCCGTCCTCGACGATGAGCTCGTCGACGCGGTGCCGGTGCCTGAACTGGACGAGACCGGCGGCCTCGCCCGCCTTCACCCGGGCGATGAACGGCTCCAGGACGCCCGGACCGGTTCCCCAGGTGATGTGGAAGCGCGGCACCGAGTTGCCGTGGCCGACGGCGTTGTACCCGCCGCGCTCGGCCCATCCGACGATGGGGAAGAAGCGAACCCCCTTCCGGTGCAGCCAGGCGCGCTTCTCGCCGGCCGCGAAGTCGAGGTATGCGTCGGCCCAGCGGCGCCCCCATTCGTCTTCGTCGCGGTCGAATCCGGCGGTGCCGTCCCAGTCCTGCTTGGCGAGCTCGAGCGAGTCCTTCACGCCCATGCGGCGCTGCTCGGGCGAGTCGATGAGGAACAGCCCGCCGAACGACCAGTGCGCCTGGCCGCCGAGGCTCGCCGCAGGCTCCTGATCGACGATCACGACGCGCTTGCCGGCGTCGACGAGCTCGGCGGCCGCCACGAGGCCCGACAGGCCGGCGCCGACGATGATCGCGGCGGTGTCGGCGGGCTGGGCGCGATCGGTGCTGGCGTTGGGGGATGCGGGCACTGGCGGACTCCTTCGTCTCACGGGCGTGCGGTTCGGGCCGTCGAGGACCGGGTCACTCCTCGAACGTGTTCACCATCGCGAACGCCGCACGCTGTAGATAATCCCACAGTGTCTCCTCGGCGAGCGGCGGCAGGTCGAGGGTGTCGACCGCGGTGCGCATGTGCGCGAGCCAGCGGTCGCGCGCGTCGGGGTTGATCTTGAAGCCCGCGTGGCGCATGCGCAGCCGAGGGTGGCCGCGCTGCTCGCTGTACGTGCCGGGTCCGCCCCAGTACTGCTCGAGGAAGAGCAGGAGCCGCTCCTCGGCGGGTCCGAGGTCTGCTTCGGGGTACATCGGGCGCAGCACCGGGTCGTCGGCGACGCCGCGATAGAACTCGTGCACGAGCTTCTCGAACGTCGGTCGACCGCCGACGGTGGTGTAGAACGACGCCCCGAGCGCCGAACCGTGTTCGCTGCCGCGGAGGGGAACGGATGCCGGCGGCACGGCCGAGACCGGAAGGCCCGAGGCGGGGGCCCCGGACGTCGGCCCGGATCGTTCGGCGGATGCCGCGGATGCGGTGTCGTCGGTCATTTCGCGTCTCCGGGGTCGGGGTCGGTGGGCGGGTTCCGGGGGTCGCGGTCGGCGCTGGCCGGGCCCGCGTCGTCGGATTTCGGGTGGAGGGCTCGCTTGGCACGTGCCTTCGCCCTGGCGGTCGCCGCTTTCGCGTCGTCGTAGGACATGACGCGGTGGGGTGCGGTCTTCGGCGGCTTCGCCCCCTTCACGCGGGTCGCGCCGTCGAAACCGGAGAGCACGACCGAGTTGAGGCTCGGAAGCTTGACGCCCATCTCGTCGACCGTGCGCTTCAGCCGCATGCGGAGTTCACGGGCGATGTCGTCCTTCGCGGAGGTGCGCACCTTCATGACCACCCGGATCACCATCGCGTCGGCGGAGATCGACTCGAGGCCCCAGATCTCGGGGCGCTCGAGCACGCGCGAGCGCCACTTGCTGGCATGGGCCATGTCGATCGCCGTTTCGAGGAGCTTCCCCTCGACGGCGTCGATGTCGGCGTCGTACGGCACCGCGAGGTCGACGATGACGCGCGCCCAGCCCTGCGACATGTTGCCCACGCGCAGGATCTCGCCGTTGCGCACGAACCAGAGGGTGCCGTTCACGTCGCGCACCTTCGTGATGCGGATCTGCACCTCTTCGACGATGCCGGTCGCCGGCCCGAGATCGACGACGTCGCCCACGCCGAGCTGGTCCTCGACGACCATGAAGAGGCCGTTGAGCACGTCTTTCACGATGTTCTGTGCGCCGAAGCCGAGGCCGGCGCCGATCGCGGCCGACAGCAGCGCGAAGGAGCCGAGCACGTCGGCGTTGACGGCGTTCACCACGAGCAGGGTCGTGATGATGAACAGGGTGACGTTGACGACGTTGCGGAAGACGGACCCGAGCGTACGGGTGCGCTGCACGACCCGCACGGCGGCGAGCGGCGACGCCTGCAGCGCCTGGGTGTCGGTGACGTCCTGCTTGCGCTTGACGCCGGTGACGATCCGGTCGACGACCCGGTCGATGACGCTGACCAGCGCCCACCGCACGAGGAGCGCGACGGAGATGATCAGCGCGACCGCGATGAGGTCGCCGAGGAACACGGGCCAGCTGAGGTTCCACCATGCGACGAACTGGGCCCAGAGATCGCTCACGGGTGCGCCTCCGATCGGTGTTCGGGTCGGGTCCGGGCAGGGTTCTCGCCGGATGTCGAGGCGAGTCTACTGAGCCTCGTCCGGGAATCAGCCGAGCGCGTCGGCGTCGCAGCGACGTGCTCGCAGCGCACGCTCGAGTTCGTCGAGCTGCTCCGAGACCAGGCGGTGCAGGGGAGCCGGCGTCGGGTGCTCCGCGAGCCAGATGCGAGCCGCGTCGGCGACCTGCCGGTTCACGAGCGGTGCCGGGAACAGTCTCTTGACGATGAGCGAGGCCATCGTGAAACTGCGTTCGGACCACACCGAGGGCAGGATGGCGAAGTACTCGTCGACGGTCGAGGCGAGCAGGCTGGGATCGCTCGTGCGGCGCCACCCGTCGGCCACCGCACGGGCGACGTCGTTCGAGATCGTCGCGTCGGTCGCGACGCGACGCCACGCGGCATCCTTCACCGCCTGGTCGGGGCGGGCGGCGCGTGCGGTCTCGGCGAGCCGGCGTCCCTTCGCGGTGTCGTCGAGGGCGAGGGCGGCGGCGATCTCGCCCTCGATCTCGTCGTCGGATGCCGGGAGCAGGGCGGCGCGGGCGATCACGAGCTCCCAGCGCAGGTCGAGGTCGATCTCGAGGCCCGGGAGCCGGATCGAGCCGTCGAGGAGGCTGCCGAGGACGTCGGCGTGCGCCTGCGAACAGGCGACGCGGGTGAACGCCTTCGCGAACTGGAGCTGGGCGTCGGATCCGGCCTCGGCGAGCTCGGCGAGCGCCCACACGCCGTCGCCGGCCTCGGCGCAGACCCGTTCGCGGTGCTCGTCGGCGAGGTAGCGTTCGAGCGCCGTCTCGAGTCGCGTCAGCGCGAGGCCGCGTGCCGAGGAGTGGCTCTCGTGGCCGATGCCGCCGAGCACGAGGCGGACGAACGCGCTCGCGGGCAGCTCGGCGTCGCGCACGGCGTCCCATGCGGAGCCGAGCACGACGGCACGGCTCACGGGGTCGACGAGGTCGCCGAGCCGCTCGAGGGCGGTCGCGAGCGAGACCTCGTCGAGTCGAACCTTGGCGTAGGTGAGGTCGTCGTCGTTCACGAGCAGCAGTTCGGGGCGGGGGAGCCCCACGAGTTCGGGCACCGCGGTCGACGGGCCGTCGACGTCGATCTCGACGCGGTGGGTGCGGACGAGGCGTCCGTCGTCGTCGCCGGCGTAGCAGCCGAGCGCGACCCGATGCGGCCGGAGGGTCGGATGCGTCGGGGCCGCTGTCTGCTCGACGGCCGCCGACGTGATCGTGCCCGAGGCATCCGTCTCGAGGACCGCCCTGAGCGTGTTGACGCCCGCCGTCTCGAGCCAGAGCGCCGACCAGCGGGCGAGGTCGCGCCCGCTGGCGCGTTCGAGCTCGTCGAGCAGGTCGCGCAGGGTCGCGTTCGCGCCCGCGTGCGCGCGCAGGTAGGCGCCGACGCCGCGCTGGAACGCATCGAGGCCCACCCAGGCCACGAGCTGCTTCAGCACCGAGGCGCCCTTGTCGTAGGTGATGGCGTCGAAGTTGACCTCGACGTCGGCGAGGGACTCGATGGGCGCGACGATCGGATGCGTCGAGGGCAGCTGGTCCTGCTCGGCGGCGTACGTCTTCTCGTCGCTCGCGAAGGTCGCCCAGACGCCCGTGAACTCGGTGACCTGCGAGGTCGCGAGCGTCGAGGCCCAGGTGGCGAACGATTCGTTCAGCCAGAGGTCGTTCCACCAGCGCATGGTGACCGAGTCCCCGAACCACATGTGGCTGAGTTCGTGCAGGATCACGATCGCGCGCTGTTCGCGGCGCGCGTCGGACACCCGCGAACGGAACAGGTAGCTCTCGTTGAACGTGACGGCGCCGACGTTCTCCATGGCGCCCCAGTTGTACTCGGGCACGAAGATCTGGTCGTACTTGCCGTACGGGTACGGCACGCCGAACGACCGCTCGTAGAACGCGAGGCCCGCGCGCACCGTCTCGAACATGACCTCGGGCTCGGCATGCTGCGCGAGGGAGGCGCGCGTGAACACGCCGAGCGGGAGGTCGCGACCGTCGCTGCTCGTCGCGGAGGCGTTCCACCGCGCGTATTCTCCGGCGACGATCGCGACGATGTAGCTGGAGATCACGGGTCCGGTCTCGAACGCCCAGACCGCGGCATCCGCCTTCGCCGAGGGGCCGGGGTCCGGCGTTGGCGCGTTGCTCAGCACGACCCAGTGCGCCGGCGCGGTGATCGTGAACCGCACCGACGCCTTGAGATCGGGTTGATCGAAGACGGCGTAGACCCGGTTCGCCTCGGCCACGGCGAACTCGGTGTACAGGTAGACGGCGTCGTCGACCGGGTCGACGAACCTGTGCAGGCCCTCGCCCGTGTTCGTGTACGCGCAGGTCGACACGATTCGGAGCTCGTTCTCGGCCTCGAGCCCCACGAGGGCGATGCGCGCGCCGTCGGACGCCGCAGCGGCGTCGACGGGCCGGCCGTTCAGGGTGATGCCGTGGACCTCGCGCGTGGTCGCCTCGATGAACGTCTCGGCTCCGGGGGTCGCCCGGAAGCGCACGACCGTCGTCGAGGCGAAGGCGTCGCCGTCGCCGGTGAGGTCGAGCTCGACCTCGTAGGCGACATCGGAGACGATCGCGGCTCTGGCTTCGGCTTCGGTGCGGGTCAGATCGGCAGCGGGCATGCAGGGGCCTCCGTCTCGTGGTGACAGGCCAGCCTATCCGGCCGGCCCCCGCATGCCCTGCCGGTCAGGCGTCGCGTCGCTTGAGCAGCAGCGAGGCGCCGATGAGGGATGCCGCGACCCAGCCGAGCACGATGAGCAGGTTGATCCAGAAGCCGAAGTCGTCACCGCTCGGGCCCGCCGTCGCCGACGTGAACATCGCCATGCCCGCGCTCGAGAGCAGGTACGGCACGAGGTCGGCGGCCCACTCGGCCGGGATCATCGCGAGCACCGTCGGCAGCAGCAGGATGATGCCGAGCACCGCGGCGATGCCGCCGGCGCTGCTGCGGAGCATGGTGCCGACGCCGAGCGCGAACACGGCCACGAGGGCAAGGTACAGGGCTCCGCCCAGGATGGGGAGGAACACGGCGGGATCGGCGAGGCTCGCCGAGACGTCGATGCCGGCGAACACGATCGACGACACCGCGTAGGCGGCCAGATTCGCCACGACGCCGACGACGAACGTCGCCGCGAACAGCACCGCCGTCTTGCCCGCGAGCGCCGGCAGCCGGGTGGGAACGGCGGTCAGGGTCGAGCGGATCATGCCGGTCGTGTACTCGCCGCTGATGACGAGCACGCCGAGCACCGCGGCGACGAGCTGCCCGAAGTACACCCCGAACACGCTGGACTGCAGCACGAACTGCGCCTGCTGCTCGGCCGGGGCCGAGGCGGGATCCATGCCGCCGTTCATGCCGTTCACCATGCTGAGCGACATGAGGAAGGCCATGCCGATCGAGATCGCGATCACGATGAGGTACGACCAGACGGTGGAGCGGAGGCTCCGCAGCTTGATCCACTCGGAGCGGAGCACGCCGCCGAAGGCGAGGCGTCCGGCCGATGCCCGCTGCGGGGCTACGGTGCGGTCTGGTGCGAGCGCGGTCATCGGACGGCCTCCGTACGGTATTCGACGGCGTCGTTCGTGAGGGCCATGTACGCCTCTTCGAGCGATGCGGTCAGCGGGGTGAGTTCGTGGACGGCGATGCCGTTGGCCGCGGCGAGGTCGCCGATGGCGGATGCCGCGAGGCCCGTGACCTCGAGCACGCCGGCCTCGGAGCGGATGACCGCGACCTCGGGCGCGGTGAGCAGGTCGGCCAGGCGCGACGCGTGCGGCGAGCGCACGAGCGCCCGCGGACGCGTGTCGCCCGTGACGATCTCGGAGACGGGGGCATCGGCGATGATCTCGCCGCGGCCGAGCACGATGATGTGGTCGGCCGTGAGCGCCATCTCGCTCATGAGGTGCGAGGAGAGGAACACGGTGCGCCCCTCTGAGGCCAGATGGCGCACGAACCGGCGCACCCAGAGCACGCCCTCGGGGTCGAGCCCGTTGACGGGCTCGTCGAGGATGAGCGTCGCCGGGTCGCCGAGCATGGCCGCCGCGATGCCGAGGCGCTGCCCCATGCCGAGCGAGAACCCGCCGACGCGCTTGCGGGCGACGCTCTCGAGACCGGTCATCTCGATGACCTCGCGTACCCGGCTCGCTCCGATGCCGTGCGTGGCGGCCATCGCGAGGAGGTGGTTGTAGGCGCTGCGGCCCGTGTGCACGGCCTTCGCATCGAGCAGGGCGCCGACCTCGTGGAGCGGTGCGCGGTGCTCGGCGTAGGGCTTGCCGTTGACGCTGACGCGGCCGTCGCTCGGCCGGTCGAGCCCGACGATCATGCGCATGGTGGTCGATTTGCCGGCGCCGTTGGGACCGAGGAACCCGGTCACCTGCCCGGGTCTCACGGTGAAGCTGATGTCGTTGACGGCCGTCTTCGCGCCGTAGCGCTTGACGAGCCCCTCTGCGGTGATCATGATGCCACGCTACGGAACCGCGGGGACTGCGGCATCCGCCGCTGGAATGATTCGGGGCGGGTGCGCGTCGTCCGGGAAGACGATGCGCACCCGCCCCGAGCGAGCGTGCCGGCTACTCCCGGTGCCCGTCGCGCTCCTGCGCCGCGAGCGCGCGGTCGACGCCCGCGAGCGACTCGACGATGAGGCGGCGCAGCGCCGGAACCTCGGCGTGGGCGTCGAGCCAGGCGCGGCTCGCGTCGGCGAGTTCGCGGCTCGCGAGCGGCGACGGGTAGAGGCCGTCGACGAGCTTCTCGGCGATCGCGTAGCTTCGACGCTCCCAGATGCCGTCGAGCATCGCGAAGTAGCGCTCGACGAAGGCCTCGAGCAGCGCAGGGTCGGTCGCCCGCAGGAACCCGACGGCGGTCTCGCGCACGACCGTGTTGGTCGCCGTGTCGACGTCGACGAGCGACGCCCAGGCCCGCTCCTTGCCCTCGACGGTCTGGATCGCGGCACGCGCATGCGCGGCCGACTGCTGGCCCGTGGCCGTGTTGTCCTCGGCGAGGCGCGCGTCGATCTCGGCGTCGCCGGCCCGGTCCGCCGCCACGAGGGCGATGAGGAGCTTCCAGCCGAGATCGGTGTCGATCTCGAGCCCGTCGAGCTGCAGCTCGCCGGCGTACAGCGCCGCGAGCTCGTCGACGTGCGAGCCGTGCTCGGCGATGCCCGCGAAGTTGATGACGAACTGGAACTGCGCGTCGCTGCCCGCCTCGGCCTCCTGCGCGAGGCGCCAGTAGCCGTCGGACACCGCACGCAGCGACTCGGCACGGCGGTCGCGCGCCGTGTACGCGCTCGCCGCGAGCACGGCGTTGGCGAGCACGATGCGGAGGGTCGTCGATTCGGTCTCGCTCGCGATGTTGCCGAGCACGAGGGCGAGGTAGTCGCTCGCCCGGGTCTCGCCGTCGCGCGTGGCATCCCACACCGAGCTCCAGACCAGCGCGCGCGCGAGCGGATCCTCGATGGCGCTGAGGTTCGCGAGCGCGACCCCGTGCGAGGCCTCGTCGAGGCGGATCTTCGCGTAGGCGAGGTCCTCGTCGTTCAGCAGCACGAGGTCGGGGCGCGCGAGGCCGATCAGCTCCGCGACATCCGTGCGCTCGCCGTCGACGTCGAGCTCGACGCGGTGCACGCGCACGAGCCTGCCCTCGACGAGGTCGTAGAAGCCGATCGCGAGGCGGTGCGGGCGGATCGTCGGGTAGTCGGCGGGCGCCGACTGCAGCACCGTGAACGCGGTGATCGCACCGTCGGCGTCCGTCTCGATCTCGGGGCGCAGCGTGTTGACGCCCGAGGTCTCGAGCCAGAGCTTCGACCACTCGGTGAGGTCGCGGCCGCTCGCGACCTCGAGCTCGGCGAGCAGGTCGGCGAGCGTGGTGTTGCCCCAGGCATGCTTCCGGAAGTACGCCGAGACGCCCGCGAAGAACGCGTCGATGCCGACCCAGGCGACGAGCTGCTTGAGCACCGACCCGCCCTTGGCGTACGTGATGCCGTCGAAGTTGACGAGCACGTCTTCGAGGTCGTTGATCGTCGCGACGACCGGGTGCGTCGAGGGCAGCTGATCCTGACGGTAGGCCCAACTCTTCTCCATGGAGTTGAACGTGGTCCAGGCCTCGGTCCACTCGGTGGCCTCGGCGGTGGCGATGGTCGACGCCCACTCGGCGAACGACTCGTTGAGCCACAGGTCGTTCCACCACTTCATCGTCACGAGGTCGCCGAACCACATGTGGGCCAGCTCGTGCAGGATCGTGACGACGCGGCGCTCCTTGATCGCGTCGGTGACCTTCGAACGGAACACGTAGACCTCGGTGAAGGTCACGGCGCCCGCGTTCTCCATGGCGCCCGCGTTGTACTCGGGCACGAACATCTGGTCGTACTTCTCGAACGGGTAGGGCACCCCGAACTTCGCCTCGAAGTACTCGAAGCCCTGCTTCGTCTTCTCGAAGATGTAGTCGGCGTCGAGGTACTGCGCGAGGCTCTTGCGGCTGAAGACGCCGAGCGGGATGGTGCGGCCGTCGGTGCTCGTGAGCTCGTCGCGCACGACGTGGTACGGGCCGGCGACGAGGGCGGTGATGTAGCTCGAGATGCGCGGCGTCGGCGTGAACGCCCAGGTCTTGGCGCCCTCGCCGGTCGAGCCCGTCGAAACCGCATCGACCGGCTCGGGCGTGGGCGAGTTGGACACGACCTCCCAGTGCGCGGGCGCGGTGAGCGTGAACCGGAACGCCGCCTTCAGATCGGGTTGCTCGAACACCGCGAACATGCGGCGCGAATCGGGCACCTCGAACTGGGTGTAGAGGTAGACCTCGCCGTCGACGGGGTCGACGAAGCGGTGCAGGCCCTCGCCCGTGTTCATGTAGCGGCCGTCTGCGACGACGACGAGCTCGTTCTGGGCGGCGAGGTTCGGCAGCTGGATGCGCACGCCGTCGCTGACCTCTGCCGGGTCGAGCTCGACGCCGTTCAGGGTGACCGAGTGCACGGCGGCCGTGATCGCGTCGATGAACGTGGACGCGCCCTCGGCCGCGTCGAACCGGACCGTCGTCGTCGTCTTGAACACCTCGGGGCCGACGGTCACGTCGAGCACGACGTCGTACTCGTGGACCGTGACGAGCGCCGCGCGCTCCTCGGCTTCGGATCGGGTGAGGTTCTCTCCAGGCACGTGGGCTCCTTCGCGGAAATCAACGCGGCTTGTGGCCGCGGGCAACGCGAACCAGCCTATCCCTCGCCGCTGCGGGGCACGTGGGCGCCGCAGCCGGCCCGGTGCCGGTTCGACGGATGCCGCGGGCGGGCCGTCGTGGGCGATCGCGGGACGACGAGCCGAGGGGCCGGCTCCCGGCTCACCAGTCGGAGCGTGCGTAGTCCTTCAGGAACACGCCCGTGACGTCTTCGCCGGCCTCGCCGCGCACGATCGGGTCGTAGACGCGGGCGGCGCCGTCGACGAGGTCGAGCGGGGCGTGGAACCCCTCCTCGGCCAGGCGCACCTTCGTGGGGTGGGGTCGCTCGTCGGTGATCCAGCCGGTGTCGACGCTCGTCATGAGGATGCCGTCGGCCAGCATCTCCTTCGCGCTCGTGCGGGTGAGCATGTTCATCGCGGCCTTGGCCATGTTGGTGTGCGGATGCCCCGGTCCCTTGTACCCGCGGCTGAACACGCCCTCCATGGCCGAGACGTTCACGATGTAGGTGCGGCGGGCGGATGACGCGGCGAGCGACGCCCGGAGCCGGCTCACGAGGATGAACGGCGCCGTGGTGTTGCACAGCTGCACCTCGAGCATCTCGAGCGGATCGACGTCCTGCACGACCGCGCTCCAGCTGTTCTCGTGGTGCAGGTCGGGCACGAGGCCGCCGGCGTCGATCGCGGTGCGGTCGGCGAGCCTCGCGAGCGAGCTCGAGCCGGGGGCGAGCGCGAGCGCGGTGAGGTCCTCGGCCGTCATGGTGCCGGCGAACAGGCCCGAGGAGAGCACCGGGTGACTCGACACCGAGTCGGCGAGCGCGAGCGGGTGCGCGTCGTTCGTGTGCCCGAAGCTCACGAGCTCGGGCATGGGCCCGTCGGGCAGCGGCGAGGACTCCGCCTCGACGAGCGGGGAGTAGGAGCCGGGGGAGCGGCGCACGGTCTGCGCGGCGTTGTTGATGAGGATGTCGAGCGGGCCCTGCGCGGCGACGTCGTCGGCGAGCGCGATGACCTGCGCCGGATCGCGCAGGTCGATGCCGACGATCTTCAGGCGGTGCAGCCACTCGCCCGCGTCGGGCATGGCGGCGAACCGGCGCGCCGCATCGCGCGGGAACCGCGTCGTGATCGTCGTGTGCGCACCGTCGCGGAGCAGCCGCAGCGCGATGTACATGCCGATCTTCGCCCGCCCGCCGGTGAGCAGGGCGCGCTTGCCCGTGAGGTCGGTGCGCGCGTCGCGCTTGGCGTGGCTCATGGCGGCGCAGGTCGGGCAGAGCTGATGGTAGAACGCGTCGACGAGCGTGTACCGCTGCTTGCAGATGTAGCAGGGGCGCGCCACGAGCAGCTCGCCCGCGGTACGCGCGTCGGTGCCGCTCACGAGGTCGGCGCCGCGGGTCTCGTCGTCGATACGGGTGGGCGCCCCCGTCGCGGTGGCCGCGATGACCGCGCGGTCGGCGTCTTGAATGACCCGCCGCTTCTCGAGACGTCGGGCGACCTTGACCGCCTTGAACATCTTCGCCGTGGCGTGTCGCACGGTCTCGAAGTCGGGGTCGTCCCGGTCGAGCTCGCTGAGGGTCGCCAGCACGCGCAGCGTCGTCTCGAGGTCTGCGGGGTCGATCGTCGGCGCGCTGACGGCGGCTGGGGCGGCGGAGGGCATCCGTGGATTCTACGGCGTGCCGCACGGGAACACCTGAGTGCCGATCGAGGGCCCCACCCGCGACGCCCGCGGAGTAGCGTGATCGCATGAGCACGAGCACGGATGCCTCGGCCACGACGGCCGAACGGTACCGCGTGTTCGCCGAGGTCGAGGCCCGCCGCATGTCCGCGACCTACGAGCGATGGGCCGCGGGCGTGGCGACGGATGCCTCGGTGCTGGACCTCCTCGACACCCTGCCGGCGCCGAAGCGGCAACCGAACCTCGTCTTCTCGGCATCCCGCCTGCTCGGCGCGGAACCGGGCCCGTACGCCGCCTTCGCCGACTGGCTGCACATGCACTGGAACGATGTGCGCGAGATCGTTCTCACGCACGCCACCCAGACGAACGAGGCCGCGCGCTGCGCGCTGCACCTGCCCGTGCTCGCCGGCATCGACGGGCCCATCGCCCTGCTCGAGGTCGGGGCATCCGCGGGTCTCTGCCTCTACCCCGACCGGTACAGCTACCGGTACTCGGCGCCGACCTCCGCCGAGCCCGGCCGGCTCGACCCCGCCGACGGCCCGAGCGCCGTCGTGCTCGACTGCGAGTTGCGGGGGCCGGCACCGGTGCCACGCCGCCTGCCCGAGATCGTCTGGCGCGCCGGCATCGACCTCAACCCGCTCGACGTGCGCTCGCCCGACGACGTCGCGTGGCTCGACGCCCTCGTCTGGCCCGAGCACGACGACCGGCGTGCTCGGCTGCGGGCCGCCGCCGGCATCGCCGCCGTCGATCCGCCGCACCTCGTCTCCGGGGACCTCAACGAGCAGGTGACCGCGCTCGCCGCGGCCGCACCCGGCGACGCCACGCTCGTCGTGTTCCACACCGCGGTGCTCATGTACCTCGACGAGGACGGCCGCGACCGCTTCGCCGCGCAGGTGCGCGACCTCCCCGGACACTGGCTCTCGGTCGAGGCACGACGCGTGGTGCGCGGCATCCGCGTGCGCGACGACGTGCCGAACGCGTCCAGCGACCTCGTGCTCGCCCTCGACGGGGTGCAGCGGGCCTGGGCGCAGCCCCACGGCCGTGCGCTCACGTGGGTCGGCACTCCCTAGAATCGACGCATGCGCATCCACATCGCGACCGACCACGCCGGCCTCGAGTTCAGCCGTACGCTCGTCGACCACCTGACCAATGCCGGTCACGAGGTGCTCGATCACGGACCCGCCGAGTACGACGCCCTCGACGACTACCCGGCCTTCTGCATCAACGCCGCGCTCGCCGTGGCCGCCGACCAGGCCGCGGGGGTGCGCGCCCTCGGCGTCGTCTTCGGCGGCTCGGGCAACGGCGAGCAGATCGCGGCGAACAAGGTCGCCGGCATCCGCGCGGCCCTCGCCTGGAGCATGGACACCGCGATCCTCGCGCGCCAGCACAACGACGCCAACGTCATCTCGATCGGCGCGCGCCAGCACACCGTCGAAGAGGCCATGCGCTACATCGACGCGTTCATCGCCGAGCCCTTCTCGGGCGACGAGCGCCACGCGCGCCGCATCGCGCAGCTCGCCGAGTACGAGTCCACCGGCGACATCGCGGGCAAGGGTGTGAACCGCCCCGCAGAGGCGTAGTCCGCGTGCCCGAGGGTCACTCCGTCCATCGCATCACGCGGCAGTTCGAGCGCAACTTCGTCGGGCACGTCGTGCATGTGTCGAGCCCGCAGGGCCGGTTCGCCGAGGGTGCCGCCGACCTCGACGGGCGACGCGTGGTCGAGGCGCGCGCCGTGGGCAAGCAGATGTTCCTCGGGTTCGAGGGCGACCGCTGGCTGCGCGTGCACCTCGGCATGTACGGCGCGTGGGACTTCGCGGGCGACATCCGCATGGACGCCACCATCGCCTCGGCCAACGGACGCATGGGGCAGACGAACCAGCGCGGCACGTTCCTCGACGCCGAGAACCCCGACGCCGTGGTCTTCGACTCGGCCGGCGAGAACTCGATCACCTCGATCGGCGCCCCCCGGCGGGCGCGGCTGCGCATGTCGGAGTCCGAGAAGGCCGGCGCCGAGCTCGAGAGCTTCCCGCCCGAACCCGTCGGGCAGGTGCGGGTGCGCCTGCTCACCGACACGGTGTGCGCCGACCTCCGCGGGCCGACGGCGTGCGAGGTGCTCGACCCGGCGCAGGTCGAGGCCGTCGTCGCGAAGCTCGGGCCCGACCCGCTGCTCGACCCGGGGGCCGCCTCCGAGGAGCGGTTCACCGGCGTCGTGCGCCGCAAGCCCACGCCCATCGGGCTGCTCCTCATGGACCAGAACGTCGTCGCCGGCATCGGCAACGTCTACCGCGCCGAACTGCTGTTCCGTGCGCGGCTGAACCCGCACACGCCCGGAAAGCTGGTGCCCGAGGAGGTCGTGCGAGGCCTCTGGCGCGACTGGGCGAAGCTGCTCGCCATCGGCGTCGAGACCGGGCAGATGATGACCATGGACGATCTCGGCCCCGAGGCGTACCGTGCGGCCATGGCCAGCCGCGACGACCGGCACTGGGTCTACAAGCGCGAAGGCCTGCCGTGCCGGGTGTGCGGCACGAACATCGTCCTCGAAGAGATGGGCGCCCGAAAGCTCTACTGGTGCCCCCGATGCCAGGCATGACCGAACGGGCGGATGCCGCGGAGCCGGTGCTGCTCGCCGGCGCGCGCCTGCCCGGCGTCGACGGCCGGCACGACCTGCTGCTCGCCGGCGGCGTCGTCGCCTCGATCGTCCCGGCCGCCGGAGCGGCACGACCGATCGAGGCGTCCGCCGTGCGGCGCGTCGACCTCGACGGCCGATTCGTCGTTCCGGGCCTGCACGACCGGCACGTGCACGCCTCGCAATGGGCGATGGTGTCGCGCCGGCTCGACCTCTCCGGCGCGGACTCGGCCGCCGAGGCCGCAGCCCTGGTCGCGGCATCCGTCGACCGCGGCGACGCCGAGGTCATCGGCTTCGGCTACCGCGACGGCCTCTGGCCCGACGCGCCCACCGTCGCGCGGCTCGACGCGGTGTCGGGCGACGTGCCCGTCGTGCTCGTGGCGGCCGACCTGCACGCGTGCTGGGTGAACTCGGCCGCGGCTCTTCGTCACGGCGTGCGCGATCTCGCGGGCGAATCGGGGGTGCTGCGCGAAGACGACTGCTTCGCGCTCGTGCGCGCGCTCGACGACATCGCCGACACGGTGCTCGACCGCTGGGTCGGCGAGGCCGCCGCACGCGCCGCCGCCCGCGGGGTGGTCGGCATCACCGACTACGAGATGCGGTGGAACCGCGACGACTGGGCCAGGCGGGTCGGCGGCGGCATCCGCTCGCTCCGGGTGTCGTTCGGCGTGTACACCCGGCACCTCGAGCGCACCGTCGCCGCCGGCATGCGCACCGGCGACCCGGTCGAGGGCACGGGCGGGTTGGTCGAGGTCGGCGGCTACAAGGTCATCACCGACGGCTCGCTCAACACCCGCACGGCCTGGTGCTTCGACCCGTACCCGGGCTTCGAGGGCCACGAGCACGCGTTCGGCCTCGCCACCGTGCCGTACGACGAGCTCGTGCCGCTCATGCGCACGGCGATCCGCGCCGGCCTCGTGCCCGCGGTGCACGCCATCGGCGACCGGGCGAACGCCCGCGTGCTCGACGCGTTCGAGGCGGTCGGCGATCTCGGCGGCGGCCGCCGCGGCTCGATCGAGCACGCGCAGTTGCTGCGCCGCGACGACATCGCGAGGTTCGCCCGGCTCGGCGTCGTCGCGAGCGTGCAGCCCGAGCACGCCATGGACGACCGCGACGTCGCCGACCTCTACTGGGCGGGGCGCACCGACCGCGCCTTCATGCTCGCCGAGTTGGCGGCTGCCGGCGTCGAACTCGCGCTCGGCTCCGACGCGCCCGTGGCGCCGCTCGACCCGTGGGTCGCGATCGCCGCCGCGGTCGGACGCACGCGCGACGGTCGCGAGCCGTGGCACCCCGAGCAGTCCGTCGAAGCCCGGGTCGCGCTCGCGGCGTCGACCGGCGGTGCCGGCCACACGGTGCGGGCGGCGCAGATCGCCGACCTCGCGGTCGTCGAACGCGACCCGTTCGCGGCATCCGTCGACGACCTGCGCACGATGCCGGTCGCGGCGACCATCCTCGCGGGCCGATTCACGCACGACGCGCTCGGCTGACCCGGCGACGGTCCCGAACACGGACCCGGGCGATCCGGGGGATTACCCCCGCCCCGACCGGGGCGCCTGCCGGCTGGGGCGGCCTCCGCGCGGCGGCGAGGCTGGGTCCATGCTCCACGATGCGCGCCCCCATCCGCCGCGCCGGCCGGGTCGGCCGAGGCTCCGCCGCCCGAAGGCGACGTTGGCGAGCCTTTCGACCCTCGCAGCCGGCGGGCTCATCGCCGTGGCCTTCGCGGGCTGCGGCATCGTCGGCCCAGGCCCGGTCGACACGACCGGCGCCACGCCGTTCGACGAACCGCTCGCGATCCCGCCGCTCGCCGAGTCGCACGTCGCCGCCGACGGCACCCGGGTGTTCGCGCTCGACGCCCGCGCCGGAGCGACCGAGTTCACCGCCGGCGTCGAGAGCGACACGTGGGGCTTCAACGGCGGCTACCTCGGGCCCACGCTCGTCGCCGACCGCGGCGAACAGGTGCGGATCGACGTGACGAACTCGCTCGAGACGGCCACGACCGTGCACTGGCACGGCATGCACCTGCCCGCGGCGATGGACGGCGGCCCGCACCAGATGGTGGAACCGGATGCCTCGTGGTCGCCCGCGTGGCGGATCGATCAGCCCGCGGCGACGCTCTGGTACCACCCGCACCCGCACGGCGAGACCGAGTCCCACGTGGCGAGGGGCCTCGCCGGCCTGTTCCTGCTGCACGACGAGGCCGAGCGTGCGCTCGGCCTTCCTGGGGAGTACG
Source organism: Agromyces terreus (assembly GCF_009749465.1). Taxonomy (GTDB): domain Bacteria; phylum Actinomycetota; class Actinomycetes; order Actinomycetales; family Microbacteriaceae; genus Agromyces; species Agromyces terreus. The sequence continues at coordinate 677,360 of NZ_WBIS01000001.1, forward strand.
GCGTCGACGACGTGCCCGTGATCGTTCAGGACGCGGGGTTCTCGCGCGATGGGGAACGCGAGGACCCGCAGCGCGGCTACGCAGGCGGTCTCGGCGACGAGCTCATCGTGAACGGCACGCGGCATCCGTACTTCGATGTGACCGATGCACTCGTGCGACTCCGCCTGCTGAACGCGTCGACGGCCCGCACCTACGCGTTCACGTGGAGCGACGGTCGCCCGATCGAGCTCATCGCGACCGACGGCGGGCTGCTCGAGGCATCCGTCGCCCTCGATCACGTGCGGCTGTCGCCGGGGGAGCGCGCCGAGGTCCTCGTGCGCATGACGCCCGGCGAGACGGTCATGCTCCAGTCGCGCATGACGCCGGAGATCGCGGGGCTCGTGCCCGCGGTCGCCGCGACCAACGGCGGCACCGACGCCTTCGACGTGCTCGAGCTGCGCGCGGCGGGCGACCTCGAACCCGGGGCGTCCGTACCGGCGCGGCTCGTCGAGATCGTCGACTTCGACGCGGCGGACGTCGCGACGACCCGGCACTTCGAACTCGGCGACGGCTTCGAGATCAACGGCGAGGCGATGGACCCTGGCCGCATCGACGAGACCGTCACGGTGAACACCCTCGAACGCTGGATCGTCGAGAACCGGAATGCGGTGCCGCACAGCTTCCACGTCCACGACGTGCAGTTCCGCGTCGCGTCGATCGACGGCGCGCCGCCGCCGCCCGAAATGGCCGGGTGGAAGGACACGATCTTCACCGAGCCCGAGACGACCTACGAGCTGCTCATGCGGTTCGACGACTACGCCGACCCGAGCACGCCGTACATGTACCACTGCCACCTGCTGTGGCACGAGGACCAGGGCATGATGGGGCAGTTCGCCGTCGTCGAGCCCGGTCAGCGTGCGACGATGAGCGAAGGAACACACCATGAGCACTGACACCATGCCAACCGATCCCGCCGCCGCGGGCGAGGTCGAGCCGACGGATGCCGCGCCGCGCCGTCGCAGCTACTGGCGCCTCTGGGCGGGCGTGCCGCGCGAGCTCGGGTTCCTCATCCTCACGATGCCCATCGCGATCCTGGCGCTCGTCGTCGTCTCGACCCTGTTGTTCACGGGGATCGGCACCATCGCGCTCGTCTTCGGCGTCTTCCTCGTCGTCGCCGCGCTCGGCACGGCGCGAGGGTTCGGGGCGCTCGAGCTCGTCCGGCTCCGCTGGGCAGGCCAGGCAGAGATCGCCGAGCCCGTCTGGGGCCGCAACAACCCCGAGGGCGGCTTCTGGCGGGCGCTCTTCACCCCGTTCGTCGACGGCCACTACTGGCTGTACCTGCTGCACACGCTGGTCATCAACCCGATCGTCAGCGTCGTCACGTGGAGCCTCACGATCGCGTGGCTGTCGACCGCGCTGGCGGGCACGACGAGTTGGATCTGGCGCGGGTTCATCCCCGACTACGAGACCGACCTCTGGGTGCACGACGTCGTGCTCGACTGGCTGTTCCCAGGCAACGCGTTCGCGATCGACCCCGTCGTCGGCGAGACGGCCTTCGAGATCATCGTCGGCCTCCTCTTCCTCGCGACGCTGCCGTTCGTGTTCCGCGGCCTCACCCTGCTCCACGACGTGATCGCCCGCGGAACCCTCGGCGCCTGGCGCAGCGAGATGCTCGAGGCCAGAGGTCTCGCGGCTCTCCGCGTCGCGCGGCGCCGCCGTGCAGGCCGAGGACGCGTCGCTGCGCCGCCTCGAACGAGACATCCACGACGGTCCGCAGCAGCGACTCGTGCGTCTCCAGATGGATCTCGCGAGCATCGAGCGTGCCGTCGACCGCGACCCCGATGCCGCGAGGCGCATGCTCGGCGAGGCCCGACAGCAGGCCCGCGAGACGCTCGACGAGCTTCGCGCGCTCTCCCGGGGGTTCGCCCCGCCGATCCTGCAGGATCGGGGTCTCGCCGTGGCGCTCGAATCGCTCGGCGCACGCAGCACCGTGCCGGTCGTGCTCGAGATCGGGATTCCCGCCGACGGGGCGCCGCCCGTCGTGCCCGCCTCGATCGAGCGCAATGTGTACTTCGTCGCCGCCGAGCTGCTCACGAACGCCGTGAAGCATGCGGAGGCCCGCGGCATCCGACTGCGCGCGTCGTTGCGCGACACCGGGGCGACCGGGTGGTGGCTGGACCTCTGGGTGACCGACGACGGCCGCGGCGGCGCGACGTCGGTGCCCGGGCACGGGCTCGCCGGGCTCGAGGAGCGCGTCCGCGGGCTCGACGGGATCCTCGTCGTCGACAGTCCGGTCGGCGGTCCGACCTCGATCGGCGCGCACATCCCGTTCGTGCCCGTGGCGTAGGCCCGCCGGGCCCGCCGGTCGAGGAGGCCCGCCAGGGCCGTCTCGAGACCCACGGTGCCGGGCCCGCCGGTCGAGGAGGCCCGCCAGGGCCGTCTCGAGACCCACGGTGCCATCGCCGCCGCATCCGCTCGTCCACGGCGCTTCATCACTACGCTTGGCGGCATGACCGACCCGACGCACGCACCGCTGCGAATCGTCCTGGCCGAGGACTCCGTGCTGCTCCGCGAGGGGCTCGTGCGGCTCTTCGACGAGGCCGGCTTCGAGACGATCGCCGCTCACGGCGACGCCGATGCGCTGCTCGCGGCGTTGGACCGCGACGCTCCCGATGTCGCGGTGCTCGACGTGCGGATGCCCCCGACATTCCGCGACGAGGGTGTGCGCGCCGCGATCGAGATCCGGCGGCGACGTCCCGACATCGGTGTGCTGCTGCTCAGCCAGTACGTCGAGGGCACCTATGCGAACGAGCTGCTCTCCTCTGGAGACGGCGGCATGGGCTACCTGCTGAAGGACCGCGTGGCCTCGCTCGACGAGCTTCGCGACGCCGTCGAGCGCGTGAGCCAGGGCGGCACGGTGCTCGACCCCCAGGTCGTGCGCGAGCTGCTCGGCCGGCGCGGCGACCCGTTGGCCAGGCTCACGCCCCGCGAGCGCGAGGTCATGGCGCTCATGGCCGAGGGGCGCACGAACGCGGGCATCGCGAAGGCGCTGTTCATCGGCGTCGGCGCCGTGGAGAAGAACGTGACCTCCATCTTCCAGAAGCTCGCGCTGGAGGACTCGGGCACCGACCACCGCCGGGTGCTCGCTGTGCTGGCCTGGCTGCAGCGCTGAGCGGCCCCGCGGAGGTGCGATGACGAAAGCCCCGAGCGGATGCCGCGTGGCATCCGCTCGGGGCTTTCGGTCGTGTCGCCGTCGCCCGACGTGATCTCGCTACTTGACGGCGACGTGCGACGTCAGGAACCAACGGTCCTTGTCGAGGCCTCGACGGATCTCGATGGCCACGTCCTGGCTGGCCGGGTCGAGCTCCGCGAGCCCCTCGATCGCGTCGTTGACGCGCTTGGTCGCGAGGTCGATCTGGGCGACGACGTCGGCGATGGCCTCGTCGTAGGGCAGGAAGCCGAGCTTCGGGTTCGCCGCGCCGCTCTTGTCGGCCACGGTCGCGAGCCGGCCGTCGATCGGCAGGCCGAGGGCGACCACGCGCTCGGCCGCGGTGTCGGACCAGTCCTGCGCGTGCGCGACGACGGTGTCGAGGAGTTCGTGCACGGCGATGAAGTTCGCGCCGCGGACGTGCCAGTGCGCCTGCTTGCCGTTCACGGCGAGCGCGACGAGTTCGTGCACGACGGGCGTGAGGTACTGCGCCACACCCGTGGCCACATCTGCCGTCGAGCCGGTCTGCGGTGCGGTCTGGATGTCGGTCATCTGGTCCACCTTCCCTGAGGATCTTGTCGTTCCGTCGAGTACAACGCTACGCGTCATCCCCGGTATTTCAAGGAAGGGAAGGCTGGGCTGAACCGCCCGCGATCTCCCGTCGGCCCGCTGCGACGCTCAGGATCGCGCCGACGAGGCCGGCGGATGCGATCGCGGCGGCCGCGCCCAGCGTCAGCACATCGGGCGAGACGATCGACTGCCCGCGCAACGCCTGCCAGGCGACCAGCGCCACGATCGCCGCGTACATTCCGGTCGCGGTCCACACGAGGCCCACCCTGGCCCGGATGCTCCGCAGCATCAGGACCCGCCTCGCGGCGAGCTCGATCAGCACGAGCGCGAGCGGGATGAGCTGCAGCGCGTGCATGCCGACGAAGTGGGGGATCCTGAGGTCGCCGTGTTCGGTCGACCAGCCCAGGATCGCGATGCCGGGCCCGCCGTCGCCGGCGCCCACCGTGTGGGCGCCGATGATGTCGCCGTCGGACTCCAGTTGCGTCGGGGTCGGCATCGTCATGAGGAACCCCAGGCCGAGCCCGATCAGGCTCAGCACCGAGCCCGCGCGGACGGCGAGGTTCCGCGCCCGGTCGGGCGAGGGTGTGAACCACAGGAGCACCGCCGCGACGAGCGTCGCGAGCCAGAGCAGCATGATCGCCGTGCCCATGACCGACCAGAGGGCTTCGTCGAGCGGATTCGAGTTGTTGAAGTGGCTTCGGTGCCCGCGCACCACCTGGAGCGCGATGATGCCGAGCTCGACGAGCAATGTCGCCGAGATCACGGTGCCGGCCCACCAGGCCGCGCGGCGGAATCGTCGGAGCTGACCGATCAGCCAGGCCCAGGTGACGGCGTAGACGAGGATGGAGACGGCGAACTTGAACGCCTTCGCCCAGATCGGTGCGCCGAGGAGTTCGCGGTCGTCGAACACGAGTCCGATCGCGGCGATCACCGCAACGACGGCGCTGGCGATGGCGAGCCCGATGAGCGGGCGGTGCCAGCGGATGCGCTGCGGAAGCTGCAATCGAGGCGACGAGCTCCGGCGTTCGGCGGTGACGGGCATGGTGTCTCCCTCTCATGCGACGCCCGGAGTTCGGGCACAGGGAGAACGTATGGAGTGAGAGGCGGCACCCATCAGGCAGCGGGCCCCCGAAGGCGTCGGGGGAGAACCCCCGGAAGCTCCGCGCGCACGGGACGACCGAATGGATGCGAAGAAGCCCCGCCCGAGGTGATCGGACGGGGCTTCGGATGAGAGGGGATGACGGGAATCGAACCCGCGTGATCAGTTTGGAAGACTGAGGCTCTACCATTGAGCTACATCCCCGCGGCCCGCTCGCGGGCACCAGATCATCGTAGTACACCCGATGGGCCCGTTCGTGCAGCGTCGGGCGTCAGCGCATCGCGGAGATGGATCTGATCGCGGTCCGCGCGAGGCGCACCTGCCGCTCGTAGGTCGCGGCGAGCACCACGAGCAGCACCCCCGCGATTCCGAGCCACAGCCACCACCAGACGGCTTCGTACAGCGCGGTGATCGCCGGCCAGAACTGCACGATCGCGTGCACCAGCAGCACGCCGCCGCCGAGCAGGAACGGCGCCTGCCATCGTCGCTGGGCTCCGATGACGAGGCTCGTGAGCGCCGCCGCGCCGAGTGCGACGATGCGCCAGAGCTGGGGATCGGTGAAGTCGGCGCCCAGCGGCGGCAGCAGGAGCAACCCGATGCCGGGGCCGAGCGCGGGCCAGCTGCCGATGCCGGTGCGGGCCATGGCGATCGCACCGACCGCGATGAGGGCGAGCGCGACGGGGACCGTGATCACGTCGGCCGGATCGACGTTGCCGCTGACGAGTGCGAGGAGCCCGGCGAGCACGAGCGTGCCGCGCGCCGCCCAGGAGAAGACCGGGCCGCCGAACGGGCGCGCTCGGGTCGCGGTGCCGGCCACGACCGCTGCGCCGAGCACGAGGAGCAGGATCGCCGCTCGGAGCGAAGCCCGGTCGGCCGCCATGATCGCGACCACGCTCGGGATCGCGGAGAGCACGACGGATGCCGCGGCGATCCACTCCGCCAGCGCCGCCGGGTGCGACGAGGTGCGGGCCCACGCCACCGCCAGTGCCAGCCCGGCGAGCGCCGAGAGCACCGGCCAGAACTCGACCGGAAGGGCGCTCTCGGCCCCGCCGGCCAGCGCGGAGCCGCGCACGAGCGCCGCGCCCGTCATCCCCGTCCAGCCGGTCGTCGCCGCGATCAGGCGGACGGGAACGCCACGGCTCGACTCGGGAGCGAACATCGCCGCGAGCGTCACGACGGCGCCGGCGGCGACGAGGATGAGCGTTCGCAGATCGGATGCCGCGGTGGATCCGACGCTCGGAAGCACGGCGATCGCCGCGGCCGACGCGAAGAGCGCCGTGCGACCCGGGGAGACCGTGGCCGTGCTCGGATCGCGACGCCACGTGATGAGGGCGCCGCAGGCGGCCAGCATCGCCGCGAGGGGCAGGGTGTACGCCTCGACGTCGTCGACGCCGCGCCCCGCGAGCCAGGCGTAGACGGCCCCGATGGCGAGCACGGCGCTGAACCATGAGAGATGGCGCGTCGGGGCGTCGCCCGCGACCGGATCGCTGAAGACCGAGGCCAGCACGAGCGGAACGGGGGCGAGGACGAGCAGGGTGAGCCAGGCCTCACCCGAGGTCAGCAGGACCGTCGAGAGCGCTGCGGCGACGACCACGACGACGGCGGCGATCCAGGCCGCCGCGGCGGAGTCGGCCCTCGGACGCGCGAGCAGGTGGGCGAGCGCGGCGGTCACGAGGGCCGTGCCGGCGAGCACGTACCCGAGCTCGGCACCCGGAACGGTCACGGCGGCAGCCGCGGCGGCCGTGGCGATCGCGATCGGCACGAGTGCGGCGAACACCACGCGAAGCGGTTGCGGCGCCGAACGCCGGAGCCAGAACGCGCCGGCGAGCGCGAGGACGGCCGGCGGCGCCCAGGTCCACTGGGCGTTCGACGGCTGCAGGGGGAGCGAGGCGATCGTCTGCATCGCGGCGAGCAGCATCGGCAGCGCGAACGCCACCCGGTCGTGCTGCGGCGCAATGCGCGGTAGCGCTGCGAGACCCACGAGCGTGCCGGCGCCGGTACCGAGGCAGAGCCACCCCGTCGTGCCGGCATCCGCGAACGCGACGCCGAGCGCCTCGAGCCAGGGGACGAGCGCGGCGAGGGTGATCGCGACGAGGATGCCGAGCAGGGCCGAGTGCGCGAGCGCGATCACGGGCGCCGCCTGCGGCCCGCAGATCCTCGGGCAGGTGAGCCGGGCGGCGATGAGCAGCAGGAGGGCCGCCGACGCCGACCACGGCCAGATGGCCGGATCGCTGAAGCCGACGATCCACCCGAGCGCGGCGCTCGAGACGCCGACCGCGGCGAGCACCAGCCTGACCGCGAGAGCCGGTCCGTCGACCGGCGGCTTCGGCGGCGAGACGGTGAGGGCCAGCGCGCCGGCACCGATGCCGAGCAGGAGCGTCATCGACCACGGATCGCTCGGGATGACGGCTCCGGCGAGGATCGCGGCGGCGCCGAGCGCCGCGATGGGCACGGCACGAAGCGGTCGGAGTCTCCCGATGAGGAAGAGGAGCGTCGTGCTGCCGAGCGCGACCACGACCGGCACCCACGCGGCGGCCGCCTGCAACGTCGACGGGGTCGGGAACGAGGCGCCGACCCCTCCGGACCAGGGCGGAACGCTGCCCGTGATGCGATCCGTGACCGAACCGATGCCGATCACCGCACCGAAGCCGGCGGCGAGCAGCGCCACGGTGGCGGCCGCGCCGAGCGCATACGCGGCGTCGGTCCGCCGTGGGGCGCGTCGACCGACGAGGAGCGCGAGGATGCACGCGATGAGACCGGCCGCGGTGGGCGCGGCCCAGATCGCCGTCTCGGGCTCGAGTTCATCGGCGATCGGGACGGCGAACGCGAGTGCCAGGGCGAGTCCGGCGGCCGCGGCGGCGATGCGCTGCCAGGCGGGTTGCGCCATGCGTCGGGCGGAGAGGAGCGCGAGCGCCCACGCGGCGGCGCTTCCGAGGAAGGACCAGAGCTGATGCCATTCGAGCGACGGGAGGGCGAGCGGAGCGGCCGCGAGGGCGAGCACCCCGCCGAGATATCCGGCGCCCACCGCCACCGTGCGTTCCGGACCGCGGGGAGCGAAGGCGGCCAGCGAACCCGCGAGGGACGCGGCGAGGCCGCCGAGCCAGACCGCGGTGCCCGGCTCATCGTCGGGGGAGGCGCCGAGCCCCATCAGGAACACCCCGGTCGGCACGAGGATCGCCGCGGCGTGGCCCGGAACCCGGATGCCGCTCGATGCGCGGGTCGCGGCCAGCAACGCGGCCACCACGAGGAACGCGCCGCCGGTGTAGGCCGCGCCGTCGAGGCGGTCGGTGCCGAAGAGGCCGTTCGCCCGCACGATCCAGATGTCGAGCAGCAACAGCACGACCGCGACGCTCGCGACGCCCTCGGCGGTGCCCGGGAGTCGTCGCGCCCGCAGCAGCCAGGCGGCCCCGAGCACGAGCAGGCTGGCGACGGCGATGATGACCGAGCGCACCTCGAGACTCGCGACGAGGTAGGCGACGAAGAGGAAGACGATCGCGGCGACCGAGATGAGCACGACGCCGAGGGTCAGCAGGAGCACCTGCACCCCCGAGCGGCGCGGTGCCGCCGGTGCGGTCGCGGCAGGTCGCGAGGCCTGCGGCGTGGGAGCAGAAGCGCCCTCGACGAGCGACCGCGCCGCAGCCGGTGCAGCAGGGGCCGTCGGCGCGGCGGGCGCGACCCAGGTCGCGGGAGCGGGCGACTGCGCCGGAACCGTCGGTGCCGTCACGGCGGAAACGGGCGGCGCCGGAGCCGGCGCGGCGGCGGTCGCCTGCGCCGCGTACATGCGGCGGATCAGGTCGCGGCGGCGCAGGCCCTCGTCGTGGATCCGCCGGCCGCTCGCGAGCAGCTCGGCGGCATCGGGCACCGCGAGGTCGAGCCCGCACACGGCGCAGCGCGCAGCGGTGAGCGGCGAGAGGCACGACGGGCACGACGCGGTGTCGACGAATCGCGCGGGGTCCGCGGGCCAGCGGGGCAGCTCCGCCGGCATGCCGGCTGGGTGGTCGCTCATGCCACCACCTTGGCAGCAGCGGGAGAGGACGGCGGTCAACCGTCCACAGGCGCGTCGACCCCTGCACGGGGCATCCGCCCCGCCGCGGACGGACCGCGCAGGAACCGCCCATGGCCGTGCAGTAGACTTTTCTGGTCTACCCCGTGCACACGCCGTTTCGGCGTGCCCGCGCGTGGTGACTGACGAGTTGAGTCAGCGACTCGGGGCGTAGCTCAGCTTGGCTAGAGCGCCCGCTTTGGGAGCGGGAGGTCGCAGGTTCGAATCCTGTCGCCCCGACGAGTCGTGAGACTCGACACGAACTTCCACCAAACAGGAGATCTTCACATGCCGACCACTTCGGTTGAGAAGCTGAGCCCCACTCGCGCCAAGCTCACCATCTCGGTGACGCCCGAGGAGCTGAAGCCCAGCATCGCCCACGCGTACGAGCACATCGCCGAGCAGGTCAACGTGCCCGGCTTCCGCAAGGGCAAGGTGCCGCCGCCCATCATCGACCAGCGCGTCGGCAAGGGCGCCGTGCTCGAGCACGCCGTCAACGAGGGTCTCGACGGGTTCTTCCGCGCCGCGGTCACCGAGCACGAGCTGCGTCCGCTCGGCCGGCCCGAGGCCGACATCGTCGAGTGGCCCAGCGACAAGGACTTCTCGGGCGACCTCCTCCTCGCGATCGAGGTCGACGTGCGTCCCGAGATCGAACTCCCCGCCTACGAGGGCCTCGAGCTCACGGTCGACTCGGTCGAGGTCGGCGACGACGAGGTCACCGAAGAGCTCGAGCGTCTTCGCACCCGCTTCGGCACGCTCGTGACGGTCGACCGTCCCGCCGCCAAGGGCGACTTCGTGACGCTCGACCTCGTGGCCACGATCGAGGGCGTCGAGGTCGACACCGCCAACGGCATCTCCTACGAGCTCGGCTCCGGCGAACTGCTCGAGGGCATCGACGAGGCGCTCGACTCGCTCACCGCGGGCGAGACCACCACCTTCGCCTCGAAGCTGCTCGGCGGCGAGCACGAGGGCCAGACGGCCGAGATCACCGTCACGGTCGGCGCCGTCAAGGAGCGCGAGCTGCCCGAGGCCGACGACGACTTCGCCCAGATCGCGAGCGAGTTCGACACGCTCGACGAGCTCACCGCGAGCCTGACCGAGCAGGTCGCCCGCAACAAGTCCTTCGGGCAGGGTTCGCAGGCTCGCGACCTGCTCGTCGAGAAGCTCCTCGAGCTCGTCGAGGTCCCCGTCGCCGACAGCGTCATCCAGGACGAGGTGCACCGACACCTCGAGGGCGAGAACCGCCTCGAGGACGACGAGCACCGCGCCGAGGTCACCGAGGCCAGCACGAAGGCGTTCCAGACCCAGATCGTGCTCGACGCGATCGCCGAGGCCGAGCAGGTCAAGGTCAGCCAGGAGGAGCTCTCGCAGTACCTCGTGCAGGGTGCGGCGCAGTACGGCATGGACCCCAACGAGTTCGTGCAGATCCTGAGCCAGCAGGGCCAGATCCCCGCCATGGTGGGCGAGGTTGCACGCAACAAGGCCCTCGCGATCGCACTCGGCAAGGCGAAGGTGACGGATGCCTCCGGCAACGCCGTCGACCTCTCCGAGTTCACCGCCGTGGTCGGCGACGACGAGGGCGACGAGACGGCCGCCGCCGAGGCGCCCGCCGCCGACGAGGCCGAGGCCCCCGCGGCCGAGGAGGCCGAAGCTCCCGCCGAGGAGAAGAAGCCGGCCCGCAAGCGCGCGCCGAAGAAGGCCGACGCCGAGTAAGCGGGCGAACGCGCACGCAGGGCCGGACGGGAGACCGTCCGGCCCTGCGTCGTTCCGCCGGTGCGGCATGAAGAGAAGGGAACGCCGTCATGGACGACTGGGAGCGGCGCATCGCCGCCGTCTGGGAGCACGCCTCCGGCATGGACGAGGTCGGGCTCATCGACGCGATCGACGCGATCGCGGCCGAGCGAGGCACGGACGATGCGCGCGCCGAATTCGAACGGGCCGGCGCGCGAGACTCCGGCGGACGCCCCGATGAGGCCGTCCCGCTCTACGAGCGCGCGCTCCGGCTCGGACTCGACGACGAGCACCGCCCGCAGGCCGTGATCCAGCTCGCCAGCAGCATCCGCAATCTCGGCGAGGTCGATCGTGCGATCGGGATCCTCGAGGCGGAGCTCCGCGAGCACCCCGACGCAGACTTCCGCGACGAGGTCGCGGCTTTCCTCGCGCTCGCCCTCGCGAGCTCCGGACGGGCCGGGCAGGCGACCTCGGTCGCGCTGCTCGCGCTCGCGCCGCACCTGCGGCGGTACACGCGCTCGGTGACGAACTACGCGCGCGAGCTGGCCGGCTGACGCTCCGGCGGCGAGCACGCGCCTCGATCGGTCCGCTGTGGGCGAACCCGGTGCGACGCGGCATCCGCCGAGGGCGAACAGCCGCTTCCGTGCGTGTTGCACCGGATAGATTCGACACAACGCGACAACGCAGAAGGAGCGACACATGGCCGAAGCGACACCCGGCACCGGAGTTTTCGATCGACTGCTGAAGGACCGCATCATCTGGCTCGGGTCCGAGGTGCGTGACGAGAACGCCAACGAGATCGCGGCGAAGCTGCTGCTGCTCGCCGCCGAAGACCCGAAGAAGGACATCTACCTCTACGTCAACTCGCCCGGCGGCTCCATCACGGCCGGCATGGCCATCTACGACACCATGCAGTTCGTGCCGAACGACATCGTGACCGTCGGCATCGGCATGGCCGCCTCGATGGGCCAGCTGCTCCTCACCGCGGGCACCAAGGGCAAGCGGTACATCACGCCGAACGCCCGCGTGCTCCTGCACCAGCCGCACGGCGGCTTCGGCGGCACGGCGAGCGACATCCAGACCCAGGCGCAGCTCATCGTCTCGATGAAGAACCGGCTCGCCGAGATCACCGCCGCGCAGACCGGCAAGTCGGTCGAGCAGATCAACGCCGACGGCGACCGCGACCGCTGGTTCACGGCGCAGGAGGCGCTCGAGTACGGCTTCGTCGACCACATCCGCGAATCCGCGCTCGACGTCGCCGGCGGCGGCGGAACCCAGGCGTAGGCACCCGAGAGAAGAGAGAACGAGCGAATGTCAGTACCTACCTTCGGTGGCCCCGCTTCCGGTGGAACCGCATTCACCGGCGTCCAGGCGCCGGGTTCGCGGTACATCCTGCCGAGCTTCGAGGAGCGCACGGCCTACGGCTACAAGCGTCAGGATCCGTACGCCAAGCTGTTCGAGGACCGCATCATCTTCCTCGGCGTCCAGGTCGACGACGCGTCGGCCGACGACATCATGGCCCAGCTCCTGGTGCTCGAGTCGATGGACCCCGACCGCGACATCATCATGTACATCAACTCGCCCGGCGGCTCGTTCACGGCCATGACGGCGATCTACGACACGATGCAGTACATCCGCCCGGAGGTCATGACGGTCGTGCTCGGCCAGGCTGCCTCCGCGGCGGCGGTGCTTGCTGCGGCCGGCACGCCGGGCAAGCGTCTGGCGCTGCCGAACGCCCGCGTGCTGATCCACCAGCCCGCGATGGGCGAGGCCGGCCACGGCCAGGCATCCGACATCGAGATCCAGGCCGCCGAGATCCTGCGCATGCGTTCGTGGCTCGAGTCGACGCTCTCGCGCCACTCGAACCGCACTCCCGAGCAGGTCAACGTCGACATCGACCGCGACAAGATCCTCTCCGCCCAGGAGGCGCTCGAGTACGGCCTCATCGACCAGGTCCTGACCTCGCGCAAGACGCTTCCCGCCATCACGAGCTGACGGTCGCGACGACCGACGGATGCCCCGGCGAGAGCGCCGGGGCATCCGTCGTGTCCGGGCATCCGACCGAGCCGGTGTGAAACCGGACCGTGCGTTCGCCCGGCGCGAACCGACGCGCGGCGGATCCGGGCGAGTCTGGCCGCTGCACGCCGATCTCGGGCTAGGCTCGGAACAGACTCGTCGACAGGGAGGGTTCGATGGCACGCATCGGAGAGAGCGCCGATCTGCTCAAGTGCTCGTTCTGCGGAAAGAGCCAGAAGCAGGTCCAGCAGCTCATCGCCGGACCCGGCGTCTACATCTGCGACGAGTGCGTCGAGCTCTGCAACGAGATCATCGAGGAGCGCCTCGCCGAGGCCGGCGAGGCCCCGGCCGGCGAGTTCGAGCTCCCGAAGCCGAAAGAGATCTTCGCCTTCCTCGAGGAGTACGTCATCGGTCAGGACGCCGCGAAGAAGGCGCTCGCGGTCGCCGTCTACAACCACTACAAGCGGGTCCGTGCCAAGGCGACGCTCACCACCGCCGATCGCGCCGGCGACGACGTCGAGATCGCGAAGTCGAACATCCTGCTCATCGGCCCGACCGGCTGCGGCAAGACCTATCTCGCGCAGACCCTCGCCAAGCAGCTCAACGTACCGTTCGCGGTCGCCGACGCCACCGCGCTCACCGAGGCGGGCTACGTCGGCGAAGACGTCGAGAACATCCTCCTCAAGCTGATCCAGGCCGCCGACTACGACGTCAAGCGCGCCGAGACCGGCATCATCTACATCGACGAGGTCGACAAGATCGCCCGCAAGGCCGAGAATCCGTCGATCACGCGCGACGTCTCAGGCGAGGGCGTGCAGCAGGCGCTCCTGAAGATCCTCGAGGGCACGGTGGCCTCGGTGCCGCCGCAGGGCGGTCGCAAGCACCCGCATCAGGAGTTCATCCAGATCGACACGACGAACGTGCTCTTCATCGTCGCGGGCGCGTTCTCGGGCCTCGAGAGCATCATCTCCTCCCGCGCGGGCAAGCGCGGCATCGGGTTCGGTGCTCCGCTGCACAACAAGGAGAGCGACGCGCAGCTCTTCAGCGAGGTGCTCCCCGAAGACCTCCACAAGTTCGGCCTCATCCCCGAGTTCATCGGTCGTCTGCCCGTCGTCGCGACGGTGACGCCGCTCGACCGCGAGGCGCTCATGGAGATCCTCACCGAGCCGAAGAACGCGCTCGTCAAGCAGTACCAGCGCATGTTCGAGCTCGACGGCGTCGAACTCGACTTCGAAGAGGCGGCGCTGGAGGCGATCGCCGACCTCGCGGTCCTCCGTCAGACGGGGGCGCGCGGACTGCGCGCCATCATGGAGGAGGTCCTCGGGCCGATCATGTTCGAGGTGCCCTCGTCCACGGGCGTCGCACGCGTCGTGGTCACCAAGGCGGCCGTGCTCGACAACGCAGCGCCGACGATCGTGCCGCACGCCAAGGCGCGTCGCGCCGAGAAGTCCGCCTGACCCCGCGCACGGCCATCTTCCATTCGATCGTCGCGGGCGTCATCGCCGCAATCACGGGGTTCGCGAGCTCATTCGCGCTCGTCATCGCCGGATTCGCCGCCGTCGGGGCGAGCGACGCACAGGCGGCGTCGGGTCTGTTCGCCCTCTGCCTGGCCACCGGCATCACCTGCATCGCGCTGCCGATCGCGCTGCGCATCCCCGTCTCGTTCGCCTGGTCGACGCCGGGTGCCGCGCTGCTCGTGTCCGCGGCGGCCACCACCCAGCAGTTCGGCGCCGCCGTCGGGGCATTCCTCGTCTGCGGAGCGCTCATCGTCATCGCCGGTCTCTGGCCCGCGTTCGGGCGCCTCATCACGTCGATCCCCAAGCCCATCGCAGGCGCCATGCTCGCCGGCATCCTGTTCCCGATCTGCATCGCGCCGGTCACCGCCGCCGTCGAGCAGCCCGCGATCGCGATCCCGATGGTGCTGGCCTGGCTGGTGCTCGCCCGACTCGCCCCGCGATGGGCGGTCCCGGCCGCCATGGCGGTCGCGGTGATCGGCATCGCGATCCTCGCCGGACCGACGGTGCTCGAGGCATCCGCAGCACCCTCGTTGCAGTTCGTGCCGCCGATCTTCGATCCGGCCGTGATCGTCGGGCTCGGGCTGCCGCTCTTCGTGGTCACGATGGCCGGACAGAACGTGCCCGGATTCGCCGTCATGAAGACGTTCGGCTACGACGTGCCGCCCAGACCGGTGCTCGTCACGTCGGGGGCCGCGTCCATCGCATCCGCGTTCTTCGGGGGCCACGCGATCAACCTCGCGGCGATCACCGCCGCGATCATGGCGGGGCCCGAGTCGAACCCCGATCCGAAGCGGCGCTGGACGGCAACGGTGGCGGCCGGCGTCTCGTACCTCGTCCTCGGCGTCGGTGCGGGACTCGCCGCCGCGATCGTGCACGCGTCGCCGCCGATCATCATCACCGCGGTCGCGGGGCTGGCGTTGCTCGGCGCGCTCGTCACCTCGATCACGGGGTCGCTCGAGGAGCCGTCGTCGCGGATCGCGGCGATCAGCACCTTCCTGGTCACCGCGTCCGGCATCGCGGTCGCCGGCATCGGGTCCGCGTTCTGGGGTCTCGTCGTCGGCGGCCTCATGCTCGTCTGGCTGCGTGCGCGGGCTCCGAGCAGCTGAGGAGCGGATGCCGCGCGCGGCACGCGTTCCTGACGACTCCGCGTCGGGTCAGGCGAGGTCGTCGTCGGTGCGTGCGCCGAAGACGATCTCGTCCCAGCTCGGCATCGACGCGCGGCCCTTCTTCGGCGCCCGGTTCGTCGAGCTCGGATTCGCGGAGGCCTTACCGCCCCAGAGGGAGCGCGAAGGGTTCGACGCGGGTTCCTCGCGAGACTCGTGCTCGGCCGCGGGGGACTGGTCCTCGATCATGTCGGGCAACGTCAGCTCGGGCTGCTCGGGTTCGGCGGCGGAGGCTTCGCGTTCACCGCGCCGGCGACGCAGCGCCTCGAGCAGGTCGGCGGTCTCGCCCATGGCCTGGGCCGGCTCGTCCGCCCGCTTGATCGCGGCGCGAGACACGGCCGGGCTCGAGACCGGCGGCGTCGACCGGGCGTAGGGGAGCGGTTCGAGATGCGGCGCCGTGTCGGCGATCGCGTCGGTCGGCTCCTCGAAGGTGAAGGCCCCGCTGTCGAATCGCGACTCCTCCGAGTCGGGTCCGACGGCACGCAGGCGCGGCATGAGGCCGCCCTTCAACTCGCCCTGCTGCGAGAGCGTCGTGGCCTCGGAGTTCAGCGGCTGCAGCGACTGCTTGCGCGGCTCGAAGCCCCATCGCGCGTCGTGGTCGATGGCGTCGGCGGTGAACTCGAGCTTCACGATCCACCCGCGCTCGTCGTCCTTCCAGCTCGCCCAGCGCTCGCCCTCGGCCCCGAGCTTCGCGAGCCGGTCGCGGATCGCCAGGCCGAACGTGACGGGCTCGTCGCCCTCGATGTCGACGACCGCGTGCACGGGGACGGCCAACGCACTCGTCACCACGTGCTCGCGCTCGGCGACGACCGGGCCCTCGAAACGGCGCACGTAGTCCACCGAGGCGCCGGTGACCTGCGCGACATCCTCGGACGACAACCCGGAGCGGATGAGCGACTGGATCTCGCGCGGTGAGGGTTTCGGGCCGGCGTGCGCGTCGGGCTGCGCCTGACGGATGCGGGACTGCAGCACCTCGTCGATCTCGATCCGGAAACGCGCGCCATCGTCGGACGCGGCCAGCAGTGCGCCGTTCTCGACTCCGATTACTTTGAGTTCCTGCATCTCGACAAGCCCTTCCGTGCCTCTGTCTCCGCCCAAGGATGCCACGTCCGCCGCATCCGCCCGGGGAATACTCCGGGCGCGCCGCAAGTTGAGAGGGGCAAATGGTAGACCAGCTCGAATGGTTTGCCAATGGCTGCGTTTTGATGCAGACTATGGCCGCCGAATCTTCGGCGCTGACGAAATGGATGGGAATGGCAACGGATTACGACGCACCACGGAAGACCGAGGACGACTCCGAGTCGATCGAGGCCCTCAAGGAGCGCGTGCCCGACAAGATGTCGGGTGTTGTGGATGTCGAAGACGCCGACAACCCCGGTGGGTTCGACCTGCCCGGTGCCGACCTCTCGGACGTCGAACTCGACGTCGTCGTGCTGCCCCCGCAGGCTGACGAATTCACGTGTGTGAGCTGCTTCCTCGTGAAGCACCGTTCGCAGATCGACCACGAGTCCAAGCTCGGTCCGATCTGCCTGGAGTGCGCGGCTTAGGCATGATCGCCGTGGCGAGGCCACGGGCGATGCAGACGAAGACCTCCGGGTCGGTGCGGGCGAGTCCCGCATCGAAGGCCGGGGGTCTTCGTGATTCCGGGGCCGGCCCCTCGTCGGCGCTGGCCATCACGCCTGCCGGTGCCGCGGACGTGCGGCCGCTACGGACGGTCGGCGCCCGCCCCGGTGGAGCCCAGCCGCGCCGCGTCGACCGCCGCGGCCAGCTCGCTCGCACGGCGGCTCGAGACGAGCCAGTACGGAACCGGGTCGTCCGCGTCGACGATCGGGATGCGCACGACGGGCTTCACCCACCCGCGGATCACGAGGTAGGCCCGCGCGTCGAGGCGTACTCCGGTTTCGGCGCGCGCGTCGGCGTCGAAGGACGCGACGGCGTGGCCGGTGTGCTCGACGGCGATCTCGGCGCGCCCCGCGCGCAGCATCCCGTCGCCGATCTCGATCGTCGGAGACGTGATCGTCAGGGCGCCTGCGGTCGCGCCGTAGAGGATGACGCCGGTCACGATGCCCGCGGGGAGCGAGACCGGCGCCAGCGTGAGGATGCTGGCCGGGATCAGCAGGAGGGGTGCGATGTAGATCCATGCGCTGGGCCACAGGCGTTCACGGTAGTCGGGCATGGCTCTATTCGATCAGACTTCTGCACTACCCTCGAACGGTGACCGATTCCGTCGAGGTGCTCATCACCGCTGACCGCGTCCCCTCGTACGCCCACCCCGGCGATGCCGGGGCCGACCTGCACGCCGCCGAATCCGTGGTGCTCGAGCCCGGGCAGCGGGCGACCGTGGCCACCGGGGTCGCGATCGCGCTGCCCGACGGCTACGTCGGCTTCGTCGTGCCGCGCTCGGGGCTCGCGTTCAAGCACGGCATCACGATCGTCAATGCACCGGGCACCATCGATGCGGGCTACCGCGGCGAGATCAAGGTCGCGCTGCTGAACACCGACTCGGGTGCGGCGCACACGATCGAGGCGGGCGATCGCATCGCCCAACTCGTGGTCATGCCGGTGAGCCGTGCTCGGTTCATCGAGGTCGAGCGGCTCCCCGGGAGCCAGCGCGGCGAGGGGGGATTCGGCTCCACCGGTTTCGGTGAGCACAAGTCAGGAGTGAACGCGTGAGCGATATCGAGAACATCGACGACGTCCCCGTCGACCAGCCCAAGTCCGCACCCGAGGACCGCGCCGAGGCCGGCCCCTTCGACGAGTCCGAGGCGAACCCCGTTCGCCCGTACGTCGATCTCGGCGGGGTGAAGGTGCTGCCGCGCGAGGGCCTGCACGTGCGCCTCGAGGTCGAGGAGGGCACCAAGCGCGTCGTCGCGATCGGCCTCGACTACGCGAACTCGACGCTGCAGGTGCAGCCGTTCGCCGCTCCGCGCAAGAGCGGGCTCTGGCACGAGATCCGGGCGCAGATCGCCGACCAGATCGCGCGTCAGGGCGGCACGACGACCGTCCGCGAGGGCGTCTTCGGCCCCGAGGTCCTGGCGCAGATCCCCGTCGCGGCCGCCGAGGGCCAGACCGGCCACCAGCGGCTCGCGCGATTCATCGGCGTCGACGGCCCGCGCTGGTTCCTGCGCGGGGTGATCGCCGGAGAGGCGGCGGTCGACCCCACGGCGGCCGCGAAGATCGAAGACCTCTTCCGCTCGATCGTCGTGGTGCGCGGCACCACCCCGATGCCGCCGCGCGACCTCATCCCGCTGCGCATGCCCACGGCCTCGGCCGGGTCGCCCACCGCGTGAGCATGGCACGCCCCCCGCAACCACGTCCCGAGGGCGACGAGAGCGCGGATGCCTCGAACGACGACGCGAGCCCGAACGAGTTCGCCCGCCAGTTCGCGGCGGCCGCGGAGAAGAGCGGACTGGGCGCCCTCGCGCGCGACGAGAAGCTGAGCGGCCACGATCTGCTCCGGGCGGTCGGCGGCGTGCGCGGCGTGCTCGAGGCGCTCCTGCCCGGACTCGTGTTCCTCGTGTCCTACGCGCTGCTCACGAGCGTCGCGGCCTGGCCGACGCAGACCGCACTCGTGCCCTCCCTCGCGGCATCCGTGGGTCTCGCCGTGGTCTTCACGGTCGTGCGCATCGCGACCAAGGGCCAGCCCACGCAGGCGATCGCCGGCCTCATCGGCGTCATCGCCTCGGCCGCGCTCTCGCTGTGGTCCGGTGACGCACGCGACAACTACGTCCTCGGCTTCTTCACGAACGCGGCCTACGTGATCGCCCTGCTCGTCTCGATGCTGATCCGCTGGCCCGCGATCGGAGTGATCGTCGGCTTCCTGATGGGCGACGGCACCGCGTGGCGGAGCGATCGTCGCAAGATGCGGGTCGCCCAGTTCCTCACGCTCGTCTGGATCGGCCTGTTCGCGGCACGCCTCCTCGTCCAGGTTCCGCTGTACCTCGTCGACAACGTCGCCGCCCTCGGCGTGTCCCGCCTGCTCATGGGCGTGCCGCTCTACGCGCTCGTGCTCGTCTTCACCTGGCTCGTCGTGAGGGCCGTCTACCCGTCTGCGCCTCGTTCCGCCGAGTGATAGAGTTATCTCGACGTCAAGATAAATTCCGCGGCAGTGCGGAGCCGATCGGACGACGGACCGCTTAGGTAACCCTTGCTGGATCGGTCCTGTGCCCAGCGGCGAAGATGGAGTGTTGCGCGTGCGTTCGCGCGGCACCCGCGAAGGAGAGGACATCGTGTCTGCAGTGAACAGTTTTGGGGCGAAGGACACGCTCCGAGTCGGCGACACCTCGTACGAGATCTATCGGCTGGACACGGTTCCCGGCCATGAGAAGCTTCCGTTCAGCCTGAAGGTGCTGCTCGAGAACCTGCTTCGCACCGAAGACGGCGCGAACGTCACCAAGCAGCAGATCGAGGCGCTCGGCTCCTGGGTTCCCACGGCCGATCCCGACACCGAGATCCAGTTCACGCCGGCCCGCGTGGTCATGCAGGACTTCACCGGCGTCCCGTGCATCGTCGACCTCGCGACCATGCGCGAGGCGGTCGTGGCGCTCGGCGGCGACCCCGACAAGATCAATCCGCTCTCGCCGGCCGAGATGGTCATCGACCACTCCGTCATCGCCGACCTCTTCGGCACCGAGAACGCCCTCGAGCGCAACGTCGAGATCGAGTACGAGCGCAACGGCGAGCGCTACCAGTTCCTCCGCTGGGGACAGACCGCATTCGACGACTTCAAGGTCGTGCCGCCGGGCACCGGCATCGTTCACCAGGTCAACATCGAGCACCTCGCGAAGGTCATCTACGACCGCAGCGTCGACGGCGTGCTGCGCGCATACCCCGACACCTGCGTCGGCACCGACTCGCACACGACCATGGTCAACGGGCTGGGCGTGCTCGGCTGGGGCGTCGGCGGCATCGAGGCCGAAGCGGCGATGCTCGGCCAGCCCGTCTCGATGCTGATCCCCAAGGTGGTCGGCTTCAAGCTCTCGGGCGCGATCCCGACCGGCGTGACGGCGACCGACGTCGTCCTCACCATCACCGACATGCTCCGCAAGCACGGCGTGGTCGGCAAGTTCGTGGAGTTCTACGGCTCCGGCGTGGCCTCGGTCCCGCTTGCGAACCGCGCGACCATCGGCAACATGAGCCCCGAGTTCGGGTCCACCGCCGCGATGTTCCCCATCGACGACGTGACCATCGACTACCTCCGCCTGACCGGCCGGAGCGAGCAGCAGCTCGCCCTCGTCGAGTCGTACGCCAAGGTGCAGAAGCTCTGGCACGATGCCGACAACGAGCCGGTCTTCAGCGAGTACATGGAGCTCGACCTCGCGACGGTCGTCCCCTCGATCGCCGGACCCAAGCGCCCGCAGGACCGCATCGAGCTCTCCGATTCGAAGTCGGCGTTCGAGAGCGCGCTGCTCGACTACGCCACGGTCGAGCACGATCTGGTCGACCTCGAGGGCTCGGAGTCGTTCCCGGCGTCCGACGCCCCCGGCAACTCGCCCGAAGACGAGTACTCCCAGCACCTCCACACGCACCGCAGCCACGCGCCCGCGACCGTGTCGAAGCCGACCGACGTCACGCTCGCGTCCGGCGAGAACTTCGTGCTCGACCACGGTGCCGTGGCGATCGCCGCCATCACGTCGTGCACCAACACGTCGAACCCGTCGGTGATGCTCGCCGCCGGCCTCCTCGCCCGAAACGCGGCGAAGAAGGGCCTCAAGGCGAAGCCGTGGGTCAAGACCACGCTGGCCCCCGGGTCGAAGGTCGTCACCGACTACTACGAGAAGGCCGGGCTGACCGACGACCTCGAGGCTCTGGGCTTCTACACCGTCGGCTACGGCTGCACCACGTGCATCGGAAACTCCGGTCCGCTCCTCGACGAGATCTCGGCCGCGGTCAACGACTCCGACCTCGCCGTCACCGCGGTGCTCTCCGGCAACCGCAACTTCGAGGGCCGCATCAACCCCGACGTCAAGATGAACTACCTCGCGAGCCCGCCTCTGGTGATCGCGTACGCCCTCGCCGGTTCGATGAACTTCGACTTCGAGGCCGATGCCCTCGGCACCGACCACGACGGCAACGACGTGTTCCTGAAGGACATCTGGCCCGACGCCGCCGAGGTGCAGCACACCATCGACACGTCGATCAACACCGACATGTTCGTCACGCAGTACGCGAGCGTGTTCGAGGGCGACGAGCGCTGGCGCGGTCTCGACACGCCCACGGGGTCGACGTTCGAATGGAACGAGGCGTCCACCTACGTCCGCAAGCCGCCGTACTTCGACGGCATGACGATGGAGACGACGCCGGTCGCCGACATCTCGGGCGCACGCGTGCTCGCCAAGCTGGGGGACTCGGTCACGACCGACCACATCTCGCCCGCCGGCAACATCAAGGCCGACAGCCCCGCTGGGCGGTACCTCGCAGAGCACGGCGTCGAGCGCAAGGACTTCAACTCCTACGGCTCCCGTCGCGGCAACCACGAGGTCATGATCCGCGGCACCTTCGCGAACATCCGTCTGAAGAACCAGCTCCTCGACGGCGTCGAGGGCGGCTTCACGCGCGACTTCACGAAGCCCGATGCGCCTCAGTCGTTCATCTACGACGCCAGCCAGAACTACCAGGCCGAAGGCACTCCGCTCGTCATCTTCGGCGGCAAGGAGTACGGTTCCGGTTCCTCGCGCGACTGGGCGGCGAAGGGCACGAGCCTGCTCGGCGTCAAGGCCGTCATCACCGAGAGCTTCGAGCGCATCCACCGTTCGAACCTCATCGGCATGGGCGTCGTGCCGCTCCAGTTCCCGGCCGGTGAGAGCTGGTCCTCGCTCGGTCTCGACGGCACCGAGGTCGTGTCGATCTCCGGCCTCGAAGCGCTGAACGACGGCGTCACCCCGAAGACCGTGCACGTCGTCGCGGCACCCAGCGAGCACTCGCCCGAGGGCAAGCAGGTCGTCGAGTTCGACGCGGTCGTCCGCATCGACACGCCGGGTGAGGCCGAGTACTACCGCAACGGCGGCATCCTCCAGTACGTCCTGCGCTCGCTCGTCTGAGCGATCGCACGAGAGCGCCCGTTCGCCCGGCCCGGAGCCTTCCGGTCGGCGAACGGGCGTTCGCCGTCTCAGCGGCGTCTCGCTGCGCCCTGCCCGCCGACGAGACCGTTCGCCCGCCGGCCCAGCCGGTCCGTGAGCGGAGCGGCTCCGGTCCGACCGCGTAGAATGGCGTGATGTTCCTGCCGCTCCGAGGCATGGACGAAAGGTGGTCTCGATGTCGCTTCTCGAGTCGATCGGAGGTCCCCGCGACCTCGACGCGCTCTCGAAGGAGCAGCTCGAACAACTCGCCGTCGAGATCCGCGAACACCTCGTCCGCAACGTCGCGAAGACGGGCGGTCACCTGGGGCCGAACCTCGGCGTGGTCGAACTGACCGTCGCGATGCATCGGGTGTTCGACTCTCCGCGCGACGCGATCGTGTTCGACACCGGTCACCAGTCGTACGTCCACAAGCTCCTCACCGGTCGCCAGGACTTCTCGACGCTCCGACAGCAGGGCGGCCTCGCGGGGTATCCGCAGCGTGCGGAGTCCGAGCACGACATCGTCGAGAGCTCGCACGCCTCGAGCTCCCTGTCGTGGGCCGACGGCATCTCGAGGGCGTTCGCGATGACCGGGCAGGGCGATCGCACGGTCGTCGCGGTGGTGGGCGACGGGGCTCTCACCGGCGGCATGACCTGGGAGGCGCTCAACAACATCAGCGACGACAACAACCGTCGACTGATCATCGTCGTGAACGACAACGGCCGATCCTACGCCCCGACGATCGGCGGCATGGCCCGGTTCCTCAACGGCGTCCGCACACGGCGCAGCTATCGCAACCTCTATCTGACCAGCCAGCGGGCCTTCGACAAGCTCGGCGGGCCGGGCCGGGCCGTCTACCGCGGCATCCGGGGCGGCACGCACGGATTCCTCTCGCGCTTCTCGAACAACGAGGCCCTGTATTCGAACCTCGACATCAAGTACATCGGCCCTGTGCACGGCCATGACGTCTCAGCCATGATCGAAGCCCTCGAGCAGGCCAAGAACTACGGCGCCCCGGTCATCGTGCATGCGATCACCGAGAAGGGCCGCGGCTACGAGCCGGCGCTGAAGGACGTCGCCGATCAGTTCCACGCGGTCGGGCAGATCGACCCGGGCACCGGAGAGTCCCTGGAGACGAGCGGCGCCACGAGCTGGACGAGCGTGTTCGGCGACAGGCTCGTCGAGCTGGCCGCCGAGAACGACCGCATCGTCGGCATCACGGCCGCGATGCTGAGACCGACCGGGCTCCACAAGATGGCCGAGCGATTCCCCGATCGGGTCATCGACGTCGGCATCGCCGAGCAGCACGCGGCGACCTCCGCGGCGGGGCTCGCATTCGGTGGGATGCATCCGGTCGTGGCGATCTACGCCACGTTCATCAACCGGGCGTTCGACCAGGTGCTCATGGACGTCGCGCTTCACAGAGCCGGGGTGACCTTCGTGCTCGATCGCGCGGGCGTGACGGGCCCCGACGGCCCGAGCCACCACGGCGTCTGGGACCTCGCGATCCTGCAGGTGGTGCCCGGCATCCGGCTCGCCGCACCGCGCGACTCGACCCGCCTCGAGGAGGAGCTCGCCGAGGCGGTCGCCGTCGACGACGGGCCGACGGCGCTCCGCTTCCCCAAGGGCAGCGTCGGCCGGTTCTATGACGCGGTCCGCCGCACCGACGACGGGGTCGACGTGCTGCGCGAGGGCCGAGGCAAAGACGTGCTCATCGTCACGGTGGGCCCGATGGCCGGGATCGGGCTCGACGTCGCCGAGCGACTCGCGGCGCAGGGCATCGATGCCACGGTCGTCGATCCGCGCTGGGTCGTTCCCGTCCCGAAGTCCGTCGTGGATCTCTCGGCCGAGCACCGCCTCGTGGTCTGCATCGAAGACGGCATCCGCGTGGGCGGCATCGGCACGCGCATCCGCCAAGACCTCCGCGAGGCGAACGTCGACACCGCGGTGACCGAGGTCGGCCTTCCCGACGAATTCCTCGACCATGCGTCTCGCGCCCAGATCCTGGAGAAGACCCGCCTCACCGCGCAGGACATCGCCCAAGACGTCACCGGCATGGTGCTCGGTTCGAAGCTGCCGTACGCGCGCGGCGTCTCGAGCGACACCGGTTCGTCGACGATCGTCGCCGGCAGCGAACACTGAGGCCGCGTCCCGCGGGCGTCACGCGCCGCAGATCTCCTCGGCGCGCCGTCGGACTGCGCGTCTCGGTCGGCTGATACCCGAGCGCTCGAGGTGTTCGCCCCGTTCGACCCGGGCAGACCGAAGGGGTCGGATCCGCCTGCTGCAGATCCGACCCCTTCGGTTTCGATCGAGTGCTACGCCTCGACGCCGCGGACGGGCGGGTTGTGGAACGTCGACCCGAAGACGCGCTCCGAGGCCCCGACCCGGTCGAGGTACGGCGTGACGCCGCCCATCTGGAACGGGAATCCGGCCCCGAGGATCATGCAGAGGTCGATGTCCTCGGCCGCGGCCACCACCTCGTCGTCGAGCATCAGCTTGATCTCGCGAGCGAGACCGTCTTGGAGCGCCACGAGGATCTCGTCGGTGCTGCGGGGGCTCTTGCCGCCCGCGACGATCTTCAGGGCGCCCTTGTCGAAGCCCTTGACCTTGCCCTTGTCGTCCTTGTCGAGCAGCTTCCCGTAGTCGGCGAGGCGGTGCAGGTTCTCGCTCCGGTAGAACCGGTCGGGGAAGGCCGCGTGGTGCGTGTCGAGCACATGCGCGCCGACCTTGAGACCGACGAGATCGAGCAGCACCGACGGCGCCATCGGCAGGCCGAGGGGCGCGATCGCGGTGTCGACCGTTTCGAACGAGGTTCCCTCGTCGACCGCCTTCATGGCCTCGCCGAGCAGGACGGCGAGGAGGCGGTTCACCACGAACCCGGGAGTGTCGGCCGTGATCACGGCGTTCTTCTTCAGGTTCTTGGCCGTCACCATCGCCGTCGAGAGCGTGGCGTCGTCGGTGCGGGAGGTCTTCACGACCTCGATCAGCGGCATGAGCGCCACCGGGGTGAAGAAGTGGAAGCCGACGAGCCGTTCGGGGTGGGCGAGCTTGGCGCCGATCTGCTCCACGGAGAGCGATGAGGTGTTCGTGGCGAGCACCGCCTCGGGGGAGATGAACTGCTCGACTTCGGCGAAGACGTCCTGCTTGATCTCGAGCTCCTCGAAGACGGCTTCGATGACCCAGTCGCAATCGGCGAAGTCGGCCTTGTCGGTCGTGCCGGTGACGAGCGCCTTCAGACGGTTCGCCTCGTCGGGGGAGATTCGGCCCTTGCCGAGCAGGGCGTCGATCTCATCGGCGATGTAGGCCACGCCCTTGTCGACGCGTGCCCGGTCGATGTCGGTGATGACGACGGGCACCCGCAGGCGGCGGACGAAGAGCAGGGCGAGCTGGCTGGCCATGTATCCGGCGCCGAGCACGCCGACCTTGGTGACCTTCTTCGCGATCGCCTTGTCGGGGGCGCCGGCCGGGCGCTTCGCACGCTTCTGCACGAGGTTGAACGAGTAGATCGACGCCTGCAGCTGATCGCCGGCGATGAGGTCGGCGAGCACCTCGTCCTCGCGCTGGAAGCCCTCGGCGCGGGTGCCGCTCTTCGCGGCCTTCATGAGGTCGAGCGCCGCGTACGGGGCCTGCGGCACCGTGCCGATGCGCTTGGCGAGCATGTCGCGCGCGACCTTGATCGCGATGTCCCACTTGGCGAGCCGCTCGAGCTTGCCCGGCTCGTTCGGACGCTTGACCTTGACGGTGCCGCCGATGACCCCGTCGGCCCACTTCAGCGAATCCTCGAGGTAGCTGACCGACGGGAAGATCGCATCGGCGATGCCGAGATCGAAGGCGTCCTGCGCCTTCATGGTGCGGTTCTGCTTCAGCGGGTTCTCGATGATCACCTTGAGGGCGTTCTCGATGCCGATGAGGTTCGGGAGGATCGTCGCGCCGCCCCAGCCGGGGATCAGACCGAGGAAGACCTCGGGAAGCGCGAGCGCCGGTGCGGATGCATCCACCGTGCGGTAGTCGGCGTGCAGCCCGATCTCGAGGCCTCCGCCGAGGGCCAGCCCGTTCGTGAAGGCGAACGACGGCACTCCGACCTCGGAGAGCTTGCTGAGCGCGTGGTGGCCGAGCTGGACGAACTTCTTCGCCGTCTCCTTGTCGGGGATCTCGGCGACCTTGGACAGATCGGCGCCGGCGGCGAGGATGAACGGCTTGCCGGTCACCGCGACGGCGTCGATCTCGCCCGCGGCGGCCCTGGCCTTGAGGGCGTCGAGCGTGCTCGCGTACTCGAGCAGCGTGGCCGCGCCGAGCGTGTTGGGCCGCGTGTGGTCGCGGCCGTTGTCGAGGGTGACGAGCGCGAGGATCTTGCCCGAGGGGAGGCGGATGTCGCGGACGTAGGAGTGCGTCACGACCTCGTCGTCGCCCGCGAGGGCGACGAGCGAGTCGAAGTCGATGGTCGAGTAGTCGGTCATGCGCGCTTCTTCGCCTTCTTGTCGAAGTTCGGGTTCTCCCAGATCATGGTGCCGCCCTGGCCGAGGCCGACGCACATGCTCGTGATGCCGTAGCGCACGTCGGGCCGCTCGGTGAACTGGCTGGCGAGCTGGTTCATCAATCGGACGCCCGACGAGGCGAGCGGGTGGCCGACCGCGATCGCGCCGCCCCAGGGGTTGACGCGGGGGTCGTCGTCGGCGATGCCGTAGTGGTCGAGGAACGAGAGCACCTGCACCGCGAACGCCTCGTTCATCTCGAAGAGGTCGATGTCGTCGATGGTCAGGCCGGCCTTGCGGAGCGCCTTCTCGGTGGCGGGGATCGGGCCGATGCCCATGATCTCGGGGTCGACGCCGGCGAAGGCGTAGCTGACGAGCTTCATCTTCGGCGCGAGGCCGAGTTCCTTCGCGGTGTCGCCGGAGGCGAGCAGGGCGGCGGTGGCGCCGTCGTTGAGTCCCGAGGCGTTGCCGGCGGTGACGCGCCCGTGCGGGCGGAACGGGGTCTTCAGGCCCGCGAGGCCCTCGAGCGTGGTCTCGGGGCGCATGACCTCGTCCTGCGTGGCGAGCCCCCAGCCCTGCTCGGTGCGGATGGCGACGGGCACGAGGTCCTGCTGGATCTTGCCCGCGCCGTACGCGGCGGCCGTCTTCTGCTGGCTGGCGAGCGCGAAGCGGTCGCTGCGTTCCTTCGTGAGCTGGGGGAACCGGTCGTGGATGCGCTCGGCGGTCGCACCCATGACGAGCGCGTCCTCGCCGACGAGCCGCTCGGAGAGGAAGCGGGGGTTCGGGTCCACGCCCGAGCCCATGGGGTGGTGTCCCATGTGCTCGACGCCGCCCGCGATGGCGAGGTCGTACATGCCGAATCCGATGGACCCGGCCATCATGGCCGCGGCGGTCATCGCGCCGGCGCACATGCGGTCGATCGAGAAGCCGGGAACGGTCTTCGGCAGGCCCGCGAGGATCGCCGCGGTACGGCCGAGCGTGAGGCCCTGGTCACCGGTCTGGGTCGTCGCCGCGATCGCCACCTCGTCGATGCGGTCCTTCGGGACGTTCGGGTTGCGTTCGAGGAGTCCGACGATCGCCTTCACGACGAGATCGTCGGCCCGGGTGTTCCAATACATGCCCTTTTCGCCGGCCTTGCCGAACGGAGTACGGACTCCGTCGACGAACACGACATCAGCTTGATGTGCCACGCTGCAGCTCACTTTCGATCTGGATGCCTCGATCCTACGAACGTGCCTGAAGGCGGCCTGAATCGCTTGACGGTTCCTACGAAACGGGCTTCTCGGCATCGAGGACCGCTTGTGACGCCTCCACAAAGGCGAGCGAGATCTTCTGTGCCGTAGCGTCAATCTGCCAGCGTCGTGCGCCGAGCCGTTCGAGTTGAGCCCCGACCGCACCGGCGTCGAGCTCCGTGGGCGGATGCCACGCGAGGCGCCGAAGGTGATCGGGGGTGAGCAGGTTCTCGACCGGCATCTCGAACGTCTCGGCGATCTCGGTCACGGCGGCCTTGGCGAGACGGAGCCGCGCGTCGGCCTCGGGGTTGCGCATCGCCCAGGCCCGCGGGGGAGGTGGAGCATCGTTCGGAACGCGCGTGGCGGGCAGGTCCTCGGAGGACAGGCCGCGTTCGACGGCCACCCACCACCGATCGAGCTCGGTGCGGCTCGCGCGGCCGGTGAACGCCTTGAGATCGGCGAGACCCTTGCGGGTGCGGGGGAGTGCCTTGACGACGGCGAGGAGCGACGCATCGGGGACCAACCGCCCGGGTGCGACATCCGTGCGGGAGGCCAGATCGTCGCGCGCCAGCCAGAGCTCTCGGGCGACGGCGAGGTTGCGGGGCGAGCGGACGCCGTGGATGCCCGAGAGGCGACGCCAGGGCTCGGGCCCGACGGGCTTCGGCTCGCGGTGGAGCACCGCGTCGAACTCCTCGGCGGCGAGGGCGCTCTTCCCGGTCTCGTCCAGGCGCTCGACGAGACGGTCGCGGACATCGACGAGGAGTTCCACGTCGAGAGCGGCATATGTGAGCCACGGCTGAGGGAGGGGGCGTGTCGACCAGTCGGCGGCCGAGTGCTCCTTCGCGAGATGGATGCCGAGGAGTTCCTCGACGACGGCGGCGAGGCCGACCCGGGGCATGCCGAGCAGGCGCGCGGCCAGTTCGGTGTCGAAGATGCGAGCCGGATCGAGGCCCACCTCGCGGAGGCAGGCGAGGTCCTGGCTCGCGGCGTGCAGCACCCACTCCTCCTCGGAGATGACGGCCTCCAGCGCGGAGAAGTCGGGGATCTGCGGGGGATCGAACAGGAACGTTCCCGCTCCCCGTCGGTACATCTGGATCAGGTAGGCGCGCTGCGAGTACTTGAATCCGCTCGCGCGCTCCGCATCGACGGCGATCGGTCCTTCGCCGTCGGCCATGCGACGGACGGCGTCCTCGAAGTCGGCGGGTGTCTCGATGACCCGCAATTCATCCACGATCGGACCTCCGTCTGGGCAGAGCGGTCACCCCCTCGGATCGAGGAGGCAGCCCTGCCAGCATGCACAACAGTTCGCTCCAGCCTTCCACATGCGCGGCGATGCCGGCATCGAGCGGCGTCCAGGAGGCCCGCAACTCGATCTGCGCTCCGTCGCCCTGGCGGGCCAGTTCCCCGAATCCGGTGGAGAGGATCTTCGTCGCGGTGCCGGAAGCCGCCACGTAGTTCGCCCCGCGAGCGTCGAGGGCGTCGACGAGCCAGGACCAGGCGACATCCGCCAGAAACGGATCGAGGCCGATGTCGGTCTCGAGCGGCGCCTGAGCGAAGCAGACGATGCGGAACCGACCGCCCCAGGGCTCGGGTTCCATCGGGTCGTAGAGCAGCACGAATCGACCGGTGCCGAGTTCCGAGTCGTCGCCGTGCGGCCCCGGGGACGGGGTGACATCGGCGGAGAGCGCCACCGCGAACGGGGCGAGCGAGCCCGGTGCGGGAATCTCCTGGACGCGCAATTCGGCTCGCGGGGATGCCGCACGCAGAGACTGGAGTGCGGCCTCGAACTCAGGGGGGTGATGCGTCGAGGAGTCGGGCACGAGTGCAGACTAGAGTCTCGACGAGGGTGCGCCGCGGCGGCACGCCGCCCCGGGTGACACCGATTCGAGCTTCGGATGGAGGGCGTCGATGGGTCGACGCGGTGGATGGACGGCGGCTGCCGGCGCGATGGCGCTCACCGCCGCGGCCGCGGCGACGGCCGCACTCGCGACCGCTGTGCTGACGGTCGTGTTCGCGAGGAGGGTCGTCACGCCCGAGCCGATCCGGCGTGACGACGTGCGCATCCTCTCGGCCGACCTCCCTCGGAGGGAGGTCCGGCTCGCGGCATCCGACGAGACGCGGATGCATGGGAGCTACGGGCTCTGGTTCGACCACGACTCCGGCCATGCGCGCATCGGCGGAATCGTCGGCGACGACGGCCGCGCGGTCACCCGGCGCATCGAGTCGGTGGACTTCGGCCGTCTCGACCGTGCAGGATCCGGTCGCATGAGCGGGTGGCTGCATCTCGGCCCCTGGGAGATCACCGAGCACTACGAAGACGTCGTCGTCGGCACGCCCCTCGGCCCGGCACCCGCGTGGCTCGTGCGCGGAGGCCCCTCGGGCGCCGCGTCCGACGCATGGATCATCCAGGTGCACGGCAGGGGAGCGAAACGCCACGAAGGGCTGCGCGCGGTGCGCCCCGCCCTCGCGGCAGGGTGGACGAGCCTGCTCATCAGCTTCCGGAACGACGGCGAGGCGCCCGCGAGCACCGACCGGAGGTACGGGCTCGGCGGTACCGAGTGGGCCGACGTGGTCGCCGCCGTGCGCTTCGCGCGAGCGCACGGCGCACGGCGCATCGTGGTCATGGGCTGGTCCATGGGCGGGGCCATCGCGCTGCAGGCCGTCCTGAGGTCCGAGGCGGTCCGCGAGTCGCTCGTCGGCGTGATCCTCGACTCGCCGGCGATCGACTGGGTCGACATCCTGCGTTTCCAGGGGCGGGCGATGGGGCTCCCTTCCGGACTCGGCTCCGCGGTCGCGCATGTGCTCGGCGAGCCGTGGAGCGGCGGACTCACCGGGCTGGCCGCACCCGTGGACGTCACCGAGCTCGACCCGATCGCGAGGGCCGACGAATTCTCGACGCCCGTGCTCCTCATGCACAGCGTCGACGACGGTTTCGTCCCGATCGACGGGTCGAGGCGCTTCGCGGCGGCCCGGCCCGACCTCATCGACTTCGAGGTGTTCGACGGAGCACGGCACACGAAGCTCGCCAACCACGACCCCGAACGCTGGACGGCGCTCGTCCGGGGAACGTTGGAACGGCTCGCCGCCGCTACGCCGGAAGCTGCTCCCGCAGCTGGCGCTTGACCCGGGCGAGCATCGCGGTCATGCCGCGGACGCGAAGCGGTGACACGGCCTCGCCGAGACCGAGCGTCTGCGGGTAGTCGTCGGGGATGGCCAGCACCTGTTGAGGGGCGAGCCCGTCGATGCCCTGCACCAGGATCGACGCGAACCCCCGGGTCGTCGGCGACTCCGCGGGGGCCGTCGCGTGCAGATGGGCGATGCCGTCGACCACTTCGACGAAGATGAACACCGGCGACTGGCACTCGACCACGCGTTCGAGCAGGTCGGGATGCTCGTCGTACTCCGCGGGCAACGAGGGCAGCTCGTTCGAGAACTCGAGCAGCAGCTGCAGGCGGTCGGAGACGCCGAGGGCGAGGAAGTCGTCACGGGTCTCGGCGAGGCGGGTGGGCAGGGTCGAGGAATCCATCGGTCGATTCTCCCACCGTCGGGCGGAGGGAGGTCGCGGACGCGGAGGCTCAGGAACGAGCCGGCGTCTCGCCGCGTTCGATGCCGGTGGCGATCGGCACGCGCACGGCGCTGCCCCACTCGGTCCAGGAGCCGTCGTAGTTGCGCACGTCCTCGAAGCCGAGCAGGTGCTTCAGCACGAACCAGGTGTGGCTCGAACGCTCGCCGATGCGGCAATAGGCGATGACCGCGTCGCCGTCGTCGAGGCCGACCTCGTCGCGGTAGATCGCGTCGAGCTCCGCCCTGCTCCGGAACGTGCCGTCGGCCGCTGCGGCGCGACCCCAGGGCACCGAAGCCGCCGTCGGGATGTGGCCGGCGCGGAGCGCGCCCTCGTCGGGGTAGGCTGGTGCGCTCGTGCGCTCACCGGAGTACTCCTCTGGGGAGCGGACGTCGATGAGCGGGCTGCCGAGATGCGCCAGGACGTCCTCCTTGTAGGCACGGATCGCGCCGTCGGCCCGTTCGACGACCGGGTACTCCACGGGAACGGGGGTCGAGGCATCCGTCGTGAGCTCGCGTCCCTCCGCGATCCAGAGGTCGCGGCCGCCGTCCAGGAGGCGGACGTCGGGGTGCCCGAACAGGGTGAACACCCAGAGCGCGTAGGCCGCCCACCAGTTGCTCTTGTCGCCGTAGATCACCACGGTCGAGTCGCGGGAGATGCCCTTGCCGCCCACGAGGGCGGCGAAGCGCGCTCCGTCGATGTAGTCGCGAACGACGGGATCGTTGAGGTCGGTGTGCCAATCGACCTTCACGGACCCGGGGATGTGGCCGGTCTCGTAGAGCAGGACGTCCTCGTCGGACTCGACGACGACGAGTCCCGGGCGTCCGAGGTTGGCCTCGAGCCAGCCCGTGCTGACGAGGCGCTCGGGATTCGCGTACTGCGCGAATCCGGATCCGGTGTCTGGCTCGACGCTCATGTGGACCTCCTGTGATCGTCCGGTCGGACGGCTGCGTGACGTGCGCGGTCTAGGCTGGTGGCCTGATCCACCTCGAATCTACGCGGCGTGCCGACGGGAGTCGCCACGCCGGTCATCCGGTGCAACACGGGAGCCATTCACGCATGACCACGGCATCGAGCCATGCCCTCATCCGACTCGTCGAGCGGAACCCGTCGATCTCGGCGGAGGAGATCGCCTCCGAGCTGAGCCCGCCGCCGCAGTTCGAGCACGCGTCGTTCGAGTCGTATCGGCCCGATCCCGACTTCCCGTCGCAGCAGGCCGCGCTCGAGCGACTCGGCGAGTTCGCCGCCGTCTGGCGCGCCCAGCGACCCGGCGGGTTCTTCTCCCGCAACCGCCGGCCGAAGGCCGAGCTGCCCGGCGTCTATCTCGACGGCGGGTTCGGCGTCGGCAAGACCCATCTGCTCGCCTCGCTCTGGCACATCGCGCCCGGACCGAAGTACTTCGGGACGTTCATCGAGTACACGGCGCTCGTGGGCGCGCTGGGCTACGCCAACGCGGTGAAGCTGCTGACGGGGGCCCGACTCATCTGCATCGACGAGTTCGAACTCGACGATCCGGGCGACACGATGCTCATGACCCGCTTCCTCGGCGAGCTCATGGCGGGCGGGACCCGCGTCGCGGCGACCTCGAACACGCCGCCGAACGCGCTCGGCGAAGGACGGTTCGCCGCGGCGGACTTCCTCCGCGAGATCCACGCGCTCTCGGCGAACTTCGAGACGCTCCGCATCGACGGGCTCGACTATCGACGTCGCGACACCGAGGGCCGCGCATCCGCGATCGACGACGACGCGGCCGTGGGGCGCATGGCGAACGCGCTCGCAGAGCGCGGCCACCGGGTCTCGTTCGACGCGTTCGACGCGCTCATCGCCCACCTCGCCACGGTGCATCCCTCGAAGTACGTCAAGCTGCTCTCCGGCGTCGAGTTCATCGCACTGGAGGGGGTCCACGAACTCTCCGACCAGAACGCGGCCCTGCGCCTCGTGGCGTTCATCGACCGCGTCTACGACGCCGAGGTGCCGATCATCGCGAGCGGGATCCCGCTCGACCAGGTCTTCGACGCCGACATGATGGGCGGCGGGTACCGCAAGAAGTACCTGCGTGCGATGAGCCGCATGATCGCCCTCACCACGGGCGAACTTCCGCCGCACGACTGACGGCGACCTCGCGGCATCCCGAAACACGCTCGTTACACGACGTCGGTCTTCGTAACCGACGCGAAACACCCGTTGTAGCGTGCCGGAAACCTCCTCGCACCAGTCTGATCGCAGTACCCGAGACCGACACCCCCGTCATCCTCGCGGTATGTCCCCTGCAGATTCACCGAGGTGTGAGGAATTCCAATGGATACGGGAAGCATTGCCTGGGCCATCACGGCCACAGCGCTCGTGCTGTTCATGACGCCGGGCGTCGCCTTCTTCTACGGCGGCCTCGTCAAAGCGAAGAGCGTCGTCAGCATGATGATGATGAGCTTCGGCGCACTCGGGCTCGTGAGCGTGCTCTGGGTGCTGTACGGCTTCAACATGAGCGCCGTGGGCGGCGTCTGGGACTTCGCGGGCAACCCGTTCTCGGACTTCGGCCTCGGGTCGCTCGCAACGGGTGAGTCGGCGAACACCGACCTCATCGGCGTCGCATTCGGCGCGACCTTCGCGATCATCACGGTCGCGCTCATCTCGGGTGCCATCGCCGACCGTGCCAAGTTCGGTTCCTGGCTGATCTTCGCTGGCATCTGGGCGACCCTCGTCTACTTCCCGGTCGCGGCCTGGGTCTGGGGCGGCGGCTGGATCCTGAATCTCGGCGAGAGCCTCGGCCTCCCCGCGGTCATCGACTACGCCGGCGGCACCGCGGTCCACATCAACGCCGGTGCGGCGGCCCTCGCCCTCGCGCTCGTGCTCGGCAAGCGCGTCGGGTTCCAGAAGGGCATGGACAAGCCCCACAACGTGCCGCTGACGCTCCTCGGAGCCGCAGTGCTGTGGTTCGGCTGGTTCGGCTTCAACGCCGGCGCCGAGTGGCTCAACGGCCTCGCCAACACGGGCCTCATCATGCTCAACACGCTCGGTGCCACGGCCGCTGCGATCCTCGGCTGGCTCGTCGTCGAGAAGATCAAGGACGGCAAGCCCACGTCGGTCGGCGCCGGTTCGGGCGCGGTCGCCGGTCTCGTCGCCATCACCCCCGCGTGTGCGAACCTCGAACCGGGCTGGGCCCTGCTGCTCGGCGCCGTTGCCGGCGCGGTCTGCGCCCTCGCGATCGAGCTCAAGTTCAAGCTCGGCTTCGACGACTCGCTCGACGTGGTCGGAATCCACCTGGTCGGCGGCCTCATCGGAACGCTGTACCTCGGCTTCTTCGCCATCGGCACGGGCCTCTTCACGGGCGGCGACTTCGGCCAGCTCGCGGTGCAGACGATCGCGGCCGTCGCGGTCCTGCTCTACTCGTTCATCGTGGCCTTCGTGCTCGGGTTCGCGATCGAGAAGACGATCGGCTTCCGCGTGAAGAACGAGGACGAGATCGCGGGCATCGACACCGTCGTGCACGGTGAAGAGGGCTACAAGCTCGAGACCGTCTGATCGACTGAATCACCGCGAGGGCGGTGGGGTAGTGTGCGGGTGTGACTGACACCGGCCGCTTCCTCACCGCCCTTCGTCGCGTGTTCGGCGGCATCTTCGGTTCGGCGGGAGCGGCTTCCGGGTCCAGTGCGAGGTCGGATGCCGCGGGCTCCGCTTCGGTGGCCACCGACCTGCTCTCACCCGGGCGGAACGGCCCCGCGGCCACCGTCGAGATCGATCCCGACCGGCTCCGCGGCGTGCGGCTGTCGTACTCGCCGTCGAAGGACGGTGCGCCGGATCCCGGAGAGATCGTCTGGACCTGGGTGCCGTACGAGGAGCGCGACGGGCGCGGCAAGGACCGCCCGGTGGTGATCATCGCCGCGTCCGGCGCGGAGTCCTTCCTGGCCGTGCAGTTGACGAGCAAGGCGCACGGGGGTTCTCATGACTTCGTCCCGCTCGGAACGGGCGCATGGGATTCCGCGGGCCGCCCGAGCTGGGCGAACATCGATCGGGTCTTCGTCGTGCACGCGGCCGGCATGCGCCGCGAGGCGGCGTCGTTGGATGCCGCGAGGTACCTGCGGCTGGCGGAGGCGATCGCGGCGCGCTACGGGTGGTCCTGAGCTCCGGGTGGTCCTGAGCTGCGGCCGGTCCTGCGACGGATCCGAGGCGGTTTCGCGGCGTGCGTGTCGAGGCAGGATCCGCATGGAGAGCAGGTCGCAACCGCGCGTGAAACGAGCGGGAACGAAAGAACGCCCCCAGTGGAGTGGGGGCGTTCGTGGGCGATGCCGGGCTCGAACCGACGACCTCTTCCGTGTGAAGGAAGCGCGCTACCAGCTGCGCCAATCGCCCATGTGTGATTCACGTTCACCGGGGTGACCGCGGACTCGATACTAGCGGACGATCGGCGGCGAATGCACATCGAGGAGGGGCCTCTGGACGTGACACGCCCGGGATTCGCGGCCGGAATCCGGGCCGGACCGGGGTGAACATCAGGTGGACGGCGCTCGGTTTGTGAATCGCTCGGAGTATCGGTTAGAGTCTCTCTGCACGCAGAAATGCGAAAGCGAATGCGGATGTGGCGCAGTGGTAGCGCATCACCTTGCCAAGGTGAGGGTCGCGAGTTCGAATCTCGTCATCCGCTCTGATCAGGATCTGGGCGAAAGCATGGGTCCTGTTCTTTTGGTGGAGAACCCATACACGGTGGATTGGCCGAGAGGCGAGGCAGCGGCCTGCAAAGCCGTATACACGGGTTCGAATCCCGTATCCACCTCCACGCACAACTTCATAGCCTGAACAGGCGCGATTGGCGCAGCGGTAGCGCGCTTCCCTGACACGGAAGAGGTCACTGGTTCGATCCCAGTATCGCGCACGACAACAGCCCCGGCTCATCGAGCCGGGGCTGTTCGCGTCTCACCTCACGGTGGTGGTCGCGCCGCGCCTCACCAGGGCGACGGCGCCGCGGGAGCGACCACCGGCGGGCGGTCGTTGCAGGTGATGAGGTTCGGCAGATAGGGCGCGAGCCACGGCGTGCCGGGGTGGAACTCGTTCGCATCCACGCCGTCGTTGCCGCCCAGGTCTGCGAGTGTGAACTCGGAACCGTTCTCCCAGTCCCAGTTGAACGCACCGCAGTTGTTCACGCCCCAATGGCCGACCCCCCTGACGTCGACGTTCTCGAAGCTCGCCGAGCCGGAGGATCGAGCGCTGACGACGTTGGTGCCGGTTCCATCGACTCGGATGCCCCGGAACTGCACGCCGTCGATGCGGTACTGGTCCTTCACGCCCCACTCCGTGACGAGCATCATCGCGCTGTAGGTGCTGTCGAGGAAGTGGTCGCCGCTGACGACGATGTCGGCCTGGTCGATCGAGCGGTCGAGGGCGTAGAACCAGATCGCGCCGAGGCCGATGTTCCAATTCAGCTCGTAGGTGCCCGAGCGGACCGTCGAGTTGTCGGTGATCGCGAGGGAGCCCGTGAACGGCTCCGCACCGAATCGGGACCCGGCGTGGATGCCGCTGCCCTCGCGCACGGGGTCCGCAACGAGGTTGCCCGAGACGGTGGTGTCGGTGCCGCCGTAGATCGCGATGCCGTTCGCGAGCGACGGGGACTGCACGGTGTTGCGCTCGAATGTGTTGCCCGCGTTCGCCTGGTGCTCCGACCACATCGCGAGACCGTCGTCGCCGGTGTTGCGGATGAAGTTGTTCGCGACGACGGATCCGGTGACGCCGGTGTGGAAGTTGAGGGCGTCGGCCATCTGGTCGACCACGATGTTGTCCTCCACGACGAGTCCGTCCATGGGGCCGTCGAACCAGAGGCCGACCTTCGTGTGCCGGATGTGCAGGCCGCGGATGCTCGAGTCGCTCATCGCGCCGCCGATGCCGTTCACTTGGTCCGTGTCGATGCGTTCGCGCACGTCGCCCTCGATCGCGAAGCCCGAGAGGTGCACGTTCGAACTGCCGCCGCTCGCGGCATCCTTGCCGTAGAAGCCGACGCCGGTGTGCACCGAGCCGTCGGGTGCGGGGGAGCTCAGCGCGACTTCGCGCCCGCGGATGACGGTGTACCAGTTGCCCGCGCCCTCGATGGTGACATCGTCGACGATGACGTGCCTGCTGATGGAGAAGACGCCCGGCGGCACGTAGACCGGCAGCCGGTGCTTCTTCGCGAAGGCGATGGCCCGGTCGAACGCGCCCGCCGCGTCGCGGCGCCCGGTCGGGTCGGCCCCGAACAGGAGGACGTTCGCGGCCTTGAGACGGACATGCGGAAGCCCGACGCGCTCGGTGTCGATCAGGTCGATCGTCGTGAGCGACGCGTTCGTGGTCTTCGGCGCGGTCAGGCGGATCACGTCGCCGGCCCGGTACGTCTTCGGCAGCAGCATCCGCTCTTCGTCGTAGAAGTGCATCGGACGGAACGGCTTCTCGACCTCATAGCCCTCGCCGGGCACGCAGCCGCATTCGGTGACCCACCAGTCGGGGTGCAGCAGTCCGGCGTTCGGGTCGTTCGTGAACGGGTACTGGTTGTAGAGCCAGGAGTACTCGGAGGTGAGCGTCATGGTCTGCGCCTTGCCGCCGTTGACCGAGACGGCGAGCGGGGCCTTGATGCCGCCGCCGCCCGGCGCGTCGGGGATGCTGTACCTGACCGTGATCGCGTTCGTGGCCGCCGGCAGCGTGAACTCGACGTACTGCCCCGGCGCGAGCTGCACGGCGCTGCGGCCGGACGCCTCCGAGGGCAGCGTGTAGGCGTCGCGGCCCGGGCCGATCACGGTGCCGGTGTGCACCGCGTTCTCTGCCTCCTGCTCGATGAAGTCGACGTCGGCGCCGCGTCCGGCGACGAGCGCGGGATCGATCGCGGCGCGGGTGACGACCGGCGGTGGTGCGGAGGTCGCGGCCGAGGCCGTGATCGGTCCGGAGATCGCGCCCGCCAGGGCGATCGCGGGGATCGTCAGGGCCGCGGCGAAGCGCCGGCGCCGGCTCGTGCGGCGTTCGTGCGACGGGCGCGGATGCGCGGGGTGGAGCATGTCACGGGTCATCGTCGACTCGTTCCTCTCGATTGCGTGGGATGCGCGGGCCTCGACCCGGCGGATGAGGTGAATGTATGGCCGTGTGCGGGACGCCGACAAGAGTTGATGGCCGAATGTCGAGAGATTGTCGAGTTCTTGCGTGAGAGCGCGCAATCGGCCGCAAGCGCGCGGCACGAGACATCCGTCGACTGCAAGATGCGACGCAAGCGGTGAACGACGGATGCCTCGTGCCGGGGCTCGTACGCGGCCGCACCGCGCAGGCGCGAGGCCGGCCTCCTGCGCCGCACTACAGTTGAAGGGTTCATCTCAACAC
The DNA here is from genome assembly GCF_009749465.1 of Agromyces terreus. GTDB lineage: Bacteria > Actinomycetota > Actinomycetes > Actinomycetales > Microbacteriaceae > Agromyces > Agromyces terreus. The sequence continues at coordinate 716,333 of NZ_WBIS01000001.1, forward strand.
GCAGGGAGTGGTTCACAGTGGCCGACGGTTTCGAGCTCTTCACCGATCGTTCCGTTGTCGCGATGCGCGTCAACGGCGAGTTGAAAGACCTCGCCGCGACGGTGACGGATGCCGACGAGGTCGAGCCCGTCACGATCGACTCGCCCGACGGGCTGAACATCCTGCGGCACTCCGCCGCCCACGTGCTCGCCCAGGCCGTGCAGTCGATCAACCCCGATGCCAGGCTCGGCATCGGTCCGCCCGTCACCGACGGGTTCTACTACGACTTCGACGTCGCCGAGGCGTTCAGCACCGACGACCTCAAGGCGCTCGACAAGGCCATGGCCCGCATCATCCGTCAGGGCCAGCGCTTCGTGCGCCGCGTCGTGAGCGACGACGAGGCCCGTGCGGAGCTCGCCGACGAACCGTACAAGCTCGAGCTGATCGGCCTCAAGGGTTCCGGCGGACACGGCAAGGGCTCCGGCGACGACCACGAGAACGTCGAAGTCGGCGCCGGCGAACTGACCATCTACGACAACGTCGACCCGAAGACCGGCGACGTCCTCTGGAAGGACCTCTGCCGCGGCCCGCATCTGCCGAACACCCGCATGATCGGCAACGGCTGGGCGCTCCAGCGCGTGGCGGGCGCCTATTGGCGCGGCAGCGAGAAGAACCCGCAGCTCCAGCGCATCTACGGCACCGCGTGGCCCACGAAGGACGAACTTCGCGCCTACCAGCAGCGCCTCGAGGAGGCCGCGAAGCGCGACCACCGCAAGCTCGGCAAGGACCTCGACCTCTTCTCGTTCCCCGACGAGATCGGATCCGGCCTGTCGGTATGGCACCCCAAGGGCGGTGTCGTCCGCGGCGAGATGGAGCAGCACGCGCGTCGCCGTCACATCGAGGGCGGCTACACCTACGTCTACACGCCGCACATCTCGAAGGAGGATCTCTTCCTCACCTCGAACCACCTCGTCACGTACAAGGACGGCATGTTCCCGCCCATCGTCATGGATGAGGAGCGCGACGCCGACGGCAACGTCACCAAGCAGGGCCAGGACTACTACCTGAAGCCCATGAACTGCCCGATGCACATCCTCATCTACAAGGAGCGCGCGCGCAGCTACCGCGACCTGCCCATGCGGCTCGCCGAGAACGGCACGGTCTACCGCAACGAGCTCTCGGGCGCCCTGCACGGCCTCACGCGGGTGCGCGGCTTCACGCAGGACGACTCGCACCTGTTCGTGACCCCCGAGCAGCTCGAGGAGGAGACCGCGCGCGTGCTCGAGTTCGTGATCTCGATGCTCCGCGACTTCGGCCTCGAGGACTTCGAACTCGAGCTCTCGATGCGCGACGACGAGAAGTCCAAGTGGATCGGCACCGAGGAGTTCTGGGAGTACTCGACGAACGCACTGCGCAACGTCGCGGTTGCCAGCGGGCTCAAGCTCACCGAGGTGCCCGGCGAGGCCGCCTTCTACGGCCCCAAGATCGACCTCAAGACGCGGGACGCGATCGGTCGCACCTGGCAGCTCTCGACCGTGCAGGTCGACCCCAACCTGCCCGAGCGCTTCGAACTCGAGTACATGGGGCCCGACGGCGAGAAGCACCGGCCGATCATGATCCACCGGGCGCTCTTCGGTTCCATCGAGCGCTTCTTCGCGATCCTGCTCGAGCACTACGCGGGGGCGTTCCCGGTGTGGTTGGCGCCCGTGCAGGTCGTCGGCATCCCCGTGGCCGAGGAGTTCGCGCCGTACCTCGGTGCGATCATTGCGCAGCTCCGCGCCTCGGGCGTCCGTGCCGAGCTCGACGCGAGCGACGAGCGGATGCAGAAGAAGATCCGCACGCACACCACGCAGAAGGTGCCCGTGCAGCTCATCGCCGGCGAACAGGACCGATCGGGCGAGACCGTCTCGTTCCGGTTCCGCGACGGCACCCAGACCAACGGCGTGCCCATCGACGAAGCCGTCGCGCTCATCCTCGGCGCGATCGCCTCCAAGAAGCTCGTCAACACGGCCGAGGACCTCGCGTGACCGATCCGTCGTCGGACTCGGATGCCGCCGCCGGCGCGGAATCCGAGCTCGTCGACGCGGCGACGCTTCCCGGAGTGCCCGATGCGTTCCAACGCCTCTGGACACCGCACCGCATGGCCTACATCAACGCCGGCGCCGATGCCATGCGGGCCGCGTGCCCGTTCTGCGCCGCGCCTGAGAAGTCCGACGCCGATGGGCTCATCGTGCACCGCGGACGCACCGCCTACGTGCTGCTGAACCTGTTCCCCTACAACTCGGGGCACATGCTGGTGTGCCCCTATCGGCACATCGCGACCTACGACCAGGCCACCGCCGAGGAGGTCGCCGAGATCGCCGAGCTGACCCAGACCGGCATGCGCGTGCTCCGCGAGATCTCACGGTGCGACGGGTTCAACATCGGCATGAACCAGGGCGCCGTCGCGGGCGCCGGCGTCGACGAGCACCTGCACCAGCACATCGTGCCGCGCTGGGCGTCTGATGCGAACTTCTTCCCGATCATCGCGCGCACCAAGGCGTTGCCGCAGCTGCTCGGCGAGGTGCGCGAAGCCGTCGCCGGGGCGTGGCCGTCGGCCTGACGTGCCGGCGCGGCATCCGCTCGCCGACTGACGATCGCGACCGGTGCGCGACGAGGGGCGAGCGGATGCCGCGACTCAGCGCACCTGGCGGACGCCGAACTGCATGCGCGGGTGGGCGTACGCCTCCTGCGACTCGACGAGCTGCAGCTCGCGCTCGCCCGATGCATGGGTGCGCTCGAGCAGGTCGAAGACGCTCGACGTCGTGCGTGCGAGGGCGTCGGCCGCGTCGCGCGTGCGCAGGTAGTGGGCGGTGAACAGGGCCGCACTCACGTCGCCGGAGCCGTTCGCCTTCATCGGCAGCAGGGGAGTCTGCACGATCCACCCGCCGTGGTCGTCGACCGCGAGCATCTCGATGGTGCCCTCTTCGCGGTCGGGGCGCTCGACGCTCGTGACCAGCACGATCGACGGGCCGGTGGCACGGATGAGGTCGACCGAGGCGAGCGTCGACTCGAGCGTGTCGGGTTCGGTGTCGGTGAGGAACCCCAGCTCGAACTGGTTCGGCGTGATCAGGTCGGCGGCGGGCACCACGCGGTCGCGGAGCAGGATCGGGATGGCGGGCGCCACGAAGCATCCGGATTTCGCGTTGCCCATCACCGGGTCGCAGGCGTAGATGGCGTCGGGGTTCGCGGCCTTCACGCGGGCGACGGCGTCGAGGATCATGTCGGCGATGCCCTCCCCGCCCTGATAGCCCGAGAGCACCGCGTCGATGCCGGGCAGCGCGCCACGGTCCTCGATGCCGGCGATGACCTCGCGCACGTCGTCGGGGGAGATCATCGGGCCGCGCCACGCGCCGTAGCCGGTGTGGTTGGAGAAGTTGACGGTGTAGACCGGCAGCACCTCGACGCCGATGCGCTGGAGCGGGAACACGGCGGCGGAGTTGCCGACATGGCCGTAGGCGACCGCCGACTGGATCGAGAGAATCTTCACCGGTCGATCATCGCACTTCCGGGCCGGCTCGGCTCGCGACGCGGTCGTTCGCCTGCGCCGTCCGCACGGATGCGGCGAGATCGGCCGCCAGCTTGCGGAGGTCGGCGTCGTCGAGGTCGTGAACCGTCAGCCGCAGGTGCTGCGAGGGGCCGTGGTCGCCGAGGGCGAACTCGTCGCCGGGTCGGGCGAGCCACCCGCGTCGCATGAGCTGCTCGGAGACGGCGCGCGCGGGCGCGCCGAGCGGGACCCACACGTTGAGTCCGTCGCATGGGACGGTCGGGAGCCCCTCGGCGGTCAAGAGCTCTGCGAACACGGCGTTCCGTTCCGCGTAGTGCTCGCCGGCTGCCCGGATGCCCGCAGCGACGCCCGGATCGGTCGCGAGGGCGTGCACGAGGCGCTGCAGCAGGTGGCTCACCCAGGTGGTGCCGGGGGTCAGCCGCATCGCGAGGCGATCCGCGGTCTCTGGGTCGGACGCGGTGACCGCCAGGCACATGTCGGGCCCGAGGAACTTGGACACCGAACGCACGAGCGCCCAGCGTCGATGCCCGGCGTCGATGAGCGAGTGGTACGGCAGCTGCGAGAGCAGGGAGTAGTGGTCGTCCTCGATCACGAGCACGTACGGATGCTCGCGCAGCACCGCCCGCAGTTCGGCGGCGCGCCGGGCGGTGAGTCCGGCGCCGGTGGGGTTCTGCGCACGAGGCGTGCAGATGACGGCGCGGACGCCCTGGTCGAGGGCGGATCGGAGCCCGGCGACGGTCATCCCCTCCTCGTCGACCGGCACCGGTACCGGGCGGTAGCCCGCCACGCGCACGGTGTGGATGCTGGTCAGGAAGCACGGGTCCTCGAGGGCGACGGCGTCGTCGCGCGTGAGCGCCTGGGTGAGCAGGCGCTCCATGGCGTCGGCCGCGCCGCTCGTCACCGTGAGCCGCATCGGGGTCCCGTTCGGGAGGCTCTCGCTCATCCAGCCCCGCGCCCACCGGTCGAGGTCGGGGTCGATCACGGGCTCGCCGTACAGCACGGGCCGACGTGCGATGCTCGCGAGCGCGACCGAGGCGTCGGGGATACGACGCGCGTCGGGGTTGCCCGTGCCGATGTCGCGCAGCGCGGTCTCGGCGGCGAAGCCCTCCTGGGCGACCGAGGCGGCGCCGGCCACGCGGGTGCCGCCGCGCCCGCGCGTGACGACGATGCCGGCATTCGTGAGTTGTCGGTACGCGGCGACGGCGGTGTTGCGGTTCACGCCGAGCTGCTCGGCGAGCGCGCGCACCGACGGGAGCGCGTCACCCGGGCGGAGCGCGCCGCGTTCGACGAGGGTGCGCAGGCTGTCGGCGATCTCGGCCGCCGATCGTCCTTCGATTCCGATGATGTCGTCACCGCCCTTCTTCGTGTCTCCGGCCATGCTATCTTTTGGCCTAGGTCAATGGTTCCGTTGGCCTGTTCTGATGCGCGACGATCGCGCGACCGCCCGAAAGGACTCCACCGTGACCGTATCCGAGACGGGCTCGAGCCGCGTCAAGCGAGGCCTCGCCGAGATGCTGAAGGGCGGCGTCATCATGGACGTCGTCACCACCGAACAGGCGCGCATCGCAGAGGACGCCGGCGCCGTGGCGGTCATGGCCCTCGAGCGCGTCCCCGCCGACATCCGCTCGCAGGGCGGGGTCGCCCGCATGAGCGATCCCGACCTCATCGACGCGATCATCGCCGAGGTCTCGATCCCCGTCATGGCGAAGGCGCGCATCGGGCACTTCGTCGAGGCGCAGGTCCTGCAGGCCCTCGACGTCGACTACATCGACGAGTCCGAGGTGCTCTCGCCCGCCGACTACGTCAACCACATCGACAAGTGGTCCTTCAACACGCCGTTCGTCTGCGGCGCGACGAACCTCGGCGAGGCGCTCCGCCGCATCAACGAGGGCGCGGCGATGATCCGCTCGAAGGGCGAGGCCGGCACCGGCGACGTCTCCGAGGCGACCAAGCACATCCGCAAGATCAACTCCGAGATCAACGTGCTCCGCTCGATGACGAAGGACGAGCTCTACGTCGCGGCCAAAGAGCTGCAGGCCCCGTACGAGCTCGTCCTCGAGGTCGCCGAGACCGGAAAGCTCCCGGTCGTGCTCTTCGTCGCGGGAGGCGTCGCCACGCCGGCGGATGCCGCGATGATGATGCAGCTCGGCGCCGACGGCGTGTTCGTCGGATCGGGCATCTTCAAGTCGGGCAACCCCGAGGCGCGGGCGGCCGCCGTGGTCAAGGCCACGACCTTCCACGACGACCCGGCGGTCATCGCCGAGGTGTCGCGCGGTCTCGGCGAGGCGATGGTCGGCATCAACGTCGCCGACCTGGCGGCGCCGCACCGCCTCGCCGAGCGCGGCTGGTGACGGCGGCCCTGCCGAACGGTTCGTCCGACGCGGGGGACCGGAACGCCTCCGGCCCCCGCGTCGGCGTGCTGGCGCTGCAGGGCGACGTCCGCGAGCACGCACAGGTTCTGACCGCGCTCGGCGCCAGGGTCGACCTCGTCCGGCGGCCCGAGGAACTCGATCTCGTCGAGGGGCTCGTGATCCCGGGGGGCGAGTCGAGCGTCATGGACAAGCTCGCACGGATGTTCGGCCTCGCGGAACCGCTGAAGGCCGCCATCGCCGGGGGGCTTCCGGTCTACGGCACGTGCGCGGGCCTGATCATGCTCGCCGACACCGTGCTCGACGCCATCGCCGGGCAGCAGTCACTCGGGGGGATCGACGTCGCCGTCCGGCGCAACGCCTTCGGATCGCAGAACCAGTCGTTCGAGACCGACCTCGTCATTCCCGTGCTCGGCGAGGCCCCGATGCACGCGGCGTTCATCCGTGGGCCCGTCGTCGAGTCGGTCGGCCCGGCGGCGACCGCGCTGGCCGGCCTCGACGACGGACGGGTGGTCGCCGTCGAGCAGGGGAACCTGCTCGGCACGAGCTTCCACCCCGAGATCACCGGCGACCACCGCTTCCACGAGTACTTCCTCGAGAAGGTGCGGGCACGGGCGGCCCGATGACTGTGGACGAGGGTCGGAGGCCGCGGGTAGCGTCGAGCGCATGACCGGTCGAGTGGCACTGCTCCGCGGCGTGAACGTCGGCGGCATCACGGTGAAGTCGGCGGAGCTCCGCGACCTCTTCGAGACGCTGGGCTTCGCCTCGGTGCGCACGGTGCTCGCGAGCGGCAACGTCGCGTTCGAAGACGACGGCTCCGAGACATCCGCAGCGCTCAAGGCCCGCATCGAGGCTGCGCTCGGCGACCGATTCGGCTACGACGCGTGGATCGTCCTCCTGACGCGGGAGCAGCTCGCCCGCGTGGTCGAGGACTTCCCCTTCGACGAGCACCGAGACGGGTGGCATCCGTATGTCCTCTTCGGATCGGATGCCGCGCACCTCGCGCAACTGCTCGAGGCCGCCGCCGACCTCGACGAAGCCGACGACGTGGTCGCCGCGGGCGACGGCGTCGTCTACTGGCACAATCGTCGCGAGCGCGGCATCGGCAGCGACTTCGCCAAGCTCGCCGCGAAGGCGAGGTACAAGCCGACGACGACGAACCGCAACCTCCGCACGCTGCGCAAGCTGCTCGGGTGAGCCGCCCGAGAAGCGCCGCTGACCTACAATGATGAGGCGCGAGCCGTGAAGCGGCCGCACGAGCAATCGATTCAGGAGACGCATGTCCGGGCATTCCAAGTGGGCGACGACCAAGCACAAGAAGGCGATCATCGATTCGCGCCGTGCGAAGTCGTTCGCCAAGCTCATCAAGAACATCGAGGTGGCCGCGAAGATGGGCGGCGCCGACCTGTCGGGAAACCCGACCCTCGTCGACGCCGTGCAGAAGGCGAAGAAGACCTCGGTCCCCAACGACAACATCGATCGTGCGATCAAGCGCGGCGCCGGGCTCACCGGTGAGTCCGTCGACTACTCCACGATCATGTACGAGGGCTACGGCCCGAACGGCGTGGCGTTGCTCGTCGAGTGCCTCACCGACAACAAGAACCGCGCTGCCGCCGAGGTCCGCACGCTCATGAGCCGCAACGGCGGCACCATGGCCGACCCGGGTTCGGTCGCCTACAACTTCGCGCGCAAGGGCGTCATCGTGGTCGCGAAGGCCGACGGCCTCAGCGAGGACGACGTCCTCGGTGCCGTGCTCGACGCGGGAGCCGAAGAGGTCACCGACGAGGGCGAGACGTTCGAGGTCATCACCGAGGCGTCCGACATGGTCGCCGCGCGCACCGCGCTGCAGGAGGCCGGCATCGACTACGACTCGGCCGACGCGGCCTTCGTGCCCAACCTCAAAGTCGAGATCGACGCCGAGACCGCCCGCAAGGTGTTCCGCCTCATCGACGCGCTCGAAGACAGCGACGACGTGCAGAACATCTACAGCAACTTCGATCTCTCGGCCGAGGTCCAGGCCGAGCTCGAGTCCGAGGAGTAGCCGATCGCGGTGCGGGTGCTGGGCATCGACCCCGGACTCACCCGATGCGGGGTGGGCGTGGTCGACGTCGAGCCGAATCGCACGGCGAAGCTCGTCGACGTCGTCGTCCTGAGATCGCCGGCCGATCTCGACACGCCCAATCGCCTGGTGCGCATCGCCGACGGGCTCGAGGCGATCATCGACGAGCACCGGCCGCAGGCGGTCGCGCTCGAACGCGTGTTCGCGCGCAGCGATGTGTCGACCATCATGGGCACGGCCCAGATCTCCGGGGTCGCGATGCTGCTCGCGGCGCGGCGCAGACTTCCCGTCGCGCTGCACACGCCGAGCGAGGTGAAGGCGGCCATCACGGGCTACGGCCGCGCCGACAAGGCGCAGGTGGGCGCGATGGTCGCCCGCATCCTCGGACTCGAGGCGGTGCCGAAGCCGGCCGACGCCGCCGATGCGCTCGCGCTCGCGATCTGCCACGCGTGGCGTACCGGCGGCGTCGCAGGAGCCGCGGTGACGGATGCCTCGGCGCCCGCGCCGCTCGCGCGGACGACGACGCCCGCGCAACAGGCATGGCTCGCCGCAGAGCGATCCGCGGCGGTGTCGGGGGCCGCCCGTAGGCTGAAGAAGTGATCTCATCGCTTCGCGGGCCAGTGCTCGCCGCCGCCGGCACCACGCTCGTCATCGACGTCGGCGGCGTCGGGTTCCAGGTCAGCACGACGCCGGCCCTCGTGCTCGCGTCGCGCGAGGGGCACGAGGCGATCGTGCACACCAGCCTGATCGTCCGCGAAGACGCCCTCACCCTCTTCGGGTTCGCAACCCGTGACGAGCTCGACGTGTTCGAACTCCTCATCGGCGTCACGGGGGTCGGGCCGCGTTCGGCGCTCGGCGTCCTCTCCGCGATGGCCCCGGCCCAGATCGCGTCGGCCATCGCCGCCGATGACGACGCGGCGTTCCGCAAGGTGAGCGGCATCGGCCCCAAGACCGCGAAGCTCATCACGGTCTCGCTCGCCGGCAAGCTCATCGCGCCTCGCGTCGCCGACGCCACATCCGGGGCCGCTCCGGTCGGTGCCGGCGGCGTCTCCGAGAGCGTGCTCGCCGCCCTCACGGGTCTCGGCTGGAGCGAGCGTGCCGCGGCCGAAGCGGTCGACGAGGTCACCGCCGAGCTCCCGGCGTCCGAGGCATACTCGGTGCCGGCGGTGCTCAGGCTCGCGCTCGCCCGACTCGGTCCCGCGCAGCAGAACGGGCGTGCCCGATGACCGACGGCGTCGACGACCTCGACCTCACCGACCCGGTCCTCGCCTCCGAGGCCGAGCTCGCCTTCGAGGGCGCGCTGCGCCCGAAGAGCCTCGGCGAGTTCGTCGGGCAGAGCAAGGTGCGCGGACAACTGCAGCTGCTGCTCACCGCAGCCATGATCCAGCAGCGCACGCCCGACCACATCCTGCTCGCGGGCCCGCCCGGCCTCGGCAAGACCACCCTCGCCATGATCGTCGCGCATGAGGGCGGCCGGCCGCTCCGCATGTCGAGCGGGCCGGCGATCCAGCACGCCGGCGACCTCGCGGCCATCCTGAGCTCCCTCGTGCCGGGCGAAGTGCTCTTCATCGACGAGATCCACCGCATGGCGCGCTCCGCTGAGGAGATGCTCTACCTCGCGATGGAGGACTTCCGCATCGACATCATGGTCGGCAAGGGAGCCGGTGCGACGTCGGTCCCGCTCGATCTCTCGCCGTTCACCCTCGTCGGCGCCACGACCCGCGCCGGACTGCTGCCGAATCCGCTGCGCGACCGATTCGGGTTCACGGCGCATCTGGAGTTCTACGACGAGGCCGAACTCGAGCAGGTGCTCGCGCGCGCGGCCACGATGCTCGGCCTCGACATCGACCGCGAGGCCGTCGCCGAGATCGCCGGGCGCTGCCGGGGCACGCCGCGTATCGCCAACCGACTCCTCAGAAGGGTCCGCGACTTCGCGCTCGTGCATTCCGGGAGGGCGGATGTCGCCGCGGTGCGCGCCGCGCTCGACCTCTACGACGTCGACGAGCTCGGACTCGACCGGCTCGACCGTGCCGTGATGCAGATCATCCTGACGCGGTTCGGCGGCGGGCCGGTCGGGCTGAACACGCTCGCGGTCTCGGTCGGCGAAGAGGCGGAGACCATCGAGGCCGTCGTGGAGCCGTTCCTGGTGCGCATCGGCCTGATCACGCGAACGCCGCGAGGGCGGGTGGCGACGCCGGCGGCATGGCGGCACTTCGGCCTCGCATCGGGCGAAACGGCGCTGCCGATCGATGACCTATAATCCATTGAGGCTCAGTCCTCACCGCCGTCGACGTCGTGCGGTCAACCGCACACCGGAAGGTTCTTCCCCCTCATGACCCTGGATCCGTTCACCATCATCATGCTCGCCGTCCTGGCGGTCCTGATCTTCTTCATGTTCCGCAATTCGCGCAAGCGCCAGGCCGAGGCACAGAAGCTCCAGTCCAGCGTGGTCCCCGGTGCGAAGGTGATGACGAACTCCGGCGTCTTCGGCACCATCCTCTCGATCGACGAAGACGAGAACCAGGTGCTCCTCGAGACCACGCCCGGCACGGTTCTGACCGTGCACCGGCAGACGGTCTCGCGAGTCGTCGAGCCGGTCGCCGTCGAAGGCGACGACGATGCAGACGCCCCGAGCACGCTCGAGGGCGGGCCCGAGTTCGGTGAGCGCGTCGAAGACGCTCCGATCGTCGAGGCCACGGCCGATGACGCCACCGATCTCAAGAAGAAGTCGGACGACTAAGACTCCCATCCGAGGCTCGGCCCGCGCTCGCGCGCGGGCTCCTGCAGAGAAAGCAGAACCCGTGGCTGCACCCTCCAAGCGGTCGTCGCGCCCGACGTCCGTCCGTAAGGCATGGCGCTCGCTGACCTGGCTCGGCGTGATCATCGTCGGCCTGTTCGCCATCAACGCCGCCGGCGTCATCTGGGGCGGCGGCTCATGGACGCCGAAGCTCGCCCTCGACCTCGAAGGCGGAACCCAGATCATCCTCGAGCCGCAGCTCGAGAGCGGTCAGACCGCGACACAGGAGCAGCTGGACCAGGCCGTCTCCATCATCAGGCAGCGCGTCGACGCGTCGGGTGTGGCTGAGCCCGAGATCAACACCGAGGGCACGAACGTCGTCGTTCGCATCCCCGGCGAACTCGACGATCAGACCCGTGCGCGCATCGAGCAGTCCTCGAAGCTCGAGCTGCGCGCGGTGCTCCTGAGCGACGCCGCCGCGACGTCCTCGGTGAGCCCGAGCGACGATCCGACGGCGACCGAGCCCGCCGAGGAGCTCTCGTCGACGCCCACGGCCGAGCCCACCGACGGCAGCGACCCGTCCTGGATCACTCCGGCACTCCAAGACGAGTACGACACCTTCGACTGCTCGACGCTCAACGACGCGGCGACGAACGTCGCGCCCGCCGACGAGCCGCTGGTCACCTGTGATCGCACCGGCACGGTGAAGTACCTCTTGGGCCCGGTCGAGGCCAGCGGCGAGAACATCGTCGACGCGACCAACGGCACCGTCACGACCTCGACGGGCGCGAGCACCGGCACCTGGGCCGTGAACATCCAGTTCGACGACGAGGGCACGAAGGACTTCGCCTCCGTCAGCACGCGCCTGTACGGCATGTCCGGGCAGACCCCGCGCGATCAGTTCGCGTTCGTCCTCGACGGCCAGGTGCTCACGGCGCCGTCGATGAACGGGGCCATCACCGACGGCCGGCCGCAGATCACCGGTGACTTCACGCAGGAATCGTCGAAGGCCCTGGCCGACCAGCTCAAGTTCGGCGCACTGCCGCTGAGCTTCAGCGTGCAGTCCTCCGAGACGATCTCGCCGACCCTCGGCACATCTCAGCTGCAGGCCGGTCTGCTCGCGGGCCTCATCGGTCTCGTGCTCGTCGTGATCTACACGATCTTCCAGTACCGGGCCCTCGCCTCGGTCACGATCGCATCGCTCGTGATCGCCGGCATCATCACGTACCTGATGATCACGATCCTCTCGTGGCGCGAGGGCTACCGCCTGTCGCTCGCCGGAATCGCGGGTCTGATCGTCGCGATCGGCTTCACGGCGGACTCGTTCATCGTGTACTTCGAACGTGTGCGTGACGAGCTCCGCGACGGGAGGCCGCTGGTCGGCGCCGTCGAAGCGGGGTGGAAGCGCGCGTTCCGCACCGTGCTCGCCTCGAAGGGCGTCAACCTGCTCGCCGCCGTCGTGCTCTTCGTCCTCGCGGTCGGCAGCGTCAAGGGCTTCGCGTACACGCTCGGTCTGACGACGATCATCGACGTGCTCGTCGTGATCCTCTTCACGCACCCGATGCTCCAGCTTCTGGCGCAGACGAGATTCTTCTCGAGCGGCAACCCGTGGTCCGGTCTCGACCCGACCGCGTTGGGCGCCGTGTACCGCGGGCGAGCGGAGTTCCGCAAGCCGGTCGCCGTGCCGGCAGGCAAGGTCGCGTCGAGCTCGAAGGAAGCACAGCGTCGACAGACCATCGCCGAACGCAAGGCGAACGCCGGCGTCGGTACCGGTTCGAGTGAAGGCAAGGAGTCCTGATGGCGAGCCGTCTGACCACGTTCGGCAACGACCTCTACACGGGCAAGCGCTCGTTCAACTTCGTCGGCGGCCGCAAGATGTGGTACATCATCGCGGCGGCGCTGGTCATCCTCGCCATCCTGATCCCCGCGGTACGCGGCGTGAACTTCAGCATCGAGTTCCGCGGCGGCTCGCAGTTCCAGATCGCGGATGTCGCCGACCCCGATCCCGCAACCGGTCATGACGCCGTCGCCGAGGTCGTTCCCGATGCGACGGTGACCGTGGCCGTCGTCGGCGGCGACGGCATCCGGGTCCAGACCGATCAGCTCTCCCAGGCGGATTCGCTCGCGGTCAGCAAGTCGCTCGCGGCCGCCTACGATGTGCCCCAGTCAGAGGTCACCTCGTCCTTTATCGGACCCAGCTGGGGTGCCGACGTCACCAGGCAGGCGCTCCTCGGACTCGGTGCGTTCCTGCTGTTGGCGGGCATCATCATGGCGATCTACTTCCGCACCTGGAAGATGTCGCTCGCCGCCATCCTGTCGCTGATGGTCGACCTGATCCTGACGGTCGGCATCTACGCATCCGTCGGGTTCGAGGTGAGCCCCGCTGCGACGATCGGAATCCTGACGATCCTCAGCTACTCGCTCTACGACACGGTCGTGGTGTTCGACAAGATCCGCGAGAACACCGCGCAGGACGGCAGCGAATCGCGCCGCACGTTCGCCGAGTCGGTGAACCTCGCCGTCAACCAGACGCTGGTGCGCTCGATCAACACGAGCGTGGTGGCGGCCCTGCCGGTCGCCTCGATCCTCTTCATCGGAGCCGGCGCGCTCGGTGCCGACACGCTCCGCGACATCTCGCTCGCGCTGCTCATCGGCATCCTCGTCGGAACATGGTCGACCGTGTTCCTCGCGGCACCGATGTACTCGCAGCTGCGAGAGGGCGAGCCGACGATCCGTCGGCACGACCAGAAGGTGCTCAAGGAGCGTGAGCTGGCTGCCGCCTCCGCGATCGCGGAGGCTCAGCCCACCGCATGATGTCCGCCCACGGCGAGATCGGCAGCGGCGGTGTCTCGGAGCGACGATAATTGAGTTCCGGAGGTGGGCGCATGACTGAAGCTGGGGCGAACTCGACGGCGTCGCTGCGCCGTCTCGTGCCGCGGATCTTCTCGAAAGCTCAGCCGTCCGGGGCGATCGACACGTTGCTCCGCACCGTGCGGATGCACCATCCGAAGGCCGATCTCTCGGTCGTCGAGCGCGCCTACACCGTCGCCGATCGAGCCCATGAAGGGCAGAAGCGCAAGAGCGGCGAACCGTACATCACGCATCCGGTGGCCGTCGCCCAGATCCTCGCCGACCTCGGCATCGGGTCCAAGACGGTCGCCGCCGCGTTGCTCCACGACACCGTCGAAGACACGGCGTACACGCTCGACCAGGTGCGTGCGGACTTCGGCGATGAGATCGCGATGCTCGTCGACGGCGTCACGAAGCTCGACAAGGTCAAGTACGGCGACTCGACGCAGGCCGAAACGGTCCGGAAGATGATCGTCGCGATGTCCAAGGACATCCGCGTGCTCATCATCAAACTCGCCGATCGCCTGCACAACGCTCGTACCTGGGGATTCGTCCCCGCGGCGTCGGCGACGCGCAAGGCGACCGAGACGCTCGAGATCTACGCGCCGCTCGCCCACCGCCTGGGTATCCAGACGATCAAGTGGGAGCTCGAAGACCTCTCCTTCGCGGTGCTCTACCCGAAGCTGTACGCCGAGATCGAGAGCCTCGTGCGCCAGCGCACGCCGCAGCGCGAGCAGTTCGTGCAGCAGGTCATCGATCTCGTCAACGACGACCTGAAGACCGCGCGTATCCGCGGCAAGGTCATGGGGCGCCCCAAGCAGTACTACTCGATCTACCAGAAGATGATCGTGCGGGGCCGCGATTTCGATGAGATCTACGACCTCGTCGGCATCCGGGTCCTCGTCAATTCGGTGCGAGACTGCTATGCGGTGCTCGGTTCCATCCACGCCAGATGGACGCCGCTGCCCGGCCGGTTCAAGGACTACATCGCAACGCCGAAGTTCAACCTGTACCAGTCGCTGCACACCACCGTGATCGGCCCGAAGGGCCGTGCCGTCGAGATCCAGATCCGGACGCACGACATGCACCAGCGAGCCGAGTACGGCGTCGCCGCGCACTGGAAGTACAAGGAGCGCATGGCCAGCGGTCGCACGACCGACGACGGCCCCAACACCCAGGACACCGATATGGCCTGGCTCGCGCACATCTCCGACTGGCAGGCGGAGACGGCCGACCCGGGGGAGTTCCTCGACTCGCTCCGCTTCGAGATCGGTGCCAAGGAGGTGTACGTCTTCACGCCGAAGGGACGTGTGATCGGACTGCCGTCCGGCGCCACACCGGTCGACTTCGCCTACGCCGTGCACACCGAGGTCGGTCACCGCACGATGGGCGCGAAGGTCAACGGCCGACTCGTGCCGCTCGAGAGCGAGCTTTCCAGCGGCGACGTGGTCGAGGTGTTCACGTCGAAGAACCCGGATTCCGGACCCAGCCAGGACTGGCTCGGATTCGTCAAGAGCCCGAGGGCACGCAACAAGATCCGCCAGTGGTTCACGAAGGAACGGCGCGACGAGGCCATCGAGCAGGGTCGTGATGCCATCGCGCGCGCGATGCGGAAGCAGAACCTCCCGCTGCAGAAGCTGATGAACCAGGACTCCTTCGCCGAGGTCGCTGCGCAGTTGCGGTACGACGACGTCTCCGCCCTCTATGCGGCGGTCGGCGAAGGACACGTCTCCACGCAGTCGGTGCTGGAGAAGGTCGTTGCCCTCGTGCGCGACGTCGACGAGGGCGACGAGCCCGACCTTCCGATCCCGGTGCGCGCTCGTGCGATCGCCCGGCATTCCGATTCGGGCGTGCTCGTTCGAGGGGCCCCCGACATCCTCGTGAAGCTGGCGCGGTGCTGCACCCCGGTTCCGGGCGACGCGATCGTCGGGTTCGTCACTCGGGGCGCCGGCGTCTCGGTGCACCAGGCGACCTGCCACAACGTGCAGTCGTTGCTCCGCGAACCGGAGCGCATGATCGACGTCGAGTGGGCCCCGAGCTCGAAGAGCATCTTCCTCGTGCACATCCAGATCGAGGCGCTCGACCGTGCGGGGTTGCTGTCCGACGTGACCCGGGTGCTTTCAGAGCACCACGTGAACATCCTCTCGGCGAACGTGTCGACCTCGAACGATCGGCTCGCCATCAGCCGGTTCGTGTTCGAGATGGGCGACACCACCCATCTGGACCGCGTGCTGAACGCCGTGCGCCGCATCGACGCCGTCTACGACGTCTACCGCGTCAGCGACGGCTGAGCGCAGACGCCGCAGGGCCAGAGCCCTGTGCGGGATACGACGTGCGACGTCGAGGCGATCGTGCAGGCTCGGCGCGAGATCCGCCCTCTGCGTGAGCATGTGCGCGACGATCTTCACGGCGTGCGCGTCGTCGATCGACGCGTCGCGCAGCAGGTCGTAGGCGGTGCGCACGGCGTTCGTGCATCGGACTCCGCCGATGAGCTCGATCTCGTTCCCTGCGATTCGCACTTCGCGGAACTCGAACGTCGCGCTCGCGTCGATGGCGACGCGAGCGTCGATCGGAACGCAGAACTGCGCCCGCCGCGGGGGCGCCAGAACCGCGCCGTGCACCCAAGCGGCGGACATCCGCTCGACGACGAGGTCACTCGGCGCGCCCGATGCGATCACCTGCGCGCGAAGGGCGGGAAGATCGGGCTCGTCGATCGGCACCCAAGCATCAGCGACCCGATGCAGATCGCCGTCGAGTCGAGCGGCGCAGAGTTCGGCGATGGAGAGGTCGTCGGTTCCGAGTGCCAACGGGAGCCTGGTCATGTTCCCATGATGACGGCTCGACGCCGTTCAGGCGGATCGGCGCCGGATCTGTGGAGAATCCGATCCAATCGCCGAGATCAACCGCCGACGGCCTTCAACCAGGCGCGTCGTGCCTCGAGGGCATCACGCGCCTCGGCCGCCGCGCGGGCATCGTTCGCCGCCTCGGCGTCGGCGAGCTCGGCCTCGAGCTTGGCGATCGCATCGTGGAGCTGCCCGAGCATTCCCTCGGACCGCGCCTTCTTCTCTGGGTCCTCGCGCTGCCAGCGCTCGTCCTCGAGCGACCGCACGTGGTTCTCGACCTTGCGGAGCCGGTCCTCGACGGGGCGAACCTGATCGCGCGGAACACGGCCGATGTCGTCCCACTCGCGCTGGATCTTGCTGAGCGCTGCTCGAGCCGCCTTCGGGTCGTTCTCGGTGAGGAGCTTGTCGGCGTTCTCGAGCAGTGCGAGCTTCGCCGTGAGGTTCTCGCGGTACTCCTCGTCGTCGCGCGCATCGATCTCGGCCTTCGCGTGGAAGAGCACGTCGCCGGCCGCCTTGAACTTGGCCCAGAGCGCATCGTCGAGCTTCTTGCCGGCACGACCGGCCTGCTTCCAGTCGTCGAGGAGCGCTCGGTAGTCGCCGATGGCGTCGGCGCCGCGAGGGGCGAGGGCCTCCGCTCGTTCGATGAGCTGCTGCTTGCGGGAACGCACGTCGCGGTGGGCAGCGTCGAGCTCGGCGAAGAACGCCTTGCGGTGCGTCTCGATCGTCGACCGTGCCGTACGGAACCGCTTCCAGAGCTCGTTCGCATCGTTCTTGGGCAGGCGCGGACCGTCCTGCTGGTGCCGCTGCCAGCTCGAGAACAGTGCATCGAGCTCGGCCGTGGCCTGCTTCCACTGCGTCTTCGCGGGGTCTTGAGCGGCGAGCGCCTCGGCCTGCTCGACGATCTTGGTGCGCTCGGCGAGCGCCTCGGCCAGCGCGGCCTTAGCTTCGGCCTGCTGCTGCTCGGTGAGCTCCTTGGTCGTGCCGGAGAGCGCTTCGAGGCGACGGGCGAGCGAGTCGAGGTCGCCGACGGCGTGCGCCCCGGCGACCGACGCCGTGAGCGAGGTCACCGCCTTGGAGATGTCTGCCGCGGGTGCTCCGCGACGCGCGCGCTGTTCGAGGAGGGTGACCTGACCGGCGAGATCGGCGTACTTGCGCTCGAAGTAGGCCAGCGCTTCTTCAGGAGTGGCGTCGGGGTACTGCCCGACCTCACGCTCACCGTCGTTCGTGCGAACGAAGACGGTGCCCGTCTCGTCGACGCGGCCCCACGGCTGTTGTGTTGAATCGGTCACGGCCTCACCCTGTCGTGCTCGGAATCCGCCCGAAGGCGGCATTGACGGTTCCAACCCTATTGCACCGCCGGGCGACGGCGCGGTCGTGATCACTCCACGCTGAACGAGGTGATGGCGACGGGGACCGCGGGAGTTCCATCGGTCCCGCCGTCGACGACGCCCGCCTCGACGACCCCGGCCTGCAGTTCTTCGAGGCCGCTCGTGACCCGGCCGATCACCGAGTACCCGCCGACGCCGTCCTCGGAGGGGAGCGTGGTGTCCTGATACACGATGAAGAACTGGCTGCCCTGGCTGTAGCCGTTGCCGCCCTGGCGGGCCATCGCGATCGTGCCGGCAGGGTAGACGCCGTCGGCCGGGTCGTTCTCGACCGGTCCGTAGCTGTACCCGGGGCCGCCGGTGCCGTCGCCGCTCGGGTCGCCGCACTGGAGCACGTAGATGCCCTCGGTCGTGAGCCGGTGGCAGTTCCCGCCGTCGTAGAACCCGGACTGGATCAGGCTGATCTCGCTCGACACCGCCTGGGGCGCGGCCGCCCCGTCGAGCTCGATGCCGAGCAGGATGTCGTTCAGGGTCAACGTGCCGGTCCAGGTGCGGCCCTCGGCGATGTCGGATGACGGCACGTCACCGGTGTTCTGGCCGGCTGCGTCGGTGGGCGGCGCGGTCGTGGCCTCTGGGCTCGCGACCGGCTCGACCGAACCGGGCCCGCCGTTGAAGTAGAAGAGCTGCGCCGCGGTGGCGAGGGCGAGCACGACCACGAGCGCGATCACGGCGATGAGGTTGTCGCGCGACCTGCGGCGTTGCTTGCCGGCGTGCACCTCCTGCCGCGCACGGTAGGTGCGCAGCCGCGCTCGTTCCTCGCGGGCCTGACGGTCGTTCGATACCACGCATGCTCCTTCTCGCCGGACTCCTGCGAGCAGACTCTACGCAAGCGCGCGATTCGGCACCAATCGCCCCGCCGCTCGTCCGGTGCGGCGGGGCACGCCGGCCTCGGTGTCGGCTGCCGAGGCTACGCTGGTTCGCATGGTGAACACGGCGCAGGGCCTGCGTGCCGGCGCGACTCCGCTCGCGGTGCGCATGCGTCCCACGAGCCTCGACGAGGTCGCCGGGCAACGCCATCTGCTGACGCCGGGCTCGCCGCTCGTCGCGCTCGCCGGCGACCGCACCGGGGAGTCCGGGTCGGTCTCCGTGATCCTGTGGGGGCCGCCGGGAACGGGCAAGACGACGCTCGCGCAGGCGATCGCACGCTCATCCGGGCGCAAGTTCGTCGAGCTCTCTGCGGTCTCGGCAGGTGTTCGCGACGTCCGTCAGGTCATGGAGGAGGCCCGGTCGAGCCGTGACCTCTACGGCGTCTCCACGGTGCTGTTCCTCGACGAGATCCACCGTTTCACCAAGGCGCAGCAGGACGCGCTGCTCCCGGGGGTCGAGAACGGCTGGGTCATTCTGGTCGCCGCGACCACCGAGAACCCGTCGTTCTCCGTCATCTCGCCGCTCCTCTCGCGGTCGCTCCTGCTGACGCTCGAGCTCCTCTCCGACGACGACCTCTCGCTCCTCGTCGATCGTGCCGTGACCGACGCCCGGGGGCTCGGCGACGCCGTCGTCCTCGAGCCCGAGGCCCGCGCTTCGATCGTGCGTCTGGCCTCCGGGGACGCCAGACGGGCGCTGACGGCGCTCGAGGCGGCATCGGTCGCGGCGTTCGGGGCTTCGGCCGCGGGCGGAGCCGTCGACGTGGGAGACGACGCCGGGGAGAGCGTCGAAGACGAGCCCGAGGCGGATGCCGCCGAGCCGGCGAAGCCCGTCATCACGGCCGAGCTCGTCGCGCTCGCCGTCGACCGCGCGCTGCTCCGGTACGACCGCAACGGCGACGAGCACTACGACGTCATCAGCGCGTTCATCAAGTCGGTCCGGGGGAGCGACGTCGATGCCGCGCTGCACTACCTCGCGCGCATGATCGAGGCCGGCGAGGATCCGCGATTCATCGCACGGCGCATCATCGTGCTCGCTTCGGAGGACATCGGGCTCGCTGATCCCACGGCGTTGGGCGTCGCCGTCGCGGCGGCGGACGCGGTGCAGTTCATCGGCATGCCCGAGGGGCGGATTCCGCTCGCCCAGGCGGTCGTGCATCTTGCGACCGCACCGAAGTCGAACGCGGCCTATCTCGGCATCGACAAGGCGATCGCCGACGTGCGTGCCGGCAAGGCGGGCCGGGTGCCGAAGCATCTGCGCGACGCGCACTACCCCGGAGCGAAGCGGCTCGGGCACGGCAAGGGCTACGTCTACCCCCACGACGATGCGATCGGCGTCGTCGCCCAGGAGTACCTGCCCGAATCGCTGCGCGGAGCTGTCTACTACGAGCCGACGGAGCACGGCAACGAGCGCGAGGTGGGTGCGAGGCTCTCGAAGCTGCGCCGCATCGTCCGGGGCGGTCGATGAGGGCGACGTCGACGTCGGTGGACGGCGAGCCGGCCGTCGGCTTCCGCGACGTGCGGGCGATGCCGTGCGCCGCATGCGGCTCGGGAGTGTCGTGGTACGATGTCCTCTGGCCTGAAGCCTGATCCTCGAGCGCGGCTGCGAGAGGATCACCGGCGAACGGGTGAGATCTGTAGCCGATCCACCCTTGGCGAATCCCTCTGACACAGTTTCCCGGCGCACGATCGCGCCGTGAATTCACTTGAGATTCTTCCGAAAGGACATTCGTGTCGAACCAGTCACGCAGCAAAACCCGCCTCTCCCGCGCCCTCGGTGTCGCCCTGACGCCGAAGGCCGCGCGCTACATGGAGAAGCGCCCCTATGCTCCCGGCGAGCACGGTCGCACCAAGCGCAAGCAGGACAGCGACTACGCCGTGCGTCTGCGCGAGAAGCAGCGTCTGCGCGCCCAGTACGGCATCCGCGAGAAGCAGCTGAAGATCGCCTACGTCGAGGCCAAGCGCAGCGCCGGCCAGACGGGTGAGAACCTCGTCGAGCTGCTCGAGATGCGTCTCGACGCGCTCGTGCTCCGTGCCGGTTTCGCCCGCACGATCACGCAGGCCCGCCAGTTCGTGGTGCACCGTCACATCCTCGTCGACGGCCAGCTCGTCGACCGTCCCTCCTTCCGCGTGAAGCCGGGCCAGCTCGTGCACGTCAAGGCGCGCAGCGAGGGCACCGAGCCGTTCCAGGTCGCCGCTGCCGGCGGTCACGTCGACGTGCTCCCCAAGACCCCGGGCTACCTCGAGGTCGAGCTCGACAAGCTCCAGGCGAAGCTCATCCGCCGCCCGAAGCGCGCCGAGGTCCCCGTGACCTGCGAAGTGCAGCTCGTCGTCGAGTACTACGCCGCTCGCTGATCCAGCGTTCGACGACAGGGGCCGCGGAGTTTCTCCGCGGCCCCTGTTCGGTCCCCGGGGGGCGGATCCCGCCCGTTCGAGCGCCACTAGACTGGTCGGAGCCAAGCGGCAGCGCGCCGGGCGTGCCGCGCGACGAGATCGGTCAAAGGGAGCACTTCGTGAAGAGCATTCTGTGGTTCGCAGCTGGAATCGCCGCCGGATTCGTCGTGGCGCACCAGGTCAACCAGACCGCACAGGGTCGCGAGTTCTTCTCGAACGTCGACGCGAAGGCGAAGGCCTTCGGCCGAGCCGTAGCCGACGGCTACCACGAGCGCGAAGCAGAGCTCCGCTCGGTCGCCGACGACCTCCTCGACTGAACCGATCGCGTACACCGTCCAACGATCGCCGTCGGAGCGAGCTCCGGCAGCAGAACCCAGAACGGAATCATGCAGACCGCAGACATCCGCCAGCGTTGGCTGGACTTCTTCGCACGCCGTGGTCACACTGTCGTGCCGTCCGCCTCGCTCGTGTCCGACGACCCGACCCTCCTCTTCACGGTGGCCGGAATGGTCCCGTTCGTGCCCTACCTCACGGGCATCGTGCCCGCGCCGTACCCCCGGGCGACGAGCGTGCAGAAGTGCATCCGCACGAACGACATCGAAGAGGTCGGCAAGACCCCCCGCCACGGCACCTTCTTCCAGATGAACGGCAACTTCTCGTTCGGCGACTACTTCAAGGAAAGCGCCATCTCGATGGCGTGGGAACTGCTGACGACGCCTGAGGACGACGGCGGGTACGGCTTCCGCCCCGAAGACCTCTGGGTCACGGTCTACGAAGACGACGACGAGGCCATCGACCTGTGGAAGAAGGTCGCGGGCCTTCCCGACGAGCGCATCCAGCGTCTCGGCAAGGACACGAACTACTGGCACACCGGCCAGCCCGGACCGGCCGGGCCGTGCTCCGAGATCTTCTTCGACCGCGGTCCCGAGTACGGCATCGACGGCGGTCCCGCGACCGATGACGACCGCTACGTCGAGATCTGGAACCTCGTGTTCATGCAGTACCTGATCGACGACGTGACGAGCAAGACCGACTTCCGCATCGTGCGCGAACTGCCGAAGAAGAACATCGACACCGGCATGGGCCTCGAGCGCGTCGCGTTCCTCAAGCAGGGCGTCGAGAACATGTACGAGATCGACCAGGTGCGACCGGTGCTCGATCGAGCCGCGGAGCTCTCCGGCCGCACGTACGGCGCGAACCACGACGACGACGTGCGCATGCGCGTGATCGCCGATCACGTCCGCTCCGCGCTCATGCTCATGAGCGACGGGGTGAGCCCGTCCAATGAGGGCCGCGGGTACATCCTCCGCCGCCTCCTGCGCCGAAGCATCCGCGCGATGCGGCTCCTCGGCGTCGAGGGCGCCACCTTCCGAGAGCTGTTCGCCGCATCCCGCGACGCGATGAAGGCCGCCTACCCCGAGGTCGAGCGCGACTACGCGCACATCGAGCAGCTCGCGCTCGGCGAGGAAGCCACGTTCCTGCGCACGCTCGAGGCGGGCACCTCGATCCTCGACGTCGCCGTCGCCGAGACCAAGGCAGCCGGCAGCAGCCGGCTGGCAGGCAACACGGCGTTCCTCCTGCACGACACCTACGGGTTCCCGATCGAGCTGACCCTCGAGATGGCAGAAGAGGCCGGCATCGCGGTCGACCGCGTCGCGTTCGACGAGCTCATGACCGCGCAGCGGACTCGCGCGAAGGCCGACGCCAAGTCCAAGAAGAAGGTGCTCGCGGATCTCTCCGTCTACAGCGACTTCCGTGCCAAGGGCGAGACGGTCTTCACCGGGTACACCGATCTGATGACCGAGTCGTCGGTGCTGGGCATCCTGGTCGACGGCCTCCCGGTCGCGGCGGCGACCGCCGGGCAGACGGCCGAGGTCATCCTCGCCGAGACCTCGCTCTACGCGGAGTCGGGCGGTCAGGCGCCCGATCAGGGCCGCATCGTCGGCGACGGCTTCGAGCTCGAGGTCCTCGACGTTCAGAAGCCCGTCAAGGGTCTCATCAGCCACACCGTCAAGGTGCTCTCCGGCGAGGTCGGCGTCGGAGTCCCGGCGACGAGCGTCGTCGACGAGGAATACCGACGCGGCGCCACCCAGGCCCACTCGGGCACGCACCTCGTGCATGCCGCGCTCCGCCAGGTCCTCGGCCCGAACGCGCATCAGTCGGGTTCGTTCAACAAGGCCGGCTACCTCCGTCTCGACTACGGCTGGAACCAGGCGCTCTCGCCCGAGACCCGCACGGAGATCGAGGAGATCTCGAACAACGCGGTCCGCGACAATCTCGAGGTGGTGACGCGCGAGCTGCCCCTCGACGAGGCCAAGGCACTCGGTGCGATGGCCCTGTTCGGCGAGAAGTACGGCGACGTCGTGCGCGTCGTCGACATCGGCGGGCCGTGGTCGCGCGAGCTCTGCGCGGGCACGCATGTGCGATCGAGCGCCGAGGTCGGCATGATCAACATCATCGGCGAATCCTCGGTCGGGGCCTCGAACCGTCGCGTCGAGTCCCTCGTCGGTCTCGACGCCTTCCGCCGGTTCGCCGCGGAGCGCGCGCTGGTCTCCGAGCTGACGTCGAACCTCAAGACGCGGCCCGACCAGCTCGTCGAACGGGTCGGCGATCTCGTCGCCAGCCTCAAGGCGGCCGAGAAGCGCATCGCGCAGTTCGAGGCGAAGGCGCTCGGCGACCGGGTACCGGCCCTCGCGGCGAATGCCGTGCGAACCGGTGACGTCCTGCTCGTGGCCGAGACCGTCGGCTCGCTGGCGTCGGGAGACGAGCTGCGCTCGCTCGCGACCGCGGTGCGAGGCAAGCTCGGCGACGCGGCATCCGTCGTGGCGCTGACGGCGGAGGTCGGCGGGCGTCCGGTCGCGATCGTCGCGACCTCGCCTGCGGCCCGCGAGGCCGGGGCCGATGCCGGCGCGCTCGCGAAGACCATGGCCGGCGTGCTCGGCGGCGGGGGCGGCGGCAAGCCCGACCTCGCCCAGGGCGGCGGCAACGACCTCTCGGCCATTCCAGCCGCGCTCGACGCGGTGCGCCGCGCGTTCGCGTAGGTCGCCGATGCGCAGCGGAGTCCGGCTCGGGATCGACGTCGGCCGCGCCAGGATCGGGGTCGCCCGGAGCGACGCCGGGGGCATGCTCGCCGTGCCGATCGAGACCGTGGCGCGGGCGGCCGACGGCGACGGCGACGTTCGGCGGGTGCTCGAACTCGCCGAGGAGTACGGCGCGTTCGAGCTTGTCGTGGGGCATCCGCTCTCGATGTCGGGGGCGGCCACGCCGTCGACCGATGACGCGGTCGGCTTCGCCGGTCGGCTGGCAGCGGCCGGATCGGTCGTGCGGCTCGTCGACGAGCGCCTCTCGACGGTGAGCGCCCAGCAGGCCCTTCGGGCCTCGGGTCGCTCGACTCGCACGCAGCGTCCCGTGGTCGATCAGGTCGCAGCCGTTATCATTCTGCAACACGCACTCGACAGCGAGCGCGCCTCCGGCAATCCTCCCGGTCGAGCGCTTCGACCCGACGAAGGGCCCTCCACCCTGTGACCCAGCTCCCCCCAGAGCGCCGAGACCCCACCCCTGCACGCCCTGCCACCGATTGGCATGCGCTGCTCAACGGCGAGGCGGAGGCGGATGCCGCACGAAAGGCCGCTGCCGCGGCCGGCGGCGCGAACGGACCGAAGACCTCGGCCCCCGACGGCGGCACGACGCAGCCGGCGATGACCCGTCGGGAGATGCGCGAGCGCGAGCAGCGCGGACGCGACCAGGCGATGGCCGTCGAAGAGACGGCGCCGGTCGCGCCGCAGTCGGCCGCGGAGCCTCCGGTCGATCCGTTCGTCTCCAATCGGGTCGACCGCCGAGCGAGTGCGTACGACGAGTACCACGAACCGAAGAAGAAGCGGCGCGGCGCGTGGGGCTGCCTGATCGGGCTGCTCATCGTGGGCGGTCTCGTCGCCGGTTCGGTGGTCTTCCTCCAGGGGCCGATCAGCGCGATCGTCGAACGGTTCACGCCGGCGGCCGACTACGAGGGCGCCGGCGAGGGCGAGGTCGTCTTCATGATCCACGACGGCGACACGGGGTCGGACATCGCCGAGAACCTGGTCGCCGACGACGTGGTCGCCTCCTACGACGCCTTCTACGACCTGCTCCTCGCGCAGAGCCCCGAGCCCGAGTTCCAGCCCGGCGCGTACTCCCTGGCGAGCCGGATGAGCTCGCAGTCCGCGCTCGACGCCCTCACCGACCCCACCAACAAACTCGAGAACACGTTCGTGATCCCCGAGGGCACCGCGACCGTCGATGCACTCCCGCTCATCGCCGAGGGCACCGGCGTGCCGCTCGAGGAGCTGCAGGCCGCGGCCGCCGAGCCGCCGGCGAACTACGGCCTGCCCGCCGAGGCGAAGAACCTCGAGGGGTTCCTGTTCCCTGCGACCTACACGCTCGACCCCGGGTTGAGCGCGCACGATGTGCTCCAGACGCTCGTCGACCGGCAGTTCCAGGCGCTCGACGAGGCGGGCGTGGCACCCGAGGATCGCTGGAAGACGATCGTGCTCGCCGCGTTGGTGCAACGCGAAGCCGGGCTCCGCGACGACTTCTACAAGGTCTCGCGGGTGTTCCAGAACCGGCTGGATCCGAACCTGTGGGAGAGCGGCCTGCTCCAGTCGGATGCGACGGTCGCCTACGGCACCGGCAACACCCATCTCGTCACCACCACCGATGAGGAGCGCGCCGACGCCGGCAACCCCTACAACACGTACATCCACCCCGGCCTCCCGATCGGCCCGATCTCCAATCCGGGCGACCTCGCGATCGACGCGGCGCTGCACCCCGCCGACGGCCCATGGCTGTTCTTCGTGACCTGGAACCTGGACACCGGCGAGACGATCTTCTCCGCCACCGTCGAGGAGCACGATGCGGCGGTCGCGAAGTGGCTGGCCTGGATGGACGAGCACCCCGAGTATGGCTGAGCCGATCGGCGCGGCGCCCGCACGCCGGCTCGCCGTGCTCGGCCGACCGATCGGGCACTCGAAGAGCCCGGGCCTGCATCTCGCGGCCTACCGCCGGCTCGGGCTCGACTGGTCCTACGAGCGCGTCGACATGGACGGTGCGGGTGTGGGGGAGTTCGTCCGCACGAGAGGCCCCGAGTGGCGCGGTCTCTCGCTCACGATGCCGCTGAAGCACGACGTCCTGCCCGCGCTCGATGAGATCGACGCCGTGGCCCGGCTCACGGGCGCAGCGAACACCGTCCTGCTCGACGGCGGCCGACGCCTCGGGTTCAACACCGATGTCGGCGGCATCGTCCGATCGCTCGCCGACGCCGGACTCGACTCCGCGCACGCGGCGGTCATCCTCGGCGGGGGCGCCACCGCGGCATCCGCGCTCGCGGCCGTCGCCCAGCTCGGCGTCGCCCGAGTTCGGCTGCTGCTCCGTCGCCCCGAGGCCGGCGGTCCGCTCGTCGAACTCGGCCGGGCACTCGGCGTGGTCGTCGAACCCGAGCACCTCGCGGCCCTCGCCGAGGCCGAGCCCGTGGATCTCGTGGTGAGCACGCTGCCCGGCGGCACGGACCCGGGCGTCGAGGCATCCGCCGCACTCGCCTCCGCTGCGCTCCTGCTCGACGTCGCCTACGCACCCTGGCCGACGGTGCTGGCCGGGCAGTGGATCGACCGGGACGGCCGCGTCATCGACGGCAGCGGCATGCTCCTGCACCAGGCGCTGCTGCAGGTTCGGATCTTCGTCGGCGGCGACCCGACCGCCGCGCTGCCCGACGAGCAGGGCGTCCTCGACGTCATGCGCGAGTCGCTGCGCTGAGGCTGTGGAAGGATAGACGGCATGCTCCGTTGGCTCACTGCCGGAGAGTCGCACGGCCCTGAGCTCGTCGCGATCCTCGAGGGTCTTCCCGCCGGTATCCCCGTTTCACTCGATGACATCCGCGCCGATCTCGCGCGCCGCAAACTCGGCTACGGCCGCGGTGCGCGCATGAAGTTCGAGCAGGACGAGCTCGCGATCTCGGGCGGCGTGCGCCATGGTTCGAGCCTCGGCGGCCCGATCGCGCTGCGCATCGGCAACACCGAGTGGCCCAAGTGGCAGGAGGTCATGAGCCCCGAGCCCATCGACCCCGCGCGGCTCGGACGCGGACGCGGTGCCGCGCTCACGCGCCCCCGCCCGGGCCACGCCGACCTCGTGGGCATGCAGAAGTACGCGTTCGACGAGGCACGACCGGTGCTCGAGCGCGCGAGCGCTCGCGAGACCGCGGCCCGGGTCGCCCTCGGCGCCGTGGCCCGCAGCTTCCTGGCCGAGCTCGGCATCCAGCTCGTGGCCCACACGATCGCGATCGGTCCGGTCCGTGTGCCCGACGGCCGGCCGTTGCCCCGTCCGTCCGACGTCGGAGCGCTCGACGCCGACCCCCTCCGTTGCTTCGACGCCGAGACGTCGACGCTCATGGTCGCCGAGGTCGATTCCGCTCACAAGGACGGCGACACCCTCGGCGGCGTCGTCGAGGTGCTCGCCTACGGCGTTCCGCCCGGCCTGGGCTCGCATGTGCACTGGGACCGGCGCCTCGACTCGCAGCTCGCAGCCGCGCTCATGGGCATCCAGGCGATCAAGGGCGTCGAGGTCGGCGACGGGTTCGAGACCACCCGTCGGCGGGGCTCGCAGGCGCATGACGAGCTCCACCCGTCC
Organism: Agromyces terreus; assembly: GCF_009749465.1. Taxonomy (GTDB): domain Bacteria; phylum Actinomycetota; class Actinomycetes; order Actinomycetales; family Microbacteriaceae; genus Agromyces; species Agromyces terreus. The sequence continues at coordinate 744,013 of NZ_WBIS01000001.1, forward strand.
GACGGGCGCATCGTCCGCGCGAGCGATCGCGCGGGCGGCACCGAGGGCGGCATGTCGACCGGCACCGTGCTTCGCGTTCGGGCCGGGATGAAGCCGATCGCGACCGTGCCGCACGCGCTCCCGACGGTCGACGTCGCGACGGGCGAGGCGGCGGCCGCGCACCACCAGCGATCGGATGTCTGCGCGGTTCCCGCGGCCGGCGTCGTGGCCGAGGCGATGGTCGCACTCACGTTGGCGAACGCCGTGCTCGAGAAGTTCGGCGGTGACTCGATCGGCGAGACCCGCCGCAACCTCGAGGGCTACCTCGCGTCGATCTCCGATGCGCTCCGCTCCGAGGTCGCCGCGGCGGAGGCGCCCGAGCCCCGTGGCTGACGCCCGTGTCTGACGCATCCGGCACCGGGATCGATCGACCCGCGCCGGCGCTCGGCCTGCCGATCGTGCTGATCGGGCCGATGGGCGCCGGCAAGTCCCGCGTCGGAGCCCGGCTCGCGGCATCCGTCGGGGCGCCCTTCGTCGACACCGACTCGCTCATCGAGGCACGCTACGGGCCCATCGACCAGATCTTCGCACGCGAGGGCGAGGAGTACTTCCGGGTCGTCGAGCGCGAGCTCGTCGCCGAAGCGCTCCGCGAGGAGGCGGTCGTCTCGCTCGGCGGCGGATCGATCCTGCACGCCGACACCAGGGCCGACCTCGCAGATCTGGCCGTCGTCTGGCTGAAGGTGTCGGCCGAGGCGGTCGCGGCGAGGCTCGCGGGCGGCAACCGGCCGCTCCTCGCCGAGGGCGGCATCGAGCGCTGGATCGCCATCCAGGCCGAGCGGGCACCCGTCTACGCCTCGCTCGCCGACCTCGAGATCGACACGTCGCGCCGTTCGGTCGCACGTCTCGTCGACACGATCACCGATCATTTCGGAGGAACACGATGAACGCAGCCGAGACGAGCACCAGCATCCGGGTCGGAGGAGATGACGGCTACGACGTCGTCATCGGCAACGGCGTGCTCGAGGGACTGCCCGACGCCCTCGGTCCCGCCGTGAAGAAGGTGCTGATCGTGCATCCGTCGACGTTGGGCGCGCGCGCGGCCGCGCTGCGCGAGTCGCTCGCCGATCGCTTCGAGGTGCTGCTCGCCGAGATCCCCGACGCCGAGGCGGGCAAGCGCATCGAGGTCGCCGCGTTCTGCTGGCAGGTGCTCGGTCAGGCCGACTTCACGCGAACCGACGCGGTCGTCGGGCTCGGCGGCGGCGCCGTCACCGACCTCGCCGGGTTCGTCGCGGCGACCTGGCTTCGCGGGGTTCGCGTGGTGCAGATCCCGACGACGGTGCTCGGCATGGTCGATGCCGCGGTCGGCGGCAAGACCGGCATCAACACCAACGAGGGCAAGAACCTCGTCGGCGCGTTCCACCCGCCCGCGGCGGTGCTCTGCGATCTCGACCTGCTCGACACGCTGCCCCGCAACGAGATCCTCGCGGGCTTCGCCGAGATCGTGAAGGCCGGGTTCATCCGATACCCCGAGATCTTGGACACCATCGAGGCCGACGCCGACGCGGCGACCGATCCGACGACGCCGCAGTTCCGTCGCGTCGTCGAGCTCGCGGTGCAGATGAAGGCCGATGTGGTCTCCGAGGACCTGACCGAGCAGGGCCTGCGCGAGATCCTGAACTACGGCCACACCCTCGGGCACGCGGTCGAGCACGCCGAGCGCTATCAATGGCGCCACGGCGCGGCGGTCTCGGTCGGCATGGCCTTCGCCGCGGAGCTCGGCCGCCTCTCGGGCCGCCTCTCCGACGAGGTCGCCGACCGTCACCGCGGCATCCTCGAGCTCCTCGGCCTGCCGACGAGCTACCCGGCCGGCCGGTGGCCGACGCTGCTCGCGACCATGCAGCGCGACAAGAAATCCCGGGGCGGGCAGTTGCGGTTCATCGTGCTCGACGACCTCGCGAAACCGACCGTCATGCAGGCGCCCGATCAGTCGCTCCTGTTCGCGGCGTACCAGGAGATCGGCTCCTGATCCGCGTGATCCGACGATACGGCCCGCCTCGCGGCACGCGCGATGCCGGCGGATGCCGCGCCGCTAGGCTGGGGCGATGACGACGATCCTCGTGCTGAACGGCCCGAACCTCGGCCGACTGGGCACTCGCGAGCCCGAGGTCTACGGCAGCGAGACCCTCGCCGACATCGGAGCCCAGCTCGCGGCATCCGTGCCAGACGGGGTCGAGATCGACCTGCGGCAGACCGACGACGAAGCCGAGCTCATCGGCTGGATCCACGAGGCGGTCGACGCCCGTCAGCCGGTGGTGCTGAATCCGGCCGCGTTCACGCACTACAGCTATGCGCTGCGCGATGCCGCGGCGCAGTTGAAGCAGGCGGGCGTGCCGCTCGTCGAGGTCCACCTCTCGAACCCGCACGCCCGTGAGACCTTCCGGCACACGAGCGTGATCTCGGGCATCGCGACGGGGGTCATCGCGGGGTTCGGATCAGGCTCGTACCGGCTCGCCGTCGATGCCGTCCTGCGTTCGATCGAGTGAGTCGACTACACTCGATCAGTCGCATGCCTTCGTCGTGCGCCCGCAACTTTCCTCGAATCGAACGGAATCACCTCCATGGCAAGCACCGCTGACATCAAGAACGGCGTCGTCCTCTCCATCGACGGCCAGCTCTGGAGCGTCATCGAGTTCCAGCACGTCAAGCCGGGCAAGGGCGGTGCGTTCGTGCGCACCAAGCTCAAGAACGTCGTCTCCGGCAAGGTCGTCGACCGCACCTACAACGCGGGGGCGAAGATCGAGATCGAGAACGTCGACCGCCGGGACTTCACCTACCTCTACGCAGATGGCGACGGGTTCGTCTTCATGGACGCCTCCGACTACGACCAGATCACGGTGCCGGGCACGGTCGTCGGCGACGCGGCCAACTTCATGCTCGAGAACCAGTCGGTCACCGTCGCGCTGAACAACGGCAACCCGCTCTACGTCGAGCTGCCGGCATCCGTCGTGCTCGAGATCACGTACACCGAGCCCGGCCTCCAGGGCGACCGCTCGACGGGCGGCACGAAGCCCGCGACCGTCGAGACCGGCTACGAGATCCAGGTGCCGCTCTTCCTCGAGACCGGCACGAAGGTCAAGGTCGACACCCGCGACGGCTCCTACCTCGGGCGCGTGAACGACTAGTGAGCGCACGTACGAAGGCGCGCAAGCGCGCCCTCGACCTGCTGTACTCCGCCGACATGCGGCAGGTGCCCGTCGAGCAGTTGCTCGCGGTCGAGGCGGAGCGCGCCGCGGGGGAGCCCGAGCGCCAGACCTCCTGGCTCTACGCACGCGAGATCGTCGACGGCGTCGTCGATCACCGCGACGAGATCGACGAGCTCATCACGACGCATTCGCGCGGGTGGACCCTCGAGCGCATGCCGGCCGTCGACCGTGCGCTGCTGCGCATCGGGGTCTGGGAGATCCTCTACAACGACGAGGTGCCCGATCCCGTTGCGATCTCGGAGGCCGTCGAAGCGGCCACCGTGCTCTCGACCGACGATTCGGCCGGGTTCGTGAACGGGCTGCTCGCGGCGATCTCGCACGCGAAGGCCTGATCCGCGGTGACGCGCGCCACATCCTCCGCCCGGTTCCGCGACGCCGGTCGCGTCCTCGTCGTCGGCGGGGCGCTCGCGGCGCTCCTCCTGCTCGTCGGCTGCGCGCCGAACGGCGGAGGGGCGACGCACGACGATGCGCCGTCGACGGCGACCGGAGCAGACCTGCCGACCGGGGTCGAGGGCGCCGCGCACTTCGACGACTTCGCCCTCGTCTCGGGCGACGGCGCGATCGACGTGCAGGTGTGGGTCGACCCGCTCTGCCCGATCTGCAAGGGCTTCGAGGAGGCCGCGGGCGACGGCATCGCCGCGCTCGTCGATGACGGCTCGATCACGTACTCGATCCACCCCATGAACTTCCTCGACCGGCTCTCGAACGGCACGCGGTACTCGTCGAGGGCCGATTCCGCGCTGGCCTGCGTCGCCGTGGCGCAGCCCGAGGCCCTGCTCGACGCCGTCGCGGCGGTGTACGACGCGCAGCCGGCCGAGGGCTCCGACGGCCTGACGAACGACGAGCTCACCGCCGTGCTCGAGGGCGCCGGGGCCGCGGGCGTCGACGACTGCGTCTCGGCCGAGACGTACACCGCGTGGGCGCAGGCATCGAACGACGCCGCGATCGGGGGCATCGAGGGCGCCGACATCCCGGCCGTGCAGGGCACGCCGACCCTGGTCGTGAACGGCACCGCCTACACGGGCGACGTCGCAGACGGCGACGCGATCCTCGCGTTCATCGCCGCGGGCGGCCGAGGCTGAACGTCGGAGAGCCTGCGCGCGCGACGTGTGCCGCCTCCTGACGCGCCGACGCGGACGTCGGCGTCGGCGTCGGCGTCGGGGCGTTCCGATCTGCGCCGCGCCCGTCACCCTGATAGGCTCGAAGCACTGGCAACCTTGAAGATCGTCCTGTGAGGCGAAGAAGGGAGTCGCTTCGTGGCGCGCATCGTGCTCGCACAAGCCGACGTTCAACGGGCTCTGACCCGAATCGCGCATGAGATCCTCGAGTCCAATCGCGGCTCCGACGATCTCCTCCTCCTCGGCATCCCCACCAGGGGCACCGTGCTCGCGAAGCGCATCGCCGCCGTCATCCAGCGCATCGAGCCGTCCGCGCCCGCTGAGCTCGCCGGTTCGCTCGATGTGACGATGTACCGCGACGACCTCTCGCGCAGCGGCATCCGCATGCCGTCGCCGACCGAGATCCCCGCGACGATCGACGGCAAGACGGTCGTCCTCGTCGATGACGTGCTCTACTCCGGACGCACCATCCGCTCTGCGTTCGACGCCCTGAGCGACCTCGGCCGGGCTCGAGCCGTGCGGCTGGCGGTCCTCGTCGACCGCGGCCACCGGGAGTTCCCGATCCGCGCGGACTTCGTCGGCAAGAACCTGCCGAGCGCCGCGAGCGAGCGCATCAACGTGCGCCTCGTCGAGACCGACGACGTCGAAGACCACGTCTCCATCGAGGGGAGCCCCGAATGAGGCACCTGCTAAGCACCCGCGAGCTCACGCGCGACGAGGCGGTCGCCCTGCTCGACATCGCCGAGGACATGGCCGCCGTGCAGCAGCGCGAGGTCAAGAAGCTCCCGACCCTGCGCGGCAAGACCGTCGTGAACCTCTTCTTCGAGGATTCCACGCGCACCCGCATCTCGTTCGAGGCCGCCGCCAAGCGGCTCTCGGCCGACGTCATCAACTTCAGCGCGAAGGGCTCGAGCGTCTCGAAGGGCGAGAGCCTCAAGGACACGGCCCAGACGCTCCAGGCGATGGGGGCGGACGGGGTCGTCATCCGCCACCACGCCTCGGGCGCCCCGTACACGCTCGCGACGAGCGGCTGGATCGACGCGGGCGTCGTGAACGCCGGTGACGGCACGCACGAGCACCCGACGCAGGCGCTGCTCGACGCGTTCACGATGCGCAGCCGCCTGCACGGCACGGCGAGCCGGGGCAAGGGCCTCGACGGCGTCCGCGTCGTGATCGTCGGCGACATCCTGCATTCGCGCGTCGCCCGCTCCAACGTCTGGCTGCTCGCCACGCTCGGCGCCGACGTGACGCTCGTCGCACCGCCGACGCTGGTGCCCGTCGACACGACCGGCTGGCCGGCATCCGTGGTCTACGACCTCGACGACGCGCTCGCGGGCTCGCCTGACGTGGTGATGATGCTCCGCATCCAGGCGGAGCGCATGCACGGCGCGTTCTTCCCGAACAGCCGCGAATACGCACGAACCTGGGGGCTGGACGATGCCAGATTCTCCCAGTTGCCGACGACTACGATGGTCATGCATCCCGGACCGATGAACCGAGGGCTGGAGATCTCCGCCCTCGCGGCGGACTCAGCGCAGTCCACGGTCAGGGAGCAGGTCGCGAACGGAGTATCAGTGAGAATGGCCGCCCTGTACCTTCTGCTCTCGGGCGAACGAGGTGAGGCATGACGGTCGAGTCGTTCCTCATCACCGGCGCCGCCCTCGCGACCGGCGAGCGCGCCGACATCCGCCTCGAGGGCGGCATCATCGCCGAGGTCGGTCTCATTCCGGATGCCGCGGGCGCGACGGTCGTCGATGCCGACGGGCTGATCGCCCTCCCCGGGCTCGTCGACCTGCACACGCACCTGCGCGAACCCGGCTACGAGCAGAGCGAGACCGTGCTGACCGGAACGCGCGCGGCCGCGGCCGGCGGATTCACGGCCGTCTTCGCGATGGCGAACACGTCACCCGTCGCCGACACCGCGGGAGTCGTCGAGCAGGAGGCGAGCCTCGGCCTCGCGGCCGGCTTCGCGACCGTGCAGCCCATCGGCGCCGTGACCGTCGGCCTCAAGGGCGAACAGCTCGCCGAACTCGGCGCCATGGCGCGCTCGCGCGCCGCGGTCCGCGTGTTCAGCGATGACGGATTCTGCGTCTTCGATCCGATGCTCATGCGCCGTGCGCTCGAGTACGTCAAGGCGTTCGACGGCGTGATCGCGCAGCACGCGCAGGAGCCGCGCCTCACCCAGGGCGCGCAGATGAACGAGGGCGCGCTCTCTGGCGAGCTCGGACTCGCCGGGTGGCCGGCCGTCGCCGAGGAGTCGATCATCGCCCGCGACGTGCTGCTCGCCGAGCACGTGGGCAGCCGGCTGCACGTCTGCCACGTCTCGACCGCAGGGTCGGTCGAGGTGATCCGCTGGGCCAAGGCCCGAGGCATCGACGTGACCGCCGAGGTCACGCCGCACCACCTGCTGCTGACCGAAGATCTCGTGTCGAGCTACGATCCGCGCTACAAGGTCAACCCGCCGTTGCGCCGTGCCGAAGACGTCGAGGCGCTGCGCGCGGCCCTGGCCGACGGCACGATCGACATCGTCGCCACCGATCACGCGCCGCACCCCGTCGAGGCGAAGCAGAGCGAGTGGGATGCCGCGGCGAACGGCATGGTCGGACTCGAGTCCGCGCTCTCCGTGGTGCACGCCTCGGTCGTCGCGAACGGACTGCTCGACTGGGCCGACGTCGCGCGCGTGCTCTCGGCGGCCCCCGCGCGCATCGGACGGCTTCGCGGGCAGGGCGAGGCGATCGCGGCCGGTGCCGCCCCGGAGCTGACGCTCTACGATCCGTCCGCCTCCTCGGAGTTCGGGCTCGAGCGGCTCGCCGGTCGCAGCGTGAACTCCCCGTACCTGGGGCGCACGCTGCCCGGGCGCGTGGTATCGACCTTCCACGCGGGCTACGCCACGCTCCTCGACGGCGTCGTGCAGCCCTCCGACGAGGTCGCTCGTCATGCGTCCGCCGCCGGAGGTGACCGTGGATAAGTGGATCGGCGCGGTCGTCGCGATCGTCGTCGTCGCCGGACTCGCCTGGCTCGCCTGGCGTTCCTGGCGCCGCCGCGTCGCGCGCGATGAGACGCTCTCGGCGTACGAGGTGCCCGAACTGGCCGGCGCGGCCCGCTTCGAGGCCGAGGTGCTCTACGTCGCCACGACCCCCATCGCGACCCCGCTCGAACGCCTCGCGGTCGACGGGCTCGCGTTCCGCGGCGCCGGCCGGATCGAGGTCTTCGACGAAGGACTCGTCCTCCGCATCGCGGGGGAGCGGGCCTCGTTCGTCCCGGCCGACCGCCTCGTGTCGGCGGGCGAGGCCACGTTCGCCATCGACCGAGGCGTCGAGCCCGGCGGGCTCGTCGCGGTGAGCTGGATCGTCGAGCTCCACGATGCCGACCCGGACCGGATCGCCCCCTACGTCGACAGCTACCTCAGAGCCCGGAACCCGGGCGACTCGGCGCGCATCATCGCCGCCGTCAACGACATCGCCGCAGCGCGTCCCGTGCTGCAGCCCCACCATGAGAGCGAGGCCTCGGATGACTGAGACCACCACCCGCCTGCACGAGCCGGCCGTGCTCGTGCTCGAAGACGGCACCCGGTTCGAGGGACGCGCATACGGCGCCCGTGGCCGAACGCTCGGCGAAGCCGTGTTCGCGACCGGCATGACCGGCTACCAGGAGACCCTGACCGACCCGTCGTACGCCGGCCAGATCGTCATGATGACGGCGCCCCACATCGGCAACACGGGCATGAACGACGAGGACATGGAGTCGGCCCGCATCTGGGTCGCCGGCTTCGTCGTGCGCGACCCCGCGCGCGTCGTCTCGAACTTCCGCGCGCAGCGCAGCCTCGACGACGACCTCGCGGCGTCGGGCGTCGTCGGCATCAGCGGCATCGACACCCGCGCACTCACGCGCCACCTGCGTTCCGCGGGCTCGATGCGGTCGGGCATCTTCTCGGGCGACGCGTTCTCGCTCTCGCCGGGCGAGCAGCTCGACCTCGTGCTCAACGCGTCGCAGATGAGCGGCCGCAACCTCTCGGGCGAGGTCTCCACGGCCGAGCCGTACACGCTGCCCGCGACGGGCGAGCGCGTCGGCACGGTCGCGGTGCTCGACCTCGGCGTCAAGACGTCGACGCTCGGGTTCCTCGCCGAGCGCGGATTCGACGTGCAGGTCGTGCCGCAGTCGATCACGGCCGACGAGGTGCTTGCATTGAAGCCCGACGCGCTGTTCTTCTCGAACGGTCCCGGCGACCCCGCGGCATCCGATCGCCATGTCGAGATCCTGCGCGGCGCGCTCCGCGCCGGCCTGCCGTACTTCGGCATCTGCTTCGGCAACCAGCTGCTCGGCCGTGCACTCGGCTTCGGCACCTACAAGCTCCCGTTCGGCCACCGCGGCATCAACCAGCCCGTCGTCGACAAGGCGACCGGCCGCGTCGAGATCACCGCCCACAACCACGGGTTCGCCGTCGACGCCCCGATCGACCGCGTGAGCGAGTCCAGCGAGGGCTTCGGCCGTGTCGAGGTCAGCCACGTCGACCTCAACGACGACGTCGTCGAGGGGCTCAACTGCCTCGACATCCCGGCGTTCTCGGTGCAGTACCATCCCGAGTCGGCGGCCGGCCCGCACGACGCGAACTACCTCTTCGACCGGTTCGCCGAGATGGTGCGACAGCACCAGCGAGGCGGGTCGAGCAGCGAAGCGTATCGAGACCCAGCAGGAGACGCTGCGAGCAAGGAGAACCAGGCCTGATGCCCAAGCGCGACGATATCAACAGCGTCCTCGTCATCGGATCCGGTCCGATCGTCATCGGACAGGCGGCCGAGTTCGACTACTCGGGCACCCAGGCCTGCCGGGTGCTCCGCTCGGAGGGCGTGCGCGTCATCCTCGTGAACCCGAACCCGGCCACGATCATGACCGACCCCGACTTCGCCGATGCCACCTACATCGAGCCGATCACCTCGGAGATCATCGAGTCGATCATCATCAAGGAGCGCCCCGACGCGGTGCTGCCCACGCTCGGCGGCCAGACGGCCCTGAACGCGGCGATCGCCCTCGAAGAGGCCGGCATCCTCGCCAAGCACGGCGTCGAGCTCATCGGCGCGAAGGTGGACGCCATCCGCAAGGGCGAGGACCGCCAGCTCTTCAAGGAGCTCGTGCTGGAGTGCGGCGCGGACGTCGCGCGCTCCCACATCGCGCACACGATGGACGAGGTGCTCACCGCGGCCGCCGACCTCGGCTACCCGCTCGTCGTGCGGCCGAGCTTCACGATGGGCGGCCTCGGCTCGGGCTTCGCCTACAACGAGGAGGAGCTGCGCCGCATCGCCGGCGCCGGCCTGCACGACTCGCCCACGACCGAGGTGCTCCTCGAGGAGTCGATCCTCGGCTGGAAGGAGTACGAGCTCGAGCTCATGCGCGACAGCGCCGACAACACGGTCGTCGTCTGCTCGATCGAGAACGTCGACCCGGTCGGCGTGCACACGGGCGATTCGATCACCGTGGCGCCCGCGCTGACGCTCACCGATCGCGAGTACCAGAAGCTGCGCGACATCGGCATCGACATCATCCGCGCCGTCGGCGTCGACACCGGCGGCTGCAACATCCAGTTCGCCATCGACCCGAGCAACGGCCGCGTCATCGTGATCGAGATGAACCCGCGCGTCTCGCGCTCGTCGGCGCTCGCCTCGAAGGCCACGGGCTTCCCGATCGCGAAGATCGCGGCGAAGCTGGCCATCGGCTACCGCCTCGACGAGATCCCCAACGACATCACGAAGGTCACGCCGGCCAGCTTCGAGCCGACCCTCGACTACGTCGTCGTCAAGGTGCCCCGGTTCGCGTTCGAGAAGTTCCCGGCCGCCGACCCGACGCTGACGACCACCATGAAGTCGGTGGGCGAGGCCATGGCCATCGGCCGCAACTACGCCACCGCGCTGCAGAAGGCGCTCCGCTCGCTCGAGAAGCGCGGTTCGTCGTTCCACTGGGGCGAGGAGGCGCGCACGGCCGACGAGCTCCTCGAGGAGGCCCGCACCCCGACCGACGGCCGCATCGTGCTCGTGCAGCAGGCGCTCCGCAAGGGAGCCACCATCGAGCAGGCGTTCGAGTCGACGAAGATCGACCCGTGGTTCCTCGACCAGATCGTGCTGATCAACGAGGTCGCCGAGCAGGTCGCCGCCGCCGAGAACCTCGACACCGACCTGCTGCTGCTCGCGAAGGACCACGGGTTCTCCGACGCGCAGATCGGCCAGCTCCGCGGCTTCGGCGAGGCCGATGCCCGCGAGGTGCGGCACATCCTCGGCATCCGGCCCGTGTTCAAGACCGTCGACACCTGCGCGGGGGAGTTCCCGGCGCTCACGCCGTACCACTACTCGAGCTACGACTTCGAGACCGAGGTCACGCCGTCCGACCGTCGCAAGGTCGTCATCATCGGCTCGGGCCCGAACCGCATCGGCCAGGGCGTCGAGTTCGACTACTCGTGCGTGCACGCGTCGTTCGCGCTGTCCGATGCCGGCTTCGAGACGATCATGATCAACTGCAACCCCGAGACGGTCTCGACCGACTACGACACGAGCGACCGGCTCTACTTCGAGCCGCTCACGCTCGAGGACGTCCTCGAGGTCATCCACGCGGAGTCCCAGTCGGGCGAGCTCGTGGGCGTCGTCGTGCAGCTCGGCGGCCAGACCGCGCTGGGCCTCGCGAAGGGTCTCGAGGCGGCTGGCGTGCCGATCCTCGGCACGACCCCCGACGCGATCGACCTCGCCGAGGAGCGGGGCCTGTTCTCGGGCATCCTCGACGCGGCGGGCCTGCTCGCCCCGCGCAACGGCACCGCGACCGATCTCGCGGGCGCCGTCCAGGTGGCCGAGGAGATCGCCTACCCCGTGCTCGTGCGTCCGAGCTACGTGCTCGGCGGCCGCGGCATGGAGATCGTCTACGACACCCCCTCGCTCGCCGACTACTTCGCGCGCATCGAGGGCCAGGGCATCGTCGGCCCGACGCATCCGCTGCTCGTCGACCGCTTCCTCGACGACGCGATCGAGATCGACGTCGACGCGCTCTACGACGGTACCGACCTCTACATCGGCGGCGTCATGGAGCACATCGAGGAGGCGGGCGTGCACTCGGGCGACTCGAGCTGCACCCTGCCGCCGGTCACCCTCGGCCGCTCCGAGATCGACCGGGTGCGCGAGGCGACCCGCGCGATCGCCGAGGGCATCGGCGTGCGCGGCCTGCTGAACGTGCAGTTCGCGATCGGCGCCGGCGTGCTCTACGTGCTCGAGGCGAACCCGCGCGCGAGCCGCACGGTGCCCTTCGTCTCGAAGGCGCTGGGCATCCCGCTGGCCAAGGCCGCGTCGCGCATCATGGTGGGCGCATCGGTCGCCGAGCTCATCGGCGAGGGCATGCTCCCCGCGTCCGACGGCTCGCGCGTGCCGCTCGACGCTCCCGTCGCCGTCAAGGAGGCCGTGCTGCCGTTCCACCGCTTCCGCACCAAGGAGGGCCTCACGGTCGACTCCGTGCTCGGGCCCGAGATGCGCTCGACCGGCGAGGTCATGGGCATCGACCGCGACTTCCCGCGGGCGTTCGCGAAGAGCCAGCTCGCCGCGTACGGCGGCATGCCGACCGGCGGCACGGTCTTCGTGTCGGTGTCCGACCGCGACAAGCGCTCGATCATCCTCCCGATCCTGCGCCTGCAGCAGCTCGGGTTCGAGATCGCCGCGACCGAGGGCACCGCCGAAGTGCTGCGGCGCAACGGCATCGCCGCACGCGAGGTGCTCAAGTACAGCGAGAAGTCCTCGGCCGACGCCACCTCGGTGGTCGAGCTCATCCACCGCGGAGAGGTCGACGTCGTGGTGAACACCCCGAGCGGTCGCTCCGCCCGCGTCGACGGCTACGAGATCCGCGCCGCGGCCGTCTCGGCCGCCATCCCGCTCTTCACGACCATCGCCGAGCTCTCGGCCGCGGTGGCCTCGCTCGACGCGGGCGGCGGGGAGGCGTTCGAGGTCACGAGCCTGCAGGAGTACGCCCTCCGTCGAGGGGCGAACGCGTGACCGCGCCGAACACCGTGACCTCGTTCGGCGAGCGGCTCGACGCCGCCTTCGCCGCGTACGGCCGGCTGTGCGTCGGGCTCGATCCGCACGCGTCCCTGCTCGGGCAGTGGGGCCAACCCGACTCGGCCGACGGGCTCCGCGAGTTCGGGCTGCGCGTGATCGAGGCCTCGGCCGGGCGTGTGGGCATCATGAAGCCGCAGATCGCCTTCTTCGAGCGCCACGGCGCCGCCGGCTACGCCGTGCTCGAGCGGCTCATCGGCGAGGCCCGCGACGCGGGCATGCTCGTCATCGCCGACGTGAAGCGCGGCGACATCGGGTCGACCGTCGAGGCGTACGGCGAGGCGTGGCTGAAGCCCGGCTCGAGCCTCGAGGCCGACGCGATGACGATCAGCGCCTATCAGGGACTCGGCTCGATCGAACAGGTCATGTTCGCCGCCGAGGCGGCGGGCAAGGGCCTCTTCGTGCTCGCGGCGACGTCGAACCCCGAGGCATCCGCGATCCAGCGCGCCGTGCTGCAGCAGTCGAGCCGCGCCGGCCACACGGTGGCGGGCGCCATCACGCAGGGCGTGATCGGCTGGAACCAGGGCCGGGCGGATGCCGCGACCCGCGCGCTCGGCTCGATCGGCGTCGTCTTCGGCGCGACCACCGACCTGCCGGCCGCCGGAATCCCCGTCGACGTCGATCCGCCGCGGCCCGGGCTGCCGGTGCTCGCGCCGGGCTTCGGCCATCAGGGGGCCGAGCCGGGCGAGTTGCGCGCGCGGTTCGGCGCGTACAGCGCCGGCGTGATCGCCAGCGAGTCCCGTTCGCTGCTGTCGGCGGGCCCCGACGGCATCGGCGACGCGATCGCACGACGCGCCGACGAGTACGGAGCCGCCGGTGCCTGAGTCGGTCAAGCGGTCGACGCCGCCCGAGGTGGACCGCGTCGCCGCGTCGCGGGCGGCGGTCGCGGCACGCCGAGCACGAGCCGCGGTGAAGGCATCCGTCGCCGCCGGCGAGCGCAGCCCCCTCGACGTGCTGCGCGTCGCGTTCGAGGACGCGGAGTCCGCCGAGGGGCGCCTCCGGGTGACCGAGTTCCTGACCTCGATCCCCGCCATCGGGGTGACGAAGAGCGCACGCATCCTCGAGGACCTTGAGATCTCGACCGCCAAGCGGCTCGGGGGACTCGGGCGCCTCCAGCGACGACGGCTCCGCGAGTTCGTCGCGGCATGGATCGCCGCCCACGGCGGAACCGGCGACCGGCTGGTGGTGCTCGCCGGTCCGACCGCCGTCGGCAAGGGCACGGTCGCGTCCTACATCCGTCGTCATCATCCCGAGGTCAGGCTCTCGGTGTCGGCGACCACGCGTTCCCCGCGGCCGGGCGAGGTCGAAGGCGAGAGCTACTACTTCGTCGACGACGCCGAGTTCGATCGTCTCATCGACTCCGGCGAGCTGCTCGAGTGGGCGACCGTGCACAACGCGAACCGGTACGGGACGCCGCGGGGTCCGGTCGAGGCGGCCATCGCCGCCGGCGACAGCGTCCTGCTCGAGATCGACATCCAGGGCGCACGGGCGGTTCGACGCGCCATGCCCGAGGCGACGCTCGTGTTCCTGCTGCCGCCGACGTGGGACGAGCTGGTGCGCCGACTGGTCGGCCGCGGCACCGAATCGCCGGCCGAGCAGCAGCGTCGGCTCGAGACCGCGAAGGTCGAGCTCGCGGCGGTCGACGAGTTCGATCACGAGGTCGTCAACCACGACGTGCCCGAGGCCGCGCAAAAGGTCGTAGACTTGATGAGGCCCCGTTCAGGGCGGCGTTGAGCTGCCCGGGTCACGAGTTTCCGGCGCACGCGAGGTGCGCATGTTCGTTTCGAAGGAGTATCTCCATGGCTGAGAAGCTGTCCGGCATCATCGACCCGCCCATCGACGACCTGCTGTCCAAGGTCGATTCGAAGTACCAGCTCGTGATCTTCGCGTCCAAGCGCGCGCGTCAGATCAACGACTACTACGCCGACCTCCACGAGGGCAGCCTCTTCGACAACGTCGGGCCCCTGGTCGACTCCTCGATCGATGACAAGCCGCTTTCGGTGGCGATGCACGAGATCAACGAAGACAAGCTGGTGCTCCGCCCGATCGGCGAGTAAGCACGGCTCGGATGTCGCGGCTCAACATCGTCGTCGGCATCACCGGCGGCATCGCGGCGTACAAGGCCGTCGGGGTCGTGCGGGCACTCGTGCTCGCCGGCCATGACGTGCACGTCGTGCCGACCGAGGGCGCTCTACGGTTCGTGGGGCGTCCCACGCTCGAGGCGATCTCGCGCAACCCGGTGCACACCGACCTCTACGAGGGCGTGGCCGAGGTGCGCCACGTCGCGATCGGCCAGGCGGCCGATCTCATCGTGATCGCGCCGGCGACCGCGAACTCGATCGCGAAGCTCGCGGCCGGCCTCGCCGACGACCTGCTGGGCAACACGGTGCTCGCGAGCGAGGCCCCGGTCGTCATCGCCCCCGCGATGCACACCGAGATGTGGGCGAACCCCGCCACCCGGCAGAACGTCGAGACGCTGCGCGCGCGCGGCATCACCGTCGTCGGTCCCGCCGTGGGGCAGCTCACGGGCGCCGACCGCGGCCCGGGGCGCATGGAGGAGCCCGACGTCATCGTCGAGGCCTCACTCCGCGCGGCCGGGGCATCCGCCCGGCACGACCTCGCCGGCCGCCGCGTCGTCGTGACCGCGGGCGGCACGCGCGAACCGCTCGATCCCGTCCGCTTCCTCGGCAACCGCTCGAGCGGCAAGCAGGGCGTGGCCATCGCCGAGGCCGCCCGGGCGCGCGGAGCCGAGGTCACGCTCATCGCCGCGAACCTCGAGGTCGGCGAACCCGTGGGCTGCGGCGTCAGAGCGGTCTCCACGACCGCCGAGCTGCAGGAGGCGGTCGTCGACGAGGCGCGCCGGGCCGACGTCGTCGTGATGGCTGCGGCGGTCGCGGACTTCCGTCCGGCCGCGGTCAGCGAGTCGAAGATCAAGAAGCAGCCCGGCGATGCCGGCCTCACGCTCGAGCTCGTGCGCAATCCCGACATCCTCGCCGAACTGGCCGCCGCACCGCACGACGCACTCCTCGTCGGGTTCGCGGCCGAGACCGAACCCGATGACGAGCGCATCGTTGAGCTCGGCGCGGCGAAGCTCGCGGCCAAGGGCGCCGATCTGCTCGTCGTCAATCGGGTTGGCTGGAACGAGGGCTTCGCGCGCGACGAGAACCGCGTGGTCATCCTCGAGCGCGGCGGCGCCGTCGTTGACCGCCGTTCCGGCAGCAAGATGTCGGTGGCCGACGGCATCCTCGATGTCGTGGCGCGTCACCTCGGCGGCGACCCCCTCGGCACGGCCGATACGCTGGGCGAGCCGGGTCCGGCCCCGACCGCGTAGGCGCTCCACGCCTGCAACCCGCTCCAGCTCCAGCAGAAAGAAGACCGCGCCAATGAGCCAGCTACGACTCTTCACGTCCGAGTCGGTCACCGAGGGGCATCCCGACAAGATCTGCGATCAGGTCTCGGACTCGATCCTCGACGCCCTGCTCAAGGAGGACCCGATGAGCCGGGTCGCGGTCGAGACGCTCGTCACGACGGGGCTCGTGCATGTCGCGGGCGAGGTCACCACGTCGGGCTACGTCGAGATTCCAGCGATCGTGCGCGAACGCGTCACCGCGATCGGCTACGACTCGTCCGACGTGTGGTTCGACGGTCGTTCCTGCGGCGTCTCGGTGTCGATCGGCGGTCAGTCGCCCGACATCGCCCAGGGCGTCGACGACGCCTTCGAGTCGCGCGAGCGTTCGAGCGAGGACGCCCTCGACAAGCAGGGCGCCGGCGATCAGGGCATCATGTTCGGGTACGCCACCCGGGAGACGCCGCAGCTCATGCCCGTGCCGATCTGGATCGCGCACCGGCTCGCCGAGCGGCTGACCGAGGTGCGCAAGGCCGGCGAGCTCGACTACCTCCGTCCCGACGGCAAGACGCAGGTCACGATCGGCTACGACGGCCAGGTGCCCCGCACGATCGAGACGGTCGTGCTCTCGACCCAGCATTCGCCGAAGGTCTCCACCGAGCAGCTCCGCGCCGAGGTCGAAGAGCTCGTGATCACGCCGGTGCTCGACCTCGTCGAGCTGTCCCGGCCCGAGCTCGCGGTGCTCATCAACCCGACGGGGCGCTTCGAGATCGGCGGTCCGCAGGGCGACGCCGGGCTCACGGGCCGCAAGATCATCATCGACACCTACGGCGGGGCGAGCCGGCACGGCGGCGGCGCATTCAGCGGAAAGGACCCGTCGAAGGTCGACCGCTCGGCGGCGTATGCGATGCGCTGGGTCGCGAAGAACGCCGTCGCGGCGGGTCTCGCCGACCGGCTCGAGGTGCAGATCGCCTATGCCATCGGCAAGGCGGCCCCCGTCGGGCTCTACGTCGAGACGTTCGGCACCGCGCACGTGCCCGAAGAGCGCATCATCGCGGCGATCCGCGAGGTCTTCGATCTCCGTCCGGCGGCCATCATCCGCGACCTCGACCTGCTGCGGCCGATCTACGCGCAGACCGCGGCCTACGGCCATTTCGGCCGCGAGCTCCCCGACTTCACGTGGGAGCGGCTCGACCGCGTCGACGACCTGCGCGCCACCGCCGGGCTCTGACGTGACGGGCGGCTCCGTCGCCAGGGTGCTCGTCGACTCGCCGCTCCCGCAACTCGATCAGCTCTTCGACTATCGCGTTCCCGATCGCCTCCGCGATCAGGTGAAGGCGGGCGTCCGTGTTCGGGTCCCGCTCCGCTCCGGCGGGCGCATCGCCAACGGATGGCTCGTCGAGCTCGTCGAGTCGAGCGAGTTCGAGGGGCGGCTGAGCGAACTCGAGGACGTCGTCTCCGAGGTGCCGCTGCTCGTGCCCGAGGTCTGGGCGCTCGCCCGCGCCGTCGCCGATCGCGCCGCGGGCAACGCGAGCGACGTGCTTCGGCTCGCCGTGCCGTCGAGGTACGTGCGCGTCGAGCGGTCCTGGGCGGCGGCCGCCCCCGACCCGGGCGCCCTACCGCAGGCGTCCGCCCCGATCCACGGAGCGGACGACGGGCGCCTCGAGCGCGGGCTCCGCGCGGGGGAGCGCATGTGGTTCTCGGCCGATCCCCGTCCGGTGCGACTCGACTCCGGGGTCTGGGTCGGGGCGTGGGCGCTGACGCTCGCGCAGGCCGCAGCCCGGGTGCTCGCCGACGATCGGTCGAGCCTCCTGATCGTGCCCGACTACCGCGATCAGGAACAGCTGCAGTCCGCGCTCGAGGCGGTGGTCGACGCGCGGCGCATCATCCGGACCGATGCCAGGCAGACCGGGGGCGCGCGTTTCCGGTCCTTCCTCGATGCGACCGGCGATGCCGCGCGCATCGTCGTCGGCAATCGCTCGACGGTCTACGCGCCCGCCGCGCGTCTCGGCCTGATCGCCATGTGGGACGATGGCGACTCGCTCATGAACGAGCCGCTCGCGCCCGGAGTGCACCCGCGCGATGCCGCCCTCATCCGCACGGAGCAGTCCGGCGCGGCCCTGCTCTTCGCTGGCCACGCGCCGAGCGTCGAGGTCGTCCGGCTCGTCGAGATCGGCTGGGTCGTCGAGGTGACGGGCACGCGGCATGCACGGCCGCGCGTCATCGCGACCGAGAACCAGTTCTCGCAGGAACCCGGGTCCGCGCGCATCCCGTCAGCGGCATGGCGCCAGGCGCAGGAGGCGGCGCGGCACGGACCGGTGCTCGTGCAGGTGGCCCGCCCCGGCAACACGCCCCTCCTCGCGTGCGATCGCTGCCGCGAGCCGGCCCGGTGCGCGGCCTGCGGGGGCGGTCTGGCGATTCCGCGCGAGGGCGGCGTCGCTCGTTGCCTGCTGTGCGGCACGGCGGCGAACGGCTGGGCGTGCCCGACCTGCGAGGGCACGCGGCTCCGCGCCGTCACCATCGGCGCGAGCCGCACCGCAGACGAGCTCGGCCGTGCCTTCCCGAACACGCGGGTCGTGCTCTCCGACGGCGAGAAACCCGTGCTCCGCGTCGGCGCCGATCCGGCGCTCGTCGTCGCGACCCGCGGGGCGGAGCCGATCGCCGACGGCGGCTATCGTGCCGTGCTCCTGCTCGACGGCGAGCGGATGCTGCTGCGGGAGTCCCTCCGCGTCGCCGAAGACTGCCTGCGCTGGTGGTCGAACGCCGCGGCGCTCGTGGCTCCCGGGTCGCCGGTGTTCCTGGTCGGCGTCGGCGGGGCCCTCGCGACGGCGCTCACGACGTGGCGGCAGGGGGACTGGGCCGCCTCCGAGCTCGCGTCGAGGCGGGCGCTGCGCTTCCCGCCCGCGGTCCGGGTCGCGAGCGTCACCGCCTCGGCGGCGAACGTCGCTTCGGCCGTGACCGCGGTGACCGCGGTGCCGGGTGTCGACGCGCTCGGGCCAACGCCGGTCGACGACGGCCTGTCGCGCGCGCTCGTGCGATTCGACTACGCCGCCGGTGCGCGGGTGGCCCGCGAGCTCCGTGCCGAGATGATCCGGGTGGCGACCGAACGGCGCCGTCCGGTCAGCGGTCGCCCGGTGCGCCGGCCCGCCGTGCTGCGGGTGCGCTTCGACGACCCCGACGTGCCCTGACTCGTCGGCTCCGCGGCATCCGTCGGAGACAATGGAGTGTGCAGAAACTCCGTCTCGTGTTCGCCGGCACTCCGGCCGCCGCCGTTCCGTCGCTCGAACGACTCGCCCAAGGCGGCCATGAGATCGTCGCCGTGATCACCCGCCCGCCCGCCCCGCTCGGCCGCAAGCGCGTGATGACGCCGTCGCCGGTCGCCCGGGCCGCCGAGCGGCTCGGGCTCGAGGTCGTCGAAGCCGCGCGGCTCGACGACGCGGTGACCGCACGCATCACGGAGCTGGAGCCCGACCTCGGGGTGATCGTGGCGTACGGCGGGCTGGTTCGGGAGCCGCTGCTCACGACACCGCGCCACGGCTGGATCAACCTGCACTTCTCACGGCTCCCCGCCTGGCGCGGCGCCGCACCCGTGCAGCACGCCCTCATCCACGACGAGGCCGAGACGGGGGCGGCGGTGTTCCGGCTCGTGGCCGAGCTCGACGCCGGCGACGTCTACGCCGAGCTCGCGCGCGCCGTCGGCGGACCCGACACGGCCGGCTCACTGCTCGAGGAGCTCGCCGTGACCGGCGCCGGCCTGCTCGCCGACGTGGTCGACGGCATCGCCGCGGGCACGGCCGTGGCGACCCCGCAGCGGGGCGAACCCTCGTTCGCGCCGAAGCTCGGCATCGACGACGCCCGCCTCGTCTGGACGGACCCCGCACGACGGGTGCTCGCCCGATACCGAGGCGTCACGCCCGAGCCCGGCGCCTGGACGACGCTCGACGGCGCCCGGCTGAAGCTCCTCGAGCTCGCGTCGGCCGGCGACGCCGCCGGCGGTGCTGACGAAGTCGGGGTTCCCCCGCTCGCGCCCGGGGAGTTCGCGGCCGCCGGTCGGCGCCTCTTCGCCGGCACCGGCGACCTGCCGATCGAGGTGGTGCGCGTGCAACCGGCGGGCAAGGCGGCCATGTCCGCCCCCGACTGGTGGCGCGGCACGGGTCGCGACCGGGCGGTGGCCGAATGAACGGCGGGAGCGGCGGCGGCCGCGGGACGGGCCCGACCCGCGGTGCCGCCCGACGCCGACCCGAGGGCGGCGGGCCGCGGATCTCGCCGGCGCGGACCGTCGCGTTCGACGTGCTCGAGGCGGTCCGTCGCGACGAGGCGTACGCCAACCTCCTGCTTCCCGCACGCATCCGGCGGGCGCGACTCGGGCAGGCGGATGCCGCGCTGGCCACCGAGCTGACCTACGGCACGCTCCGCAGGCAGGGATATTACGACCACGTGATCGCGATCGCCGCAGACCGCCCGGCAGACGCGATCGATCCAGCCGTCCTCGACGTGCTGCGCCTCGGGGTGCACCAGTTGCTCGCGACGCGCGTGCCCACCCACGCGGCCGTGAACGAGCAGGTCGACCTCGTGCGCCGGGTCGCGCCGAAGGCCGCGGGCTTCGTCAACGCGGTGCTCCGCACCGTCTCGCGAACGGATGCCGCGGCGTGGCGCGACCTCGTCGCCGAGGGGGCGTCGGGCGAGGACGACCGGCTCGGTCGGCTCGAGAGCCACCCGGCGTGGGTCGTCCGCGCCCTGCGCTCGGCACTCGCCCGCGAGGGACGCGGTGACGAGCTCGAGGCGTTGCTGCAGGCCGACAACTCCTCGCCGCGCGTCAACCTCGCGGTCCTGCCCGGGGTCGGCGACGGCGCCCAAGAACTCGCCGCCGTCGAGGGCTACGCACCCGATCGGTACTCGCCGATCGGCGCGACCGCGGATGACCCGATCGCCGTCGTGTCGGCCGCGGGCGGCCGCATCCGAGTGCAGGACGAGGGTTCGCAGCTCGCGGCGCTCGCACTGAGCCGTGCGATGCCGGTGCGGCCGGGGGAGCGGTGGCTCGACCTCTGCTCCGGACCCGGCGGCAAGACCGCGGTCCTCGCCGCGGAGGCGCTGGCGGCCGGAGCCGAGCTCGCCGCGAACGAGGTGATCCCGGCCAGGGCCGAGCTCGTGCGCGCGGCGATCGCCGGCGTGCCGCTCGAGGTCGACGTCCGGGTCGGCGACGGACGGGCCCTCGACGCGGCCGCGTTCGGAGCGCCCGGCGGATTCGACCGCATCCTGCTCGATGCGCCGTGCACCGGGCTCGGTGCGCTCCGACGCCGGCCGGAGGCGCGCTGGCGCAAACGCCCCGAAGACGTGGCCGAGCTCACACAGCTTCAGGGCGAACTCCTCGACGCCGCCTTCGGGGCCCTCGCGCCGGGCGGCGTACTTGCTTACGTCACCTGTTCGCCGCACACGGCCGAGACGCACGGCTCGATCGGCGGGGCGCTCGCAAGATGGGGCGGGACGGCCGAGTCGCTCGACACCGCCGCGGTCGTGCAGTCGGTGTCGCGGCATCCGCTCGATCTCGGTGCGGATGCCGCCACGGTGCAGCTCTGGCCGCACCGGCACGGCACCGACGCGATGTTCATCGCGCTCGTGCGCCGGGTCCCGGAGGACTGATCGGGCGCCGTCCCGCCGCGGGCGCCGTGCTCGGTAGGGTGGCAGCATGACGACGCGGATCAACCCGAGCATCCTCGCTGCCGACTTCGTGAACCTCGAGGCCGAGCTCGCGCGCATCGCGAGCGCGGATCTCGTGCACGTCGACGTCATGGACAACCACTTCGTGCCGAACCTCACCTTCGGCCCGCAGATGGTCGGCCGCATCCAGGACGTCAGCCCGATCCCGCTCGACGTGCACCTCATGATCTCGGACGTCGACCGCTGGGGTCCGGGCTACGCCGAGCTCGGCGCGGCGTCGGTGACCTTCCACGTCGAGGCATCCGACGACCCAGTCGCGCTGGCCCGCCGCCTGCGCTCGATCGGGGCGCTGGCCGGCATCGCGTTGAAGCCCGGCACGGAGGCCGACGCGTACCTCGATGTGCTCGACGAGTTCGATCAGGTGCTGATCATGACCGTCGAGCCCGGCTTCGGCGGCCAGTCCTTCATGCACGACACCATGCCGAAGCTCCGCCGCGTGTCGGAGGCGGTCCGCGCCGCGGGGCTCGACGTCCGGCTCCAGGTCGACGGCGGCATCTCGCTCGACACCATCGGCATCGCCGCGGAGGCCGGCGCAGACACGTTCGTGGCCGGTTCCGCGGTCTTCGGCGCGGACGTCCCGGCCGACCGCATTGCGGCGCTCCGTGACCTCGCTGCCGCCCACCGGCATGGGGGCGAGCAGAGCACCGGTAGGCTTGGCGCGTGAAGACATTCGACGAACTCTTCGTCGAGCTCAGCGAGAAGGCCCGCACCCGTCCAGAGGGTTCCGGCACCGTGCGCGAGCTCGATGCGGGCGTGCACGCCATCGGCAAGAAGATCGTCGAGGAGGCGGCCGAGGTCTGGATGGCCGCCGAGTACCAGTCCGACGACGAGGCTGCGGAAGAGATCTCGCAGCTGCTCTACCACCTCCAGGTGCTGATGCTGGCGAAGGGCCTCGCCCCGGCCGACGTGTACCGACATCTCTGATCGCGCACCCGCCCGTCAGACCGTCGACCACACGCCGTACCGCCGAGACCAGGAGGCATCACATGCTTCGAATCGCCGTGCCCAACAAGGGCTCGTTGTCAGAGACCGCCGCCCAGATGCTCTGGGAGGCCGGGTACACCGGCCGACGCGACCCCCGCGACCTGCACACCGCCGACCCGCGCAACGGGGTCGAGTTCTTCTACCTCCGTCCGCGTGACATCGCCACCTACGTGGGATCGGGCGCCCTCGACGTCGGCATCACCGGGCGGGACCTCCTGCTCGATTCCGGCTCGGACGCGGTCGAGATCGCCCCGCTCGGGTTCGGGGACTCCACCTTCCGGTTCGCCGGACCGGCCGGCCGCTACGCCGAGCTCGCCGACCTGCAGGGAGTGCGGGTCGCGACGAGCTACCCGGGCCTCGTCGGTGCGTTCCTCGCCGGCCACGGGGTCACCGCCGAGCTCGTGAAGCTCGACGGCGCGGTCGAATCGGCCGTGCGGCTCGGCGTGGCCGACGCGGTCGCCGACGTCGTCTCGACCGGGGCCACGCTCCGTCAGGCGGGCCTCGAGATCTTCGGCCCCGTCATCCTCGAGTCGGAGGCCGTGCTGATCGGCTCCGGCGTCGAACGCTCCGGAGCCGACACGCTGCTCCGGCGCCTGCAGGGCGTGCTCGTCGCGCGCCAGTTCGTGCTCCTCGACTACGACGTGCCGGTCGAGCACCTCGAGGCCGCGACCGCGGCCGCGCCCGGCTTCGAGTCGCCCACGGTGTCCCCCCTCCACGATCCCGAGTGGGTGGCCGTGCGCGTGATGATCCCGCGCGCCGACATGAACCAGGTGATGGACGAGCTGTACTCGCTCGGCGCGCGGGCGATCCTCGTGAGCGCGATCCACGCCGCGCGGCTGTAGGTCGCGATGTCCGTCGCGATCCGGGTCATCCCGTGCCTCGACGTCGCCTCCGGGCGGGTCGTCAAGGGCGTCAACTTCGAGAACCTGCGCGATGCCGGGGATCCCGTCGAACTCGCCGCCCGCTACGGCGAGCAGGGAGCCGACGAGCTCACGTTCCTCGACGTCACCGCGACGGTCGACGATCGCTCGACCACCTACGAGATGGTCCAGCGCGTCGCCGAACAGGTGTTCATCCCGCTCACGGTCGGCGGCGGGGTTCGATCGAACGAGGACGTCGCCAGGCTGCTCGGGCACGGCGCCGACAAGATCGGCGTCAACAGCGCGGCCATCGCTCGACCGGCGCTCATCGGCGAGATCGCCGACCGGTTCGGCGCCCAGGTGCTCGTGCTCTCGCTCGACGTCAAGCGGTCCCGGCGCACGCCGTCGGGGTTCGTGGTGACCACCCACGGCGGACGCACCGAGACCGATCTCGACGCGCTCGAGTGGGCCGCGCAGGCGATCGAGCTCGGCGCGGGCGAACTGCTCGTGAACTCCATCGACGCCGACGGCACCAAGCGCGGGTTCGACCTCGAGCTCACCGCCCTGATGCGCGGACGCTCGAGCGTGCCGGTGATCGCATCCGGCGGGGCAGGCGCGGTCGAGCACTTCGCACCGGCCGTCGCCGCCGGTGCCGACGCGGTGCTCGCGGCATCCGTGTTCCACAATGGGGAGATGACCATCGCCGAAGTGAAGCACGCGCTGGCCGCCGACGGACGGATCGTGCGGTGAGCGCCGTCGAGGCGGCGCTCGATCGCGCCGCGTTCAACGCCGACGGGCTGCTCCCGGCGATCATCCAGCAGGAGGGCAGCGCCGAGGTGCTGATGCTCGGCTGGATGGACCGCGAGGCGATGCGCCGCACCCTCACCGAGGGGCGCGTCACCTTCTGGTCGCGTTCGCGGCAGGAGTACTGGCGCAAGGGCGACACCTCCGGCCACGCGCAGTACGTCCGCAGTGCTGCGCTCGACTGCGACGCCGACACCCTCCTCGTGACCGTCGAGCAGGTCGGGGTCGCGTGCCACACGGGCACGAGGACCTGTTTCACGGGCGACCCCCTCGAGGTCGTCCAGGGCTTGCCGCCCGCCGACTGACGAGGAGCGCGAGTGCCCGCCACCACCACCTTCGACGAGTTCACGGCCCTGCTCCCGGGGCGCCGTGTGGTGCCCGTCGTCCGCGAGCTCTTCGCCGACGGCGAGACGCCCGTCGGCATCTACCGCAAACTCGCGAAGGGTCGCTCGGGCACCTTCCTGCTCGAGTCCGCCGAGCAGGGCGGCATCTGGTCGCGGTACTCCTTCGTCGGCGTCCGCTCGTACGGCGTGCTCAGCGAGCTCGACGGGCGCGTCCAGTGGCAGGACCATGGTCTCGACGAGCGGCGCGCGCTCGGCGATGCGGCGTCGCTCGCGCCGCTCGCGGCGCTCGAGGCCCTGTACGAGCGTTGGCGTTCCGACGATGTTCCCGGCGCTGCACCGCTCATGGGCGGTCTCGTCGGATTCATCGGCTGGGAGGCCATCCGGCAGATCGAGCATCTGCCGAATCGTCCGCCCGCCGACTTCGACGTGCCCGGACAGGCGTTCTGCTTCGTCTCCGAGCTGGCGGTCATCGATCACCGCACCGGCACCGTCCAGCTCGTGGCATCCGTGCTCAACGACGGCGTGGACGAGCCCGACGCGATGTGGGTGGCCGCGCAGGAGCGACTCGACCGCATGCAGCGCGATCTCGCGCGCCCCGCCGAGGCATGGCTCGCCGAGATCGACCTCGACACGCAGCCCGCGCCCTCGCACCGGACCGAGAAGGCGGACTTCCTCGACGCCGTCGAGCGCTCGCGCGAGTACGTCAGGGAGGGCGACGTCTTCCAGGTCGTCGTGTCCCAGCGGTTCGACCAGCCGACGAGCGCGGATCCGGTCGACGTGTACCGGGTGCTCCGAGCGCTCAATCCGAGCCCGTACATGTACTTCCTCCACCTCACGGACGCGAACGGCGAACCGTTCCACATCGTCGGATCGTCGCCCGAGGCGCTCGTCAAGGTGCAGCACGGTCGCGTGTTCACCCACCCGATCGCCGGGTCGAAGCCCCGCGGCGACACGCCCGAGGCCGATGCCGATTTCGAGGCGGAGCTCGTCGCGGACCCCAAGGAGCAGGCGGAGCATCTCATGCTCGTCGATCTCGCACGCAACGACCTGGCGAAGGTGTGCGTCGCGGGCTCGGTCGAGGTGACCGAGTTCATGCGCGTCGAGCGGTTCAGCCACATCATGCACCTGGTCTCGTCGGTCGAGGGCGACCTGTCGCCCGGCGCCAACGCGGTCGACGTCTTCCGGGCCGCCTTCCCCGCGGGCACTCTCTCGGGCGCGCCGAAGCCCAGGGCGCTCGAGATCATCGACGAGCTCGAGCCCGCTCAGCGCGGCGTCTACGGGGGCGTGGTCGGATACTTCGGCTTCGGCGGCGATGCCGACCTCGCGATCGCCATCCGCACCGCGACGATCTCCGACGGCGTCGCCAGGGTGCAGGCCGGAGCCGGGCTGGTCGCGGACTCCGTCGCCGAGTCCGAGTTCCAGGAATCGCAGAACAAGGCGGCGGCGCCCCTCCGTGCCGTGGCCATTGCCGACGCCATGCGGCGGGTGCCGTGAACGGCCGTCGCCTCAAGTCCCTCGCCCTCGTCGCGGGGCTGATCGGGTCCGGCCTCGCCCTGCTCGCCTGGAGCCAGACCTGGTTCGACCTCCGGCTCTCGGGTCAGAACGCACAGGCCTCGCTCGACGTCATCGAGGTCGGCGGCGCGGTCGCCTCGCCCGCGATGGCCGCACTCGGCCTCGCCGGGCTCGCCCTCGTCGCCGCCCTGGCGATCGCGGGGCCCTTCCTGCGGGTCGTGCTCGCGATCCTCCAGATCCTCTTGGGCGGTTCCGTCGTGCTGGCCGGCGCGCTCGCGCTCGGCGATCCGGTCGGCGCCGTCGCACCGGCCGTGACGGATGCCACGGGGGTCGCGGGTTCCGCGCCGACGGCCGCCCTCGTGGCATCCGCGGATCCGACCCTCTGGCCCGCCGCGGCCATGCTCGGCGGGGTGCTCGTGGTGGCGGCCGGCCTCGTCGCGCTGATCACCGCACGTCGTTGGCCGGGTTCGTCGCGCCGCTACTCCGCGGTCGGCCTCGCCGACGCCGAGACGGGGGCGCCCACGTCCGTCGACGAGGCGGCGATCCCGGTCGCCGACGCGCGCCGACAGGTGTCCGATCGCGCCGTGGACGCGTGGGACGAGCTCAGCCGCGGCGACGATCCCACGAACGCCGACGCCGACGCCGACGGAGTCGCCGCGCCGGCACCCGACGAGGGCGGTGACGGGCCCGCCGCCCGCGAAGGCCATGACGACCCCAGCCGCTAGACTTGCGGCGACCCCCAAGCAACGAAGGAGCAACATGAGCACTGAGACCGCAGATCCCGGCCACGGACACTCGCCCGCGGCGTGGACGGCCGTCGTCATCATGCTCGTCGGCTTCACGATCGGCACGTTCGCCTTCTGGTTCGAGCTCGCCTGGCTCGTGTGGGCGTCGGCCGGCATCGTCGTGATCGGGCTCATCGTCGGTTGGCTCCTCGGCCGGGCCGGCTACGGCGTCGGCGGCGACAAGGTCGCCTCGAAGGCGCACTGACACGTGCTCTCCGACCTGACGGCCAACTCGGTCGCCGATGCTCTCGCGCGCCGTGATCGCCGTCCGCTCGACGTGGTCGAGCGGACGGCGCTCGATCGCGCCCCGGCCCTCGACGCCCTCGAGGCGCTCCGTCCGGCCGGCCGCGTGAAGGTGATCGCCGAGATCAAGCGGGCGAGCCCCTCACGCGGTTCGCTCGCGAGCATCGACGATCCCGCCGCGCTCGCACGCCTCTACGAACTCGGCGGCGCGAGCGCGATCAGCGTGCTCACCGAGGAGCGCAAGTTCAAGGGCAGCCTCGACGATCTCGAGGCGGTGCGTGCAGCCGTGGCGATCCCGGTGCTCCGAAAGGATTTCATCGCGACGCCCTATCAGGTGTTCGAGGCCAGGGCGGCCGGTGCCGACCTCGTGCTGCTCATCGTCGCCGCGCTCGACGACCGCACGCTGCGCGAGCTGTTCGAGCTCGTCGGCTCGCTCGGCATGACCGCGCTCGTCGAGACCCACTCGGCCGACGAACTCGAACGCGCCAAGGCGATCGGCGCGCGGCTCATCGGCGTCAACGCCCGCGATCTCTCGACGTTCGAGCTCGATCGCGACCTGTTCGGCCGGCTCGCCGACCGATTCCCCTCAGATGCCATCCGCGTGGCCGAGTCCGCGGTGCTGTCCGCGGCGGATGTCGCGCACTACCGTTCGGCCGGCGCCGACGCCGTCCTCGTGGGCGAGGCGCTCGTGACCGGCGATCCGATGGCCAACCTCTCAGCTTTCCTGGCGGTGTGACATGGCGCTCAGAGCGCAGACCGGTCCGTACTTCGGCGACTTCGGCGGGCGATTCGTGCCCGAGTCCCTGATCGCCGCGCTCGACGAGCTCGGCGAGGCCTACGACCTCGCGAAGGCCGACCCCGCCTTCGCGGAGGAACTGGCCGAGCTGGGCCGCAGCTACACGGGTCGGCCCTCGATCATCACCGAGGTGCCGCGCTTCGCCGCGCACGGCGGTGGTGCCCGCATCATCCTGAAGCGCGAAGACCTGAACCACACGGGCTCGCACAAGATCAACAACGTGCTCGGCCAGGCCCTGCTCACCAAGCGCATCGGCAAGACGCGTGTGATCGCCGAGACGGGCGCGGGCCAGCACGGCGTGGCCACCGCCACCGCCGCAGCCCTGTTCGATCTCGACTGCACGATCTACATGGGCGAGGTCGACACCGAGCGTCAGGCGCTGAACGTCGCGCGCATGCGCCTGCTCGGCGCAGAGGTGATCGCCGTCAAGAGCGGCTCGCGCACCCTGAAGGACGCGATCAACGACGCCATGCGCGACTGGGTCACCAACGTCGAGACGACCAACTACATCTTCGGAACCGTCGCCGGCCCGCACCCGTTCCCCGAGATGGTCCGCGACTTCCAGAAGATCATCGGCGAAGAGGCACGGCAGCAGGTGCTCGACCTGACGGGCTCGCTCCCGACCGCGGTCGTCGCCTGCGTCGGCGGCGGGTCCAACGCCATCGGGCTCTTCCATGCGTTCCTCGACGACGCCGACGTCAAGATCGTCGGTTTCGAGGCAGGCGGCGAGGGGGCGGAGACCCCCCGTCATGCTGCGACGATCACCAAGGGCCGCCCGGGCGTGCTCCACGGCGCGAAGAGCTACATGCTCCAAGACGAAGACGGCCAGACGATCGAGTCCCACTCGATCTCGGCGGGTCTCGACTACCCCGGGGTCGGCCCCGAGCACTCCTGGCTGGCCTCCATCGGACGGGCCGAATACCGACCGGTCACCGACGACGCGGCGATGCAGGCGCTCCGACTGCTGACCCGGACCGAGGGCATCATCCCCGCGATCGAGTCGGCCCACGCCCTCGCCGGGGCCCTCGAACTCGCCCGCGAGCTCGGGCCGGAGGCCACGATCCTCGTGAACCTCTCGGGCCGCGGCGACAAGGACATGGACACCGCCGCGAGGTACTTCGAGCTCTACGATCAGGAGAACCCCAAGTGAGCACCGTCGCGCCCGTCATCGCCCGACGCAACGCCGAGGCGAACGGCGCCCTGATCGGATATCTCCCCGTCGGGTTCCCCACGCTCGACGAAAGCGTCGAAGCCGCGGTCGCGCTCGTCGAGAACGGCGTCGACGTCCTCGAACTCGGGCTGCCCTACTCGGATCCCGTCATGGACGGCCCCGTCATCCAGGCGGCGACCCAGCAGGCGCTCGCGAACGGATTCCGGCTCTCGCACGGCTTCGAAGCCGTGCGGCGCATCACGGCGCGCGTCGATGCCCCGGTGCTGATCATGACCTACTGGAACCCCGTGGTGCAGTACGGGGTCGATCGGTTCGCCGACGACCTCGCGGCCGCCGGGGGAGCGGGGCTGATCACGCCCGACCTGATCCCCGACGAGGGCGCCGACTGGATCGCGGCATCCGAGCGCACCGGCCTCGACCGGGTCTTCCTGGCCGCGCCCACCTCGACCGACGCACGGCTCGCGCAGACCGTCGAGGCGAGCCGCGGCTTCGTCTACGCGGTGTCGACCATGGGCATCACGGGCGCCCGCGCCGATGTCGATCAGGCGGCCCGCACCCTCGTCGGCCGCCTCGACGAAGCCGGTGCCGAGGCGAGCTGCGTGGGCGTGGGCATCTCCACGCCGGCGCAGGTCGCCGAAGTGCTCGGTTACGCGAAGGGCGCGATCGTCGGCTCAGCGCTCGTGCGCGCCCTCGCCGAGGGCGGCGTCGCCGCGGCGGGCGCGCTGGCCGCCGACCTCGCGCGCGGCACGCGTTCCGAGTGAAGTACGCTGACTGAGGCCCGAGTGGCCGAAGCCCCCGAAGAAAGGCAGCAGTACGCGTGATCGCACCGCTGAGCATCCCGAGCCCGAGCCCCGAATGGCAGTCGTTCCAGATCCCCATGCCGTGGGGAGCGCTCACAATCCACACGTACGCGCTCTGCATCCTCGTGGGCATCCTCCTCGCCGTCATCGTGACCTCGCGCCGGCTCACCAAGCGCGGCGCCGAGCCCGGCATCGTGCTCGACATCGCGCTCTGGGCGGTGCCGCTCGGCATCATCGGGGCCCGGTTCTACCATGTGTTCACCCATCCGAACGACTACTTCTACGAGGGCGCGAACATCTGGAACCCGCTCCAGTACGGAGCGATCTGGAACATCTGGGAGGGCGGCAACGCCATCTACGGCGCCCTCATCGGCGGTGCCGTCGGCGTGCTCATCGGGTGCCGTCTGACCGGCATCCGATTCCTCTCCTTCGCCGACGCGCTCGCACCCGGACTCCTGCTCGCGCAGGCCGCCGGCCGCCTCGGCAACTGGTTCAACCACGAACTCTTCGGTGCCCCGACCGATCTGCCGTGGGGCCTCGAGATCTCCTCCGACAACGCGGCCTTCCCGGCCGGTCTGGCCGATGGCACGCTGTTCCACCCGACGTTCCTCTACGAGATCGTCTGGAACCTCGCGGGCGTGGTCGCGATCCTGCTGCTCGAACGCGCCTTCAACATGCGGTGGGGCCGGGCCTTCGCGGTCTACCTCATCTGGTACGGCACGGGCCGGGCATTCCTCGAGTCGATCCGCGTCGACCCGAGCGAGATGTTCCTCGGCATCCGGGTGAACGTCTGGGCCTCGTTCGCGGCGGTGCTCGTCGGCGTGATCATGCTGATCGTCCTCCGCTACCGCCACACGGGCGCCGAGCCGACCCCGTATGTCCCGGGCCGTGAATGGAAGGGCCCCGACGCTGCGCTAGACTCGGACGAAAATGAGTCTGACTCCGACTCTCTCGACAACGAGGTCGGGAGTGAGAACATCGAGGGCGAGACCGCAGCCACAAGCTCGCGCGGGTCCACCACTCCATAGGGCCCTCAACCTTCGTTCTCCGATGCGGCGCCGCACCTTGCGCCGCAAACTCTCTCCGCTGGGCCGACGTCGTCCCCCGCTGCCACCTAGTTGATGAGGACGGTCACACGTGTCGCTCACTCCACCCTTCGCGAGGTTCGGTTCGATCCCCGCAGCCCAGGGCCTGTACGACCCCGCCGCCGAGAAGGACGCCTGCGGGCTCGCCATGGTCGCGACGCTGCGCGGCACCGCCGGTCACGACATCATCGCCACCGCGCTCGATGCGCTGCGCCACCTCGAGCACCGCGGTGCCGTCGGATCCGATGCCGGAACCGGCGACGGCGCCGGCATCATCACGCAGGTGCCCGACGAGTTCCTGCGCGCCGTCGTCGACGCCGACCTCCCCGAAGCCGGTTCGTACGCCGCGGGCAACGCCTTCCTCCCGCTCGACCCGAGCCTGCGCAGCAGCATCAAGCAGCAACTGCGCAAGATCGCCGAGTCCGAGGGCCTCGAGGTCATCGCCTGGCGCGAGGTGCCCGTCCGGCCCGAAGAGCTCGGCACGCTCGCGCGCGCCGCCATGCCCGCGGTGCACCAGCTCTTCGTGCAGTCGGCGGCCACGACCGCCGACGGAGGCCGCCTCTCCGGGATCGCGCTCGACCGTCTGACCTTCCGACTCCGCAAGCGCGCCGAGCGCGAGCTCGAGCTGTACTTCATGTCGCTCTCGAGCCGCACCATGGTCTACAAGGGCATGGTCACGACGCTGCAGCTCGAACCGTTCTATCCCGACCTCTCCGACGAGCGTTTCGCCTCGAAGCTCGCACTGGTGCACTCCCGCTACTCGACGAACACGTTCCCGTCCTGGCCGCTCGCCCAGCCGTTCCGGATGATCGCCCACAACGGCGAGATCAACACCATCCAGGGCAACCGCAACTGGATGCGGGCACGTCAGTCGCAGCTCGCATCGGAGGCCCTCGGCGACCTCGACCCGATGCTGCCGATCGTCACGCCGGGCGCGAGCGATTCGGCCTCGTTCGACGAGGTCGTCGAGCTCCTGACCCTCGCCGGGCGCAGCCTGCCGCACGCGGTCATGATGATGGTGCCCGAGGCGTGGGAGAACCAGACCGAGATCACTCCGGAACGCCGTGCGTTCTACGAGTACCACTCGATGATCATGGAGCCGTGGGACGGTCCGGCCGCGATCGTGTTCACCGACGGGTCCCTCGTCGGCGCGACGCTCGACCGCAATGGGCTCCGCCCGGGTCGCTACGTGATCACCGACGACGGCCTCGTGGTCCTCGCGAGCGAGATCGGCGTGCTCGAGGTCGCCCCGTCGCGCGTCGTGCGCAAGGGCCGGCTGCAGCCGGGACGCATGTTCCTCGTCGACACCGAAGCCGGCCGGCTCATCGAGGACGACGAGATCAAGTCCGAGCTCGCGGCCTCCGAACCCTGGGGCGACTGGCTCGAATCCAACCGCATCCGGCTCGCCGAACTGCCCGAGCGCGAGCACATCGTGCACCCGCCCGCATCCATCAACCGGCGCCAGCGCACCTTCGGCTACACCGAGGAGGAGGTGAAGATCCTGCTCGCCCCCATGGCGCGCACCGGACAGGAGCCGCTCGGCGCAATGGGGTCCGACACCCCGATCGCCGTGCTCTCGAAGCGGCCGCGTCTGCTCTTCGACTACTTCACCCAGCAGTTCGCCCAGGTGACGAACCCGCCGCTCGACTCCATCCGCGAGGCCGTCGTGACGTCGCTCGGAACCTCGATCGGCCCCGAGGGCAACCTGCTCACGGCGTCGCCGGGGCACGCCAGGCAGGTTGCGCTCGACTTCCCGGTCATCGACAACGACGAACTCGCGAAGATCGTGCACATCGACCCGCGCACCGGCGGCGCCCGGACCACGAAGACGCTCAAGGGCCTGTACCGCGTCGACGACGGCCCCGAAGCCATGCGTGCGCGTGTCGACGCGCTGTGCGAAGAGGTCGACCAGGCGATCGAGGAGGGCGCACGCTTCGTCGTGCTCAGCGATCGCGACTCCACCGCAGAGCTCGCCCCGATCCCGTCGCTGCTCATGCTCTCCGCCGTGCACCACCACCTCATCCGCTCCGAGACGCGCATGAAGGTCGGTCTCGTGGTCGAGGCGGGCGACGTGCGCGAGGTCCACCACGTGGCGCTGCTCATCGGCTACGGCGCCTCGGCCGTCAACCCGTACCTCGCCATGGAGACCTGCGAGTCGCTCGTGCGCGCGGGCGTCATCACGGGCGTCTCGCCCGAGCAGGCCGTGCGCAACGTCATCAAGGCGCTCGGCAAGGGCGTGCTGAAGATCATGTCCAAGATGGGCATCTCGACGATCTCGTCCTACGCGGGCGCCCAGGCGTTCGAAGCGGTCGGCCTCGCCCAGGAGTTCGTCGACGAGTACTTCACCGGCACCGTCTCCAAGCTCGGCGGCGTGGGCATCGACGTGGTCGCGGCCGAGAACGTGAGCCGCCATCGCCTCGCCTACCCTCAGGATGTCGCGGTGCGCGCGCACGAACGCCTCACCACGGGTGGCGAGTACCAATGGCGGCGCGACGGTTCGCCCCACCTCTTCAATCCCGAGACGGTGTTCCGCCTCCAGCACTCGACGCGCAACCGGCGGTACGACGTCTTCCGCGAGTACACCTCGCTGGTCGACTCCCAGGCCGAAGAGCTCATGACCCTGCGCGGGCTCTTCACGCTCCGCACCGGCACACGCCCCGCGGTGCCGATCGACGAGGTCGAGTCGGTCGAGTCCATCGTGAAGCGCTTCTCGACGGGCGCGATGAGCTACGGCTCCATCTCGAAGGAGGCGCACGAGTCCCTCGCCATCGCGATGAACCGCCTCGGCGCGAAGTCGAACACCGGTGAGGGCGGCGAAGACCTCGACCGACTGCTCGACCCCGAGCGCCGGAGCGCGATCAAGCAGGTCGCATCCGGCCGGTTCGGCGTCACGAGCATGTACCTGACCCACGCCGACGACATCCAGATCAAGCTCGCGCAGGGCGCGAAGCCCGGCGAGGGCGGGCAGCTGCCGCCGACGAAGGTGTACCCGTGGGTCGCGCGCACGCGCCACGCCACCGCCGGCGTCGGGCTGATCTCGCCGCCCCCGCACCACGACATCTACTCGATCGAAGACCTCAAGCAGCTCATCTTCGACCTCAAGCGGGCGAACCCCGACGCCCGCATCCACGTCAAGCTCGTGAGCCAGTCGGGCATCGGCGCGGTCGCGGCCGGTACGGCGAAGGCCCTCGCCGACGTCATCCTCGTCTCCGGCCACGACGGCGGCACGGGCGCGAGCCCGCTCAACTCCCTGAAGCACGCGGGCACCCCCTGGGAGCTCGGGCTTGCCGAGACCCAGCAGACCCTGATGCTGAACGGCATGCGCGACCGCGTCGTCGTGCAGGTCGACGGACAGCTCAAGACGGGCCGCGACGTCGTCATCGGCGCGCTGCTCGGCGCCGAGGAGTTCGGGTTCGCCACCGCCCCGCTCGTGGTTCAGGGCTGCGTCATGATGCGTGTCTGCCACCTCGACACCTGCCCGGTCGGCGTCGCGACGCAGAACCCCGAGCTGCGCAAGCGGTTCACGGGCAAGCCCGAGTTCGTCGTGAACTTCTTCGAGTTCATCGCACAGGAGGTGCGCGAGTACCTCGCCGAACTCGGCTACCGCTCGCTCGACGAGGTCATCGGGCGTCGCGAGCTGCTCGACATCGCTCGTGCCGTCGACCACTGGAAGGCCTCCGGCCTCGACCTGACCCCGGTGCTCGTCGGTCCCGACTTCTCGGACTCCGAGCCGCGACGCAACCTGCGACAGCAGGATCACGAGCTCGACGAGCACTTCGACAACGAGCTCATCCGTCGGAGCGCGGTCGTGCTCGAGGAGGGCGGCACGGTCGAGATCGAGCTGCCCGTCAAGAACACCGCACGCGCGGTGGGCACGATGCTCGGCCACGAAGTGACCGTTCGACGGGGCGAGCACGGCCTCCCGACCGGCTCCATCGACATCACCCTCACGGGTTCCGCGGGCCAGAGCCTCGGCGCCTTCCTGCCCAGCGGCATCACGCTCCGGCTCGAGGGCGACTCGAACGACTACGTCGGCAAGGGGCTCTCGGGCGGCCAGATCGTGCTGCGACCGGCTCAGGACAGCACGTTCGCCGCGGAACGCAACGTGATCGCCGGCAATGTGATCGGCTACGGCGCCACTCGAGGCAGCATGTTCCTCCGCGGCATCGTCGGCGAACGCTTCCTCGTGCGCAACTCGGGTGCTTCGGCCGTCGTCGAAGGCGTGGGCGACCACGCGCTCGAGTACATGACGGGCGGGCTCGCGCTCATCCTCGGCGAAACCGGCCGCAACCTCGGCGCGGGCATGTCGGGCGGAACCGCCTACGTGCTCGGCCTGCGCGAGGAACGCGTGAACCGCGAGTCGCTGAGCTCGGGCGAGCTCGAGCTGCACCCGCTCGGCAGCGCCGATCGGGAGATCGTCCGCGACCTCCTCGAACAGCACGTCGCGAATACCGACTCGACCGTCGCCGCCGACCTGCTCGCGGCCGGAGACAGCGCGTTCGAGCGTTTCACCAAGGTGCTGCCGCGCGACTACGCCGCAGTGCTCCGCACCCGCCAGAGCGCGGTCGACGAGGGGCTCGACCCCGACGGCGACGTGGTCTGGACTCGAATCCTGGAGGTCACCGGTGGCTGACCCGACGATGGTCTGGACACGAGCTGTGCCCATGACCGCACGGAGGTCACCGGTGGCTGACCCGACGATGGTCTGGACACGAGCTGTGCCCATGACCGCACGGAGGTCACCGGTGGCTGACCCGACGACGACGAATTGCATGGAGGTGACGGGTGGCTGACCCGAAGGGCTTTCTGAAGGTCACCGAGCGCGAACTGCCGAAGCGGCGACCCGTGCCGGTGCGGATCATGGACTTCAAAGAGGTCTACGAACAGGGCGACCCCGCCCAGCTCCGCCGGCAGGCGGGGCGATGCATGGACTGCGGCATCCCGTTCTGCCACCAGGGCTGCCCGCTCGGCAACCTGATCCCCGAGTGGAACGACCTCATGTACCGCGGCGAGGGCCGCACGGCCGCCGAACGACTCCACGCGACGAACAACTTCCCCGAGTTCACCGGTCGGTTGTGCCCGGCGCCGTGCGAGTCCTCCTGCGTGCTCGGCATCAACCAACCGGCCGTCACCATCAAGCAGGTCGAGGTCTCGATCATCGACCAGGCGTTCGGCAACGGCTGGGTGCAGCCGCAGCCGCCCGGCCGCCTCACCGGCAAGACGGTCGCGGTCGTCGGATCCGGCCCGGCCGGACTCGCCGCGGCCCAGCAGCTCACCCGTGCGGGCCACACGGTCGCGGTGTACGAGCGCGACGACCGCATCGGCGGACTGCTCCGCTACGGCATCCCCGACTTCAAGATGGAGAAGAAGCACATCGACCTGCGCATCGCGCAGATGACGGCGGAGGGCACCCGATTCCGTGCGGGCGTCGACATCGGCGTGGACATCACGTGGGACCAGCTCCGCGAGCGCTACGACGCCGTCGTGGTCGCCACCGGTGCCATGGTGCCGCGCGACCTGCCGATCCCCGGCCGCGACCTGCCGGGCGTGCATTTCGCCATGGAATACCTCACGCAGTCGAACCACCACGTGGCCGGCGACGAGGTCTTCGACCAGATCACCGCAGAGGGCAAGCACGTCGTCGTCCTCGGCGGCGGCGACACCGGTGCCGACTGCATCGGCACCGCGCACCGGCAGGGCGCCCTCTCGGTCACCAACCTCGCCATCGGCAAGCAGCCGGGGGAGGCCCGTCCCGAGCACCAGCCGTGGCCCATGCACCCGACGGTGTTCGAGGTCCAGAGCGCCCACGAGGAGGGCGGCGAGCGCCACTACCTCGTCTCGACGGTCGAGTTCCTCTCCAACGACGCCGGCGAGCTGCGCGCGATCCGCGTCGCCGAGACCGAGTTCCTCGACGGACGCCGCGTGCCGAAGGCCGGCACCGAGCGCGAGATCCCGGCCGACCTCGTGCTGCTGGCGCTCGGCTTCACGGGGCCCGAGACCGAACTGGTCGACGACCAGATCCAGCTTCCCGTCGACGCACGCGGCAACTTCGCGCGCGATGCGGACTACGCGACCTCGCACCCCGGCGTGTACGTCGCAGGGGACGCCGGACGCGGACAGTCGCTCATCGTCTGGGCCATCGCGGAAGGCCGTGCTGCGGCATCCGCCGTCGACCGGTACCTTGAAGGCGACACCGACCTTCCGAGCCCTGTGGCGGCGACGGCACGCGCGTTCGCCATCTGACCAGGGTGCGCCGACGGCGTACCACCCGATAACAACCCCGCGTTCCCGCGCGGAGACGACTTGGAGCACAACCACATGAGACGAGCGAAGATCGTCGCCACCCTCGGGCCGGCGACATCGAGCTACGAGCAGATCCGTGCGATCATCGATGCCGGCGTCGACGTGGCGAGGATGAACCTCAGCCACGGCAGCTACGACGTGCACGAGGGCGTCTACCAGAACGTCAGGAAGGCCGCCAACGACAGCGGCAAGGCCGTGGCCGTCCTCGTCGACCTGCAGGGTCCGAAGATCCGCCTCGGCAAGTTCGCCGACGGCCCCCATGAGCTCGCCGAGGGCGACATCTTCAAGATCACCACCGAAGACGTGGTCGGCACGAAGGAGCTCGTCGGCACGACGTTCAAGGGCCTGCCCCAGGACGTCAAGCCCGGCGACTTCCTGCTCATCGACGACGGCAAGGTGCGTGTCGAGGTCGTCGAGACCGACGGCGTCGTGGTCACGACGAAGGTGATCGTCGCGGGCCCGGTCTCCAACAACAAGGGCATCAACCTTCCGGGCGTCGCGGTCAACGTGCCCGCGCTGTCCGAGAAGGACGAGGCCGACCTGCGCTGGGGCCTCGAGCTCGGCGCAGACCTCATCGCGCTGTCGTTCGTCCGCAACGCGGCCGACATCGAGCGCGTGCACGAGATCATGGACGAGGTCGGCCGTCGGGTGCCGGTGGTCGCCAAGGTCGAGAAGCCGCAGGCCGTCGACGCCCTCGAGGAGATCGCGGAGGCGTTCGACGCCATCATGGTCGCCCGCGGAGACCTGGGCGTCGAACTGCCGCTCGAAGCCGTTCCGATCGTGCAGAAGCGCGCCGTCGAGATCGCCCGCCGCCTCGCGAAGCCGGTCATCGTCGCGACGCAGATGCTCGAATCGATGATCCACAGCCCGGTTCCCACGCGCGCCGAGACCTCCGACGTCGCGAACGCGATCCTCGACGGCGCCGACGCGGTCATGCTCTCGGGCGAGACCAGCGTGGGGGAGTACCCCGTCGTCACCGTGCAGACGATGGCCCGCATCGTCGAGTCGACCGAGAAGCACGGCCTCGAGCGCATTGCGCCGCTCGGCACGAAGCCGCGCACCCAGGCCGGCGCCATCACGCTCGCCGCGGTCGAGGTGGCCGACTTCGTCGAGGCGAAGTACCTGTGCGTGTTCACCGAGTCGGGTGAGACGGTCCGCCGCATGTCGCGGCTGCGCTCCGACATCCCGATCCTCGCGTTCACGCCCGATCCCGCCATCCGTCGGCGCATGGCGCTGAACTGGGGCGTCGAGTCCTTCGTCGTCGACCGCGTGACCCACACCGACCAGATGGT
This sequence comes from Agromyces terreus, assembly GCF_009749465.1. GTDB lineage: Bacteria > Actinomycetota > Actinomycetes > Actinomycetales > Microbacteriaceae > Agromyces > Agromyces terreus. The sequence goes on from NZ_WBIS01000001.1 coordinate 782,491, forward strand.
CGGCCAGGTCGACGATGCGCTCGCACGCACCGGTCGCGCCGCGAAGGGCGAGAAGGTCGTCATCATCTCCGGATCCCCTCCCGGAATCCCCGGCACCACGAACGACGTGCGCGTGCACGTCGTCGGCGAGGTGCTCTGACACCTCGCGTCGTCTCGGCCCAGGCGTTCCCACGGGAGCGCCTGGGCCGTCGGCGTCTCCACGGAGCCGCCGGCGGTTCGGCGCAGCGGTCCGCGGTCCGATCCCGGTCGAGGGCTCGCGAGCGACGAGGGGTGCGCAGCATGCGCGGTCGTGCGAAACTTCCCTCATGCGGGACCGGAAGTCGGCGGGGTCCGAGAGGGCCGCGCGAGCAGATCGCGACACTGGGCGGGCACCCGGGCGGGCCGGGACGTCCCTCGCCGAACGATGGACGAGCGTCGACGGCGTCGACGTCTTCTACCGGGAGTCGCCCGACCCGCCGGCGGGCAGGCCCGCGATGATGCACGTCCACGGCTTCGGCCTCTCGGGCCGGTACCTCCTGCCGACCGCCGAACGGCTCGCGGACGACTTCCACACCCTCGTTCCAGATCTGCCGGGTTTCGGCCGCAGCGGCCGTTCCGCACGCGCGCTCGACGTCCCCGACCTGGCAGAGGCCGCCATGCGCTTCCTCGACGATCGCGGCATCGAGCGGGTCACCCTCGTCGGCAACTCGATGGGGTGCCCGGTGATCTGCGAGTTCGCGCACCACTACCCGGATCGCATCGATCGTGCGGTGCTCGTCTCGCCCGCCGGCGGCCTCTACAACCAGCCGTTCCGCCGCGCCATGGGGCAGATCGGACGCGACGGCACCCGCGAGCCGCCGCGGCTCGTGCGGGTCGTCACGCCCGACTACCTGCGGTTCGGCGTCCCGAGCACGCTGCGGATGTTCCGGGCGCTCACCCGGTACCCGTCGCTCGAGCGCCTGCTCGCCCTCCATATCCCGACGCTCGCCGTGCTCGGCGACCGCGATCCGCTCATGCCCGGACCCGAGCGGGTGCAGGAGGTCGCGAGCCAGACCGACAACCACGTGCTCATCGCCCGGATCGAGGGGGCGGCGCATGCGATCAACTTCAGCCATTCGGGCGAGCTCGCGCACATGATCCGGCTGTTCATGGCCGATCGCCCGATCGTCGACGACCCCGACTCGCCCGGTCAGGCACGGCTCTACGAGATCCACCGCGGTTCGCTGCATCCGCAGGCCCGGTCGGACTGATCACGGACGTCTCGTGTCGTGCCGGTGGTGGGGGTCGAACCCACACGCCCTCTCGGGCAAAGCATTTTGAGTGCTCCGCGTCTGCCATTCCGCCACACCGGCCAGAGGCCTCGCTCAGAATACCGTAGGCTTTGCAGCGTGACTGACACCGAAAACACCCAGCCGGCACCGCGCCGCGTCGTCGTGGCGGAGGATGAGTCGCTCATCCGTCTCGACATCGTCGAGATCCTGCGCGACAACGGCTACGAGGTCGTCGGAGAGGCGGGTGACGGTGAGACCGCGGTCGCGCTGGCCACCGAGCTGCGTCCCGACCTCGTCATCATGGACGTCAAGATGCCGCAGCTCGACGGCATCTCCGCCGCGGAGCGCCTCTCGAAGGGCCACATCGCCCCGGTGGTGCTCCTCACGGCCTTCAGCCAGAAGGAGCTCGTCGAGCGCGCGAGCGAGGCCGGCGCGCTCGCCTACGTCGTGAAGCCGTTCACCCCCAACGACCTGCTGCCCGCGATCGAGATCGCGTTGGCCCGCTACGCGCAGATCATCGCGCTCGAAGCCGAGGTCGGCGACCTCGTCGAGCGCTTCGAGACCCGCAAGCTCGTCGACCGGGCGAAGGGCCTGCTCAACGAGAAGATGGGCCTCACCGAGCCCGAGGCGTTCCGGTGGATCCAGAAGGCTTCCATGGATCGTCGCCTCACCATGAAGGACGTCTCGCAGGCGATCATCGAACAGCTGGCCGCCAAGAAGTAGCCGCCCCGATCGAACGACGGATGCCGCGATGAGACCACTCGTCGCGGCATCCGTCGTTCTCGTGGCGATGGGGGCCGTTCGGCGGTGAAGCGCTGTCGGCGGCCGCTTGTAGGCTTGGCGGGTGCCAGACGCAGACAAGCCCACCCTTCTCGTGATCGACGGCCACTCGCTGGCGTTCCGCGCCTTCTACGCGTTGCCGGTCGACAGCTTCACCACCCGCGACGGGCAGCACACGAACGCCATCCACGGCTTCCTGTCGATGCTGCTGCTCCTCCTCGCCAACGAGAAGCCCACGCACCTCGCGGTCGCGTTCGACATGTCCCGCGCCTCGTTCCGCACCCGCGAGTACCCCGAGTACAAGGGCACCCGCGGTGAGACGCCGGTCGAGTTCAAGGGGCAGGTTCCGCTGCTGCAGGAGGCGCTGAAGTCGATGGGCATCGTCACGCTCGAGAAGGAGGATTTCGAGGCCGACGACATCCTCGCGACCCTCGCTTCTCGCGGTCGGGCCGACGGTTACCGCGTCCTCCTCGTCTCGGGCGACCGCGACACGATCCAGCTCGTGAACGACGACGTCACGCTGCTGTATCCGAACACGCAGGGTGTGTCCCAGCTGAAGCGCTACGACCCCGCCGCCGTCACCGAGCGGTACGGCATCCGGCCCGAGCAGTATCCCGACATCGCCGCGCTCGTCGGCGAGACGAGCGACAATCTGATCGGCATCTCGAAGGTCGGCGAGAAGACCGCCGTGAAGTGGCTCGGCCTCTACGGCGATCTCGACGGCATCCTCGAGCATGCCGACGAGATCAAGGGCGTCGTGGGGCAGAACCTGCGCGACCAGCGCGAGAACGCGATCCGCAACCGTCGCCTCAACCGGCTCGTGACCGACGTCGAGCTCGAGGTCGAGCTCGACCAGCTCGAGGCGCGGAGCATCGATCTCGACGAGGTCCGTCCGATCTTCGAACGGCTCGAGTTCCGCACGCTGCTCGAACGGCTCACGAAGCTCGTCGGGGAGGGTGCGAGCAGCGGCGCCGAAACCTCCACGGCGAAGGAGCCCACGGTGGCCGCGCTGGCCGCCCCGACCCCGGTCGAGCTCGTCGGCGATGCGCTCGCGGCATGGCTCGACGCGGCACAGGCGGCCGAGCCCGCCGGGCTCGGGCTCAGCCTCGAGGTGCTCGACGGCCAGGTCATCGGCGCCGGCATCGCGACCGCCGCCGAGACGGTCAGGCATTCATGGCGCGCCGACGCAGCGGAGTCCACGGCGTTCGTCGCGTGGCTCGCGAGCGACGCGCCGAAGATCATGACCGACGCGAAGGGGCAGCTCAAGGCCGCCTCGCGATCCGGGCTCGAGGTGGGCGGGCTCGTGCTCGACACCCTCGTCGCCGGCTGGCTCCTCCGCCCGACCCTGACCGAGAAGTCCCTCGCCGACCTGGTCGACCGTCACCTGGGCGAGACGCTGCCGCAGGCCGACCCCGCGCTCCTCGTCCCCGAAGAGGGCGCCGATGCGGGAGCCCCCGAGTTCGCGTGGTACACGCTCCGGCTCGCGCCGGTCGTGCTGAGCGCGCTTCCCGAGAGCACTCGCCGACTGCTGGCCGACGTCGAGATGCCTCTCGTGCCGGTGCTCGCGGCAATGGAGCTGCGGGGGGTCACCGTCGACCACGACGAGCTCGCGAGCCTCTCGGCCGAGCTCGGCGAGCGCGCGGCGGCGCTCGCCTCGGCGGCGTATGCCGAGATCGGGCGAGAGGTCAATCTCGGTTCCCCGAAGCAGCTCCAAGAGGTCCTCTTCGACCAGCTCGCGATGCCGAAGACCCGCGCGACCAAGACCGGGTACACGACCGATGCGAGCGCGCTCGCAGACCTGCAGGAGTCGAACCCGCATCCGTTCCTCGGCTACCTCCTCGAACACCGCGACGCCACGAAGCTGCGTCAGATCGTCGAATCGCTCGACAAGTCGATCGCCGGCGACGGGCGCATCCACACCTCGTACGGCCAGATCGGTGCCGCCACCGGCCGCATGTCGTCCAACGATCCGAACCTGCAGAACATCCCGACCCGCACCGAAGACGGGCGTCGCATCCGCAAGGCGTTCCGGCACGGTTCGGAGTACGTCGAGTTGATGACGGCCGACTACTCGCAGATCGAGATGCGCATCATGGCCCATCTGTCCGGCGATCCCGGGCTCATCGAGGCGTTCAACGCCGGCGAGGACCTGCACCGGTTCGTCGGGGCCCGGGTGTTCTCGGTCGATCCGGCCGACGTGACGCCGCTCATGCGCACGAAGGTCAAGGCCATGTCGTACGGCCTCGCCTACGGACTGAGCGCGTTCGGTCTCTCCAAGCAGCTCCGCATCGACCGTGCCGAGGCCACGCAGCTCATGAAGGAGTACTTCGAACGTTTCGGCGCGGTGCGCGACTATCTGCGCGGGGTCGTCGAGCAGGCCCGCGTCGACGGCTACACCGAGACCATCTTCGGCCGTCGTCGACCGTTCCCCGACCTCACGAGCCCCAACCGCGTGCACCGCGAGAACGCCGAGCGCGCGGCGCTCAACTCGCCGATCCAGGGGTCGGCCGCCGACATCATGAAGCTCGCGATGACCACTGTCGAGGCCGAGCTCGCGGCCCGCGACCTGTCGAGCCGGATGCTGCTGACCGTGCACGACGAGCTCATCTTCGAAGTCGCGCCGGGGGAGTCGGAGGTGCTCGAGGAGGTCGTTCGCGATCGCATGGCCAACGCGGCCGATCTGCTCGTGCCGCTCGACGTATCCGTCGGCCGTGGCGCCGATTGGGAGCATGCGGCGCACTGACGGGCGCCGCACCCGGCCGCTGCGTCGGTCCGCCGCATCCGCCCCGCGCCCCGTGCAACGGCTGTCATAGGCTCGTCCCATGGCCTCAAGCGAACGCACCCCGACCGACGTCGACCTCATCGCCGAGCAGTGGGTGGACACCCTAGTCGAACTCCAGCCGACGCTCGGAACGTACATCGGCCGGGTCGATGCCGACGCCCGGTTCGGCGACTACTCGCCCGAGGGACTCGACCGCGCGAGCGAAGCGGCGCGCCGGGTGATCGCCCAGCTCGACGCGGCGTCGCCGGCGGATCCGGTCGACGAGGTCACGATCGCCGATCTCCGCAGCGAGCTCGCACTCGAGCTCGAGGGCCACGAGCGGGGGCTTCCGTTGCGCGATCTCAACGTGATCGCGAGCCCGGCGCAGGAGATCCGCGAGGTGTTCGACCTCATGGCCGCTGATTCCGAGGACGACTGGGCGACGATCTCCACCCGGCTCCATGCGCTCCCGGGGGCCATCGACGGGTACGTCCGCACCCTTCGCCGAGGCATCGAGCGGGGCTCGGTGCCGGCCCGGAGGCAGGTGCGCGAGGTCGCGAAGCAGGCTCGCAAGCTGCAGGCGGCCGACGGCTTCTTCGGCGAGTTCGTCGGGGGTGCGCCCGACACGGTGCCCACGGCGCTCCGCGGCGACATCGGCGCCCGCGCCGCGGGAGCGGCCGAGGCGTACGGCCGCCTCGCCGAGTTCCTCGAGCAGGAACTCCTGCCCGTGGCGGGCGATGCCGACGCGGTCGGGCGTGAGCTCTACGCGCTCCGCTCGCGCCACTTCCTTGGCGCCACGGTCGACCTCGACGAGACGTACGAATGGGGTGTCGAAGAGCTCGCTCGCATGGTCGCCGAGCAGGAGGCCGTGGCCGAGGAGATCCTGCCCGGGGCATCCGTTCGCGAAGCCATCGCCTTTCTCGACGGCGACCCGGCGAGAAAGCTGCACGGAACCGACGCGCTGCAGCGTTGGATGCAGGAGGTGAGCGATCGGGCGGTCGCCGAGCTCGGCGCCTCCCAGTTCGACATCCCCGACCAGATCCGCACGCTCGAATGCATGATCGCGCCGACGCAGTCCGGCGGCATCTACTACACCGGCCCCACCGACGACTTCAGCAGGCCGGGTCGCATGTGGTGGTCGGTGCCCGAGGGGGTGACCGAGTTCGACACGTGGCGGGAGCTCACCACGGTCTACCACGAGGGCGTGCCCGGTCATCATCTGCAGATCGGCCAGGCCGTCGTGAATCGAGGCCGGCTGAACACCTGGCGCCGCCAGCTCGCCGGCACCTCGGGCCATGCCGAGGGGTGGGCGCTGTACGCCGAGCGCCTGATGCAGGAGCTCGGCTACCTCGACGACCCCGCCGACCGGCTCGGCATGCTCGACGGGCAGCGCATGCGCGCGGCGCGTGTCGTGCTCGACATCGGCGTCCACCTCGGCAAGCCGCGACCCGACGGCAACGGCGTCTGGACGGGGGAGTACGCGTTCGAGTTCCTCGGCGAGAACGTGAACATGAATCAGGGCTTCATCGACTTCGAGGTGAACCGCTACCTCGGTTGGCCCGGACAGGCGCCCTCGTACAAGGTCGGCCAACGCATCTGGGAGCAGCTCCGCGACGATGCGCGCCGGCGCGAGGGCGAGGCGTTCGACATCCGCGAGTTCCATCGTCGGGCCCTCGATCTCGGCGGGGTCGGGCTCGACACGTTGCGACGGGCGATGCTCGGCTGAGCGGGGTATCCGGCACCGGATGCCGCTGCAGGGCGTCGTCGTGGACGCGACACGCCCGGGTTGCCCAAGTCGGTCGCAGTCGGCTAGGATTGAATGTCACTTCTGTGACGATCCTGTCCGCATGCCCATCGCGGAACCAACACATATCGCTCTCCCCTGCGATGGGCTCGATTTTGTCCTTTACGGAGCATTCACTACATGACAACCGCAACGACCAAGGCACCCAAGCAGGTCGCGATCAACGACATCGGATCTGCTGACGATTTCCTCGCCGCGGTCGAGAAGACTTTGAAGTTCTTCAACGACGGCGACCTCATCGAGGGCACCGTCGTGAAGATCGACCGCGACGAGGTCCTCCTCGACGTCGGCTACAAGACCGAGGGCGTCATCCCCTCGCGCGAGCTTTCGATCAAGCACGATGTCGACCCCAGCGAGGTCGTCGGCGTCGGCGACACCGTCGAGGCACTCGTTCTCCAGAAGGAGGACAAGGAAGGCCGCCTCATCCTGTCGAAGAAGCGTGCGCAGTACGAGCGCGCGTGGGGCGACGTGGAGAAGATCAAGGAAGCCGATGGCGTCGTGACCGGTACGGTCATCGAGGTCGTCAAGGGCGGCCTGATCGTCGACATCGGCCTCCGCGGGTTCCTCCCGGCCTCGCTCATCGAACTCCGCCGCGTGCGCGACCTCACGCCGTACCTCGGCCAGGAGATCGAGGCGAAGATCCTCGAGCTCGACAAGAACCGCAACAACGTGGTCCTCTCGCGCCGCGCGCTCCTCGAGCAGACGCAGTCCGAGTCGCGTTCGACCTTCCTCGCCAACCTGCACCCGGGCCAGATCCGCAAGGGCGTCATCTCGTCGATCGTCAACTTCGGCGCGTTCGTCGACCTCGGCGGCGTCGACGGTCTCGTCCACGTCTCCGAGCTCTCGTGGAAGCACATCGAGCACGCCAGCGAGGTCGTCGAGGTCGGCCAGGAGGTCACCGTCGAGGTGCTCTCCGTCGAGCTCGACCGCGAGCGCGTCTCGCTGTCGCTCAAGGCGACGCAGGAGGACCCGTGGCAGGTCTTCGCCCGCACCCACGCTATCGGCCAGGTCGCACCGGGCAAGGTCACGAAGCTGGTTCCGTTCGGTGCGTTCGTCCGCGTCGCAGACGGCATCGAGGGCCTCGTGCACATCTCGGAGCTGTCGGGCAAGCACGTCGAGCTCGCAGAGCAGGTCGTGTCGGTCGGCGAAGAGGTCTTCGTCAAGGTCATCGACATCGACCTCGAGCGTCGCCGCATCTCGCTCTCGCTGAAGCAGGCGAACGAGGGCGTCGACCCCGAGGGCACCGAGTTCGACCCGGCGCTCTACGGCATGCTCACCGAGTACGACGAGCAGGGCAACTACAAGTACCCTGAGGGCTTCGACCCCGAGACCAACGAATGGCGCGAGGGCTTCGAGGCCCAGCGCGAGAAGTGGGAGCAGGACTACGCTGCCGCTCAGGAGCGTTGGGAAGCACACAAGAAGCAGGTCGCCCAGGCGAGCGTGGCGGCTGCCGCCGACGACTCGTTCGGTGCCGCTGCCGCCGCTTCGTACTCGAGCGACACCGCCGGTTCCGGCACGCTCGCAGACGACGCGTCGCTCGCCGCGCTTCGCGAGAAGCTGTCGAGCAACTAGTTCGGATCCGATCCGCACACGGAAGGCCGGTCCCCTCGGGGGCCGGCCTTCCGGCGTTCGTGCCGTGCCCGGGCGCGATGCCGGTGATTCCGTGCGGGCGGGGCTTGGTGCCGCGTTGCGATCGTCGCGCGATCGCTAGAGTTGGAGCGTGTACCTGATCGGCCTCACGGGCGGAATCGCCTCCGGAAAGTCAACCGTCGCCAGGCGGCTCTACGAGCACGGCGCCGTGCACATCGACGCGGATCAATTGGCTCGCCGCGCGGTGGATCCCGGCACCCCCGCCCTCGACGCGATCGTCGACGCGTTCGGCGCCGGGGTGCTGCAACGCGACGGCAGCCTCGACCGGGCGCGACTGGGCGAACTCGTCTTCAACGACGCGCGTGCCCGCGAGCAGCTCAACTCGATCGTGCATCCGGCCGTCCGCGAGCTCGCGGCGCGGCAGTTCGCGAAGATCGAGCAGGCCGACCCCGACGCGGTCGTCGTCTACGACGTCCCGCTGCTCGTCGAGGCATCCGTCGACCATCCGTTCGACCTGATCGTCGTGACGAACTCGCCGCGGCGCACCCAGGTGCGGCGCCTGGTCGAGGAACGGGGCCTCGAACCGGTGCAGGCCGAGGCGCGGGTCGATGCCCAGGCCGCGAACACCGAGCGCCTCGCGATCGCCGACGTCGTGATCGACACCGACGGCACGCTCGGCCACACGATGAGCCAGGCCGACGCGCTGTGGGGTCGCATCAACGGGGAGGTCGCCGCGCGTCGCGGCCGCGACGCCACCTGATCCCGGCGCCCGCCCGGGCGCGATTCCGGGTCGTGCCGGCTGCCGTGTCGGAGGTCGAACCTAGACTGGAACGCATGCAGGCCACCCGATCCGTCCGACCGTTCGAGGTCGTCAGCGAGTACGTTCCGAGCGGCGACCAGCCGGCGGCCATCGCCGAGCTCGCGGGGCGAATCAACGCCGGCGAGACCGACGTGGTGCTCCTCGGCGCCACGGGCACGGGCAAGTCCGCCACCACCGCGTGGCTCATCGAGCAGGTGCAACGTCCGACGCTGGTGCTCGCGCACAACAAGACGCTCGCGGCGCAGCTCGCGACCGAGTTCCGCGACCTGATGCCGAACAACGCGATCGAGTACTTCGTGTCGTACTACGACTACTACCAGCCCGAGGCCTACGTGCCGCAGACCGACACCTTCATCGAGAAGGACTCCTCGGTCAACGCAGAGGTCGAACGACTTCGGCACTCGACCACGAACTCGCTGCTCAGCCGCCGAGACGTCGTCGTGGTCTCGACCGTCTCGTGCATCTACGGCCTCGGCACGCCCGAAGAATACCTCAAGGCGATGATGCCGCTGCAGGTCGGGCAGCAGGTCGATCGCGACTGGCTCATCCGCAAGTTCGTGTCGATGCAGTACCAGCGCAACGACGTCGAGTTCGCGCGCGGCACGTTCCGCGTGCGCGGGGACACGATCGAGATCATCCCCGTCTATGAAGAACTCGCGATCCGCATCGAGATGTTCGGCGACGAGATCGAGGGGTTGTACAGCCTGCATCCGCTCACCGGTCAGGTCGTCGCCAAGCTCGACGCGGTCCCCGTCTTCCCGGGTTCGCACTACGTGGCGAGCACCGACGTCATGCAGCGGGCGATCGGCACCATCCGCATCGAACTCGAGGAACGGCTCGCCGAACTCGAGCGCGAGGGCAAGCTGCTCGAAGCGCAACGCCTGCGCATGCGCACCACCTTCGATCTCGAGATGATGGAGCAGATCGGATTCTGCTCCGGCATCGAGAACTACTCGCGGCACATCGACGGACGGGCGCCGGGGGAGGCGCCGCACTGCCTGCTCGACTACTTCGCCGACGACTTCCTCGTCGTCATCGACGAGTCGCATGTGACGGTGCCGCAGATCGGGGCGATGTACGAGGGCGACTCCTCGCGCAAGCGCACCCTCGTCGAACACGGGTTCCGCCTTCCCAGCGCGCTCGACAATCGGCCCCTGAAGTGGGACGAGTTCAAGGATCGCGTCGGTCAGAAGGTCTATCTCTCGGCGACCCCGGGCCGATACGAGATGGGCATCGCCGATGGAGTGGTCGAGCAGATCATCCGCCCGACGGGGCTCGTCGACCCGCGCATCGTGGTCAAGCCCTCGAAGGGCCAGATCGACGACCTCCTCGAAGAGATCAGGGTCCGCGCCGAACGCGACGAGCGCGTGCTCGTGACGACGTTGACCAAGCGCATGGCCGAGGAGCTGACCGACTACCTCACCGAGGCGGGCGTGCGCGTGCGCTATCTCCATTCCGACGTCGACACGCTTCGCCGGGTCGAGTTGCTCACCGAGCTCCGAGCGGGTGTCTACGACGTGCTGGTGGGCATCAACCTGCTCCGAGAAGGCCTCGACCTGCCCGAGGTCTCCCTCGTGGCGATCCTCGACGCCGACAAGGAGGGCTTCCTCCGATCGTCGACCTCGCTGATCCAGACGATCGGGCGCGCGGCTCGAAACGTCTCGGGCGAGGTGCACATGTACGCCGACGTGCTGACCGACTCGATGAAGTCCGCGATCGACGAGACCGAACGCCGTCGCGAACGACAGCTCGAGTACAACCGCGTCAACGGCATCGACCCGACGCCGTTGCGCAAGCGCATCGCCGACATCACCGATGTGCTCGCACGGGAAGAGGCCGACACCGCGGCACTGCTCGCGGGTCGCGACGCACGCAAGAAGACCGCCGTGCCCAACCTGCGCCGCGAGGGCATCGCCGCGGAGGGCGCGAACGATCTCGAGGAGCTCATCAGGGATCTCAACGACCAGATGCTCGTGGCCGCCGGCGAGCTCAAGTTCGAGCTCGCCGCCAGGTTGCGCGACGAGGTGTCCGAACTCAAGCGCGAGCTGCGGCAGATGGAGAAGGCGGGCCACATCGGCTGACCAGCCGATCGAGCCGGAGGTCCCCGGCGCGATGCCCGGCTCCGAGGGTGGATCGAACATATGTTCGCTCAGAGCACGTGCCGCCGAGGCGTTCGTGTCGGTGGTCGTCCTTAGACTCGTAGGGTGCCAGTTTCACGTCTCGATGCCCATTCTCGCCTGAGCGTTCGCGGTGCACGCGTGCACAATCTGCGGGACGTCGACGTCGACATCCCGCGCGACGCGATGGTCGTGTTCACGGGGCTGTCCGGCTCGGGAAAGTCGTCGTTGGCGTTCGACACGATCTTCGCCGAGGGGCAGCGACGCTACGTCGAGTCGCTGTCGGCCTACGCGCGCCAGTTCCTCGGGCAGGTCGACCGGCCCGACGTCGACTTCATCGAGGGGCTCAGCCCCGCGGTGTCGATCGACCAGAAATCGACGAACCGCAACCCGCGCTCCACGGTGGGCACCATCACCGAGATCTACGACTACATGCGCCTGCTGTGGGCACGCATCGGTGTGCCGCACTGTCCCGTCTGCGGCGAACGCATCCAGCGTCAGACCGTGCAGCAGATCGCCGATCAGCTCATGCGCCTCGAGCCGACGACGAGATTCCAGGTCCTGAGCCCCGTCGTCTCGCAGAAGAAGGGGGAGTTCGTCGACCTCTTCCGCGAGCTCGCCGCCGGCGGCTACTCCCGGGCCGTCGTCGACGGCGAGCTCATCCGCCTCGACGAGCCGCCGAAGCTGAAGAAGCAGGTCAAGCACGACATCTCGGTGGTCGTCGACCGCCTCGTGGCCGGTCCCGACGTGCTCGGCCGGCTCACCGACTCGCTCGAGACCGCGCTGCGCCTGACCGACGGCCTCGTGCAGATCAACTACGTCGACCAGACCGGCGACGACGCGTGGGAGATCTTCTCCGAGAAGCTCTCGTGCCCGAACCAGCACCCGATCGCGCTCACCGAGATCGAGCCGCGCACGTTCTCGTTCAACGCGCCGTTCGGAGCCTGCCCCGAGTGCTCGGGTCTCGGCACGCGCATGGCGGTCGACGAAGACCTCCTGCTCGGCGATCCCGCGTCGAGCATCGCCGAGGGCGTCATCATCCCCTGGACCTCGCAGGGAAAGAGCCTCTACAACTACTACGAGAAGCTCCTGCTCGGCCTCGCGCGCGACCTCGGCTTCTCCCTCGACACGCCGTGGCAGGACCTCGACCCTGCGGCCCAGTCGGCGGTACTGCGCGGCGACAACTTCGAGGTCAAGGTGAAGTGGCGCAATCGCTACGGCCGGGAGATGAGCTACACCTCCGGGTTCGAGGGCGTCGTGCCGTACATTGAACGCCAGTACCTGCAGGCCGAGACCGATGCGCAGCGCGTGCGCTGGTCGGAGTACCTCCGAGAGGTGCCCTGCTCCGTGTGCGGCGGAAAGCGGCTGAAGCCCGAGGTGCTCTCGGTGCTCATCCACGATGCGAGCATCGCCGACGTCGGCCTGCTGAGCCTGACCGATGCGCGGGCGTTCATGGACCGGCTCGAGCTCACCGACCGAGAGCAGGCCATCGCCGCGCAGGTGCTTCGCGAGATCAAGCTCCGGCTCGACTTCCTCATCCGCGTCGGGCTGAGCTATCTCGACCTCGCCCGGGCCGCAGCGACCCTCTCCGGGGGCGAGGCGCAGCGCATCCGGCTCGCGACGCAGATCGGCTCCGGGCTCACGGGCGTGCTCTACGTGCTCGACGAGCCGAGCATCGGCCTCCATCAGCGCGACAACCGCCGGCTCATCGACACGCTCGTCGCTCTGCGAGATCTCGGCAACACGCTCATCGTCGTCGAGCACGACGAGGACACGATCCGCACCGCGGACTGGATCGTCGACATCGGCCCCGGCGCCGGCGTGAACGGCGGCACGGTCGTGCACTCCGGCAGCTACGACGACCTGGTCTCCAACACGAGGTCGCTCACCGGCGACTACCTGTCCGGCCGCAAAGAGATCTCGATCCCCGAGACGCGCCGAAAGGTCGATCCCGAGCGCATGATCTCGGTGCGCGGCGCCGCGGCCAACAACCTCCGAGGCGTCGACGTCGACTTCCCGCTCGGCGTCTTCACGGCGGTCACCGGGGTCAGCGGTTCCGGCAAATCCTCGCTCGTGAACGACATCCTCTACCGGGTGCTCGCGAACCGCCTGAACGGGGCGCGCAAGCTCCCGGGCAAGCATCGCCGGGTCACCGGGCTCGATCAGCTCGACAAGGTCGTGCACGTCGATCAGGCGCCCATCGGGCGTACGCCCCGCTCGAATCCGGCGACCTACACGGGCGTCTTCGACCGGATCCGCACGCTGTTCTCCGAGACGACCGAGGCGAAGGCGCGCGGCTACCTGCCCGGCCGATTCAGCTTCAACGTCAAGGGCGGCCGCTGCGAGGCGTGCTCGGGCGACGGCACGATCAAGATCGAGATGAACTTCCTCCCCGACGTCTACGTCGCCTGCGAGGTCTGCGGCGGGCAGCGGTACAACCGCGAGACGCTCCAGGTGCACTACAAGGGCAAGAACATCGCCGAGGTCCTCGAGATGCCGATCAGCGAGGCTGCGGAGTTCTTCGAGCCGATCTCCGCGATCCACCGCTACCTCAAGACGCTCGTCGACGTGGGCCTCGGCTACGTCCAGCTCGGGCAGAGCGCCACGACGCTCTCGGGCGGCGAGGCGCAGCGCGTGAAGCTCGCCACCGAACTCCAACGCCGTTCGAACGGACGCAGCGTGTACGTGCTCGACGAGCCGACCACCGGTCTGCACTTCGAGGACGTCCGCAAGCTGTTGAAGGTGCTCGGCAAGCTCGTCGACAAGGGCAATACGGTCATCGTCATCGAGCACAGCCTCGACGTCATCAAGTCGGCGGACTGGGTCATCGACCTCGGGCCGGAGGGCGGTTCAGGCGGCGGCCAGATCGTCGCGACCGGCACCCCCGAAGACGTCGCCGCGGTACCCGAGAGCCACACGGGCACCTTCCTCCGCGAGATCTTCGAGGCCGCGACGCGGGTCGACGTCGCCAGCTGACGTCATGAGCGACGCACTGCCGTACCGGCCGAAGGCCGGGGAGATTCCGACCGATCCCGGTGTCTACCGCTTCCGCGATGCCGATCGACGCGTGCTGTACGTCGGCAAGGCCAAGAACCTGCGCGCCCGGCTGTCGAACTACTTCGCACCGCTGCGCACGCTCCACGAGCGCACCAGGCGGATGGTGACGACGGCCTCCTCGGTCGAGTGGACCGTGGTCGGCAACGACGTCGAGGCACTCCAGCTCGAGTACACCTGGATCAAGGAGTTCAACCCGCCGTTCAACGTCAAGTACCGCGACGACAAGTCGTATCCCTACCTCGCGGTCACCCTCGCCGATGAGGCGCCCCGCGCCATCGTCACGCGACGGAGCGGCATTCCAGGTGCGCGCTACTTCGGCCCCTACCCGAAGGTGTGGGCGGTCAACGAGACGCTCGAGATCCTGCTGAAGCTCTTCCCGATCCGCACGTGCAAGGATTCCGACTACCGTCGGGCGATGGCCTCCGGCCGTCCGTGCTTCGCCGGTCAGATCGGCCGATGCTTCGGGCCCTGCTCCGGAACCGTCTCGATCGAGGAGCACCGCGAGAATGTCGACCGTTTCGTCTCCTTCATGACGAATCAGGACCGCCGGATCCTCGCCGAGCTCGAGCACCAGATGCTCGAGGCATCCGCTCGCCTCGAGTTCGAGGCGGCAGCCAGACGGCGCGATCAGCTCCAGGCGGCGACGCAGTTCTTCGAGAAGAGCGCCGTCGTGCTGCGCGACGACGTCGACGTCGACGTGTTCGGCATCGAGCACGACGAGCTCGCCGCCGCCGTCCAGATGTTCGTCGTGCGCGGCGGTCGGGTGCGCGGCGTCCACACCTGGACGGTCGACAAAGAACTCGACGTGCCGCTGGGGGAGCTCGTCGACTCGGTCGTGCAGAACGCCTACGGCACCGACCTGCGTCCGGCGCGTGAGGTGATCGTGCCCGAACTCCCGGAGGATGCCGACACCGTGCAGGCGTGGCTGAGCAGGCGGGCCGACCGGAGCATCCGGCTCAAGACGGCTCGCCGCGGCGACAAGGCCGCCCTCCTCGCCACGGCGACGCAGAACGCGAAGCAGTCGCTCATGCTCTACAAGACGCGACGAAGCGCCGACTTCACTACGCGGTCGCGTGCCCTCGAAGACATCCAGGAGGCGCTCGGCATGGCCGACGCGCCCCTGCGCATCGAGTGCTACGACGTCTCCCACCTCAGCGGCACCAACATCGTCGCGTCGATGGTCGTGTTCGAAGACGGCCTGCCCCGCAAAGACGAGTACCGGCGCTTCACGATCGCCGAGTCGACCGACGACACCGACTCGATCCACCAGGTGCTCACCCGCCGGCTCGCCTACCTCGCGTCGCCCCATCCGAGCGCGGCCGACGGCGACGAGGCGCGGGGGAGCGAGAGTGAAGCGGATGCCGCAGAGGGCGGTCAGGGCCGACGCGCGAAGTTCGCCTACCGGCCGAACCTCCTCGTCGTCGACGGCGGTCGGCCGCAGGTCGAGGCCGCCGCCCGCGCACTCGAGGAGTCCGGCGTCGACGGCATCTACCTCTGCGGCATCGCGAAGCGGCTCGAGGAGATCTGGACGCCCGACGCGGACTACCCGGTGATCCTGCCGCGGAACAGCGACGCGCTGTTCCTGTTCCAGCGCGTGCGCGACGAGGCGCACCGTTTCGCCATCACGCATCAACGGCAACGGCGCAAGCGGGACATCTCCTCGGTCCTCGCCGAGATCCCGGGTCTCGGGCCGTCGCGCATCAAGGTGCTGCTCCGGCACTTCGGCTCCGTGAAGCGCCTGCGCGCGGCATCCGTCGACGAGATCTCGGGCGTCGACGGATTCGGACCGACCCTCGCGACCGTCGTGCACGGCCACCTCCGATCCGGAGGAGCATCGCAAGCCGGGTAGGCTGGGGTGTCGACGTGCGCGGAAGGGGAACCGAGACGATGGCAACCGAGTTCGAGCACCAGGAGATGCTGATCGTCACCGGCATGTCGGGTGCCGGCCGTTCGACCGTCGGCAACGCGCTCGAAGATCTCGGCTGGTACGTGGTCGACAACCTGCCGCCGCAGATGCTGCGCCCCCTCGTCGAGCTGGTCGAGCGCGCGGGCGCGTCGCTGCCGCGCATCGCCGCCGTCGTCGACATCAGGGGCCGCGACTTCTTCCCCGAGCTGCGCGAGATCATCCAGGCACTGCGTCGGGGCGTCAACGTGCGGGTCGTGTTCCTCGATGCGACCGATGCCGTGCTCGTGCGCCGCTTCGAGGCGGTGCGCCGTCCGCATCCCCTCCAGGGCACCGGCACCCTCCTCGACGGCATCGGGGCCGAACGGTCGAGGCTCGCCGAGCTGCGCGAGGCCGCCGACCTCGTCGTCGACACCTCCGAACTGAACATCCACCAGCTCGCGAACCTCATCACCGAGACCTTCGCAGAAGCCGGGCGGGCCGGCGTGCAGGTCACACTGTTGAGCTTCGGCTTCAAGTACGGGCTGCCGACGGACGCCGATCTCGTGGCCGACGCCCGATTCCTGCCCAACCCGTTCTGGGTCTCGGAGCTGCGAAGTCTGACCGGCGAGGATCCGGCCGTGTCGGAGTTCGTCCTGGCTCAGGAGGGCGCGCGCGAGTTCATCTCCGCGTACGTCACGGCGCTGAAGCCGGTGCTCGCCGGCTACCAGCGCGAGAACAAGGGACACGCGACCATCGCGGTCGGCTGCACGGGCGGCAAGCACCGATCCGTGGCCGTGGTCCGCGAGCTCGCCGAGCGGCTCGCCGACGTGCCCGGCATCGCGGTGAGCCTCCGCCATCGTGATCTCGGCCGCGAATGACCCCGGCCTTTCGAATGCAGGATTCCCGGGGGCGAACGCCCCTCCCACCCACAGGAAGGATCACGAGGTGGCATTGACCGCGGATGTGAAAGAAGAGCTCGCGCGCGTCGAGGCGTCCAAGACCAGCGTCCGTGCCGCCGAGCTGGCGTCCGTGCTGCGATTCGCCGGCGGGCTGCACATCATCTCGGGTCGCATCGCGATCGAGGCCGAACTGGATTCCCCGACCACGGCGAAGCGCGTCACCCGAGATCTCGGCGAGCTCTACGGCGTACGGCCGGATGTCTCGGTGATCGCGCCGTCCGGCATCCGGCGCACCAACCAGTTCCTGCTGCGCGTGCTCGACGGCGGCGAGACCCTCGCCCGTCAGACCGGACTGCTCGATGCGCGGCGACGCCCGGTGCGAGGCCTGCCGAACAAGCTCACGACCGGCTCGCGCGACGAGGTCGCCGCCGTGTGGCGCGGGGCGTTCCTCGCCCACGGCAGTCTGACGGATCCCGGCCGTTCGGCGGCCCTCGAGATCACCTGTCCGGGAAACGAGACCGCCATGGCCCTCGTCGGTGCCGCCGGACGCCTCGGCATCTCGGCGAAGGCGCGCGAGGTGCGCGGCGTGCATCGAGTCGTGATCCGCGACGGCGAGGCCATCAGCGCGATGCTGTCGCTCATGGGGGCGAGCGCCACCGTCCGCAACTGGGAGGATCTCCGCCAGCGACGGGAGGTGCGTGCCACCGCCAACCGGCTCGTCAACTTCGACGACGCGAACCTCCGCCGTTCCGCGCAGGCCGCCGTGGCCGCCTGCGCGCGCGTGCAGCGTGCCATGGAACTGCTCGGCGACGACATCCCCGAACACCTCAAGTACGCCGGAGAACTGCGACTCGCGCACCGCGACGCCAGCCTCGACGAGCTCGGGCACCACGCCGAACCGCCCATGACCAAGGACGCAGTCGCCGGACGTATCCGTCGTCTGCTGGCCATGGCCGACAGCCGTGCGGCGGCGCTCGGCGTCCCGGGCACCGAGGCGAGCCTGCCCGCCGACCTCGACGACTGAGCCGTCCGACGGCCCGCGAGGCGCACCGGCGGATGCTGCGGCATCCGTCGCTCGATGCTGCCCCGGCGCGGGCGTCATCCGGCGTCAACCCCCGGACCCGACCCCCGGTCGCGGGCATAGACTCGAATGCGCAGCCGCGGAACACCGGGCAGAGGCCCGGAACGCCCGGCATCTGACAAGGAGAAGCAATGGCTGACTACACCCTCCCCGACCTCGCCTACGATTACGCGGCACTCGAGCCGGCGATCAGCGGCACGATCATGGAGCTGCACCACTCGAAGCACCACCAGGCGTACGTGACCGGTGCGAACACGGCGCTCGCTCAGCTCGCCGAGGCTCGCGAGACCGGAAACCTCGCCAACGTGAACAAGCTCGAGAAGGACCTCGCGTTCAACCTCGGCGGTCACGTGAACCACTCGATCTTCTGGACGAACCTCTCGCCCGACGGCGGCGACAAGCCCACGGGCGACCTGGCCTCCGCCATCGACGACGAGTTCGGCTCGTTCGAGAAGTTCCAGGCGCACTTCACGGCCACGGCGCTCGGCGTCCAGGGCTCGGGCTGGGCCGTGCTCGCGTGGGACTCGCTGGGCCAGCGCCTCATCATCGTGCAGTTCTTCGACCAGCAGGGCAACCTCCCGGCGGGCATCGTGCCGCTGCTCATGCTCGACGTCTGGGAGCACGCGTACTACCTCGACTACCGCAACGTGCGCGCCGACTACGTGAAGGCGTTCTGGAACATCGCCAACTGGGACAACGTGCAGAAGCGCTTCGCCGCAGCAAACGAGAAGACCTCAGGGCTGCTGCTACTGTCGTAGTCGTCGGCGGTGTCCTCGGGCGCCGCCCGGGGACACCGCTGTCCGATCATTCCCAAAAACCGCGCCTCTGCGCACCGTCAATTCAGGAGACATCCGTGTCTGTAAAGATCGGCATCAACGGCTTCGGCCGCATCGGCCGCAACTACTTCCGCGCCGCACTCGCCCAGGGTGCAGACCTCGAGATCGTCGCGGTCAACGACCTCACCGACAACAAGACGCTCGCGCACCTGCTCAAGTACGACTCCATCACGGGCCGCCTCGACGCGACCGTCGACTACGACGACGACAACATCATCGTCAACGGCACCGCGATCAAGGCCTTCGCGGAGCGCGACCCCGCCAACCTCCCCTGGGGCGAGCTCGGCGTCGACATCGTGATCGAGTCGACCGGCTTCTTCACCAAGGCCGCCGACGCGCGCAAGCACATCGAGGCGGGCGCGAAGAAGGTCCTCATCTCGGCGCCGGCGACCGACGAGGACGCCACCTTCGTCATGGGCGTCAACGAGCACGAGTACGACCCGGCCGCACACCACATCATCTCGAACGCATCGTGCACCACGAACTGCCTCGCGCCGCTCGCGAAGGTGTTCAACGACACGTTCGGCATCGAGCACGGCCTGATGACGACGGTCCACGCCTACACGGCCGACCAGAACCTCCAGGACGGCCCCCACAAGGACCTCCGCCGTGCGCGCGCCGCCGCCGTCAACATCGTCCCGACCTCCACCGGCGCGGCCAAGGCGATCGGCCTCGTGCTGCCCGAGCTCGTCGGCAAGCTCGACGGCTTCGCGCTCCGGGTCCCGGTTCCCACCGGGTCGATCACGGACCTCACGGTGACGACCAAGAACCCGGTCACGGTCGACGAGATCAAGGCCGCGTACAAGGCCGCCGCCGAGGGCCCCATGAAGGGCATCCTCAAGTACACCGAAGACGACATCGTCTCGAGCGACATCGTGACCGACCCGCACTCGTCGATCTTCGACGCCGGCCTCGTCCGCGTCATCGGCAACCAGGTGAAGCTCTCGAGCTGGTACGACAACGAGTGGGGCTACTCCAACCGTCTCGTCGACCTGACCGAGTACGTCGCCGAGCGTCTCTGAATCGAGCCATCGTGACCCTGCGAACGATCGATAGCCTCGGTTCGCTCGCCGGAACACGGATCGTCGTCCGTTGTGACCTCAACGTTCCTCTCAAGGACGGGGTCATCACGGACGACGGTCGTGTTCGGGCGTCGCTTCCGACACTCACCGCGCTGACCGATCAGGGTGCGCGCGTGGTCGTGGTCTCGCACCTCGGCCGTCCCGAGGGCGCGCCCGACGCGAAGTACAGCCTCGCGCCCGTCGCGGCGCGGCTCGGCGAACTCGTCGACGTGCCGGTCGCGTTCGCGACCGACACCGTCGGCGACGACGCCACGGCGAAGGTCGAGGCGCTTCAGGACGGAGAGATCCTCGTCCTCGAGAACCTGCGCTTCAACCCCGGGGAGACCTCCAAGAACGAGGCCGAGCGCACGGCGTTCGCCGGCGAGCTCGCCGCGTTCGCCGACAAGGTCGTCTCCGACGGCTTCGGCGTCGTGCACCGCAAGCAGGCGAGCGTGTTCGAGCTCGAGGAGCTCCGGCCGAGTGCCGCCGGGCTCCTCATCGCCGCCGAGCTCGACGTGCTCGATCGGCTCACCGAGAAGCCCGAGCGCCCGTACGCGGTGGTCCTCGGCGGATCGAAGGTCTCCGACAAGCTCGGGGTCATCGCGCATCTCCTGCCGCGCGTCGACACGCTGCTCATCGGCGGCGGCATGCTCTTCACCTTCCTCGCGGCCCAGGGCCACAAGGTGGGGTCGAGCCTGCTCGAGGCCGATCAGATCGAGACCGTCAAGGGCTATCTGGCAGAGGCTGCCGAACGCGGCGTCTCGATCGTCCTGCCGACCGACGTCGTCGTCGCGGCGTCGTTCTCGGCGGACGCGGAGCACGTCGTCGCGGCCGCCGATGCGATCGAGGACACGCCCTTCGGCGAATCGGGTCTCGGGCTCGACATCGGGCCTGAGACGGCCGCGACCTTCGCCGAGCACATCCGCTCCTCGAAGACGGTGTTCTGGAACGGGCCCATGGGCGTGTTCGAGCTCGCCCCCTTCGCCTCCGGCACCCGTGCGGTGGCGCAGGCGCTCACCGAAGTCGACGGCCTCAGCGTCGTCGGCGGCGGCGACTCCGCGGCGGCCGTGCGCCAGCTCGGGTTCGCCGATGACCGATTCGGTCACATCTCGACGGGCGGGGGCGCGAGCCTCGAGTTCCTCGAGGGAAAGCAACTCCCCGGACTGGAGGTCCTCGGATGGCAGTGAAGCGCACCCCGTTCATCGCCGGCAACTGGAAGATGAACCTCGACCACCTGCAGGCGGTCGCGTTCACCCAGAAGCTCGCATGGTCGTTGAAGGACGCGAAGCACGACCCGGCCGACGCCGAGGTCGCGGTCTTCCCGCCGTTCACCGACATCCGCTCGGTGCAGACCCTCGTCTCCGCCGACAGCCTGCCGATCGCGTACGGCGCCCAAGACCTCTCGGCGAACGATTCCGGCGCCTACACGGGCGAGATCTCCGGTGCGTTCCTGGCGAAGCTCGAGTGCGCGTACGTGATCATCGGCCACTCGGAGCGGCGCACGCTGCACGGCGAGACCGATGCCGACGTGAATGCGAAGGTCCGGGCCGCGCACCGCCACGGCATCGTTCCCGTCGTCTGCGTCGGCGAGACGGCCGAAGACCTCGAGGCGCACGGCCCGAGCGCCGTGCCCGTCGCACAGCTGCGAGCCGCGCTCGACGGCGTCGACGCGTCGAAGGGGCTCGTCATCGCCTACGAGCCCGTCTGGGCGATCGGCTCGGGTCAGGCGGCGACCCCGCAGCAGGCCGAGCAGGTGTGCGGCGCGATCCGCGACCTGCTCCGCGAGGTCTTCGGTGAAGACGTCGCAGCTGCGACCCGTGTGCTCTACGGGGGTTCGGTGAAGGCGGCGAACATCGCGTCGTTCCTTCGCGAGCCGAACATCGACGGCGCCCTCGTCGGCGGCGCGAGCCTCGACATCGACGAGTTCTCGAGCATCGTCCGCTTCAAGAAGCACGTCGGAGCCTGATTCCGGATCGACGCGGGGTCGGGGGCGCGAGCCTCCGACCCCGCGCTTCGGCTCCCGCTATACTCATATATCGGCACGCACCCCCTTGACGTGCCCGGAAAGGTTCACCGTGGAGATTCTCCAGGTCGTCCTGCAGGTGCTGCTCGGCATCACGAGTCTCCTGCTGACGCTGCTCATCCTCCTGCACAAGGGTCGCGGCGGCGGCCTGTCCGACATGTTCGGCGGCGGCGTCACGTCCAGCCTCGGTGCCTCGGGCGTCGCTGAGCGCAACCTCAACCGCATCACGGTGATCCTCGGTCTGGTCTGGGTGACGTGCATCGTCGTGCTCGGTCTCATCACCAAGTTCGATTCGGGGCTCTGAGCGCATGGCTTCCGGAAACAGCGCCATCCGCGGCTCGCGCGTCGGTGCAGGGCCCATGGGCGAGCAGGACCGCGGCTTCCACGCCGACCGCGTCGCCGTCAGCTACTGGGACGCTCAGGGCAACGAGACGGTTCGCTACTTCGCGGCCAACCTGCCCGAGGAGGAGATTCCCGAGACCATCGACAGCCCGTCGACCGGGTTGCCCGCCGGCCGCGATCGGGAGAACCCGCCGTCGGTCTCCAAGCTCGAGCCGTACAAGACCCACCTCGCCTACGTGAAGGAGCGACGCTCCGACGAGGAGGCCGCCGCGCTGCTCGACGACGCGCTCACGCAGTTGCGCGTCCGTCGCGGGCAGGCGCCCAAGGACTGAACGACCCACCGCATCCGATCGCGGGTGGGGGAACGAAGAAGGGGGCGAGCCGACGGCTCGCCCCCTTCGTCGTACCCGCCTTCAGTAGTCGCGGGCGATGAGTTGCTCGGGTACCTCAGCGGCGGCATCGGAGTCGACGAAGAACACCGTGCGACGGCGACCCTTGATGCCGGCCACGGGCACCTCGTCACGGCTGGCACCGGCGAGGGCGAGGCCGAGAGCCGACGCCTTGTCGGCGCCCGCGAGGACGAGCCAGATGCGCTGGGAGGCGTTGATCACGGGACGGGTCAGGCTGAGCCGTTCCGGCGGAGGCTTGGGGGAGTTGCGCACGGCGATCACCGACCGATCGGCGACCTGGATGCCGGACCGGTGCGGGAACAGCGAAGCGATGTGCCCGTCGGGACCCACGCCGAGGAACGTGATGTCGAAGGCCGGGGCCTCGGCGCCCTCGCCGTGATCGGCGAGCTCCCGGGAGTACGCCTCGGCGGCCTCGTCGAGGGTGAGGCCGGCATCGGACGCCGCGAAACGATGGACGTTCCCGGACGGAAGCTCGAGGGCGTCGAGCAGCGCCTCGTCGGCGACACGGTCGTTGCGCTCGGAATCACCCGCGGGCACCCAGCGTTCGTCGCCCCACCAGAAGTGCACGCGCGACCAGTCGATGCTGGTGCGTGCGGGCGAGGCCGCCACCGACGCGAGGACGGCCCCGGCCATCGACCCGCCCGTCAGCACGACGTGCGCGACCGGCTGGTCGTCGAGGATGTCGAGCATCTTGGTGATGAACCTCGCGGCCACGGAACCGGCGAGCGCCCCCTTGTCGGGATGTACGAGGACGCGTCGTTCGTTGGTCATGCGGGGACTCCTTCGCCCTCGGTCGTGCCGAGCAGCGCGAGGCCGCTCCTGATCACCTCACCGTACAGCTCGTCGGGATCGAGCCGGCGCAGCTCGTCTGCGAGGCAGTCGCGCAGGTTGCGGCGGGGGAGCGCGACGTCATGCAGCGGCTGCCCCGGCTGGCGCAGTGTGGCGATCCCGGGGACGTCGCGGATGAGTTCGACCACGCCGCTCGAGCGCTGCAGCTGCACGCCGTGGATGCCGTGGGAGCCCTCCTCGACGCTCGTCAGCTCGTACTCCGTCTCGGTGTCGAGCTGCAGGCGGAGCCAGGCCGCGAGCAACGTCGTCGAAGGGGAGTCGATCGCCCCGGTGACGCTCACGCTCGTGATCGGCTCGTACGGCGGTTGGTCGAGGACCGCGGCGAGCTGCGCGCGCCACAGCGTGAGCCGAGTCCATGCGAAGTCGGCGTCGCCCGGCGTGTAGCTCGCTGCGAGGGCGCGGAGCGCGAGTTGCGGATCAGGCTGCGCCGAGGCATCCGTGATGCGCCGTTGCGCGATGCGCCCGAGCGGAGAGGTGCCGGGCACCTCGGGCGCCGAGCCCGGCCACCAGGTCACCACGGGGGCGTCGGGGAGGAGGAGCGCCATGACGAGGCTCTCCTCGTCGCGCGCCACCGCACCATGCGCACGGAGCACGATGACCTCGCTCGCCCCGGCGTCGCCGCCGACGCGGATCTCGGCGTCGAGGCGCGGCGCGGCGTCTGCGGGCTCGTCGGGGTCGGTGGCGACGACGATCACGCGCATCGGGTGCTCGCGAGAGGCGTCGTTCGCCGCCTCGATGGCCTCTTCCTCGATGCCCGGCGTCGTCGCGATGACGAGCGTGAGCACACGTCCGAGTGCGACGACGCCGTTCTCCTCGCGGATCTTGACGAGGGACTTCGAGACCTTGCTCGTCGTGGTGTCGGGAAGGTCGACGATCACGGGCGCCTCCAGGTTCGGCCGTCGCGGGCGAGCAGGGCGTCGGCGGATGCCGGGCCCCACGTGCCGGGACGGTACTGCTCGGGCTGGCCCTGCGTGGACCAGAACTCCTCGATCGGGTCGAGGATCTTCCAGGAGAGTTCGACCTCCTCCTGGCGGGGGAAGAGCGGCGGCTCGCCGAGGAGCACGTCGAGGATGAGGCGTTCGTACGCCTCGGGGCTGGCCTCGGTGAAGGCGTGGCCGTACCCGAAGTCCATCGTCACGTCGCGCACCTGCATGCCCGCGCCCGGGACCTTCGAACCGAATCGGATCGTGACGCCCTCGTCGGGCTGCACGCGGATCACGAGGGCGTTCTCGCCGAGCTGCGAGGTCTGGCTGTCGGCGAAGAGCTGCTGGGGTGCCCGCTTGAACACGACCGCGATCTCGGTGACGCGGCGCCCGAGGCGCTTGCCGGCCCGCAGGTAGAACGGGACGCCGGCCCAGCGGCGCGTGCCGATGGTGAGCTTCATGGCGGCGTACGTCTCGGTCAGCGACTCGGGGTTCATGCCGTCTTCGTCGAGGAAGCCGACGACCTCCTCGCCGCCCTGCCATCCGCCGGAGTACTGTCCGCGTGCGGTGCCCTCGGCGAGATCCTCCGGGAGCCGCACGGCGGCCAGGATCTTCTCCTTCTCGGCCCGGAGATCGGCGGCGTCGAACGAGATCGGCTCCTCCATCGCGGTGAGCGCGAGAAGCTGGAGCAGGTGGTTCTGGATGACATCGCGCGCCGCGCCGATGCCGTCGTAGTACCCGGCCCGCCCGCCGACCCCGATGTCTTCGGCCATCGTGATCTGCACGTGGTCGACGAAGTTCGCGTTCCAGATGGGCTCGTACAGCTGGTTGGCGAACCGCAGGGCGAGGATGTTCTGGACCGTCTCCTTGCCGAGGTAGTGGTCGATGCGGAACACGGAGTCGGGCGGGAAGACCGAGGCCACGACGTCGTTGAGTTCTCGTGCCGTCTCGAGGTCGGAGCCGAACGGCTTCTCGATGACCACGCGTCGCCACTGGGCGTCCTGCTGCTCCGTGAGACCGGAACGCTTCAGCTGCTCGGTCACGAGCGGGAACGACTTCGGCGGGATCGACAGGTAGAACGCGTGGTTGCCCATGGTCCCGCGGTCGGTGTCGAGCGTCTCGACGACCTCCCGGAGCCGATCGAACGCCGCATCGTCGTCGAAGTCGCCCTGGACGAAGCGGATGCCGCGAGCGAGCTGCTTCCAGACGTCTTCACGGAACTCGGTGCGGGCGTACTGACGTACCGAGTCGTGCACGACCTGTTCGAAGTCCTCGTCGGCCCAGTTGCGCCTGGCGAATCCGACGAGCGCGAAGCCCGGAGGAAGCAGGCCGCGGTTGGCGAGGTCGTACACGGCGGGCATCAGCTTCTTGCGGGACAGGTCGCCCGTCACGCCGAAGATGATGAGGCTGGAAGGACCTGCGATGCGGTTGAGGCGGTAGTCCTTCGGGGACCGCAGCGGGTTCTCCGTCGCGGAGATGTGTGCCGGAGGCATGTGGACCTTCCTGGATCAGCCGATGGCGTCGAAGAGCGCCGCGAGGTCGGTCGCGGGGTCGGTCAGCGTGAGCGTGAGCACGGGGCGTCCGTGCTCGGCGAGCACGCTCGAGTCGCCGGAGGCCTGCGCTGCGATGAGCTCGCCGAACGTGAACGGCCGCTCGGGAATCGCGAGGTCTTCGGCGACGGCCTGCGTGATCTGCAGGAAGACCCCCACCGCGGGGCCGCCCTTGTGGAACTGACCGGTCGAGTGCAGGAACCTGGGGCCCCAACCGAAGGTCACGGGCCGACCGGCGTGCTGTGCGAGGCGCGCGCGGATCTGCTCGATCTCGGGGTGGGCGACGCGGTCGGCGTAGGCCTGCACCGAGAGGTATCCGTCGGCGGGGAGTTCTTCGAGGAGCACCTCGATGGCGGACGCGAGGTCGCTCGACGCGCCGATGACCTCGGGCGTGCCGCGGACCTCGATGCCGGCCTCGACGAACGCCGCGGGCGTCGGCTCGGGGCGGGCGTCGAGCAGTCCGCGAGCCGCGATCTTGGCGGATTCCACGTCGGGCTGGTCGAACGGATTGATGCCGAGCAGGCGCCCCGCGACGGCGGTCGCGTACTCCCAGACGAGCAGCTGAGCGCCGAGGGTGCCCGACACGCGGATCTCGTCGGTGCCGTCGTCGACGAAGATCTCGTCACCGGCCTCGTCCACCACACGCACGACCTGGAGGTCTGCGAGGCCCGCCTGCAGTTCGGGGGCACCGGTCTCGAGCACGACGGGGAGGATGCCGGTGCCCTCCTTGCCCGTCGACTCGGCGATGAGCTGCTCGGCCCAGTCGGCGAACCCGACGATGTGGGTGCCGTCGGCCACGATCGCGAGCTTGTCGCGTCGCGGCGTGGTGGCGGCGATCGCCGCGCCGAGCACGAGACCGGGGTTCTGCGCGGTGTCGACGGCGAGCGAGAGCTCGATCGTCTCGGCCTCGTCGAGGATCTCGGAGATGTCCACGCCGGCGAGGCCGGAGGGCACGAGGCCGAACGCCGTGAGCGCCGAATACCGGCCGCCGACGTTCGGGTCCGCGTTGAACACGCGGTACCCGGCGGCGCGCGCCGACTCGTCGAGGGGCGAGCCGGGGTCGGTCACGATGACGATGCGCGAGACGGGGTCGATGCCCGCCTCCCGGAACGCCTGCTCGTAGACGCGGCGCTGGCTGTCGGTCTCGACCGTGGAGCCCGACTTCGACGAGACGACGAGCGCGGTCTCCTCGAGTCGGTCGCCGAGGGCGGCCCGCACCTGCCCCGGCTCGGTGGAGTCGAGTACCGTCAGCGGCACTCGGGCGGTGCGCGTGATGACTTCGGGCGCGAGGGAGGAGCCGCCCATGCCCGCGAGCGCGATGTGGGTCACGCCCGCAGCGTGCAGTTCGGCACGGAGTTGCTCGATCTCGGCGACGAGCGGACGCGAGATCGCGACGGCTTCGGTCCAGCCGAGGCGCTTGGTCGCCTCCTCTTCGGCGGCCGGGCCCCACAGGGCGCCGTCCTGGGCGGTGATGCCGCTCGCGACGAGGTCGGCCACGAGACCGGGAACGGCGGTGCGAACAGCCTCGGCGGCGGCGCCGCTGACCGCGATGCGGAAGCTCATCGTGCGGACTCCAGCGCACTGCGGACCGTGTCGAGCAGCTCGTTCCAGGAGACGATGAACTTCTCGACGCCCTCGCGCTCGAGCAGTGCCGTGACGTCGTCGTAGTCGACGCCGACCGCGGCCAGCGCGTCGAGCACGGCGCCCGCCTCGACGTAGGCCACGGTGACCGTGTCGCCCGCGATGACGCCGTGGTCGAACGTCGCCTCGAGCGTCTTCTCGGGCATCGTGTTGACCACGCCCTGCGCGACGAGTTCGGTCACGTAGAGCGTGTCGGGCAGCGCCGGGTCCTTGACGCCGGTCGAAGCCCACAGCGGGCGCTGGCGGTTGGCGCCCGCCTCGAGGAGCGCGGTGGCGCGGTCCGCGCCGAACTCCTGCTCGAAGAGCTCGTAGGCGAGCTGGGCGTTGGCGATGCCGGCCTTGCTCTTCAGGGCGAGCGCCTCGTCGGTTCCGATGGCGGTGAGGCGCTTGTCGATCTCGGTGTCGACGCGCGACACGAAGAACGAGGCGACCGAGTGGATGGTGCCGAGGTCGATGCCCGCGGCCTTCGCCTGCTCGAGGCCGGTGAGGTAGGCGTCGATGACGGCGCGGTACCGGTCGAGGCTGAAGATGAGCGTCACGTTCACGCTGATGCCGGCGCCGATCGCGGCCGTGATGGCCGCGAGGCCCTCGACGGTCGCGGGGATCTTGATCATCGCGTTCGGACGGTCGACCTTGGCCCACAGCGCCTTGGCCTGCTCGATGGTGCCGTCGGTGTCGTGCGCGAGGTCGGGGGCGACCTCGATCGAGACCCTGCCGTCGTAGCCGTTGCTGGCGTCGTACACGGGGCGGAAGATGTCGGATGCCGCACGCACGTCGTCGGTGGTGATCTCGAAGACGGCCGTGTCGACGTCGGCGCCGGCCGCGGCGAGGGCCGAGACCTGCTCGGCGTAGGCGGCGCCGTTCGCGAGGGCCCCGGCGAAGATCGTCGGGTTGGTGGTGACGCCGACGACGTCGCGTTCGGCGATCAGCTTCTCGAGCCCGCCGGACGCGATGCGTTCACGGGAGAGGTCGTCGAGCCAGATGCTGACGCCGGCTGCGGACAGGTCGGCGGTGGGGGTGGTGGTGCTCATGTTCCAGATCTCCTTCGTGTTCGCGTCAGGCCGACGCGAGCGATTCCTTGGCGGCGGCGACGACGGCTTCGGTCGTGATGCCGAACTCGCGGAAGAGCGTCTTGTAGTCGGCGGATGCGCCGAAGTGCTCGATGGACACGCTGCGGCCGCGATCGCCGACGTAGCGGCCCCAGCTGAGCGCGACGCCGGCCTCGACCGAGACGCGCGCCGTGACCGCGGCGGGGAGCACGGACTCGCGGTACGCGGCATCCTGCTCCTCGAACCATTCGAGGCTGGGCGCCGAGACGACGCGCGCCTGCACGCCCTCGGCGGCGAGCTGCTCGCGCGCCGCGACGGCGAGCTGCACCTCGGAGCCGGTGGCGATGAGGATCACGTCGGGGGTGCCGGACGGAGCATCGGCGAGCACGTACGCGCCCTTGGCGACGCCCGCGGTCGACGCGAGTTCGTCACCGGATGCGTCGCCGTCGCCGCGCTCGAACACCGGGATGTTCTGGCGGGTGAGCGCGATGCCCACCGGGGCGTCGCGCCGCTTGAGGATCTCGAGCCAGGCGGCCGCGGTCTCGTTGGCGTCGGCGGGACGGACGACGGTGAAGCCGGGGATCGCACGGAGCGTCGCGAGCTGCTCGATCGGCTGGTGCGTCGGTCCGTCTTCGCCGAGCGCCACCGAGTCGTGCGTCCAGACGAAGATCGAGGGCACCTTCATGAGCGCGGCGAGGCGCACCGCGGGGCGCATGTAGTCGCTGAAGATCAGGAACGTGCCGCCGAACGCGCGCGTCTTGCCGTGCAGGACGATGCCGTTCAGGATCGCGCCCATCGCGTGCTCGCGGATGCCGAAGTGGAGCACCCGGCCGTAGGGGTTGCCGCTGAACTCGTGGGTCGACCACTCGGACGGGATGAACGAGGCCGCGCCGTTGATGGTCGTCAGGTTCGACTCGGCGAGGTCGGCCGAGCCGCCCCAGAACTCGGGCAGCTGCGCGGCGAGGGCGTTGATCACCTTTCCACTCGCGGCGCGGGTCGACACCTCGGTGCCGCCGTCGAACGCGGGCAGGGCGGCGTCGAGACCATCGGGGAGCTCGCCGGCCTCGAGGCGGTCGAGCAACTGCTTGCGCTCGGGGTTCGCGGCGGCCCAGGCGTCGAACGAGGTCTGCCACTCGGCCTTCGCCGCTGCGCCGCGCTCCAGCGCGCCCCGGGTGTGCTCGATGACGTCGTCGGCGACGACGAAGGTCTGCTCGGGGTCGAATCCGAGCACCTCCTTCACGCCGGCGAGCTCTTCGGCGCCGAGCGCCGAGCCGTGGATCTTGCCCGTGTTCTGCTTCTTCGGGCTCGGCCAGCCGATGATCGTCTTGAGGATGATGATCGACGGCTTCGAGGTCTCGCCCTTGGCCGCCTCGATCGCCCGGTGGAGTTCGGCGACGTCTTCGACGTACTCGCCCGTTTTCTTCCAGTCGACGGTCTGCACGTGCCATCCGTAGGACGCGTAACGGTCGGCCACGCTCTCGGTGAACGCGATGTTCGTGTCGTCCTCGATCGAGATCTGGTTCGAGTCGTAGATCACGACGAGGTTGCCGAGCTGCTGGTGGCCCGCGAGCGAGGACGCCTCGCTGGTGACGCCCTCCTGCAGGTCGCCGTCACCGGCGACCACGTACACGAAGTGGTCGAACGGGCTCGTGCCCGCCGCGGCATCCGGGTCGAAGAGCCCGCGCTCGAAACGCGAGGCGTACGCGAATCCGACGGCGGAGGCGAGCCCCTGGCCGAGCGGGCCGGTGGTGATCTCGACGCCGTCGGTGTGGCCGTACTCGGGGTGTCCCGGGGTCTTCGAGCCCCATGTGCGCAGCGACTTCAGGTCGTCGAGCTCGAGCCCGTCGCCCGCGAGGTACAGCTGCACGTACTGGGTGAGCGAGCTGTGGCCCGCGGAGAGGATGAAGCGGTCGCGGCCGAGCCAACGGTGGTCGGCCGGGTCGCGGCGCATGACCTTCTGGAAGAGCAGGTACGCCGCCGGAGCGAGGCTCATGGCGGTGCCGGGGTGGCCGTTGCCGACCTTCTCGACGGCGTCGGCCGCCAGGATCCGAGCGGTGTCGACGGCGCGGTCGTCGATGGGCTCCCAGTTCAGGTGAGTCACGAGTGGGGTGTTCCTTCCGGGTGAGGGCGGCCGCGACGAGGTCGGCGGCCTTTGGAAATCACTGCGGCGACGTTGCCTTCGGCGTGCGCGAACGGACCACGTGCAAGTGTGGATCGCGAACAACGCGGGGAGGCCCGCATGCTCAAAGTATATGGAAAGGCTCAGTTTCACGGGCGTGACGGCGAGTTCACGGCGCGCTCCCGACCGTGTGAGGTGCCGGATCGGCGCGGTGCCGCGGCGGGAGCGGCGCCACGGGGGATGACGTCCGATGACGTAGAATCTCTGTCGGGCTGCGTTCTCTTCGGCGCGCCCGCCCGGAAGAGGAGCGATGCAGGCAGCAGTTGAGACGCGGCAGGCCCGTCCGGAGCCGACCCTGAAGCGCAAGCTCGCGGCGTACCTCGCGCTGACGAAGCCGCGGGTGATCGAGCTCCTGCTCGTCGTGACGGCTCCGACGATGATCCTCGCCCAGAACGGCCTTCCGAGCCTCTGGCTGCTCATCGCGACGCTCATCGGCGGCGCCATGAGCGCGGGTTCGGCCGGCGCCTTCAACTGCTACATCGACCGCGACATCGACCGCCTCATGAAGCGCACCCAGGGCCGCCCCCTGGTCACCGGCGAACTGACCGACCGCGAGGCGCTCGTCTTCGCCTACGGCCTCGGCGTCGCCTCGATCGTCTGGCTCGGCGTGTTCACGAACTGGCTCGCCGCGGCGCTCTCGCTCGGCGCGATCCTGCTCTACGTCGTCTTCTACAGCCTCATCCTGAAGCGCCGCACGGCGCAGAACATCGTCTGGGGCGGCGTCGCCGGCTGCATGCCCGTGCTCATCGGATGGGCGGCCGTCACTGGCGACCTCAGCTGGCCGCCGATCATCCTGTTCCTCATCATCTTCCTCTGGACGCCGCCGCACTACTGGCCGCTCTCCATGAAGTACAAGGACGACTACGCCGCCGCCGGCGTGCCGATGCTCGCGGTCGTCCGCGGACGGGCCCAGGTCGGCCTCCAGGTCATCCTCTACGCGTGGGCGACCGTGGCCTGCTCGCTGCTCCTCATCCCGATCGCCGACATGGGGCTGCTCTACTCGAGCGTCGCGCTCGTGACCGGCGTCTGGTTCATCTACGAGACGCACCGGCTCTACAACCTCGCGATCCGCCACGTGAACGTCTCGCCGATGCGCGTCTTCCACGGCTCGATCGCGTACCTCTCGCTGCTCTTCATCGCGATCGGCATCGACCCGCTGCTGCCGTTCTGAGGTCGACAGGGCACCGGTTCCGGGCCTTCGGCGCACCTCGGTCGCGCGGGGGCGGGAGAATGCGTCCGCCCGTCGAAGTGCGTGCCGATCCGAGGTGACGGATCAGCCCTCGTCACGGTCATCCGACGCGGTCGGCGGCACGGTCATCACGAGCATCACGCGACCCGTCGCTCCGTCGCCGCGGACCTCCGCCGCGACGGTCCGACGACACGACACGGCTGCGCAACGGTTGCGCAGGCGTCCGCCCGCGGAGCGCGGTCAGGGTCGGGGAGCGGATGCCTCGGCGAGCGGGCGTTCGGCTGTGGCATCCGTCGCAGCCGGCCGCTTGAGGTGCAGCACCACGACGGTCATCGCGGCGGCCAGCAGCGCCGCGAGCACCATGTGCACGCCCACCGCGAGCGGCGGAAGACCGTTGCGGGCCTGGTAGAGCCCGACGGCGATCTGCACGAGTTCGACGGCGAGCAGCACGAGGCTCCAGCGCAGGGTCGGCAACCCCAAGCGGGCCGCCGCGATGACGAGCACGAGCGTGAGGGCGAAGACCGCGTAGCCGGGCCAGGCGTGGATGTGCTCGAGCAGTTCGGCATCGAAGCCGTTGCGCCCTGCGGCCGAATCGCCGGAGTGCGGGCCCGCGCCCGTCGTCAGCACGCCGAACACGACGGACACCGCGAGCACGGCGGTTGTGGCGTGCGTGAGCCCGGCGTACCAGCCGGGCACGGCGCGCTCACGCGGCCCGGGCGCGTCGTCCATGCGCACCAGGAACGCCGCCATCACGCAGACCAGCAGCAGCGACGACACGTAGTGGAATCCGACGATGAACGGATTGAGGCCGGTCCACACCGTCACGCCGCCGACGATCGCCTGGGCGACGATGCCGACGCCCACGATGAAGGACAGCGTGAAGAGGTCGCGCCGC
Organism: Agromyces terreus; assembly: GCF_009749465.1. Taxonomy (GTDB): domain Bacteria; phylum Actinomycetota; class Actinomycetes; order Actinomycetales; family Microbacteriaceae; genus Agromyces; species Agromyces terreus. Next base: position 815,482 of record NZ_WBIS01000001.1, read on the forward strand.
TCGGCGCGGATGCGCCAGACCAGGATGAAGAGGACGAGCGCGACGATGCCGACCACGCCGGTCATGAGCCGGTTGCCGAACTCGATGAGCGAGTGGTAGCTGAGCTCCTCGGTGGGCACGAGGGAGCCGGGCGTGCAGGTCGGCCAGGTGGGGCATCCGAGCCCGGAGCCGGTGAGCCGGACGGCGCCGCCGGTCGCGATGATCAGGGTCTGCGCGGCGAATGAGAGCCAGGCGAAGAATCGGATGCGGCGATCGACGTGCTGGGGGAGCCACGCGGTGAAGCGGTTCACGCTGGGAGGTCCTGCTCCGGGTCGGCCTGTGACGGCACTGGGAGTACGGACCAGTCGTCGGTGCGACCCTATAGACTTGTGTGGTTGGAGATTCCGCGAGGCGCGCGAGAACGCGCGATGCGGGTACCCACACATCTTAGGTTCGCATTGACGCCACCCGCACATCATCACCATCTCCACGAGCGCCTCGACTCACGGGAGGCGATGGGCCGGACTGATAGCCGGTTGCACGGGAGGAGAAGAGGGAGAGCATGACGGACGTACTGATCGACCGCCCCGAACTGGAAGGACTCGGCACGTACGAGTTCGGCTGGGCCGATTCCGACGCGGCCGGGGCTTCGGCCCGCCGCGGCATCTCGCCGGAGGTCGTCGCAGACATCTCCGCGCTGAAGTCGGAGCCCGAATGGATGCTCCAGCGTCGCCAGCGCGGCCTGCAGCTCTTCGAGCGCAAGCCGATGCCGACCTGGGGCGCCGACCTGTCCGAGATCGACTTCGACAACATCAAGTACTTCGTGCGATCGACGGAGCAGCAGGCCCAGACCTGGGAGGACCTGCCCGACGACATCAAGAACACGTACGAGAAGCTCGGCATCCCCGAGGCGGAGCGTCAGCGCCTCGTCGCCGGCGTCGCCGCGCAGTACGAGTCCGAAGTGGTCTACCACCAGATCAACGAGGAGCTCGAGCGTCAGGGCGTCATCTTCATGGACACCGACACCGCGCTGAAGGAGCACCCCGAGTTCTTCGAGGAGTACTTCGGCACCGTGATCCCCGCGGGCGACAACAAGTTCGCCGCGCTGAACACGGCGGTGTGGTCCGGCGGTTCGTTCGTCTACGTGCCCCCCGGCGTGCACGTCGAGATCCCGCTCCAGGCCTACTTCCGCATCAACACCGAGAACATGGGCCAGTTCGAGCGCACGCTGATCATCGCCGACGAGGGCAGCTACGTGCACTACATCGAGGGCTGCACCGCCCCGATCTACAAGAGCGACTCGCTGCACTCCGCGGTCGTCGAGATCGTCGTGAAGAAGAACGCCCGCGTTCGCTACACGACGATCCAGAACTGGTCCAACAACGTCTACAACCTCGTGACCAAGCGGGCCACCGCGGCCGAGGGCGCCACCATGGAGTGGGTCGACGGCAACATCGGCTCGAAGGTCACGATGAAGTACCCGTCGATCTTCCTCATGGGCGAGCACGCCAAGGGCGAGACGCTCTCAGTCGCCTTCGCGGGCCCGGGCCAGCATCAGGACGCCGGCGCGAAGATGATCCACATGGCGCCGTACACGCAGTCCTCGATCGTCTCGAAGTCGATCGCGCGCGGCGGCGGCCGCGCCGGATACCGAGGCGAGGTGCGCATCGACGCGAACGCGCATCATTCGGCGAACAGCGTCGTCTGCGACGCGTTGCTCGTCGACACGATCTCGCGCTCCGACACCTACCCGGCCATCGACATCCGCGTCGACGACGTCAAGCTCGGCCACGAGGCGACCGTCTCGAAGGTCAGCGAGGAGCAGCTCTTCTACCTGATGAGCCGTGGCATCGACGAGACCGAGGCCATGTCGATGATCGTTCGCGGATTCATCGAGCCGATCGCGCGCGAGCTGCCGATGGAATACGCGATGGAACTCAACAAGCTCATCGAGATGGGCATGGAAGGATCGGTGGGCTAGCAGTGACCGCCCAGATGACCAGCACAGCACAGCGTTCATCTCCCTTGGCCACTCCCGGACAGCACGGCCTCGTCGCGCACTCCGACGGCCCGTTCGTCCCGGTGCAGACGCGTTCCGAGCGGTTCCGTTCGGTGAACGTCGACGACTTCGAGCCGGTCAACGGCCGCGAGCACGAGTGGAAGCTCTCGCCCGTCGCCGCATTCGCCGACCTCACGGGCGGCGAACTCGACGGGTCCCGGCTTCCGATCGAGGCGGCGGATGTCGCCGGCGTCGCGCTCTCGTACATCGCACGCGACGACGACCGCATCGGCACCGCCGGCACCCCCGAGGACCGCGCGAGCGCGAACGCCTGGTCGGCCTTCGATGAGGCGCTGCTCGTCTCGATCACGGGCGAAGACGAGAAGGTCGCCTTCGTGACCCGCACTGCGCTCGGCGACGCGCCGCGCGCCGCGCACACCGTGATCGAGGCGGCCCCGAACAGCCGCGGCTTCGTCGTGCTCGCAGGCTCGGGCAGCGCCCGCCTGAGTGAGAACGTAGAGATCCTCGTCGGCGACGGCGCATCCCTCACGGTGGTCTCGCTGCAGGAATGGGACGACGAGGCGGTCCACCTGTCGAGCCAGTTCGCGCGCCTCGGCCGCGACTCCTACCTGAAGCACATCGTCGTCTCGCTCGGCGGCAAGGTGGTCCGGGTGAACCCCTCGACCCACCTCGCCGAGCAGGGCGCCGACATCGAGTCGCTCGGCCTCTACTTCGCCGACGCGGGCCAGCACCTCGAGCAGCAGGTGTTCGTGCACCACGATGCGCCGCACACGAAGAGCCGTGTGACCTACAAGGGCGCGCTGCAGGGAACCGGCGCCCGCACGGTCTGGATCGGCGACGTCCTCATCGGCAACGCCGCGGTCGGCACCGACAGCTACGAGCAGAACCGCAACCTCGTGCTCACCGAGGGAACCCGCGCGGACTCCATCCCGAACCTCGAGATCGAGACGGGCGACATCGAGGGCGCGGGCCACGCGAGCGCCACCGGCCGCTTCGACGACGAGCAGTTGTTCTACCTCATGGCGCGCGGCATCCGCGAAGACGAGGCACGTCGCCTCGTCGTGCGCGGATTCCTCACCGACATCGTGCAGAAGATCGGTTCGGCCGACCTCGAGGCCCGCCTCACGGCGGCGATCGAGGCTGAACTGGAAGGCCGCTGACGTGACATCCGTTCGTGTCTGCTCGGTCGCCGAGCTCACCGAGAACGAGGCTTCCCGTTTCGTGCTCGAGGGCGTGCCGATCGCCGTCGTCAAGGACTCGGCGGGTCAGGTGTTCGCCATCGGCGACACCTGCACCCACGGCGACATCTCGCTGGCCGAGGGATTCGTCGAGGACGACACACTCGAGTGCTGGGCGCACGGGTCGAAGTTCTCGCTGAAGACCGGCAAGCCCCTGACGCTGCCCGCCTACGAACCGGTGCCCGTCTACCAGGTGGAGATCACCGACGGCGACGTGCACATCGACCCCGCGGTCACCCTGGCCGTCTGAAACAGTTTCCGGTCCCCGCGGCCGACAATCGAAAGAGAACCCCCATCACCATGTCCGTGCTCGAGATCAAGAACCTGCACGTCAACGTCGAGACCGACCAGGGCACCCGCGAGATCCTCCGCGGTGTCGACCTGGTCATCAACGAGGGCGAGATCCACGCCATCATGGGGCCCAACGGCTCCGGCAAGTCCACGCTCGCCTACACGATCGCCGGTCACCCGAAGTACACCGTCGTCGACGGCGAGATCCTGCTCGACGGCGAGAACGTGCTCGAGATGAGCGTCGACGAGCGCGCGCGCGTCGGCCTGTTCCTCGCGATGCAGTACCCGGTGGAGATCCCCGGCGTCACCGTCACCAACTTCCTCCGCACCGCGAAGACCGCGATCGACGGCGAGGCGCCGTCGGTGCGCTCCTGGGTCAAGGACGTGCGCGAGTCGATGAAGAACCTCAAGATGGACTCCGCCTTCGCCGAGCGCAACGTCAACGAGGGCTTCTCGGGCGGCGAGAAGAAGCGCAACGAGATCCTCCAGCTCGAGCTGCTCAAGCCGAAGTTCGCCGTGCTCGACGAGACCGACTCCGGCCTCGACGTCGACGCGCTCAAGATCGTCTCCGAGGGCGTCAATCGCGCGAAGGCGAACACGGGTCTGGGCGTCCTGCTCATCACCCACTACACGCGCATCCTCCGCTACATCAAGCCCGACTTCGTGCACGTCTTCGTCGCGGGCCGCATCGCCGAGCAGGGCGGGCCCGAACTCGCCGACCGTCTCGAAGAAGAGGGCTACGACCGCTACCAGGTCGCCGAGTCGGCGGCCGAGTAGGCGCGAGTAGACTCCCGCTCATGGCCAGTTCACTCGCACCCGAGCGCTACGACGAGGTCGAAGATGCGCTGAAAGACGTCGTCGACCCCGAGCTCGGCGTCAACGTCGTCGACCTCGGACTCATCTACGACCTCGGCTGGGACGACGAGAACGACGCGCTCATCATCCACATGACGCTCACGAGCGCCGGTTGCCCGTTGACCGACGTCCTCGAGGAGCAGACGGCCGAGGCGCTCGACGGCGTCGTCGACGCCTTCCGCATCAACTGGGTCTGGATGCCGCCGTGGGGTCCCGAACGCATCACCGACGACGGCCGCGACATGATGCGGGCCCTCGGCTTCGCGATCTGAGCCCGGTCGGCAGGCCTCGTCGCCGACCACGACCATCGGATGCCCCGTGCAGCACGCCTGCGCGGGGCATCCGTCGTCTCAGCCGAGTCCGCGCCGCGCGATCAACGCGTCGATCGAGGGCTCCCGGCCGAGGAACGCCCGGACGGACGTGCCGGGATCGCGGGATCCTCCCGGCGCCAGGATCTCCCGGCGGAATCGGTCGCCGTTCTCGGGGGTCGCACCGCCGTGCTGCTCGAACCAGGCCATGATGTCGGCGCCGGGAACCTCGCTCCAGATGTAGGAGTAGTAGCCCGCGTCGTAACCGCCGGCGAAGACATGGGCGAAGTACGAACTGCCGTAGCGCGGGGGAACGAGCGGGTGCGCGAGCCCGACGGCGTCGAGCGACTCGGCTTCGAATCGCGCCACGTCGGAGACGAGATCGGCGGGGGAGAGGCGGTGCCACGCCAGGTCGAGCGCGGCGGCCGCCAGGTACTCGGCGGTCGCGAACCCGGTCTCGGTACCGGTCGCCGCCAGAAGCCCGGCCGCCACGTCGGCCGGCATCGGCTCGCCGGTCTCGTGATGCACGGCGAAGCGCTCGAGGATCTCGGGGCGCGTGAGCCAGAGCTCGTTCACCTGACTGGGGAGTTCGACGAAGTCGCGGAAGACCCGGGTCCCGGCCTGCGAGGGGAAGCGCACTCGCGCGAGCAGCCCGTGCAGCGCATGGCCGAACTCATGGAAGAGGGTCGCGGCCTCGTCGAGCGTCAGCAGCGTCGGCTCGCCGGCCGCAGGCTTCGGGATGTTGAGGTTGTTCACCACGATGGGCAGTTCGCCCGTGAGCTCGGACTGCTCGGCGAGCGAGTTCATCCAGGCGCCGCCCCGCTTGGAGTCACGCGTGTACGGATCGAGGAGGTAGAGCCCGACCGGTGCACCGTCGCGTTCGCGGACTTCGTACACGCGGGCATCGGGGTGATATCCGACGAGATCGGGGCGGGCGGTGAATCTCAGCCCGTAGAGGAGGTTCGCGGCGTGGAACACGCCGTCGAGGAGGACGCGGTCGAACTCGAGGTACGGGCGCACGGCCGAGGCATCGAACACGTCGCCATCGAACACGTCGGCACCGGATGCGTCGACGCGGGCCGATCGGGACCGCGTCGTCAGGCGCGCCCAGTCCGCCGCGGTCGGGGCCCGTTCGCCGAGCGTCTCGGCGAGCCGTTCGAGGCGGGCCTGTTCGTGCCGGACGTTGCGCATCGCGGGCACGGCGAGCTGCTCGATCAGATCGGACACCGCCTCGGGTGTTCCGGCCGTCTGGCCCTGGATCACCGCCGCCGCGTGGCTCGCGAAGCCGAGCAGCGCCGCACGTTCCGCGCGGAGCCGGGCGATCTCGACCAGCGTGGCTCGCGTGTCGTTCGGCCCGCCCCGGGCGCCGCGTGTTCGGGATGCCGCGAGCAGGGCATCCCGTGCGCCCGAGGACTCCAGATCGGCGAGCGCCGGCTGCGACGTCGGGAGCACGAGCGTGATCAGCCAGCCCTCGAGTCCCCGGGCCGCGGCCGCCTCCTCGGCAGCTGATCGCGCCCCGGCGTCGAGGCCGGCGAGGTCGCCCTCGTCGGTGAGGTGCAGCGCCAGGTCGTTCGTGTCGGCGAGCAGCCGCTGCTGGAAGGCGGTCCTCAACGTCGAGAGCCGCGCGTTGATCGCGGTGAGCCGTGCGCGGGCGTCGGCGTCGAGCGCGGCACCCGCGAGGAGCGCGCGATGGTGTGCGCGTTCGATGAGGTAGACGGCGTCGGGTGCGAGCCCGAGCTCGTCGCGCCGCTCGAAGAGGTCGTGCACTCGGGCGAAGAGGCGCTGGTCGAGCACGATGGCGTCGGCGTGGGCGCTCAGGCGCGGCGCGAAGGCCGCGTCGATCTCGTCCAGCTCGGGGGTCGCATCGGCCGAGCTCGCGTTCTCGAAGACGGCGAGCACCCGGTCGAGCAGCTCCCCGGATCGCTCGAGGGCGAGCATCGTGTTCTCGAAGGTCGGTTCCGCCTCGTCGGCGGCGATACGCTCGACGGTCTCGCGCTGGCGTCGCATGCCGGCCTCGAGCCCTTCGACGTAATGCTCGGAGCGGATCAGGGCGAAGAGGGGCAACCCGTAGGGGAGCGGGCTCGGTTCGAGCAGCGGATTCGTCAGATCGGCCATCAGCCGACCCTATCGGCATAGGCTCGCAGCATGAGCGAGAACTCTCCGTCCACGGCTCGGGATCGCGACGTCTACACGCACGGTCATCACCCGAGCGTGCTCGCGTCGCACACGTGGCGCACCGTCGCGAACTCGGCAGCGTACCTCGAGCCGCACCTCGGGGCCGGCCTCGAGATCCTCGACGTCGGCAGCGGTCCGGGCACCATCTCGATCGACCTGGCTCGACGGGTCAGGCCCGGCCGCGTCGTCGGCGTCGACGCCTCCGCCCACATCGTGGCGGAGGCGAACGGACTCGCGCGGAGCTCCGGCGTCGACAACGTCGCGTTCCAGGAGGGCGACGCGTACGCCCTCGAGTTCGCGGATGCCACGTTCGACGTCGTGCACGCCCACCAGGTGCTGCAGCATCTGCGGCGGCCGATCGATGCCCTGCGCGAGTTCCGGCGGGTGCTGAAGCCGGGCGGCGTGCTCGCCGTGCGCGATGTCGACTACGGCGGGGTCGTCACGACGCCGGCCACGCCCGAGCTCACGCGGTGGCTCGAGCTGTACCGTGACGTCCACGCCTGGAACGGCGGGGAACCGGATGCCGGACGGCATCTGAAGGCGTGGGTCAGGGCGGCGGGGTTCGACGACGTCGAGGCCGGCGGTTCGGTCTGGGTGTTCGCGTCCGACGCCGAGCGGGAGTGGTGGGGCACCTCGTGGTCCCAGCGCGCCGTCGAGTCGGAATTCGCCGTGCACGCCATCGAGTCGGGCCATGCCGACCCGGCGGAGCTGCGGCGCGTATCCGAGGGTTGGCTCGCCTGGGCCGGCGACCCCGACGGATGGATGCTGATGCCCCACGCCGAGATCATCGCCCGCGCCTGATCGCACCGCGGCACACCGCGACCGCCGTCACCAGTCGTCGTCTGGATCCTCGTCGTCGATCGCCGGCGACGAATCGTCGAGCGTGACCCGGGTGCCGTCGTCGAGTTCGGCGATCGGCCGGCCCTCGAGCCAGGTGAGGGTCCAGTGTCCGCCGGCCGCCGGTCGATCGGCCTCGACCGCGGCCAGACGGACGCCGAGCGCCTCGGGCACGGAGGCCGGCGGCGGTGCGCCGAACGCCCAGCGCGTGCCGAGCTGCATCAGGCGCCCATCTCGTACGTGACCCAGGTGGTGCGAGCGGCGAGCGAGTCGTAGAGACGCTGCGCCGACTCGTTGTCGGCCGCCGTGATCCACGAGACGCCCGCGGCGCCGACCTCGCCCGCGCGCTCGTGCACGTGGCGGATGAGCGCCGTGCCGATGCCGGAGCCGCGGGACTCCTCGTCGACGTAGAGGTCGTCGAGGTGCATGCCGCGCGTGGCCGACAGGCTGTCGGGCACGACGCGGTAGTGGGCGAGCCCGACCGGCGTGCCCTCTTCGGAGACCGCGAGCGCGGCCTGCAGCGGGTCGTGCTCGTCGCTGATCCAGTTCCAGACGATGAGCGCCTTGGCGTCATCGAGTTCGGTCTCGTAGAAGCGGCAGTACGCCTCGAACAGCGGCAGCCAGCCGAAGAAGTCGTCTTCGCTCGCGCGTCGGATCTCGTAGGTCATGGGCTCCCCTAAGCCTCGGGTGTTTCCAGTTCGATGTCCCTCACCTCGAACTCGTCGGCGACGACGAACTCGAGGTCGGCGATGCGCCCCACCGCACGCAGGTCGGATGCCACGGCCTCGAGCAGCGCGATCGTCGCCGCGGGCGCCGCGATGACGGCACGCGTCACGGGGGTCTTCTGCGAGGCCTTCGCAGCGGTCTTGGCGCGGCGGATGCCCGTGAGCGCGAGGCTCGAGAGCTCGAGCAGCTCGGGGCCGGCCTCTGCGCGGGCCGCGAGCTCGTCGAGCGCCGGCCACGCTGCATGGTGCACCGAGCCCTCGTTCGACCAGCTCCAGACCTCTTCGGTCGCGAACGGGATGACCGGTGCGAACAGACGGAGCAGGACGGCGAGCGCGGTCTTCAGCGCGGCGACGGCGGAGGCCTGCTCGGAACTGGCCTCGCCGTAGGCGCGCTCCTTGACGAGCTCGAGGTAGTCGTCGCAGAAGGTCCAGAAGAAGCTCTCCGACAGCTCGAGGGCGCGGGCGTGGTCGTAGGACTCGAGTGCCTTCGTCGCCTTCGAGACGACCTCGGCGAGTTCGGCGAGCATGCTGCGATCGACGGCGACGGTCACCGCGGCATCCGCAGCGCCCTCGAACCCGAGGATGAACTTGGCGGCGTTCAGCACCTTGATGGCGAGACGGCGGCCGATCTTGACCTGCGTGGGATTCTGCGGGTCGAACGCAGCGTCGGTGCCGAGGCGCGAGGATGCCGCCCAGTAGCGCACCGCGTCGGAACCATGCTGCTCGAGGAGGCCGGCCGGGGTGACGACGTTGCCCTTCGACTTCGACATCTTCTTGCGGTCGGGGTCGACGATGAAGCCCGAGATCGAGGCGTCGCTCCACGGGGCCGTGCCGTGCTCGAGCTCGGCGCGCAGCGTCGAGGAGAACAGCCAGGTGCGGATGATGTCCTGACCCTGCGGGCGCAGCGAGTAGGGGAACACGAGATCGAAGAGCTCGGGGTCGCGCTCCCATCCGCCGGCGAGCTGCGGGGTGAGCGACGACGTCGCCCAGGTGTCCATGACGTCGTGCTCGCCGATGAACCCGCCGGGCGCGCCGCGCTGGGCCTCGTCGTAGCCCGGAGCCGGCGCCGACGACGGGTCGATGGGCAGGAGGTCGCGGGTGGCGACGATCGGCTCGTCGAACTTCGGGTCGCCGGCCTCGTCGAGCGGGTACCAGACGGGGATCGGCACGCCGAAGAACCGCTGCCGCGAGACCAGCCAGTCGCCCGAGAGGCCGCCGACCCAGTTCTCGTAGCGCACGCGCATGAAGTCGGGGTGCCAGTCGATCGAGCGGCCGTGCTCGAGCAGACGCTCCTTCAGGCCTGCGTCACGGGCGCCGTTGCTGATGTACCACTGCCGCGTCGAGACGATCTCGAGCGGGCGGTCGCCCTTCTCGAAGAACTTCACGGGGTGCGTGATCGCCTTGGGCTCCTCGAGCAGGTCGCCGGAGCCGCGCAGCAACTCGACCACGGCCGCCTTGGCGGAGAAGGTCGTCTTGCCCGCGAGCTCGGCGAAGGCCGCGCGGCCGGCCTCGGAGGTGATCGCCTCGGGCGCCTCGGCGATGATGCGGCCGTCGAACCCGATGATCGCGCGGTTGGGCAGGTCGAGCTCGCGCCACCAGACGACGTCGGTCACGTCGCCGAAGGTGCAGATCATGGCGATGCCGGTGCCCTTGTCCTTCTGGGCGAGGTGGTGGGCGAGCACGGGGACCTCGACGCCGAACACGGGCGAGGTCACGGTGGTGCCGAACAGGGGCTGGTAGCGCTCGTCGTCGGGGTGGGCGACCAGGGCGACGCACGCCGCGATGAGCTCGGGGCGGCTCGTCTCAATCTCGACCGTGCCGCCGTCGGGACGGTGGAAGGAGACGCGGTGGTAGTGGCCGGGCTGTTCACGGTCTTCGAGCTCGGCCTGCGCGACGGCGGTGCGGAACGTGACATCCCACAGCGTCGGCGCGAGCGCCTGGTAGGCCTCGCCGCGCTCGACGTTGCGCACGAAGGCGAGCTGCGAGGTGAAGATCGCCTCGTCGGCGATGGTGCGGTAGGTCTGCTTCCAGTCGACCGAGAGTCCGAGCGTGCGCCAGAGCGCCTCGAACTGCTGTTCGTCTTCGACGGTGAGGCGTTCGCAGAGCTCGATGAAGTTGCGACGGCTGATGGGCTTCTGGTCGGCGGCCTTGGTGGACTTGCCGTCACCGCCCTCGAACGGCGGCACGAAGCCGGCCTCGTAGGGCAGCGTGGGATCGCAGCGGACGCCGTAGTAGTTCTGCACGCGACGCTCGGTGGGCAGTCCGTTGTCGTCCCAGCCCATCGGGTAGAAGACGTGCTTGCCGCGCATGCGCTGGAAGCGGGCCATCACGTCGGTGTGCGTGTACGAGAAGACGTGGCCGATGTGCAGCGAGCCGGAGGCCGTGGGCGGGGGCGTGTCGATCGAGAAGATCGTCTCGCGGGTGGCAGCTTCGCGCGGGAAGGCGTAGACGCCGTCGCGCTCCCAGGCTTCGGACCAGACCGTCTCGAGCCCTTCGAGGGCGGGCTTGTCGGGAATGCGCGACGTGTCGGTCATGATGCTCCGGTTCGATATCGGCGGCACCGAGTCAGTGGTGAGGTGCCTGAATGTTGACGCTCAAGCCTAGCGGTTCGTTCCGGGGGCACGGGGGACGAGGCGCGGCGAATCCCGGATGAGCGCGGCGGTGGCCTCGTGCTGCGGCGACGTGAAGACCCGATCGGCGTCGCCCTGTTCGATGATGCGCCCGCTGCGCATGACGGCGATCGTGTCGCTCATGTGGCGGATCACGCCGAGGTCGTGCGAGATGAGCAGGATCGCGAGGCCGTGCTTGCGCTGGAGCTCGTCGAACAGGTCGAGAACGCGCGCCTGAACGGTGGCGTCGAGCGCCGAGACGGGCTCGTCGCAGACGAGGATCCCGGGTGAGCCCGCCAGGGCGCGCGCGATGGCGACGCGTTGGCGCTGGCCTCCGGAGAGGGCGAGCGGATGCCGCGCCGCGAGCTCGGGGGAGAGATGCACCTGTTCGAGGAGCGCCGCGACCGCGGCATCCGATGCCGGCATGCGCGCGGCGCCCAGCGCGTCGCGGAGGATGCGGCGCACGCTCCAGCGGGGATCGAACGAGCCGAGCGCATCCTGGTAGACGGCGCCGATGCGCGGGCGCAGCGGCCGTCGGTCGCGTTCGACGAGCGTCGACCAGGCTCCGCCGTCGAGGCGCACCTCGCCGGCGTCGGGCGGGGTGAGGCCGAGCACGAGTCGCGCGAGGGTGCTCTTGCCCGACCCCGACTCGCCGACCAGCCCGAGCGTGCGTCCGCGGTGGAGCCGGAACGACGCATCGGCGACCGCGTGCACGGCGGTCGCACCCGATCCGAACGACTTCGCGAGCCCGAAGCCCTCGAGCACGGGCGCCTCTGCATCGCGAGCCACGCGCGGGTCGGCCGACATCGGAGGCGCTTCCGCAGGGGCCGCCTCGACCGGTCGGCGTCCGCCCGCTGCCGCCGTTCCGTCTGCGCTCGGAGCCGAAGGCGCGACGGGCGGCTCGGGATCGGCCGCCGCGGCGCGGGAGAGGGCCTCGCCCCTCGGCACATCGGTCGGCACCGCGGCGATGAGGGCTCGGGTGATCGGATGCCGCGGCGCGCCGAGGATCTCGGCCGCCGGGCCCTGCTCCACGACGCGCCCGTCGTGCAGGACCACGACGTGGTCGGCGACACGGGAGACGACGGCGAGGTCGTGGCTGATCAGGAGCACGCCGGTGCCGCGGTCGCGAGCCTCCTCGAGCAGGCCGAGCACGCGGGCCTGCACGCCGACGTCGAGCGCCGTCGTGGGTTCGTCGGCGATGAGGAGCGGCGGATCGAGGGCGAGGGCGGCCGCGATGAGGGCCCGCTGCCGCATGCCGCCGGAGAGCTCGCCGGAGCGTCGGTCGATCGCGAGCGCCGGGTGCGGCATGCCGACGAGTTCGAGGAGCTCGAGCGCCCGCGCGCGGGCCTCGGCCGGCGGCATCCGCAGGTGGATCCGGAGCGGGTCGGCGATCTCCCGGCCGATGGTGCGCAGCGGGTCGAGCGAGACGAGCGCGTCCTGGAGCACGAGGCCGGCGCTCGCGCCCCGCACGCGGCGCCACGCTCGCTCGTCGGCGTTCCGGAGGTCCGCCCCCGCGACCGAGAGGCGTTCGGCGTGCACGCGTGCGGTGCGTCCGGCGAGGCCGAGCAGGGCGCGGGCGGTCACGCTCTTGCCGGACCCGGACTCGCCGACGACGGCGACGCACCGCCCGGGTGCGACGGCCAGGTCGATGTCGTGCACCACGTCGCGTCGCCTGCGCCCCTCGCTGAAGGAGATCGAGAGCCCGGTCACCTCGAGCACCGGCCCAGGGCCGTCCGTTCGCGGCGGGGACAGGGCCGCCGTGCCGGCGCTCATCGTGCGGCCCCGTCGCGCGCGGCGAGCACTCGACCGAGCACCGTGGTCGTGATGGTGGTGAGCACGATCATCAGGCCGGGGAACACCGTCAGCCACCACGCGGTGGTGATGTAGGTGCGACCCGCCGCCAGCATCGCGCCCCATTCCGCGGCCGGCGGCTGAGCGCCGAGGCCCAGGTAGCTGAGGGCCGACGCCCAGACGACCGCCTGCCCGATGCCGAGCGTCGCGAGCACCGTGATCGGCGCGAGCGCGTTCGGGAGGATGTGGCGCAGGAGCACCCGGCCCCGACCGTGGCCGAGCACCCGGGCCGCTTCCACGTAGGAGCTGCCGCGGACGCGCACGAGTTCGCCGCGGATGATGCGTGCGTAGCCCGGCGCCGTCGAGAGGCCGACGGCGATCGTCGCAGTGACCGGACCCGGCCCCCACAGCACGATGATGAGCAGGGCGAGCAGGATCCCGGGGAAGGCGAAGAGCACCTCGTTGACCCGTCCGACCGCGAAGTCGAGCACTCGCCCTCCGAGTCCGGCGAGGGCGCCGAGGAGCAGGCCGAGCGCGAGTCCGATGGCCGTCGCGCTGACGCCGATGAGCAAGGATGCCGCGGTGCCCTCGACCACCCGGCTGTAGACGTCGCGGCCGGACTCGTCGGTGCCGAACCAGTGGGCCGGCGAGGGCGGGTCGAAGGCGTCCCGCGGCGCGATGGCATCGGGGTCGTACGGCTGGAGCACGGCCGGCCAGGCCGTCGCGACGATGAGGTACGCGACGAAGGCGAGCGCGAGCATGGTGCCGACGCGCGGGGGCCGGGGGAGCGCGCGACCCGAGACCGCGCGGTTGGACAGTTCGAGATCGCTCATGTCGCACCGCCCGAGTGGGTCGTGCGCGGATCCGCGAGCCGCGAGACGACGTCGGTCGCGATCGTCATGAGCACGTAGACGAGGGCGACCACCAGCACGACGCCGACGACCACCGGCACGTCGCGCAGTTCCGTCGCGCGGAGCAGGGTGCGGCCGAGGCCCGGCCTGGCGAACACGGTCTCGACGACGACCGCACCCGAGATGAGGTAGCCGACCGCCCACCCCGAGAGGTTGATCGCCGGCAGCGCGGCGTGGCGCAGCGCGTGGCGGAAGCGCAGGCCCGCGGCGGTCTCGCCGCGGGCGGCGGCCGAGACGGCGAAGGGCTCCTCGAGCGCCTGCAGCATCTGCTCGCGCATGAGCTGGGCGAGGAATCCCGCGAGCGGGACGGCGAGCGTGACGACGGGCAGCACGAGCCCGGATGCCGCGTCGTTCGAGACGGGAGGCAGCCAACCGAGCGCGGTGGAGAACACGGCGATGAGCACCGTCGCAAGCCAGAAATGCGGAAGCGCCGCCGCGGTGAGCTCGAGCCCTCCGGCGATCGCGCGGCCCGCCCGCCCGGCCGAGGTCGACCAGAGCGCGAGCGCGACGGCGAGCACCCAGGCGACCACGAGGGCGAGCAGCGCGAGCACGAGGGTGCCGAGGATCTGGCCGCCGATCAGCCCGGCCACCGGCGTCTTCAAGGCGTAGGAGTCGCCGAGATCGCCGCTCAGCAGGCGACCGAGCATCGCGGCGTACTGCACGAGCAACGGCTGGTCGAGCCCGTAGTCGGCGCGCACCCGGTCGAGCGCCTCCTGCGAGGCCTGAGAGCCCGGCCCCCCGAGGATCGCCTGGGCCGGATCGCCGGGAACGAGGTGGATCGCGAAGAAGGTCAGCGTGGCGACGGCCCACAGCACGAACACCGCTCCGGCGAGTCGCAGTGCGACCCGCCGGAGGACGCGGCTCCGTGGCATCCGCTCAGTCTGCCAGCCAGGCGTCGGCGAAGGTCGGCGTCGACACGGTCGGCATCGCACGCGCGCCCTGGAGCTTCGGCGAGTGCAGGAAGTGGTTCTGCTGGTCGTAGAGCGGGAGGGCGTAGAAGCCGCCGAGGATGATCTGCTGCGCCTGCTCGTAGAGCGACGCCCGCGCGTCGGGATCGGACTCGGATGCCGCGGCCGTGAGCAGCGCGTCGAGGTCGGGGTCGTCGAGCTGGGCGAGGTTCGCGAAGTAGCCGCTCGGCGCGGGCGTGATGCTGTCGGAGTGGTACAGGATGCGCAGGACGTCGGGCCCGACCTTCGTGTAGGGGGCGCTCACGAGTTCGTACTCGTGCGCGGCGAGCGCGCCGTACCAGCTCGAGAGGTCGACCGGTTCGAGCTGCACGTCGAAGCCGGCCTGCTTCGCGGTCGCCTGCACCTGCTCGAAGAGGGACTGCTCCGCGGGGATCGACTGGTTCGTCGAGACCGGGAAGCGCAGCGTGAGGGGCACGCCGTCCTTCGAACGGATGCCGTCGGCGTCGCGCTCGGTCCAGCCCGCTTCGTCGAGCAGGGCCTCGGCGGCGTCGAGGTCGGTGCCGAAGAGGGCGTCGTCGGAATACGCGAGGGGCTCGACGCTCGAGAGGACCGAGAAGGAGCGTGCCGCGGTGCCGAAGAAGAGGGCGTCGATGCCGTCGTTCACGTCGACGGCCCGGATGAACGCCTCGCGGACCCGGACGTCGTCGAACGGCGCCTGCCCGGAGTTCAGCTCGATGCGGTTCGACGCGCCGGGCCGGGGTGCGTCGATCTCGACGAGCGTGCCCGTCTTCGAGGCCTGGTCGAGGGTGTCGGGCTGGGCGTTGTCGATGACGTCGACCTCCCCGGCCTGGAGCGCGGCGTACCGCGACGCGGAGTCGGGGATGAAGCGCCACTCGATGCCGTCGAGGTACGCGGCGCCCTCGTGCGCGCGATCGGCCGGGCCGGAGTCGTAGTCGTCGTTGCGCACGAGCGACACGTGGTCCTGCGGGACCCAGCCGTCGACGACGAAGGGACCGGTGCCGATCGGTGCGGCGCAGTTCTCGTCCATGCCGCGGGCGATGCCCGCGGGCGACTCGATGGCGGTCCACGGCTGCGAGAGCGACTCGAGGAGCGCGCTGTCGGGGACCGTGAGGTGGAAACGCGCGACCGTGTCGCTCACGGCCTCGACCGAGGCGACCTTGCCGAGCGCGAGGTACCCGGTCGACGACTGCGTGTCGGGGTTCTGGAGGTGCTCGACGTTGACCTTGACCGCCTCGGCGTTCAGCGGCGTGCCGTCGGTGAACGAGACGTCGTCGCGGAGCGTGAAGTCCCAGGTGAGCCCGTCGTCGCTCGCCGTCCACTGCGTGGCGAGCCAGGGGATGACCTCGCCGTCCTCGTCGAGCGAGACGAGCGATTCGAGGAACTGGCCGGCGATGAGGGCCTGCGGGTAGTTGCCGCCCACATGCGGATCGAGGCAGGTGGGCTCGGCGTCGCCGGAGGCGTACACGAGGGTGCCGCCCTCGACGGGCTCGCCGGTGGCCGCGGCGTCGCCGTCCGACGGAGCGCACCCGGCCAACAGGATCGCGCCGGACGCGACGAGCGCAAGGGCGGGAAGGGAACGGATGCTGCGACGCGACGACATGCGGGACGTGACTCCTCTGGGGATGTGGGGGAGGCGGACGAGGTTTCCGTACTCAGTCCATAATGAGTCTATGACGGAATCCGACCGACTCGGCACCGCGTCCGGCGGAGCGGGCACCAGATCGCGCGGCGGGCGTCCTCGCGCGTCCTCCCGGCGCACGCTCGAGGACGCCGCGAGCGAGCTGTTCCTCGAGCAGGGCTACGCCCGGACGACGATCGACCAGATCGCCCAGCGCGCCGGAGTCGGGCGCAACACCTTCTTCAATTACTTCGCCGCGAAGTCCGACCTGCTCTGGCTCGACGCCGACGAGACGATCTCCGCCCTGCCCGAGATCCTCGGCGCCGCGCCGCACGACCTCGCCCCCTCGTCCGCGCTCGAGCACGTGATCGTCGCGCTCGCGGCGCGGCATCCGCACCGTGCCGTGCCGATCGCGCTCAGCCAGCGCGAGCCCATGGCGACGCACGAGGAGTTCCTCGCCGCCGGCCTCGCCCGGTTCCTCCTCGTGGCGCGCGAGCTCGCCGACTTCCTCCGCCGCCGCGTCGACGACGACGTCGACGCGAACAGCGTCAGGGCTGCGGCGAACGCCGCCGCCGCGGCCGCCGCGACGGGTGCCGGGGCGTGGGCGCTCGCGGGGGTCGAACGCGGCGATCTCACCGTCGCCGTCGCCGCTGCGGTCGCACCGGTGTGCCGCGGCTTCGCGCCCGTCCTCGATCGCCCCGGCCGCTGATCCGCGGATCGAGCCGCTCCGGGCGCCGACGCCGTCACACGCCCGGACGACGTCGGGCGCCCGCGACGCGTACAATCGAGGCAACGACGTCGATCCGGCCATCACCGGGGAGTCTTCGGAAGAACGCGAACGGATGCCGCAGGCCGCCGTCCGCCAGTAGAACCGAACGGGCCGGCCCGTCACAGCCGTGCAAGAGCGGTCGCGCCCCGGCGCGGCAAGCGAGGTGGTACCGCGGCGGCGGCCCGAAGGGCCCCGGCGTCCTCGCGGAAGCATTCGTTGATCGAAGGAGCCCGCGTGTACCCGCGCACCCCTGACGAGCACGGCGTCGCGCCGTCGCCAGACTTCCCCGCAGGCGAGCGCGACGTGCTCGCGTACTGGAACGCCGACGGCACCTTCCAGGCGTCGATCGACCAGCGCGAGGGCTCGCCCGAGTGGGTCTTCTACGACGGCCCGCCGTTCGCGAACGGCCTGCCCCACTACGGGCATCTCCTCACCGGGTACGCGAAGGACGTGTTCCCGCGCTTCCAGACCATGCGCGGCAAGCAGGTGCACCGTCGCTTCGGCTGGGACACGCACGGCCTGCCCGCCGAGCTCGAGGCCGAGCGCCAGCTCGGCATCACCGACAAGGCGCAGATCGAGGAGATGGGCATCGCCGCCTTCAACGAGGCGGCCCGCTCGTCGGTGCTGCGCTACACGAAGGAGTGGCAGGAGTACGTCACGCGCATGGCGCGCTGGGTCGACTTCGACAACGACTACAAGACGCTCGACACGACCTACATGGAGTCGGTCATCTGGGCGTTCAAGCGGCTGCACGAGCAGGGCCTCGCCTACGAGGGCCACCGGGTGCTGCCGTACTGCTGGCGCGACCAGACGCCGCTGTCGAACCACGAACTGCGCATGGACGACGACGTCTACAAGATGCGGCAGGACCAGACGGTCACGGTCACGTTCCCGCTGACCGGCGCGAAGGCCGAGTCGCTCGGCCTCACCGCCGTGCGCGCCCTCGCGTGGACGACGACGCCGTGGACCCTCCCGACGAACTTCGCCCTCGCCGTCGGACCCGACATCGAGTACGCCGTCGTGCCCGCGGGGCCCGACGGCACGCCCGACGCGACGGTGCTGCGCGAGAAGGCCGACGGCGCGGCATCCGACACCGAGGTGCTGGGGGCCGAGTACCTCATCGCGATCGACCTGCTCGGCGGCTACGCGAAGGATCTCGGCTACGCGTCCGCCGAGGACGCCCGTGCCGCCGTGTCCCGCACGGTCCGCGGAGCCGAGCTCGACGGCGTCACCTACGACCGGCTCTTCGACTACTACGCCGACGTCGAGGCGTACGGCGTGCAGAACGCCTGGCAGATCCTCGTCGCCGACTACGTCACGACCGAAGACGGCACGGGCATCGTGCACCAGGCCCCGGCGTACGGCGAAGAGGACCAGAGGGTCGGCGAAGCCGCCGGCATCCCCGTGATCCTCTCGCTCGACGAGGGCGGCCGCTTCAAGCCCGAGGTGACGGATGTCGCGGGGCAGCTCTGGAGCGACGCGAACAAGCCCCTCACGCAGCTGCTGAAGGGCGAGGGCCGGCTGCTGCGCCAGGCGAGCTACGAGCACTCCTACCCGCACTGCTGGCGCTGCCGCAACCCGCTGATCTACAAGGCCGTGTCGAGCTGGTTCATCCGCGTGCCCGAGTTCCGCGACCGCATGGGCGAGCTCAACCAGGAGATCTCCTGGGTGCCCGAGAACGTGAAGGACGGCCAGTTCGGCAAGTGGGTCGCGGGCGCCCGCGACTGGTCGGTCAGCCGCAACCGGTACTTCGGCTCGCCGATCCCGGTGTGGAAGAGCGACGACCCCGAGTACCCCCGCGTCGACGTGTACGGCTCCCTCGAAGAGATCGAGCGCGACTTCGGCCGCCTGCCCGTGAACGGCGCCGGCGAGCCCGACCTGCACCGCCCGTACATCGACGACCTCACCCGGCCGAACCCCGACGACCCCACCGGCCGTTCGACGATGCGCCGCATCCCCGACGTGCTCGACGTCTGGTTCGACTCGGGCTCGATGCCGTTCGCCCAGGTGCACTACCCGTTCGAGAACCGGGAGTGGTTCGACACGCACCATCCGGCCGACTTCATCGTCGAGTACATCGGGCAGACCCGCGGATGGTTCTACGTCATGCACGTGCTGTCGACCGCGCTCTTCGACCGCCCCGCCTACAAGAACGTCATCAGCCACGGCATCGTGCTCGGCAACGACGGCCAGAAGATGTCGAAGTCGCTGCGCAACTACCCCGACGTCTCCGAGGTCTTCGACCGCGACGGCGCCGACGCGATGCGCTGGTTCCTGATGGCGAGCCCCGTGCTGCGCGGCGGCAATCTCATCGTCACCGAGGAGGGCATCCGCGAGGGCGTGCGGCAGGTCATGCTGCCCCTGTGGAGCACGTGGTACTTCTTCTCGCTCTACGCCAACACGGCGCGCGAGGGCGGCTACGAGGCATCCGCCCGCACCGATTCGACCGACGTGCTCGACCGGTACCTCTTCGCGAAACTCCGCGACCTCGTCGAGGCCGTCACCGACGACCTCGAGCACCTCGACTCCACGCTCGCGGCCGCGAAGCTGCGCGATTTCGCCGACGTGCTCACGAACTGGTACGTGCGCCGGTCGCGCGACCGCTTCTGGGCCGGCGTCGCCGAGGGCGAGACGTCGAGCGAGGCGTTCGACACGCTCTCCACGGTGCTCGAGACCTTCACCCGGCTCGCGGCGCCGCTGCTGCCGCTCGTGACCGAACAGGTCTGGCGCGGCCTGACGGGCGGGCGCAGCGTGCACCTGACCGACTGGCCCGAGGCCGACGCGTTCCCCGCCGACGACGCGCTCGTCGCCGCGATGGACGCGGTACGCGAGATCAGCGGCTCCGTGCTGGCGCTCCGCAAGCAGGCCGGCCGTCGCGTGCGGCTGCCGCTCGCGTCGCTCACGGTCGTGACGACGGATGCCGCGGCGCTCGCGCCGTTCGAGGGCATCCTGCGCGACGAGCTCAACGTCAAGGCGGTCGAGCTCGTCGAGCTCGACGGCTCGAGCGCCGAGACGTACGGCGTGACGAAGCGGCTGAGCGTCAACGCGCGCGCCGCTGGCCCTCGCCTCGGCAAGACCGTGCAGCAGGCGATCCAGGCCGCGCGCGCGGGCGACTGGAGCCTCGACGGCGACACCGTCGTCGCGGGCGACATCGCGCTCGAGCCGGGCGAGTACGAGCTCGTGCTCGAAGCCGGGGGAGCGGGTGAGGGCTCGCGCGCGCTCGCGCTGCTCGGCGGCGGCGGGTTCGCGATCCTCGACACCGAGGTCACGCCCGAGCTCGAGGCCGAGGGCATCGCCCGCGACCTCGTGCGCGCCGTGCAGGAGGCGCGCAAGGGGGCCGGACTCGAGGTGGGCGACCGCATCGCCCTCACGCTGACCCTCGACGCCGCGTCGCTCGCCGCCGCCGGCACGCACCGCGATCTGATCACGCGCGAGACGCTGGCGGTGTCGCTCGAAGTCGGCGAGCTCGACGCCGAGACGGCGAAGGCGACCCAGCCGCTCGCGGGCGGCACCCGCGTGCACATCGGATTGGAGCAGGCATGACCGACGCACCCGACGACTTCGACGCCGCCGAGGCAGAGGCCAGGGACGCCGCCGACGAGGTCTACGCGACCCTCGTCGCGCGCGTCGGCGAGGGGTCGCCTCGCCCGCGGCTCGCCCCGACGCGCCGCGCGGTCGAACTGCTCGGCGACCCGCACCGGTCCGCTCCCGTCATCCACCTCACCGGAACGAACGGCAAGACCACGACGAGCCGCATGATCGAGAGCCTGCTCCGGGCATCGGGCCTCCGCACGGGCCTGCTCACGAGCCCGCACCTCGAGCGGTTCACCGAACGCATCCGCATCGACGGCGCCTCGATCTCCGACGAGGCCGTCGCGCGCAACTGGACCGAGATCGAGCCCTTCATCGCCATCGTCGACGCCGAGCTCGAGGCGGCGGGCGAGGCGCCGCTGACCTTCTTCGAGGCGTTCACGGCCCTCGCGTTCGCCTGCTTCGCCGACGCCCCCGTCGACGTCATGGTCCTCGAGGTCGGCATGGGCGGCGAGTGGGACTCGACGAACGTCGCCGACGGACAGGTCGCCGTGATCACGCCGATCGACCTCGACCACCAGAGCCGGTTGGGCAACGACATCGTCGAGATCGCGCGCACCAAGTCGGGCATCATCAAGCCCGCGGCATCCGTCGTCTCGGCGCGGCAGCACGACGAGGTCATGCAGGTGCTCGAGAACGCCGCCGACCTGACCGAGTCGACCCTCGCCGTCGAGGACGACGCCTTCGCGGTGCTGAGCACGAAGCTCGCCGTCGGCGGGCAGCTCGTCTCGATCCGCGGCCTCGCCGGCGAGTACCACGACCTCGCGCTGCCGCTGTTCGGGCGCCACCAGGCGCAGAACGCGGCCGTCGCGGTCGCCGCGGTCGAGGCCTTCATCGGGGCGGGCAGCGTGCGGCTGGCCGACGAGGTCGTCGAGCTCGGCCTCGGCAGCGTGACCTCGCCGGGCCGCCTGCAGATCATCGGATCGGATCCGACCGTGCTCGTCGACGCGGCGCACAATCCGCACGGCGCGCGCTCGCTGGTCGCCGCGCTCCGAGAGTCCTTCGACTTCGACGAGGTCGCGATCGTGCTCGGCGTGCTCGGCGACAAGGACGCCGCCGGCATCGTCGACGCCCTGCTCGACCTCGACGCGCGCTTCGTCGTGACCGTCCCCGACTCGGAGCGGGCGACGGATGCCGCCGAGCTCTCGGAGCTCGTCGCCGCGAAGGTCGGTGCCGATCGCGTGACGGTCTCCGCCGACCTCGCCGCCGCCCTCGACGAGGCGCGCACGTGGGCCGGTGCGGGGGAGAAGCGCGCCGTGATCGTCACCGGTTCGGTGCTGCTCGCGGGCGAGGCCATGCGCATCGCCGCCGACCGCGGATGGGGAACCCGGTGAGCGACGCCGACCAGACCGCGCCCGTCGACGCCCGCGCCGACCTCGGCGCCCCGCCCAGATCGGTCCGAGCGAGCCTCGCGTCGATCCTCCTCGGCTTCGAGCTCATCGTGGTCTTCCTCGGTGCGCTCATGATCTGGGGCCTCACCCCCGAAGACGGCGGAGCGTTCGGGCTGCCGCGCTGGGCCGCGCTCGTCGCCGGAGGCGTGGTGATCGTGCTCATGATCGCGACCATCGGCCTGCTCCGCTTCCGCTGGGCGTACGCGCTCGGTTGGGCGGTGCAGGCGCTGATCCTCGCGGCGGGCTTCATCAACCCCGCGATGTTCTTCATCGGCGCGCTCTTCGGCGGCATCTGGACCTACTGCATGATCGTCGGCGCACGTATCGACCGAGAGAAGGCGGCGGCCCTCGCCGCCCACCGAAAGGAACAGGAATGACCACCGCAATCGAAGAGACCCTCGTCCTCGTCAAGCCCGACGGCGTCGCCCGCAACCTGACCGGCGAGATCCTCCGCCGGATCGAGGCCAAGGGCTACTCGCTCGTCGACATCCGCCTGGTGCAGCCCGACCGCGACCTGCTCGCGGCGCACTATGCCGAGCACGAGGGCAAGCCGTTCTACGAGCCGCTCGTCGAGTTCATGGAGTCGGGCCCGGTCGTCGCGATCCGCGTCGCCGGCAACCGCGTGATCGAGGGCTTCCGCTCGCTCGCCGGCACCACCGACCCCACGACGGCGGCACCGGGCACGATCCGCGGCGACTTCGGCCGCGACTGGGGCCTCAAGGTGCAGCAGAACCTCGTGCACGGCTCCGACTCCGTCGAGTCCGCCGACCGCGAGCTGGCGCTCTGGTTCGCCTGACGAACACCCCTCAGACGCAGGATGCCCCGTCGACGCCGAGCGCGTCGACGGGGCATCCGCCGTTCGGGGTCAGCGCCAGAGGTTCTGCAGGTCGATCATGATGCGGGGGATCGCGTTCATCTGCGCCTGCGCGAGCAGGATGACGACGGCGTAGCAGACGACCGTGATGACCGGGATCCACCCGTACCACGCGTCGGCGAGGCGGCGGACACGTGCCGATGCGGGAATATGCCCCGACCGGAGGTTGTGCAGCGTGACGATCCAGAACACGGGGATCGTGACGGCCCACGTGAGCATGCACCACGGGCAGAGCACGTCGAGCACGTAGATGCTCTGGTAGATCAGCCAGCCGACGAAGACCACGGCGCCCGCGACGCCGACGTTGAATCCGATCCAGAACCAGCGCGAGAACGTGGCCCCGGCGAGGAGCCCCACGCCGATCGTGATCACGACGGGCCACGCCATCAGGCCGATGAACGGGTTCGGGAATCCGAAGGCCGCACCCTGCCAGGACGCGAGGTTCGTGCTGCACCCGATGAGCACGCCGACGTTGCAGTTCGGGACGTGGCTCGGATCCTGGAGCGTGAGCACCTTCTCGAGCGAGAGTTCGAAGGCCGCGAGCAGGCCGAAGGCTCCGAGAACGAGGAGCCAGACGGCGAGCGCGACGGGTTTCGGGCGTGCTGGGGCATCCGACATGTCTCGATTCTGGCATGCGCAATCGGACGGTTCCGCGCCGGTCGTGCGATAATCGAGGAAGTCGACCGGGCCGCGCCCGGATACGACGCCAACGAAGGCTTCACGGATGCACCGCATCCGCATGGGCGGTGAGCACACCGCAAGACGTGGCGACAAGGCAAACCGGCCGGTCGCAGTAGGTGAGAATTGGCGGTTCCCGCGTACCACGCAGGAACCGCTCGAGAGAGTACGGAGCGGGTGGCGCGGCCACCCCGACCGGCGTAGGAGTGCACCAGAGATGGTGGAAGGCAACGAGAACCAGAGCAACCGACCCGATTCCAAAGGCGCGCCCAAGCGGCGCGGCGGCCTCTTCGGCGGCCGTCGCGGTCGAGGGCGAGGCGCCCAGCAGACGCCGCCCGAGCAGCCCGGGGCGGTCGACGTCACGCCGGCCGAACCCGCCGCAGAGCCGCTGACCGAGCACACGGCGCCCGAGCGCGGCGACGAGTCGCGAGGCGAGCAGACCGCGGCGGATGCCACGGCCGAGGCCCCCTCGACGGCGGTCGCATCGTCCGAGGCCGGCGCGACCGAGGGCGACTCGACCGAGGCCGACGGCGCCGACGCGCGCGGCGACGACCGGCACGGTCGGCACGTCGCGGCCGCGACCCCCGAGGCCTCGGCCGAAGATGCTCCCGTCTCGCCGATCCCGGCGAACCTCACGACCACGTCGCTGATCTTCCACGCGCCGCCGGTGCTCGCCGTGCCCGACGAGCCCGACCGCCCCGAGCGGGGCGGACGCGGCGACCGTTCGGAGCGCGACGGCGACGACCGCGGACGCGGCGACGAGGAGCCCTCGAGCGTGCGCAGGCGCACCCGTCGCCGCAGCGGCGAGGAGCCCCGCTCGGGCGGCGACCAGCCGGCGAACACGGTCGTCAAGGTGCGCACGCCCCGCGAACCCGAGCTCATCACCGAGCCGCAGCGGGTCAAGGGATCCACGCGCCTCGAGGCCAAGAAGCAACGCCGGCGCGACGGCCGTGACGCAGGCCGACGCCGCACCGTCATCACCGAGTCCGAGTTCCTCGCGCGGCGCGAGTCCGTCGACCGCTCGATGATCGTCCGAGAGAAGGGCGGCCGCATCCAGATCGGCGTGCTCGAAGACGGCGTGCTCGTCGAGCACTACGTAGCTCGCAACCAGGATGCGTCGCTCATCGGCAACGTCTACCTCGGCCGCGTCCAGAACGTGCTGCCGAGCATGGAGGCCGCCTTCGTCGACATCGGCCGCGGCCGCAACGCCGTGCTGTACTCCGGTGAGGTCGACTGGGATGCCGCCGCCGAGAACGGCGAGAAGAACCAGCCGCGGCGCATCGAGCTCGCCCTGAAGCCCGGCGACCGCGTGCTCGTTCAGGTCACGAAGGACCCCGTCGGCCACAAGGGCGCCCGCCTGACCAGCCAGGTCTCGCTGCCCGGCCGCTACCTCGTCTACGTGCCGAACGGCTCGATGAACGGCATCAGCCGCAAGCTCCCCGACACCGAGCGGGCGCGCCTGAAGAAGATCCTCAAAGAGGTGCTGCCCGAGAACCAGGGCGTCATCGTGCGCACCGCGGCCGAGGGTGCGACCGAAGAGCAGCTGACGCTAGACGTCAACCGCCTCATCGCGCAGTGGGCCGACATCTCGACCCAGCTCGAGAAGGTCCAGGCCCCGGCGCTGCTCCACTCCGAGCCCGATCTGCTCATCAAGATCGTCCGCGACGTCTTCAACGAGGACTTCCAGAAGATGATCATCGAGGGCGACGAGGCGCGCGGCACGATCGAGCGGTACCTCCGCGCGGTCGCCCCCGACCTGCTCGAGCGCATCGAGGCCTACACCGGCGACCGCGACTCCTTCGACGAGTTCCGCATCAGCGAGCAGATCGAGAAGGCGCTCGACCGCAAGGTGTTTCTGCCCTCCGGCGGGTCGCTCGTCATCGACCGCACCGAGGCGATGACCGTGGTCGACGTCAACACGGGCAAGTTCGTCGGGTCCGGCGGCAACCTCGAAGAGACCGTCACGAAGAACAACCTCGAGGCGGCCGAAGAGATCGTGCGGCAGCTGCGCCTGCGCGACATCGGCGGCATCATCGTCGTCGACTTCATCGACATGGTGCTCGAGTCCAACCGCGACCTCGTGCTGCGCCGGCTCATCGAGTGCCTCTCGCGCGATCGCACGAAGCACCAGGTCGCAGAGGTGACCTCGCTCGGCCTCGTGCAGATGACGCGCAAGAAGCTCGGCCTCGGGCTCCTCGAGACCTTCAGCGAGCCGTGCGAGGTCTGCGCGGGCCGCGGCATCATCGTGCACCACGAGCCCGTGCTGAAGCACCGCGCGCCGCAGCAGCCCGAGCGCCGCCGCAACAGCCGAGGCGGCAACTCGTCGGGGCAGAGCACCCAGCAGCAGCACACGGCCGCCGATCCCAAGGCGCACACCGGAACGCACGCGATCACCGAAGACGTGAAGCACGCGCTCGCGCAGATCGCGGCCTCGACCATCCCGCACAACGAGCACCACGACGCCTCGGTTCCCGAGGTCGCCGCGGCCGCCGACGAGACCGCCGCCGAGACGGCGCAGAAGCCCGTCGAGGAGGGGGCGGCCCGTTCCGGCCGTCGTCGCGGGCGCGGACGCCGCGCATCGCGCGAGCAGTCCACGGTGCCCGTCGCCGAGGCCGAGTCCGTCGAAGCGCCCGACCGCGCCGATGAGGGCGAGGAAGGGGCGGATGCCTCCGCTGCCGACGCCCCCTCGACCCGTGACGACGCGGCGGGCAGTGCGACCGACGCGGCCGCACTCGGTGCGGCCGCCCCCTCGAAGCCCGCTGAGTCGGCCGACGCCGACGCCGACGCCGACGCGTCGAGTCAGTCGCGGCCCGAGGTCGCCGCGATCCTCGACCTCCCGATCGCGGCGGCGCCGCGCACGCGTGCCGAGAACCCCGCCACGGCGGAACTGCTCGATTCGGTCCTCGACGCGCTCCCGGCGCCGAAGAAGGCCGGCGAGGGGCGTTCGCGCAGCCGCCGGGTGTCGACCGCGGCGCTCTCGCCCGCGGGCGGTGCACCCGTCATCACGCGCGGTGCACAGGACGACGCGGTCGACCACGAGGCATCCGCCGACTGAACCGCGGTGCAGGGTCTCGCCGGACTCAGTCCGGCGAGACCCTCCTGCGTTCGCGCCGCTCCCGAGGCGTGACGCGCAGGCCGCTGGCGGCGAGACGGCCCACGAGCTCGCGCGGCGAGACCGGCACCGCGCCCGCGGAGACCAGGTCGTCGTAGCGCTCGACCGGAACGTCGTAGTGGTCGAGATCGAACGCCCGGCGGGGCAATCCCGCTCGGTCGGCGAACTCGCGGAGTTCGGAGATCGACGCGTCGCTCACCAGGTGCGCCCACACGGTGCCGTGCTTCGGCCAGAGCGGCGTGTCGATGAGCACGGTCATCATGCGATCCTACGACGCGCGTTCCGCGACGCGCCGACGGCCTGCGTTTGACCCACTCAGGTGGATCCGGTAAACTCGACCGTTGGTGCCGCCGCTTATCCCGGTGTGCCCACTGCAGGCTCCTCCCGCGGAGATCGGCCTGCACCATCGTTTTCTGGCAGTGACGACCCTCCTTCCCGCTGGGGTCCCGCGCAGTGACACCCCATCAGACAGTCGGAACCCCCGTGGTTCCCCAGAGATAGGTACGAGTAGTGGTTTACGCAGTAGTGCGCGCCGGCGGTCGGCAGGAGAAGGTCGAAGTCGGCACCATCGTGACGATGGACCGCATCAAGGCCGACAAGGACGGCAACGTCCAGCTGGTCCCGGTCCTCCTCGTCGACGGCGAGAACATCACCTCCGACGCCAAGTCGCTCGCGAAGGTCACGGTCACGGCCGAGGTCCTCAACGACCTCCGCGGTCCCAAGATCGTGATCCAGAAGTTCAAGAACAAGACCGGCTACAAGAAGCGCCAGGGCCACCGTCAGGAGCTCACGCGCGTCAAGGTCACCGGCATCAAGTAGCAGCAGCGGCTCGCAAGGAGAATCAGACATGGCACACAAAAAGGGAGCGAGCTCCACTCGCAACGGTCGTGACTCGAACGCCCAGCGCCTCGGCGTGAAGCGCTTCGGCGGCCAGGTCGTCAGCGCGGGCGAGATCATCGTCCGCCAGCGCGGCACCCACTTCCACCCGGGTGCGGGTGTCGGTCGCGGTGGCGACGACACGCTGTTCGCGCTCGAGGCCGGCTCGGTGCAGTTCGGCACCAAGGGCGGCCGCAAGGTGGTCAACATCGTGGCGGCCGGCGAATAGCCGACCGACAGGTTTCGTGAGGGCGGGCTTCGGCTCGCCCTCACGTGTTTCAACAGCAGAAGGGCAGGGCGCATGGTCAGCTTCGTCGACGAGGTGACGCTGTTCGTGCGCGCCGGGCACGGGGGCAACGGGTGCGTCTCGGTGCGCCGAGAGAAGTTCAAGCCGCTCGCGGGCCCCGACGGCGGCAACGGCGGCAGCGGCGGCGACATCGTGCTCGTCGCCGACCCCCAGGTGACCACCCTGCTCGCGTACCACGGTCGGCCCCACCGGAGCTCCGGCAACGGCCAGCCCGGCATGGGCGACAACCGCTCCGGCGCCGCCGGCGAGCCGCTCGAGCTCCCGGTGCCCGTCGGCACCGTCGTCAAGGAAGCAGACGGCACCGAGCTCATCGACCTCACCGAGCCCGGCATGCGCTACGTCATCGCGCCGGGCGGCCAGGGCGGTCTCGGCAACGCGGCGCTCGCGTCGACCAAGCGCAAGGCACCCGGTTTCGCACTGCTCGGCACGCTCGGCTACGAGGGCGAGGTCAAGCTCGAGCTCAAATCCATCGCGGATGTCGCGCTCGTGGGCTACCCGTCCGCCGGCAAGTCGAGCCTCATCGCCGCCATGTCCGCGGCGCGGCCGAAGATCGCCGACTACCCGTTCACCACGCTGCATCCGAACCTCGGCGTCGTCGAGGCGGGCGACCACCGGTTCACAGTGGCCGACGTGCCCGGACTCATCGAGGGCGCGAGCGAGGGCAAGGGGCTCGGCCTCGAGTTCCTGCGCCACGTCGAGCGCTGCTCGGCACTGCTGCACGTGCTCGACTGCGCGACGCTCGAACCCGGCCGCGATCCGCTGAGCGATCTCGACGTCATCCTCGCCGAGCTCGCCGCGTACCCCGTGCCCGAAGGGCAGACCCCGCTCCTCGAGCGTCCTCAGCTCGTCGCGCTCAACAAGATCGACGTGCCCGAGGCCCGCGACCTCGCCGAGCTCGTCAAGCCCGACCTCGAGGCGCGCGGGTTCCGAGTGTTCGAGATCTCCACGGTCAGCCACGAGGGCCTCCGCCAGCTCGGCTTCGCGCTGGGCTCGCTCGTCGACGAGGAGCGCAAGGCCGCCGCGGCTGCGCTCGTCGAGGCCGGCCCTCGCCTCGTGATCCGCCCGAAGGCGGTCAACGAGGCCGACTACGTCGTCAAGGCCGAGGGCGGCAGCTACGGCACCATCTACCGCATCCTGGGCGGCAAGCCCGAGCGCTGGGTGCAGCAGACCGACTTCGCCAACGATGAGGCCGTGGGATTCCTCGCCGACCGCCTGGCACGGCTCGGCGTCGAGGATGCGCTCGTCCGTGCCGGAGCCGTCGCCGGCTCCACCGTCGTCATCGGCTCCGGCACCGGCGTCGTCTTCGACTGGGAGCCGACGCTCACCTCGACGGCCGAACTCATCACGGCGCCGCGCGGCACCGACGTGCGACTCGACGAGAACCGTCGGCAGACGCGCGCCGAACGCCGCAGCGAGTACCACGAGCGCATGGACGCCAAGGCGGAGGCCCGCGCCGAGCTCGACCGCGAGCGCGAAGCCGGCATGTGGGCCGACGACGAACCCGACGCGGAGCCGTCCCCGGCCGCCGCGCCGGCGGAGGCCGAGGGCGACCGATGACCGTGCGCGACCGCGGCGACATCGTCGCCGCGAAGCGCATCGTCGTGAAGGTCGGGTCGTCCTCGATCAGCGGTGAGAACACCGCGCAGATCGGCCCCCTCGTCGACGCCCTCGCGTCGGCGCACGCTCGCGGCGTCGAGGTCGTGCTCGTCTCCTCCGGCGCCATCGCCACCGGCATGCCGTACCTGCGGCTCGACCAGCGCCCCGACGACCTCGCCACGCAGCAGGCCGCGGCATCCGTCGGTCAGAACCTGCTGATGGTGCGCTACCAGGACGCCCTCGACCGGTACGGCGTCATCGCGGGCCAGGTGCTGCTCACCGCGGGCGACCTCGAGAACGCGACGCCTCGTTCGAACGCGCAGCGTGCCGTCGACCGCCTGCTCGCCCTGCGCATCCTCCCGATCGTCAATGAGAACGACACGGTCGCCACGCACGAGATCCGGTTCGGCGACAACGACCGGCTCGCGGCGCTCGTCGCCGAACTGATCGGCGCCGACCTGCTGGTGCTGCTCTCCGACGTCGACGCGCTCTACACGCGGCCGCCGCACCTCGACGGCGCCGAGCGGATCGCGCACGTCCCGTTCGGCGACGAGCTCGACGGCGTCGAGATCGGTTCCGCGGGTCGCGCCGGCGTCGGCACCGGGGGAGCGGAGACGAAGGTCTCGGCGGCGCGCATCGCCGCATCGGCCGGTGCAGCCGTGCTGATCACCGCGACCCCGCTCGTCGCCGACGCGCTGGGCGGCGCCGCGGTCGGCACCTGGTTCGACCCCGCCCCGAGACGTCACACGAGCCTCGCCGAGGCGCCGCTCGCCTAGGCTGAGGCCATGGAGCAACCCGACCTCGATCCCGCCGTCCTCGACGCTCGTCTCGCCGCCGCGAAAGAGGCGTCGCACCGTCTCGCGCGTGCCACGACCGCCGAGAAGGATGCGGCGCTCGAGCGCATCGCGGGCGACCTGCGCGCCGGCGCCGCCGAGATCATCGCGGCGAATCGACTCGACCTCGACGCGGGTCGGGACAACGGGCTGACCGACGGGCTCCTCGACCGTCTCACCCTCGACGAACGCCGCATCGACGCTCTCGCCGACGCCGTCCTCGACGTCATCTCGCTGACCGACCCCGTGGGGGAGACCCTCACGGGTCGCACCCTGCCGAGCGGCGTGCGCATCGATCAGATCCGGGTTCCGCTCGGGGTCGTCGGAGCCATCTACGAGGCCCGCCCGAACGTCACCGTCGACATCGCCGTCCTCGCCCTGAAGAGCGGCAACGCGGTGGTGCTCCGCGGCGGAACCGCGGCCGAGCACACGAACGGCGTGCTCGTCGAGGTGCTCCGCGGCGCACTCGACGCCGTGGGCCTCCCGGCCGGTGCCGTGCAGACGGTCGACGACTACGGTCGCGCCGGCGCCCGGCACCTGATGCAGGCGCGCGACTACGTCGACGTGCTCATCCCCCGTGGGAGCGCTGGCCTCATCCGCGCCGTCGTCGACGAGGCCCGCGTGCCCGTCATCGAGACCGGCGCCGGCGTCGTGCACATGTTCCTCGACGCCAGCGCACCCGAGCAGTGGGCCGTCGACCTCGTGCACAACGCGAAGGTGCAGCGGCCGAGCGTCTGCAACGCGCTCGAGACGCTGCTCGTGCACCGCGACGCCGTCGACCGCGTCCTGCCCGCGGTGCTCGACCGGCTCGAGGCGTCCGGAGTCGTCATCCACGCCGACGACCGGGTCCGGGCCATCAGGCCCGACGCGCTTCCCGTCACCGACGAGGACTTCGCGACCGAGCACATGAGCCTCGACCTCTCGGTCGCCGTCGTCGATTCCATCGACGACGCACTGGCGCACATCCGCCGGTTCTCGACGAGGCACACCGAATCGATCGTCACGAACGATCTGGCCAATGCCGAGCGGTTCCTCAACGAGGTCGATTCGGCCGCCGTCATGGTCAACGCCTCCACCCGCTTCACCGACGGCGCGGAGTTCGGGTTCGGCGCCGAGGTCGGCATCTCGACGCAGAAGCTGCACGCCCGCGGCCCCATGGGGCTGCCCGAGCTCACGAGCACGAAGTGGATCGTGCGCGGCGCCGGTCACGTGCGCGCCTGAGATCGCTAGACTGTCCCGAGCACCACTGAAGTCTTCGAAAGGAATCGGCGAATGAGCCTCTCCAGCACGGTCCTGACCGGCATCCTGGCATCCGAGTCGGTGAACGCGCGCGAGCTCCCCATCGACTCGTGGGTCTACGGCCTCATCACCCTCTGCATCTTCGCGGTGCTCGCGTTCGTCACCGCGTCCTACCGCGACGTCGCCAACCGTCACCGGGCCAAGGCCGAGGCGTTCGCCGCCCGCCACGGGGCCGATCACGGCGAGCACG
Organism: Agromyces terreus; assembly: GCF_009749465.1. GTDB lineage: Bacteria > Actinomycetota > Actinomycetes > Actinomycetales > Microbacteriaceae > Agromyces > Agromyces terreus. The sequence goes on from NZ_WBIS01000001.1 coordinate 847,284, forward strand.
GCGGCCACTGAGCCGGTCCGACGCCGTGACCCTCGGTGAGGCACGTCGACCCAGGGTCGGCGTCATGGGCGGAACGTTCGATCCGATCCACCATGGTCACCTCGTCGCCGCGAGCGAGGTCGCGCAGTCGCTCGACCTCGACGAGGTCGTGTTCGTGCCGACCGGGCAGCCGAGCTACAAGTCGAACGTCACCGAGGCCGAGCATCGCTACCTGATGACCGTCATCGCGACGGCGTCGAACCCGCGGTTCACGGTCAGCCGCGTCGACGTCGACCGTGCCAAACCGACGTTCACGATCGACACGCTCCGCGATCTGCGGCGGGAACGCGCCGATGCCGACCTCTTCTTCATCACCGGCGCAGACGCGATCGCGCAGATCCTCAGTTGGAAGGATGTCGCCGAGCTCTGGGAGCTCGCGCACTTCGTGGCTGTGAGTCGACCGGGACATGACCTCTCCATTCACGGTTTGCCGGAGCAGGACGTAAGCTTGTTGGAGGTCCCGGCATTGGCGATCTCATCGACCGATTGCCGAGACAGGGTGCGCCGGGGCTTCCCGGTGTGGTACTTGGTCCCCGATGGGGTCGTCCAGTACATCTCGAAGCACCACCTCTATCGGAGTGTCGAATGACGTCGTCGCAGGAACCACAGCTGACGCGCCGCGAGATGCGCGAGCGCGAACGCCTGCAGGAGCAGGCAGCTTCGCCGACCCCGAATCCCGCGCCGACCGGTGCGACCCCGCTGCCGCCCGCCGCGCCGCGCTCGACCCCGCAGCCCGCACCCGTGCCGGCCTATTCGGCTCCCGCGACCGGCAGCACCGCCAACGGTGCCGCGCGCGCTCCGCAGCCGTCCGCTCCCTACGGGCAGCAGCCGACCCCGTATCCCACGGCGGCGCCCTTGCCTCCCGTCTCGGCCACGCCGGCGAGCAGTTTCGCCCCGGCTCCGGCCGTCCCGGTACGACCCGCGCCCGTGCCGCCCGTCTCGGCGGCACCGGCTCCCGCGGCGCCCGCACAGCCCTCGCCGGGTCCGGCCGACCAGGCGCCCGTGGCCTCGACGCCCGAACGCACGCTGACCCGCCGCGAACTCCGCGCGATGCTCGGTTCCGCGGCGACCGACGCCGACATCGACGATCTCGACGACGTCGACGACGAGATCGCCGGCGCGACCGCGATGGAGGCGCCGCGCGCACCCGCTGCGTCGTCGCCCGCTCCGGTGCCCTCCGCACCCGCGTCGCCCGCAGCTGCCGCGCCGTCGGTCGCGGCCTCGGCACCCGCCCCCGCGCCACGTCAGCCCATCCAGCATCAGGAGTCCGCGGCATCCGTCGCCGAGCAGCCTGCTGCGGCCTCGAAGCCGGTCGGCCACTGGACATCCCAGCTCGATGCACCGGTCGAGCCGCAGCCGTACGACCAGATGCTCTCGCGCGGCGGGGTCGGTCGAGGCGTCCCGACGACCACGAACGCCCTCATCCTGCCGACGCTGCCCGATCATGCCGGCATCCCGGCTCCGCTCGCCGACAACGGCGAGATCATCGTCACCGGGTCGATCGACCTGCCGCGCAGCTTCGGGGCAACGGGCGTCCACCCCAGCCAGATCGACTCCTCAGACGTCGACCGGCTCTTCGACCAGGTCGAAGACGGGGCCACCGCCGGCGCGCCGGTGTCGGCGACCCGTGCCATCAGCACGCAGAGCGCCGCGAAGGCGGTCATGACGCCGCCCTCGAAGGAGGGCATGAACGTGCCGCTCGTGCTCGCGGTCACCGCGGGCGTGCTCGCGCTCGGCGTCGTCGCCACGCTGGTGATCGGCGCACTCACCGGGCTCTTCTGAGCGAGCCTCCCTCCAAGCCATCCATTCCAGACCGGAAACGAGCGTATGACCGCATCCGACCACGCCCTCGATTCGCTCGCCGTCGCGGCGCGTGCCGCCGACGCGAAGGGCGGCGACGATCTCGTCGCACTCGACGTCTCCGGGCCCCTGCCGTTCGCCGACGTCTTCCTCCTCGTGACGGGAACCTCCGAGCGCAACGTCATCGCGATCGCCGATGAGATCGAAGACGTCCTCCGAGAGGCCGGCAGCAAGACCCTCCGCCGCGAGGGCCACTCGTCCGGCCGATGGATCCTCCTCGATTTCGGCGACCTCGTCGTGCACGTCTTCCACCCCGAAGACCGCATGTACTACGGGCTCGAGCGCCTCTGGCTCGACTGCCCGGCCGTGCCGTTGGAGCCGCTCCTGGCCGGCTGACGGGTGGAGCATCCAGCCGAGCATCCCTCGATTTCGTTCCGGGCGCGAGGCTGGTGTAAGCTCAATTCGTTGCCTCAAGCGAGGCAGAACGGGTCTGTGGCGCAGCTGGTAGCGCACCTGCATGGCATGCAGGGGGTCAGGGGTTCGAGTCCCCTCAGATCCACCAAGAACCCCTGATGAATCGCAAGATTCGTCAGGGGTTTTTTCGTTTTGAATGGCCTGGATTGGGCCGAAGTGGCTGTTTTGGGTCTGTTTTCGATTTCGGAGACGGGGTCCACAGACATCCACATGCGAAGCCCTCAGACAGCAGGCACTCCGGCTTGATGCGCACTCCTCACGAGTATGAGCACATCAACGCATTCCACCGTCCCGGCATCCCGCTTCGTCGACGAACTCGGGGACTACCTGAGCGTCGACGAACTGGCGCAATACCTGCAGCTGTCGAAAGAGACCATCTACCACTGGCGTCTCGAAGGCACCGGCCCGAAGGCCACCAAGCTCGGCAAGCACCTGCGCTTCAGTCGCGAGAACGTTCAGGCCTGGCTGCAGGCCCGAACGGACCGACGGTGAACGCGGCGATGGACTCCTGCTCTTCGCAGACAGAGGACGAAGACCATGCCACGCAGCAGAATCGAACCCGGATCGCACGGAGAGATCACCTATCACGACCTGCCCGACGGCCGCGTTCGCGGCACCGTCATCTTCCGCCGCACCGACGGGAGCTACGGCAAGCTCCGAACTGTCGCCGCTTCCAGGGCTCGAGCGCGCAGGACGCTCATCGACCGCGTCGGAGACGCGTACGAGGCGGTGCATGCGCACGGTGGCGGTCTGACGCCAGACTCGCTGTTCATCGAACTCGCCCAGGAGTACATGGAACACGTGGCGTTCACCGGCGACCAACGCGATACGACTCGGCACGAGAACAACCGGCTCATTCAGAAGAAGATCGCGCCCCTGATGGGATCGCTCGCGCTGCGGGAGATCAAGGCGACCACGATTCTGCGGGTCTACAAGACGATCCATCGGGATACACCGCGTCAGGCTGACACGTGCAAAGCGCTGATCAGCCAGATCTGCTCGTACGCCGTCATGAACGACCTCATGGTCGCCAACCCCGCCCGCGAGGTCAAGAGCGCGAAGCGGCGACCGAAGCTGATCTACGCGCCCGACGCCATGCAACTTGAGGCCTTCCGATCGATCATCCGCGACTACCAGAACCGTGAGGACCGGATGGGGCCGCGACCGTCGGATCTGCTCGGCGATGTGGTCGACCTCATCCTCGCGACCGGTGCCCGCGTGAGCGAAGCAGTCGGTCTCAAGTGGCAGTTCGTCGACCTCGAGTCGGAGCCGCCGAGCATCACGATCGCGGGCAAGGTTGTGGACACGAAGGGCCAGTCCAAGCACTACGAGGACTATCTCAAGTCGGAGTCGGGGTGGCGCCGGATCCTCGTGCCCGCTGAACTGGTGCCGATGCTTCGTCGTCGCAAGCTGTCGAGCGATGGCAATGAGTTCGTCTTCCACACGCGGACTGGGTCACCCAACGGCACTCAGGACATCCATCGAGCGCTGCGGCGCGTGCGGGAGTGGGCCGGCCTCGACGAGGAACTCGTGCCGCACGCGCTCCGGAAGTCGGCCGTAACCGCAGTCGCCGATGCGCTGGGCATCGAAGGTGCGGCGCGCTTCGCCGGCCACAAGCGATCCCGCGTGACGGAGCAGTACTACGCGAAGCGTGCCGTTCAAGCACCTGATACCTCCCAGGTGCTTGGTGCTCTTCAACGATCGGGGATGAGCGGCGGGATCGTTGACATCAACGCAAAGCGCGCTGCACAATGAGTTCGGCCGCCTGCTGTCAATACCGTACCGATTTTGGTACTCTTTTGGCACGAGGAGGGCTGATGGGGTACCGACACGAGCTCTGGGAGATCGCCGCTGCGTATCACGGGGTCGTGACCGTCGCAGAGGCCGAGGACGCCGGCGTGCCAGCCGTAGAGGTGCGCAAGCTCGCCTCGCGGGGCGTGCTGCGCGCGTACGGGCATGGCGTCTATACGCACCGTGAGGTGCCGTCGTCGCGATTCACCGAGCCGGCCGTCGCTGTTGCCCTCGCGGGCGACGGCGCGTTCCTGCATCGCGACGCGGTCTTCACCCTGCTCGAGCTCGGGCAGTTCAATCCACGAGCGATCCGAGTCGGCACTCGCCGACGCGTGCGCCGAACGCTTCCGGAGTGGATGAGCTTGGAGCCCCGATCGGATGTCAGTGACGACGACCTCACGCAGATCGATGGCATCGCGGCGACGACCGTCGCGCGCGCCCTGTACGACGTGCGGCCGCAGATGCCCCGCGAACGATGGACCGCCCTCGTCGACGACGCGGAACGGCTGCAGCTGCTCGACGTTCGTGAAGGCGCTGAGCTGAAGTCAGTCGCGCCATGACCGAAACGCCACCGCTGAACGTGACGCAGCTGAACGACCGGCTCGCAGAGGTCGCCGCCGAGCTCGGGATCCCCATCACGCGTGCACGCCTGATGCTCTGCACCCTGATCGTCTCGCAGATGCTGCCCGACGCGGTCGCGATCAAGGGCGGCATGGGCGTCAAGCTCCGCTTCGGGGAACGCGGTACGCGCGCGACATCCGATCTGGATGTCTCCACCCGGGTTCGCGGCGAGGAGTTCGAACGATCCTTCCGAGAGAGCCTCGCGGCGGGATGGGGCTCTGTGCCGCCGTCGAAAGGCGAGCGGGCGCGGAATCCGGCGGCCGGCGCTCGTGTCGCGTTCTCAGCGTCGGTTCGCGCGGTACGCCGTCATGATCCTGGTCTCGCGCGGCCCGAGTACGTGATGCACCCGTACCGGGTATCGCTCTCGTTCCTCGGCAAGGCGTGGGGAGCGCTCGATGTGGAGGTCTCCGACCCCGAGATCGATTCGAACGCTCACACGCTGAAGGCCATCGACGGCGCACTCGTGCAGTTCGGTGAACGCTTCGGGTTCGGATCGCTGGAGCCGGTCGAACTCGTCGAGCTCGAGTACCAGATCGCGCAGAAGATCCACGCGGTGACCGACCCCGTATACACGCGGGCCCACGATCTGGTCGACCTCCAGTTGCTCTGGACAGCGGAACCCGACCTGGAGGCCCTGCGCCAACTGTGCGTGCGAACGTTCGACTGGCGGCGGCAACAAGCTTGGCCGCCTGTTCCGCTGCGCTCCATGGATGGATGGGAGACCGCATACGAGGACGCGCGCGATGAAACCTTGGTGGAGGCGAGCACCCTCGTGCTTCCCGACCTCGAATCAGCGCGAGCCTGGCTCGCACAGGTCATCGCCCGCATCGACGGCGCGAGCCGTGCTGGCAGCCGGTGACTCCCGGCTCTCGCCGCAACGAGCGGTGCCGCACCCGGTGCGGCACCGTTGGTACTGCGCGTCAGACTGCTGCCGAAACGGAGCACCCGTGGTGTCCGGACGGCGACGGCCAGCCTGCGATCGCGTGGTTCATCACACAGTAGGTGTGCACGTGCTCCCTGGAACGGGTCAGCGCGCGTCCGATCATTGGGATCAGCGAAGATGGGGAGGTGCCCGAACTCGCCGACGCAGTGCTGCCCCTCATCCGCACCCGCGGCGATCTGTACCGGTGGAGCGCGGCGAATGCGCACGGACGCGACATGCATGAGGCGATCGACATCCTCGAATCGCACCTGGCCACTGCCGACGCAGCCGATGCGTACGCCGTGACCCACAAGGCGCTCGCGAGTTCGCTCAAGGTCATCGCGCGCGCTGACGACTCGAGCGGCATCATCGGCGACGCGTGCCGGCGCCTGCTCGACCTCCACCCGCGACTCGCTGCTGCGGCATCCGTTCCGCCGGCGAAGCTCGTGAAGTGGATGTTCGCATTTCAACTCGACGGCGACGTCGACTACTTCGAACTCGATCCGGTCGCCTACGCGCCGGCGCTCGGCGAGCGTGGCCTGAAGGCGTATCGCGAGCGACTCGAGGAGGTTCGGACATCCATTCCGGCGAAGAGCCTCGATGACTGGCGCGACCCCCATAGCCACGAGCGCTGGGTGCTCGAGTGGAACGACCGGCGCCTCGCGGTGCTCGACCGCGACGTCGAGGCGATCATCCGCACGCACGCCCGGGACCGTCGTGTCGCAGCCTGGCTCGAGCAGACCGCCGAGGCGCTCGCCGAGATCGGCGAGATCGACCTCGCGATCGATTGGGCGAAGCAGGCCACGGACTTCGATCTCGGACACCAATCGGTTCAGGCCGCTCGGTACTGGTGCAAGCTGCTAGGCGAGCATCGGCCGACCGAGCTGATCGAGGCTCGACGCTACGTCTTCGACCGCTGGCCGAACGGCGAGACGGCCGCGAACCTGTATTCCGCTGTCGGGGCGGACTGGCCATCGATCGAGCCCGACATCATGTCGAAGCTCGCGACGAATCCGAGCGGCGCGGTGTCTTTCGCGCTGCACACGCTGCACGACCCGCAGCGCGCGTGGGATCTCGCGCATGAACTCGACGTGGAGAGCGATCGGTTGTGGATGTCTGTCGCCGATGCCTACGAGCGCATCGACTGGGTGGCGACGCTGCCGGTGCACCGCCGGCTCATCGAAGCCGAACTGCAGGACGCGGACGCGCGCCGCTACCGCTCCGCGGCCGTCCGCCTGGCGCACCTCCGGAAGCTCGCGAACGGCACCGAGCACGCCGCCGGCGTCGACGAGTTCATCGCCGACCTCCGCCTGGTGCACAAGCGACGGCCTCGTTTGAAGCAGGAGTTCGATCGGGTTCGCTTGCCGTAACGCACTCGACGGTCGTTCCGGCCCCGAGTGAGAGCAGCCCTGAGCCACCCATCACGAGATGCCACGCCTCTTGCAGATCGAGGGCGCACACCTTGATCCCGTAGGGGGAGGTGGCGCGGGTGACGGTGTCGATGCGGGTGATGAGCGCAGGCGACGGGTACCGATACCTCCTTCGCACGGTTGTCGCCGGTGATGGCGTCCGCTCGCTTGCGACGCCGCTCACCCGGTACTACGAGGCGAAGGGCACCCCGCCGGGCCGGTGGATGGGCGCTGGCCTCCGGGGCCTCGGCATCAGCGTCGACACGATCACTGCGGGCGAGGAGGTCACCGAAGCGCAGTTGCAGCTCCTCCTCGGCCATGGCCGCGATCCGGTCACGGGTGAACCGCTCGGCCGTGCCTACCCGCACTACGAGCAGAACGTTGACTCGCATCGACGTGCGGTCGCCGGATACGACTTCACCTTCTCGGTGCCGAAGTCCGCGAGCATCCTGTGGGGCGTTTCCGATGGGCGCACGCAGCAGACGATCGTGCGTGCGCACCACGCCGCGGTCGAGCAGGTCGTCGCATTCATGGAGCGCGAGGTCGCTGCAACGCGCATGGGCATCGCGGTCGGCAATGCGGGCGGCGGCGCCGTTGCGCAGGTCGAGGTGCACGGGCTGATCGCGACCGCGTTCGACCACTTCGACAGTCGTGCCGGCGACCCGCACCTGCACACGCACGTCGTGGTGAGCAACAAGGTGCAGGCCGTGCTCGATGGCAGGTGGCGCTCCCTCGACGGGCGCCCGTTGCACAGTGCGGTGGTTGCGCTGTCCGAGCTACACGGGGCGCTCTTCGCCGATGAGCTCACGCGTGCACTCGGCGTCGAATGGGACCAGCGTGCACAAGGCCGCGACCGCAACCCCGCCTGGAGCATCCGCTCGGTTCCTGAATCGCTCGTCGCCGAGTTCTCGACCCGCGCCCGCCGCATCGACGAGGCGACCGACCAGCTCATCACAGCGTACGTCGCCATGCACGGGCGTCGGCCGACCAGAGCCGTGATCATGAAGTTCCGCGCGCAAGCGACCCTCGCAACGCGCCCGCCCAAGCAGGTGCGTTCACTCGCCGAGCTCACCGCGGGGTGGCGTGCACGCGCGACGAGCGTCCTCGGCACCGATGCAACGCACTGGGCGACGAACGTCGTTGCCGCACCGGGCAGCCAGGCTCTCGTGCACGGCGTCGACCTCCCCGGCGACGTGGTCGAAAAACTCGCCCAGCGCGTGCTCGCAACCGTCGCCGAGAAGCGTGCAACCTGGCGCCACTGGAACCTCGCCGCCGAAGCCGCCCGCCAGACCATGCACGTCCGCTTCGCAACACCCGACGACCGGCTCTCCGCCATCAGCCAGGTCGTCGAAGCTGCCGAGCACGCCTCGCTGCGCATCACCCCGCCCGAGCTCGCGACCACGCCCGCTGCGTTCCGACGCGACGACGGCAGCAGCGTCTTCCGCCCGAAGCACAGCGCGGTGTACACGTCCGAGGCGCTGCTCGCCGCCGAGGCACGACTCCAGGCCAGAGCAGCGGATGTCTCGGGCCCGACCATCCCGGCAAACCTGCTCCGCAGTCTCGCGACAAAGCGCCTGCGCCGCGGCGGCACCCTCACAGAGGCGCAGCACGCAGCACTCACCGCGATCGGCTCATCGGGCCGCGTCGTCGACCTCCTCGTCGGCCCGGCCGGCGCCGGCAAGACCACCGTCATGGGCGCGCTCCGCCAGACCTGGGAAGCCGTCCACGGCCGCGGCAGCGTGATCGGCCTCGCACCCTCCGCCGCAGCCGCGCACGTGCTCGCCGAAGACCTCGGCATTCGCACCGAGAACCTCGCGAAGTGGTGGCAGAACCACCTCGTCCGCCGCACGAGGTTCACCCGCGGCCAGCTCGTGATCGTCGACGAGGCATCCCTCGCCGGCACCCTCGCCCTCGACCGCGTGACGAACCTCGCCGCGCGAGCCGGCGCGAAGGTGCTGCTCGTGGGGGACTGGGCGCAGCTCCAGTCCGTCGACGCGGGCGGCGCGTTCGCGATGCTCGCGCACGATCGCGCCGACACCCCCGAGCTGACCGACGTGCACCGCTTCGCCCACGACTGGGAGAAGACCGCGTCGCTCGCGCTCAGGCACGGGCACGAGACATCCATCGATGCCTATCTCGCGCACGATCGCTTGCGTGAGGGTGACAGTGAACAGATGGCGGATGCCGCGTACCGCGCGTGGCGCGACGACGCGCGTGCCGGTCGGGTGAGCGTGCTGATCAGCGATTCGAACGACGGTGTCGCCGCGCTGAACGAGCGAGCCCGCAACGATGCGATCCTCGACGGACGCGTCGACCCTGGGCGCGAGGTCGGGCTGCACGACGGTGCCAGAGCGGGTGTGGGCGACACGATCCTCACCCGCCGCAACGACCGCACCCTGCACGCCGGGCGCGGCTGGGTGCGCAACGGCGACCGGTGGACGGTGACCGCGATCCGCCGCGACGGCGCCATCGAAGCCCGCCACGCGGGAGCCAGCCATGGCACTGGGGTCGTGCTGCCGGCCGCGTACGTCGCCGAACACGTCGAGCTCGGATACGCGGTCACGGCGCACCGCGCACAGGGCCTCACGACCGACACCGCGCACGTCGTCATCGCCCGCGGCATGACCCGCGAGAACCTCTACGTCGCCATGACCCGCGGCCGCGCCGCGAACACGGCCTACGTCGCGCTCGATACTCCGGATGTCGCGCACGCCGGCCTTCGCCCGCGTGACTGCGCCGACATTGACGCCCGGTCGGTGCTCGTCGGCGTGCTCGCACACGTCGGCGCCGAACTCTCGGCACACGAGACGATCACCGCCGAACAGGACTCGTGGGGATCGATCGCGCAGCTCGCCGCCGAGTACGAGACCATCGCAGCCGCCGCGCAACGAGGCCGGTGGACGCGGCTCGTTCGGGGGAGCGGACTCACCGCTGAGCAGGCGGATGCCGTCATCGGTTCGGATGCGTTCGGGCCACTCTGCGGGGAGTTGCGTCGAGCGGAGGCGTACCACGTCGACGTGGAGGCGCTGCTCCCGAGGCTGGTCGCCACGCGTGGCTTCGAGGATGCCGCTGACATCGCGTCCGTGTTGCGAGCACGTGTAACGCGAGCTGCCGTTGGTGCGCGAGGACATCGCGACCCGCGCTTGATCGCGGGTCTGATCCCGAGTGCGGTCGGCCCGATCGACGCGGAGTCTCGGCGTGCCCTCGACGAGCGCGCGACACTCATCGAACGTCACGCCGATGCGCGACTCGACCGTGCGCTGACGGATCGCGAACCGTGGATACGAGCCCTAGGAGTCCAGCCGCGCGGTATGGGTGCTGCTGCATGGCGGCGGTGTGCGTCAACCGTTGCCGCATATCGCGATCGGTTCGATATCCAGAACGACGAGCGAACGACCGCCGTGAACGGATCGGTGTCCACGGTCCAGCGAGCGGATGCTGCACTTGCCCAAGCCCGGGCGAAAGAGGCCCGTCGCGTTGCGGAGCAAGACGTCGAATTCGCTTTTGCTCAGGCGCTACAGTCTAGGTCAGTGCCTACGCTCGAACGTCGATAAGTCGCAAGGCCGCAGTACGAGCTGCCCGACGCGAAGGTCGTCGACCTCCTGTCAGCGAAGTCGCTCGCGAACGTGAGCGTCGCGCCGGACCTGTGCGGGCAGCCATACAAGTACCGAGTCGCGAAGTTCGCCGACCAGCCGAACGGAGTGCTGGCGAGGACTACATCGCGTTCACTGTGCTGATGCTCTACCGTTCTCTCGCCCAAGGAAGATGGAATGGTTCGATACTTGCGGGACGCGCAAGACGCAGAAACGCGCCCACAGAGACCGAGCCTAAGCTGGCGGATGCTGCGAGATACCGAATCCGGCGCGAACGAGATCATCGAACAGCATCGACGGGCTCTCGAACTGTTCACCGGATGAGAGCGTCACCATGGCCGTGACGCTGACGATGCTCGTCGCGTTCTGCAAAGCCTGCACGTTGCCGCGAATATTCGCAGCCGCGATCGGCCAGTGGCCTGCTTCTCCATCCTCGACGCGGTGCGGTAGGCGGTCTGCGCGGGCGTTCACGGGCGGATAGAAGATCGCGGGTGAACCTACTCCGTCGAGCGACCAATGGAGGGCGACCGACTCAACCACGATGTCGAGTAGTCCCTTGTTCCGCACGGAGATTACGAGCGCTAGCCCCCAATCGTTGAGTTCGATGCTCGGGCCAAAGACTTCCGCGAAGCCCTGAACAGGCGCCGTGAGAGCTTGGTTGCCGCTGAGAACCGCCGCAGACAACTCGACGATCGCGTTGCGAGTGGGCGATACGGCAGAGGCAATCGCCATCAGGATCTGCTCCAGATTGGTGTCATTGACGGAGGCATCCAGAAGCGCAGACCGCAGCCCGGGATCCTCACTGTCAGACTTCCATCGTCGTAATTCGTCCACAGAAAAATCTCCGGGCCGAACCTTGTCGACTAGGTTGTGGTGCGCCTGGCATAGCAGGATGAGATTGTCGATCGATCGACGCTCTTCATCAGTCTTTGACGAGTCGTAACGCGGTCCACCAGGCTCCGCAGCAGCGATGTGTGCGATCTGCACATCGACGAGTGGCTCGGCGCTCTCGTACGTAAGGATCTCGCGCGAGCAGCCCGGGAAGTAACACGTGCCACGCGCGAGTCGGAAGATCGCCTTCTGCGTGCCGCTCGTGAAGGAGTGCGGGTTCGGAGATGCCTTGGTGTGGCCACCATGGAGCGGATTAGGCGACTTCATCTGCATAGCTCCCCGATAGGAGCCGGTTCGCCTCATCGGCGATCGCGCGAAGCTCGTCAGCAGCCGACGTGCGGGCGTTGTCAGCGCTCAAGATCTCGTCCTGCGCCGCGCGAATCTCATCTAGGAGTTCGTCGAGCGGCGGATCGACGATGGCGGCCAGCTCACGACGCGCATCGGATGCGATCTTATCGGCGTGACCCATGATTTCGGTGACGAGTGCGGAGCGCTGGCGTTCGCCTTGGATCTGTGCGGCCCGCGCTTCGCGCTCGTTCTTCCAGACTTCGTAGCCTGCCGTCCCGGCCGAGATGACGAAGCCACCGACCTTCGCGGCTTTGCCGATCTTGTCTGCGATCTTCAGCGCCTGCCATGGCTTGAACTTGTAGCCGAACGTGTGGCCGACGTTCTTGACGAGCTTGTGTCCGAGTGAGCCTGAAGCCTCGCGCAGTCCGTCGCCAGCGCCCCACCAGCCCTGTCCGCGCTTGATGAGGTCGCCGATCTTCTGCCAATCCACCGCGAGCGGTGCCGTCGCTTGGGCAGCTGAAGTTGAATCACCGGAGTGGACTTGATCGGGAGCATCGAGCGAGACCGCGCCCGTTGGCCGGAGTAGGAGGCCGAGTCGATTGCTATCACCAATATCCAGCAGCTCCTCGGACAACGTGTCGAGCTCGGAGTCGGTGAGCCTGTTAATCCGCCCGGCGAAATCCGTCGCGTGACGTTCGAGAGACTCGATGAGACGAGCCTCTGCGCCAGCGAGTATCTCGCGAGCAGCGGTTTGGTCGTCCGGGAGCGTCGAAGCGGCGTCCACGAATCCGACGACGTCCACGAGACAACCCTGCTTGAATTCGGCATCCGCGCGTGCGAAGCCCTGATCGAGCATGAAGCGCCGCTGCGAGATGGCACGGCTCTGCGCGGCAAGCAGCGCGAGGGCAGCGCGAGACGTGTCATCGGGCGTGAACAGCTCTTGCGCCTCATCGCAGAGCTGTCGGATCAGGTGCACCGGCTGGCGCAGCCGAGCGAGCTCGCCTCGTTCAGCGCTCACCTGGTTGATCATCGCCCGCAGGCTGTCGATGCGGGACCGCTGCCTGAACGCGTCGGCGCGGCTGCCACCCTCGAGGCTTCGCATGTAATCGACCGAGTCGACCTCGACGATGGGCAAGTTGAAGGTTGCCGTCCCTAGCGCATCTTGGACGGCCTGTTGTCTCACGCCCGCCTCTGCGGCGCGTTTGCTCGTCTGTGTAATGACCACGATCATCTGCCCATGCAACCGAAGTCCGGTGGCCAAGCGACGGAGGAAGTCGCGGGAAGCATCGTCGAAGAGGCTGACCGTGACGACGAACAAGATGAAATCTGCGTTGCCGATGGCATCCATCGCGAGTTCATCGTGACTACGGAGACCAGATTGGACGCCAGGTGTGTCGACGAGCATAACTGCGCCGTCCCAGTCGTATTCGGTGACTTCGCCTGTGGCGATATCCGCGTCGATGAGCGGCTCCACCGCACCATCGGTCAGTGCCCGAATGAGACTCGACTTACCACTGCTGTACTGGCCGGTGAGAACCATACGCGGCTTCTCGGCTTGATGGATCGTAGCGCGCGCGAGCAACCCTGTGGCCGCGCTGCCCGATGCTTCACCCAGTACGGCTTGAAGCCGTGTGAGCAGACGTTCCGATTGTCCTGGCAGTTCATGGATGAGAACCTTCGTCACAATGCGCCTCCTTCGATGTGCTCACTGATGCTTAATCTGACTCCTGTGTGAGCCCAGGCCAAGGCCTGCCATGCTTCTTGGGCTCCGAGCGCCAGCGGATGTGTGAGTTCGACTCTCACCTGCAAGTCCGTCCACTCTCGGACCGTCACCACACCATCCGACAGGTTCCGAACCAGCTGGATGGCGCTGGTGGACGACACTGCGGATGCTGCTGTGGGCAGTACACGCTCGGCATCCTCCGGAACCGGGAAGAGCACCAGCTCACTGAACTCAGGCTCGGGGAGCTCCACAGCGATGCCTGCACCACGCCAACGAGTGGCGCGTATCAGTGCTGAGGCCGCCCTCCCGCGGCCCATGATTCGCAGGAGATCGCGCGCGATCTCGGTATCGACTTCAGCCAGCACGGGCTCGAGCTCCATCGTCATGGTGTGCTGGAGGGTGCGCTCGGCCTGCTCAAGCATGTCAATCCGGACCGAGTGTCGTGCTGCCTCCTGCTCGACTGCCCGCTGCCACGTGGCACGGACCACCTCGCCTGCCTGCGCCAACTGCTCATTGACTTGAACCAGGAGCGGAGACAGCTGGTCATGCACGTTCTCTCTTCGCCGTTTGCGAACGTCGGCGGCGCTTCGGAAGACCTTGTCACTGACCCAGTCGATGCCACGGCTCAAGCCGAGCAGTCCTGTGAGGAGACCGACGATCGCGCCAAGGACGAGCCCGATTGCGTTGCCCAAGCCTGGGCCCAAAGCAGTGCCCGCCAGTGCGCCTATCTTCGCGCCAAGAACGGTCGTACCGACCGCGGTTGCGAATCTTCCCCCAACCTTCACCAGGCGATTGCCCCAGATCGCGCCCCGCCCTCCGAGTTCCTGGAACTCGCCGACGGCGAGGTGCGACCAGTCATCGGCGACGTCGAATGCGATCTGATTGAGATCTCGCTCCAGACGTCGGCCAGCATGGTCGACGTCGGCACTGATCTCTTCCTTCAGCAGTCCCATCTCGCTGGCCCACGCGGCGTTGATCTTCGCCTCGCTGAGGCTGACGTCGACCCGCTCGATCCAACGCTCTCGACGTGAGAGCGCCACTGAGAACGCGGCCATGAGTTCGTTGTGCGCGTCATCGACGCGACGATCTGCGCGCCTCACGAAGTCGTCGAGGCTTCCTCGGGCGGTATCGAGCATCATGCGCACGGTCTTCGTCACCGTGGCGGTTGTGCTTGCGGCGTCCAGCAGTTCCCGACGGATGAAGTCCCCGATACTCGCTACGCGTCGAGCGTCGGCAGTTCGGTCCTTCTGGACACCGATCTCGGTGAGAAGGTGTCCGACGCGACTTGCTAGCCGTATGTCGCTCGCGTCGTCGGAAGTCAGATCGCTGGACTGAGACATCAGCGCGGCTTGGGCGTGAATCATCACTGCCGAGATGTAGCGGCCGCCGGCCCGTGCGAGGTGGCGGTCAATCGGCTTCAGGTTGCCGAGAGTGTCGCCGCCGAAGACGAAGTCCGGCTCCTCCAACAGATCGAGCAGGTCCAGCTGGTCCGTGACGTCCCGGAGGCAGTTCAGGGCCACAAGTATCGGTTTGCCGTAGTCGGCGAGTTGCTCCAACGCGCGGCCAGTTCGTTCCTGCGTCGCTTCGTTGGTCGCGACCCAAAGGATCAAATCTGAGTCGGCCACTTGGCTGAATGCTTCCGCATAGTCCGCGTCCCCATCCATCGCGCCGACTCCGGGCGTGTCAACGATCTCGATGTCGTGGCCGAGCACCGTCCCGATGTGTGACTCACGGGTGGTGCGCTGGCCTCCGCGGCCGACGCTCGCACCGTCCCCGCCCGTCAGAAACTCAAACAAGGTGCTCTTGCCCGCCATCGTCCGCCCCATCAGGACAATCCGGAATGGGCGATCCACATCACGACCGAGCAGTAGTCGACGAGCCTCGGCGACGCGGTGGGTCGCATCGGTCAGAGGGGCGAGGACCGCGTCGCGTATCGCAACATCCTCTGCCGAGTCCAACTGGGATCTGAGCGACGCGGCCGACCGGTCGAGTGCCCGTTCCACGGCTCGAGCGAGCTCGATCAGTCGCGCCTTCAAAGCGGCTAGAGACGTCTCGATCTGGGGATCGAGGCCATAGAACTGTTGGCGCGCGCGCTCATCGCCCGGGATTCTCGGCTGGTTCTGCAGGATCATCATCGTGGAATCTTCAGCTGGCGGGCTTCGGTGTCAGAGGGCACCCGATCGGCTTCCCGCGGTCGGAGGTTGCTTGAGGCTATCGGATGAGTCGTGGCTGCACGCACGCTCGAGGTTTTGCTTCGGCGGCGCACCTACCCGTAGATCTCAATCACGCTCGGGTCGTAGAGCTCGATCTGCGCGACTCCGTTGTAGAGGGTGATGAGCCCCTCGGTGCAGAGCGTCTTCCCTCCGTCGATGGGCTCGAGACCGCCGATGTCCCAGATGACGATCTGGAAGCGCTCAGGATCGGGATAGTCGCGCCCGAGGTTGAGGAAGACGTCGTCGTAGTCGTTGCCGCCGCCGGCCAGCGGCCCACAGACACGCTGGGTTGTTCCGGCGTAATCGACGGCTTCATTCCACGAGATTCCGCCTCCGGGCTGCTGTGGCGCCGGGGCATCAGGCGACGCTGCTGCGGCATCAAGACTGTCGGAGCACAGCCCGTCCTCGGAGAGCAGTCGGATGGCATCCAGCGAGATGTACTCAGCGAGGTCACTGCACTCTCTGACACCCAATCGGTCTACCTGGCGTCTCGCAGAGGCGTAGTCGATCAGCACTCCGTACGTGGCGCCGCAGTTGCCGCTCATCCACGCATACTCGTCGTTCACATCCTCGGTCGACTCTGAGCGCTCATGGGCGACCAGTGCATCGAGCATCTCATCGCAGCTCACCTCGGATTGGGGTGAGGAGTACGAGCTCGAGCCATAGCTACTGCATCCCACAAGGACGAGCGGAACAGCGACGGCGAGGAGTGCGAGGAGGGGAGTCGGGCGCGGCACGGGTCTCATCATCGCGGCTAGAAAACCAGAAGGAAGTCGCCTGACCGTGAAAGCCTGACCCCAGTTCTGGTGCCATGGCTTCCCTGCCCAACCCGCGTCGGTGCGGAATGATGAACAGCAGCGGCGCATCCTTCGTCGCGCGTCAGCATCGACCCGACCAGGAGTGCCCTACCTGTGGTGAACCACGTCTCCTTCATCTGGAACATCGCCGAATCCCTTCGCGGCCCGTTTAAGCCTTCCGAGTACGGGTCGGTGGTGTTGCCGTTCACCGTGCTGCGCCGCCTCGACGCAGTGCTGGCGAGCACGAAGGAGCAAGTGCTCGAGACGGCCGCCGCGCAGCCCGAATCGCTCCCAGAGAAGATCCGCGACCTCCAGCTGCGCGAGGCATCCGGACACGAGTTCTACAACACGAGCAAGTTCACGATGGCGAAGCTTGTTGCTGACCCGGCCGACCTCCGTGAAAACTTCGCCTCCTACCTCGCGGGCTTCTCCGAGAACGTGCGGGACATCTTCGAGCGGTTCGAGTTCGACAAGTCGCTGAACAAGCTTGCCGAGAAGAACAAGCTCTTCGCGGTGACCGAGAAGTTCGCGCAGGCGAACCTCCACCCGAGTGTCGTGAGCAACATCCAGATGGGGCTCGTGTTCGAGGAGCTCATCCGGTGGGCGAACGAGAAGTCGAACGAGACCGCCGGTGACCACTACACGCCGCGCGAGGTGATCGCGCTGATGGTGCAGCTGCTGTTCGCGCTCGACGACGATGCGCTGACGAAGCCTGGCACGGTCCGCTCGATCTACGACCCGACCGCCGGCACAGGGGGCATGCTCTCGGTCGCCGACGAGTACCTGCATTCGGTGAACCCGGGCATCCAGCTCAGCCTGTACGGGCAGGACATCAACGACGGCTCGTACGCGATCTGCAAGGCCGACATGGTGATCAAGGGGCAGGATGTCGACAACATCCGGCTCGGCGACACCCTCACCGAAGACCACTTCGACGAGAAGAAATTCGACTACGGGCTCTCGAACCCGCCGTTCGGCGTCGACTGGAAGGACCAGCGCGCGTTCGTCGAGGACGAGCACTTGAAGCTCGGCTTCAACGGCCGCTTCGGCCCTGGCACACCGACTGTCAGCGACGGCGCGATGTTGTTCCTGCTTCACTTGGTCTCGAAGATGCGTAAGCCCGAAGACGGCGGCTCGCGTATGGCGATCGTGCTGAACGGGTCACCGCTGTTCTCCGGTGGCGCCGGCGGCGGCGAGTCGAATATCCGCAAGTGGCTGCTCGACAACGATCTCGTCGAAGCGATCATCGGCCTGCCGAAGGACATGTTCTACAACACCGGCATCTCGACGTACATCTGGGTGCTGAGCAACCGCAAGACGGATGACCGCGAGGGCCGCGTGCAGCTCATCGACGGCCGCGAGATGTTCGTCAAGCTTCGCAAGGGCCTCGGCTCCAAGCGCAACGAACTCTCCCCGAAGAACATCGAGGACATCGTTGGCCTCTACGCCGGCTTCGAGGCCGGCGAGCACTCGAAGATCTTCCGCAACGAGGACTTCCTCTATCGAACCATCACCGTCGAACGCCCCCTCAAGCAGGTCTGGCGACCGACCGAGGACGCCTTCGAGACGGCACGAAAGCGCGCGCTCAAGCCGTTCGGCGGTTCGGCAGGCGAGCTCGACCAGCTGCTCAGCCAGCTCGCGGGTAGCTGGGAAGAGCGCACCGAGCGGGGCTTCCGCGCGCGAGTCATCGACGCAGCAGAAAGCATCAACGCGGATGTCTCGACTGCCGCTGTCACCGCGATCGCCAAGGCATTCGCAGTTGCGGACGAGAACGGCGCACTCATCGCGGACTCGAAGAGCAAGCCGCTGCCGGATGCCTCGCTGCGCGACACCGAGATCGTGCCGTGGAACGAGGATGTCGACGCCTACTTCGCCCGCGACGTGCTGCCGTACGCACCCGACGCGTGGATCGACCATACAAAGACCAAAGAAGGCGCGGAGATCCCCTTCACCCGCCACTTCTATGAGTACGTGCCGCCGCGCTCGCTTGAGGAGATCGACCGCGACCTCGACGCCGTCATGGACCAGCTCCGGGCCATGCTCGTGGAGGTCGAGCGGTGACTTTCCCTGTGCCTGAACACTGGGTTCAGACCAAGTTCAGCCGGTTCGCTCGAATTGGAAACGGTGCCGACTATAGCTCCGTGGAGCTAGAAGAAGGCGGATACCCGGTCTACGGATCGGGCGGAGAGTTCCGGCGCGCCTCGAAGTATCTCTTCGACGGAGAGTCTGTGCTGTTCGGACGCAAGGGAACCATCGATCGTCCGCTCTACGTGTCAGGGAAGTTCTGGACAGTCGACACGATGTTCTACAGCATCATCGACAAGACAGCGCTCGTTCCCCGATTCGCCTACTACTGGGCCACAACCTTGCCTTTCGGTGCTTGGGCGACCGACACGGCGCTGCCGAGCATGACTTCTACTGCGATCAAGGCCGCACCGATCGCGGTCCCCCCGCTCGACGAGCAGCGGGCGATTGCGGACTATCTGGATCGGGAGACGGCGCAGATCGATGCGTTCATCGCGAAGAACGAGGAACTCATCGCCCTCCTCACCGAACGCCGCGCCGCGACCGTTTCCCGCGTTGTTGTTCAGGGACTCGACCCGGAGGTCGAGATGACCGCGACATCACTTGAGACGCTCGGACGATTGCCCACGACGTGGACGATCGAGCGCTTCTCGCGCGTGGCACGGATTCGGGGCGGACTCTTGAAGCCCGACGACGCAAGGTTCGAAGAGTGGGCGCTCATCGCGCCGAATCACATCGAATCCAAGACGGGACGGCTACTAGAACTCGTCGCGGCGACTGAGCAATCTGCCGAGAGCGGGAAGTATCCCGTTCGGGCCGGCGATGTCATCTACTCGAAGATCCGCCCGGCATTGGCCAAGGCCGTAATCGCCCCCGGGGACTGCCTCTGCAGCGCTGACATGTATGCGATCACGACTCGAACAGAATCAGTCCTCGCCAACCGCTTCTTGCGATGGCAGATGCTCGGCAAGTGGTTCACTGAATGGGCAACCGAGCGCTCGATGCGCGTCGCGATGCCCAAGGTGAATCAGGACACGCTGAATGCGGCGCCGATCTTTGTCCCGCCGATTGCTGAGCAGCACCGGATTGTTGAGTACATCGAGGCCGAGATTGGCGCCGCGGATGCGGCCATCGGCGTCGCAAGACAGTCCGTGGAACTCGCTCGCGAGCGCCGCTCGGCACTCATCTCGGCCGCAGTAACCGGGAAGATCGACGTGGGAGTGGTCGCATGACTGGACCGTCGGGCGCACACCTCGAGTCCGTCCTCGAGACCGAGATCGCCGAGCACCTCGCCGCGAACGGCTGGCTCTATTCGCCGACGGACGCCGGCTACGACCGGGAGCTCGCGCTCTACCCGGAGGACGTGCTGGGGTGGCTCGAGGATACGCTGCCTGATGAGTTCGCGAAGGTCGTGCGACCCGCCGACACTGAGCCGCAGCGTGCGGCGGCGGTACGCGGCATCCTCGAACGTCTTGCGAAGGCGCTCGACAATGATCCGTGGAAGAACGGTGGGACGATTCGAGTCCTGCATGAGGGCTTCACGGTGGTGCCGTTGTCGGGTGGGGCGGTGAAGTTCCGGTTGGCGCAGTTTCGGCCGGCGACGACGAACAACCCGGCGACGCTCGAGGCGTACGCGAAGATGCGCGTGCGGGTGATGCGGCAAGTGCACTACTCGGCGAAGCATCCGAACAAGGCGTTGGATCTGGTGCTGTTCGTCAACGGCATCCCGGTGTCGACGATCGAGCTGAAGACGGACTTCACGCAGCCCATCGAGAACGCCGTCGAGCAGTACCGGTTCGATCGGTCGCCGGCGGGGGAGCCGCTGTTCGCGTTCGCGAAGCGGTCGCTGGTGCATTTCGTGGTGTCGAACTCCGAGGTGCGGATGACGACGAAGCTCGCCGGCGCGAACACGCGGTTCCTCCCGTTCAACCGCGGGCACGACCAGGGCGCGGGCAACCCGGTGAACCCGAGCGGGTCGGCGTCGTCGTACTTCTGGGAGGAGATCCTGCAGTGCGACACGTGGCTGTCTCTGCTCGGATCGTTCGTGCACCTGCAGGTCGAGGTCGACGTCGACCCCGATACCGGGAAGAAGACGACGACCGAGAAGGTGCTGTTCCCGCGGTACCACCAGTGGCGTGCCGTGACCCGACTTGTCGCGGCGGCGCGCGTCGAGGGTCCGGGCAACCGGTACCTGGTGCAGCATTCCGCGGGGTCGGGGAAGACGAACTCGATCTCGTGGCTCGCGCATCGGCTCTCGCAACTGCACGATGACGCGAACGAGCGGGTGTTCGACACGGTCGTGGTGGTGACCGATCGCACAGTGCTCGACAAGCAATTGCAGGATGCGATCTCGCAGTTCGAGAAGCAGGCCGGCGTGGTGCAGTCGATCACGCGGGACGGCGGGGAGTCGAAGTCGAAGCAACTCGCCGGCGCGCTCACGGGCGGCAAGCACATCGTGATCGTGACGATCCAGTCGTTCGAGGCGCTGATCACCGCGATCCAGACCCTGCCCGAGCTCCAGGGGCGCCGGTTCGCAGTGATCGCGGACGAGGCGCATTCCTCGCAGACCGGGTCGACGGCTGGAGCGTTGACGAAGGTGCTCTCGCCGGCCGAGCAAGCGGCGGTTGCCGAGGGGGCGCCGATTGACTCGGACGCGTACCTGCAGTGGGCGATGGAAGTCACGGCGAAGGCGCCGAACATCTCGTACTTCGCGTTCACCGCGACGCCGAAGGCGAAGACACTCGAGCTGTTCGGGCGTGTGCCCAACGCGAGTGAGGCGGCCGCGGCATCCGCTGGCCTTGATGGTTCGGCGGCGACGCCAGAGCCGTTCGACCTGTATTCGATGCAGCAGGCAATCGAGGAGGGGTTCATCCTCGACGTCCTGGCGAATTACACGCCGTACAAGGTCGCGTGGCAGTTGCAGCATCCCGGCGCCGACTACGACGGGCTCGACGAGGTCGACGAATCGACCGCGGTGAAGGCGCTCGTGCAGTATGTGCGACTGCACCCGACGAACATCAGCCAGAAGGCGAAGATCGTCGTCGATCACTTCCGCACGTACGTGCAGTCGGAGCTCGACGGCAAGGCGAAGGCGATGGTCGTCACCGGGTCGCGGAAGGAAGCGGTGCGGTGGAAGAAGTACCTCGACCAGTACCTCGCGGCCTCGCAGGTGCAGGGGGTGCGGGCGCTCGTCGCGTTCTCGGGGACGGTCGACGACCCTGAGGATGTCGGCGAGGGGCTGACTGAAAAGACGCAGAACCCGGGGCTGCACACGTCGGATCTCGCGGAGGCGTTCAAGCCGTCGACCTACAACGTGATGATCGTCGCGGAGAAGTTCCAGACCGGATTCGACCAGCCGCGGCTAGTCGCTATGTATGTCGACAAGCGGCTCGGTGGGGTGCAGGCGGTGCAGACGCTGTCGCGGCTGAACCGGACGTACCCGGGTAAAGAGAAGACGTTCGTGCTCGACTTCGTGAACGAGCCGGGCGATGTGCTGGATGCATTCCTTCCGTACTTCCGCGGGGCGCAGCTGACCGCGCTGACCGACCCGAACCTCATCTACGACCTGGTCGGCAAGCTGGACTCCGCAGGGATCTACACGATGCAGGAGGTCGAGCAGGCGTTCGATGCCGCGCTGATGGGCGGGCCAAACGCCAACTCGAAGGTTTCGTCGGCGACCGCACCGGCCGTGTCACGATTCTCAACGCGCTGGGTGTCGGCCGTGCTCGACGGTGACAAAGCCGAGCAGGACGAGCTGAAGCTGCTCAAGGCGGACATTGCTCAGTTCGTGAAGTTCTACGACTTCATCTCGCAAGCCCGGAACCTCGAGGACACCGATCTGCCGCGTCGGCACTACTTCTTCCGGCGGATTCTGCCACAGCTGTCGACCGCGACATACGACGACCCGGTGGACATCTCGAAGGTGTCGCTCGTCGGTGTGCAGATCAGCGCGGGGGAGTCAGTACAGCTCAAGCTCGGTCAGGGACCCGGTCTCGACCCGATCTCGGCGATCGGGTCGGGCGCAGTGCACGAGAAGCACCGGTCGGCGCTCGAGGCGATCATCGCGAAACTCAACGAGCGATTCGGCGACAAGTATGCGCCCGGTGCCGTGGACATCACCATCGGCGGGGTGCTCGGGCGGCTCGCGATCGATATCGAGCTGGTCGAGCAGGCCGGCGCGAACACTCCCGAGCAGTTCGCCGAATCGCCGGCGCTCGTGAAGGCGTTTAACAAGGCCATGCTCGGGACTCGGAACGAGACGCCGCAGATCGTGGACGACGTGTACGGCGATGCCGGGCTGTACGCCGAGCTGAGCAAGGCGCTGCCAGCGATGTTGTATGAGTACTTGAAGGGGCAGGGGAATGGTTGAGCAGATTCCCGGAGGCGCGGCCATGAAGGACGTTCCGTGATCGCAGTGGTCGCCGGAACGGTGGCCTTTCTCGTGAGTGCGCTGGCGAGTGCAAAGCTGTTTCCC
The DNA here is from genome assembly GCF_009749465.1 of Agromyces terreus. Lineage (GTDB taxonomy): Bacteria > Actinomycetota > Actinomycetes > Actinomycetales > Microbacteriaceae > Agromyces > Agromyces terreus. The sequence goes on from NZ_WBIS01000001.1 coordinate 870,344, forward strand.
AATGCCGAGCTTCCTCTGCACATCGTGTTCGTGGGCGGGACAACTGCTGTCGTAGCGACACTTGCCTGGGCGATCGAGTCGGCGATCAAAGATGATCACGCTGTCCGGTCCGACCGGGTCGCTTCATCCGTGAAGGTGAAGGATGCGTCGGCTGTGGATGCATTGGGCCCTGCAGAAGAAGCTCGCAGGATCGCTCGGCAGTATGCATCGATTGACGCTGCGAGGGCTAGCCAACAGTCGTTTGCTTCCCGGTCGTTGATCACTGAGGCATTCGCTGCATCGGGGCAGCAGTGGGGGCTGCATGCTGAATCAGCGTCTTCGGGCATTGCTAGCTGGGTTCGCCAGGGTGCGCCCATCGACGGTGTTGGCCTGATCTCCTATGGAGATCAGCTCCGACACTGGGAAACTCCATTGCTCACAGCGTTCATCGACAGTCGAGTGGAGGCTGCGGCAGCACTCATTGCATTCGGGGCGGATGTCGACGCTCCGAACGCAATCGTCTTCCCAAATGGAAGTGTGCTGATCCATACGACACTTCACATGCTTGCTCAGCGAGGCGACACTGCAGGTGCAGCGCGGTTGATCGCAGCTGGCGCGGACGTGAACCGGCGGACCAGCCTTGGCACCACCGCTCTGCATTTCGCGGCAGGAGAGGACAACGTCGTGTTGGTGAATCTGCTGCTGCAAGCGGGCGCGAACGCGAACATAAGAGAGTTCAACTCTGACCGCCCGGGCGGGTTCGGAGACCTTCCAATTGCACAAGCAGGGCCAAGGGTGCGCGCGATCCTGGCTCGCGCTTCATAGGGCGGTCGCTCTGCGTACCGATTCGCAGTAGTACGGCGTGGGGCAATGCAACCGGGCGTGTCGGGACGCCAAGGATCTCGCAACTCGTCCCGTGACGTCAGATGCAGTGCATCAAGCTGAAGTCCGGGAGCCACGCAAGGCTAGGGATAGTCGTCGCGGCTCGCTCGTTTGTTTGCTTGTTTGCGAATGATCTGGCGTCCCCGGTGGCCGTTACCAAAAGCAACACCAAAAACCCCTCAGAAGTACCAGAAGCCCCCCGCCGACACGAGGATCGTTCGGTAGACTCTACCCCATGAGATCCGCAGAAACACGCGGATTTTCGCCGATTTCGGTGGCTGGCAGAGACGCTCCGGGAGCTCTCAGCTGTTCTTAGTTCGAGTCGCTCGAGCGACTACCCTCTGAGCGGTCGATGACGCAGGCCTAGCCACATGGCGGAAGGCCGGCCAACCGGCGCGGACTCGCCAAGCCAGGGGCTGTTTTGGGGCTGTTTTCATCCGCAAACACCCGCATTAGACGGCAATCATCGGCCACCTCCGCGCAGCCGGATCACCCCTCTTGCCCTTATAATTACCGGCATTCACAACCAAACAGGTGCGCTCGAGCCGAGCTGCGAAACTGTCAGGGGGTCAGGGGTTCGAGTCCCCTCAGATCCACCAAGAGCTCCTGAGAACCACCGGTTCTCAGGAGCTTTTCCCGTATCCGAGGCGCCTTCGCGAGCGCGCGCGGGACAAGAAACGAGCGGCTGCCCTCCTGACCGCTGCGGCATCGACGCGATAGCGTGAGCTTCGGAACGACCGGCGACGCCGAGACGCACAGGATGCCCGGGTGCGTCGCACCCGGCGCGACGACGAGGGGGCGATGGGTGAGCACACGCACCGAGCGGGGGCTCGATCGCCTCGTGAACTTCTCCGACGCGACCGTCGCGATCGCGATCACGATCCTGATCCTCCCGCTCGTCGACCTGGCGGGCGACATCGGCGGTGCGACGTTCGGGGAGTTCGCGGCCGAGCACTCGGGCGCCTTCGTCGCGTTCATCGTCACCTTCGCCGTGATCGGTCGCTTCTGGGTGATCCACCACCGGGTGTTCGAACTCGTCCGCGACTACTCGTCGCCGCTCATCTGGGCGAACATGCTGTGGCTGGCGAGCATCGTGTTCCTGCCGTTCGCGGCGAACGCGGTGTCCGCGCAGTCGAGCCGGGACGGCAGCTTCGACGCCGTCTACATCGGCACGATGTTCGTCACGACCGCGGCGATGCTCCTCATCGACCTCGAGCTCGGACGGCATCCGTCGCTCATGGCCGAGGGCGGGGCCGACCAGATCGGCCTGACCCGATCGATCAGCGTGCTCGTCACGCTCGTCGTGGCCGGCGTCCTGGCGTATCTGGTGCCGTCGGTCGGCATGCTGTGGGTGCTGCTCCTCTTCGCCGCGCCGCTCGTCGCGCGCGTGCTTCGGGCGGCGGTTCCGGCGCTTCGTCGATAGGTCTCGGGGGCGGATGCCGCAGCGCGGCGCGGTTCCTTGACCCCCCTCCGTGAGGAGCACACAATTGGGTGTCAGCAACGCATGGGAAGCAGGGAGAGCATGAGCGACGCGAGCACTCGTCCGGTCTACAGCCAGGGAGCTTCGAACGAACCGGCGGTGTCGCAGACCGAGCCGGGAGCGCCCGACGACGGGCTTCCCGAGTTCCAGGACGGCGCGACGCAGCACGAGGCCGCGACCGAAGCGTCGGCGAAGTCGCGGGTCTGGGGTCGCGACCTGCGGTTCATGCTCGTGGTGCTCGTCGCCATCGTGGTGCTGTTCCTCGCCTTCGCGCTCGTGATCGCGTTCAGCCCGACGGGCGCCGCGATCAGCGCGCTCGCGATCATCGCGGCGCCGATCGCGACCATGGTCGCCGCGTACTACGGCATCTCGCTGGCCCTGCGTCAGGTGAGCGAGGCCCGTCACGCCGCAGCGGCGGCGGAGTCACGCGCCCGCGCGGCCGAGACGAGTGCCCGCGAGTCCGATGCCTGGGCGGCGCAGATGGAGTCGGGCCTGCGGGTCGCGGTCGCCAAGCTGAAGGGCGCGGCGGTCGACACGCGCGACGTGGAGCGCGCCGCGGGCACCCCCGACGAGTTCTTCTGAGCGGTTCGCCTCACCGCGTCGGTGACGACGCGGCCGGCGCGAGCACGTCCGAACGGCCCGGTTCTCGATCGAGAACCGGGCCGTCCGGCGTCGCGGCGCGTCAGAGGTCGGCGAGCATCGACACGGGGTGCTCGATGGAGCGGGCCACGTCGGTGAGGAACGCCGCCGCCTCCGCTCCGTCGCACACGCGATGGTCGAAGGAGACCGTGAGCTCGGTGACCCGTCGCACCGCGAGCGCGCCGTCGACGACCCACGGCCGTTCGATGATGCGGCCGATGCCGAGCATCGCGGCCTGCGGATGGTTGATGATCGCGGCCGAGCCGTCGACCCCGAGCGTGCCGTAGTTGTTCAGCGTGAACGTCCCGCCCGTGAGCGCCGACGGCGGGAAGCGGCCGGAGGAGGCCTGCTCCGAGCGTTCGCCGATCGCGTCGCGCAGGGCGCGGAGCGACATCCGCCCGGCATCGTGCACGACCGGGACGACGAGTCCGCGCGGCGTCTGCGCGGCCATGCCGAGGTGCACGCCGTCGTGGTACACGATCTCCTCGCGCTCGGCGTCGAAGGCCGCGTTCAGCGACGGATGCCGCAGCAGCGCGGCGACGCAGAACCGGGCGACGAGCGCCGTGACGCCGAAGCTCTCGCCGGTCACGGCCTGGAGGTCTCGACGGGCGGCGAACAAGCCGGTGGCGTCGACGTCCATCCACACGGTGGCGTCGGGGATCTCCCGGCGCGACCGCTGGTACTGCGCGGCCGCCGCCTTCTGCACCCGGTCGAGCGGCACACGGCGTTCGCCGGCGCTCGACGCGACGCGAGGGGCGGATGCCTCGGGGCCGGCCGAACGGGCCGGGCCGGCATCGACGGTCGGCGCGCCGGCAGCCGGGTCGCGCCGTGCGATGTAGGACTCGACGTCGCGGCGCACCACGAGGTGCTGCGGGCCGGACCCGCGGAGGCGGCTCGCGTCGAAGCCGTGCTCGCGGGCCAGTCGCCGCACGATCGGCGACACCACGGGGGAGCGTCGATCGGGGTCGAGTTCGAGGGTCGCGGTCGACGCCGCGCCCGCGCCCGGGCGTGTCGCCGTGGTCGGGCCGGAGTCCTTCCGGGCCGGCCCGCCCGGCGCACCGCGTCCGCGCCCGAACCGGGACGGGGCGTTCGAGGACCGCACGGTCGGGGTGCTCGCACGCGTGCCGTAGCCGATGAGCACGGCGCCGGACTCGTCGGCGGGCGCGGACTCGGCGACCACGATGCCCGGTTCGGCGGGTGCGGCCGTCGGGGAGGACTCTGCGGTCGACGGCGCATCCGTCGACGCCGCGGCATCCGGAGCCGTTCCCGATGTCGTGGGCGCGCTCGGCGCGGCACCGCCGACGGGCTCGAGGCTCAGCAGCACCTGCCCGGCGTGGAGCACCTGGCCGACCTCGCCGCCGAGCGAGGCGACGACGCCCGCGAACGGCGTGGGCAATTGCACGACGGACTTCGCGGACTCGAGCTCGACGACGGGTTGGTCGATCACGACCTCGTCGCCGGGCTGCACGAGCCAGGCGACGAGCTCGGCTTCGGTGAGGCCCTCGCCGAGGTCGGGCAGGATGAAATCGCGGGTCATGCGAGATCCCATTCCCAGGTCGCGAGGGCGGCGAGCACCCGGTCGGCGGTCGGCAGGTGGTACTCCTCGAGCTTCGGCGACGGGTACGGGATGTCGAACCCGGTGACGCGCAGCACCGGCGCGGCCAGGTGGTGGAAGTTCCGCTCGGTCACGCGCGCGGCGACCTCCGCGCCGTACCCGCCGAACTGCGCGGCCTCGTGGATGACGGCCGCGCGCGAGGTCTTGCGGACCGAGGCGGAGACGGTCTCGTCGTCGAACGGGGAGAGACTGCGCAGATCGACGACCTCGATCGAGAGTCCCTCGGCGGTCGCCGCGTCCGCGGCCTCGAGCGCGGTGCGCACGGTCGGCCCGTAGGCGAGCAACGTGACGTCCGACCCCTCGCGCACCACGGCGGCGCGATCCATCGGCTCCGTGCGAACGGGCAGCTCGAGCGATTCCTTCGCCCAGTACCGGCTCTTCGGCTCCATGAAGACGACGGGGTCGTCGCTCTCGATCGCCTCGCGCAGCATCGAGTACGCGTCCGCGGGGTTCGAGGGCATGACCACGGTGAGGCCGGGCGTCGAGGTCCAGTACGCCTCCGACGAGTCCGAGTGGTGCTCGACCCCGCCGATCGCCCCGGCGCAGGGGATGCGCACGACCATCGGCAGCGGCATCCGCCCCTTCGTGCGATTGCGCATCTTCGCCACGTGGGAGACCATCTGCTCGAACGCGGGGTAGCTGAACGCGTCGAACTGCATCTCGACCACGGGGCGCATGCCGTACATCGCCATGCCGATCGCGGTGCCGACGATGCCCGATTCGGCGAGGGGGGAGTCCCAGATGCGGTCCTCGCCGAACGTCGCCTGCAGGCCGTCGGTGACGCGGAACACGCCGCCCAGGGGGCCGACGTCCTCCCCGTAGACCACCACCCGGTCGTCGGCCGCCATCGCGTCGCGCAGGGCCGCGTTCAGCGCGCCGGCCATCGTGAGCGCGGTGGGTGCGGATGCCGCGGACTCCGGTCGTGCGTCGGTCGCCGTCGTGGTCATCGAGCGCCTCCTGCGGCCGCGGCGGTCTCGGCGAGTTCGGCCTCGAGCCGGTCGCGCTGCTCGCGGAGCGCCGCACGCGGGCGGGCGTAGACGTGGTCGAAGAGCTCCAGCGGGTCGAGCTCGGCCTCGGCCGTCATGACCTCGCGCGTGTCGGCGGCGACCTGCTCCGCGGCATCCGCGATCTCGGTGCGGACCTGCTCGCTCAGGGCGCCCTCGGAGACGAGGTAGCGCTCGAGCCGTTCGATCGGATCCCGGCACTTCCAGTGCTCGACGTCGCGCGCGGCACGGTACCGGGTGGGGTCGTCGGAGTTCGTGTGCGCCTCGATCCGGTACGTGAGCCCCTCGATGAGGGTCGGGCCGCCGCCGGAGCGGGCGCGCTCGACGGCCGCCTGCGTCACCGCGTACATCGCGGCCACGTCGTTGCCGTCGACGTGGTACCCCGGCATGCCGTAGCCGACCGCCTTGTCGGCGAGGGTCGCGGCGCGGGTCTGCCGAGAGAGCGGGACGCTGATCGCGAACTGGTTGTTCTGCACGACGAACACGGTCGGGGTCTGCCAGACGGCCGCGAAATTGAACGCCTCGTGCGCGTCGCCCTCGCTCGTGGCCCCGTCGCCGAGCATCGTGAGGGCCACGATGGGGTCGCTGCGCAGTCGTGCCGCGTGTCCGAGGCCGACCGCGTGGAGCGCCTGGGTCGCGAGCGGCGTGGCCTGCGACGCGGTGCGGTGCGCGTGCTGGTCGTAGCCGTTGTGCCAGTCGCCGCGGAAGGAGGCGAGGATGTCGCCCGGGGCGATGCCCCGGGTGAGGAGGGCCACGCTGTCGCGGTAGGTCGGGAAGAACCAGTCGCGCGCCTCGAGGGCCGAGATGGCGCCGATCTCGCAGGCCTCCTGGCCGAGCGCCGAGGGATACGTCGCGAGGCGGCCCTGCCGGGTGAGCGCGGTCACCTGCACGTCGAAGCGGCGGGCCACGACCATGCGGCGGTAGAGGTCGAGGAGCGTGGCCGGGTCGGGCAGCTCGAACCCGCCCGCGGCGGATCCGTGCACGGCGTGGCCGGCGTTGTCGAGGAGCCGGATCGGCTTCTGGGACGGCAGGGTTCGGGTGTCGGGTCGCTCGACGCTGAGGCTCATGGCTCCATCGTGGAGCGTGCGGATGCCGCGCGGAGGGCGTTCCGGGAAAGGGTGAACGATCGGCACCCGCACCGCGAAACCGCGACCGTTCGTCCGCGGGGGAGGCCTCAGGAACGCCAGATGTCCAGCGACTGCGCGGGGGGTCTGCCGTCGATCTCGGCGAGGATGAGATGCGACCTGGTCGACACGACGCCGGGCAGATCGTGGATGTCGCGGAGGATGGCCTGGCTGAGCTGCTCGTGGTCGGGCGCGCTCACGGTGAGCATGATGTCGATGTCGCCCGAGACGGCCTGCACCTTCTCGACGAACGGGAGGGTGGCGAGCTTGGCCGCGATCGCCTCCCACGAGGCATCGCCGCCGATGCGCACGACGACGAGGGCCGAGATGTTCAGGCCGATGGCCTTGCGGTCGATCTGCGCGCCGAACCCCGTGATGACGCCGCGCTGCATGAGGTGCTGGACCCGGTTGTGGGCGGCGGTGCGCGAGATGTGCACGCGCTCGGCGAGCGTGCGCACCGAGAGCCGGCCGTCGCGGCTCAGCTCCGCGACGATGCGGCGGTCGATGCCGTCGATCGGTTCGGCGTTGCGGTGGTGGTCGGTCATCATCGTCCTCGGTGCTCACGCTCAGCGTACCGGCGACGGGCGCGCTCCAGCGAGATCCGCATCGGCGCATCGCGCAGTCGACGGGGGAGTCGGGGCCAGATCGCGGCGACCCCGGCGAGCCAGGCCTCGGCGACGCGGGCCGCGCGCGGCGTCCACCGGAACCCGTACCCGTCGCGGATCGCCGGGGGCAGGAGCGCGGCCGTCATGAGACGCAGCGGCGGCAGGAGCAGCGCCGATCCGGGCGGCAGTGCGGCGGATGCCCCGAGCAGCGTCCTCGCGATGCCGCGCGCCTCGTCGCCGACGCGCAGGCCCGCGAGCCTCGTCGTCCACCAGTCGTCGAACTCGGCCCGGGTGCTCGGCCATCCCTGCCGTTCGGCCTGCAGGCTGAACCCGAGCGGCGCGTAGCCGCGCACGATCGCGTCGGCGCTCGCCCGGTCGAGCGGCCCCCAGACCCGCTCGTGCACCTCGAGCGCGACGGCGAGCAGCGTCGAGGCGACCCACCGCTGCGCGTCGGCGTCGAACGCGCTGTAGGAGACCGCGGCGTCCGCTGCGTCCGCGGTGCCGCGCACCGGGGCGTGCCGTGCGTTCACGCGCCGCACGGCGTCGGCGGCGAGCCCGGCATCGCCGAACCCCACCGCGTACACGTAGTCGAGCGTGCCGAAGAGCCGGTCGAACGGTCGAGCGGCGAAATCGCTGTGGCGCGCGACGCCGTGCGCGACCCGCGGGTCCGCGAGCTGGAGGAGGATCGCGGCGCCGCCGCCGAGCAGCAGCACCCCCTCTGCCGCGTGCGCCCGGAACACCGCGCGTTCCTCGAGTCCTCCCATGGACCCATCAGTACCAGTTCACGGCCTCCGAGTGGGCCCAGGCCGCGCAGGGAGTCCCGTATCGCGACGAGATGTACGACAGGCCCCACTCGATCTGCGTCGCCGGGTTGGTGCGCCAGTCGGAGCCCGCGCTGGCCATCTTGCTGCCGGGCAGCGACTGGGGGATGCCGTACGCCCCGCTCGAGGCGTTGTACGCGTCGGCACGCCAGCTCGACTCGCGCATCCACAGCGAGTACAGGCATCGGAACTGGCTGTCGCCCCAGCCGTAGCGGGCGACGGCGGATGCCGCGTAGGCCTGCGCGCTGCCGGGATCGACGTGGATGCCCGGTGGCGGCGCCTCGTCGCCGCCCCCGCCACCGGACGATGCGGCGGCGGCCTCGGCGGCCGCGGCGGCCGCCGCCTCGCGCGCCGCACGCTCGCGGGCCTCCTGCTCGCCGATGCGATAGCGGCGCTCCACCTCGACCGAGCGGTCCCGGAGGCTCGCGAGCTGCGCGTACAGGGTGTCGAGCGCGGACTGCTGCTCGGCGACCCGGGCCTCGGCCGCGGCGTGGGCGGACTCGGCCGCCTCGGCGGCATCGGCCGCCTCCACGGCGAGCCGTTCGCGCTCGGACTCGGCGAGCTCCGCCTGGTCGCGGAGCGACGCGGCGTCCGCCGTCGCCGCCTCGGCGCGTGCGGCGACGCCGCCGATCACGTTCGTCAGCTGCGCGGCCCGCGAGAGGCCGTTCAGCAGCCGGCCCGCCGCATCGCCGTCGAGGAGGACGCGGAGTCCCACGTCGGCGCCGCCCGATCGGGCCAGCACGGCGGCACTCCGGCCGAGGGCCGTGCTCGCCGCTTCGGCCGCCTCGGCCGCCGCATCGGCCTCGGCGCGCAGGGTATCGGCGCGGGCCGCGGCATCCGCCCTCGCGCGCTCGGCCGATGCGGACGCGGCCGCAGCCTCCACCGCGGCGTCGCCCAGCCGGCCGGCCTCGCCCTCGAGGCGGTCGACGATGCCGGTGATGCGTTCGGCCTCGGCTTCGCTCGCGCCGACCCGGGCCTTCGCCGCCTCGACCTCGTCCCAGGTGGGGTAGTCCTCGGCGTGCGCCGACGTCGCGGGCACGATGAGGGCGGCGGCGACCGCCAACGTCAGCAGACCACGGGTGAGACCTCGCACGACACCCCCTTCGAGCCCGGCAACTCTACCCAGCCGCCTCGCGATCGGCGGTCGGACACGCAGCGTAAACTCGGTCGGATGCGCACCCGGTCCGCCCTCGCCGCAGGGGTCGCCCTCGCGGCTCTGCTGCTCAGCGGCTGCGCGCCCGCCGCGTCGACGGCCGACCGCACGGCGCCCGGCACGACGTCGCCCCCCGTCTCGACGCCCACCCCGACGCCCACGCCGATCGATCCCGTCGCGCGGTTCGTCGACGAGCGGATGTCGCAGCTGAGCCTCGAGCAGAAGGCCGCGGCCGTGCTGATGCTGCATGCACCCGGCCTCGATCCCGCGCCGCTGCGCGCCTACGTCGAGCGGGGCGTCGGCGGGCTCATCCTCATGGGCGACAACGTCCCCGGCACGCCTGAGGCCCTCGCCGCCCTCACCGCGGCGGCGCAGGTCGACCCCGAGGCGCCCGCCCTGATCGCCGTCGACGAGGAGGGCGGCGACGTGCAGCGCCTGCCCTGGGACGCCGCACCCGGCGCCGAGACGTTGCGCTCCGAGGCCCCGGCGGCCACGACGAGCGCGTTCGCCGACCGCGCGGGCACGCTCGCGGCATCCGGCATCACCGTGAACTTCGGCATCGTCGCCGACGAGACCGACGATCCCGGATCGTTCATCGCCTCGCGCGTGCTCGGCACGGACCCCGCCTCGGCCGGCGAACGGGTCGCCGCGGCCGTGAGCGGCGAACGCGGAACGGTGCTCAGCACGCTCAAGCACTTCCCGGGCCACGGCCAGGCGCCGGGGGACTCGCACTCGAGCCTGCCGGTCGCCGACGTCCCGCTCGAGGCGTGGCGCACCGGCGGCGCGATCCCGTTCGCGCAGGGCATCGACGCCGGCGCCGAACTCGTGATGACCGGGCACCTCGTCTACCCCGCGGTCGACGCCGCACCGGCGTCGTTGTCGACCGAGTGGCACCGCATCCTGCGAGAGGATCTCGGGTTCGACGGCGTGGTCGTCACCGACGACATGCTCATGCTGCAGCACAACGACCTGCCCGAGTACGCCGACCCGTACGAGAACGCGATCCGCGCACTCGCCTCGGGCGCCGACCTCCTCCTCTACGTGCTGCCGGCCGACCCCGCCGATGTCGGCATCTCGGTCGACGGGCTCGTCGCGGCGATCGCCGGCGCGGTCGCCGGCGGTCGCATCCCGGAGGCCCGCCTCGACGACGCGGTCGAACGGGTGCTCACGCTCCGGCACCTCTCCGCACCCTGAGTTTCGAACGGATTTCGGCGATCGGGAATACCCGCGATGCTTCCATGCGTTTGCATGTGTGTGGCGAACGAGCCACGAGATCAGAACCACCGAGCAAACGGAGAGACCAGAACCATGACGAACACCGCCGCCGACCTCGAGATCCCCGGCTACCGCGCAGGCACCTGGACGATCGACCCCACCCACAGCGAGGTCGCGTTCAGCATCCGCCACATCATGATCAGCAAGGTCAAGGGCAAGTTCGAGCGGTTCGACGCCACGTTCGTGACCGGCGAGAACCCCCTCGACTCCTCCGTGACCGCCTCCGCCGAGGTCGCCTCGGTCAACACGAACGAGCCCACCCGCGACGGCCACCTCCGCACCGGCGACTTCTTCGAGGCGGAGACCTACCCGACGATCGACTTCGTCTCGACCGGCGTGCGCGTCGACGACGGCGACTTCAAGGTCGACGGCGACCTCACGATCCGCGGCATCACCAAGCCCGTGACCTTCGACTTCGAGTTCGGCGGCTTCGGCGGCGACCCGTACGGCAACTACAAGGCCGGGGCCACCGCGAAGGCCGTCATCAACCGCGAGGACTTCGGCCTCACGTACAACGCCGCGCTCGAGACGGGCGGCGTGCTGCTCGGCGACAAGGTGACCATCACCCTCGAGCTGCAGGCGGCGCTGCAGCAGTAGTCGCCGATTCGAGATGCAGGGGCCGGATGCCGCGTGGTGTCCGGCCCTTCGTCGTCGAGAACCGGGCCCGACGCCGACGGGCCGGCGCTCACCGGGACGCGGCGGCGACCGTCACCTCGCCGAGCCCGGTCGAGGTGAACGCCGCCCAGCGCGCGAGCGGTTCGCGGAACTCGTCGACCGCGAGGCCGGCGTTGAAGGCCGTGATCTCGACCGACGTAGACCCCCGACGCACCGGCGACCGCCGCCAGGTGCCGACGACCTCGCCGTCGGCCACCAGGATCGGCAGGAACAGCCCGTTCTTGCCCGGTGCGACGCGACCGGCGTCGGCGGGCGAGCAGAACGCCGTGCGGTCGCCGTAGCCGAGGAAGTACTCGTCGAAGGGCGCCAGGGCCTGCCGGTTCGACGGGAGGCGCGGCGCGGCGACGGCATCGGCGGCCGCGAACAGCGCTTCGCCGCCCGGATCCGCGCCGGCCCCGACCAGCGCGTCGCCGGCGGCATCGCGCGCCCGTCGCGCATCGGTCAGGGTGAGTCCGGTCCACCAGGCGAAGTCCCGCACCGAGACCGGGCCGTGACCGCGCGCATAGCCGACGAAGAGTCTCGATGCCGTCTCGACGGCGTCTGCGGGAGCGTCGGCGCCCGAGGGCGACCACTCGTCGAGCAGCACGAAACGCTGGCGTGCACGGGTGTCGATCGGCCCGCAGCAGAGCAGTCCCTCGACCGCCAGCCGCCAGATGAGGTGGTACCCGCGCTGCCCGCCGATCGGGATGCCGGCGGCGTTCCACGCGGCCTGGAGCTCGTCGCGGGAGGCGCTCCCTCCGCCCTCGAGCTCGCGCACGGCGACGCGTCGCGCCGCCGCGTGCACGTCGTCGTCGATGCCCTCGTCGCGGTGCGTCTTCGCGGCGCGACGCATGAGCCGCTCGGCCGTCAGGGCGAGGATGGGGCGCAGCATGGCCGGCTCCACGAAGTGGAGCGTGCCGCGCATCGGCCAGGACCGCAGGAGCGAGCGGTCGTCGATCGCCTCGTCGATCGACGCCTCGGTGGCACCGCGGACCCGGGCGCCGAGCACCCACTTCGCGGACGGAAGGTCCTGCGCCTGCACGCAGACCAAGCGCTCGACCGCCTCGGCGGGGGAGGCGAACGGGGCGACGAGCCCGTGCGCGACGAGGCGCGCGGCGCGCACGCCCGCCGGATCGGGTGCGGCCGAGACATCCGTGCTCATGCTGCGAGTCTGCCGCACACCGCCGACGTCGTGGGCGCAGCCCGCGGCATCCGCTCAGCCACGCGGGATAGACTGGGCGGCTGTGCCACGTCGGCACGATCCCACCCCACCCCTCCCGGAGGCCCACTGTGCTCGCCGTACACGATCTCGAGATCCGCGTCGGCGCACGCGTGCTCATGGAGCACGTCGACTTCCGGGTCTCGGCCGGCGACAAGATCGGGCTCGTCGGCCGCAACGGCGCGGGCAAGACGACGCTGACGAAGACCCTCGCCGGCGAGACGCTCCCCACGGGCGGGCGCATTGACCGCTCGGGCGAGATCGGGTACCTGCCGCAGGACCCGCGTTCGGGCGACCCCGAGATGCTCGCCCGTACGCGCATCCTCGACGCCCGCGGGCTCGGATCCCTCGTGCTCGGCATGCACGAGGCCTCCATGCAGATGGGCAGCGACGACCCCGCGGTCGCCGAGCGGGCCATGAAGAAGTACGGCAACCTCACCGACCGCTTCACCGCACTCGGCGGCTACGCGGCCGAGGCCGAGGCCGCGTCCATCGCCTCGAACCTCAACCTGCCCGACCGCATCCTCGACCAGCCGCTGAAGACGCTCTCCGGCGGTCAGCGCCGCCGCATCGAGCTCGCGCGCATCCTGTTCTCCGACGCCGACACGATGATCCTCGACGAGCCCACGAACCACCTCGACGCCGACTCCGTCGTCTGGCTCCGCGAGTTCCTCAAGGGCTACAAGGGCGGCGTCATCGTCATCTCGCACGATGTCGTGCTCGTCGACGAGGTCGTGAACCGGGTGTTCTACCTGGACGCCAATCGATCGATGATCGACATCTACAACATGGGCTGGAAGCATTATCAGCGCCAGCGCGCCGCCGACGAGGAGCGCCGCAAGAAGGAGCGGGCCAACGCCGAGAAGAAGGCGGGCGTCCTGCAGATGCAGGCCGCGCGCTTCGGTGCGAAGGCCTCCAAGGCCGCGGCGGCGCACCAGATGGTCGCGCGTGCCGAGAAGCTCCTCGCCGGGCTCGAGGAGGTGCGCGCCGTCGACCGCGTCGCGAAGCTCCGCTTCCCGACGCCGGCGCCGTGCGGTCGCACGCCGATCACCGCCAGCGACCTCTCGAAGAGCTACGGCTCGCTCGAGATCTTCACGGCCGTCGACCTCGCGATCGACCGCGGCTCGAAGGTCGTCATCATCGGCCTGAACGGCGCGGGCAAGACGACGCTGCTCCGCATCCTCGCGGGCGTCGACGCCCCCGACACGGGCGACGTCGAAGCCGGCCACGGCCTGCGCGTCGGCTACTACGCCCAAGAGCACGAGACGATCGACGTCAAGCGCAGCGTGCTCGAGAACATGGTCAGCTCCTCGCCGAACCTCACCGAGACCGAGGCCCGCAAGGTGCTCGGCTCCTTCCTGTTCACCGGCGACGACGTGCACAAGCCGGCCGGTGTGCTCTCCGGCGGCGAGAAGACCCGTCTCGCACTGGCGATGATCGTCGTGTCCGGTGCGAACGTGCTGCTCCTGGACGAGCCGACGAACAACCTCGACCCCGCGAGCCGCGCCGAGATCCTCGACGCGCTCGCGCACTACGAGGGCTCGGTCGTGCTCGTCTCCCACGACCCGGGCGCAGTGGAGGCCCTGAACCCCGAACGCGTGCTCATCATGCCCGAGGGCACCGAAGACCACTGGAGCCGCGAGTACCAGGAGCTCATCGAACTGGCCTGACGGCCTAGCTGCGGTCGAGCACGCCGTCCTCGAGGTCGGCGTCGGCGTCCTTGCGCGGTGTTCGATGCACCTTGCGGAGCGACGGCCGGCTCTGGCCCGCATCGGAATCGCCCAGCCCGGATGCCTCGGCGCGGGCCTTCCGCTCCTGGTTGGCCGCCCATGCGAGGCCGACGAAGCCCATGATGGCGAACACGAACCACTGGAGCGCGTACGAGAGGTGCGGCCCCTCGTCGCGCAGCGGGCGGCTCGCCGCGACGGGCGGTTCGTCGGCCTCGGCGCCGGACTGCACGAGCAGCCCGTAGGCGCCGGTGTAGGTAGGCTCGCCGACGCGCTCGGCGAGTTCGTCGAGGTCGATCGTGGCGAACTCGTCACCGGCCGAGGTGCGTCCGTCGATCTGCCCCTCGCCGGCCTTCAACCGCGCCTCGACCTCGACCCGACCCGTCGGCGGCGGCGCGTACTCGCTCGGACGACCCTCGGAGTCCTGTGCCACCCAGCCGCGATCGACGACGAAGACGGTGCCGTCCTGGAGTCGCATCGGCGTCAGCACCTCGAACCCCGACCCGCCCTGACCGGGGCGGTTGCGCACGACCACCTCTTCGTCGTCGAGGTACTCGCCGTCGAGCGCCACGACCGTCCACCGCTGATCGATGTCGAACTCGTCGAGCTCGGGCAGCACCTCGTCGACCGGAACGGCCTGCGCGTCGTAGTTCGCGTCGATGCGGGCGATCTCGGCGCGCGCCTCGGCCCGTCGAGCGAACTGCCAGACGCCGAGCGCGCAGCACACGATCGCGAACACCACCACGAGGGCGAGGTATCCGGCCCAGCGGCGCGACCTCAGGAAGCCCCACTCGTTCACGAATCGACCTCGGCCTGGTCGTCGAGCACGCCCGAGAACTCGGCGACGCGCACGGGGAAGGACCGGGCCTCGAGGAAACCGCGGAGGTAGTCGACGTGCTCGTCGCAGGCGAGCCAGGTCTTCCATCGGTCGCCCGTGTGGATGCGCGGATTCTGCCAGTCGATGCGCCAGGTCGCCGGCTCGCGGCACGACGCACGCGAGCAGATGTCGCCGGGCGCGCCGCCGATGCCGCCGATCATCGGGCGTCCTCGTCGCGCCCGGGGGCGTCGGGAGCGTCGTCGGTGTCGGATGCCGCGGGGCCCGTCTGCGACGACGAGCCGGCGCCGTCGGCCGGCGCGGACGCCCCGGGAGCGGGTTCGCCCGCCGCATCCGATCGGGACCGGAGCGGGACGATGGCGCCGGGACCCTCGACCGTGCCGCGGCGCACCGGGGAGCCGACGTTGGCGATCACGACCGCGAAGTAGGGCAGCGCGATGGCGCCGACCGCGCACACCACAAGCCACCAGTCGCGTGCGAAGAGCATCGCGATGATGCACACGATGCGCACTCCCATCGCGACGGAGTACTTGATCATGCGCGAACGCTGCTCCGCCTCGGGCGAGGGCGGCAGACTCGTGATCGATTGCTGCTTCATGTCGTCGTCGCAGTCCGGTGCGGCGCTCCTCCTCCTAAGCCTACGTCGCGGGCGGCCCGACGGCGGACCCGGCCGGACGGATGCCGCGGCATCGTGATCACTATGCTGAGACAGGCTCGTCTCGGGCCGCAGAACCCACCGGAATGGAGTCCACGCATGACCACGCCCCGAACCGTCCTCGTCACCGGCGGCAACCGCGGCATCGGCTATGCCATCGCCCGCGAGTTCGTCGCGCAGGGGCACCGGGTCGCCGTCACCGCGCGCTCGGGCGAGGGCCCCGAGGGAACGCTGACGGTGCGAGCCGACGTGACCGACGCGGCATCCGTCGACCGCGCCTTCACCGAGATCGAAGCCGAGCTCGGCCCCGTCGAGGTGCTCGTCGCGAATGCCGGCATCACCCGCGACACGCTCCTGCTGCGCATGACCGAAGAGGACTTCACGAGCGTCGTCGACACCAACCTCACCGGCGCCTTCCGAGTGGTCAAGCGCGCATCGAAGGGCATGCTCAAGGCGCGCTTCGGCCGCGTCGTGCTGATCTCGAGCGTGGTCGGCCTCTACGGCTCGCCCGGCCAGATCAACTACTCGGCGTCCAAGGCCGCGCTCGTCGGCATGGCCCGCTCGCTCACCCGCGAGCTCGGCGCGCGCAACATCACGGCGAACGTCGTCGCCCCCGGCTTCATCGAGACCGACATGACCGACGAACTGCCCGAAGCGCAGCAGGCCGAGTACAAGAAGAACATCCCGCTCGGCCGTTTCGCGTCGCCCGACGAGGTCGCACGCGTGGTCGCGTGGCTCGCCGGCGACGACGCCGGGTACATCTCGGGCGCCGTGATCCCCGTCGACGGCGGGCTCGGCATGGGGCACTGACCCCGAGCTGCCGAGGCCGGATGCCGCGCAGGCCGTCGACGCTCCCCGCGTCGGCGGCCTCGGCGTCTCAGCCGCGCAGGCCGAGCAGCGGCAGCACCTGGCTCAGGTCGGGCGTCGTGATCGCGACGTCGGCCTGCTCGCGGACCACCGGCTTGGCGCAGAACGCGACGCCGAGGCCGGCACGATCGAGCATGCGCAGGTCGTTCGCGCCGTCGCCGACCGCGACGGTGCGGCGAAGGGGCACGGATGCCGCGTCGGCCCATTCGGCGAGTGCGACGGCCTTGGCCTCGGCATCGATGATCGGCCCGTCGACGCGACCCGTGAGCCGCCCGTCGACGGTCTCGAGCCGGTTGGCACGGCAGAAGTCGAGGTCGAGGGAAGCCGCGAGCGGGTCGAGGAGCTCGTGGAAGCCGCCGGAGACGACGCCCACGACCCCGCCGACCGCGTGCACGCCCGCGACGAGCTCGCGGATGCCCTGGGTGGGCGTCATCCGGGTGCGCGCGTGCGCGAGATCGGCCTCGCCGAGCCCGGCGAGGGTGGCCACGCGCTCGCGCAGGCTCGCCGCGAAGTCGAGCTCGCCGCGCATGGCGCGCTCGGTGACCGCGGCCACCAGAGGGAGGCTGCCGGCCGCTTCGGCGAGGAGTTCGATGGCCTCCTCGCGGATGAGGGTGGAGTCGGCGTCGAGCACGACGAGCGGGCCGCCGACGCGGCCGCGGTGCCCGGCGCTCACGCGTTCGACGCCCGGACTCGGGAGCCCTTGCCGACGACCGTGATGCCGCTGTCGGTCACGATGAAGCCGCGGGCGACGTCTTCGCCGCGGTCGACGCCGATGCGCGCCCCGGCCTCGACGACGACCTCCTTGTCGAGGATCGCGCGCTGCACGGTCGCGCCGGCGTCGATGCGCGCCCGGTCGAACAGGATCGAGTCCGACACGTGGGCGCCGGAGCCGACCATGGCCCAGGGCCCGAGCACACTCCGCTCGACGTGGGCGCCCGAGATGACCGAGCCGAGGGAGACGATCGAGTCGATGACGGTACCGAGCGTTCCTCGCGCGTCGCGCGTGAACTTCGCCGGCGGCGAGTTCAGCTGCTGGCTGAAGATCGGCCATTCGCGGTTGTAGAGGTTGAAGATCGGCATGACCGAGATGAGGTCTTGGTGGGCCTCGAAGAACGAGTCGATCGTTCCGACGTCGCGCCAGTAGTACCGGTCGCGGTCGGTGGAGCCGGGCACGTCGTTGCGCTGCAGGTCGTAGACGCCCGCGGCGCCCTGCTCGACGAACGCCGGGATGATGTCGCCGCCCATGTCGTGGCTCGAGTCGGATCGCTCGCCGTCGCGGAGCACGGCTTCGATGAGCGCATCGGCGTTGAAGACGTAGTTGCCCATCGACGCGAGCACCTCGCCGGGGGAGTCGGGCAGCCCGACCGGGTCGCTCGGCTTCTCGAGGAAGCGCTGGATGTGCTCGGGGTTCTCGGGGTCGACCTCGATGACGCCGAACTGGTCGGCCAGCGAGATCGGCTGGCGGATCGCGGCGACCGTCGCCGCCGCGCCCGAGGCGATGTGCGCGTCGATCATCTGGTCGAAGTCCATGCGGTACACGTGGTCGGCGCCGACGACGACGATGATGTCGGGCTGCTCGTCGTAGATGAGGTTCAGGCTCTGCAGGATCGCGTCGGCCGAGCCCGAGAACCAGCGCTTGCCGAGGCGCTGCTGCGCGGGCACCGAGGCCACGTAGGAGTTCAGCAGGCCGCTCATGCGCCAGGTCTGCGAGACGTGGCGGTCGAGACTGTGCGATTTGTACTGCGTCAGCACCACGATCTGGCGGAGCCCGGAGTTCAGCAGGTTCGAGAGGGCGAAGTCGATGAGGCGGTACTGGCCCCCGAAGGGCACGGCGGGCTTCGCCCGATCCTCGGTGAGGGGCATGAGTCGCTTGCCCTCACCGCCTGCGAGCACGATGCCGAATACCTTGCGCGTGGCCATGCCCCCAGCGTAGTCAGCGCGGCGCCGCTTCAGGTGCGCGAAGTCGATACGTGTCGGATGCCGCTGCGCTAGCGTTTCCCCATGCGCGTCGACCTGCTCACCCGTGAATACCCGCCCGAGGTCTATGGGGGAGCCGGCGTGCACGTCGCCGAGCTCGTCCGAGCCCTCCGAACCGACATCGACGTCGTCGTGCGCGCATTCGGTGCGCCGCGCGACGAGGCGGGCACGTTCGGCTATGCGACGCCCGACGCGTTCGTCGGCCGCAACGCCGCGGTCGGCACGATGGGCGTCGACCTGCTCATGGCCGCCGACGCCGCGGGCGCCGATCTGGTGCACTCGCACACCTGGTACGCGAACTTCGCCGGATTCACCGCGAAGCGCCTGCACGGCGTCCCGCACGTCGTCACGGCGCACAGCCTCGAGCCCCTCCGGCCGTGGAAGGCCGAGCAGCTCGGCGGCGGCTACCGGCTCTCGTCCTGGGTGGAGCGCACGGCGTTCGAGGACGCGGACGCGGTCATCGCCGTGAGCGAGGGCATGCGCCGGGACATCCTCCGCTCATATCCCTCGATCGATCCGTCGAAGGTCGAGGTCGTGTACAACGGCATCGACCTCGTCGACTGGCGGCCGAACCGCGATCCGGGCCTCGCCCGCACGCTCGGACTCGACCCCGAGCGCCCCTCGGTGGTGTTCGTCGGACGCATCACGAGGCAGAAGGGACTCCCGTACCTGCTGCGGGCCGCTCGCCTCCTGCCGCCCGAGGTGCAGCTCGTGCTCTGCGCGGGAGCTCCCGACACCGAGGAGATCATGGCCGAGGTCACGGGCCTCGTCGATGAACTGCGTTCCGAACGCGACGGCGTCGTCTGGATCGACCGGCATCTGCCGCGCGCCGAGCTCACGGCGCTCCTGACCGCGGCGACCGTGTTCGTCTGCCCCTCGGTGTACGAGCCGCTCGGCATCGTGAACCTCGAGGCCATGGCCTGCGGCGCGCCCGTCGTCGGCACGGCCACGGGCGGCATCCCCGAGGTCGTCGACGACGGGGTCACCGGCGTCCTGGTGCCGATCGAGCAGGCCGACGACGGCACGGGCACCCCGCTCGATCCCGAGCGGTTCGTCTCCGACCTCGCCGCGGCGCTCACTCGGGTGGTGCTCGATCCGACGCGTGCGGCCGAGATGGGCGCCGCCGGACGTCGACGCGCCGAGGAGCACTTCGCGTGGAACGCCATCGCCGCGCGCACCCGCGATCTCTACGCCCGAGTGCTCGCCGGCTGAGCCCCACGACGGGGGTTCGCGCCTGAGCCCCGGGGGCCCGACGCGGCGTTCGGCCCGTCATCCGGATGCCGGAGCGCGCATTCGAGGGTCCATGCTCCCGATAGCATGGGAGGCATGGCGAGTACGGTGCTGCAGTTCCGGGATGTTTCGGTGGTTCGCGACGGGAATTCGATTCTCGACGACGTGAACTGGAGCGTCGCCTCCGACGAGCGATGGGTCGTGCTCGGCCCGAACGGCGCCGGCAAGACCACGCTGCTGCAGATCGCGGCCGCCGCGATGCACCCGACCAAGGGCGAGGCGGCCGTGCTCGAAGAGAAGCTCGGCAAGACCGACGTCTTCGAGCTCCGACCCATGATCGGCTTCGCCTCGAGCGCGATGGCCCGCAAGATCCCGCGCAACGAGACGGTCATCGACACCGTGCTGACGGCCGCGTACTCGGTGACCGGCCGCTGGAACGAGGAGTACGAGGAGATCGACATCCGCCGCGCCCAGCGCGTGCTCTCGGAGTGGGGTCTCGACGGTTTCGCCGACCGCCGCTTCGGCAGCCTCTCCGACGGCGAGCAGAAGCGCGTCCAGATCGCCCGCTCGGTCATGACCGACCCCGAACTGCTCCTGCTCGACGAGCCGGCCGCGAGCCTCGACCTCGGCGCACGCGAAGAGCTGGTCGGCCTCCTCGGCGGCTACGCCGCCTCGCCCGCCTCGCCCGCGATCGTCATGGTCACGCACCATGTCGAAGAGATCCCCAAGGGCTTCACGCACGCATTGCTGCTGTCCGGAGGAGGGGTCGTCAAGGCCGGCCCGCTCGCCGAGGCGCTCACGTCCGAATCGCTGACCGAGGCGTTCGGCATCCCGATCTCGCTCACCGAGAGCAACGGACGATACGTCGCCCGCGCCGAGTGACGAGCGCACGCGTTCGATTCTGCTAGAATCGATAGCTGGCCCCCGGGCCATCGAGCTTTTCCGCTGTGCTGCACACGTCGCCGGCGGAATTCTGTAGAAATCATCCGATCAGCAAGGAAGTCACCATGAAGACCGACATCCACCCCGAGTACGCCGCCGTCGTCTTCCGCGACCTCGCCTCGGGCGCCACGTTCCTCACCCGCTCAACGGTCTCGAGCGACAAGACCATCGAGCTCGACGGCGAGACCTACCCGGTCATCGACGTCGAGATCTCGTCGGAGTCGCACCCGTTCTACACGGGCAAGCAGCGCATCATGGACTCGGCCGGCCGCGTCGAGAAGTTCAACCAGCGCTTCAAGAGCTTCGGCAAGTAACTCCAGCAGCACCTGCCAGCCGAAGGGGCGGTCGACTCGGTCGACCGCCCCTTCGTCGTGCGCGGCGACCGCGCCTCAGCGGACGGGCCAGGCGCCCGACGTCGTGAACTCGGGTTCGCCGTTGCGGCGACGCCACGACTGGTAGCTCTCGGCTTGGTCGCGGCACCAATCGATCTGGCGCGCGTGCAGTTCGCCGACCGCGACCGCGGCGAGCTGGGGATGCGCCCGGGCGATGGCCTGCGCGACCCGGCCGGCCGCGACCGCGTCGGCCCCAGCGTCGTGGGCGTCGTCGAGGCGCACGCCGTAGTGCTCGGCCGTCGCCGACAGTGTGCGCTTGCCACGGCGGTAGCGGTCGACGGCCTTGTCGATGACGAGCGGGTCGATGACGGCATCGGGGCCCGGCAGGCCTGGCAGCCCGTAGCGTTCGGCCTCGCGAGCGAGGACGGTGAGATCGTACGCGGCGTTGTACGCCACGATCGGGAGCCCGCGAGCGGCCGCGCCCGTGAGCGCGGCGATGATCTCGGCGACGGCGGTGGGGGCCGCGGCGCCTTCGGCCCTGGCGCGCTCGGTGCTGACCCCGTGGATCAGCGAGGCGGCCGTGGGGATCTCGACGCCGGGGTCGACCAGCCATTCCCGACGCTCGAGCGCCTCGCCGTCGATGCCGATCACGCCGACGTGCGCGGTGACGATGCGGCAGGTGTCGACGTCGATACCGGTGGTCTCGAGGTCGAAGACGGCGAGGGTGTCGGCCCAGCAGGCGTTCGCGGATTCCATGCTCGAAGGCTACGGTCGAGCACCGACATCGCCGGGGGAGCGCGGCGCGTGTCCGCCGGATCGGCGTGCCCGGCGACCGCTCGCCGACGGGGCATCCGCCTGTGGACGGCGTCGGACGCACCGGCCGCGCGCCGTAGAATGTCCGGGATGATCGCCTCCCCGTACGCCGAGCAACTCGCGCGAATCCCCGTCCGCGAGCACCGGCTCGACGTCCTCGGCACCGAGACCGCCTGGTGGGAGTACGGTCCGGCCGACGCCCCCGTGATCGTCCTCGTGCACGGGTTCCGGGGCGACCACCACGGGCTCGAACCCGTCGTCGCCCAACTCCCCGGGTTCCGCATCGTCTCGCCCGACCTGCCCGGCTTCGGCTCGTCGGCCACGTTCGACGGCCGCGCGCACGACCTCGATGCCTACACCGAGTGGCTCGCCGCGTTCATCCCCGCGGCGGGCGTGACCGGCGCGTACACCCTGCTCGGCCACTCGTTCGGCTCGATCGTCGCCTCCGCAGCCGTGGCGAGAGGGCTCGCACCCGAGCGGCTCATCCTCGTGAACCCGATCGGGGCGCCGGCGCTCGAGGGGCCGCGTGGCGTCATGACCCGGCTCGCGGTGCTCTACTACCGCGCGGCCGCCGCGCTGCCCGAGCGCCCCGGGTTCGCCCTCCTCCGCAACGGGGCGATCGTGCGGGTCATGAGCGTCACGATGGCCAAGACCAGGTCCAAGCCGCTGCGCCGGTGGATCCACGATCAGCACGACCGCTACTTCTCGGCGTTCGGCAGCCGCGCCTCCGTGCTCGAGGCGTTCACGACCTCGGTCAGCCACGACGTGAGCGAGGTCGCCGCCGACATCTCCGTCCCCACGCTGCTCGTCGCGGCCGAGCGCGACGACGTGACCCCGATCGAGGCCGAGCGCCGGCTGGCCACGATGTTCCCCGATGCCCGGCTCGCGGTCATCCCCGACGTCGGCCACCTGATCCACTACGAGACGCCGGGCGAGGCCGCACGCCACATCCTCGGCTTCCTCGGGTCAGAGGCCCGAGCGTGAAGATCGTCGTCGACTGCCGCTACACGCGCATCGGGCGCCACGACGGCATCAGCCGGTTCACGGCGGGCATCGTGTCCGAGCTCGCGCGGCGGCATCCGCTCACCATGCTCATCAGCGACCGCCGCCAGCTCGACATGCTCCCCGACCTGCCGTGGCAGCTCGTGAGCTCGCCGACCAGCGTGCGCGAGCCGCTCGTGGCCCTCCAGGTGCGTCGGCTGCGGCCCGACCTCGTGTTCTCGCCCATGCAGACGATGGGCTCATGGGGGCGCACGTACAAGCTGCTCCTCACCCTGCACGACCTCATCTACTACGAGAACCCGACGCCCCCGCGCGACCTGCCCGCCCCGGTGCGGCTCCTCTGGCGGCTCTACCACCTCGCCTGGTGGCCCCAGCGCCTCCTCCTGAACCGTGCCGACGCGGTGGTCACCGTCTCCGAGACCACGGCCGGCCTCATCAGCGAGCACGAGCTCACGCGCCGGCCGGTCACAGTCGTGCCGAACGCGGCCGACGAGCTCGCCGTGCCCGAGCTGCCCCGCGTGCGGCCCGACGGGCACCGTCTCGTGTACATGGGCTCCTACATGCCCTACAAGAACGTCGACACGCTCGTGCGCGCGGTCGGCGCGCTGCCCGACCACGAGCTGCACCTGCTCAGCCGAATCGGTCGAGACGAGCGCAGCCGGCTCACGCGCCTCGCACCGCAGGCGAGGCTCGTCTTCCACGATGGCGTGTCGGATGCCGAGTACGCCGAGCTGCTCGCTGGCGCGACGGCCCTTGTGCACGCGTCGAAGGCGGAGGGGTTCGGCATCCCGCTGGTCGAGGCGATGCGGCTCGGCACCCCGATCGTCGTCAACGACATCCCGATCTTCCGCGAGATCGGCGGCGACGCGGCCGTGTACTTCGACGCCGACAACCCCGAGTCCCTCGTCGCGGCGCTCTGGGCGCTCGAACGCGGCGACGAGTGGGAGCGCCGCTCCGCGGCATCCGTCGATGCCGCGGCGAAGTACACGTGGTCGGCATCGGCCGACGTGCTGCTCGAGCTCATGCGGCGCACCGCCGCACCCGGCGGGCGACGCCGTTCGCGCCGGCGGCGCTGAGCCGCGTCGGCGTCGACGCCGTGCAGGCTCAGCCGTCGGTGCCCGTCGCGACGTCGGGCCGCGTGAACACGAGCCTGCCGTCGCGGGCGAGCACCTCGTGAACGGAGCCGTTCTCGATGGCATAGCCGGGCGTCGGAAACGTCCAGTCGCTGAGATCGAGCATGAGTGCGTGGATGACACCGCCGTGGGTGACGACGATCACGTCCTCGCCCGGATGCGTCGACGCGAGTTCGAGCAGGGCGGCCCGAGCGCGCTCGACGACGGCCGATCGCGGTTCGAGGCCTTCGATGGTGGGTGCCTGAGCCTCGACGGCCGCGCGGCCACCGTGATCGAGCCCTTCGAGCACTCCATGGCTGCGCTCGGCAAGGGCCGGCACGATGTCGGGTTGGTCGAGATCGAGCGCCGCGGCGATGAGATCGGCCGTCTCGGACGCTCTCGACAGCGGGCTCGAGACGATCGCGTTCCAGGAACGCCCTGCGAGCGAGGCGGCCGTCTCGACGGCCTGTGCGCGTCCGGTGTCGTTCAACGGGATATCGGTCGCGCCCTGGATGCGACGCTGCACGTTCCAGTCGGTCTCGCCGTGACGGACGATCGCGAATCGCGTGGCCGGGAGGCCGATCGGGGGAGTGGCATCGGTCATCGCTCCACTCTGGCAGATGCGCCCGAGTTCGATGCACGCGGGGTGCGGAGGTCCGAACGACCGCCTGGACGGGCCGCGCCCGATCAGGAGGCGAGCGCCGCCGCGAACGCCGCGAGCGTCTCGCTCGCGCCGGCGTCGACCTTCACCGCGGCACGGCTGTCGCCCCGGGTGATGCCGCGGTTGACGACGACGATCGGCATGCGCCGGCGCCGCGCGAGCTCGATGAGCCGCATGCCCGAGTTCACGACGAGCGAGGACCCCGCCACGAGCAGCACGTCGGATCGGCGGACGATGGAGGCCGCCGACTCGAACACGTCGGGCGGCACGAACTCGCCGAAGAAGACGACGTCGGGCTTCAGGATGCCGCCGCACACGGTGCAGTCGGGCACGACGAGCGAGGCCGCGTCGTCGACGTCCACGTCGCCGTCGGGGTTCACCGCGAACTCGCCCTCGAGCTCGATGCGCGGATTCAGCACCGCGAGGCGATCGGCGACCGCCTGCCGAGCGAACTGCTGGCCGCAGGTCAGGCAGAGCACCCGGTCCATGCCGCCGTGCAGCTCGACCACGTGCCGGCTCCCGGCCCGGCGGTGCAGGCCGTCGACGTTCTGCGTGACGAGACCGCTCACGACGCCAGAGGCCTCGAGGAGGGCGAGCGCCCGGTGCCCGACGTTGGGCTGCGCCGCCCCGAAGGCCCGCCACCCCAGGTGGCTGCCGGCCCAGTAGCGCTTGCGCGCCGCCTCGGAGGCGAGGAAGGCCTGGAAGGTCATCGGCGTGCGCACCGGCGCCCCCTCGCCCCGGTAGTCGGGGATGCCGGAATCGGTGCTGACGCCGGCGCCCGTGAGCACCGCGACGCGTGCGCCGCGCAGCAGATCGGTCGCCTGGTCGAGCGCTGCATCGCCGCGCACGGGGACTTCGAGGTCGGATGTCACCGAGTGCTCCCTTCGAATCGTCTGATTCTAGACGCGTCGGTTTTCCGGATTGTTTCGGGACTGGCAGGCTGGTCGGAGGAGGAACATGCACATCGAACGAGTCCGCGACGCGGCATCCGATGCCGTCGCCGATTATGCGGGGCTCACGGATGTCGCGCTCCGCAGCACGCACGAACCCGCCAACGGGCTCTACATCGCCGAGTCCGCGAAGGTGATCACCCGGGCGATCCGGGCCGGACACCGCCCGCGCTCGGTGCTCATGGAGGAGAAGTGGCTGCCCGGGCTCGAGGCCGAGCTCGCGCCGTTCGACGTCCCGGTGCACCTGGCCGACGCGGCGCAGCTCGAGGCGATCACCGGCTACCGGGTGCACCGGGGCGCGTTGGCGGCCTTCGAACGCCCGGTGCTGCCAGACCCCGCCACGCTGCTCGCCGACGCCCGGCGTGTCGTCGTGCTCGAGGACATCGTCGACCACACGAACGTGGGCGCGATCTTCAGATCGGTCGCGGCGCTCGGAGCCGATGCCGTGCTCGTGAGCCCGCGCTGCGCCGACCCGCTCTACCGGCGAAGCGTCAGGGTCAGCATGGGCACGGTCTTCCAGGTGCCGTGGACCCGCCTGCCCGAATGGCCAGAGGCGACCGCGCTGCTCCACGCCGCCGGGTTCCCCATCGCGGCGCTCGCGCTCTCCGAGGACTCGATCGGGCTCCGCGAACTCGCCGACGAAGCCCCCGAACGCCTCGCGCTCGTCTTCGGCGCCGAGGGTGACGGGCTCAGTCGCACCGCGCTCGAGGCCGCCGACCGGATCGTGCGCATCCCGATGGCGCACGGCGTCGACTCGCTCAACGTCGCCGCGGCGGCCGCGGTCGTGCTCTACGCACTGCAGACCCGACCCGACGGCGAAGTCGCAGACCCGGCGGTGCGCCTGTGACCTCGACCAGACCGAGCGCGCGGGTCTACCGGCGACGCCGCATCGTCGTCTTCAGCGCCCTGGCCGTGGTCCTGGCCCTGCTGACCGGTGCCGGCGTCTACAGCGCGAATGCGCTCGGAGCCCCCGTTCCGAGCGCTGCACCCGAGGTCGCCGACCCGGCTCCGGTCGCCGCGGCACCCCAGCAGCTCGTGCTGCCCGGCTTCGGCGGATGGGCGATCGGCGCGGTCGGGTTCGACGGGCTGCTCGCGTCGGGCAACGAGCAGACGCCGATGGCGATGGCGAGCATCACGAAGGTCATCACCGCGCTCACGGTGCTCTCGGAGCACCCGATCCCGCCGGGCGAGGGCGGCCCAGACGTCGAGTACACCGAAGACGACGTCGACATCTACTGGGACATGGCCGCGCAGGGCGGTTCCGTCGCCCCGGTCGAGGCCGGCGCCACGCTGACGCTGAAAGAGAGCCTCGAGGCGCTCCTCATCCCGTCCGGCAACAACTACGGCATCTCCATCTCGAACTGGGCGTTCGGCTCCGAAGCGGCGCTCGTCGAGAAGGCGAACGCCTGGCTCGCCGCCAACGGGCTCGCGAACACGCACGTCGTCGACTCGAGCGGCATGTCCGACGACAACGTCGGAACTCCAGCCGACATGGTCGCGCTCGGCGAGATCGCGCTCGGCGAGCCGACCATCGCCGCCATCGTGGCATCCAAGAGCGTCGAGATCCCCGAGCTCGGAACGCTCACGAACTCGAACAAGCTGCTCGGCACCCACGGCGTCGACGGCATGAAGACCGGCACGACCGATGACGCCGCCAACCTGCTGTTCACGGCCGACTACGCCGTGGGCGCCTCCTCGGTCACCGTGGTGGGCGTGCTCCTCGGCGGCGAGACGCACGAGATCATCGACGCGGCGATCGTCGCGATGCTCGACTCCGTCGCCCCCGGCTTCCACGAGGTCGCGCCGCTCGAGGCGAACCAGGTGCTGGCCGAATACGACACGCCGTGGGGCGACACCGCACGGGCCCGCGCCTCGAGCGGCGCCACCGTGGTCGTGTGGAACGACACCCCCGTCGACGTCGAGGTGCACGCCGACGCCGTCTCGCTCGCCGACCGGGGCGACGAGGTGGGCACCGCGGTCGTGCGCGCCGGTTCGGAGGAGATCACGGTGCCGCTCGTGCTCGACGCGTCGCTCAGCGATCCCGGGGCGTGGTGGCGTCTCACGAACCCCGGCGCCCTCGACGATGCCGGGGCTCAGTCGGGCAGCGAGTAAGGACCCGCATCCGGGCGCTTGGCCTGGATGCGATCGCCAGAGGACTGGTGCCGGATGCGACGCAGCACCCAGGGCACGAGGTACTCCCGCGCCCACGAGAGGTCTTCGACCCGCGCCCGACGCCAGGTGCTGGCCGGCAGCGGTTCGGGCTTCAACGGCTCGAGGTCGTTCTCGACGTTCAGCGCCTCGAGCACCATGCGCGCGACGGTGTGGTGTCCGAGCGCGTTCAGGTGGAGGCGGTCGGGTGCCCACATGCGCTGGTCCTGGATCTCGGTGAGCGCCCACTGGTCGGCGACGATGCAGTCGTACTTCTTCGCGACGATGCGCAGGTTCTCGTTGTAGATGGCGACCTTGCCGCGGATGCCGCGGAACACGTTCGAGAAGCCGACGTCGACACCGGTGAAGATCACGATGGTCGCGTGGTCGCGGGACAACCGCTCGATCGCGTACTCGAAGCGCGCGGCGATCTCGTCGGGGTCGGTGCCCGGGCGGATGACGTCGTTGCCGCCGGCCGAGATCGTGATGAGATCGGGCCGCAGGGCGAGCGCGGGTTCGATCTGCTCGTCGATGATCTGACGGATCAGCTTGCCGCGCACCGCGAGGTTCGCATAGGCGAAGTCGTCGCTGCTCTGGCCGAGTACCTCGGCCACGCGGTCGGCCCAGCCGCGGTTGCCGCCGGGAACCGTGGGCTCGGGGTCGCCGATGCCCTCGGTGAAGGAGTCGCCGAGGGCGACGTAGCGTGACCATGGGTGCTGCTGGGTGACCATGCGCCCATTCTGCCAAAGCGCGGCCTCGGCGCTCCATCGGCGCTCCATCGGCCGGAGCGGATGCCGCGTGCGGCACGCCGGTTCGATGATGTCGGCGGCCTCGACTACCCTCGAGTTCAGTGAGCACAGCGACCCCTTCCGGCAATCAGCCGGGCACCTCGGCCGCCGAGCATCTCTCCCCGTCCTTCCCCGAGCGGGCCGCGTGGGGCACGGCGAGCAAGCTCCGCGCCTGGCAGGCCGAGGCGCTCGAGCAGTACCTCGCAGACCTGCCGCGCGACTTCCTGGCCGCGGCGACGCCCGGTGCCGGCAAGACGACGTTCGCGCTGCGCCTGGCCGCCGAGCTGCGTGCCCGCCGCATCATCGACCGCATCACCGTGGTGGCCCCCACCGACCACCTGAAACGGCAGTGGGCCGATGCCGCGGCACGCGCCGGCATCCGCCTCGATCCGGGCTTCCGCAACGCACACGGCAGCATCGCCCGCCACTTCCACGGCGTGGCGGTCACCTACGCGCAGGTCGCGATGCGGCCCGCACTGCACCGCGAGCTCACCGTCTCGGGCCGCACGCTCGTGATCCTCGACGAGGTCCACCATGGCGGCGACGCGCTCTCGTGGGGCGATGCCATCCGCGAGGCCTTCGAGCCAGCGACCAAGCGCCTCTCGCTCACCGGCACGCCGTTCCGATCCGACACCGCGCCGATCCCGTTCGTGCAGTACGAGGCCGACGCCTCCGGCGTGCGCCTCTCGCAGACCGACTACGCCTACGGGTACGGCCGCGCCCTCGCCGACGGCGTCGTGCGGCCGGTGCTCTTCATGGTCTACGCGGGGCACATGCGATGGAGGACGCGTGCCGGCGACGAGATGGAGGCCCGACTCGGCGAGGACAACACCAAGGACATCACCTCGGCGGCCTGGCGTACCGCCCTCGAGCCGAAGGGCGAGTGGATCCCGGCCGTGCTCGCCGCCGCCGATCGCCGGCTCACCGAGGTGCGCCACGGCATCCCCGATGCCGGGGGGCTCGTCATCGCGACCGATCAGTCGATGGCCCGCGAGTACGCGAAGATCCTCGAGGGCATCTGCGGCGAGAAGGTCACGGTGGTGCTCTCCGACGAGAAGGAGGCGAGTGCGCGCATCGAGGAGTTCTCGGCGGGCGCGAGCCGGTGGATGGTTGCCGTGCGCATGGTGTCCGAGGGGGTCGACGTGCCGAGGCTCGCGGTGGGCGTGTACGCCACGAGCGCGTCGACGCCGCTGTTCTTCGCGCAGGCGATCGGGCGCTTCGTGCGTGCCCGCCGCCGCGGTGAGACCGCCTCCGTGTTCCTGCCGAACGTGCCGATCCTGATGGCGCTCGGTTCCCAGATGGAGCTCGAGCGCGATCATGCCCTCGACCGACGCGACGGCGACGCGGGCGAAGACGGCCTCGACGACGGCCTGCTCGAGTCGGCCAACCGCGAGGAGCGGGCATCCGAGGAGCTCGAGTTCGGCACTTGGGAGGCCATCGCCTCCGACGCCTCGTTCGACCGGGTGCTCTACGACGGCACCGAGTTCGGCACGCTCGCCGAGCCCGGCAGCGACGAGGAGTTCGACTTCATCGGCATCCCCGGCCTCCTCGAACCCGAACAGGTCTCCGATCTGCTGCGGCACCGGCAGTCGAGGCAGGCGCGTCGGGCGGGGGAGCGGCGCAAGCAGGCCGACCCGGCCGAGAACCCCGAGCCGGTGGCCCTCTATCGCACGCTGAAAGAGCAGCGCACGCTCCTGAACAGCCTCGTCGGGCTCTGGGCGCGGCACACGGGCGAGCCCCACTCTATGGTGCACGCCGAACTGCGTCGCGTGTGCGGCGGGCCCGCCGTCGCCCAGGCCACGGTCACCCAACTCCAGTCGCGCATCGACTACCTGCGCAAGCGGCTCGGCAGCCGCTGAGCCGTCTGCGCAGGCGTGCGAGACGCCTCGGGGCACGGCCGCCGCCCGGTTGTGCCAGCATGACCCGTATGGATCGCCAAGCCCGTGTGCTCGTCGTCGCGATCATCGTCTCGTTCATCGCCTTCCTCGACGGCGCCGTCATCAACGTCGCACTGCCCTCGCTGGCGGCCGACCTCGGGGGCGGCCTGGCGCTGCAGCAGTGGGCCGTCGACGCCTATCTGCTCACCCTCGGCTCGCTGATCCTGCTCGCGGGCTCCCTCTCGGATTCGTTCGGCCGGCTCAGGATCATCCGCATCGGGCTCTACGGATTCGCCGCGACCTCGGTGCTCTGCGCCATCGCCCCCTCCGGGGTGTTCTTCGTCGTCGCCCGCGCGTTCCAGGGCGCGGCCGGCGCCCTGCTCGTGCCGAGTTCGCTCGCCCTCATCATCGCCACGTTCGCGCCGGCCGACCAGGGCCGGGCCATCGGCCGCTGGACGGCGTGGACGACGAGCGCGTTCCTCCTCGGACCGCTGTTCGGCGGGCTCCTCGTCGATCTCGCGTCGTGGCGCCTCGTCTTCTGGATCAACCTGCTGCCGATCGCGGTCGCCCTCGTGCTGATGCGTCGACTCGGACGCGACGAACCGAACCCCGCCCACGAACGCATCGACTGGCTCGGTGCCGGACTCGGCATCGTGGGCCTCGCGGGCACGGTCTTCGCGCTGATCGAGGAGAGCCGCCACGGCTGGTCCTCGCCGGTGGTGTACGTGCCGCTCCTCGTCGGCGTCCTCGCCTTGATCCTGTTCATCGTGCAGGAGCGACGGACGCCGCAGCCGATGCTGCCGCTCTCGCTCTTCCGCGCGCGGAACTTCGCGATGGGCAACCTCGCGACGGTGTTCATCTATGCGGCGTTCACGCTCGGACCGTTCGCGATGACGATCTTCCTCCAGGAGACCGGCGGCCTCAGCGCCACGATGGCGGGGCTCGCGACCCTGCCGCCCACGGTCATGCTCGTGCTGCTCGGCTCCCGGTTCGGCGATCTCTCGAGCCGTTTCGGCCCGCGGCTGTTCATGACCGCCGGGCCCATCCTCGTCGGCGTCGGCTACCTCCTCACCCTCACGGTCGACGAGGACTTCGTCTACTGGTGGCAGTTCCTGCCCGGCATCCTCGTCATCGGCCTGGGCATGGCGATGACCGTCGCCCCGCTGACCGCGGCGATCCTCGGCGCCGTCGAACCCGCTCGTGCCGGCATCGGCTCGGCGGTCAACAACGCCGTCGCCCGCATCGCGGGCCTGGTCGCCATCGCGAGCATCAGCGTCATCGCGGGCACCCAGCTCGACGTCGACGGCTATCGCAGGGCCGCCGTCTTCGTCGCGGCGGCGCTCGTCATCGGCGGAATCGTGTCGTGGTTCGGCATCCGGAACCCGCGCTGGGTCGCCGATCGCGGAACATCCGGCTGACCTGTCGCAGCGCCGCCGTCGCCGCCGCCGACGCTGCCGCGGACGGTCACGAAAGCGGTCGGCACCGGCTTCGCCTCGTATGATTCGGGATGAGCGACTCTCACGGAGTCCGGCAACCCGACTCGTTGGAGGCACCCCCATGGCCGAGAAGCCCGAACTTGACCGCGTCGACCGAGCCCTCCTGCGAGCCCTCTCCGGCAACGCACGCGCGTCCGGGGCCGCCTTGGCCACCGAGGTCGGCGTCGCCGAGTCGACCGTCTCCCTGCGGCTGCGCCGGCTTCAGGCGCTCGGCACCGTGCGCGGCTACCGGGTCGAGGTCGATCTCGCATCCCTCGGCGTCTCGCTGCAGGCGCTGATCGCCATCCGGCTCGTCAAGCACGACCGCTCCGAGATCGACGCGTTCCGCTCGCAGGTCCCGCACCTGCCGGGCGTGATCTCCGTGTACCACATGGCCGGTGCCGAGGACTACCTCCTGCACGTCGCCGCACGCGACGCCGAGGAGCTGCGCGAGTTCGTGCTCGCCCACCTCACCGGCCACCCCGCGGTCGCCCACACCGAGACGAACCTCATCTTCGAGCACGTCGACGGCGACGGCTGGGACAAGCTCGTCGGCTGAGCCGGTCGCCTCCGGCCCGTGAGCCTTCAGGCTGTCGGCCAGCGCCCAGCGCTCAGCGCTCAGCGCTCAGCGCTCAGGCGATGGTCGTCCCGAAGGCGAGGCCGAGCGCGTAGGTGACCGCCGCGGCTCCGAGGCCGATGCCGAGCTGGCGAAGCGCGCGCCTCACGGGCGACGCGCCGGAGAGCACGCCCACGGTCGCACCGGTGATGACGAGCGCGACGCTCACGAGCACGGTCGCGAGGATCGTGGCCGGAAGACCGCTCATGCCGAAGATCCACGGCAGCACCGGGATGAGCGCGCCGGAGGCGAAGAAGAGGAAGCTCGAGACCGCCGCGGACAGCCCAGTGCCGATGGCCTCGTCATCGTCCTCGACGACCGCGAGGGCGTCGGACGGGGCGGCGGCGAGCGCACCGGCGGCCTGCACCCTGGCGACCATGCGTGCCGCCTGTGCCCGTGCCTCGGCATCGTCCATGCCGCGCGCGCGATAGACCAGCGCGAGCTCGTTCGCGTCGATGTCGAGGTCGATGAGCGCCTCGCGCGCGGTCGGATCGGGGGCGGATGCCTCGAGCAGCTCGCGTTGCGACCGGACCGACACGTACTCGCCCGCACCCATCGACAGCGCACCGGCCAGCAGGCCGGCGACCCCGGTGAACAGCACCACGGATGCGGGGACGCCGGTGGCGCCGATGCCGAGCACCAGGGCCAGGTTGGAGACGAGACCGTCGTTCGCCCCGAAGACGGCGGCGCGGAACGTGCCGGCGAGGCTCCGTCGGCCGCGCGCGGCGAGACCACGCACGACCTCGCCGTGGATGCGTTCGTCGGCCGCCATCGCCGGGGTCGCATCGGGATCGGTGCTGTAGGGCGAACGGCCCTCGGCCTGCTGCGCGAGCGCGAGCACGAAGATCGACCCGAACCGTCGCGCGAACCAGCCGAGCAGGCGCGTGCGCAGGTCCGCTCGGGGGATGCCGGTCTCGTCGCCGCCCAGCAGACGCAGCCAATGCGCCTCGTGCCGCCCCTCGGCAGCGGCGAGCGCGAGCAGGATCTCGCGCTCCTCTCCGGTGCGTCGCCCGGCGAGTTCGCGGTACACGACGGCCTCGGCCCGTTCGTCGGCGAGGTAGCGGCGCCATCGCGCCCGATCTGCGGCGCTGCCCTGCGCCCCTGTGCCTGCGGTGTCGTTCATGCGGTCCACATCCTCCGGGAGGACGCCGGCGGTGCGCTCCCGCTCCATCACGTGTTCGGGCTGCTCGTGCGGCCCTGTCCACGATATCGGCGGAGCGCGCGGCATCCGCCCGATCGCCCGCGATTGGCAGCATTTCGGAGCGCCGAAGAGCCGCGCGAGGGCGCCCATGCGTCACGTGGGCGACGCCGCGTGCCCGGACGGGAGATGCCCGCGTTCAGCCCCGACCGGCCGAGGACGCCGGTGCGGTCACGAAGTCGATGAGCTCCTCGACCCGGGCGAGCAGGGCGGGCTCGAGGTCGCCGTAGCCGCGCACCTGCCCGAGGATGCGCTGCCATGCGCGGGCGATGTCGGCCTGTTCTTCGTGCGGCCAGCCGAACGCCTCGCAGATGCCGTGCTTCCACTCGGTGCCGCGGGGGACCGCCGGCCAGGCCTCGCGGCCGATGCGCGCGGGCTTCACGGCCTGCCAGACGTCGATGAACGGGTGTCCGACCACGAGCACGTGCTCGCGGTGCGGGCCGCGCATGACGGCGTCGGCGATGCGCTGCTCCTTCGAGCCGGGCACGAGGTGGTCGACGAGGATGCCGGCTCGCCGACCGGGCCCCGGCCGGAACTCGTCGAGCTGCGGTGCGAGCACGTCGACCCCCTCGAGGTACTCGACGACGACGCCCTCGACGCGGAGGTCGGCGCCCCAGACCTTCTCGACGAGCTCGGCGTCGTGGCGGCCCTCGACGAAGATCCGGCTGGGCAGGGCGACCCTGGCCTTGGCCTGTGCGGCATCGACGGCGAACGATCCGGATGCGGTGCGCAGCCGCCCAGTGGGCGCCTTCGGCTTCGGGCGCACGAGCTGCACGGCCTCCCCGTCGACGAGGAACCCGTGCCCGAGCGGGAACATCCGCGTCTTGCCGAAGCGGTCCTCGAGGGTGACGTGCTGCGAGTCGACGCCGACGACGGCGCCGCAGTAGCCGTCTGAGGCGAGCTCGACGACGAGGTCGCGTTCGGCCTCGACGGTCGGGATCACCCGCCTTCCGCGCGCTCGCCAGTCGCCGGCGAGGGCGTCCTCGCCGTAGCGGTCGGGTCCGTTCGAGAGGTGGGTCGAGGCAGGCACCGGACGAGGCTAACGGAAGTCGCGCGAGCGCAGCGGCGACGACACGGTGAGCCGTTCGAACCGGTCGGCCACGAGGTTCACGACCCCCTCGTCGGAGCGTTCGAGGATGCCGCGGATGATCATCGCCGGTGCCTCGCGCGCGACGCGGCGGTATCGCTGCCACACCCCGACCCCGGCGATCACGTTGACCGTGCCCGATTCGTCTTCGAGGTTCATGAAGGTGATGCCGCTCGCCGTCGCGGGACGCTGACGATGCGTGACCACGCCGGCGACCTCGAAGCGCCGCCCGCTCTCGGCCGCGGCGAGACGGTCGACGCGGAGCACTCCTCTGGCGTCGAGCCGTGCTCGCACATGCCGCATCGGGTGGTCGTCGGGCGAGATGCCGGTGGACCACAGGTCGTACACCACCTGCTCGGCGGGGGAGAGCATCGGGAGCAGTGGCGGCTGCACCACGACGACCGAACCCTCGAGGTACTCTTCACGGTCCTGCGCGGCCTCGCCCGAGAGCCACAGCGCCGCCCGCCGATCGAGGTCGAACCCCGCGAAGGCGTCCGCCGCGGCGAGCGCCTCGAGCTGCTCCGCGGAGAGGCCGGCCCGACGGGAGACCTCGGCCATGTCGCGATAGGGTCCGCGGGCCTCGCGTTCGGCGACGATGCGCTCGGCGACGGCCAGGCCGATCGAGGAGACGTCGGCCAGCCCCAGTCGCACGGCGAACGCGCCGTCGCGGCGGTGTTCGGCGGAGCGGTCGGGCGCCTCCCGGACGAACTCGCCCACGGGCGGCTGCACGGGCTCGGTGCACGAGTGCAGGCCGGTGGGCTCGCGGCATCCGTCGCTCGTTGCCCCGCCCGGAGCGGCGACCGGCTCGAGGCGTGCATGCACCCCCGAGCGCAGGATGTCGGGTCGAAGGGTCTGCACCCCGTGCCGACGCGCATCGGCGGTGAGGGTCTGCGGGGAGTAGAAGCCCATGGGCTGGGCGCGCAGCAGAGCGGCGAGGAACGCGGCCGGGTAGTGCAGCTTGAGCCACGAGCTCGCGTAGACGAGCAGGCCGAAGCTCAGCGCATGGCTCTCGGCGAAGCCGAAGCTCGCGAACGCCTCGATCTTCTCGTAGACGGAGTCGGCGACCTCTGGGGCGATGCCGTTCTCGGCCATGCCCGCATAGAGCTTGGTCCGCAGCCGGTCGATCTTCTCGACGCCCCGCTTGGAACCCATGGCCCGCCGCAGCAGGTCGGCGTCGGCGGCGCTGCAGTTGCCCACGGCGACCGCCATCTGCATGAGCTGCTCCTGGAACAGCGGCACCCCGAGCGTGCGTTCGAGCACGGGTTCGAGCTTCGGATGCAGGTACGTGACGGCCTCCTCGCCCGTGCGTCGGCGGATGTAGGGGTGCACCGCGCCGCCCTGCACCGGGCCGGGGCGGATCAGCGCGATCTCGACGACGAGGTCGTAGAAGCACCGTGGCTTCAGCCTGGGGAGCGTGCCCATCTGCGCACGCGACTCGACCTGGAACACCCCGATCGAGTCGGCCCGGCAGAGCATGTCGTAGACCGCGGCCTCCTCTTTGGGCAGGGTCGCGAGCTCCCAGGTCTCGCCCGTGTGCTCGCGCACGAGGTCGAACGTGTACTGCAGGGCCGCGAGCATGCCGAGTCCGAGCAGGTCGAACTTCACGAGCCCCATCCAGGCGCAGTCGTCTTTGTCCCATTGCAGCACCGTGCGCCGTTCCTTGCGGGCGTGCTCGATCGGGCACACCTCCCCGACGGGGCGGTCGGTGAGCACCATGCCGCCCGAGTGGATGCCGAGGTGCCGCGGAAACGTGAGCAGTTGCTCGGCGAGCGCGACGACCGGCTCGGGGATGTCGTGGTCATCGGTGCTCACGACGGCGCCCCACCGCTCGACCTGCCGGCTCCAGGCATCCTGTTGCCCGGTCGAGAACCCGAGCGCCTTGGCCATGTCTCGCACCGCGGCCTTCGGGCGGTAGCTGATGACGTTCGCGACCTGCGCGGCGTTCATGCGCCCGTACTTCTCGTAGACGTACTGGATGATCTCCTCGCGCCGGTCGGAGTCGAAGTCGACGTCGATGTCGGGCGCCTCGTCGCGCAGCGCCGAGAGGAAGCGCTCGAACGGCAGCCCGTAGAAGATCGAGTCGACGGCGGTGATGTCCAGCACGAAGCAGACCGCCGAGTTCGCGGCCGACCCGCGCCCCTGGCAGAGGATGCCGCGGCTGCGCGCCTCGCGCACGAGGTCGTGCACGATGAGGAAGTAGCCCGGGAAGTCCTTCAGCTCGATGACGTCGAGCTCGCGTGCGAGGCGTTCGCGCACCTCCTCCGACATGCCGGGGTAGCGTCGTTCGGCGCCGGCCCAGACGAGCTCGCGCAGCCAGCTCATCGGCGTGTGCCCCTCGGGCACCTGCTGCCTCGGCAGTCGCGGCTTGGCGCTGCGAAGGGTGAACCCGAGTTCGGCGGCGAGCGTCGCCGAACTCGCGACCGCGCCCGGGTAGCGCGCGAACCGCTCGGCCATCTCCGCTCCGGAGCGCAGGTGCAGTCCGTCGGATGCCGGCAGCCAGCCGTCGAGCTCGTCGAGGCTGCGTCTGGCGCGCACGGCGGCGAGCGCCGAGGCGAGTCGGTGCTCGCCGGGCGTGGCGTAGTGCACGGCGTTCGTGGCGAGCAGGGGGAGCCGTGCACGTTCGGCGAGGGCGGCGAGCCGGTCGTTGGCCTGCTGGTCGAGCGGATGCCCGTGGTCGAAGAGCTCCACGACGACATGGTCTCGCCCGAACAACGCGATCAGCCGGTCGAGTTCGCGCCACGCGGCATCCTCGCCGCCCTCGGCGAGCGCCCGACGAACCATTCCCTTGCGGCATCCGGTGGGGATGATCCATTCATTGCCGGAATGCTCAGCGAGTGCTTCGAGCGAATACACCGGTCGGCCCTTCTCCTCTCCGGCCAGCTGCCCCGCAGTGATCGCGCTCGCGAGCCGGTGGTAGCCCTCCTGCTGGCGGGCGAGCACGAGCAGGTGCTCGCCCTCGGGGTCGGCGACGCCCATCTGCGGTTCGGAGAGCCCGATCGAGAGCTCGGCGCCGAACACGGTCTCGAGCGCGGGAAAGCTCTCGGCCGCCTCGGCGAAGCGCACGACGCCGTAGAAGCCGTCGTGATCGGTGAGCGCGAGCCCCGTGAGGCCGAGCCGGTGCGCCTCCTCGACGAGATGCTCGGGCGAGGAGGCGCCGTCGAGGAAGCTGTACGTCGAGTGCGCGTGCAACTCGGCGTACGGGACGACCGGCCCCGTGGGCGCCTCGAGCCCTTCGGCGGGCCGGTACGGATGCCGCTTGCGGCTGAACGCCGGGCCGTCGCCGCCGTCGGCGATGAGCTTCGGAGCCCCCGGCCGTCGTCGGTCGGAGAGCTTGCGCTCGAGCTCCGACCAGGGGATGCCGGGGTTGTTCCAGCCCATCAGCCCCTCCGGTCCTTCGATGCACGCGCCATCAGTCGTACCTCGCTTCGGCCCACCAGCCCTCGGCGTCGCGGACCAGCAGCCACGCGCAGCCGTCGTCGTCGACGATCTGGAACCGGTGCACGCGCTTGGCGCGCTCGGGATCCCACCAGCGCTCGACGACCGGCCATGGGCCCGCCCAGGCGCGGACGGGGGCGGCGCCGAACCCGTCTCGGGCGCGCGACGTCGTGCTCCCGACGGATGCCGCCGGGAAGGCCCCGCCCGCCGCGACCCCGCCGCCGACCGCGAACCGCTCGGGCGGTGCCGAGATCGCACCACGTGCATCGATCGCGACGGAGACGCCACGCGCGTCGAGCAGCGTCGCCGGCACGCGTTCGCGGAAGACGCTCGCCGGTGCCAGCGCGGGGAGGCTGCCCGGCCACGGCGGGTCCCCCTGCCGGCCGCCGGCCGCTGCCGCGGTGCGGCCGGCACGCACCGGCGCGCGATCGCCCCACGGGACGAGCACCTGGCGATCGGACAGCATGCGGCCGCCGCCGACGGTCGCGGTGACGACGGCGTCGTGGCCGAGCATGCTCTGCACCCGCGTGAGGCCGTGGTGCACGCGTTCGTCGGGGCCGCCGCCCCAGAGCCCCTCCTCGTGGTCGCCCGTGGATTCGATGCGCTCGGGGATCACGCGCAGCCGCACGATCGGCGAGGCGAGCCCGGTGTCGGCGGTGCCGGCGCCCTGCAACTGCCACCGCACGCGGTCGATCACGTCGGCCGGCGTGAACCAACGGGGGTGGAGCCAGCTGCGACTCGAGTGACCGCCGCGTTCGTCGTCGATCTCGACCCGGAGCCCCGTGCACACGAGCCGCACGGCGCGCATGCGTTCGATGAACGCGTCGGCGCCCACGCGGAACGCGAAGGCGAGCTGGTCGATGCGATCGAGCGGGGGCTCGAAATGCTGCTCGACCTCGAACTCGGGCGGGGGAGTGCGGGCGAGCACGCTCGTCTGCTCGCGCCCGGACGCCCGGTCGTGCGCGAAGGCGCCCGCCGCCCCGAACCGGCGACGGACGTCGGCCTCGGGGAGCGCCGCGAGTTCGCCGAGCGTGCGCACGCCCAGCCGGTCGAGCAGCGTCGCGGTGCGCGGGTCGGTCACGAGCGACACCGGCAGCGGCACGAGGAAGGCGGCGGAGCCTCCGGGCTCGACGATGCGCACCGCCGAGGCCGCCGTTTCGTCGCCCGGGTGGGACGGCGGGATCGCCCTGGCCGCCTGCTCGGCCGCGAACGGCCCGTCGGCCACCCCGACGCGGGCGCCGACCAGTCCGAGTTCTGCGGCCGTGGCGAGCAGGGCGGATGCCGCAGCGCGTTCGCCCCCGTAGTAGCGCGCGGGTCCGCGCGCACGCATGGCGAGCGTGCCTGGACGCACGACCTGCACTCCGGGGACGATCTGCTCGATGCGCCGCACGACCGGTTCGAAGACGCGCACGTCGAGTTCGGCGTCGTAGTCGTGCACGAGCAGACCGGGCGAGCGCAGTTGCGCCTCGCGGAGCTTCAGCCCGCGCGTGACGCCCTGCCCTCGTGCAGCCTCGGAGCAGGCGAAGACCACGCCTCGGGCGATGAGCGCGATCGACGCAGCGGGATCGACGCCGAGTTCGCGGCGAACCGCGTGCACCGGCCAGTCGGGGCACCAGAGCACGATCGTGCGCCCGGCCTCGGCGGTCATCCGACCCTCCGCCGTGCTTCGCCGGCGAGCCCGATGGCGATCGGACGGGACGTGAGCGGCACCGGCGCGACCGGCACGGTCGCGAACTCCAGCGATCTGCCGGGCAACCGCAGGCGCGACCTGGCGTGGCGAACGAACTCGCCGCGACCGACCGTGTTCACGACCGCCTCGCGATCGACGAGGTGCCCGTGCCCGCGTTCGATGCCGTGCCATTCGCTGGCCTCGAGCCCGAGCCTGGCGTCGCTGCCCGGCCATGCGCCGGCGACGAGCAGCGTGGCTCCCCGCTGGCGGAGGCGCGCCTGCAACCGGCTCGCCTCGGCGGGGGAGACGCGGGTGGCGGGGCGCACGGCGACCACGGGCATGACATCGGCGAGCGCCGCCGCGACGGCGAGCCACTGCGCGCCGGGATCGGGCACGAGGGCGAGCCGTTCGAGCGCGATGCCGAACCGGGAGGCGGCCTCGACGCCGAACTCGGGGATGCCGATCACGGCGGCCCACCCGCCGGCGGCGCTCGGGCCAGCGAGCAGCGCCATGAGCAGGGTCATCGACCCCTCGACCTGCACGACCGCGCCCTCGCGCAATGTGCCGCCCGGGAGGACGCCCGCGAAGACCGGGTGGGTCGGCACGGCCTTCGTCTCGAGGCGGGTGCTCTGCATGCCGCGGATGCGCGCCTGCAGTTCGTCGACGCGCACCGCGCGGGGCGCGGGAGCGTCGAGGGGAGCGGTCATGGTCACCCCACCAGTTTCGAACACATGTTCGAATACGGCAAGTCGGATGCGCCGGACGTCCACCCGCCGACCGTCCCCGTTCCCGGCCACATCGAGCCGAGCGCGAGCGAAGAGGACGAGACCGCGGGCGCGGGCGGCGCACGCTCGTCGCATTCGCTCGCCCTCAGCGCACCGCGGGCCAGCCGGGTGCGAGGCCGGGGGATCGGAGCCCGCCGGAAACGCGAGAAGGCCCGGATCGAAACGATCCGGGCCTTCTGAACACATCGCGTGCGCGAGGGGGGACTTGAACCCCCACGCCCGTTAGGGCACTAGCACCTCAAGCTAGCGCGTCTGCCATTTCCGCCACCCGCGCGTTGTGTCTGCCTCGCGATCTCTCGCTTGGCACGAGATAAGACATTAGCACGGTTCTGAAGGTGCTTTCGACCACGCCGACGACGGCCGCGACCGCCGCGTGGCCGACCACGACGCCGAGGCGGCCACTGCGAGCGCAGGCCGAGAGAGAAGCGCCGATCAACAGGGCGTTCGCGAACTCCGGATGACGCGTGGTCGAGGCATCCGTCGCCCCGGATCGCCGTCGGCGGCTACGGTGAAGGGCATGGCCGAGACATCCGCACCGAACCCCGAGCCCGCGACCGAACTCGAGGAGACCGCGGTCATCGCCCGCGACCTGATCCGGTTCGACACCTCGAACTACGGCGAGGGCAAGGCGAAGGGCGAACGCGAGGCCGCCGAGTACGTCGAGGCCCGGCTCCGATCGCTCGGCCTCGAGCCGCAGATGTTCGAACCCGAGCCGCGTCGCACGAGCGTCGTCGCACGGGTTCCGGGCCGCAACCCCGACAAACCCGCGCTCGTGCTGCACGGGCACCTCGACGTGGTGCCCGCCGACGCCCGCAACTGGAGCGTCGACCCGTTCGCGGGCGAGATCCGCGACGGCATGCTGTGGGGCCGCGGCGCCGTCGACATGAAGGACATGGACGCCATGATGCTCACGGCGCTGGGCGACATCCTGAACTCCGGGCGCCTGCCCGAGCGCGAGATCGTCGTCGCCTACTTCGCCGACGAGGAGGCGGGCGGAGGCGTCGGGGCGAGCCGGCTCGTCGACGACCACCCCGAGCTCTTCGCGGGCGCGACCGAGGCGATCAGCGAGGTCGGCGGGTACTCGATCACCGTCGGCGGCACCCGCGCGTACCTCCTGCAGACCGGCGAGAAGTCGCTGCTCTGGGTGCGCCTGATCGCGCGCGGCACCGCGGCGCACGGGTCGCGGCTGATCCGCGACAACGCGATCACGAAACTGGCGGGCGCGATCGCGCGCATCGGCTCGACCGAGTGGCCGGTGCACCTCACCGCGACCACGCGCGAGCTCCTCGACCGGGTGGCCGACCAGCTCGGCGTCGACCCGCAGCAGGTCTCGCCCGACGAGCTCGCGCTGGCCACGGGCTCCGCGTCGGGGTTCATCACGGCGACCCTGCGGACGACCTCCAACCCGACCGGCCTCGAGGCCGGATACAAGCACAACGTCATCCCCGACCTCGCCGAGGCCCTGGTCGACATCCGCACGCTGCCCGGCGAGGAGGACGCCGTGCT
The DNA here is from genome assembly GCF_009749465.1 of Agromyces terreus. GTDB lineage: Bacteria > Actinomycetota > Actinomycetes > Actinomycetales > Microbacteriaceae > Agromyces > Agromyces terreus. The sequence continues at coordinate 912,481 of NZ_WBIS01000001.1, forward strand.
CGCCGAGATCGCGCGCATCGCGGGCGACGACATCGAGATCGAGATCGTGCACCGCGACGTCGGACTCGAGTCCCCGACATCCGGCGCCCTCGTCGACGCCGTGCACCGCGCCATCGACCTCCACGACCCGGGCGCACCGGTCTTCCCGTACCTGCTCTCGGGCGGCACCGACAACAAGGCCCTCAGCCGCCTCGGCATCACGGGCTACGGTTTCGCCCCGCTGCGGCTGCCCGAGGGCCTCGACTTCCCGGCGATGTTCCACGGAGTCGATGAACGAGTGCCCCTCGACGCACTAGTCTTCGGGAGACAGGTCCTCCGCGACCTGCTCCTCGACTACTGACGGTCTGAACTCCGGGTAGCCGGAGAGAGAAGGCGGCACCCACGTGATCGAAGCGCTCATCCTCGGTTTCGTCCAGGGGCTCACCGAGTTCCTCCCGATCTCCTCGAGCGCCCATCTGCGCATCCTCGGCGAGTTCCTGCCCGGCGCCCAAGACCCCGGGGCCGCGTTCACCGCGATCACGCAGCTCGGCACCGAGACCGCCGTCGTGGTCTACTTCTGGCGCGACATCGTCCGCATCATCTCGCGCTGGTGCTCCTCGCTCGTCGGACGGACGCCGCGCAACGACCCCGACGCCCGCATGGGATGGCTCATCATCGTCGGCTCGATCCCGATCGTCGTGCTCGGGCTGCTCTTCCAGGACGAGATCGAGACCACGTTCCGATCGCTGTGGATCGTCGCGACCATGCTCGTCGTGTTCGGCCTCATCCTCGGCCTCGCCGACTGGGCCGGCGCCAAGCGCCGCAAGCTCGACGACCTCACGGTCGGCCACGGCATCGTCTTCGGCTTCGCGCAGGCGCTGGCGCTCATCCCGGGCGTCTCCCGCTCCGGCGGCACGATCACGGCGGGCCTGTTCCTCGGCTACGAGCGTGCGGCGGCCGCCAGGTACGCGTTCCTGCTCGCCATTCCGGCGGTGTTCGGCAGCGGCCTGTACCAACTGGCCAAGAGCTGGGGGGAGCCGTCGGTCTACAACCTCGTCGAGACCGGGGCGGCGACGCTCGTCGCCTTCGTCGTCGGCCTGCTCGTGATCGCGTTCTTCATGAGCTACATCTCGAAGCGCAGCTTCCTGCCGTTCGTGATCTACCGGGTGCTGCTCGGCGGCACGCTCTTCGTCCTGCTCGGCATGGGCGTCATCCAGCCCTGACCGCTCAGGCGTCGCGCGGCCGCCTCGGGTCCTCGCGTGGCCCTTCGCCGCGGGGCGGCGTGCCGGGCCCGCCCGGGCCCTCTGGTCCGTCGCCGCGGCGACGCAGGTACCGCTCGAACTCCTGCGCGATCGCCTCGCCGCTGGCCTCGGGGGCGTCGACCGCGTCGCGCGCCTGCTCGAGCTGGGTGATGTAGCCGGCCATGTCCTCGTCGTCGGCGGCGAGGGCGTCCACGCCCGACTCCCACGTCTTCGCCTCCTCCTCGAGGGTTCCGCGGGGGATGCTGAGCCCGGTGAGCTCCTCGATCTTGCCGAGGAGCGCGAGCACCGCCTTGGGGGAGGGCGCGTTGTGCACGTAGTGCGGTACCGACGCCCAGAGCGAGACCGTGGGGATGCCGGCGCGCTCGGCCTGGTCGGCGATGATGCTGAGGATGCCGACGGGGCCCTCGTAGCTCGAACGCTCGAGCGAGAGCCGATCGCGCACCTCCTTGTTCTCGCTCGAGGCGAAGACCGAGAGCGGACGCGTGTGCGGGGCGTCGGCGAGCATCGCGCCGAGCAGGATCACGCCCTCGATGTCGGCGGCGAGGGCCTGGTCGACGAGTTCGGCCGCGAAGCCCTTCCAGCTGCGTGCCGGCTCCGCGCCGAGCAGCACGTGGAGCGTCTCGGCGCCTGGGCCGGTCACCCGCTCGGAGTCCTCGTCGTCCGCATCGGCCGCCGGGAGATCGGCCACCGGGCCGAAGGCGGCCGGTGCCGCGCCCCCCGGCCCGAACAGCGCCGCGCCCGGCCACTCGATGCGGCGCGTTCCGTCGTCGCCCTGCACCACCGTCGGCCGGGTGAACTGGTAGTCGAAGTAGAGTTCGGGGTCGACCGCGGCGATCTCGACGAGCGCGAGCCGTTCGGAGAGCAGCTTCGCCGCGCCGGTCGCCGCCTCGCCGGCGTCGTTCCACCCCTCGAACGCGACCACGAGCAGTCGTCCACCCTCGAATCCGGCCGCCTGGTCCACGCGTGTCGCCCCACTCTCCGCCCGGCGGAGACCGGGTCGATTCCAGAATAGGCCGTGCCCGTAGACTTGACGGTTGTGACCACACGACTCCCCGCCGCCGTCCTCTGGGACATGGACGGCACCCTCGTCGACACCGAACCGTACTGGATGGCCGCCGAAGAGGAGCTCGTCGGGTCGTTCGGCGGCACCTGGACCCACGACGACGCCCTGCAGCTCGTCGGCAGCGGCCTCTGGGAGTCCGCGGCCGTGTTCCAGCAGCACGGCGTCGACCTCGACGCCGACACCATCGTCGCTCGGCTCACCGAGCGCGTGCAGCAGCAGTTGAACGAGTTCGGCGTCCCGTGGCGGCCGGGCGCCCGCGAGCTCCTCGAGGCGCTGCGCGAGGCATCCGTGCCCATGGCCCTCGTGACCATGTCGATCCGGTCGATGGCCGACGACGTCATCCGGCAGATCCCGTTCGCCGCGTTCGACGCGATCGTGACGGGCGATTCCGTCGAGAACGCGAAGCCGCACCCCGAGCCCTACCTCCTCGCCGCAGCGCTGCTCGGCGTCGACATCGTCGACTGCGTCGCCTTCGAGGACTCGCCGACGGGCGTCGCCTCGGCGGCGGCCTCGGGAGCCGTCACCGTGGGCGTCCCGAACATCCTCTCGCTCGACGACGCACCGGCCACGGTGCTCTGGTCGGGTCTCGAAGGGCGGTCCGCGGCGGATGTCGCGGCACTGACCGATCTCCGAAAGGCAAGCGCATGACCGAGCAGAGCCGGGGCGAGCGCAGCGGCCCCTTCCTCGTCGGCGATCGCGTGCAGCTGACCGGCCCCAAGGGCCGCATGCACACGATCACCCTCGAACCGGGCAAGATGTTCCACTCCCACAAGGGCCTCCTCGCCCATGACGACCTCATCGGCCGGCCCGACGGCTCGGTCGTGAAGAACCAGGTCGGCATCGAGTACCTCGCCCTCCGGCCGCTGCTGAGCGACTTCGTGATGTCGATGCCGCGCGGCGCGGCGATCGTCTACCCGAAGGACGCGGCGCAGATCCTCGCGCAGGCCGACATCTTCCCCGGGGCGAGCGTCGTCGAGGCCGGCGTCGGCTCCGGCGCGCTCTCGCTCTGGCTGCTCCGCGCGATCGGCCCCGCGGGCCGGCTCATGTCCTTCGAGCGTCGCGAGGACTTCGCGAGCGTCGCGCGCGACAACGTGGCGACCTTCCACGGCGCCGACCCCGAGAACTGGTCGATCACGCTCGGCGATCTCGCCGAGACGTTGCCCGAAGTCGCGCCCGAGGCATCCGTCGACCGTGTGGTGCTCGACATGCTCGCCCCGTGGGAGTGCCTCGAATCGGTCGGCGTCGCGCTGAAGCCGGGCGGGGTGCTGCTCTGCTACATCGCCACGGTCACGCAGCTCTCGCGCGTCGCCGAGGCGATCCGGGCGACGGGGGAGTACACCGAGCCGCAGTCCTCCGAGACGATGGTGCGCGGCTGGCACGTGCAGGGCCTCGCGGTGCGCCCCGACCACCGCATGATCGCCCACACCGGGTTCCTGCTCACGGCGCGCAGGCTCGCGCCCGACACGATCCTGCCCGAGCTCAAGCGACGCCCGTCGAAGACGGAGTTCAGCGACGAGGACGTCGAGGCGTGGACGCCCGGCGCCCTCGGCGAACGCCAGGTCAGCGACAAGGCGCTGCGCAGACGGGTCAGGGCAGCGGATGCCGCGGCCACGCGCTCGCGCGACGGCGGCGCCGATGCCGGCGACCCCTCCGGGGAGAGCCCTGCCGAACCCTCGGGCGAAGCCGAGTAGGCTTCTCCCGTCCCGAAAGCGACCCCCTCCCCAACGCGTCCCACGAAGAATCGAGGATCAGTGCGCTCGTCTCTCGCGCTCATCGCCACGGCCGGCCTCGTCGCCGTCGCCCTCACCGGCTGCGCCACGGCGCCCGCCCCCGAGGCCGCACCCGGCAACTCGTCCGAGGCGATCACCGTCACCGGCAAGCTCGGCTCCGAGCCGAAGGTCTCGTTCCCGACGCCGCTCGAACCCGCCGAGACGCAGTGCACCGAGATCATCGCGGGCAGCGGCCCGCTGCTCGAAGAGGGGCAGCTCGCGCTCGTCGGCTTCGCGGTCTACAACGGCGTCACGGGTGATCAGATCGCCGCCCAGGGGTTCGACGAGGCCGTTCCGCTCGCGACGAACAACCAGCCGATGGTCGGCTTCACCAAGGCGCTGACGTGCGCGCGCGAGGGTTCCCGGGTCGCCGTGGTCGTCCCTCCGAAAGACGGGTTCGGCCCGAACGGCAACGCCTCGCTCCAGGTCGAGCCGACCGACAGCCTCGTCGTCGTGATGGACGTCGAGCGCGCCTTCCCGGCTCGCGCCGACGGCACGACGCAGCTCACGCGCGACGGGTTCCCGGCCGTGGTGCTCGCGCCCGACGGCCGCCCGGGCATCACCGTTCCGCAGATCGACCCGCCGAAGTCGCTCCAGCAGGAGACCCTGCTCGCGGGTTCGGGGCAGGTCGTCGAAGACGGCGACACCGTCGTCGTCAACTACACGGGCGTCCTCTGGGATGACGGCACGGTGTTCGACTCGAGCTGGGAGAACGGCGCACCCGTCACGTTCACGGTCGGCGCGGACGCGCAGGTGATCCCGGGCTTCTCGAAGGCGATCGTCGGCCAGAAGGTCGGCTCGCAGGTCGCCGTGATCATCCCGCCGTCCGAGGGATACGGCGATCAGGGCAACGCCCAGGTGCCCGCGAACTCGACGCTCTTCTTCGTCGTCGACATCCTGGGCGTGATCTGATCACGCTCGTTCGCGCGGCCGGGCGACCGGCCGCGCGGTCGTCGGTAAGATCGCACCTGTGACCGGTTCCCGAGCAAAGCCAGACCTGAAGATCCCGGTCGAGGACCGCCTGTTCTCGCTCGTGCTCGCGCTGCTCGCCACCGAGACCGGGCTGCTCAAGGCCGAGATCCTCTCGACCGTGCGCGGGTATGCCGAGCGCTACGAGAAGCACGGCACGAACGCCAATCTCGAGCGTCAGTTCGAGCGCGACAAAGACGAGATCCGCGAGCTCGGCATCCCGCTCGAGACGGTCGAGTCGCCCGACCGCCCCGGCGACAATCAGGCGCTTCGATACCGCATCCCCAAGGGCCAGTACGATCTGCCCGACGAGGTGCGCTTCACACCCGACGAGCTCGCCCTCCTCGCACTCGCCGGCGAGGTCTGGCGTGGCGCCTCCCTCTCCGAGGACTCGCGCCGCGCACTCACGAAGATCCGCGGCCTCGGCATCGAGCCCCGCGAGCCGGTCATCGGGTACGCGCCGAGGCTCCGGGTGCGCGACGCTGCGTTCGAACCGCTGCGCGTCGCGCTCGACCGGCGTCAGCAGGTGCGGTTCCAGTACCTGAAGCCGGGGGAGTTGGCGCCCCGCCGACGACGCGTCGAGCCGTACGCGGTCGTGCTCCACGAGGGGCGCTGGCACCTGCACGGACTCGACGTCGACGCCGAGGGTCTCCGAACATTCCTGCTCTCCCGCATCGTCGGGCAGGTCGAGATCAGCTCCCAGACCTTCGACGCGGCCCCCGAGGGCATCCAGGACCGCATCCTCGCCGAACTCGACGAACTCCGCCTGAGCAACGCCGCCGATCTCGCCGTCACGGCAGGCAGCGACGCCGAGGTCCGCCTCGGCAAGCGTGCCGTGCGCGGCGACGAGGACGCCGGCGTCATCCGCCTGCATTTCACGGACGTCGCCGCGTTCGCCGACGAACTCGCCGCATTCGGCCCCGAGGTCCGCGTGCTCGCTCCCGAGTCCCTGCGCACCGCGGTGCGGGATCGCCTCCGCATCGTCGCCGAGGCGCACGCCGCCGCCGAGTCGGAGGAGATCCGATGACCCCCAGACGTCAGGCCCTCCGGGCACCGGACAAGCTCGTCTTCCTGCTCTCGCTCGTGCCGTACCTCATCGAGCAGCAGGTGATCGGCGTCGACGAGGCGGCCGCGCACTTCGGCGTGCCCGAGGAGCAGATCCGCGAGGCCGTCCGGTTGATCGCCATGTCGGGGCTGCCCGGCGACACCGGCACGTACCAGTCCAACGACCTCTTCGACATCGACTGGGACGCCTTCGAAGACGGCGACGAGATCGTCATCGTGCACCACGTGGCCATCGACGAGGCGCCGCGTCTCGCCGCGCGCGAGGCGGCCGCGCTCATCGCGGGGCTGCAGTACCTCGCCGCGCTGCCCGAGAACGCCGACAGCACCGCCCTCGCGTCGCTCATGGAGAAGCTGCGCGCCGGAGCCTCGGCGACCCCCTCGGGGCTCGCCATCGCCGAACCCGCCGCAGACGCCTCCCTCACCTCGATCCGTGCGGCGATCACCGGCGGTCGGCAGCTCGAGTTCGACTACCTGAACGCCCTCGGCGAGGGCGGGCGCCGGCGGGCCGATCCGCTGCGCATCCTCTCCCAAGACGCCGACTGGTACCTGCAGGCCTTCTGCCACACGCGCGACGACGTGCGCAACTTCCGGGTCGATCGCATGAGCGCGCTCGTCGTGACCGACGAGCCGGTGGCAGACCACACCGGCCTCGAGGTGCCAGAGACGCTCTTCCAGGGTTCGTCCTCCGACCTCGATGTGGTGGTCGACGTCGCGGCCGAGGCCCTGCCGCTGCTCGCCGACTACCTCGCCGATTCCAGCACGGCGCAGATCGGCGACCGACTGCGGGTCACGCTGCGGCTGGCCCACGTCCATGGACTCAAGCGGCTCGTCGCCGGGCTGCCCGGGCTCGTCACCGTGGTCGCCCCGGCCGAGGCCCGCACGGCCGTCGCCGACTGGGCGTCGGCCGGGCTTCGGGGCTACGAGGAGACATCCGTCCCCGAGGGGTGAGGCGAGGCAGGCGCGAGCGGGTAGACTCGCACGCACATCCCCGTCAGAATTGGACGCCGCATGTTCGCAAACCTCACCGGATGGCACTTCCTGATCATCCTGGTCATCATCCTGCTGCTCTTCGGCGCGCCCAAGCTCCCGGCGCTCGCGCGGAGCCTCGGGCAGTCGATGAAGATCCTCAAGTCCGAGGTGCGCGACCCCGAAGCCGATGCCAAGGACGGCACGGCCGGTTCCGCCGGCGACGACGCCGCGAGCACCCCGCCCGCCGCCACGGCCGACGGCACGAAGAAGCCCGATTCCTCCTCGGGCGCCTGACCCCATGTCCGCGACGACGGCTCGCGGAGAGAAGAACCGCGAGCGGCGCATGTCGCTCGGCGCGCATCTGATCGAGCTCCGCAAGCGTCTCTTCATCGCGGCGATCGCGATCGTGGTCGGCGGCATCATCGGCTGGGTGCTGACCGACCTCTTCGTCTGGGACGCGATCCAAGAACCCGTCCTGCGCGTCGCCGAGGCGCAGGGTCACGGGCCCGAGGGCGCGCCCGGGGGAACGAGCATCGTCTTCCCGACCATCTCGAGCGCCTTCGACCTGCGACTGCAGTTGGCCTTCACGATCGGCCTCGTCATCTCCAGCCCGGTGTGGCTCTACCAGATCTTCGCGTTCCTGGTTCCCGGCCTCAACACCCGGGAGCGGCGGTTCACCCTGGGCTTCTTCGCCTCCGCGATCCCGCTGTTCCTCGCCGGCTGCGCCGCCGGATGGTTCGTGCTGCCGAACATCGTCCGCCTCATGACGAGCTTCGTGCCCGAGGGCGGCGAGAGCCTGCTGACGGCCAAGGAGTACCTCGACTTCGTGCAGAAGCTCGTCATCGCGATCGGCATCGCGTTCGTGCTGCCCGTGTTCATCGTGCTCCTGAACTTCGCCGGCGTCATCAGCGCCGCGTCGATCATCAAGTCGTGGCGCGTCGCGATCCTCGTGATCGTGCTCTTCACGGCCATCGCGACGCCGTCCGCCGACATCGTGTCCATGTTCATGCTCGCGATCCCCATGATCGGGCTCTACTTCCTGGCCTGGTTCATCGCGCATCTGCACGATCGCCGTGTCGAACGTCGAAACCGCGAGGAGTTCGACCCGGCTGTCTAGGCTGAAGGGGTGATGAGCCTCTCGCCGGCCGAACGGTACGCCCTGTCGCGCGAGCAGCGCCGACGCCCAAGACTGCAGGACTTCGCCGCCGCGCAGCGCTTCGACCTCGACCCCTTCCAACGTGCCGCGTGCGCGGCGCTCGACGAGGGTCGCAGTGTGCTCGTCGCCGCCCCCACGGGCGCCGGCAAGACCGTGGTCGCCGAGTTCGCCGTCTACCTCGCGATGCAGGACCCGGGCGCGAAGGTGTTCTACACGACGCCGATCAAGGCCCTCTCGAACCAGAAGTACCAGGAGTTCGTCGAAGCGTGGGGCGCGTCCGAGGTCGGCCTGCTGACCGGCGACACGAACGTCAACTCGAACGCGCGCATCGTGGTCATGACGACCGAGGTGCTGCGCAACATGCTCTACGCCGAGTCACCCACCCTCGACCGACTGGCCTACGTCGTCATGGACGAGGTGCACTACCTGGCCGACCGCTTCCGCGGCGCCGTGTGGGAGGAGGTCATCATCCACCTGCCCGAGGCGGTGCGGCTGGTCTCGCTCAGCGCGACGGTGTCCAACGCCGAGGAGTTCGGCGACTGGCTCCAGGCCGTGCGCGGCGACACCGACGTCATCGTCTCCGAGGACCGCCCGGTGCCGCTCGAACAGCACGTGCTCGTCAAGGCGAAGCTCGTCGACCTGTTCGACTCCTCGGGGCAGGCGGCGACGAACCGGGTCAATCCCGAGCTCATGCAGCTCGCCCGTGCGGGCGGGCGCTCGATCTCCTCGCGCTCGGCTCGCGGTCGGCGCGGCGGCGACCGCGGACGCTACCACCAGGGCGGTCAGGGCACCGGCCGCATCGACCGCCCCGAGGTCGTGGATCTCCTGCACGGCAAGCACCTGCTCCCGGCCATCTTCTTCATCTTCTCGAGGGCGGGCTGCGACCAGGCCGTGCGCCAGGTGCTGCGCTCCGGCATCCGTCTGACCGAGACATCCGAACGCGACGAGATCCGCGGCATCGTGGAATCGCGCGTGCAGATGCTGCGCGACGAGGACCTCGCGGTGCTCGGGTACTGGGACTGGCTCGAGGGGCTTCAACGCGGTGTCGCCGCCCACCACGCCGGCATGCTGCCCGCCTTCAAGGAGGTCGTCGAGGAGCTCTTCCAGAAGAAGCTCCTGAAGGTGGTCTTCGCGACCGAGACGCTCGCGCTGGGCGTCAACATGCCGGCGAGGTCCGTCGTGCTCGAGAAGCTCGAGAAGTTCAACGGCGAGGCGCGCGTTCCCATCACGCCGGGGGAGTACACCCAGCTCACCGGCCGTGCCGGGCGTCGCGGCATCGACGTCGAGGGCCACTCCGTCATCCAATGGGTCGACGGGCTCGATCCCGAGTCGGTCGCGGCGCTCGCATCGCGCCGAAGCTATCCGATGAACTCCAGCTTCAAGCCCACCTACAACATGGCGGTGAATCTCGTCGACCAGTTCGGTCGCGAGCGCACGCGACAGGTGCTCGAGCTCTCGTTCGCACAGTTCCAGGCCGATCGCGCGGTCGTCGACCTGGCGCGCACCCTGCGCAAGCAGGAGGAGTCGATGTCGGGGTTCGAGCAGGCGATGCAGTGCCACCTCGGCGACTTCGCCGAGTACGCGGCCATCCGTCGCCGCATCGGCGATCTCGAGCGGCAGACGTCCAAGGGCAACGCCACGCACGCCCAGCGCGAGCGCATGCAGCGAGATCTCGTCGCCGCGCGCAAGCAGATGCGCGCGCATCCATGCCACGGATGCACCGAACGCGAGCAGCACGCGAGATGGGCCGAACGCTGGTGGCGCCTGCACCGAGAGCACGAACAGCTCTCGCGACAGATCCGCAGTCGCACGGGTGCGATCGCCAAACGGTTCGACCGGGTGGCCGAGGTGCTCGAGATCCTCGGCTACTTCGAGCGCGGCGCCGACGGCTCGCTCGTGTCGAGCTCGGCAGGACGCATCCTGAAGCGAATCTACGGCGAACGCGATCTGCTCGTCGCCGAATGCCTGCGACACGCGCACTGGAACGGCCTCGACGCGCCGTCGGTGGCGGCGATGGCGGTCTCGCTCGTCTACGAACCGCGGCGCGACGACCGCGGCGAGCAGTTCCGGCTGCCGCGCGGACGCTTCCGCGACGCCTTCGACCGCACCACGGATGTCTGGGCGAACCTCGACGACCTCGAGCGCGATCACCGGCTCGCCGGCAGCGAGGTGCCGTCGCCCGCGCTGGCGACGGCGATGCACGCCTGGGCGAGCGGCGCCGGCCTCGGTGCGGTGCTCGGCGACACCGACCTCGCCGCCGGCGACTTCGTCCGGGTCGCGAAGCAGGTCGTCGACCTCCTCGACCAGATCTCGATCGTGGCCGACGCCGAGCTCGGCGCGACCGCACGTGCGGCGATCGACCAGGTGCGGCGCGGCGTCGTCGCCTACGACGTCGCCGGTTGACCGCGCCGGCCCGCCCCGGGGTTCGAGCGCGCTCCGGCGTCGCCTAGGCTGATCTGGTGCCCCTCCCGAGACCGCTGCTGCCCCTCTGGGCGGCGGTCGTCGCCGCGGTCGCCGGCGGCCTCGTCTACGACCTCGGCTTCCCCGGACTCTCCTGGTGGCCGCTCGCCTTCGCCGGCATCGCGCTCGCCCTGGTGAGCCTCATCGGCCGATCGTCATGGGGTGCGGCGCTCGTCGGACTCGCCTTCGGGCTCGCCTTCTACCTCCAGCAGGTCTCGTGGACCGCGTTGTACCTCGGACCGGTGCCGTGGCTGGCGCTCTCCATCCTGGAGTCGGCGTTCGTCGCGGGCGGCGGCGTCCTCATCGCGCTCGCGTATCGGTGGGTGCCGCGTGCGAGCGAAGTGGTCTGGGTGCGCGTGCTCGTGCTCCCGGCGCTGATCGCGGGCCTCTGGTGCCTCCGAGAGGCCGTCGTCGGCACCTTCCCGTACGGCGGGTTCCCGTGGGGGCGCGCCGCGCTCAGCCAGTCCGAGAGCCCGTTCGCCGACGTGGTCTCCTGGGTCGGCAGCACGGGGCTCGGCTTCGTCATGGTCTTCATCGTCGCGAGCGCGGTCGAGTGGGTCCGGCTCGGCTCGCGCCGTGGCATCCGATCGCTCATCCCCGCCGTCGCGGTGGCCGTCGCGGCGATGCTCGTGCCCGCCTGGCAGACGGCGGATGCCGGCACGCTTCGCGTGGCGAGCGTGCAGGGCGACGGGCCGGCGGGCTACTTCGACGAACGCGAGGCGGGCGACGTCCTGCTGGCGCAGCTCGACGCGACGCAGCCCGTGCTCGACGAGCCCGATGTCGACGTGCTGCTCTGGCCCGAGGGCGGGTCCGACATCGATCCGAACCGCTCCGATCGCGTCGCCGACGTCTTCGATCGGCTCAGCGAGCGCATGGACGCGCCGGTGCTGCTGAACACGGTCACGATGCGCGGTGAGGAGTACTTCAACACGTCGATGCTGTGGCGGGACGGCAAGGGCGCCGTCGCGACGTACGACAAGCGGCATCCGGTGCCGTTCGGCGAGTACATCCCCGATCGCGACTTCTACTACGCGATCGCGCCCGACCTCATCGGGCTCGTGCAGCGCGGCTACACGCCGGGCACCAACCCGCCCGTGTTCGATCTCGGCGACGCCGTCACGGGGTTGGCGATCTGCTTCGACGTGATCTACGACGATCTCGTCTGGGAGGCCGTCGACGACGGCGCGCAGGTCTTCATGTTCCAGACCAACAACGCCGACTTCCGCGGCACCGACGAGAACGAGCAGCAGCTGGCCATCGCTCGGCTCCGTGCCATCGAGACCGGTCGGTCGGTGGTCAACATCTCGACGGTCGGCACCAGTCAGGTCATCGATCCGGCCGGACGGACGATCGATTCGCTGCCGGCATATGAGCCGGGGGCGATGGTGACGGATGTCGCGCTCCGCGACGGTTCGACGCCGGCCGTGACGCTCGGGGTCTGGCTTCCGTCCGTGCTCGTGTGGGGTGCGCTCGTCGGACTCCTGGCCGCCGGCCTGCTGGCTCAGCGCCGCGCGGGCCTCGATGCGGCGGCGCCGGCGGCGGCACCGGCACGGGACGCGGAGACCGACGGCGAGGCGGGCTGACCGCAGCTCACCGCGCCTGTTTCCGCGCGACCGCCGACGGCCCACGGCCACGGCCCAGGGCCCAGGGCCCAGGGCCCAGGGCCCAGGGCGAGGATGCCCGGAAACGACGAACGCCGCCTCCGATCGGAGGCGGCGTCGGCGCTACGTGCGAAACGGCTCAGGCGCTCTGCTTCTGCCCGCGACGTGCGCGGAGGAAGGCGAGTCGCTCTTCGAGCAGTTCTTCCAGCTCGGCGCGCGTGCGGCGCTCGAGCAGCATGTCCCAGTGGGTGCGGGCGACCTTCTCGCCCGAACGGTCGATCTCGACCGGCTTCGAATCCACGAGCAGCGTGGCGGGTGCTCCGCAGTTGCGGCACTCCCACTCCTCGGGGGTTTCGGCTTCGGCCGAGAAGATCATGACCGTCTCGTGGTTGCAGGCCGCACAGCGGTACCTGAACTCAGCGCGCTCGGCGAAGATCACTCCGTCTTCGCTCTGCAGGCTCTGTGCGCCGATGCGCATGCCTCGTAGGCTCCGGTCTGCCATGGCGAGCTCCTCTCGATCGTCTCTAGGTATAAACGATCAAGCTGGGCATTCCCCTTCCGCGGGCTGAGTGATTACCGGGGAATTCTCAGTTTTCACCCGAGATCAGCGCGACGGCGAGATCGGCGCGGTCGGTCACGAGCCCGTCGACGCCCGACGCCAGCAGCCGCGCCATGTCGGACGGTTCGTTCACGGTCCAGACGTGCACCTCGGCCCCGGCGCGGTGCACGACGTCGATGAACCGCCGCGAGACGATGCGCACCGGCCCGAATCGTTCGGGCACCTGCAACGCGACGGCACCTCGGAGCGCACGCCGCGCGAGCGCGGGGGAGCGGAGCCAGGAGGCGATCAGCACCCTGATCACTCCGGACTGCCCCGTCGACGTCGCGACCCCCGGCACCAGTTCGGCGAGACGACGCCGCCGCCGGTCGGAGAAGCTCGTCAGCAGGACCCGATCGGATGCCGCAGCGCGGCGGATCACGTCGGCCGTCGCGACGACCGCGTCGGCGACCTTCACATCGATGTTGAACCGCGCGTCGGGGAAGGCCGACAGCGCCTCCTGGAGCGTGGCGAACGTCTGCCCGGCGCCGAGGTCGATCTCACGGAGTTCCGCGATCGTGAGGGCCGCGACGACATCGTCGCGACTGGTCGTCATACGCCCGATCGTCTCGTCGTGGGCGATGACCACGACGCCGTCGCGCGTGAGCCGCACGTCGGTCTCGAGGTATCCGGCGCCGACGGCCACCGCGCGCTCGAACGCGAGCAGCGTGTTCTCTGGAGCCGAGGTCGCGAGCCCTCGATGCGCGAGGACCCGCGGCCCCGGCGCATCGAGGTAGGTCGAGACCACTCGCTCAGACGTTGCCGCGCGGCGTCGCTCCGGGAGCGGCGGCCGTGCCGGCGGTCGCGGTGCCGACACCGCCGGAGGTCGGCGGCAGACGGAAGGCGGTTCCGATGCCCTTCAGCGCCTCGGTGAGCTCGCTCGGAACGATCCACAGCTTCGAGGCGGGCCCCTGGGCGATCTCGGGAAGCGTCTGCAGGTATTGGTAGGCGAGCAGCTTCGGATCGGGGTCGCCGTCGTGGATGGCCTTGAAGACGGTCGTGATGGCCTCTGCCTCGCCCTGCGCCCGGAGCACCGCCGCCTTCGCGTCACCCTCGGCCTGGAGGATCGCGGCCTGCCGCTGCCCCTCGGCCGTCAGGATCGCAGACTGCTTGGTGCCCTCTGCGGTCAGGATGAGGGCACGACGGTCACGCTCGGCGCGCATCTGCTTCTCCATCGAGTCCTGGATGGAGAGGGGCGGGTCGATCGCCTTGAGCTCGACGCGGGAGACGCGGATGCCCCACTTGCCGGTCGCCTCGTCGAGCACGATGCGCAGCTGGCCGTTGATGTTGTCGCGGCTCGTGAGCGCCTCTTCGAGGTTCAGCCCGCCGACCACGTTGCGGAGGGTGGTCGTCGTGAGCTGCTCGACCGCGCCGAGGTAGTTGGCGATCTCGTACGTGGCCGCCCGTGCGTCGGTCACCTGGAAGTAGACCACGGTGTCGATGGAGACGACGAGGTTGTCTTCGGTGATGACCGGCTGCGGCGGGAAGGAGACGACCGTCTCGCGCATGTCGACGAGCGGGCGGAGCCGGTCGATGAACGGGATGAGGATGTTCAGGCCCGGCGTGAGCGTCTTGTGGTAGCGGCCGAGGCGTTCGACGACGCCCGCGTAGGCCTGGGGGATGATTCGGATCGACCGTGCAAGCACGACGATCACGAAGATGACGATCGCGATGACGACGACCGTCGCGATCACCGTTCCGACGTTCACTGGGGGGTGCTCCTCTCGACCGGCACGACGACGGCGGTCGCACCGTCGATGCCGGTGACGAGCACACGCTCGCCGACGCCGACATCGGACTGTTCGGTGATGGGGGAGAGGCGTGCCGTCCACACCTCGCCGTTCTGAAGTCTGACCTGGCCGCCCGCGCCCGACACGGTGCGCACCACGCGCCCGTCGGCGCCGATGAGGGCGTCGATGTTGCTTCTGGCGGGATCCGCTCCGCGTCGCAGGGCGCGCAGCAGCGGGGGCCTCAGCGTCAGGATGAGCGCCACCGCCACGAGCGCGGCGACGACGAACTGCGCCCACCACGGGATGCCGAAGAGCCCGGAGAGCAGGCCCGCCACGCTGCCCAGTGCGAGCATGAGGAACGTCATCTCGAGGGTGAAGATCTCGATGGTGGCGAACACCAGTATGAGGACCAGCCATGCGATCCATGCGTACTGGGTGAGTACATCCAATTCGTTCTCCTTCGCACGGGCCCCACTACCGAAACTAGCAGGGCGACGGATGCCGCGGGGGGTTGATATCCTCGGTGCGGCACTCGCCGGGGCCGACCGGTCCGATCCGTTCCATCTCGAGGAGACTCGCACGTGACCAACCCACTCGCACCTGGATCGCTCACCGGAAAGGTGGCCGTCGTCACGGGTTCCTCGCGCGGCATCGGCGCCGACACCGCCGCAGACCTCGCCGCGGCCGGCGCCGCCGTCGTGATCAACTACCGCAGCAAGGCGCCTCGCGCCGACAAGGTCGTCGCCGCGATCGAGGCGGCGGGCGGCCGGGCGATCGCCGTCGGCGCAGACCTCACCGACGCGGCATCCGTCACCTCGATGTTCGAGCAGGCCGTGGCCGCCTTCGGTCCGGTCGACCTGCTCGTCCTGAACGCGTCGGGCGGCATGGAGACCGGCATGGGCGACGACTACGCCATGCGACTGAACCGCGATGCCCAGGTCAATGTCGTCGACCGTGCGCTCCCGCACCTCGCCCAGGGTGCCCGGATCGTCTTCGTCACGAGCCACCAGGCCCACTTCATCCGCACGACGCCGACGATGCCCGAGTACGAGCCCGTCGCGCTCTCGAAGCGCGCCGGCGAGGACGCGCTCCGTGCGAAGCTGCCCGAGCTCGATGCCGCCGGCGTCGAGTTCGTCACGGTCTCGGGCGACATGATCGAGGGCACCATCACAGCGACCCTGCTCGAGCGCGCCAACCCGGGCGCGATCGAGGCCCGCAAGGTCGACGCGGGACGCCTCTACAACGTCTCGGAGTTCGCCGCAGAGGTCGCGGCCGCCGCGGTGGACCCGATCCCGGCCGACCACACGAGGTATGTGGGCGACATCTCGGGGTTCACGCCCGAGCACTGACCCCACGACACTGCGGGCCGGCCGGGATCACTCCCGACCGGCCCGCAGGCGTTCGTCTTCCGATCAGGCCGCAGCGGCGCCCTTGCCGAACGTGAAGGCACGCACGATCTGCACGATTCCGAGGATGATCAGGCTGATTCCGGTGATCACGAAGAGCACCACGAAGCCCCAGATCGGCGAGAACAGCAGCACGATGCCGGCGACCAGGCTCAGGATGCCCAGGAAGATCGCCCAGGCGCGCGACGGCGCGTCGCCCGACTGCACGAGCGCGACGATGCCCTCGACGATCCACACGATGCCCACGATGATGCCGAGCAGGGCGGCGAGCACGGTGGCCGTGGCCTGGATGTTCGCGAAGGCGACGACCGCGGCGATGATGAACACCAAGCCGAGGATCAGGTCGAGCGTGCGCGCGCCGCCCGAGATACCCCGCGAGAAGATGCCGATGCCGAGGTAGGCGAGTCCGGCGATCAGGAAGTAGATCGCGAGCAGCACCGTGAGCACGTCGGCGGCCGTCTTCGGCCAGAACGTGATGCAGATGCCGATGATGAGCGCGACCGCGCCCGAGATGCCGAGCGCCGTGCGGACCGTGTTGATGGCCGACTTCGACATGTTCTCGGAGTTCAGCGAGAACGCCGCGAACACGGCGGGTTGCTGTGACGAAGACATTTGGAGGGGTCCTTTCGGTGGGCGACGTTATGTTGCGGCTCTCAGGCTATTCCCAGATCACGGCGGATGTCGCGGATGTCGCCGCGAGTCACGCGATCGCTCCGGGTCGCACCGACTGCGCACGCCGGGCGCCGAGACCTCCGGAGGACGCCGCAGCGCGGCATCCGCGTGTCAGAATCGGACGGTGGCCGGGGCATCGGGGGAGGAGCAGCGACTCCGCGACCTCGCGCTGCTGCGGCGTGCGCACGACCGCATCGACCGCGAGTACGCGAAGCCGCTCAACGTCGAGGACCTGGCGCGCGGCGTCAACATGTCGCCCGGCCACTTCAGCCGGCAGTTCAAACTCGCGTACGGCGAATCCGTCTACGGCTATCTCATGACCCGGCGCATCGAGCGGGCGATGGCACTGCTCCGCCGCGGCGACCTGAGCGTGACCGAGGTCTGCCACGAGGTCGGATGCTCGTCGCTCGGCACCTTCAGCACGCGGTTCACCGAGCTTGTCGGCGTGCCGCCGAGCGTGTACCGGCGGCAACCCGACGGCATCTTCGAGGCGCTGCCGTCGGTGCTCGCGAAGCGGGTCGCGAGACCGGTCAGGAATCGAGAAGCGGCGCCGGCCCGCCGCAAGTAGCGTTGCGTCATGGACATCACGATTCAGTACACGTTCCTGCCGCACACCGACGGCGAGGCATCGCTCGCCTTCTATCGCGACACGCTGGGGTTCGAGGTGCGCAACGACGTCGGCTACGAGCAGATGCGGTGGATCACCGTCGGTCCGGCCGGCCAGCCCGCCACCTCGATCGTGCTGACGCCGCCGACGCCCGACCCGGGAACGACGGAGGAGGAGCGCCGCGTCGTCGCGGAGATGATGGCGAAAGGCACGTACGCGAGCATCGTGCTGTCGACGACCGACGTCGACAGCACGTTCGAGGCGGTCGCCGCCAGCGGTGCGGAGGTCGCCCAGGAGCCCATCGATCAACCGTACGGCGTGCGCGACTGCGCCTTCCGGGACCCGGCGGGCAACATGATCCGCATCCAGCAACCTTCCTGAACGCAACATCACGACCCACGACCTACGACCTGAGGAGCACGTCATGACCGGAACGAAGAAGACGCCCACGCACCAGGCGTTCAGCGCCGAGGAGAAGGCGGCGATGAAGGCCGCCGCCGCCGAGGCCAAGAAGGCCGCGCGCAAGGCCTCCGCCGAGGAGAAGGCCGCCGAGGCCCTCGCCGACTGCGTCGCCAGCATCGAGGCGATGGACGGCGACGATCGCGCGGCCGCCGAGACGATCCATGCGATCGTCCTCAAGCACGCACCTGGGCTCAGCCCGCGCACCTGGTACGGCATGCCGGCGTACGCAGGCGCCGACGGCAAGGCCGTCGTCTTCTTCCAGCCGGCCGGCAAGTTCAAGGCACGCTACGCGACGCTCGGGTTCAACGACGGGGCCGCGCTCGACGAGGGCACCATGTGGCCGACCTCGTTCGCCGTGACGAAGCTGACCGCCGCCGACGAGAAGCTCATCGCCGAACTCGTCGTGCGCGCGGTCGGCTGAGGCGGCGGCGGTCGGATTCCGGAATCGTCCCGGGCGACGACCGGCCATGCGCCGACGGCATCGGTCGAGCGTCGAATCGGCGGACGATGCTGCCGGTCATGCGTCGAACGCCTCATCCGTGGCGCATCGATGCGTCGAGAGATTCGGCCGCTGACGTCGAGCGAGCATCGAGTCCTGGTACGGCCCGGAGGCGCCGATCGGCTCCGCTCGCCCCGATCACGACCGAGCGCCGATAATGCACATTATGTCGGTTCGAACGAGCGCACCGAGCGCTGCACGCCTCTCTTCCCCTTCTGACCTGGTGTTCCATACCCCAACGGTGCAGAGTGTGCAGGAGTTGCCGATGAAGCTCCGATCCGCGATTCATGAGAAGGGATCCTCGTGACGTCTGGACACGTCGATGCGGCGCTGACGTTCGAGCTCGCGGACCCTCGAGCTCCGGAGGCGCAATCGATCCTGGAACGCTTCTTCACCGAGATCGTCGCCCGCTACCGGGGCCGGCCGGCCACCGCTTCGGAGGTCGCGCAGGTGATGCTCGACGAGCCGAGCGACGATCTCCGGGGCGACGACGGATTCCTCCTCCTCGCGCGGGAGGGTGACCGAGTGATCGGATGCGGCGGTGTACGCGTCATCGAGCCGGGAACCGGCGAACTCACACGGGTGTTCGTCGACGCCATGGCCCGTGGTCGAGGTGCGGGACGGCTGCTGATCGACGAGCTCGAATCGGTCAGCACTCGTCGCGGCATCCGCACGCTGCGACTGACCGTGCGCGGGGATCTCACCGAGGCGCAGCGGCTCTACCGACGTCTCGGCTACGAGGCCGTCACCCCGTTCTCCAGATCGCCCTACGCCGACCACCAGCTCGCGAAGACCCTCGTGCCGCTCCCCCGGCAGCCGATTCGTTCGGGTCAGCACGACGGGAAGGGTGCGTCACCATCAGAACGGCGGATGCCGCGATGACCGCGCCCCGCACGACGCGGCCGTCCTCCCCCGCACCCTTCGCACGGTCGACGCGGGTCGGTAGCATGCACGCATGCCCATCAAACTCGAGAACGTCGGCATCGCGGTTCGCGACCTCGAAGCCACGATCGCGTTCTTCACCGACCTCGGCCTGAGCGTCATCGGCCGTGACACCGTCAGCGGCGAATGGACCGACACCGCCGTGGGCCTCGACGGCAACCACGCCAAGATCGCGATGCTGCAGACGCCCGACGGGCACGGCCGGCTCGAACTCTTCGAGTACCTCCACCCCGATGCGATCGAGACCGAGCCCACGCTCCCCAACGAGATCGGCATGCACCGGGTGGCGTTCTCGGTCGACGACCTCGACGCGGCGCTCGAGGTCGCCGCGAGGCACGGGTGCCATCCGCTCCGCGGCGTGGCCACCTACCAGGACGTCTACAAGCTCACCTACCTGCGCGGGCCGAGCGGCATCCTCGTGATGCTCGCCGAGGCGTTGCAGAAGGGTTGAGCCGCGCGTGGCCCGATAGTTTGGTCGCATGCCCCTCGCTCTCGTCACCGGTGCCGCGCGCGCCGACAGCATCGCCGCCGGCATCGTCCCCCGACTCCTCGACGACGGGTGGGATGTCGCGACCAGCGATCTGCTCGACGCCGATTTCCCGTGCGACCTCTCGCAGCCCGAAGCCCCCGGCGCGCTCATCGATGCGGTCCGGCAGGAGCGCGGCCCGATCACGGCGCTCGTGCTCAGCCACGCGCATGACATCGAGTCGGGCATCCTCGACACCACGGCCGAGAGCTTCGACCGCCATGTCGCCGTCAATGCGCGCGCCAGCCTGCTGATGATCGCGGCCTTCGCTCGCCAGGTTCCGGCCGACGGCGGCGCGATCGTCGCGCTCACGAGCGATCACACGACCGGCAACCTGCCGTACGGCGCTTCGAAGGGTGCCCTCGATCGGCTGGTCATCTCCGCCGCGCGCGAACTCGGACCGCGGGGCATCTCCGCGAACGTCCTGAACCCGGGTCCGATCGACACGGGGTGGATCACGCCCGAGTTCGGTCGAGAGCTCGAGTCGCTGCATCCGCTCGGCCGCCTCGGAACCCCGCACGACATCGCCGAGGTCGTGGCGTTCCTGGTCTCGCCGGCCGGTCGCTGGGTCTCGGGCCAACTCCTGAAGGCCGACGGAGCGTTCTCGGCGCGCTACTGAGCGGAGCCCCGCTCCCCGATCGGCATGCCGAATTCGTTGAGCGGCACGTCGATCGGCCGCTCCGGCAGCCGCCGGCTGGTCGGGCATTCGAGTATCGATTCGGGCGTCGAATGATCGATCACGTGCTCCCCCATCGCATGCCCGCAGACCGGGCAGAGGCGTTCGGCGATCGGCGTGGTGTCCTCGGGATGGTCCTCGACGACGGTCGCGCCGCCGAACGCGGGCGACAGTGCCCGATCGACCCTCTCGAAGAATCGGGTGTATGCGTTTCCGGTCTTGCCCTCAGGCGGGCTCGCCACCGTGCGTGCCATGAGCGGATGCTACGCCCCCACGCCCGTCGCCGCCAGCATCGGACTCGGCCGAGCCGCCGGTGCGCACGCCGTCATAGGCTGTTCGCATGACCCCGGATGCCGCTGCCCGACCCGTCACGATCATCACCGGCGCGAGCCGCGGAATCGGCGCCGAGATCGCCCGACGGCTCGCGGCCGAGGGGCACGACCTCGTGCTGACGTACCGAGACCGCCTCGACGACGCCGAGCGCGTCGTCGCCGAATGCGAGGCATCCGGTGCCCGCGTGCTGCTGCTCCGGGTCGACATGGCCGATCTCGACGCGGCGGCGCAGGTCGTGCCGCAGGCGATCGCCGCGTTCGGCATGATCACCGGCCTCGTGAACAACGCCGGCATCACCGGGCGCATCGGGCCGTTCCTCGACGCGCCGCTCGAGGAGACCGAGTTGGTCTTCCGGGTCAACGTGCTCGCCCCCATCGTGGTCACCCAGTCGGCGATCGCGCACATGTCGACGGAGCGCGGCGGGGCCGGCGGCAGCGTCGTGAACATCTCGTCGGGAGCCGCGAAGAGCGGGTCGCCGAACACCTACATCACCTACGCCATGAGCAAGGCCGCGCTGAATGCGCTGACCACGGGGGCGTCCAAGGAGTTCGGTCCTGCCGGCGTGCGCGTCAACACGGTCTCGCCCGGAACGACGCGGACCGAGATCCACGCCGCCGCCGGGCGGCCGAACGCGCCCGACGAGCGGGCCCCGGGCATCCCGATGCGCAGGCCGGGCGAGGTGCACGAGATCGCCGGCGCCGTCGTCTACCTGATGTCGACGGATGCCTCGTACACCTCGGGCGCCGACATCAGGGTCGCCGGCGGCAACTGAGTCGCCGCCTCCCCCGACGTCTCAGGATTCGCCGAAGCCCGATTCCACGAGCTCGGCGATCGCGTCGACGGCATTCGATGCGGCCGGATCCTCACTCGCGATCTCGAGCGACGCGCCCTTGGTGAGCCCGAGCGACATGATCGCGAGCAGGCTCCGGGCATCGGTGCCGTTCACGGTGACGCGCTGGTCGAACGTGCTCGCGAGCTTCACGAGTTCCGCCGCCGGACGCGCGTGCAGACCGTCGTCGTTCACGAGCGTGACCGTGCGCACAGGGCCCGCGGATGCCTCGCCGCCGACCTTCTCGGTCGCCGTCGCCGTGGCCGCGGGCTCGGGCCCCGCGGCATCCGCCCTCTCTGGCTCCCGGGCACCGCCCGCCGACTGCGCCGCCCGCACGACGTCATCGAGCGGCTCACCCGACTCGGCCGCGACCGCCGCCGCCACTCCCCCCTCGACGAGCGGTGCGTCGACGATCGTCACGCGCGCGCGGAGCTCGTCGTCGAGGAAGTCGAGCGCCGTCTCGGCGGTCAGGATCGCCGAACCGAGGTCGCAGAGCACGGCGACGCCGGCGCCCGAGTCGGCTTCGTCGATCGCCGACATCACGCGATCGAAGCTCGTGCCGATGCGACCGTCGTCGGTTCCGCCCGCTGCGACGAGCGCGACGGACGCCGCCATCTGCCGTGCGAGTTCGACGAGGCCTTCGGCGATCTTCGACGAGTGCGAGACGAAGACGACGCCGACGCTCCCCTCCCCCACGTCAGGCGCCCGTCGATTCGGAGGCCGCGTCCGCCGCCGCCTGCAGCAGCAGTGCGCTCGACTGGGCGCCCGGATCGCGATGGCCGACCGAACGTTCGCCCAGGTAGCTCGCCCGCCCCTTGCGGGCGACCAACGGCTCGGTCGCCTCGGCGCCGGATGCCGCCGCCTCGGCGGCCGCGGCGAGCACGGCCGAGGCATCCGCGCCGGCGGCGGCGGCTTCGGTCGCGGCATCGACGGCCGGCGTCCAAGCGTCGATCATGGTCTTGTCACCGGATTCGGCCTTGCCCCGAGACACGATGCCGTCTCGCGCCGCCTCCAGCATCCGCGCCACCGCGCTGCCGTCGAGCGAGGCATCCGTGCCCGCGGAGGCCGCGGCCTTGAGATAGGCCGTGCCGTACAGCGGTCCCGCCGCGCCCCCGACCGTGGAGATGAGGGTCATCGCGACGAGCTTCAGCACGTCTCCCGGAGTCGATCCGGCCGCGAGGTCGTCGAGCTTCGGCACCACGGCCTCGAACCCGCGATCGAGGTTCTCGCCGTGATCGCCGTCGCCGATGTCGCGATCGAGCCGGATGAGCTCGACGCGGTGCTCCGCGACGACCTCGGCGCTCCGCCGCACCCAGTCGACAGCCCAGTTGATGTCCAGTCCCACGTTCGCGCCCCTATCGTCCCCACCGGAGCGCCGCAGTCTGCACCGGCGCGTCCCAGAGTTCGATCATCTCGTCGTCGAGCTTCAGGAGGGTGATCGACATGCCCTGCATCTCGAGCGCCGTGATGTAGTTGCCGACGAGCGAACGGGAGACCTCGATGCCGCGTTCGGCGAGCACCTCCGCGGCTCGGCGATAGGCGATGTAGAGCTCAACCTGCGGTGTGCCGCCCATGCCGTTCACGAAGAGGAGCACACGGTCGCCGTCACCGAACGGGAGGTCTTCGAGGACGGGCTCGAGCAGGCGGTCGACGAGGCGGTCGGCCGGTTCGAGGCCGACCCTCTCGCGTCCGGGCTCGCCGTGGATGCCGATGCCGATCTCGATCTCGTCCTCCCCGATGTCGAAGCTCGGTTCGCCGGCGTGGGGCACGATGCAGGCGGTGAGCGCGAGGCCCATCGAACGCGCGTTGGCGTTGACGCGTTCGGCGACGGCGGCGACCTCGTCGAGCGAATCCCCGCGTTCTGCTGCGGCGCCGGCGATCTTCTCGACCAGCACGGTGCCCGCCACCCCACGGCGCCCTGCGGTGTACAGCGAGTCCTTGACGGCGACGTCGTCGTCGGTGACGACCGCGCGCACCGTGATGCCGTCCATGCCGGCCAGCTCGGCCGCGGTCTCGAAGTTCAGCACGTCGCCCGTGTAGTTCTTCACGATGTGGAGCACCCCCGCACCCCCGTCGACCGCTTTCGTGGCCGCGAGGATCGGGTCGGGGGTCGGCGAGGTGAACACCGCGCCGGGGACCGCGGCGTCGAGCATGCCGAAGCCGACGTATCCCGCGTGCAGCGGTTCGTGGCCGCTGCCGCCGCCGCTGACGATGCCGACCTTGCCCGCGATCGGCGCATCGGCCCTGACCACGTGCACCGGGTCGAGCTCGACCCTCACGATGTCGGCGTGCGCCGATCCGAATCCCGCGACCGACTCCTCGACGACCTGCTTCGGGTCGTTGATGATCTTCTTCACGCTCGTCCTCTCCCCTGGGCTGCGAGACGCCGAGCAACCGTGCATCGACGCCGACGCAGCACTCCCTCGGCCAACCTACGCCAGCAGGCGACCGCCGTGGAAGGGGTTCGTCGGATGTCCCGCGCGGCCATTCCCCCAGCGCGGGGCACGGGGCTAGGGTGACAGTGCGACCGCAATGAGGCGGCGCACGCGAAGGGGGTAGAAATGAATCTGGGAGTCATCTTCCTTTCGGAGATGGTCGGCACCGCGATGTTGGTTCTGCTCGGCTGCGGCGTCGTCGCCAACGTCGCGCTCGTCAAGAACAAGGGATTCAACGGCGGATTCCTGATGGTGAACATCGGCTGGGGCCTCGCGGTCTTCTCGGGCGTCATCGTCTCGTTCGCGTCGGGCGCCCACATCAACCCGGCGGTGACGCTCGGGCTGACCGTGAACATCCTCGGCAAGGGCGGCACGGAATTCGTGCCCGGCATCCCCATCGACGGGGCGTCCATCTTCACCTACATCGGCGCCCAACTCGTCGGCGCGATCATCGGCGCCGTGTTCTGCTGGCTCGCGTACAAGCAGCACTTCGACGAGGAGCCCGACCCGGCCAACAAGCTCGGCGTCTTCTCCACCGGTCCCGCCATCCGCTCCTACGGATGGAACCTCGTCACCGAGCTGATCGGCACCTTCGTGCTGGTCTTCGTGGTGATCGGATTCGGGTTCAACGGCGAGGCCGCAGGCCTCGCGTCGCTCGGCGCCCTTCCCGTCGCACTCCTCGTGATCGGCATCGGCGCCTCCCTCGGCGGCCCGACCGGCTACGCGATCAACCCGGCCCGTGACCTCGGTCCGCGCATCGCGCACGCCATCCTGCCCATCAAGGGCAAGGGCGGCAGCGACTGGTCCTACTCGTGGGTCCCGGTCGTCGGCCCGATCCTCGGAGGTCTCCTGGCGGGTTGGGCGGCGCTCGCCCTCCTGCCCGTGCTCGCCTAGCGGGCAGCGCCGCCCGGTCCGTCGGATCGGGCGGCGCCGTACATCACTGAATCGCGTGCCTCGGCGATCGGGGCGTGCAGCAACGAGAGGAAGTCATGGCCGACTACATCCTGGCGATCGACCAGGGAACCACGAGCACCCGCTCGATCGTCTTCGACAAGAAGGGATCGATCGTCTCGACCGGGCAGCTCGAGCACGAGCAGATCTTCCCGAAGGCGGGGTGGGTCGAGCACGACCCCGCCGAGATCTGGCGCAACACCCGCGAGGTGATCGGCCAGGCGCTCGGCAAGGCCAACATCACCCGCCACGACATCGCCGCGGTGGGCATCACGAACCAGCGCGAGACCGCCGTGGTCTGGGACAAGAACACCGGCGAGCCGGTCTACAACGCGATCGTCTGGCAGGACACCCGCACCCAGGCGATCGTCGACCGCCTCGCCGCCGACGGCGGCGTCGAACGGTTCAAGCCGATCGTGGGCCTCCCGCTCGCCACGTACTTCTCGGGCACGAAGATCGTCTGGATCCTCGAGAACGTCGAGGGCGCGCGCGAGAAGGCCGAAGCCGGCGACCTGCTCTTCGGCACGACCGACACCTGGGTGCTCTGGAACCTCACGGGCGGCGTCGACGGCGGCGTCCACGCGACGGATGTCACGAACGCGTCCCGAACCCTGTTCATGGATCTCGAGACCCTCTCGTGGCGCGACGACATCCTCGAGGCGTTCGACGTGCCGAAGTCGATGCTCCCCGAGATCCGCTCCTCCTCCGAGGTCTACGGAACCGTCGGTCTCTCGAGCCTCCTCCGCGAGGTCCCGGTGGCCGGCATCCTCGGCGATCAGCAGGCTGCCACGTTCGGACAGGCCGCGTTCGACGCGGGCGAATCGAAGAACACCTACGGCACGGGCAACTTCCTGATCTTCAACACCGACACCGAGATCATCCACTCGAAGAACGGCCTGCTGACCACGCTGGGCTACAAGCTCGGCGACGAGCCGGCGCACTACGCGCTCGAGGGATCGATCGCGGTGACCGGCTCGCTGATCCAGTGGCTCCGCGACAACCTCGGCATCATCTCGAGCGCGCCCGAGGTCGAAGAGCTCGCGAAGACCGTCGAGGACAACGGCGGCGCGTACTTCGTCCCGGCGTTCTCCGGGCTCTTCGCACCGTACTGGCGGTCGGATGCACGCGGTGCCCTCGTGGGCCTGACGCGGTACGTGAACAAGGGCCACATCGCGCGTGCGGCGCTCGAGGCGACCGCGTTCCAGACCCGCGAGGTGCTCGATGCCGTGAACGCCGACTCCGGGGTCGACCTCACCGAGCTCAAGGTCGACGGCGGCATGATCGCGAACAACACGCTCATGCAGTTCCAGGCCGACATCCTCGGCGTGCCGGTCGTGCGGCCGGTCGTCGCCGAGACGACGGCGCTCGGTGCCGCATACGCGGCCGGCCTCGCGGTCGGGTTCTGGTCGGATCTCGACGAGCTCCGCGCCAACTGGCAGGAGGACTCCCGCTGGGAGCCGAAGATGGACGACGAAGAGCGCGACCGTCAGATCCGCAACTGGAAGAAGGCCGTCACGAAGACCTTCGACTGGGTCGACGACGACGTGGAGTGATCTCTGCTCCGAACGGCATGAGAAGGGCCTCGCGGATGCCGCGGGGCCCGACTCATGCCACCGGTCAGCTCATGCCGCCGATCCGCGCCGGGTCGCCGCGATCCAGTCGTCGAGCTTGCGTGCGGCGGCGCCGCTGTCGATCGCCGCCGAGGCGACGGCCATCTTCTCGGCGAATCGGTCGAGGATCGCGCGCTGCACCTGCGACGGGTCCTTCGCGAGCTCGAACGAGACGAGGCCCGCGGCCGCATTGAGCACGACGATGTCGCGCACCGGCCCGGTCTCGCCGGCGAAGACGCGATGCACGATCTCGGCGTTGTGCGCGGCATCGCCGCCTGCGAGCTGATCGATCCGGGCGCGCGCGATGCCGAGGTCGCGCGGGTCGAGGTCGTGCTCCTTGACGGTGCCCCGCGAGACCTCCCACACGTGGCTGTGGCCGGTGGTCGTGAGCTCGTCGAGGCCGTCGTCGCCCCGGAAGACCAGGGCGGTCGCGCCGCGGGTCTGGAACACGCCGACGATGAGCGGCACGCGGTCGAGATGCGCGACGCCGACGGCGGATGCCTCGGGGCGCGCGGGGTTGCAGAGCGGGCCGAGGAAGTTGAACACGGTCGGCACGCCGAGCTGCGCGCGCACGGGGCCCGCGTGCCGGAATCCGGGGTGGAACGCGGCCGCGAATGCGAAGGTGATGCCGGTCTCCTCGAGCACCTCGGCGACCCGCTCGGGCGGCATCGCGAGATCGATGCCGAGCGCGCCGAGCACGTCGGACGCACCGGAAGCCGAACTCGCCGCGCGATTTCCGTGCTTGATCACGGGCACGCCGGATGCCGCGGCCACCACCGACGCCATGGTCGACACGTTCACCGTGCCGAACCGATCGCCGCCGGTGCCGACGATGTCGAGCGCCATCGGGTCCACCGGCAGCGCAACCGCGTGCTCGAGGATGGCATCTCGGAACCCGACGACCTCGTCGACGGTCTCCCCCTTCACGCGCAATGCCACGAGGAAGCCGGCGAGCTGCGCCTGCGTCGCCGCGCCCGTCATGACCTGTTCCATGCACCACGCGGCATCCGAAACGCTGAGATCTTCGCCGTCGAGCAGGGTCGTGAGGATGTCGGGCCAATTCGTTTCCGCGGGCATGGTCTCGATCCTAGCGAGCGGATTCACGGCTGATTCACGGCGCATCCACACCGGAAGTTAGGGCGACCTTACTTCTGGAGATCCGACACGGACCCCGACTATGACGAAAACTCAGCCCTGATTTCGGCCATAATGGTCTTCGTGACGAGCACCTCTATGACTTTCCAGGCGAGCGCGCCCGTGATCAAACGACCGAACACCGTTGCGGTGGGCACGATCGTCTGGCTCGGAAGCGAAGTCATGTTCTTCGCCGGCCTGTTCGCGATCTACTTCACGCTGCGGTCGACGTCGCCCGAGCTGTGGTCCGCAGAAGCCGGCGTGCTGAACTTCCCGTTCGCCCTGACGAACACGATCATCCTCGTGCTGTCGTCGGTGACCTGCCAGTTCGGCGTCTTCGCGGCCGAGAAGATGAAGCCCTACGCGACCAGCTGGAAGCCGTGGGACTGGGGCATGGTCGAGTGGTTCTTCCTCACCTTCGCCATGGGCGCCGTGTTCGTCTCCGGTCAGGTCTGGGAGTACGCGACCCTCGTCTCCGAGGGCATCGCGCTCGACTCGAACTCCTACGGCTCCGCGTTCTACCTCACGACCGGCTTCCACGGCCTGCACGTGACCGGCGGCCTCATCGCGTTCCTGCTCGTCATCGGCCGGGTCTTCGCGGTCAAGAACTTCGGACACAAGGAGGCGACGAGCGCAATCGTCGTCTCGTACTACTGGCACTTCGTCGACGTCGTCTGGATCGGCCTCTTCCTTGTCATCTACGTCCTCAAATAGTCGCAAGCAGGAGCGCCGACCCAGCATGCCCGTGAACAGGAAGAATCCCATGAACCGCCAGAAGCGACGCACCGGCCGCCGGCACCCGCTCGCAACGGTCGCCTTGCTCGCGATCGGCCTCGTCTTCACCGGAGGCGCGTACGCGGCGCTCAGCGCCGGCACCACCGCTCAGGCCGAGACCGACACCACCTCGCAGCAGACCATCGACGAGGGCAAGAAGCTCTTCCAGGCGAACTGCGCGACGTGCCACGGGCTCTCCGCCCAGGGCACCGACAACGGCCCCAGCCTCATCGGCGTCGGCGCCGCGGCGGTCGACTTCCAGGTCGGCACCGGCCGCATGCCCATGCAGATGCAGGGCCCGCAGGCTCAGGAGAAGCCGGTCCAGTTCACCGATGAGCAGGTCAAGCAGCTCGCGTACTACGTCGCCTCCCTCGGCCCGGGCCCCGACATCCCCTCCGATCACCTCGTGAACGGCGGCGGCGATGCGGCCAGCGGCGCCGAGCTCTTCCGCATCAACTGCGCGATGTGCCACAACGTCGCCGGCGCGGGCGGCGCCCTCACCGAGGGCAAGTTCGCTCCCCCGCTCACCGACGTCTCGGGCGTCCACATCTACGAGGCGATGGTCACGGGCCCGCAGAACATGCCCGTGTTCAACGACCTGAACATCTCGCCCGAAGACAAGCGCGACATCATCACGTACCTCAAGTACGTCCAGGACAACGCCTCCCCCGGCGGATTCGAGCTGGGCTCGCTCGGCCCGGTCGCCGAGGGTCTGTTCATCTGGATCTTCGGTCTCGGCGCGATCGTCGCGATCACCGTGTGGATCACGGCGAAGTCCAACTAGCGCACGCCGGTACCGAAGTACCTGAAGAAGGAGAACCATGGCCCAGGACGACAACAGCGGAGCTGAACTCGCCGCTGCCGACTCGTCGCATGCCGCGCACGAATCCGATGCCTCGCCCGGCACCGCGCTGATCGTTCAGGACGCGTTCGAGAACCCGGGTTTCCCGGCGCACCGACCCCGTGTGACCGATGAGAACCCGCAGCGCGAGAAGCGCGCGCAGCGCACGGTCTACACGCTCTTCTACCTCTCGATCGTCGGGAGCCTGTGGGCGGTCGCCGCGTACATGCTCTTCCCGATGGAGTCGAACAACGCGGGCGACGTGCGCCTGAACAACCTGTTCTTCGGTCTGGGCGCGGCGCTCGCGCTGCTCGCGCTCGGCATCGGCATCGTGCACTGGGGCAAGTCCGTGATGCAGGACGTCGAGCTCGTCGACGAGCGACACGCCATCGGCGGCACGCCCGAGACGCAGGCCGCGGCCGTCAAGGTGTTCACCGATGCCGACCGCGAGTCGGGCTTCACGCGTCGCTCGGTCATCCGCAACAGCCTCATCGCCGCGATCGTCGTGTTCCCGCTTCCCGCCGTGGTCGCGTTCCGCGGACTGGCGCCCCAGGACCAGCTTCCCGTCCCGCTGCTGAGCCACACCATGTGGAGCAAGGGCACGCGCCTGACGCTCGACCCGAGCGGTGCGCCGATCAAGGCCGCCGACGTCACCATCGGCAGTGCGTTCCACGTGATCCCCGAGGGTCTCACCGACCTCGAGCACGGCAAGCTCGACGAGAAGGCCAAGGCCGCCGTCCTGCTCATGCGCCTCGAGCCCGGCGACCTGAACGAACTGCCCGAGCGCAAAGACTGGTCGTACGACGGGATCGTCGCCTACTCCAAGATCTGCACGCACGTCGGCTGCCCCGTGGCGCTCTACGAGCAGCACACGCACCACCTGCTCTGCCCGTGCCACCAGTCCCAGTTCGACGTCTCCAACCACTGCGAGGTCATCTTCGGACCGGCCAAGCGCCCGCTGCCCCAGTTGCCGATCGCGGTCGACGACGAGGGCTACCTCATCGCGCAGAGCGACTTCACCGAACCCGTCGGCCCGAGCTTCTGGGAGCGTCATTGAGTACCGCATCGCCCACCACTGACACGCAGAAGCGGTCGTTCACGACCTCTGCGGCCGTCTATGTGAACGAACGCACGAGCATCGCGGGCTTCATCAAGGAGCTCGGCCGCAAGGCGTTCCCCGACCACTGGTCGTTCCTGCTCGGCGAGGTCGCGCTCTTCTCGTTCGTCGTCATCCTCATCTCGGGAACGTTCCTGACGTTCTTCTTCCAGGCCTCGATGGCAGAGGTCCACTACGACGGCTCGTACGTTCCGCTCAAGGGCGTCGAGATGTCCGTCGCGATGGCGTCGACCCTGGACATCTCCTTCGACGTCCGCGGCGGCCTCTTCGTCCGTCAGATGCACCACTGGGCGGCGCTGCTGTTCGTCGCGGCCATCGGCCTGCACATGCTCCGCATCTACTTCACCGGCGCATTCCGCAAACCCCGCGAGTTCAACTGGGTGATCGGCTTCACGCTGTTCATCCTCGCCATGGCCGAAGGCTTCACCGGCTACTCGCTTCCCGACGACCTGCTCTCGGGCAACGGCCTTCGCATCATCGACGGCCTGGTCAAGGGCATCCCGGTGATCGGTACGTGGACCTCGTTCCTCATCTTCGGCGGCGAGTTCCCCGGCACTCAGATCGTCGGCCGGCTCTACTCGCTGCACATCATGATCCTGCCCGCGCTGGTCATCGCCTTCATCGCGCTGCACCTCGTGTTCGTGGTCGTCCACAAGCACACGCAGTACGCCGGGCCGGGCAAGACGCAGCAGAACGCCGTCGGCCCGCCCATCCTGCCGATCTACGCGGCGAAGGCCGGTGGCTTCTTCTTCATCATCTTCGGTGTCATCGCCCTGATCGCGGCGCTGTTCACCATCAACCCGATCTGGAACTACGGTCCGTACGACCCGTCCCCCGTGTCGGCCGGAACGCAGCCCGACTGGTACATCGGCTTCGCCGACGGCGCCCTGCGTCTCATTCCGCCGGGCTGGGAGTTCGTCTGGCTCGACCGCACGTGGTCGTTCAACATCATCGTCCCGCTCGTGGCCATCGGCATCTTCATCGTGCTGGTGCTGATGTACCCGTTCATCGAGGCGTGGATCACCGGCGACAAGCGCGAGCACCACATCGCCGACCGTCCCCGCAACGCCCCGACGCGCACCGCCATCGGCGCCGCCGGCGTCACGTTCTACGCCGGGCTCTGGGCGGCGGCGAGCTCCGACATCCTGGCCACGCACTTCTGGTTGACGATGGAGGGCGTGATCCACGCGCTCCAGGCCGTCGTCGTCATCGGTCCGTTCATCGCGTACTTCATCACGAAGCGCGTCTGCATCGCCCTCCAGAAGAAGGATCGCGAGATCGTTCTCCACGGCTACGAGTCGGGTCGTATCGTCCGTCTCCCGGGCGGCGAGTACATCGAGGTGCACGAGCCCCTCGACGAGTACGACCGGTGGCGTCTGGTGAGCTTCGAGAGCTACGCCCCGCTCATGATCCGGCCCAATGCGCGCGGCAAGATCACCGCCGGTCAGCGGTTCCGGGCCTCGCTCTCCCGTTGGTTCTTCGAGGATCGCATCGCTCCCGTGACCAAGGGCGAACTCGAGTCCGGTCACGGCGAACACCACTGACGGCTGAACAGCTGAACCGCACCACCGAATCGGGCACCGGAACCATGTCGTTGGACACGACATGGTTCCGGTGCCCGATCTGCATGCGTCGTCTCGCGCCGATCCAACGCCTCGTCATCGGCTGCGACACCGGGCACCGCTTCGATGTCTCCAAGCACGGCACCGTCACCCTGCTCCCCCCGAAAGCGCCCCGCACCATCGGCGACGACAGCGAGATGCTCGCGGCGAGGGCTTCGCTCCTCGACAGCCGACTGTACGAGCCGATCGCACACGCCGTCGTTCAGGCGACCGGGCAGTGGAGACGTTCGGAGGTTCACACCGCGCGCGATCCGTCGGCACGGCCTCGCATCGCCGACTTCGGCAGCGGCACGGGCTACTACACGAACGCTGTGGCCCGAGAACACGTGGGCTCGCCGGTGTTGGCCGCCGACCGCTCCCCCATCGCGGCGCGGATGTCCGCGCGGGCCGTCGCCGACGCGACCGGCGTCATCCTCGACATCTGGCGCCCACTTCCCCTGAACGACGACGTCGTCGACATCGCGCTCAACGTCTTCGCTCCGCGAAATCCTGCCGAGTACGCACGCGTCATGCGAGCCGACGGGATCCTCGTCGTCGTCGTGCCACGCGAGGACCACCTCATCGAACTTCAGCGCGCAGGCGCCATGCTGAGCATCTCCGACGACAAAGGCGCCAAGGTGACCGCGGCACTGGTCGAAGCCGGCTTCACCCGCGAGACGGGCGCCGCGGTCGAATACCGCCGAGAGATCGACGCTGCACAACGCGAGCTGCTGACCGACATGGGACCGACGGCGCACCACGTACGCTCGGCCGATGAACGACCGAGCGGGAGCCCGGCCCGCTCATCGGTGACGGTGTCGGTCGAGGTGCTGACCTTCCGTCTGGACGCGCGCGGAGACTGAACGGGCGAGACGCCGGAACGCTGCCAGGAGCGCGACGCTCGGCCCAACCCTTCACGGCCCAGCATGGGACCGAGCGGCACGCAGCGAATGAAGTTGTTGCGTCTGGAACGCCGGAACGGCCCTCACAACGTATTGTGAGGGCCGTTCGGCGTGTAGAACCGTAGGGTCAGCGGGCGAAGTTTCCGCGGTAGTACTCGTAGACCCAGCCGACGAGGCTGATGACGCCGATGCCGACCGCGATGAAGCTGATCCAGAAGCCGACCGCGAGCCCGAGGAAGAGCAGCGCCGCGGAACCCGCGAGCATGATCGGCCACCAGCTCCAGGGGCTGAAGAAGCCCAGCTCGGGGTCGCCGTCGTCGATGTTCGCGTCGAGACGGTCTTCCGGCAGCTCCGCACCCTGCGCCTTGTGCACGCGGCCGAGGTAGAACGCGATGAAGGCGGCGAGCACGGCGCTCAGGGAGATGGCGACCAGTCCGACCCATTCGACGCCGGGCTCGAGCTCGTCGACCGCGGTCCACGCGATGTAGATCGCCGCGGCGACCGCGAAGAATCCGGCCAGGATCCAGAAGAGAATCACATTCGCGCGCACTTACTTGACTTCCTTCGTCTCGACGTCGAACACGGGCGCATCGGGCGCATCCTTGCCCGCACCGATGCCGACGGGGATGCCGGCCTCGGGGTGGTTGAGATCGAACGCGGGAGACTCCGAACGGATACGCGGGATCGAGGTGAAGTTGTGCCGCGGGGGCGGGCAGCTGGTGGCCCACTCGAGCGAGCGACCGTATCCCCACGGGTCGTTCACGGTCACCTTGGGCGCACGACGCGCGGTGATGTACACGTTCAGGAAGAAGGGAATCAGCGAGATGGCCAGGATCGCCGACCCGATGGTCGACAGCTGGTTCATCCAGGTGATGTTGTCTTCGGGCAGGTACGAGTAGTACCGACGCGGCATCGCGACGACGCCCAACCAGTGCTGGATGAGGAAGGTCGTGTGGAAGCCGATGAACAGCAGCCAGAAGTGCCACTTGCCCAGCGTCTCGTTGAGCATCTTGCCGGTCCACTTCGGCCACCAGAAGTAGAAGCCGGCGAACATCGCGAACACGACGGTGCCGAAGACGACGTAGTGGAAGTGCGCGACGACGAAGTAGGTGTCGGAGACCGCGAAGTCGAGCGGCGGCGAGGCGAGGATGACGCCCGTGAGCCCGCCGAAGACGAAGGTGATGAGGAAGCCGATCGACCAGACGAGCGGCGTCTCGAACGTGATCGATCCGCGCCACATCGTGCCGATCCAGTTGAAGATCTTCACGCCGGTCGGTACCGCGATGAGCATGGTCATCAAGGAGAAGAAGGGCAGCAGCACGGAACCCGTGACGTACATGTGGTGCGCCCAGACCGTGACCGAGAGAGCGGCGATCGCGATGGTCGCGTAGACCAGCGTCGAGTAGCCGAAGATCGGCTTGCGGCTGAACACCGGGAAGATCTCGGACACGATGCCGAAGAACGGCAGGGCGATGATGTAGACCTCGGGGTGGCCGAAGAACCAGAACAGGTGCTGCCACAGGATGACGCCGCCGTTGGCGGGGTCGTAGATGTGCGCACCGAACACACGGTCGGCGCCGGCCGCCAGGATCGCAGCCGCGAGCACCGGGAAGGCCATCAGCACGAGGATCGAGGTGACGAGCGTGTTCCACGTGAAGATCGGCATGCGGAACATGGTCATGCCGGGGGCGCGCATCGTGATGATCGTCGTGATGAAGTTCACGGCGCCGAGGATGGTGCCGAAGCCCGAGAGGCCGAGGCCAAGCATCCAGAGATTGCCGCCCACACCCGGTGAGAACGTCGTCGATGCGAGCGGCTGATACGCGAACCATCCGAACGATGCGGCGCCCTGCGGCGTGAAGAATCCGGACACCGCCATGAGCGAGCCGAACGCGAACAGCCAGAACGCGAAGGCGTTCAGTCGCGGGAACGCGACGTCGGGCGCGCCGATCTGCAGCGGCATGAGCACGTTGGCGAAACCGGCGAACAGCGGCGTCGCGAACATCAGCAGCATGATCGTGCCGTGCATCGTGAAGAGCTGGTTGTACTGCTCACGGGTCTGGACGATCTCGAGACCGGGCTCGAAGAGCTGGGCGCGGATGATCAGCGCCATGACGCCGCCGATGCAGAAGAACACGAAGGAGGTGATCAGGTACATGTACCCGATGACCTTGTGGTCGGTGGAGGTGATCCACCGGACGAGGATGTTGCCCTTGCGTTCGACCTTCGGTGCGCCGAAGGGAAGGCTGCTCGACTGCGGCCGAGCCGGTGCGGTCGTGGTGCTCATTCGCCTTCGTGCTCCTCTTTCAGTTCGGGCGCGCCCGTTCCGGGCAGGTTCTGGTTGCGGTCGTACTCGTTCGAGAGCTGACCCTCCTGGCCGAGATCGCGCAGCGAATCGATGTAGTCCTCGTACTCCGCATCGGAGACGACCTTCACGTTGAAGAGCATCAACGAGTGGTACTCGCCGCAGAGTTCGGCGCACTTGCCCTCGTAGGTGCCCTCGCGTTCGGGCACGAACGACATGTAGTTGGTCTTGCCGGGGAACATGTCCTTCTTGTAGAGGAAGTCCACGACCCAGAACGAGTGGATGACGTCTCGCGACTCGAGCTCGATCTCGATGTTCTTGCCGACGGGCAGGTACAGCGTGGGCACCTCGGACTCGACGAGCGAGCCCTTCGGCCCCTCGTCGGAGAGCTGGCCCTGGATGCCGGGCGAGTAGACGTCTTCGTTCACGTAGTTGAAGTCCCAGGCCCACTGCTTGGCGATGACCTCGACCTTGACGTCGATCTGGTCATCGGCGAAGCGCTGCTCGATCGCCTCCTGATCGCGCGCGGTGAAGGCGAAGAACCCGAGCACCAGGATGAGCGGCACGATCGTGTAGAAGACCTCGATCGGCATGTTGTAGCGGAGCTGCACCGGGAGGCCGGTCTGGCCCTTGCGGCGACGGTAGGCGATGACGGCCCAGATCGTCAGGCCCCAGGTGATGACGCCGACGACGAGCAGCACGATCCACGACGTGACCCACAGGCCCGAGACGCGCTCGGTGTGGTTGGTGACGGGAGGCTGTCCGTCCTCGAAGCCCGGCAGGAACCCGTTCAGCTGAGCAGTCGTGCACCCTGCGAGTACGAGACTGAGCGACGCTGCGATCGGGATAGCAGCCCATCGGAGACGGCGATTGTGGCGCACCGGTGACCTTTCGGGAGACTCGAAGGCGCTTCACAGCGAAGCGCATGATCGATGGATAGCCTACTCCGACTCGACCGCGCTGGCGTGCAAGGGAACCTCGTTTTCCGGGCATCGGCGTGCGGATTTCTACGATCATCGGCGCAAACAGAAAAGGGAGGCTGCCGGCGGCAGCCTCCCTCCTGGAGTCGAACTCAGCGCTCAGTGGAACGAATCACCGCATGCACAGCTTCCCTCTGCGTTGGGATTGTCGATCGTGAAGCCCTGCTTCTGGATGGTGTCCTCGAAGTCGATCGAGGCCCCGTCGAGGTAGGGGACGCTCATCTTGTCGACGATGACCTCGACGCCCGAGTAGTCCACCACCGCGTCGCCGTCGAGCATGCGCTCGTCGAAGTAGAGCTGGTAGATGAGGCCCGAGCAACCGCCGGGCTGCACCGCGACGCGGAGACGCAGATCGTCGCGCCCCTCCTGTTCGAGAAGGCTGCGGACCTTGTCGGCCGCCGTGTCGCTCAGCTTGACGCCGTGTGCGGTGTCGGTGATGGTGTCGCTCATGTCTCTCCTCGGTGCGTCGAAGAACGCCTGATGTCTGGACGCGATTCTACCCGCTCCTCCTGGGATTCAGGCCGGTTCGGCGGATTCCGAGGATCCGCGCGCGTCGAGCCTGGCGAAAAGCAGGGCCTCGCTCAGCAGCGCCCGCTTGAACACGCCGAGGTGCAACGACTCGTTCGGGCTGTGCGCGCGGGAGTCGGGATCCTCGACCCCGGTGACGAGGATCTGCGCCTCGGGGAACTCCTCCACGAGCTCCGCGATGAACGGGATGGATCCGCCGACGCCGATGTCGATCGGCGCCCGCCCCCAGGCATCCGTCATCGCCGACCGTGTCTCCTCGACCGCCCAACCGCCGGTGTCGACGAGGAAGGCCTGCCCCTTGTCGACGTCCTCGAAGCCCAGCTTCACGCCGAACGGCGCCGCTGCCTCGAGGTGCGCGCGGATCGCGTCGTACGCGTCGCCCGCGTCCTGACCGGGTGCGATGCGGGCGCTGATGCGCACGCGCACCTCGGGCACGAGCGTGTTCGACGCGTTCGCGACGTCGGGAGCGTCGATGCCCGTGACCGTGACGCTCGGCTGCGCCCAGATGCGGGAGAGGATGCTGCCGGAGCCGATCGGGGTCACGCCCTCGACGAGTCCGGCCTCGGCGCGAAGCTGCGCCTCGTCGTAGGCCGGCGGTTCGAGGTCGGCCGAGGTGAGCCCGGCGATGGCGACCGAGCCGTCGGCGTTCCACATGGTGTCGAGGACGCGGACGGCGGCGAGCATCGCGTCGGGGACCGCTCCCCCGAACATGCCGGAGTGCGAGGCGTGCTCGAGGGTGCGGATGCGCACGTTGAATGCGACGGCACCGCGGAGCGCGACGGTGATGGCCGGGGTGTCGACATCCCAGTTGCCCGAGTCCGCGACGATGATCGCGTCGGCCGCGAGCAGGTCTCGATTCTCGCGCAGGAAGTTCGCGAAGGATCTGGACGCCCATTCCTCCTCGCCCTCGATGAAGACCGCGAGCCCGAGGTCGAAGTCACCGGCGGCCTCGGCGAAGGCCCGCACGGCGCCGACATGAGCCATGACGCCGGCCTTGTCGTCGGCGGCGCCGCGTCCGTAGAGCCGATCGCCGCGCTGCGTCGGCTCGAAGGGCGACGTCTCCCAGTCCTCGTCCTTTCCGGGCGGCTGGACGTCGTGGTGGGCGTAGAGCAGCACGGTCGGTCGCCCGTTGCGCGCCGGGCGGCTCGCCACGACCGCGGGCTGACCGAGTTCGCTGCCGTCGTCGACGAGCGCCCGGCGCACCTCGACGAGATCGAAGACCCCGGTCTCGCGGAGCAGCGCGGCGACGGCGTCGGCACTGCGGGCGACATGGGCCGGATCGAAGGCGGGCCAGGAAACCGACGGGATCCTCACGAGGTTCGCGAGATCGGCGATCGTGCTCGGGAATCCGGCGTCGACGGCGTCGCGGATCGCGTCGACGACCTCGGGGTTCGGGGCGGAGGCGGGGCCGGTGGGTGTGGGCTCGGTCATGCCGGTAATCTTAAAGGAACCGATTCGAGGGACCAGTGGCAAAGCAACCCACCAACAGCGAAGAACCGAGCGCCGAGACGCTCGAAGAGACCCAGGCACGGCTGAAGGCCGGCAAGGGGGCACCGACACCGACCCGTGCCGAGCAGGAGGCTGCGCGAAAGCGCCCCCTCGTGCCGAACGACCGCAAGGAAGCGGCGAAGGCGGCCAAGGCGAAGGAGGCCGAAGCACGCGAGCGCGCCCGCGTCGGCATGGCCGCCGGCGATGAGCGGTACCTCCCCATGCGCGACCGGGGTCCGCAGAAGAAGTTCGTGCGCGACTACGTCGACGCGCGCTTCAGCATCGGCGAGATCCTGATCCCGGTGATGTTCGCGGTGATCATCCTCACGTTCATCCCGAGCGCGCAGGTGCAGGCGATCGGCATCCTCGCGCTCTGGTCGTTCTTCCTGATCGCGATCGTCGACGTGATCGTGCTCGGCCAGGTGCTCACCCGCAAGCTCCGGGCCAAGTACGGCGAGAAGACCGAGCGCGTGCGGTGGTACGCCGCCATGCGCGCCCTCCAGCTGCGCATGCTCCGCCTGCCGAAGCCGCAGGTCAAGCGCGGCCAGTACCCGAGCTGACGCGAACACGGGTTCCAGACGACGGCCGGCGGCGGATGCCCCGGCCGTCGTCGTGTCCGGGCCCCTCACGCGCGGGTGGAACCCGTCGGCGGCGCAGCGGCACCGGCGACCGCTGGGCCGCGCTCAGGCTCGGCGGAAGACCCCGCCGCGGATGAGCGGCACGCGCGTCTCGTCGTCGGTCAGCGAACCGTGCTGCCCGATCATGGCCTCGGCCTGCCGGTTCGGCTCGCGTCGGTCGTAGTACGCGATGCCGGCTCGCGCGGCGACCAGGATGTCGCCGATGCGCGGCCGGACCTCGTCGGCGACGGCGCCGTACAGGCCCGCCGCGACCGCTTCGTCGCGTGAGAGGACCCACGAGCGGTGCCCCTCGGCGTCGCGCCACCGGGCGAGGAGCCCGTCCCGCTCCCCCGCGTCGAGCGCCGGCTCGAGGTAGAGCGAGAGGAAGCGCGGCTCTCCGCCCACGTGCCGGACCCCCGCGAGCAGCTCGGGCTTCGCGTCGACGAACACGTGACGGTGCGCGGGCACGTCGACCACGCCGTGGTCGGCGGTCACGAGCAGACCCGTGCCTCGAGGCATCCGCCCCTCGAAGGAGGCGACCTCCGCGTCGAGCTGCTCGAGCAGGCCCAGCCATCGGTCGGACTCCCAGCCATGCGCGTGCGCGGCCTGGTCGAGTTCGGGCACGTACAGGTAGATGAGCGGGGCGCTCCTCCTCCGGAGCAGGTCGAGCGCCTCGGCGAACCGGTCGGCGATCGAGGCGGCGGCGCGATACTCGGCTCCGCGGAGGACCGCCCGCGTGAATCCGGAGTCGGCGTACCGCGCGGCGCCGATCGCGACGGCGTCGATGCCGGCGGCGTGCGCCCGCTCGAACACGGTCTCGCTGCGTTGCCAGGTCTCGGGCACCATCGCGGCGTCCCACCCGCTGAGCTGGTTGACGAGCCGGTCGTTCGCTGCGTCGAGCGTGCGATAGCCGACGAGCCCGTGCTCGCCCGGCATGCGCCCGGTGGTCAGGCTCGCGAGGGCCGCGGCGGTCGTGGAGGGCAGCACCGTGCGGATGACGTCGCGCTTGGCCATCCGTCCCGCGAGGAACCGCGCGTGTCCGGCACGGGCCTGGAGGTTCGCCGCGCCGAGGCCGTCGACGAGGACCACCACGACGCCGGATGCCTCGGGCAGGCCGAGCCGGTTCGACTCGCCGCCGAGGCTGGACCGCGAACTGCCGAGCACCTCGGTGAGGCGCGGAACCGCGTCGGCGGGCACCGGTAGCATGGCAGGCATCGCGCCCAGTCTCGCACAGGCAGGGCGCGCCCTTCATTCCCGGCGTGAGCCCGACAGCAGCAGAGAACACGGATGACCCGAGCCAAGAACCCGCCCGCCGAAGAACCGATCGTCGAGCGCATCGAAGACGTCGACGTCGCCACCGAGATGCAGGGCTCGTTCCTCGAGTACGCGTACTCCGTCATCTACTCGCGGGCGCTGCCCGACGCCCGCGACGGGCTCAAGCCCGTGCAACGGCGCATCCTCTTCGGCATGAACGAGATGGGCCTGCGGCCCGACCGCGGGCACGTCAAGTCGTCGCGCGTCGTCGGCGAGGTCATGGGCAAGTACCACCCCCACGGCGACACCGCCATCTACGACACGCTCGTGCGCATGGCGCAGGCGTTCACGCTGCGGGTGCCCCTCGTCGACGGCCACGGCAACTTCGGCTCGCTCGACGACGGCCCGGCCGCATCGCGGTACACCGAGGCGCGCCTCACCGCCGCCGCGATCGCGATGAACGAGGGCCTCGACGAAGACGTCGTCGACTTCGTGCCGAACTACGACAACCAGTTCATGCAGCCGTCGGTGCTGCCCTCGGCCTACCCGAACCTCCTGGTGAACGGCGCGAGCGGCATCGCCGTCGGCATGGCGACGAACATGGCGCCCCACAACCTCATCGAGGTCGTCGCCGCGGCACGCCACCTGATCGCCAACCCCGACGCCTCGCTCGACGAGCTCATGGAGTTCGTGCCGGCGCCCGACCTGCCCTCCGGCGGCACGATCGTGGGCCTCGCCGGCATCCGCGACGCCTACGCCACCGGGCGCGGCAGCTTCAAGACCCGCGCGAAGGTGCGCATCGAGCCCATCACGGCGCGCAAGACCGGCCTGGTGGTCACCGAGCTTCCCTATCTCGTCGGCCCCGAGAAGGTCATCGAGAAGATCAAGGACGGCGTCAACGCCAAGAAGATCAGCGGCATCTCCGACGTCACGGACCTCACCGACCGCACGAACGGCCTGCGTCTCGTCATCGGCATCAAGACCGGCTTCAGCCCCGACGCCGTGCTCGAGCAGCTCTACCGGCTCACCCCCCTCGAAGACTCGTTCAACATCAACAACGTCGCGCTGGTGAACGGCGGCCCGCAGACCCTCGGCCTGCGCGAACTGCTGCAGGTCTACGTCGATCACCGCATCTCGGTCGTCACCCGTCGGTCGCAGTACCGCCTCGCGCGGCGCAAGGAGCGACTGCACCTGGTCGACGGCCTGCTCATCGCGATCCTCGACATCGACGAGGTCATCCAGGTCATCCGCTCGAGCGACGACACCGCCGCCGCACGCTCCCGCCTCATGGAGGTCTTCGACCTCAGCGTCGTTCAGACCGACTACATCCTCGAGCTCCAGCTGCGTCGGCTCACGAAGTTCTCGCGCATCGAGCTCGAGGCCGAACGCGACAAGCTCCGCGCCGAGATCGAGGAGCTCGAGGCGATCCTCGCCAGCCGGCATCGCATCGAGGCGCTCGTCTCCGACGAGCTCGCCGAGATCGCCGAGAAGTACGGCACACCTCGGCGCACGCTCCTCACCGACGCCCGACCGGTCGCGACCGGCGCCGCGGCCAAGCGTGCCGCGGCGATCCTCGAGGTCGCGGATGTCCCGTGCCGCGTGTTCCTCTCGGCCACCGGCCGCATCGCGCGGGTCGACCTGCAGCCGGGCGAGGCGGGCGCTCCGAGCATCACGGTTCCGGCACGCCGGAGCAAGCACGACGCGATCCTCTCGGTCCTCGACACGACGAGCCGGGCCGAGATCGGCGCGGTCACGAATCTCGGCCGGCTGGTGCGTTTCACCGCGGTCGACGTTCCCATGCTGCCGCCGAGCTCGGTGCAGATGGGCGCCGGCGTGAAGGTCGGCGACTACCTCGGCCTGTCGAATCGCGATGAGAAGGTCCTCGCGCTCGTCTCGCTCACCGCCGACCGCTCGATCGCCCTCGGCACCAGGCAGGGGGTCGTCAAGCGGGTCTCGACCGGCGCGTATCCGAACCGACCGGAGTTCGAGCTCATCGGCCTCAAGGCCGGCGACGAGGTCGTCGGCGCGGTGCAGGGCGGCGAGAACGACGAACTCGTCTTCATCGCCTCGGATGCGCAGCTGCTGCACTTCCCGGCGGCGGCCGTTCGGCCGCAGGGCTGCCCCGCCGGCGGCATGGCGGGCATCAAACTCGCGAGCGGTGCAAAGGTCGTGCACTTCACGAGCCTGCCGTCCGACGCGATCGAGCAGACCGTGGTCGTCACGGTCGCCGCGGCGAGCGACACGCTGCTCGGCGTCGACGCCGGCAGCGCGAAGGTCAGCGAGTTCTCGGAGTTCCCGGCCAAGGGCCGTGCCACGGGCGGCGTCCGAGCGCAGCGATTCCTCAAGGGCGAAGATGCCGTCCGCCTCGCGTGGGCCGGCCCGGCTCCCGCGCTCGCGGTCGCGGCCGACGGCGCCGCCCGAACCTTGCCCGGGAGCGGCGCCAAGCGCGACGCGTCGGGTCAGCCCCTCGAAGCGCACATCGCGGCGATCGGCACGCGAGTCGGCTGATTCGCAACGATCGAGCTGAACCGCGTTGGGCAGAACCGGTCGACGATCGATGCATCTCGTCGCCGCGTGGCCCCGATCGGGGCCACGCGAGGTCAGGCGTCGATGCGTTCGCGCTCGAGGCCGTCGGCACTCTCGACGATGAACTCCTTGCGCGGTGCGACCTCGTTGCCCATGAGCAGCTCGAAGACGCGCCCGGCGTTCTCGGCGTCGCCGAGGCCCACACGACGCAGCGTGCGCTGGCGACGATCCATGGTCGTCGTCGCGAGCTGGTCGGCATCCATCTCGCCGAGGCCCTTGTACCGCTGGATCGGGTCCTGGTACTTCTTGCCCTGCTTCTTCAACGAGGCGAGCACCCCGGCCAGCTCGGCCTCGGAGTACGTGTAGATCGTCTCGTTCGGCTTCGAGCCCGGGTTCATGACGACGACGCGGTGCAGGGGCGGCACGGCGGCGAAGACTCGGCCCTCTTCGATCATGGGTCGCATGTACCGGAAGAACAGCGTGAGCAGCAGCGTGCGGATGTGAGCACCGTCGACATCGGCATCGCTCATGATGATGACCTTGCCGTAGCGCGCGGTCGCGATGTCGAAGCTGCGACCGGAACCGGCGCCGATGACCTGGATGATCGACGCGCACTCGGCGTTGCCGAGCATGTCGGCCACACTGGCCTTCTGCACGTTCAGGATCTTGCCGCGGATCGGGAGGAGCGCCTGGTGCTCGCTGTCGCGCGCGAGCTTCGCGGTGCCGAGTGCCGAGTCGCCCTCGACGATGAACAGCTCGCTGTGCGCGACATCCGTCGACCGGCAGTCGACGAGCTTGGCGGGCAGTGACGAACTCTCGAGCGCGTTCTTGCGCCGCTGCGTCTCTTTGTGCGCCCTGGCCGAGATGCGCGACTTCATCTCGGCGACGACCTTGTCGAGCAGGAGCGAGGACTGCGCCTTGTCGTCGCGCTTCGTCGAGGAGAAGCGCGCGCCGAGCTCCTTCGTGAGCACGTTCGACACGATCGCGCGAACCGCGGGGGTGCCGAGCACCTCTTTCGTCTGCCCCTCGAACTGCGGTTCGGGCAGGCGCACCGTGATGACGGCGGTGAGACCGGCCAGCACGTCGTCCTTCTCGAGCTTGTCGTTGCCGGCCTTCAGACGGCGGGCGTTCTGCTCGACCTGCTGGCGCAGGAACTTCAGCAGCCCCTGGTCGAAGCCGGTCTGGTGCGTGCC
The DNA here is from genome assembly GCF_009749465.1 of Agromyces terreus. GTDB lineage: Bacteria > Actinomycetota > Actinomycetes > Actinomycetales > Microbacteriaceae > Agromyces > Agromyces terreus. The sequence continues at coordinate 956,310 of NZ_WBIS01000001.1, forward strand.
GCCCTTCGGCGTGGCGATGATGTTGACGAACGACCGCACGACCGTGTCGTACCCGGTGCCCCATCGGAGCGCGATGTCGACCGCGCACTCGCGCTTGAGTTCGGTCGGCACCATCGCTCCGCCGTCGGTGAGCACCGGCACCGTCTCTGAGAACGTGCCGGTGCCGGTGAGCCGCCAGACGTCGGTCAACGCCGAATCGACGGCGAGGTGCTCGACGAACTCGGAGATGCCGCCCTCGAACTGGAAGGACGACGTGTGCGGCTCGTCGCCGCGCTCATCGGCGACGTCGATGGCGAGCCCCGGCACGAGGAACGCGGTCTGGCGGGCCCGGCCGAGGAGCTCCTCGGACTGGAACTCCGCACCCTTGGTGAAGATCTGCCGATCGGCCCAGTAGCGGATGCGCGTGCCGGTGACGCCCTTCGCGACCCTGCCCACGACGCGCAGTTCGCTGCGCTCCTCGAAGGGGGTGAACGGGGCGTCGGGCGACGGGGTGCCCGAATCGGCGAAGATGCCGGGCTCGCCGCGGTGGAAGGACATCGCCCACGTCTTGCCGTCGCGGTCGACCTCGACGTCGAGACGCTCGGACAGGGCGTTCACGACGGACGCGCCGACCCCGTGCAGGCCGCCGGACGCGGCGTACGAGCCCGAGCCGAACTTGCCGCCGGCGTGCAGCTTGGTGAAGACGACCTCGACGCCGGACAGGCCGGTCTTGGGCTCGATGTCGACCGGGATGCCACGCGCACGGTCGCGCACCTCGACGCTGCCGTCGGGATGCAGCGTGACGCCGATCTCTGCGCCGTGCCCCGCGAGCGCCTCGTCGACGGAGTTGTCGATGATCTCCCAGAGGCAGTGCATGAGGCCTCTGGAGTCGGTCGAGCCGATGTACATGCCGGGTCGTTTGCGAACGGCCTCGAGGCCCTCGAGCACGGAGAGATGGCGGGCGGAATAGTCGGAGCTCACGTCGACCAAGCCTACTGAGCACCGCCGACCGCTGAGTGCAGGCGCTACGCGCTGAGCGAAATGCCCGACGCAAGGGAAGGACTCGGGCCCGCGACGTGCTTTCATTGATGAACGGAATTCGCGAACGTGAGCCAGGAGGAGGAGCCATGACGCAGTACACCGAAACCAACGGTGCGGTCGAGGAACTCGAGACCCCGTACGAGCTCACCGCGCTCGATCGCTGCGACGCATGCGGTGCCCAGGCGTACATCCGCGTGGTCGTCGGCAGCGGCGAACTGCTGTTCTGCGCCCACCACGGTCGCAAGCACCAGGAGAAGCTCTCGCAGATCGCGCACAGCTGGCACGACGAGTCCTCGCGGCTCAACGAGCGCCCCTGAGGCCCAGCTGACGACGCGCAGCGTCATCACGCCACGACGAACGCCCCGAGATCGATCTCGGGGCGTTCGTGCGTCGTGCGGGCGTTCGCGCGCAGGACCGTTCGTGCGCCGAACCGTTCGATCGGCGGCGACGGCGTTGCCGGCTGTCGTTCAGGTCGGGCCGGATGCCGCGACGGCGCGGCACTGCCCGGATCAGCCGGGAGCGTCGGCGACGCCGGCGGCGGCGATCTGGGCTCGGCAGGCGGACTCGGCGTACGCGTCGACCGCGCGGGCCTGGTCTCCCGCCTCGTAGGTCAGGCCCGCACGATCGGCCATCGCGGAGAGCATGCGATCGGCGAGGAAGGGGTTCTTCGCGAGGACCGGACCGTGCAGGTGCGTGCCGATGACCTCGCCCATGACGACGCCCTCCTGCCCTGATCCGCGCCCATTGCCCTGTCCTGCCCGCACTCGGCCGAGCGGCGAGCCTTCGGCGCCGACGTAGTCGCGGGCATGGTTCTCGAAGCCGACGAGCACACGACCGCTGCCCCGCTCGGCCACGACGAGGTCTTCGGTGACGCGGGCACCGGCACGAGGCACCGCTCGCCCGGGCAGGATGCCGAGTCCCTCGACCGTGGTTCCGTCGGGGCGCTCGATGCCCCAGGAGAGCAGCTCCCACCCGGTGCCGACGGCGAGGATCGGAACGCCCTCGGTGCCCCAGCGCCGAAGCTCGTCGTGGAGCTCCAGCAGTCGTCCGCGACTGCGTTCGAGGGAGGCGTCGCTGCCGGAGCCGAGCACGACGGCGTCGACCTGCTCGGGAAGATCGGCGCGAGACTCGACCGCGACGACGCGCGCATCGAGACCGGCCCACGCGGCCCGACGGGCGAGCACGGCGGCGTTCTCGGCATCGCCGTTCGTGTTCTGCAGCGACGGCACGAGCGTCACGATGGTGAGGGTCATTCCGCTCCCGTGAGTCCGAGGTGAGCGCGCGTGCGCCGCATCGAATCGGCCGAGAAGACGATCGTCTTCGTGCCCGACGCGGGCGGAGGCGCCGCGAGGAAGTCATCGAGGGCGCGGGCGAGATCGGGCTCGACGCGGTCGATCTCGACGCCGTCGTAGGCCAGCATGAGCGCCGCCTCGGCGGCTTTGGAGCCGGACACGATCGAGACGCGACCGAGCGAGGAGGCGTCGGTGGGCCAGAAGTACGACGGATCGCGCACGTCGGAGCCGATGGCGAACAGGATGTCGCTGGTGCCCGGCTCGATGCTGTCGACGTTCAGCTGATAGCTGGCGGGGTTCTGCACGAGCACGAAATCGACGTCCTGATCGCGGACGCGCACTCGCTCGCCGCGGCCGAACACGGCCGGGATCGCGCTCAGTGCGTCGGCCGCGGTCTTCGCATCGAACCGCTCGCCGAGCAATGCCTTCGCGGTCGCATACGCCGCCGTGGCATCGACGCCGTAGTGGATGCCGCGCGCGGGCAGTTCGACGGTCACGTGCGTGCCGTGATCGTCGATCGTGCCGGATCGCCCGTCGACGGCGACGAGGCGCACGCCGCCCGCCTCCGGCACCCGTGCGACCGTGGTCGCGGCGTAGCCGAGGCCGCGAGGCGCCGACGCGAGCACGGCGTCGGACACGCCGAAGCGGTGCACCGAGACATCCGCTCGGACCTTGTCTGCGAGACGATCCAGGTAGGCGTCGTCGGCGTTGATCACGACGGCCTCGTTCGCACGTGCCGCGATGCGTGCCAGCATGCCGGCCACCATCTCGGAGTCGTGGAAGCGGTCGATCTGGTCGACCATCACGTTCATCAGGGTGACGACCCGGGCATCGACGCCCTGCATGACGAGTGCGCCGTGTCCCTCGTCCATCTCGAGGACGGCCATCTCGCCCGGGACGCGGCCCCGCCAGTCGGCGCGCTCGAGCAGCGCCGACGTGAGGCCCTGGCTGATGTTCGCGGTCGACGGATTCGTGAACACGTCGACGTGATGCGCGCGCAGCACGGCCACCAGCATCTTCGTCGTCGTCGACTTGCCGCTCGAGCCCGACACCACCACGAGGCCCTGCGGGAAGCCCGAGAGCGTGCGCTTCAGGTAGTTCGGGGCGATGCGATTGACCACGAGGCCGGGAACCGCCGATCCGCCGCCCGCCTTGCGCAGCCGGGCGGCGAATCGGGTGAGCCTGCCGACGAGGATCGCCGGCGCATAGCGCACCGCCGGCCTACTCGAGGTAGTCGCGCAGCGACTGCGACCGCGACGGGTGGCGCAGCTTCGCCATCGTCTTCGACTCGATCTGACGGATGCGCTCGCGCGTGACGCCGAACGTGTCGCCGATCTGGTCGAGCGTCTTCGGCATGCCGTCGCCGAGGCCGAAGCGCATGCGGATCACGCCCGCCTCGCGCTCGCTCAACGAGTCGAGCAGCGACTCGAGCTGCTTCTGCAGCATCGTGAAGCCGACCGCGTCGGCCGGGACGACCGCCTCGGTGTCCTCGATGAGGTCGCCGAACTCGCTGTCGCCGTCTTCGCCGAGGGGGGTGTGCAACGAGATCGGCTCGCGCCCGTACTTCTGCACCTCGATGACCTTCTCGGGGGTCATGTCGAGCTCGCGGCTGAGCTCTTCGGGCGTGGGCTCGCGACCGAGGTCCTGCAGCATCTGGCGCTGTACGCGGGCGAGCTTGTTGATGACCTCGACCATGTGCACGGGGATGCGGATGGTGCGCGCCTGGTCGGCCATGGCGCGGGTGATCGCCTGGCGGATCCACCAGGTGGCGTAGGTCGAGAACTTGAAGCCCTTGGTGTAGTCGAACTTCTCGACCGCACGGATGAGGCCCAGGTTTCCCTCCTGGATCAGGTCGAGGAACTGCATGCCGCGACCGGTGTAGCGCTTGGCGAGCGAGACGACCAGGCGGAGGTTCGCGCCGAGCAGGTGGCTCTTCGCACGCTGGCCGTCCTTCGCGACCCACTGCAGCTCTCGGCCGAGCTGCGAACGCCGCTCCGCGTCGGTCATGTGCGACAGCTTCTCTTCGGCGAACAGGCCGGCCTCGATGCGCATCGCCAGCTCGACCTCTTCGGCCGCGTTCAGCAGCGCGACCTTTCCGATCTGCTTCAGGTAGTCCTTGACGGGGTCGGCCGTCGCGCCGGTGATGGCGCTCGAGTAGACGGGGACGTCGTCTTCATCGTCGACCGCGCGCAGCACGAGGGCGCCGGTGGGGTGCGGTTCGACCGCGACGGCCTTCTCGTCGTCGTCGCCCTCGGATGCCGCGGCGTCGGACTCCTCGACGACCGCGTCGACGTCGACCTCGGCCTCCTCGGCGTCGTCATCGGCCTTCGCCGATCCGCGCGGCTTCGTCGTGGCCTTCGCGGTCGTCTTGCGCGGCGTCTTGCTCGCCGTGGCGGTCTTCGCGGCCGCCTTCGTGGTCGACTTCGCAGCCGTCGCGCGAGCGGCGGGCGTCTCCGCCTCGGCCTTCGCGGACGTCGCAGCCTTCGTCGTTGCCATTGGTGAACCTCTCCTACATCGCACGGCGCAGCCCCCGGAGGGGTACGGGTCGTGGTGGCCCGAACGTTTTCGGACACTATGAGGACCCATGTCAAGTCCGCGATGTGCTCGCACGAAACCGTGCACGCGGACCAGAACGGGTCCTTCCCCCATTATACAGGCGCGGCGCACCGTTCCCGTACACGTCCGGCAGCGCGTCGCCCGTGCCCGACCCGCACGCGCCCGCCGACCTGCATGGTGCAACGACGGCAGCGTCGCAGACATTCCCCTCGGAGCGTCCGGCGCGCACGCGGCATCCGCGCTCCACCGCCAGACACCGTGCCCGGCCGAGCGCCCTCGCTCAGCTGCCGAGGGGCGACTCGTCGTCGTGCCGACGACGAACGGCGAGGAACTTCTCGAGCTCGGCGGCGATCTCGTCGGCCGACGGAACGTCGCCGTCGTCGTCGGTGAGCGGCGAGCGGAGCGTCGTCTCCTCCATGTAGGTGTCGTGCCGCTGCTCGAGCGTGCCGACGAGCTTGGCGAGCTCGGCGTTGTCGGCGACCTGCTCGTCGATGCGCGCCACGAAGTCGCGGTTCTGATCGCGGAGGCTGTCGGTCGGGAAGATGCGACCCGTCGCCTTGCTGACCGCTTCGAGCGCGGCCACCGCCGCTGCGGGATACTCGGTGTCGCTCAGGTAATGCGGGACGAGGAGGACGAACCCCGCGACCGGCCGGTCGGACTCGTGCAGGCGCACCTCGACCAGGTGCAGCGCGTTCGCGGGCGCCTCGGTGGTCGGCCGCCAGACAGACATGGCCTCGACGAGCTCGCCGCGGTTGCCGCTCACGGTCATGCTCACCGGCCGCGTGTGCGGCACCGGCATCGGAATCGCGTTGATCCAGGTCGTCGACGAGACGCCGAGCCGGTCGATCAACTGCAGCACCGCCGCGCCGAACCGCTCCCACTGGAAATCGGGCTCGTACCCGGTGAGGAGCAGGAACTGCTGCCCGATCTCGTCGCGGGCGAGCGAGAGCATGAGCCGCGGCGGCCGGTACTCGGCGATGTGGTCCTCGTCGAAGAGGATCACGGGACGTCGTGCGCGATAGTCGAGCAGTTCGTCGGCGTCGAAGGTCGCGACCACCACGTTCTCGAGCGTCGCGAGGAGGTAGTCGGTCGTCTGCGCGACCGCGGCGCCCGCATCGGCGAACCCGGTGAGCCCGGCGACGAGCGGCAGCCCGCGAGGCACCTCGACCTCGGAGCTCAACTCGTACAGGGAACGTGGATCGCGCATGACTCAAGCCTACTGAGCCTCTGCGCGCACCTCGCCGGATCGCGCCCGCGCACGAGATGCTCAGAGCGAACACGTAGCATTCGCTGCATGAGCACCCCCGAACTGCACCTCAGCGATCACGCGCCCACGGCGTCCGATGCCGACGTCCTCGTCCTCACCGCGACGACGGGCGAAGACGGCCCGGTGCTGCTCGACGTCGACGGCTACGAGTGGGTCTCGCCGCTGCTCGGCCCGCTCGGGGCCACCGGAGGTCTTGACGACCTGGTCAGGATCCCCTCGCAGGCCGAGGGACCCGCGGTCATCGCGGTCGCGGGCCTCGGCGCCCGAGCGGATGCCGCGTCGATGCGCCTCGCACTCGGCAGCGCCCTGCGCAGGCTCGCCGGACAGGACCACGTGGCGATCGCGGTTCCCGCAGGCCACGCGGACGCCGCCGAGGCCATGCTCGAGGGCGCCGCGCTCGGCGCGTACGCGTTCACCGGGTACCGTTCCGAGACCCGACGCGCCGTCGCGCGCATCTCGATCCACCCGCCGACCGCCGGCTCGATGCCCGAGGTCCGCCTCGAGCGCGTCCGCGCGGTGGCGGATGCCGCGCGACGCACGAAGGATCTCGTCAACACGCCGCCCTCCGACCTCTCCCCCGCCCGCTTCGCCGAGATCGCGGTGGACGCGGCCGACGCGGTCGGCGTGACGTCCACCGTCTGGGACGAGGACGCGCTCGAGTCCGACGGGTTCGGCGGCATCCTCGGCGTCGGCCAGGGTTCGGCGCGCGGACCCCGCCTCGTGCGCCTCGAGTACGCGCCCGAGACGGCGAGCACCCACCTCGCGCTCGTCGGCAAGGGCATCACCTTCGACACCGGCGGGCTCTCGCTGAAGCCGGCCGGCTCGATGGTCGGCATGAAGTCCGACATGGCCGGCGCCGCGACCGTGCTCTCCACGATGCTCGCGCTCGCCGCGCTCGAGGTGCCCGTCCGCGTCACCGGTTGGCTCTGCCTCGCCGAGAACATGCCCTCCGGCACGGCGATCCGTCCGAACGACGTGCTGCGCATGCGCGGCGGCAAGACCGTCGAGGTCATCAACACCGACGCGGAGGGCCGGCTCGTCCTCGCCGACGCGCTCGTGGCCGCCAGCGAGGAGCAGCCCGACGCGATCGTCGACGTCGCGACGCTCACGGGCGCGCAGGTGGTCGCGCTCGGCCACCGCATCGGCGGCCTCATGGGCCAGGACGCGCTCGTCGATCGCGTGCGCAGGGCGGCGGATGCCGCGGACGAGGCGTTCTGGCCCATGCCGCTGCCCGACGACCTCAAGTCGTATCTGAAGTCCGACATCGCCGATCTCACGAACGCGAAGCTCGGCACCACCATCCCGGGCATGCTCGTGGCGGGCGTGTTCCTCCGCGAGTTCGTCGGCTCGCGTCCCGATTCCGAGGAGCGCATCGCATGGGCCCACCTGGACATCGCAGGTCCCGGATTCAACAGCGGCGCTCCATGGGGATTCACCGGCCCGGGCGGCACCGCGATGGCCGTGCGGACGCTCATCTCGCTGGGCGAGGACCTCGCGACGGAGTAGTAGGGTCTTAGGGGCGAGATCCTCGCCCATCACTCCGCTCACGGTGACCCACCCGAGGCGGTTCGTGCTGCAGAACAGTTGCGCAAGGGAGATTCCGGTTGTCCGAGCAGAACTTCGACATTGTCATCCTCGGCGGCGGCAGCGGGGGCTATGCAGCGGCGCTGCGGGCCGTCCAGCTCGGCTTCACCGTCGGCCTCATCGAGAAGGACAAGCTCGGCGGCACCTGCCTGCACCGAGGATGCATCCCGACGAAGGCGCTGCTCCACGCGGCCGAGATCGCCGAGAACGCCCGCGACTCCGCGAAGTTCGGCGTTCGCGCGACGTTCGAGGGCATCGACGTCCCCGCGGTCACCGCCTACCGCGAGGGCATCATCTCGAGCAAGTACAAGGGCCTGCAGGGACTCATCAAGGCCCGAGGCATCACCGTCATCGAGGGTGAGGGCCGTCTCGTCGCCCCGAACGCCGTCCAGGTCGGCGACCAGCGCATCGTCGGCAAGAACGTGATCCTCGCGACGGGTTCGTACTCGCGCTCGCTTCCCGGCCTCGAGATCGGCGGCCGGGTCATCACCAGCGAGCAGGCGCTCGAACTCGACTTCGTGCCCGGCAAGGTCGCCATCCTCGGCGGCGGCGTGATCGGCGTCGAGTTCGCGAGCGTCTGGAAGTCGTTCGGCGCCGAGGTCACCGTCATCGAGGCGCTCCCCCACCTCGTGCCCAACGAGGAGGAGTCGATCTCGAAGCAGCTCGAACGAGCCTTCCGCAAGCGCGGCATCGACTACAAGATCGGCGTGCGCTTCCAGTCGGTCGCCCAGCACGACGACGGCGTGGTCGTCACGCTCGAGAACGGCGAGACCATCGAGGCCGAGCTCCTGCTCGTCGCCGTCGGTCGCGGACCCGTCACACAGGGCCTCGGCTACGAGGAGGCGGGCGTCACCGTCGACCGCGGCTTCGTCATCACCGATGAGCGGCTCGCGACCGGCGTTCCCGGCCTCTACGCCGTCGGCGACATCGTTCCCGGCCTGCAGCTCGCGCACCGCGGCTTCCAGCAGGGCATCTTCGTGGCCGAGGAGATCGCCGGCCTCAACCCGATCGTCGTCGAAGACGTGAACATCCCGAAGATCACGTACTGCGAGCCCGAGATCGCCTCGATCGGCTACACCGAGGCGAAGGCCGCGGAGAAGTTCGGGGCCGATCAGGTCTCCTCCTACGAGTACAACCTCGCCGGCAACGGCAAGAGCCACATCCTCGAGACGAGCGGTTCGATCAAGGTCGTCCGCGTCAACGACGGCCCGGTCATCGGCGTCCACATGATCGGCGGTCGCGTCGGGGAGCTCATCGGCGAAGCGCAGCTCGCGGTGAACTGGGAGGCATACCCCGAAGACATCGCACCGTTCCTCCACGCGCACCCGACGCAGAACGAGGCGCTCGGCGAGGCCTTCCTCAAGCTCGCGGGCAAGCCCCTGCACGCGCTCTGATCCACTCATCCCATACGACTGCAATAAGCTAGATAGCGTCCCAACGCTGTGAAGGAGACAAGCGCATGAGCGAATCCGTCAGCCTCCCGGCACTCGGTGAGAGTGTCACAGAGGGCACGGTCACCCGCTGGCTGAAGAACGTCGGCGACCGTGTCGAGGTCGACGAGCCTCTGCTCGAGGTCTCGACCGACAAGGTCGACACCGAGATCCCGTCGCCGGTGGCGGGTGTCATCGAGACGATCCTCGTCCAAGAGGACGAGACCGTCGAGGTCGGCACCGCCCTCGTGACGATCGGCGACGGCTCGGCCGCACCCGCCGAAGACGCTCCCGCGGCTGAAGCGGCGCCCGCAGCCGAGGCCGCGCCGGCGCCCGAAGCACCAGCCGAGGCCGCTCCGGCGCCCGAGTCGGCACCGGCCGCGCCCGCTCAGCCCGAACCCGCAGCACCGGCCGCCGAGGCGCCCGCGGCTCCCGCACAGGAAGCTCCTGCCGCTGCGCCGGCCGCCCCCGCACAGGAAGCTCCTGCCGCTCCCGCACAGGAAGCCCCCGCCGCGCCTGCCGCTCCCGCACAGGAAGCTCCCGCCGCAGCGCCTGCCGCTCCCGCACAGGAAGCCCCCGCCGCGCCTGCCGCTCCCGCACAGGAAGCTCCCGCCGCAGCGCCTGCCGCTCCCGCTCCGGCAGCGCCGGCCGCTGAAGCACCCTCCGCACCCGCTCCGAGCGGCGGCTCGCACGCCGGCGCACCGGGCTACGTGACGCCGATCGTCCGCAAGCTCGCCAACGACCAGGGCGTCGATCTCGCGAGCATCACCGGCACCGGCGTCGGCGGCCGCATCCGCAAGCAGGATGTCATCTCCGCGCAGTCCGCTCCGGCTGCTGAGGCCGCGCCCGCGCGTACACAGCTCGAGACCTCGCCCCTGCGAGGCACCACCGTGCCGATGACCCGGCTCCGCAAGGTCGTCGCCGAGCGCGCCGTCGTCTCGATGCAGTCGACCGCCCAGCTCACCTCCGTGGTCGAGGTCGACGTCACCAAGGTCGCTCGTCTCCGCGACAAGGTGAAGGGCGCGTTCCTCGAGAAGACCGGCAACAAGCTGAGCTTCCTCCCGTTCTTCGCGCTGGCGACCGCAGAGGCGCTCCGCGCCTACCCGATCATCAACTCCACCGTCGACGGCGACTCGATCGTCTACCCGGCTCAAGAGAACGTGAGCATCGCGGTCGACACCGAGCGCGGCCTGCTCACGCCCGTCATCCGCAACGCCGGCGAGCTCGACATCGCGGGCCTCGCGGCGCAGATCGCCGATCTCGCGGACCGCACCCGCAACAACCAGTTGAAGCCCGACGAGCTCTCCGGCGGAACCTTCACGTTGACCAACACGGGTTCGCGCGGCGCGCTCTTCGACACGCCGGTCGTCTTCCTCCCGCAGTCGGCCATCCTCGGCACCGGAATCGTCGTGAAGCGCCCGGTGGTCGTGAACGTCGACGGCACCGAGGCGATCGCGGTTCGCTCGATGGTCTACCTCGCCCTGTCGTACGACCACCGCATCATCGACGGTGCAGATGCCGCCCGCTTCCTCACCGCGGTCAAGGACCGTCTCGAGTCCGGCGACTTCGAGGCAGACCTCGGCATCTGAGCCGAGACCGCGCCTGAACGCCGAACCGGCCCCGCTCCTCACTCGAGGGGCGGGGCCGGTTCCGTTCCGCGTGCGGCCACCGCGTCGTCGCGTCACCCGGTCTAGGGCAGCTCCGTCTTTTCCGTGAAGATCTCGCGCAGGCGCCACCCGGCATCGCTCTGGACGATGAGCAGCGAGACCCCTGCGCCCGAACCCTCGGCCTCCACGTCGACGAGCACCGCCGCGCCCATCTCGGCGACGACCGCCGCAGAATCGGCATCGAGGTCGGCGATGCCCGGTGCGCCGTCTCTGGCCGCGAGCAGCAACCGCCAATCGGACTCCTCGATCGGTGAGCCGGCCTGGACGTAGGTGGCGAGGCACTCCGGATCGAGCACGGCGAAGCAGGCGGCTCTGCGCATGAGGAGCTCGGATGCCGCGGCCTCGGGATCGTCTCCCACCACGGCCACACCCGGGTCGACCGGCTCCGGCGCGCTCGCGTCGGGCGAAGCCTTCGCGCCGCCCTCGTCGAACGCCTCCTGCCGGGCACCGGCGTCCTCGGTCGCCGATTGCGCCGCATCGACGTCGCCGCCCGATCGCGCATCCGCCGGCGGCACCATCGTGAGCAGCATCACGAGCGCGGCCGCGCCGACGAGCGCCGCGACGACGATCTGCCGCCGCCTCCTCAGCGCCCAGCTGCGAAGGCGAACGCGGATTCCCGCGAGCCGATCACCCTCGACCGAGTCCATCACCCGCTCGATCAAGGGCGGCGGGACTTCCGCGACGTCGAGGAGACCGACGGCGACGGACGGAAGGCGGGTGCCGCGAACGTTCGGGGCACGGTCGACGGACCCCTCGGGGAGACCGGTCGGTTCGACGGTCGCCTGCGGCGGAAGCACACGCGCCGGCGTGCGCTGGACGCGCGCGGGCGCGACGCCGCCGACGGCGGCCGGCGTCGCCGACGCGAACACGACGCGCTCGAGTTCCTGCTCGAAGGCGACGAACGGGCGCCGAGCGAGCGCTGCCGCCATCAACGCCCGCGCGTCGTCGAAGACACCTCCCGGTCGCACCGCCGTGATCACCGCCTCGGCGTAGCCGGCGAGTGCGGCCAGGCCCTCCCGACGCATCGCGGTGCGATCCGCCCCGCCGGCCGGGAGCCGCTCGACCGCGCCGAGTCCGAGCAGGCGCGGGCGACCGCTCTCATCGAGGCGGACGTCGGACGGGGCGAGCCGCGTGTGCACGAAGCCTCGGTCGGCGAGCCGTGCGACCGCTGCGGCGATCGGCGCGATGAGCGTGACGGCCTCCCCCGGCTCGAGCGTGCGCTCGGTGAGCAACTGGGCCACGCTCGCTCCCGCGATGCGCTCGACGACGAGGATCCTGCTCCCGTCGTCGGCCGTCGCCACGTCGATCAGCGCCGGCGGCGAGGCGCCGGGCACGTCGTCCATCACCTCGGACTCGATGCCGATCGCCACGTCGGCGGCGTCGTCACGGTAGACGCGCAGCACGACCAGCGTCGTCCCGTCCACCGCGATGCCGTCGGCTGCGCCCTGCCCACCTCGCACGCGTCCTTCGCGGGTCGCGGCCGCGAGATAGAGGTCGGCGCGCCGCCCGGACGCGATGCGTCGCACCACGCGATACCCGGCGATGCCCGTGCCGGGCTCGGGGCTCGCGGGGCTCGCCGAGGGCTCTTGGATCGGGCGACCGGGCACGGGATCGGTCGATCGTCGCTGGCGTCGTCTCATGCCGCCATGTTCCCGCAGCGTCGCCCGTCGCCCCCGCGCTCCGAGCTCGATGGGATCGATCGGGCCGCGGGCGCCCCTGTCGAGGACGAGTCGATCGACGCGATGCCGGACCATCGCGGCGACCCGCGGCATCCACTGCCTAGACTGGGCAGCATGCTCGACTTCGTCGTCGCGGGGCTAAGCGCCAACTCCGTGCCGTATCTCGAGGGTCTCGACCTTCAGCGCGCCGTCCATCGCGCGGTCGTCGGGGGCCAACGCCCCGACACCGTCCTCCTTCTGGAGCACACCTCCGTCTACACCGCCGGCAAGCGCACAGCGCCCGATGAGCGGCCGACCGACGGAACCCCGGTCATCGACGTCGATCGCGGCGGCAAGATCACCTGGCACGGTCCGGGGCAGCTCATCGGGTACCCGATCATCCGTCTCGCCGAGCCGGTCGACGTCGTCGCCTACGTGCGTCGCATCGAGGCCGTGCTCATCGACGTCCTCGCCGGACTCGGTATCGCAGGAGTCCGGGTCGACGGACGATCGGGCGTCTGGGTCGGCCCGCCCGGGCTCGAGGAGAAGATCGCCGCGATCGGCATCCGGGTCGCCGACGGCGTCACGATGCACGGATTCGCGCTCAATTGCTCGAACCCGCTCGACCCCTACGACAAGATCGTCGCCTGCGGCATCCGCGACGCCGGCGTCACCACCGTCTCACGGGTGACGGGTGTCGAGACGACACCCGCCGACGTGATCGAGGCCGTCACCTCGGGGTTGCGTGCCGAGTTCGAGGGCGTGGTCGTCGCGTGAGCGCCGCCGCAGAGGGGCGCCGGATGCTGCGCCTCGAAGTCCGCAATGCCCAGACGCCGATCGAACGCAAGCCCGAGTGGATCAAGACCCGGGCCAAGATGGGGCCGGAGTACCGCCAGTTGCAGCACCTCGTGAAGAGCGAGGACCTGCACACGGTCTGCCAGGAGGCGGGCTGCCCGAACATCTACGAATGCTGGGAGGACCGCGAGGCGACCTTCCTCATCGGAGGGTCGCAGTGCACCAGGCGCTGCGACTTCTGCCAGATCGACACGGGCAAGCCGGCCGACTACGACGTCGACGAGCCCCGTCGCGTCGCAGAGTCGGTCGTGCGCATGCAACTGCGCTACTCCACCGTCACGGGCGTCGCCCGCGACGACCTGCCCGACGGCGGAGCATGGCTCTACGCCGAGACGATCCGGCAGATCCACGAGCAGTCCCCCGGCACCGGCGTCGAGATCCTCGTACCCGATTTCAACGGCGAGCCCGAATTGCTCGGCGAGGTCTTCTCGGCACGCCCCGAGGTGTTCGCCCACAACGTCGAGACCGTGCCGCGCATCTTCAAGCGCATCAGGCCCGCGTTCCGATACGAGCGTTCGCTCGACGTGATCACGCAGGCCCGGGCTGCGGGGCTCATCACCAAGTCGAACCTCATCCTCGGCATGGGCGAGGAGCCCGCCGAGGTCTCGCAGGCCCTGCACGACCTGCACGATGCGGGAACCGACATCATCACCGTGACGCAGTACCTGCGCCCGAGCCCCCGCCACCTGCCGGTGGACCGCTGGGTCAGGCCCGAGGAGTTCGTCGCCTTCAAAGAGGAGGCCGAGTCGATCGGATTCCTCGGCGTGCTCGCCGGCCCGCTCGTGCGCTCGTCGTACCGGGCAGGTCGGCTCTGGGCGCGGTCGATGCACGCGAAGGGGCGTGAACTGCCGCCGCAGCTCGCCCATCTCGCCGACGAGACCACGGGCTTCGCGCAGGCGGTCGGCTGAGGCATCCGCTCGCCGCCTTCGCCCAACGAGAACACGGTCGGAGGCGGCTCCGCGCGCCGGTATCCTTGTCACCATGGCACGCACCAAGGACTCGTCGTCTGCTCCGAAGGAACCCGGCCGTCTGAAGCAGATGTGGCAGGTCTTCCAGATGACCCGTCGCTACGATCCGACGGCGCAGTGGTTGATGCTCCTGGTGTTCCTGGCACCCGTGATCGTCGGCCTCGGCCTGGCACTGTGGCTCAGCGAGGGCAACGGGTTCACCATCGCGCTCTGGATCATCGCGGGCGTGCTCGCGGGCGTGCTGCTCGCGATGATCGTGCTCGGTCGTCGCGCCGAGCGGGCCGCGTACTCGCAGATCGAGGGCCAGCCCGGTGCGGTCGGCGCGGTGCTCCGCAGCGGGCTCCGCGGAGGTTGGATCGGCAACGAGATGCCGGTCGCCGTCAACGGCAAGACGCAGGACGCGATCTACCGCTCCGTCGGCCGCGGAGGCGTCGCGCTCATCAGCGAAGGCCCCCTCTCGCGCACGCAGCGCATGCTCGACGACGAGAAGCGCAAGGTCGCGCGCATCCTCCCGAACGTCCCGGTCACGCTGATCTCCGTCGGCGACGACGAAGGGTCCATCGAACTGCACCGGCTTCCGGCCACGCTGCGCAAGATCAAGCGCACGCTCACGAAGCCCGAGGTCCTCGCGGTCTCGAACCGCCTCAACTCGCTGCAGAACTCGCTGCCGATCCCGAAGGGCATCGACCCGATGAAGGCGCGCCCGCAGCGCGGCAAGATGCGCTGATCACCGACGCAGGCGAGCTCGACGAAGCGGCATCCGATCAGATCGGATGCCGCTTCGTCGTCGATGGGTGCGTCACGCGGCTGCCGCGGTGATCCGGATGCCGCAGCCGCGCGCCGCACCGGCCGTGCCCGTTGCGCCGTGCAGGGCCCGGCACTCAGGCCCGGATCAGGACGGTGCCGGCGATCTTGTCGTGGAACCCGCGCTGGTCGGAATCCCAGACGAGCACGGGCACGACGATCGCGAGCAGGACCGTGCGCACGATCGGACGCCAGAGCCCGACCCATCCGCCGCTGATCGGCACGATGCGCAGGCCCGCGACGCGGTGGCCGACGCTGCCGCCGATCGTCGGGATGAAGACGATCTGCATGAGGACGAAGATGCCGAGCGTGAGCCACGAGTGCAGGGTCGAGCTGTACGGGGCGAACGCGAGGGCGATGAGGATCGCCGCCGCCCAGTCGACGGCGATCGCGAGGAAACGGCGTCCGACGCGGCCGACGGAGCCGCGCCCCTCGTCGGGGAGGCCGAGTCGTTGCCCGGGCCACCGGCTGGGTTCGAGTCGTCCGAACGTCGTCGGTGTAGAGTCAGGCATCCATGGATTCTACCGGCGGCCCCCTGCGTAACATGCCGGAAACAAACGCGTCACGGTAGAGAAACCCTCCCTCTGTACGGTCGACAATGGCTGTGCACGTCCGTCCGGCCTCGCCGGTTCAACTCGCCCCCTTGGAGATTCCAACCCATGTTCAGTGATTCCTCTGAAGTCCTCAAGTTCATCAAGGAGACGGATGTCAAGTTCCTCGACATCCGCTTCACCGACCTCCCGGGCGTGCAGCAGCACTTCAACATCCCGGCGTCGACCGTCGACGAGGAGTTCTTCACGGTCGGGCAGCTCTTCGACGGCTCCTCGATCCGCGGGTTCGCGAACATCCACGAGTCCGACATGCAGCTCATCCCCGATGTGACCACCGCGTACATCGACCAGTTCCGCACCGCGCGCACCCTGGTCATGGTGTTCGACATCTACAACCCGCGCAACGGCGAGATCTATTCGAAGGACCCGCGTCAGGTCGCCAAGAAGGCCGAGAAGTACCTCGCGTCGACCGGCATCGCCGACACCGCGTTCTTCGCCCCCGAGGCCGAGTTCTACATCTTCGACGACGTGCGCTACGAGGTCAACCAGCACTCGAGCTTCTACTCGGTCGACTCCGAAGAGGGCGCCTGGAACTCGGGTCGCACCGAAGAAGGCGGAAACCTCGCCAACAAGACCCCGTACAAGGGCGGCTACTTCCCGGTCTCCCCCGTCGACAAGACGGCCGACCTGCGCGATGACATCACGCTGAACCTGATCGAGTCGGGCTTCACGCTCGAGCGCTCGCACCACGAGGTGGGCACCGGCGGCCAGCAGGAGATCAACTACCGCTTCGACACCATGGTGCACGCGGCCGACGACATCCTGAAGTTCAAGTACATCGTCAAGAACACGGCCGAGCAGTGGGGCAAGTCCGCCACGTTCATGCCCAAGCCTCTCTTCGGCGACAACGGTTCGGGCATGCACACCCACCAGTCGCTGTGGAACGACGGCAAGCCCCTCTTCTACGACGAGGCCGGCTACGGCGGCCTGTCCGACCTGGCTCGCTGGTACATCGGCGGCCTGCTGAAGCACGCCCCCGCTGTGCTCGCGTTCACGAACCCGACGGTGAACTCGTACCACCGCCTCGTGCCGGGCTTCGAGGCCCCCGTGAACCTGGTCTACTCGGCGGGCAACCGTTCCGCGTCGATCCGCATCCCGATCACGGGCACCAACCCGAAGGCCAAGCGCATCGAGTTCCGTGCGCCGGATGCCTCGGGCAACCCGTACCTCGCCTTCGCCGCGCAGCTCATGGCCGGCCTCGACGGCATCAAGAACCGCATCGAGCCGCACGAGCCCGTCGACAAGGACCTCTACGAGCTTCCCCCCGAGGAGGCGAAGGCGATCCCGCAGGTCCCGGGCTCGCTCGGCGAGGCGCTCGAGGCGCTCGAGGCGGACCACGACTTCCTCCTCGAGGGCGGCGTGTTCACCAAGGAGCTCATCGAGACTTGGATCGACTACAAGCGCGAGCGCGAGCTGAAGCCCCTGGCTCAGCGTCCGCACCCGTTCGAGTTCGAGCTGTACTACGGCGTCTGATCCGGACTCCCTGCGTTCCCGGAGGGGCCCGCATCGCTTCGGCGGTGCGGGCCCCTTCCGCGTCTCGAGAGCCGGCGCCGCAGCAACGGACGCGTCTCAGTGGGTCGACGGTTCGCGACGCTCTTCTTCACCGTAGAACCCGCGCTCGAAGACGGCACGGGCGCGACGCGTGACCCCGAGGTAGTCGTGCTCGAGCTGCGTGGCGGAGCCGGGCGGGTACCCCATGATGCGTGCGACGCCCTCGAGCTGGGTGCGTTCAACGGGAAGCACGTCGGTCGTTCGCTGGAGCCAGAGCGTGAGCGATGAGCGGGCGCGCGAGGCGAACAGCCAGGCGATGCGCAACGTCTCGGCATCGGATTCCGCGATGTACCCGTGCTCGACGCACGCGGCGAGGGCGTCGAGCGTCGACGTGGTTCGCAGGTCGGGCGCCGAGGCCGCATGCTCGAGCTGCTCGAGCTGCACGAACCACTCGACGTCGCTGAGCGAGCCGCGCCCGAGCTTGAGGTGGCGCGTGGGGTCGGCCCCCTGCGGGAGGCGTTCGTTCTCGACGCGCGCCTTGATGCGCTTGACCTCGCGGATGTCGCGATCGGAGATCTGCTCGGGATAGCGGATCGTGTCGGCGAGGAGGGTGAAGTCCTCGATGAGCCCGCGGTCGCCGGCCACTCCGCGCGCCCGGAGCAGCGCCTGGGCCTCCCAGGTGAGCGACCAGCGTGCGTAGTAGGCGCGGTAGGCGTCGAGCGAACGCACGACGACGCCGTTGCGACCCTCGGGGCGCAGATCGGCATCGAGTTCGAACGGGAGCCGGGCATCCTCGCTCAGTCGCACGAGTTCGGCGACGATGCGGAGGGCCTGGGAATGAGCGGCGTCGGGCGCTTCGTCGGCGGGGCGGTACACGTAGATGATGTCGGCGTCGCTGCTGATGCCGAGTTCGCGCCCGCCGAAGCGGCCCATGCCGATGACCGCGAACTCGATGCCATCGGGCGCCGACCGGCGGATGGTCGCGAGCAACGCCGCGATATGGTTCTCGGTCACATCGCTGAGCGCCTTGCCGAGGTCTTCGACCGTGACGACATCGAGGATCGCCGCGAGGGCGAGTCGGAGGATCTCGCGACGACGGATGGCACGGAAGATCTTCGCGGCGGCCTCGGCGTCGGCGTGCCTCGCCAGGACGGCGCGGCCCTCCTCCTCGAGCGCCTCGATGCTGCGCGGGCGGAGCTCGTCGAGGTCTTCGAGCCAGGCGACCGCCTCGGGGCTGTGTTCGAGGAGCACGGCGGCGTATCGCGAGCCGGAGAGCACCCTCGTGAGGTTGAGCGCGGCGTCGGAGCTGTCGCGGAGCAGGCGCAGGTACCAGTGCGTCGTGCCGAGCGTGTCGCTCAGCCTGCGGAAGGAGAGGAGGCCGAAGTCGGGGTCGGTGCCCTCGGCGAACCAGGAGATCAGGACGGGCATGAGGTTGCGCTGGATCTGCGCCCTCCGCGAGACGCCGGCGGTGAGCGCGCCGATGTGCGCGAGCGCTCCACGGGGGTCGCGGAACCCGATCGCCGCGAGCCTCGCCTCGGCCTGGGCGCTCGTGAGCTCGAGACCGGATGCCGGCAGTGCGGCGACCGCGGAGAGCAGCGGCCGGTAGAAGAGGCGTTCATGCAGACCGCGCACGCGCTGGCGCACGCTCTGCCAGACCTCCCCGAGCCGTTCGGCGTCGGGGGCGAGACCGGACGCACGGGCGATGCGGCGCCTCCCGGCGGCGTCGAGCGGCATCAGGTGCGTGCGTCGGAGCCGTTCGAGTTGCAGACGGTGCTCGAGGACTCTCAGCAGCCGGTAGTCGCGTGAGAACTCCGCGGCCTCCTCTCGCCCGACGTAGCCGTTGTCGGCGAGGGCTTCGAGCGCCGGAAGCGTGCCCTTCTGATGGATGGCGTCGTCGCTCGCACCGTGGACGAGCTGCAACAACTGCACGGTGAACTCGATGTCGCGGAGTCCCCCGGGCCCGAGCTTGACCTGGAGGGCCACCTCGTCGGCGGGGATGAACTCCGTCACCCGTTCGCGCATGCGCTGCACCGACTCGACGAAGCCCTCGCGGCTCGAGCTGGTCCAGACCTTGGGCCCCACCCCTGCTGCATACCGGGCGCCGAGCTCGGCATCGCCCGCGAGCGGCCGCGCTTTCAGCAGGGCCTGGAACTCCCAGCTCTTCGCCCAGCGGTCGTAGTACTGCAGGTGCGAGTCGAGCGTGCGCACCAGCGCGCCGTCTTTCCCTTCGGGGCGGAGGTTCGGGTCGACCTCCCAGAGGAGCGGTTCGATGGCCGGCTCCGAGATGACGCGCATGAGGATCATCGCGAGCCGGGTCGCGATCTCGAGGGCGCGCGCGTCGGACACGATGTCTTCGTCGGCGGACTCCCCCACGTAGATGACGTCGACGTCGCTGACATAGTTGAGCTCCCGCGCCCCGGCCTTGCCCATGCCGATGATCGCCAGCCTCGTCGCGGCGACCTCGGCCTCTGGGTAGCGCCCCGGGGCCGCCGGAGCGCCCTCGGTGCGGGAACTCGCGAGACGTGCGACGCTCAGCGCGGCATCGAGCGTCGCGCCCGCGAGGTCGGCGAGGCCGGCGGCGACGGTCTCGACCGCGTCGACGGCGTCGAGGCGGGTGAGGTCGTACACCGCGATGCGGGCGAGCAGGCTGCGGTACCGGACGCGCAACGCGGTCGACGCGGACTCGACGGATGCCCCGGGCGCGCTCCACGCCTCGGCGACCGCGCCGAGCATCAGCTCACGCGCCTCGTCGGCCCGGAAGGGCGGGGCCGGCACCTCGTGGAGGAGCGCGAGCTCGGCCGGATGCCGCAGCAGGAAGTCGGCGAAGCCCCTCGACGCCCCGACCAGGCGGGCGAACCGCTCGGCCGACGACGGCTGCTCGAGCACCGACGCGATCTCCTGCGGTGCGCGGGCGAGCAGGCGATCGGTCGCGATGAGCGCCTCATCGGGATCGGCCGCGTGCGCGAACGCCTCGAGCAGGACCTCCTCGTCGAGCGCCGTCGCCTCCGCGAGCGCTCCGAGGCGCTCGGCGGAGGCCGACAGGTCGTCGAAACCGGCACGGGCGAGCCGTGCAAGCGTCGGTGCCTGGCGGGACATCTGGTCAGGTCAGAGGATCTCGACGTTGCGCTGCAGCTCGAAGGGCGTCACCTGCGTGCGGTAATCGCGCCACTCGGCCCGCTTGTTCGCGAGGACATAGTTGTAGACCTGCTCCCCGAGCGTCTCGGCGACGAGCTCGGAGTTCTCCATGAACTCGATCGCGTGGTCGAGGCTCGCCGGCAGCGGGCTGTAGCCGAGGGCCCGCCGCTCGCTGTCGGTGAGCGCCCAGACGTCGTCTTCGGCCTCGGCGGGCAGCTCGTAGCCCTCTTCGATGCCCTTCATTCCGGCGGCGAGGAGCAGCGAGAACGCGAGGTACGGGTTCGCGGCCGAGTCGATGGCGCGGTACTCGACGCGGGCGCTCTGCCCCTTGTTGGGCTTGTAGAGCGGCACCCGCACGAGCGCCGAGCGGTTGTTGTGGCCCCAGCACACGAAGCTCGGCGCCTCGTCGCCGCCCCAGAGCCGCTTGTACGAGTTCACGAACTGGTTCGTCACGGCCGAGATCTCGTGCGCGTGACGCAGCAGGCCGGCGATGAAGTGGCGACCGATCTTCGAGAGCTGGTACTGCGAACCGGCCTCGTAGAACGCGTTCGCGTCGCCCTCGAACAGCGAGAGGTGGGTGTGCATGCCGCTGCCGGGGAACTGCGAGAACGGCTTCGGCATGAACGTCGCGTAGACGCCCTGCTCGATCGCGACCTCTTTGATGACCGTGCGGAAGGTCATGATGTTGTCGGCCGTGGTGAGCGCGTCGGCGTACCGGAGGTCGATCTCGTTCTGACCGGGACCGGCCTCGTGGTGGCTGAACTCGACCGAGATGCCGAGGTCTTCGAGCATGCGCACCGAGCGCCGACGGAAGTCGTGCGCGGTGCCGCCCGGCACGTTGTCGAAGTATCCGGCCGAATCGACCGGCTGGGGGCCCTCGGGCCCGAACTTCGACGACTTGAGCAGGTAGAACTCGATCTCGGGGTGCGTGTAGAACGTGAAGCCCCGGTCGGCGGCTCGCGCCAGGGTGCGCTTCAGCACGTTGCGCGGATCGGCGACGGCGGGCTCGCCGTCGGGCGTCGTGATGTCGCAGAACATGCGCGCGGTGGGGTCGATGTCGCCCCGCCACGGCAACGTCTGGAACGTCGTCGGATCCGGATAGGCCAGCAGGTCGGACTCGTAGGTGCGGCTCAGCCCCTCGATGGCGGAGCCGTCGAAGCCGATGCCCTCGGTGAAGGCGCCCTCGACCTCGGCCGGGGCGATCGCCACCGACTTCAGGGTGCCGACCACGTCGGTGAACCAGAGTCTGACGAACTTGACTCCCCGCTCCTCGATCGTGCGAAGAACGAAGTCGCGCTGCTTATCCATCCACACCCTCTCTCGCATCTCTCAGGGTAGCGGTTCCGCGGGGCTCGGGACGCCGCTTCGAGGGGAGCGTGTGGAAGACTTGCGGCATGTCCGAGCAGCCCGCGTCCCCTTCCGCCGCCGATCCGCTCTCCGGCGGAGCGTCGCCCGCCGGCGACCAGAGCGTCGAGGCGAACCCCTACGGCGGCGTCGCGGCATCCGGCGGACCGAAGCGGGTCCGCACCCGGCACTTCCGCAACGCCAAGCGCGACGGCATCAAGATCACCGGCCTCACGAGCTACGACCAGCTGACCGCACGCATCTTCGACCGTGCCGGCATCGACTTCCTGCTCGTCGGCGACTCGTCGGGCAACAACGTCTTCGGCTACGAGACCACGCTCCCGGTGACGGTCGACGAGCTCATCCCCCTCACCCGGGCGGTGGCCGGCGCGGTCGAGCGCGCCTTCGTGATCGCCGACATGCCGTTCGGCTCCTACGAGGTCGGCGCCGAGGAGGCCCTGCACACCGCGATCCGCTTCATGAAGGAGACCGGGGCGCACGCGGTCAAGCTCGAGGGCGGCGTGCGCAGCGCCGAGCAGATCCGGCGGGTCGTGCAGGCCGGCATCCCGGTGATGGCCCACATCGGCTACACGCCGCAGAGCGAGCACGGGCTCGGCGGGCACATCATCCAGGGTCGCGGAGAGGGCATCGAGCAGCTCCTCGCCGACGCGGACGCCGTGCAGGACGCCGGCGCATTCGCCGTGGTGCTCGAGATGGTCCCGTCCGACGCAGCCCGGCAGGTGACCGAGCGGCTCGACATCCCGACGATCAGCGTCGGCGCCGGGCCCGACACCGACGGCCAGCTCCTCGTCTGGACCGACTGGGCGGGGCTCACCACGGGCCGCGTGCCGAAGTTCGTGAAGCAGTACGCCGATCTCGCCGGAATCCTCGGCCAGGCCGCGGCGGAATGGCGCGACGACGTCGCCGACGGCCGGTACCCCGGACCGGAGCACAGCTACGAGTGATCGGATGCCGCGGGGATCAGTCCTCCGCGGCGTCCTCCTCCGACCACTTCGCGCTGTTGGCGCGAAGGATCTCGAGGGCGCGGGAGGCCTCCTCGCGCGTGTCGAACGGACCCACGCGATCGACGGAGGGCGACTGGAACCCCTGCTCGACCTCGCCCGTCTTGAGGTTGTACCAGAAACGGTGCTCGATATCCTCGGACATAGGCTGATCCTATGCCGAAGGATGCCGCTGGCCACCTGATCCCCGGACGCCTGTCGCCGATGCGCCGCGTCCCGTCGTCGATCCCCCGCCCCGAATACGTCGGCCGCGCCGCGCCGGCCGAGAACACGGCCGGTGATCGGTACACGCCCGACGAGGTCGGACGCGTGCGCGCCGCCGGTCGCATCGCGGCGCAGGCGATCGAGGCGGCGGCATCCGCGATCCGACCGGGCGTCACGACCGACGAACTGGACCGGATCGTGCACGACTTCGTCGTCGACCACGGCGCGTACCCGTCGACGCTCGGGTACCGCGGTTACCCGAAGTCCTCGTGCACGTCCGTCAACGAGGTCATCTGCCACGGCATCCCCGACGACACCGTGCTGGAGGACGGGGACCTCGTCAACATCGACGTCACGGCCTACCTCGACGGCTACCACGGCGACCTGAACCACACGTTCCTCGTGGGCGAGGCGGGCGACGAGGCGGGGCTGCTCGTCGAGCGCACCCGCGAGGCATTGGCGCGAGGCATCCGCGCCGTCGCGCCCGGCCGTCAGGTGAACGTCATCGGGCGCGCGATCGAGGCGTACGCGAAGCGCTTCGGATACGGCGTCGTACGCGACTACACCGGCCACGGGGTGGGCCGGGCGTTCCATACCGGGCTCGTGATCCCCCACTACGACGCGCCGCAGTTCGACACCGTGATCGAACCGGGCATGATCTTCACGATCGAGCCGATGCTCACCCTCGGTGGGATCGAATGGGATGTCTGGGCCGACGACTGGACCGTCGTGACCCGCGACCGCTCGCTCACCGCGCAGTTCGAGCACACCCTCGTCGTCACCGAGCGCGGAACCGAGATCCTCACCCTTCCTTGAGCGGCCGGCCGCACCCGTCGCGATAGTGTGGCGGCATGGCGACCAAGCACGCGATCGGCATCGACATCGGCGGAACGGGCATCAAGGGGGCGATCGTCGATCTCGAGACCGGCGCCCTCGTCAGCGAGCGCCGCAAGGTGCGCACACCCGCGGGCGGCGAGCCCGACGACATCATCGCCGCCACGACCGAGCTGCTCGAGACCATCGGCGAGGACGGCGACATCGACGGACTCGCGCTCGGCGTGTGCTTCCCGGCCATCGTGAAGCGGGGGCACACGCTCTCGGCGGCGAACGTCTCCGAGCAGTGGATCGGGCTCGCGGCGGAGGAACGCTTCGAGCAGTCGCTCGGCCGCGACATCCACTTCATCAACGATGCGGATGCCGCCGGCGTGGCCGAACTCCGGTTCGGCGCCGCAGCCGACGTCGACGGCCTCGTGATCCTCACGACGCTGGGCACCGGCATCGGCTCGGCGTTCCTCTACGACGGCGTGCTCGTCCCGAACACCGAACTCGGCCACCTCGAGCTCGACGCCGACGACGCCGAGCACCGCGCCGCGTACTCGGCGATGGAGCGCGAGGAACTCAGCTGGAAGCAGTGGGCGCATCGTCTCCAGCGCTTCTACGCCCACGTGGAGTTCATCTTCTCGCCCGACCTCCTGGTCGTGGGCGGCGGGGTCTCGAAGCATCAAGAGCACTTCCTGCCGCTGCTCGACCTGAAGACGCCGATCGTGCCCGCCGTGCACCGCAACAACGCCGGCATCATCGGCGCCGCCGCGCTCGCCCTGGACTGAGCCGGGCGCGGCCGAGCGCGATGCGGTGGAGTGTGAGCGGGCCGGCTGATACGCCGGGTTCTGTTGACCGGGCGCTTGCGCGACACCGGCTGGACGACCATCTCTCTCGGAGACACGTTGCCGTGCCCCTCCAGCGGCCTACCCGGGAACGGGACGGGCAGCCCCATCGTTCCCTGTCTGACCTTGCTCCGGACGAGGTTTACCGAGCCGACCGCGTCACCGCGGCCGCTGGTGGGCTCTTACCCCACCGTTTCACCCTTACCCGACGCTTGCGCGTCGGGCGGTCTGCTTTCTGTGGCACTGTCTCGCGGGTTGCCCCGGGTGGGTGTTACCCACCGCCCTGCCCTGCGGAGCCCGGACGTTCCTCGGCATCCGATCGCTCGGATGACGCGGCCGTCTTGCCGACCCGCTCACGGGTTCAGCCTACAGGGCGTCACCTCGACGGCCGCCGCCTGCAGGCGACGGCTCAGATGCCGGACTCCTCCGTGCGCACGAGGATGCGGTCGCACTCGGGGCACAGGAGCACCTCGTCGGGCGCGGCGCGACGCACCTCCTCGAGGTCGGAGCCCGTGAGCGTGATCGTGCAGCCGCCACACGTGCGCTGGCGCAGCAGCGCGGCGCCGACGCCGGCGCCGCGCGTGCGACGCTGCTCGTAGTACGCGAGCAGCTCGGGCGGCAGTTCGCCGGCCACGACGGCCCGATCGCGCTCGGCGCCGTCGCGTTCGACGACGAAACCGGCGGATGCCTCATCGCGGGCCGTCTCGAGCGTCGCGGTCTCCTCGGCGATGACGGCGCGCTCGGCGTCGATGGCCGAGACGGCCTGCTCGGCCTCCTCGACGCGCTCCATGACGACGAGCTCCTGGTCTTCGAGGTCGGAGAGGCGCTTCTTCAGCGAGACGAGCTCGGACTCGAGGGCGGCGACGTCCTTGGTGGAGGACGAGTGCTGGAGGCGGTCGCCGTCGCGTGCGATGCGGGCCTCGACGACCTCGACGTCGGACTCGATGCGCTTCAGCTCGGTGCGGGCGTCCTCGAACGTGCCGAGCGCCTCTGCACGCCGGGAGCGCACCGCGGTGTCGCGCTGGGCGAGCTCGGCGATCGGCGCCGTCTGCGGCAGGCTCCCGAGCCGGTGCGCGATCTGCTGCAGGCGCGTGTCGACGGCCTGGAGTCGCAGAAGTTGCTGCTGGTCGGCTGGGCTTGCCTTCACGTGGTGCTCCTTGTGGGATTCGCGGTGGGAATGGTCATCATTGCACGACCTGGAAGTCCCAGGGATCGGTGCGGAGCTCGCTCACGCGGAGCTCGAGATCGGGGTGGGCCTCGGCGAGCTGGGCGGCCGCGGCCTCGAGCCAGAGCCACTCGCTCGCCCAGTGCGACACGTCGACGAGCGCCGGGCCGCCGCCGAGCCGCGACTGCTCGCGCGCCTCGGAGGCGGGGTGATGCCGCAGGTCGGCCGTGATGTAGACGTCAGCGGCGCGGACGGCAGGGTCGCCCAGCAGCGAGTCGCCGGCGCCTCCGCAGACGGCGACGGTCTCGACGACGTCGTCGAATCCGCCCGCGACGCGCACCCCGGTGGCGGTCGGCGGCAGGATCTCGGCCAGGCGGCGCGCGAGGCGGCCGAGCGTCGTCGGCTCGGCGAGGCGCCCGACGCGGCCGAGCCCCTGGCCCGGCGCGGAGCCGGGGCCGGCCGACGGCACGATGGGCGCTGGGTCGATGAGCCCGAGGTGCCCGGCGAGCACGGCCGAGGTGCCGCGCTCGACCACGTCGGCATTGGTGTGCGCCGCGACGAGCGCGCAGTCGCCGCGGATGAGACGGGCGAGCAGCGACCCCTTGTAGCGGTCTTCGGCGACCGTCGTCACCCCGCGCAGCAGGAGCGGATGGTGGGCCACGATCAGGTCGGCGCCCCACTCGATCGCCTCGTCGACCGTGTCGCCCACGGCGTCGACGGTGAGGAGCACGCGCTGCACCGGAGCGGCGGGATCGCCGGCGACCAGGCCGACCGAGTCCCAGGGCTCGGCGCCGGCGACCGGCCAGAGGCGCTCGATCGTGGTGAGGAGGTCTGCGAGGTCGGCGGGCACGCGCCCAAGCCTACCGCCGCGTGCGACCGTGAAGGTGGGCCCTGCCGGGCTCGAACCGACGACATCCACGGTGTAAACGTGGCGCTCTACCAACTGAGCTAAAGGCCCGTCGCGCGAGCGACGCATCCGCCATGCTATCGCGGGTCCGCCGGCCTTCCGAGACGGATGCCCCGGCCGTGCGCGCCGCCCGAGCGCGAAGCGCCGTCAGGGTCCGCCGAGCGAGGCGAGGGCCTCACGGTACTGGTCGATGCTGCGGGGCTGCCCCGGATCGCTGGCGAAGGCCGCCCGGACCACGCCGTCGACGTCGATCACGAAGGTCGCCCGTGCGGCGTGCCCCCGCTCCTCGAGGAAGGCCCCGTACGAGCGCGCGACCTCGCCGTGCGGCCAGAAGTCCGACAGGAGGGGGAAGTCGAACCGCTGCTGCTCGGCCCACGCGCGCAACGCGAACTTCGAGTCGACGGAGACCCCGATCAACTGCACGCCCGCCTCGGCGAACCGCTCGAACCCGTCGCGCAGCGCGCACAGCTCGCCCTCGCACGTGCGCGAGAACGCGAGCGGGAAGAACACGAGGACGACCGGCGCGGCCCGCCTGAGCTCGGCCAGCCGCACCGTCTGGCCGAACTGGTCGGCGAGGGCGAAGTCGGGGGCCGGAGCACCGATCGGGAGCGGCATCCGTTGCTTCCTCCGTTTTGTCGAATGCTGAGCGAAGGCACAGCATACCGGGCCGAAACGTTGTGCGAATGTCACTAGTATTGCGAGGAGTGAGCGGTCGAGACCCGGCCGTTCGTCGTGCGCGCGGGCGCATCGCCCGGCATGATCTGCCGTAGAGAAAGGTCGAGTGTGACTGTCAACGACCAGGACCCCTACTCCGTCGAGTCCTTGGATTCAGACCCCGATGAGACATCCGAGTGGGCCGAGTCCCTCGATGCGCTCGTCACGGCGAAGGGGCACCAGCGTGGTCGCGAGATCATGCTGAGCCTGCTCAAGCGTTCGAAGGAGCTCCACCTCGGAGTGCCGATGGTGCCGACCACGGACTACCTGAACACGATCGCACCCGAGAACGAGCCCGAGTTCCCCGGCGACGAGGACATCGAGCGCCGCTACCGCGCCTGGCTGCGCTGGAACGCCGCGGTCCTCGTGCACCGCGCACAGCGCCCCGACATCGCGGTCGGCGGGCACATCTCCACCTACGCCGGCGCCGCCTCGCTCTACGAGGTCGGACTCAACCACTTCTTCCGCGGCCAGGACCACCCCGGCGGCGGCGACCAGGTGTTCTTCCAGGGTCACGCCTCCCCCGGCATGTACGCCCGCGCGTTCCTCGAGGGGCGCCTCAGCGACGCCGACCTCGACGGCTTCCGCCAGGAGAAGTCGCGGGCGCCGCACGGCCTCTCCTCGTATCCGCACCCGCGGCTCATGCCCGAGTTCTGGCAGTTCCCGACCGTGTCGATGGGCCTCGGCCCGATCAACGCGATCTACCAGGCCCAGCTCAACCGCT
This sequence comes from Agromyces terreus, assembly GCF_009749465.1. Lineage (GTDB taxonomy): Bacteria > Actinomycetota > Actinomycetes > Actinomycetales > Microbacteriaceae > Agromyces > Agromyces terreus. The sequence continues at coordinate 984,392 of NZ_WBIS01000001.1, forward strand.
ACCTCACCAACCGCGGCATCAAGGACGCATCCGACCAGCAGGTCTGGGCGTTCCTCGGCGACGGCGAGATGGACGAGGTCGAGAGCCGCGGCCAGCTCCAGGTCGCCGCGAACGAGGGCCTCGACAACCTCAACTTCGTCATCAACTGCAACCTGCAGCGCCTCGACGGGCCGGTTCGCGGCAACGGCAAGATCATCCAGGAGCTCGAGAGCTACTTCCGCGGCGCCGGCTGGAACGTGATCAAGGTCGTCTGGGGCCGAGAGTGGGACGACCTGCTCGCCCGCGACCACGACGGCGCGCTCCGCAACCTCATGAACGTCACGCCCGACGGCGACTACCAGACGTACAAGACCGAGTCGGGCGCGTACGTGCGCGAGAACTTCTTCGGCCGCGACCCGCGTGCGCTCGAACTCGTCTCCCACCTCAGCGACGACGAGGTCTGGGGCCTCAAGCGCGGCGGCCACGACTACCGCAAGATCTACGCGGCGTTCAAGGCGGCCACCGAGCACAAGGGACAGCCGACGGTCATCCTCGCGAAGACCATCAAGGGCTACGGGCTCGGCAAGTCCTTCGAGGGGCGCAACGCGACCCATCAGATGAAGAAGATGACGCTCGACAACCTCAAGGGCTTCCGCGACGAGATGCGCATCCCCATCTCCGACGCACAGCTCGAGGAGAACCCCTACCTGCCGCCCTACTACCACCCCGGGCAGGGCGACGAGGCGATCCAGTACCTCCAGGAGCGGCGTCGTGCGCTCGGCGGGTACGTGCCCGAGCGTCGCAGCAAGCACGTCGAGATCTCGCTGCCCGACGACTCCGCCTACGCGATCGCGAAGAAGGGCTCCGGCACGCAGGAGATCGCCACCACGATGGCGTTCGTGCGACTGCTGAAGGACCTCATCCGCTCGAAGGACTTCGGCAACCGCATCGTGCCGATCATCCCCGACGAGGCGCGCACGTTCGGCATCGACGCCTTCTTCCCGACCGCGAAGATCTACAACCCGAACGGCCAGCACTACACCTCGGTCGACCGCGAACTGCTGCTCGCCTACAAGGAGAGCCCGCAGGGCCAGATCGTGCACGTCGGCATCAACGAGGCCGGCGCGTTCGCGGCGTTCACGAACATCGGCACGTCGTACGCGACGCAGGGCGAGCCCCTCATCCCCGTGTACGTCTTCTACTCGATGTTCGGGTTCCAGCGCACGGGCGACGCCATGTGGGCCGCCGGCGACCAGATGGCGCGCGGCTTCATCATCGGCGCTACCGCCGGGCGCACCACGCTCACGGGCGAGGGCCTCCAGCACGCCGACGGCCACTCGCCGCTCCTCGCGTCGACGAACCCCGCGGTCGTCAGCTACGACCCCGCCTACGGCTACGAGATCGGCCACATCATGCGCGCCGGCCTCGAGCGCATGTACGGCGGGTCGCACGCCGATCCCAACGTCATGTACTACCTCACGGTGTACAACGAGCCGATCGTGCAACCGGCCGAGCCCGAGGGCGTCGACGTCGACGGCATCCTCCGCGGCATCCACCGGGTCGCCGAGGGCTCCGGCAACGGCCCCTCCGCGCAGATCCTCGCCTCCGGCGTCTCGGTGCCCTGGGCGCTCGAAGCCCAGCAACTCCTCGCCGAGGACTGGGGCGTGTCCGCCGACGTCTGGTCGGTCACGAGCTGGGCCGAGCTGCGACGCGACGGCATCGCCGCCGACGAGCACAACTTCCTGAACCCCGATGCCGAGCCGCGCGTGCCCTACGTGACGTCGAAGCTCGCGGGGGCAGCGGGTCCGTTCGTCGCCGTGTCCGACTACATGCACGCCGTGCCCGACCAGATCCGCGCCTACGTGCCGGGCGACTTCGCGACGCTCGGCGCCGACGACTTCGGGTTCTCCGACACGCGCGCCGCCGCGCGCCGGTTCTTCAAGATCGACGGCCCGTCGATCGTGGTCCGCGCACTCGAGCAGCTCGTCGCCCGCGGCGAGATCGACCGTTCGATCCCGGCGCAGGCCATCGAGAAGTACCGCCTGCACGATGTCAGCGCCGGCACCACCGGTTCCGCCGGCGGCGAGAGCTAACGGAAGGTGGCGAAGCCCCGTACCAAGGAGGAGACGCTCGCGTGGTTGCGAACCATCGCGGGTGAACTGTCGACCCAGACGTTGAAGCGGCTGGAGGACAACCTGTCTTGGTACGGGGACATGCCGCCGAGCCGGCGGTCGGCCGTCGGCCTCGTCGCGCAGGCCGGCATCTCGTCGTTCATCGCGTGGTTCGAGGACCCGCGGTCGACGCCGTGGATCGCCGCCGACGTGTTCGGCGCCGCACCAAGAGAACTGCTGCGCTCGGTGAGCCTGCAGCAGACGCTGCAGTTGATCCGGGTCACCGTCGAGGTCGTCGAAGATCGCGTGAAAGACGGCGGCGAGCCGCTGCGCGAGGCCATCCTGCTCTACTCCCGCGAGATCGCCTTCGCGGCGGCCGACGTCTACGCCCGCGCGGCCGAGGCGCGCGGGCTCTGGGACGCGCGCCTCGAAGCACTCGTCGTCGACTCGATCCTCTCCGGCGAGTACGACGACGAGCTGCCCAGCCGCATCGCGGCGCTCGGCTGGCACGGCCACGGCGAGGTCGCCGTGCTGGTCGGCACCGCGCCGAAGCAGCTCGACGTCGACCACGTGCGCCGCGTCGCCCGGCACATGCAGGCCGACGTGCTCATCGGGGTGCAGGGCAACCGGCTCGTGCTCGTCATCGGCAGGTCCGAGCACCTCGGCCGGCAGCCAGACGAGGTCGGCACCTCCCCCGCGATGTCCTTCATGGAGTTCGCGACGCAGCTCGAGGGGCATTTCGGGCCGGGTCATCTCGTGCTCGGCCACGAGGTGCCGAACCTCGTCGACGCCTCGAAGAGCGCGAAGGCCGCACTCGCCGGTTTCGCCGTGGCACGTTCGTGGCGCCACGCGCCGCGCCCGGTGCATGCCGACGACCTGCTGCCCGAACGGGCTCTCGCGGGCGACCCGCTCGCCAGGGCCACGCTCGTGCACCGCATCTACCGCCCGCTCCAGGCGCATTCCACCGAACTGCTGACGACGCTCTGGAGCTACCTCGACAACGGGCGCTCGCTCGAGGCGACGGCGCGCGAGCTGTTCGTGCACCCGAACACGGTGCGGTACCGCCTGAAGCGCGTCTCCGACGTCATCGGCTGGGACGCGACCGGCGCCCGCGAAGCGCTCATCCTGCAGTCGGCGCTCATCATCGGCTCGATGAGCGATCACGAACACCCGCCCCGGCGTCGTTCGTCCTGACGACGACGGTCGCGTTCCCGCCGCTGTGGGACGCGCACAAGGCTTTCCGCGAGAGCTTGTCGCATCGACACACACGCCGGGCAGCGGTCATTGGCAGACTAGGGACGTGATCGTCGTCGTCTGCCCTGGTCAGGGCTCCCAGACCCCCGGATTCCTCGCCCCTTGGCTCGAGGACTCCTCACGCGCCGAACGGCTCGCCGCCTTCTCCGAGGCCGCGGGGGTCGACCTGGCCCGGCACGGCACCGTCAGCGACGCCGACGCCATCCGGGACACCTCGGTCGCGCAGCCGCTGATCGTCGCGGCCGGCCTGCTCACGCTCGACGCGCTCCTGGCCGACGGCCGAGACGCGCGCATCGGCGGCATCGCGGGCCACTCCGTGGGCGAGATCACGGCGGCCGTCGGCGCGGGCGTGCTGACCCCGGCCGACGCGATGCGGTTCGTCGGGGAGCGCGGCCGGGCCATGGCGGATGCCGCAGCGCAGACGCCCACCGGCATGAGCGCGGTCCTCGGAGGCGACGAGGCAACCCTGCTCGCCCGGCTCGACGAACTCGGCCTGGAACCGGCGAACTTCAACGGCGGCGGCCAGATCGTCGTCGCGGGCGCGCTCGACGCGCTCGAGACGCTGAAGGCCGAGCCGCCGGCCGGCTCGCGCGTGATCCCGCTGCAGGTCGCCGGCGCGTTCCACACGCGCTACATGCGGCCCGCCGTCGACCACCTCGCGGCGGTCGCGGCGACCCTGTCCCCGGCCGACCCCGCGCAGACCCTCTGGACGAACCGCGACGGCAGCACCGCGGCATCCGGATCGGCCTTCGTCGACCTGCTCGTCGGCCAGGTCTCCTCCCCCGTGCGCTGGGATCTCTGCATGGCGTCGTTCGCCGAGGCCGGCGTGACCGGCATCATCGAACTCGCGCCGGCCGGGGCGCTCGTCGGCCTCGCCAAGCGCGCGCTCAAGGGCGTCCCGACCGTCGCCGTCAAGACGCCCGACGATCTCGCGGCCGCCGTCGAACTCATCGAACAGGCCGCCTGATTCGCGGCGACGCCGGAGCACCGAGAGAATGTCGAACATGACCAAGCCCACCCTGCAGCAGTCCCACGGTCCCGCCTACACCCGCATCTACGCCGTCGGGGCCGCCCGCGGCGAGAACGCCGTGCCCAACGCGGATCTCGTCGGCCCGATCGACTCCTCCGACGAGTGGATCCAGCAGCGCACGGGCATCGTCACCCGCACGCGGGCCGGTGCCGACGTCTCGGCGCTCGACCTCGCGACCGAATCCGCGCGCGAGGCCATCGAGAAGTCGGGCGTCGCCCCCGAGCTCATCGACCTCGTCATCGTCGCCACCATCTCGAACGTCCAGCAGACGCCCTCGATGTCGGCCGTGGTCGCCGATCGCGTCGGCGCGAATCCCGCCGCCGCCTACGACACGAACGCAGCGTGCGCGGGCTACGCGTACGCGGTGGCGCAGGCCGACGCCCTGATCCGCACCGGCGTCGCCCACTACGCACTCGTCATCGGCGCCGAGAAGCTCTCCGACGTGGTCGACCCGACCGACCGCTCGATCTCGTTCCTCCTCGGCGACGGTGCGGGCGCCGTCGTCATCGGCCCGAGCGAGTTCCCGGGCATCGCGCGCACCGTCTGGGGGTCCGACGGCTCGAAGGCGGGCGCCGTCGGCATGAACGGCACCCTCACCGAGTTCCGCGACGGTGCGGCCGAGTGGCCCACACTCCGACAGGAGGGGCAGACCGTCTTCCGCTGGGCCGTGTGGGACATGGCGAAGGTCGCCAAGCAGGCCCTCGACGCCGCAGGCGTCTCGGCCGCCGACCTCGCGGCATTCATCCCGCACCAGGCGAACATGCGCATCATCGACGAGTTCGCGAAGCAGCTCAAGCTGCCCGAATCCGTCGTCATCGCCCGCGACATCGCCACGACCGGCAACACGTCGGCCGCGTCCATCCCGCTCGCGACGCACCGTCTGCTCGACGAGCACCCTGAACTCTCGGGGGGCCTCGCCCTCCAGATCGGCTTCGGCGCCGGCCTCGTGTTCGGCGCCCAAGTGGTGGTTCTGCCCTGAACCACCGACCCCCGTCCATCTAGACTGGCTCTCGGTCAAACGAGACACCATCAAGGAGAAGAACCATGGCATTGTCCACCGAAGAAGTGCTTGCCGGCCTGGCCGAGCTCATCAACGACGAGACCGGCATCGCAACCGACACGGTTGAGCTGGACAAGTCGTTCACCGACGACCTCGACATCGACTCGATCTCGATGATGACCATCGTGGTCAACGCCGAAGAGAAGTTCGACGTCAAGATCCCCGACGAAGAGGTCAAGAACCTCAAGACCGTCGGCGACGCCGTCGACTTCATCGTCAAGGCTCAGGCCTAGTCGCTGCGTGGAGCGGGCCGCGGCATCGCCCGGCCCGCTCGATCAGCTCGATCGTTCCTCCCATCGGAGTGTTTCTCGTATGACCAAGAAGATCGTGATCACGGGTATCGGCGCGACGTCGCCGCTCGGCGGCACCGCCCGTGAAAGTTGGAATGCCCTGCTCGCGGGCGAGTCCGGGGCCAAGAGCCTCGAGTACGACTGGGTCGAGCAGTACGACCTGCCTGTGCGCTTCGCCGCCCAGGCGAAGGTGCGGCCCGAGGCGGTGCTCGAGCGTCCCGTCGCGAAGCGGCTCGACCCGTCGAGCCAGTTCGCCCTCGTCTCCGCGATGGAGGCATGGGCCGACGCCGGCGCACCAGACGTCGCACCCGAGCGCCTCGGCGTCGACTACGCCACCGGCATCGGCGGCATCTGGACCCTCCTCGACGCGTGGGACACCCTGCGCGAACGCGGCGCCCGACGCGTGCTGCCGATGACCGTGCCGATGCTCATGCCGAACGCCGCCTCCGCGGCCATCTCGATGCACTTCCACGCGCGTGCGTTCGCCCGCACCGTGGCATCGGCCTGCGCATCGAGCACCGAATCCATCGCGAACGCCTACGAGCACCTCCAGCTCGGGCTCGCCGACGTCGTCATCGCCGGCGGCTCCGAATCGGCGGTGCATCCGATCACGCTCGCGTCGTTCTCGTCGATGCAGGCGCTCTCCAAGCGCAACGACGACCCGGCGCACGCCTCACGGCCCTACAACGTCGACCGTGACGGCTTCGTCATGGGCGAGGGCGCCGCGAGCCTCGTGATCGAGACCGAAGAGCACGCGCTCGCGCGCGGCGCACGCATCTACGCCGAACTCGCCGGCGGCGCCGTCAGCGCCGATTCGTACCACATCACCGCGAACGACCCCGAGGGGCGCGGCGCGAGCCGTGCCGTGCTCGACGCGTTGGCGCAGGCGGGGGCGACCCCCGACGACGTGACGCACATCAACGCGCACGCGACGAGCACCCCCGTCGGCGACATCGCCGAGTACACCGCGCTGCACAGCGTGTTCGGCGACCGGGTCCACGAGATCCCCGTCTCGGCGACCAAGGCGTCGACTGGCCACCTGCTCGGCGGCACGGGCGCGCTCGAGGCCGTGTTCACGGTGCTGGCGCTCGAGAACCGCCTCGCCCCGCCGACCATCAACCTCACCGAACAGGACCCGGCGATCCCGCTGCTCGTGTCCGGCGACGCCCAACCGCTCGGCGAGGGCGCGCAGGTGGCGATCTCGAACTCGTTCGGCTTCGGCGGCCACAACGCGGTCGCGGTGTTCCGCTCGGTGTAGTCGAGCGTCGTGAGCGCATGCCGAGGCATCCGCTCGGACGAAGACCCCGGTGTCCGAGGACACCGGGGTCTTCTCGTCGACGGCCCGCGGGTTTCGTCCGTGCGCTCACCGGGAATCCATCCTCCGACGGCGCGGGACGCCAGCACGCGGGCCGAGGCCCTGCTCACCCCACCTGGTGCAACCAGACGACGGGTGCGAAATCGCTCGCGTGACGGAACGGCTCGAGCTCGTCGTCCCACGCCTGTCCGAGCGCGAGGCGGAGCTCGCGGTGGAGCTCGACGGGGTCGGCACCGGCGATCTCCATGGCATAGCGGATGCGGTCCTCGCCGACGACCGTGTTGCCCGCGACATCCGTCTGCGCGAAGTAGACGCCGAGATCGGGCGTGTGCATCCAGCGCGCGCCGTCGGAGCCTGGAGTCGGGTCCTCGCTGACCTCGTAGCGCAGCTGCTCCCAGCCGCGCAGGGCGGATGCGATCCGCGCGCCGCTGCCGGCGTCACCCTCCCAGTGGAACTCGGCGCGCATGAGCCCGCGGTAGACGGGCTGCTCGCTCCAGTCGAAGTTCACGGCCGTGCCGAGGGCGCGACCAGCGGCCCACTCGACATGCGGGCACAGCGCGCGCGGTGCCGAGTGCACGAACAGCACTCCCTGCGCGGGGCGCACGACCCGCGACAACATCTCTGCCATCTCCGTCTCCGTTCTCGAGGTGCGTCTTCCCCTACGACCTCGGAACCGCGGATGGCGGTGTGTTCGATTATCGACGGCGAGCCGTCACCCGCGATTATGCCCCGGATCGGCTGATCTCACAAGGTTCGCCGCACCGGAGCGGCTGATCGGCAGGGCGGCGCGGAAACCGTATGCTCGGTGAAGAGTTCCGATCCGTCGCGGCCCGGTCGCGACATCCGTTCCCGAGGAGTCGACGTGGCCGTTCGCGATGCCCTGCTCGTGCTGCTGTCGATGGGCCCGGCATACGGCTTCGCCCTGCACGGCGGCCTGACCGAGCGCACCGGCGGGCGAAGGAGCGTGAACGTCGGGCAGACGTACGCCACGCTCGACCGCCTCACCAAGCAGGGCCTCGTCGAGCCCGACGGAACCACCGACGACGGACTGCCCCTGCACCGCCTCACCCCGGCCGGACGGGCCGCATCCTCGGCCTGGCTCCACGGCGCGGATGCCTCGGGCGCCGACCCGTGGGACGAGACCGTCGACCGGGTGCTGATCGCCGCCTCCCTGCCCGGGTTCGACGCGGCATCCGTCATCGACGCGGAACTGGCCCGATGGCGGGAACGGCGGGGCGACGCTGCGCACCGCGCCGAACCCGACGGCCGGGCCGCTCGCGAGGTCGACGGCGACGTCGGGTCGGGGCATCCGCTCGTCGCGCTCGCCGCCGCCGCGGAGGCAGCACGCGCGTCGGCGGCCGTCGACTGGCTGGAATCGGCTCGCGAGCGCACGATCGGTTCGGCGCGCGACGGCCGACCGGCGCTGGCGTTCGCGCCTCGTGCCGAGCGCCCGCGGCGCGGACGACGACCCGGCCCGGCCTCCTCCGGTGCGGCGCCGGGCGAGCCCGCGCTTCAGGGCGCGACCGCTCCGTAGCTGTCGACCACGACCAGGTCGAGCGGGAACCCGACCGGGAACCCGCCGAACAGCAGCCGGCCAGCGGTGACGGCCGAATCGCGCACCGCCTGCGCGACCTCGTCGGCGAGCGGCTTCGGCGTGTGCACGATGATCTCGTCGTGCAGGAAGTAGACGAGATGCGGCGCCGCTTCGAAGACCGGCCCGGATGCCGGCGCCGACCGGATCTCGTCGGACCGACGCACACCCATCTCGTGCAGCTCGGAGCGGAGCGCGGCCATCCAGCACAGTGCCCACTCCGCGGCGCTGCCCTGCACGACGAAGTTGCGCGTGAAGCGTCCCCACTCGCGCGCGGAGGAGCGAGCCCGGCGCTCGTCGGCGCTCGTCGCATCGGGCTGGCTGGCCCTGGACTGGATCGCCCGCCACTCGGCCGGCGGGCGCGGCGACGAACGGCCGAGCAGGGTCGTGACTGGCAGGCCGCGTTCACCGTCGCGGGCGGCGGAGTCGACGAGGTGCATCGCCTTCGGGAAGGCGCGGGCCAGCCGCGGCACGAGCCGCCCGCTGTCGCCCGTGGTCGCGCCGTACATCGCCCCCAGGATCGCGATCTTCGCCTCGTCGCGCGTGGCGACCACCCCCGCGTCGACGAGCCCGCGGTAGAGGTCGCGATCGTGCCCGGCGCGTTCCATGGCCTCGTCGTGGGACATGCCCGTGAGCACTCGCGGCTCGAGCTGGGCGGCATCGGCGACCACGAGGGTCCAGCCGGGGTCCGCGACGACCGCGCTGCGCACGAGCTTCGGCAGTTGGAGGGCCCCGCCGCCCGAGGTCGCCCAACGGCCGGTCGCCGTGCCCCCTGGCACGTACTCGGGGCGGAAGCGGTCGTCGGACACCCACTCGTCGAGCCACGCCCACCCGTTGGCGCTCAGCAGTCGTGCGAGCTTCTTGTAGGCGATGAGCGGCTCGATGGCGGGATGGTCGTGCTCGCGGAGCTCCCAGCGCGAGGTGGACGAGGTCGGCACGCCCGCCCCGCGAAGCGCGCGCAGCACGTCGACCTGCGAATCGAGGTTGAGCGTCGGCGCCCCGAGCTCGGTGCGGACGACCGCGGCGATCTCCTCCATGCGCACGGGCTTGCGGCCGGGCGCCGGGCGGCCGCCGAGCTCGGCATCGAGCACGGATTCGTGCACCCGCCGGCTCCACGGCAGGCCGGCCGCACGCAGCTCGGCGCCGATGAGGGCTCCGGCGGACTCGGCGGCGACCAGCAGGCGCAGGGCCGCCGGCGCGCTGCCGGTCTCGACCAGCGCGAGCTGCCGGTGGTATTCGTCGACGACGGATGCCGCGGACGGGCGCCCGCCCGCGGCATCCGCTCGCTCGACCGCACGCTCGGCACCCTCGAGCGCCGCGGGTGCGATGGGCGCGTCGAAGCCCTCGAGGTCGAACAGCGTCTCGTGCTGCGGCGCGTGGGGCACGAACGGCTGCCCGGCGACCTCGACCATCGTGGGACCCGGCGGCAGCCAGGCCGGCGCCGGGTGGGTGCCGCGTGCGCGGACGTCGGCGGTGAACGTGGAGTGGTCGAGGATCGCACCGCAGAGCCGCAGGTCGTGGCACCTCGCGAGCCGCACGCCGCTCGCGAGGAGCGCGGGATACCACTGGCGCACGTCGGCCCAGACCCACCGCGGCGCGTGCTCGAGCTCGAGGCGGCGGAACGTCGCTGCGGAGGCCTCGGGCTCGACCTCGGCGACGGGCGACCCCGGAAGATCGGGGTCGAGGAACTGCACGCGACCGCCGTCGCCGATGCCGACGGCGATCTGCATGCACCCATTCTCCTGCCGAGCACCGACACGGGGCGACGGATGTCGGTGGGGATCGGCAGTATCGGCACATGCAGAACCAGCAGGAGCACCCGTGGTCGCCGTGAGATTCCACTGCGGACACGGCGCCGACCCCGCCGATCCCACCGCGCTCGCCCTGCGGCGACCCTGCCCCCTCTGCATGCTCATCGCCGAGACGCACCGTTCGCGCGGCGAACTGCTGCGCAAGGTCGCTCCCCCGCAGCGCGCCGCGCTCGCCGCCGAGACCCGCCTCGGCGCCGAGTACCAGTGGCTCTGCCCCCGCGGACACGACCGGTTCGCCGCGAAGGTGAGCGAGATGCTCACCGGCACCGGGTGCGCCAAGTGCCGCGCGAATGCGGCCGCACCCGCGGCCCTCCGCGAAGCCGGCCTCGCCTTCATGAAACCGGGGCTCCGCACCCGCACCTCGATGACCGAGCAGCGACTCCGGGCGATGCTCGGCGAACGCATCCGCCTGCACCATCGCGTGAACGCGGTGCACATCGCCCGCACCTTCTTCGGGCGCAGCGAGGTGTGGCCCGACATCCTCGTTCCGCAGCTGCGCATCGCGATCGAGTACGACGACCCGGGCCGCTCACGGCGCGCGCACCTCGGGCTCAAGGAGGCATCCGACCTCGAGAAGGACGAAGCACTGGCCGAGGTCGGCTGGGAGGTGATCCGCATCCGGGCCGGCGGCCTCGAGTCGCTCGGCGCGAACAGCATCGTCTGCCGGGCGCTGACGCCGGCGGTCGTCGACGCGGTCGTCGACCGCATGCGGCAACTCCGGGGCGGCGCCGCCGTCGATGCGATCGCCGTCGCCGCCTCGGCCGCATCCTGAGGGCACCGGGTCCGCGGCCGGTCGGCGGAGGCAGAACACGGATGCGTCGAAGGGCATCGGATGGATGAGAGACTGGACGGGTTCGTCAACGACCCTGGGGAGACCATGACAAACCCGACTCCGGATCTGAGCGGTGACTGGGACATCGATCCCGATCATTCGCGCATCGGCTTCTCGGCGAAGCACGCGATGGTGGCAACGGTTCGCGGCGCGTTCACCGACGTGACCGGCACGCTGCACGCCGACCTCGATGACCCCGACGCCTCGTTCGCCGAAATCGTCTGCCGCGTCGACAGCGTCGACACTCGCAATGCGCAGCGCGACGAACACCTGCGGAGCGGCGACTTCTTCAATGTCGAGGAGTGGCCCGAGATCGTCTTCCGCAGTTCCCGCATCGAGGAGATCGGCGACAACGCTCTCGTCGTGTCCGGCGACCTGACGATCCGGGACGTGACGAAGGCCATCACCATCCCGATCGAATTCGTCGGCGCGCACACCGACGCGACCGGTGCGCTCCGTGCCGGGTTCCAGGGAACACGTCGCATCGATCGCCGTGAGTTCGGCCTCGAGTGGAACGTGCCGCTCGACACCGGCGGCGTGCTGGTGTCCGAGAAGATCACGCTCGAGTTCGAGCTGTCGGCCGTCAAACGCGAGGCAGACGCGCAACCGACGGCCTGAGCCCGCTGCACGCGACGAGTCCGTCGCGTGCACGGAGGTCGACCTCGGCGCGATCGTCGCCGCCCTCGAGACGAACGTGAGCCGTCAGCGCCCGACCGAGTCGCGATCCGACGGACGCACCAGCGCCCGCAGGACGAAGAACACGACGGCGGCGACGATCAGCACGATGACCGCCTTGACGAGGAACCACACCACGCTGAAGACGACGTCGACGAGCACCCACGCGATGACGACGGCGGCGATGACGCCGAGCACGGTCCATACGGTTCTGCTCATGGTGCAGGCTCCTCGAATTCGTTCAGGCAGGTCGACGGTCGCGACGCGGGACCGTCGCCGTGGTCGGAGGTCCGATTCTACGCGGCGACCGTGCTCAGGCCCGGCCGCGGTGCCCGGTCGCCTCCTCCGGCAACGAGGAGACGACGACGATCGAGACATCCTGCATCTTCCAGTCCAGCTCTGAGACGGTGCGGCGCGCACGGTCGAGGTCTTCGACGGCGACGCGGCGCCCGGTCGGCACCACGAAGGCCTCGACGTGGAACACCTGGCCCATGTCGCGCATGCGCACCGCCGACCGGTCGACCCACGGCTCGTGGTCCAGTTCCGCGACGATGCGACCGATGAGCGGATGCGGCGCGGCATCGTCGTACCGACGCGCCCGCTGATCGATGAGGTCGAGCACGGCCGCCCGCGCGTTGCGGTAGCCGTCCCAGACGATGCCGACGGAGATGAAGAGGGCCGCTGCGCCGTCGAGCCACCACCAGCCGATGCCGATGCCGAGCACGCCGACGATGGAGGCCACCGTCGTGGTCCAGTCGGCCTTCGACATGTCGGCGTCGGCGTAGAGCACCTTGTTGTGCAGGACCGGCGCGAGTCTCGCCTTCGCCCGCCCGTAGATGAAGGGTCCGATGACGATGATCGACATGACGGCGATCATGAGCCAGCCCAGCCAGACCGTGCGGCCGAACAGCTGCACCGTGCCGATCGCCGGATGCTCGGCGGAGATCAGCCCCATGACCGATTCGACGGCGAGCGTGCCGCCGACCGTGAGCAGGGCGACGCCGGCGACGAGGTGTCCGACGCCCATCGTGCGATGCAGCCCGAACGGGAAGGCCCGCGTCGGCGGACGCCGGATGAACAGGAGCGCGACGAGGAAGGAGATCTGCGGGATGAGGGAGAGCATGTCCTCGATCCACGCGGTCTTCATGGCCTGCGACCCGCCGAGGACGAACGCGATCAGGGCGATGGTCACGGCCGTGTAGCCGATGGTGAACCACTCCCAACGGATCGCGCTGCGAAGCGCCCGCTGCTGCTCGGTCGGGAGGTCGGTGCGTCCGAGCGACTTCACGGGCCGACCTCCTCGTCGAGGTAGGTCTCGAGGGCGGACTGGAACGCGTTCTCGCCGAGCGGCAGGAGGAGCACGGTCTTGCGACCTTCGAGCCCCGGCAGATCGGTGTACGGCCTCGTGACGGAGGCCCGATCGGACCACGGGGTCTGGTCGGTCATCTCGCCGACCGCGAGATCGAGGTCGCCCTGCTCCAGGTCTTCGACGAGGGCCTCCTCGCTGCCGACGGTCCAGATGACGCGGGCGCCCTGCTCCGCCGCGAACTCCTCGACCAGATCGGCCAGCGCGCCGCTGACCCGGTCGCCGTCGACGACGAGCGCCGTGCCCGCCGGCGAGGCGCCGGCGCGGAGCTCGCCGGTGCGCACGACGCGCTGCAGCGTGCCGTCGGGGTCGGTCGGAATCGAGATTCCGCACCCCGTGAGGGCGAGGATGCAGCCGATGACGAGCGCGGTGGGCGCGAGAGGTCGCGTGTGCCGACCGGCCGGGGATCGACCCGACGGGTGCCGTTGCGCAGTGCGTCTCACCGGTGCCCGCCCGTCTGTCGGTTCATGCTCGCTCCCCCGCCGACGGAGGATTCGCACCGTCTCGCGCCCAGCATCGGCCCGGGCGTCGGCGGTGCGCCAGACCTTGACAACCGGGACGCGCGGCGTCTCGAGCGACGGCATGCGACGGATGACGCCGCGTCGCGGCATCCGTCACCCTCCTCGGAGTGCTCGTTCGAGCGCTTCGAGCGCGGCGACGACGGTCGCGGCGACCACCTCGGCGGGGTCGCCGGGCAGGTGCAGCTCGACGACCTCGATGCCCCGCCGATCGGTGCCGGAGGCCAGGAAGACGGTGCCGGCCGGCCGACCCTCTTCGGGCCCAGGTCCGCCGGCCCCCGTGACGGCCGCCACGGCCTGCGCCCCGGTGAGCGAGAGCGCGCCGAGGGCCATCTGACGCGCGGCGGCCGCCGTGACGACGGGGCCGGGTTGGACGCCGAGCACGCGCTGCTTCGTCTCGGGACGGTAGGCGACGATGCCGCCGGCGAACCACTCGCTCGCGTCGGCGGCACGGCCGAGCGCCCCGGCGATGGCCCCGCTTGTGAGCGACTCCGCGACGACGACGCGCATGCCGGCGACGACCGCCGCCCGCGCACACGCCGCTGCGCGCGCTTCGATCGTTCGGTCGTCTCGAGGCATGGGTTCCCCCGTTCGGTTCCTCTCATCTTGCATGGCTGCGAGGTCATTCTGCCGCCAGGTCGGAGCCGGAGTCGACCGACGCGCGGCGACGGCTTCGCGCTGGGCGGCGCTACGCGAACACGTGCTCGGCGACCCAGCCGTTGGGCGCGAGGCGCAGGTCGAACACGAGGAGGTCGTGGTTCTCGGCACGCCCCGTTGCGCGCCAGCCCGGTGCGAGCGTCACCTCGGCCGGCGGGTGCGAGATGCCGCTGGGCCACTCGGGCTCGACGCCGAGCTTCGTGGGCGTGTCGATCACGCGGTATCGGATGCCGCGGTACACGAGCCTGGTCGGCGCTCCGGCTGCGTCGAGCCACACGGCGACCGGCTCGTCATCGGCTGCGACGTACATCGCGACCCTCCATTCGAACATGTGTTCGAATGATACCCCCGACGGAGCAGGCTCGCCACACCGAGCCTCGGGGGCGGTCGATCGCGGGACTCGCCCGTTCGTCGGGCAGTCGAGGCACTCGCGCCTCAGGGCAGGCGTGCGAGCACCGCGTCGGCCGACCCGGACGAGGTCGCCACCGAGAGCGTGCCGTTCGCCAGACGGAACTGGTCGTCGCCGCTGTAGTCCTCGGTGAGGCCGGTGACCTCGGCGACGGCCGCGGCCATGTCCGTCACCGCGAAGAGTTCGACCCCGGCGGGGTTCGGCACCGGTTCCTCGCTCCAACCGGGCTCGAGATCGAACGAGAGGTGCGCGTCGGCGGCGATCGGCGCGGCCGTGCGCACGATCGTCGCGAGCACGTCGGCCGGGAGCGGCACCCGGATCCGCTCGCCCTCCTCCCATTCCGCCTGCGCTGCGGCATCGCCGGCGTCGAACACCTCCTGGCCGAGCGCGGCCGTCGGGTCGATGGAGACGCCGAGGCGCAGATTGCAGGCGCCCTCGCAGTTGTCGCTCGCGGTCGAGACCGTGGTCTTCCACTCAGCGGGCACGGCTTCATCGAGCGCCGCCTGCAATTCGGCATGGTGGGAGCGCACGTCATCGAAGCTGGGGCCGAACGGGTCGTCGAACGGTGACCGATTGTCGGCGAGCGGGATGAAGAAGCACCCCGAGAGCAGGACGGCGGTCGCGGCGGCGGCCGCTGCGGCGGCCACGATCGTGAAGACCGGCCGACGGCGGTGCGGTGCGGAGGAGGCGGTCATGGGTCCAGACGGTCGGCGGGCAGGCTGCACCGAGCCTATGCCCGCTCGAACACGGCCGCGAGCGCCTGGCCGCCGCCGATGCACATGGTCTCGAGGGCGAGGGTGCCGTCGAGGTCGGGCAGTTCGTGGGCGAGGGTCGCGAGCATGCGGATGCCGGTCGCGCCGATCGGGTGCCCGATCGAGATGCCGCTCCCCCGCGGGTTGAGGCGCGCGTCTTCGGCGTCGAGCCCCCAGTCGGCGAGGCACGCGAGCACCTGCACGGCAAACGCCTCGTTCAACTCGATCACGTCGAGATCGTCGAATCGGATGCCGGCGCGAGCGAGGGCGAGGTTCGCAGCGGGGACGGGGGCGACGCCGAAGCGCAGCGGGTCGTTGCCGGCGACGGCCCAGGAGATCAGGCGCAGCGCCGGACGCAGTCCCAGTTCAGCGGCACGCTCGGGCGTGGTGACGATGCACGCGGCTGCGGCATCGTTCTGTCCGCTCGCGTTTCCCGCGGTGACGGTCGCGTCGGGGTCGCCGCGACCGAGGATGGGGCGCAGGGCGCCGAGGGCGTCGAGCGTGGAGTCCGCGCGGGGATGCTCGTCACGGTCGACGGTCACCGAGCCGCGGCGGCCGGGCACCTCGACCGGCACGAGTTCCGCGTCGAACGCGCCGGCCTGCTGCGCGGCCACCGCCCGTTCGTGGGAGCGCAGCGCGAGGGCGTCCTGCGCGTCGCGCGAGATGCCGTACTCGGCGCGCAGCAGTTCGGCCGAGCCGACGTTGCCCTCCGGCGTCGGGAAGCGGCGCCCGCCGACGGTCTCCCGTCCGCGCGAGAGGGCGTCGTGCAGCATGAGGCCGGCACCCGCGAAGCCGCGGCGGCCCTCGACGCTGTAGAGCGGCGCGTTCGACATCGACTCCGCGCCGAGGGCGACGACCACGTCGGCGACGCCGGTCTGCACCTCCATCGCGGCGTTCATCACGGCCTGGAGGCCCGATCCGCAGCGCCGGTCGAGCTGGTAGCCGGTCGTCGTCACGGGGAATCCGGCGTTCAGGGCGGCTACGCGTCCGAAGGCGGGCGCCTCCATGGTCGGGTACCCCTGCGCGGCGATCACGCCGTCGACGGCGGCCGGGTCGAGGCCGGTGCGCTCGAGCAGGGCGCCGAGCACGGTCTCGGCGAGCGTCAGCGCCGAGACGCTCGCGAGCGCGCCGCCCATGCGCCCGACGGGCGTGCGCAAGGGCGAGCAGATCACGACCTCGCGCAGTGCCGTCGCAGGTCGTGCGGTCACAGGTCGGGCCCGAGGGTGAACGGCGCGCCCGTGGCATCCGTGACCTGGTCGATGCTGACGTCGGGTGCGAGTTCGATGAGCACGAGTCCGTCGTCGGTGACGTCGAACACGGCCAGGTCGGTGATGATGCGGTCGATGCACGCCCGCCCGGTCAGCGGGAGGGTGCACTGCGGCACGATCTTCGCCGACCCGTCTTTCGCGACGTGCTCCATGACCACGATCACGCGTTCGGCACCGTTCACGAGGTCCATCGCCCCGCCCATGCCCTTGACCATCTTGCCCGGCACCGCCCAGTTCGCGATGTCGCCGCCGGCGCTGACCTGCATGGCGCCGAGCACCGCGGTCGTGATGCGGCCCCCGCGGATCATCCCGAAACTCGCCGCCGAGTCGAAGTACGCCGCCCCGGGCAGCACGGTCACGGTCTCCTTGCCGGCGTTGATGAGCTTCGGGTCGGCCTCGCCCTCCCACGGGTACGGGCCGACGCCGAGGATGCCGTTCTCGGAGTGCAGCACGACCTCGACGTCGTCGGGCAGGAAGTTCGGGATCAACGTCGGCAGGCCGATGCCGAGGTTCACGTACGAGCCGTCCTCGAGCTCACGGGCGGCGCGGGCCGCCATCTCGTCACGCGTGAGCGGCATCAGCGGGCCCCCTCGTTCTCATTACGACCGGTGGCGGATGCCGCGGGCCGGGCCCTCACCGTCGTCTTCTCGATCGGCAGATCCGCCGACTGCTCCCGGCTGAGCACCACGACCCGGTCGACGTAGATGCCCGGCAGGTGGATGTCATCGGGGCCGAGCACGCCCGGCTCGACGAGCTCGTCGACCTCGGCGATCGTAACCTTGCCCGCCATGCCCGCGAGCGGGTTGAAGTTGCGGGTCGACTTCTCGAACCGCAGGTTGCCGTGCCGGTCCCCGACGGCGGCGCGCACCAACCCGAAGTCCGTGCGGATCGCATGCTCGAGCACGTACTCGCGGTTCTTCCCGAACGTGCCGAACGGGCGCAACTCCTTCGGCTCGCTCGCCAACGCCACCGACCCGTCGGGCGCGTACCGCAACGGCATCCCGCCGTCGGAGACCACCGTGCCGGCACCCGCGGCCGTGAAGAACGCCGGAATGCCGACTCCGCCCGCGCGCAGCCGTTCGGCGAGCGTGCCCTGCGGGGTGAGCTCGACCTCGATCTCCCCGCCGAGGTACTGGCGGCCGAACTCCCGGTTCTCGCCGATGTAGCTCGCGATGACGCGGCGGATGCGGCCGCGTTCGAGCAGCTCGGCGAGGCCCCATCCGTCGACGCCGCAGTTGTTCGACACCACCTCGAGATCGGTCGCGCCCTGCTCGGTGAGCGCGCGGATCGTCCAGATCGGCACGCCCGACAGGCCGAACCCGCCCACCGCGAGCGACGCCCCGTCGAAGATGTCCGCGACCGCCTCGGCGGCGCTGCTGACGGTCTTATCCATGATTCGTGCGGTCCTCTCGGTGCGGGTCGTGCGGTGCGGGGCGGGTCTCGGCGTCGGCGTCGGCGTCGGCCCCGTCGACCCCGTCGAGCGACGCGAACTCGTCGCGCATCGCAGCGAGGGCGGCGTTGGCCGCGGGCAGCCCCGCGTAGAGCGAGGTGTGCAGGAGCACCTCGGCGATGCGCTCGCGGCTCAGGCCGTTGCCGAGGGCGGCGCGCACGTGCATGCGCAGCTCCCCCTCGTGGCCGCCGGTGACGAGGCTCGCGAGGGTGGCGATCGACCGCTCCTGCCGGGTGAGCTGGGGGCGGTCCCAGATCTCGGCCCACGCGTAGCGGGTGATGAAGTCCTGGAACGCGGCGGTCTCGGCCGTGATGCCCGCGTTCGCGCGGTCGACGTGGGCGTCGCCGAGCACGCTGCGGCGAACGGCCATGCCGCGGCCGTGCACGACGGATGCCGCGGCCCGCAGCTCGGCACCGTCGAGGTGCTCGGCGATGAGCTCGGCTGCGGCGGCGGGCTCTTCGAGCACGGCGAGGTGCGCGGCGCCGTCGAGCGAGACGTGGCGGCCGCCCGGCACGTCGTCGGCGAGATCCTGCATAGCGGCGGGCGTCGTGACCGCGTCGTGCTCGCCGCTGATCGCCAGCGTCGGCACGGTGAGCGCGCCCAGCGACGCCGTGCGGTCGAAGCCGCCGAGGGCCTCGGTGCAGCGTGCGTACGACTCGTCGTCGATGTCGACGAGGGTGCCGAGGCTGCGGGCACCGGGCCCGCCGGCGTCGCGCTCGAGGAATCCGGGCGCGAACCAGCGCAACGCACTGCCGGTGACGAGCGAGGCGGTTCCGCTCGCCCGCACCGCGGCGGCGCGTTCGGCCCAGCTCTCGGCCGTGCCGATGCGCGAGCCGCTGCAGCTCATGACGAGGCTGCGCACGCGGTCGGGGTGTGCGGCGGCGAGCTCGAGCGCGACGGTGCCGCCGAGCGAGACGCCCGCGATGTGGAACGCGCCGCCGCCCGCCTCATCGACGACCGCGAGCACCGCGTCGGCGAGGTCGGCGATCGTGAACGGCTCGGACGCCGCGGGGCTGGCGCCGTGCCCGGGCAGGTCGATGCGCAGGATGCGCAGGCCCGACGTTCGCGGGTCGGTGCGCAGCTCGCCGACGACGCCGTCCCACAGCGCCGACGTGGTGCCGAGGGAGGGCAGGAGCACGAGCAGCGGCTGGGCTGCGGCCGATGCGGTGCCCGGGGCGAAGGATCCGCGCAGGCGAGGAACGGTCATGGGCGGGTGCCCCCTTCGGAGACGGCGGTGAATCGGGCGACGGCCCGGTCGATGATGCGATCGGATGTCGCGACGAGCAGGTCGCGGTGGCTCGGAGCGTTCGCGGCGTCGGCCGAGGCGAGGATCTGCGCCGCCCGGTCGCGATCGAACTCGAGGCCGTCGGCGAGTCGGGCGGCCGCGGCGGACGCGGAACGGGCCAGGCGCAGGAGTCGCCGCTGCGACGCCCACTCGGCGTGCCACCGGCCGGCCGAGCGCTCGTCGCCCGCGATCGCGGCGGATGCGACGACCTGCAGCAGCGCGGGCGATTCGACGGCCGCCGCGGTGATCGCGACCGCGTCGACGGGGTTGCGCTTGTGCGGCATCGCCGACGAGCCGCCGCCGCCCGCGAGGCGGACCTCGCCGAGTTCCTCGCGGGAGAGTAGGGTCACGTCGCCGGCGAGACGGCCGAGCACCGCCACGACCGACGCCGCGGCCGAGGCGACGGCGAGCACCGGCGTGCGCTCGACGTGCCACGAACGACCGGGATCGGTGAGCCCGAGGCGCACGGCGAGCCCCGCACGCACGTCGTCGGCCGCGCCGGGGCGGCCGGCTGCGACATCCGCCGCCGTTCCGGTGCCGACCGCGCCGCCGAACTGCACGGGGAAGGAGAGGGCGTCGACGGACTCGATCGCCGAGGAGACGCCGTCGAGCCAGCCCGCGGCGAGCACGCCGAGGGTGCTCGCCTCACCGTGGCGGGCGATCGTGCGGCCGATGCGCGGGCTCTGCCGCTCGGCGTCGGCGAGCGAGGCGAGGCGCGCGCCGGCCGCGATCAGTGATGCGCGGGTCGCTCGCAGCGCATCTCGGGCGACGAGCATGAGGGCCGTGTCGAGCACGTCCTGACTGGTCGCGCCCAGATGCAGCCGATCGGCAGGGAGCCCCGCGGCCTCGAGCTGCGCGCGCAGCGCCGGCACGAGCGCGACCACCGGCACGGCGTCGCGCGACACGCCCGCGGCGAGCGCCGCACGATCGAGCGCCGCGTCGTCGAGGGCGTCGGCCTGGCCGTCGAGGAACTCGTCGAGCTCGCTCCCCCAGACGCGGAGCAATGCACGTTCGACGTCGACCATTGCTTCGAGCACGGCGTCGTCGTCGGTGCCCGCCGTTTCCGTTGCTCCAGGATCGAGCAGTCCCCAGTCCGTCATCGACACGACTCCATCACTGTTCGGTTCCGAAGTCGAGGAACACGGTCTCGCCCTCGCCCTGCAGACGGATGTCGAAGCGGTACGACGCCGGCCCGTCGGGCTCGGCCATGAGCGTTCCGCGACGGGCGGGATCGATGCGATCGAGGAGCGGGTCCGCGTCGTTCGCCGCGCCTTCGTCGCCGAAGTAGGCCCGTGTGAAGAGATGCTGCAGCACGCCGCGCGCGAAGATCGCCACGAGCAGGTAGGGCGCCGATCCGACGCGCATCGCTCCGGGCTTGATCGTCGTGAACGAGAATCGGCCGTCGCGGTCGACCGCGGCGCGGCCGAAGCCGGCGAAGCCGTGCTGATCGCGCTCGAACGCGCCGCGTTCGGCAGACGCCCGGCCCGCGGCATCCGCGCCCCAGATCTCGATGATCGCGTCGGGCACCGGGTCGCCGGCCCCGTCGTACACCGTGCCGTGCAGACGGATCGCGTCGGGCTGCCACGGCGCACGCACGTCGGATCCGCCGTCATAGGGCAGGGCGTACCCGAAGAACGGGCCGACCGTCTGCGACGGCGTCGGGCCGAGGGGTCGCTGCTCACGCATGGTCGGCGTCCTCCGGTTCCATCCAGGTCGATCTCGGGCCGGTGAGCACGACGTCCCATCGGTAGCCGATCGCCCACTCGGGCTCGCTCACGTCATGGTCGTAGGCGGCGACGAGTCGTTCGCGTGCCGCCGGATCGACGATGGACTGGTAGATCGGGTCGAGCGCGAAGAGCGGGTCGCCCGGGAAGTACATCTGCGTGATCAGTCGCTGCGTGAACGCCGATCCGAAGAACGAGAAGTGGATGTGCGCGGGGCGCCAGGCGTTGCGATGGTTCTTCCACGGGTAGGCGCCCGGCTTGATCGTGGTCAGCCGGTACGAGCCGTCGTCGCCGGTGATGATGCGGCCGACGCCCGTGAAGTTCGGGTCGAGGGGCGCCGGGTGCTGGTCGCGCTTGTGCACGTAGCGGCCGGACGCGTTCGCCTGCCAGATCTCCACGAGCTGATTGCGCACCGGCCGGCCGTCGCCGTCGAGCACGCGGCCCGTGATGATGATGCGCTCGCCGAGCGGCTCGCCGCTGTGCTGGACGGTGAGGTCGGCCTCCTCCGGCGAGACGTCCGTGTGCCCGAAGGCCGGGGAGACGAGTTCGATCTCCTCGGGGTCGGCGCGCACGAGCTCATGCGTCGGATGCCGCAGCAGCGTCGATCGATACGGCGCGAAGTCGCGGCGCGGGTGTGCGGCGAGTGCACGGCCGGCGGATGCCGCGGCATCGCGTTCGAGCGCATGGCGGTCGGCGATCTCGTCGCTGATCGTGCCCTGCGACAGGTCTGGTCGGGAAGGTGTTCTCAGCATGGTCACTCCGTCGTGAAGGGAAGGCCGGCGTACTGCTCGGCGAGGCTCTGACGCGCGGCGCGCGATCCGGTGACGTACTCGAGGCGGCCGACCTGGCTGCGGTAGGCGAACTCGCGAGCCGAGGCATCCGGTGCATCGTGCACGTGCAGGAGGTCGGTCATCCACTCGGAGAACTGCTGCACCTTCCACTGGCGGGCCAGCGCTGCGGCGCTGTACCCGCTGAGACCGGACTCGTCGCCGTGCTGGAGGCCGGCGATGATCGCACGGCCCAACAGCACGACGTCGGCGATGGCCGAGTTCAGCCCCTTCGCCCCGGTCGGCGGCACGATGTGCCCCGCGTCGCCGACGAGGAAGAGCCGTCCGTGCGACATCGTCGAGGCGACGAAGGAGCGCATCGGGGTGATCGACTTCTCGAGCACCTCGCCCTCCTGGAGGGTCCACCCGTCGACCCCGAGCCTGGTCTGGAGCGCGTCCCAGATGCGGGCGTCCGACCAGTCGTCGATCGACTCGTCGTGGCGAACCTGTACGTAGAGCCGCGACACCTCGGGCGAGCGCATCGAGTGCATCGCGAACCCGTCGGGGTGCAGCGCGTAGATGAGGTCATCGGTCGACGGCGGCACGTCGGCGAGGATGCCGAGCCACCCGAACGGGAACGAGCGCTCGAAGGCGCGGATGCCGGGAATCGCCGGGCGGCAGACCCCATGGAACCCGTCGGCGCCCACCACCACGTCGCCCGCGATCGTGGTCGTCGCCCCGCCATCCGTGAAGCTCACCGTGGGGTCGGATCCCTCGAGTCCGGTCGGCGTGACGTCGGAGACCTCGAAGCGGATGTCGCTGCCGAGCCGCTCGTGCTCGGCGAGCAGGTGGCGCACCAGCGCCTGCTGCCCGTAGATCGAGACGGTGCGCCCGACGAGCTCGACGAAGTCGAGGTGATGCCGCGCGCCCTCGAACTGGAGGTGGATGCCGTGGTGGGTCAGCCCGTGCTCCCGCAGATCGGCGTCGAGGCCGAGCTCGGCGAGCACGTCGACCGAGCTCTGTTCCAGCACCCCCGCACGGATGCGACCGAGCACGTACTCACGCGAGCGGGCCTCGAGGATCGTGAATCCGATGCCGGCACGGTGCAGGATGTGCCCGAGCAGGAGACCGGCGGGACCGGCTCCGATGATGACCGCCTGGGTTCGCAACGTCGCGTCCTATCGAGTGGATGGAAGGGTGGCACCATCGTGCGCTGCGGCGCGTTCGCCGCGCATCCCGGATTCCATGGGATGGAAGCGGCTCGACGTTCGCCGATGAGCGCCGACGGCTTACGGCCGGTAGCCGAGCGCCGCGGAGATGCCCCGGCCGGCGATGCGCACGCCGAGCGCGAACTGCGGCTCATCGCGTCGTTCGACGTGCGCGATGATCGAGACCGCGGCGACGACGTCGCCCGTGGCGTCGCGCACCGGGGCCGCGACCGAGAACGCGCCCTTGGTCAACGCCTCGACCGACATGGCGACGCCCGACGCGCGGATGCGGACCATTCGCTCGCGCAGTGCCGTCTCATCCACGATCGTTCCGGGGAGGAACCGGCGCGGGGCCGCGGCGATGACGTCTTCGAAGACGCCGGGCGGAGCGAACGCGAGCAGCGCCTGACCGACCCCGGTCGCGTGCAACGGCAGGCGTGAGCCGATGTCGGTGATCGACGGCACGGCGTTCACTCCCGACATCCGCTCGAGGTAGACGGCGCCGAGCCCCTCGCGAACGGCGAGGTGCACGTGCTCTCCCGTCGATTCGAAGAGGTCCTCGAGGTACGGTTTGGCGGCGATGCGGAGCCGTCGCGATGACGGTTGGCGAACGGCCAGCCGCCAGAGCTTGATGCCGACCCGATACCGCCCGTCGGACGAACGGGTGATGCCGCCCCATTCGACCCACTCCCCGAGCAGACGGTGGGCCGTGGACAACGGCAGGCGGGCGCGCTCGGCGATCTCGCTCAGCGTCAGCTCGTCGCCGCGCTCGAACGCATCGGCGATCGCGAACAGCTTCTCGGCGACCCGGCGGTCGTCGTCACCCCTGGGCATGCCCGCCGCCCGGGCCGCGCGGGTCGCGCGGGTCGCCCGCTCCGACGAGCGCGGTCCGTTGCACGGCGGCGGCACGTCGTGCGCGGGGACGATCGGACACGGCTTCGTGCTTTCGGAAGAGATGGGAGTGGGGCCGGATGGGCTCCGAGCCTACCAAGTGCGGTTCGAGCGGCCCGCGGGACCTCCGTGCGCGGCGGCCGCCGGTCACGCCGCCGTCTCATCGAGCGGAACCCGCCGTCGTGCGCGCGTCCGCTCCCGAGCAGGCGGGATCGCAGGACTGGACGGCATCGGTCCGACGGCTGCCGTGAGGGTGCCGACGCCCTCGACGGTCATCGACACCACGTCGCCCTCGGCGAGCGGCGACGGCGCGAGTTCCCCTGCGCGCCCCCACAGCTCGGCGAGGCATCCGCCGTTGCCGACCGTGCCGGAGCCGAGCACGTCGCCCGCGACGACCCGCGAGTCGCGGGAGGCGTACGCGACGAGTTCGGGGAACGGCCACCCCATGTTCGAGACGAGGTCTTCGCCGATCAGTTCGTCGTTGACGCGCACCTCGGCGTGCACGGCGAGGAAGCCGTCGTCGTCCAGAAACCGGTCGAGCTCGTCGGCCGTGACGATCCACGGGCCGAGGCTCGTGCCGAAGTCCTTGCCCTTGGCCGGCCCGAGGCGCACCTGCATCTCGCGGCCCTGGAGGTCGCGTGCCGACCAGTCGTTCATGACCGTGTAGCCGAAGATGTGGCGGGCGGCCTGCTCGGGCGTGAGGTTCGCGCCGTCCGATCCCTCGACGCCGCCGATGATCGCGGCGAGCTCGAGTTCGAAGTCGAGCCGTGCGGTCGCGGGCGGCGCGACGGGTTCGTCCGGCCCGAGGATCGTGTGCGGGTTGGTGAAGTAGAACGTGGGCGCCTCGTACCACTCGTCGGGCACGTGGCTCGCGCCGTCGATGCTCGCCGAGACGCCTTCGACATGCTCCTCGAACGCGACGAAGTCACGCACGGATGCCGGCGCGAGCGGCGCGACCAGCCGCACGTCGGCGAGCGGTCGGCCCGCGGCATCCGCGGCTCGCTCGAACAGCGCACGCGCGGCGTCGAGTCCCTGCGCGAGCACGTCGGCGACACGGGCGCCGTCGGCGAAGGGCACGACGCGGTCGTCGATCACGAAGCCGTCGACGAGGTCGGCACCGTCGATCCAGCGTGCGATCCTCATGAGCGCACCCCCTGCTCGACGAGTCGGCCGAGCAGCGCGTCGGCGTTGCCCGAGAGCACGGCGGTCTCGGCATCCGCTCCGAGGGCGGCCGCGCGAACGAAGGCGACCGGGTCGTCGAGGCCCATGTCGAACGGGTAGTCGCTGCCGAGCACGACCTGCGAGGCTCCGGCGACCTCGACGAGGCGGCGGAGCGCGCCCCCGTCGTGCACGACCGTGTCGAACCAGATGCGCTGGAGGTAGCTCGACGGCAGGTGCTCGCAGACACGCGCGTCGGGTCGCACACGCCAGGCGTGGTCGCTGCGACCGATCGCGGTCGGCAGGTATCCGCCGCCGTGCGCGGCGACGAGCTTGAGCGTCGGATGCCGGTCGAGCACCCCCGAGAAGATCAGGTGCGACAGGGCGACGGCGTTCTCGGCGGGCTGGCCGACCGTGTTGGCGAGGTAGAAGCGGTCGAGTCGCTCGTCGAAACTGCACCCGAACGGATGCAGGAACACGACCGCGCCGAGTTCGGCGACGCGCGACCACATGGGCTCGAGCCGCGGGTCGGAGAGTTCGACGTCGCCGGCGAACGAGGAGATCTCGATGCCTGCGAGGCCGCGCCCGAGGATCGCGTCGTCGACGCATTCGAGAATGCGCTCGGGGTGCTGCAACGGCACCACGCCGAGGCCGATGAGCCGTTCGGGCGCCTGGGCGACGTGCTCGGCGATGAGCCGGTTCGCCTCCTGCGCGACCCAGACGGCCAACCCCTCGGGGGCCCACGGGTAGAAGTGGTTCGGCGAGGCCGACACCCACTGGCGGTCCACGCCCTGCCGGTCCATCTCGGCGAGACGCACGTCGACGTCGGTGAGCCTCGGGATGCGGGCGCCCACCATGGGCCCCGAGACGGCCTGGCTGGCGGCGCCGTTGCGGCGCAGCTCGAGCTCGGCGGCCTCGCGCACGCCCTCGGGCGCACGGCGTTCGACATCGGCGTGCAGGCCCGGCATGAGCAGGTGCGCGTGCACGTCGGTGACCGGCGCGGTGCGCGTGGCGGTTGCGGCGCCGGTGTCCGCGTCGGCGCTCACGCCGGCACCGCCATCTGCTGGGAGATGCCGAAGATGAGCCCGCCGGCGTCGGCGTCGCGATCGCCGTCGATCTGCCACTGGCCGAGCTGCACGGATGCCTCGACGACCGCCTTCGCGCGGGGAACGCGGCGCTCGTGGAACTCGTTCCAGAGCGTGTCGTCGACCGCGTCGCGCGAGGTGAGCAGCTCGGTGAGCACGAGGGCGTCCTCGAGGCCCTGGGCTGCGCCCTGCGCGATGGTGGGCGGGCAGGAGTGCGCGGCGTCGCCGATGACCACGACGCGCCCGCGGTTCCACTCCCCCTCGACGAGGTGCTTCGTGAACCACGTGTAGTTGGCCGTCGCGCCGGCTTCGATGTCGGCGCGGATCGAGTTCCAGGGGCCGTCGTAGGCGCGGGACTCCTCGAGCATGATGCGGCGCGCGTCGTCGTCGCTCACGTCGAAGCGGTCCTGGGCGCGCTCGACGAGGATCGCGTACATGGTGTCGTCGCCGGTGGGCGTGTATCCGGCGATGTACACGGGCCCGCCGTAGTAGAGCTCGCTGCATACGACCTCGGCCGGACGCGAGACGAACGCGCGCCAGATGCCCATGCCGGTGGGTTCGGGCTTCGCCTCGATGCCGACGAGGTCGCGCACCGCGGAGTGCAGTCCGTCGGCGCCGATGAGCAGGTCGTAGCGTCCGGCCGACTGCCCGTCGACGAGCACCTCGACGCCGTCGTCGAACTGCTGGAGGCCCGTGATGCGCGACCCGTAGTGCACGTCGGCGCCGGCGTCGCGCGCGTGCTCGAGGAGGATCCGGGCGAGGTCGGCGCGCGGCATCCCCATGGCGGCCGGGTAGTCGGGCCCGCCGGTCTTGACGTCGGGCAGTTCGGCGACGATCGGGGCGCCGGGGCCGGGGGCGCGCAGGTTCAGGCCCTCGAACGGGAATCCTGCGGCGCGGATGTCGCTCCACGCGCCGAGCGCGTCGAACACGCGCAGGGCGTTGCCCTGCAAGGAGATGCCGGATCCGTTCGTGCTCGGCTCGGGCTTGGCCTCGAAGACGTCGACGTGCACGCCGGCCTTGGCGAGCTGGATGGCGGCGGCGAGGCCGGTGACGCCGGCTCCGGCGATGGCGACCTTCTGGACTGCGCTCATGTGAAGAACCTCACTGTTCTCTGCGGGATGGGGACTGCTGCGGGTGGGTGGGGGTTCGGTCGGGTCAGAGGATGGCGACGGGGTTGATCGGCGAGCCGACCGCGCCCGTGATCGGCAGCGGCGGCGCCGAGAGCAGGAACGAGTACCGGCCCGACTCGGCGCAGGCGTCGGCGAGCTCGTCGAGGTTCCACATCTCGCCGATCGTGAGGCCGATGTTCGGGATCGCGACCTGGTGCAGCGGCTGGAACGCGGGCGCATCGAACTCGTTCGGGCGTACCTCGAAGCCCCACGTGTCGGTCGCGATCGCGGCGATCTCGGTGCGGTGCAGCCAGCCGGCGGTCGTGAGCGACAGGCCGGGGGCCGCGCCGCCCGCGTACTCGCCCCAGCCCTCGCGGCGCGTGCGGGCGTACTGCCCGGTGCGCACGAGCAGGATGTCGCCGCGCTCCACCGCGCTCGTCGCGCCCTGTGCGGCGATGGTCGCCTCGAGGTCGTCGACCGTGATCGCGTACCCGTCGTCGAGTTCGCCGGTGTCGGGCCGCAGGTGCCGGCCGACGTCGAGCAGCACGCCGCGCGACACGATCGCGGATGCCGCGTGCTCGATGCCCGTGACGAGGTCGCCCTCGCTCGTGACGACGTCGCCCGCGCGGCGCCCGTTCCAGGCGAACCCGTGGTCGAAGATATGACCGAGGCCGTCCCACTGGGTCGAGCACTGCAACGGCATCGCGATCACGTCATCGGCGCCGCCGAGCCCGTGCGGGAACCCCTGGCCGCGTTCGGCGTCGGTTCCCGTGTCGAGCATGGTGTGCACCGGATTCGTGCGTCGGCGCCACCCCTTCTGCGGCCCGTCCATGTCGAACGGCTGCGCGAGCGAGATCACGCGGCCCGTGGTCGCGGTCGCCGCGGCGGCGGCGCGCTTGGCGTCGTCGATGAAGTTGAGCGTGCCGATCGCGTCGTCGGCGCCCCATCGGCCCCAGTTGCGGTAGGCCTCGGCACGTGCCGCGATCTCGGCCTCGGGGTCGGTGCGGTCGAGGTCGGCAGGCAGTTCGCTGGGGGCGCTCATGCCCGGGCCTCCTCGGTTGCGGCGGCATCCGCTCCGGATGCCGCATCGGTCTCGGCTGCGCTGCCGACGCGCTCGGCGACGCAGCGCACGACCTGCGTGCCGAGGCTCGTGATCGAGCCGGTCATGACGTCGCCGTCCTGCAGGAACCGTCGCCAGTGCTGGCCGTTGCCGGCCGGGCTGCCCGTGAGCAGCAGATCGCCGGGCAGCAGCGGCATGGTCTGCGACGCCGCCGAGACGAGCGCGGGGATGTCGAAGAGCAGGTCGCTCGTCGAGGCATCCTGCATCACCTGGCCGTTCAGCTCGAGCCGAACCTGCGCATCGGCGCCGTCGACGAAGGCTGCGGGAACGAGGAAGGGACCGGTGGGCTTGAAGCCGGGCGCGTTCTTCGCGCGGTACCAGTCGGTGCCGATCTCCTTCATGTCCTTGCGGAACACGAGGTCGCGGGTCGTGATGTCGTTCGCGATCGTGTAGCCGGCGACGTGCTCGAGCGCCTGTTCGCGGGACACGCGGAATGCCGGCAGGCCGATGACGACCGCGAGCTCGAGCTCCCAGTCGTGCACCTCGCTGTAGGCGGGCAGTTCGAGCGGCACGTCGTCGCCGACCACGCACGCCGGCAGGCCGATGAAGAAGTACGGCTCGCCGTTGGCCGCCCGGTCGTCCATCATCTTGGCGGCGAGGTCGCGCGACTCCTCGAGCGAGCGGTCGGTGTTGTTCGTCAGGCCCGCCGCGACGAGCTCGATCACATGCTGACGGTAGTTGGCGCCGGTCTGCAGCAGTTGGCGGGGCTCGACCGGGGCGGTGAGGGTGACGTCGGCGAGCGGCATCCATTGGCCGTCGTCGTCTGCCGCGACCAGGCCGAGGCGCTCCCAGTCGGGTGCGGCGAGGAAGGCGTTCAGGTCGGATGCCCCGAGCTCGGCCGCCCCGATCGGGCGCAGCCGGTCGCCGACGACGATCGCGAGGCGCACGGAGTCGCCGTCACGGTAGCGCGCGAGCGCGAAGGGGATCTCGGGGGGAAGCGACGTCGTCGTCATGCAGTGCTCCTGGTGCAGATGGTGGTGCAGTGGGTCGTTCGGTGGTGGTGCGGGTGCGCGCCGTGCGGGAGCGCCCTTCGGCCGGAGGATCGCTCCCCCGGCCGAAGGGTCGATCAGCCGCGGCCTTCGACCGCGTAGGGGTTGAGCAGCGCCTCGCGGATCTCGTCGGGCACGCCCTCCTCGGTCGCCGAGGGGCCGTCGGCGGGCGGGAACGACTCCGTCATCGACATCGGCATGGCGCCGTTGCGGTAGAAGTTGTTCGAGCCCTGCGAGGGCTTCCACGTCTGCGCGTCCCAGTCGGGCACGTAGTTGCGGTAGCCGCCGGTGTTCAGCTCGATGCGCAGGGTCGACGGCTCGCGGTAGTAGAGGAAGTTCTGCTCGCCGATGCCGTGGATCGAGGGGCCGTACTCGATCGGGATGCCGTTCTCCATGAGGGTGTCGGCGGCGATGAGCAGCTCTTCGCGGGTGTCCACCCAGAACGCGTAGTGGTTCACGCGGCCGGCACGGGTCGAGCCGTCGAGCACGACGCCGAGGTCGTGCGACTTCTCGTTGGTGGTGAGCACCGAGAACACCGAGATCGGCGCCTCGTCGAGCACGGTGCGCGCCATGAAGCGGAAGCCGAGCACGTCGACGTACCACTTGACGAACGCGTCGACGTCGCTCGTGGCGACGGTGACGTGGTCGAGCTGGCGCGGGGCGCCGGCGACCTTCGACCGACGCGACGGGCGGTCGGGGTAGATCGAGGCGTTGGGTCCCTCGGTGTCGCGGTGGCGGGTGACGTCCCAGTGCAGGGTCATCGTGTGGCCGAACGGGCCGGTGAAGCGGTACGCGCGGCCGATCTTGTGGGCGTCGATCCATTCGCCCTGGATGCCGGCGGCCTCGACGCGCTTGGCGGCCTCCTCGAGCGCTTCGGCGCTCGAGGTGCGCCAGGCCATCGTCTCGAGCGAGGGCTCGTCGCCCGGCACGATCACGACCGAGTAGGCGTAGTAGTCACCCCAGCAGCGCAGGTAGACGGTTCCATCGACGCGGTCGACGACGGTGAGGCCGACCTGCTCTTCGTAGAACTTCACCGAGGCCTCGACATCGGGCGACGTGACCGCGACGTAGGAGAGGTGGGAGAGGAGCTTGATCATCTTCGATCCTTTCGAGTTCGGGCGACGTCGCCCGCATCTACGATCTCCCACGGTTGAACATCAGGGAAGCTGAACCTGTCGATCCCCGATATCGACGTGGGTGATATCGGCGCGGTCAGGCGACGACGACCGCCGCGCGCGGACGGAGCGCGATCGCGACGCCGGCGCCGACGATCGCGGCGAGGACGCCGACGACCCCGACGACCGCGGGCAGCCCGCCGAGTCCGGCCGTCAGCGCCGCGACGAGGATCGGCGTGAGGAACTGGCCCAGGTAGAACGCGGCCGTCCACCACCCGGTCACCCGGCCGCGATCGGCGAACTCCGCGGTCGAGACCACCCAGGTCACGAGCGACGGCAGCAGCAGGCCCGAGCCGAACGACGCGATGACCGCGCCGGGCACGATGCCGGCCATACCGGGAACCGCCCAGATCACGAGCATGCCGACCGCCTGCATCCCGAAGGCCAGCGGAATGAGCACCCGGTGCCGCAGCCTCCGCGAGATGGCCGCGAACGTGAGCCCGCCGATGGCCGTCGCGAGTGAGGCCGCCGCCGCGACGCCGCCGATCGCCGCCGTATCGGTTGCGTCGACGCCGGTGCCGACCACGAGGTAGCTCACCTCGAGCACGAGCAGGTAGAACGTGAACCCGCCGAACGCGGTCACCAGCAGCGGCACTGCGATGCGGCCCCACGGCACCTTCACCTTCACGGGGTCGGATGCCGCGGGCTCGGCCTCGCCTGCGTCGGCGGGCGTCGGCTCCCACAGCGAGATCACCATGAACGCGGCGATCACGAGGCTGACCGCGTACACCCAGAACGGGGTGTGCCATCCGCCCACGCCGAGGGCGCCGCCCAGCACGATGAACGCGGTGGCCGCGAGCGTGGTGACCACGGTCTGCAGGCCGAGGTAGCGGTTGCGGCGGCGCTCCTCGTGGAAGTAGTCGACGATGAGCGTCGTGCAGACGGTCATGATCGCCGCCTCGCAGATGCCCACCAGCACGCGGCTGACGAGGATCGCGGGCAGCGCCTCGAGCCAGGCCGGCGCCGTGCCGACGATCGCGTACGCGATCATCGCCGCGACGAGCAGCGGCTTGCGCCCGAGCCGGTCGACGATCTGGCCGGCGAACGGCGCGAACAGCGCGATCATCAGCGCGGGGATCGCGACGATCATCGGCACGAGCACCTCGGAGCCGGGCGTGGCGCCGAAGTGCTCCGAGAGCTGCGGCAGGATCGGCGTGATGAGCACCGAGCCCAGCACGGGCATGCAGCTGCCCGCGAGGAGGAGGACGGCCTGCCAGACGCCGGCTCGGCGGCGTGCGGTGACCGGAGGGGATGCGATCGAAGTGTCGCCCATGACGTGTCTCTCCATCGAGTGTCGTCGGGCGCGGCCACGGGTCGGGCCGCGCGCGCAGGGGGGTGCGCGAGATCAGTGAACACTCCGCCCGACCCTCCGGAAAGCGGATATGGGTGATGGACGGCATCGACGCGATGAATACCCGCCCGACGGGCTACTGGTTCGAGAACGCGGCGTCGAACGAGGCCGTCGGCTTCGGCCAGAGGAGCGAGCGGATGTATCCGACCGCCTCCTTCGCGCCGTGCAGCCGGTCCATGCCGGCGTCCTCCCACTCGACCGAGATGGGGCCCGTGTAGCCGATCGCGTCGAGCGCGCGGAACGAGTCCTCCCAGGGCACGTCGCCGTGCCCCGTCGAGACGAAGTCCCAACCCCTGCGCGGGTCGCCCCACGGCAGGTGCGACCCCATCACCCCGGCCCGGCCGTTCCGCGGACGCATCCGCGTGTCCTTGCAGTCCACGTGGTAGATGCGGTCCTGGAAGTCGACGATGAACCCGACCGGGTCGATGTTCTGCCACATCATGTGCGACGGGTCCCAGTTGAAGCCGAACGCCTCTCGGTGCCCGATCGCCTCGAGCGCGCGCACCGAACTCCAGTAGTCGTAGGCGATCTCGCCGGGGTGCACCTCGTGCGCGAACCGCACGCCCTCGCCGTCGAACACGTCGAGGATCGGATTCCACCGGGTCGCGAAGTCCTCGAAACCGCCCTCGATGACGGATGCCGGCACCGGCGGGAACATCGCCACGTACGGCCAGATCGACGAACCCGTGAAGCCCACGACCGTGTCGACCCCGAGCTTTCGCGCCACCCGCGCCGACCGGCGCATGTCCTCGGCCGCCCGCTGCCGGACGCCCTCGGCGTCGCCGTCGCCCCACACGTACGAGCGCACGATCGCCTCGTGCCGGAAATCGATCGGCGCATCGCACACCGCCTGACCCGCGAGGTGGTTCGAGATCGCGTACACCTCGAGCCCGTGCCGCTTCAGGATCTCGCGCCGTTCCTCGAGGTACCCGGGTTCCTCGTCGGCGAGCTTCAGGTCGAGGTGGTCGCCCGAGCACGCGATCTCCAGCCCGTCGTACCCCCACGAAGCGGCCAGCCGAGCCACCTCCTCGAACGGGAGATCGGCCCACTGCCCCGTGAAGAGCGT
Organism: Agromyces terreus; assembly: GCF_009749465.1. Taxonomy (GTDB): domain Bacteria; phylum Actinomycetota; class Actinomycetes; order Actinomycetales; family Microbacteriaceae; genus Agromyces; species Agromyces terreus. The sequence continues at coordinate 1,017,688 of NZ_WBIS01000001.1, forward strand.
GACCGGATGCGTCGACGTGCGCGGCGCGATATCCGGGGCATCCGTCGATTCGGGGCTCATGCATTCACCCCCACGCCATCAATGCCGACCCAGGCCGCTGACGCCGCGGAATCGAGCACCGCGTCGGTCACGCGCACCATGCGAGCGCCGTCGGCGAACGCCGGCATCCGCTCGCGGAGATCACCTCCGATGGCGGCGTGAACGTCGCGCACGAACGCGTTGAACGCGTCCTGATACCCCATCGGATGGCCGCCGGGCACGAGCGAAAGCTCCTGGGCCGCCCCCGACGCCCCTGCGAACCCGCGACGGGCCAACGTCACCGAGCCTCGACGCCCGATGCGGAGCGCCTCTGGTTCTTGCTGCACGAACGACATCGCCGTCGCGGTGCCCATCACCTCGATGCGCAGATCGTTATCGTGCCCCGCCGCGGTCTGCGAGACCAGCAGCGTGCCGATCGCGCCGCGGTCGAACCGGACCGCGACCGCCGCGACATCCTCGGTCGTCACCGCCGCTCCCCCACGCACCGGGTGCACGATCGAGGTCGTCGCGTGCAGCGAGGCGATGCGCTCCCCCGTGACGAATTCGAGCAGATCGACGAGGTGCGAACCGATGTCGGCGAATGCCCGCGAGCCGCCGCCCGCCGCACCGACACGCCAGTCGTCATCGCCCTCCTCGAGCAGCCAGTCCTGCAGGTACGCGCCCTGCACGGTGATGAGACGCCCCAGTTCGCCGCCGGCGACGCGCGCACGCAACTCCTGCACCATCGGGTGATAGCGGTACACGAACGGCACGGCAGCCACGAGACCGGAACGCGCGGCCAGTTCGACCAGCTCCGCGGCATCCGTCGTCGACGTGGCCAACGGCTTCTCGCAGACGACATGCTTGCCGGCCCGCAGGACGCGCGTGGCCAGGTCGACATGCGTCGAGTTCGGAGTGCACACGTGCACGACATCGATGCCGGGATCCGCGAGCAGTTCGTCGACGCTGTCCGCGGCGTGCGCGATGCCGAGCTCGGCTGCAGCCCGTCGAGCCCGATCAGGATTCGACGAGGCGATCGCGACGATCTCGGAACCCGCGGCGCGAGCGGCCCGGCTGTGCACGGTCGCCATGAACCCGCCGCCGACGATGCCAGTGCGCACGCACCCACCGCTCGCCGCAGCGAGCTCACTCGCCACGGAGTTCGCCCTCGATCCGGTGGAGCAGCGCGTGCTGGCGACGAACCTGCTCGATGCTCCGATACGGCAGCCGATCGCCTTCGAATTCGCTCGAGAGATATCCACTCCACTCCTGCTCGACCAGGGTCGCCATGATCTCGCGCCACGGGATCTGGGCGTCTTCGAGGTCGTCGCCGATCTCGAAGAACTTCGTCTGGATGAAGGCGGTATACGGCAGCACCGCGACGAGGTCGGACATCGGCACGGCGAGCGGCTTGCGCCATCCGTCCTCCTGCGCCTCCTCGCTGAGACCGTCGTGCTTGGCGGTCGTGATGGCTCGCTGGAAGATGCCCGTGTCGATCATCAGCCGGAAGTGGTCGCTGCCGGTCCTGCGGATGAACTCCAGATACTCGTCGACCACAGGGTGCTTGATCGGCGTCGGGGCGTGGATCTCGGGACAGATGACGATGTCGAGCTCGCTCGCGAGCTCGAGGTTGCGCTCGATCACCTCCTCCCAGATGGGGTGCGGCACGAGGTCCATCGAGACCACGCCGATCTTGGGGCGCAGGGTCGTGAAGCCGAGCGTGTACGCGAGCCGGAGATCGCGCGCGAGCATCGTGGCGCCCTCAGCCGCCGTCAGATCGCGATCGCGCCACATGCGCGAGTCGATCCACGAACCGTAGTTGGTCGGTTCGAGCCGGTAGCGGTCGAGCAGACGCCGCCACTCGTCGATCCATGCCGGCGTCGGCTCGGGATATCCGGGGATATTCCCCTCGCCGAGGATCTCGATGCCGGTGGCGCCCAGATCGGAGATCTCGGCCATGGCGTCTTCGAGGGTGAGGACCGTGTTCATGTCTCCGGTGTAGCTGTACAGGGAGACGCCGTATTTCAGCTTGCTCATGCGAGGATCGTGACCTTCCGCTCGGAGTGGAACACCGACGGCTGGAATTCCGCCGGAATGTAGGGGGCGTGGATCGCGATGTCCACCGCGAGATCGTGCACGCCGGCGGGGAGCCCACCGGGATGGGGCACCGTGATCGTCGCGAGCTCGTCGAGCTGCCAGCGGACCTCGGTCACCGAGGAACGCAGCTCTTGGATCGAGTAGTCGCGGCCTTGCAACGACCAGCGCGGGACCTCGCGGGTCCACGAGAGGTCGCCGACGGCGACATCGACGCCGTCGATGAGGCTGCCCCATACACCGCGGTAGTTGGGCATGCGCAGCAGGAATTGAAACCCGATCACCTCCCCGTCGACGGTGACGTTGTGCACGCCGTGGTTCTGGATGAGTTCACGCTCGAGCATCGGTGTTCCTCGCTTGGTTGGGGGTGGGTTCGATCGCGCGCAGTGCCAGAGCGGCTGCGAGATCGCGTGCTCCGCCGATCGCCAGCGCGACTCCGGTCAGGGTGGGATTGCAGGCCGTCGCGGTCGGGATGACACCGTTGCCGGCGACGTAGAGTCCGGGCACGCCCCAGACCTCGGAGTTCGGACCGCACACCGAGGTGCCATCGTCGACCTGGCCCATGCGGACCGAGCCCTGATAGTGAAGCGACGCGCCTGCCGGAAACTCGAACGGTGCATCGCCGAGCGGCTCGCCGACGGCGTTCGCCGCGGCGACGATCGCCTGCTTGGCGCGGTTGATCGTCGCGTGATCACGTTCGGTCAGTGTGTAGTGGATCCGCATGGCAGGCATGCCGTAGTCGTCGATCGCGGTGTCGGAGAAGGCCACCCGGTCGGATGCCTGGATGTCCTTGGCGCAGAACCATCCCAGCCCCACGATGGAACCGGGCACGGCGTCGCCCTCCATCGGCACCGGCGAGGCGTCGAGCTGCATGACCTGTCCGTGGAATGACTCGGCGTCGGTGAAGGGGACCCAACTGACACCGCTCTGCGCTGTGATGGACGTGTCGTGCACGGATGCGTCGGGCGCGCTCGGTGCGTCATGCAGCCGGGCCGCGTAGACGATCTGCGGCTGGTCGTTCAGGTAGCGTCCGAGCGCGTTCGGACGGATGCCCGAGGCGTGCAGCACCTGCGGGGTGCGCAGACTGTCGGCGGCGACGACGACGAAGCGGGCCCGCACCTCGAACACCTCGCCGGTGCGCAGGTCGCGCACCTCGACGCCAGCTGCGCCGCGGTCGTCTGTCAGCACTCGGGTCACGAGCGACTCGTCGTGGAGCGCGAAGTTCGGGTTCGCCCGGCTCTCGTCGCCGAAGACGACGTCGGAGCCAGACCAGTGCAGCGAGCCGTGCTCGTCGCGGCGGACCGCGAGCGGCATCGGCTGCACGCGCCGATCGGCGGCGCGGCCGGCGTCGAGCGCGCGACCGAGATTCACGCGCACGCGGTCGGCGAGCGGCGCATCGGCGAGCAGCGTGGAACTCACAGCGAGCAGTCGCTCCGCGTCGTCGAGCAGGTCGTCGAGGTCGCCGAGGAACGCGATGCGCTCGCTCTCACCCGGGCGCGGGCAGGCGCCCGTCCAGTGCGCCGCCATGCCGCCGACGTTGCTCGACATCGCGCCGGCCGGAAGCCCGTCCTGGCCCGGTTGCCGCCAGCCGTCCTTCAGGAGGAACGTTCCCGGGCGGGTGAGCCGTTCGGCGTCGTTCGCGTAGCCGTCCATGGTGTCGGCCGGTGTGGAGGCGTCAAGCGGTCGCGGTCCTTCCGAGCGTCGCTGAGCCTCGGCGCGCACGGCCGGATCGACGATGTTCTTCACGTGATTGCCGGGCGGATCGCTCACGGTGGGCCCGACCTCGAACAGCGCGATCGTCGTCTCAGGCGCACGCTCCGAGAGAACACGGGCGTACGCGGCCCCGGCGGGACCGCTCCCGACGATCACGACGTCGACCGCCGAAGGGTACCGCCGGCCGGTGGCGCCGGTGGGATCAGGTGCGGACATCGAACCTCCAAGTGAATCCACATCGATCGGGAGAGACCGATCGAGGAGACCTTACGTGCGAAGCGCACATAAGTGCAAGTCCAGCCAACACTCCACCAGCCCGGATCACGGTCCGGACAACCATTGACTCAAATCGACTTGGGAGAGCAGAACTATCCTGCGCTCGACCCATTTGTTCCGAGCCGACTTGACTTTAGTGCGTTCGGCACTCAACATGGCGGGACCACCATGTTCCCAACCTGGAGACGCCCTCAACGATGAGCAACCAGCAACCAACCCTCGCCAAGACGGCGGCCATCCGTTCTGTGACGCCGCTGAGCGGCCGACCGCTCGGCTCACCCGACGACCCACGAGCCGTGCGCCCGCGTGAGAAGGCGGCGTTCACCCTCGGCGACATCGCCTCGAATCTCACCTGGACCACGATTTCGAGCTACCTGCTGTTCTTCTACACCGACGTCGCACTCATCAGCGCGGCGATCGCCGGCACCGTCATGCTCGTCGCGCGACTGCTAGACGCGGTGTTCGATCCGATCGTCGGCGTGCTCCTCGATCGCACCAACACGCGATGGGGCCGAGCGCGCCCGTATCTGCTCTTCGGCGCCCCGGTGTTGGCGGCGCTGACCATGCTCACGTTCCTGACGCCGGGCGGCGGCGACGACACCTGGACGATCGTCTACGCGGCCGTCACCTTCCTGCTCGTCGGTCTGGCCTATTCGGCGGTCAATGTGCCCTACGGTGCGCTCATGGCCATGACGACGCGCGACTCGGGTATGCGCATGAAGCTCGCGGGATGGCGGGGTTTCGGTATCGGGATCGGGATCATCATCGTCTCGACGGCGTTCCAGCCGCTCGTCGCGGCCATCGGTGGAGCACCCGATTCGAAGTTCGGCTTCGGCGTCACCGCGGCGCTGTTCGCCTTCGTCGGCCTCGTGCTGTTCTTGCTCGTCTTCCTCTGGGTGAAGGAACGTGTTCCGCTGACGCCGGCCCGGCTCGAGCGGGGGAGCCTCGGAGCCTCCGTGCGTGCGCTGTTCCGGAACGGTCCGTGGCTGGCGGTCGTCTCGTTCTCCACCCTCGCGTTCGCCCGACTCGGCGTGATCACAGGCGGCACGATCTACTACGCGATCTACGTACTGCACAATCCGGCCGCGATCTCGATCGTCCTCCTCGCGTTCTCGCTCTCGGCCGTGCTCGGCTCGCTCGTGACCGCTCCGATCCTGCGCGTGCTCGGCCAGCGACGCGGCATCCTGCTCGGCCTCGTCGCCTCAGTGCCGCTGACCCTCGCGCTGATCTTCCTCCAGGACAACCTCATCGCGTTCACGATCGTGTTCTTCGTCGCCAACGTCGTCGGCGGCTTCGGTTTCGTCGCGGCACCGGCGCTCACGGCAGACACGGTCGAATGGCACGAGTTCCGCAGCACCCGACGCGACGAGGGACTGCTCTTCTCGGGATACAGCATGAGCACCAAGGTCGGCGCCGCCCTCGGATCCGCTTTCCTGGCGTGGGGCCTCGCGGCCATCGCGTACGACCCTGCGAACGTCACCGATACGACGAGCAACGGCATCATGTGGCTCTACATCCTGCTTCCGGTCGGAATCACCCTGCTTCAGATCATCGCGATCAGCACCTACCGCCTCGAGAAGCGCCTGCCCGAAGTGCAGGCCGAGATGAACCGACGACGTGCAGCCGCGGAGGGCACGGAGTCGGAACCTGGCAGCACCGACTGATCGTGAGATCATGGCCGTCCACCGTGACCCGACCTCGGAGAAGAACCCGATGAACTCGACTGCGACACCTCGAGCCGCCGCGGTTCCTGTTCCGGCGGCGGCGTCGGTGGACGGCCGCTCCACGTCATCGTCCGACGGCGACGCCTTTGTCGCGACCGCGCTCGACGGCGCGGCGCTGGCGGCCATGGTCGAGCTCGTGCGGAGCGGCGCCTCGTCGACCAGACCCGAACTCGTGTCGCGCAGCGGGCTCGGTCGCAAGATCGTGACCCAGCGCGTCGATCAGGCCATCGAACTCGGCCTGATCGTCGAGGGTGAACTGGCCCCGTCAGCGGGCGGGCGACAGGCCCGCACCCTCCGCTTCCGGGCGGAAGCCGGCCGCGTACTCGTCGCCCAGATCGGTGCGAGCGAGTTCTCGGCCGGTCTCGCCGACCTCGACGGCAACCTGACCGAGGTTTCGCATGAGGACTGGGACATCGCCGCCGGGCCGGAGTCGACCATGGCGCGAATCCACGACCATTTCGAAACGCTGTCGCGTCGCGCCCGACTCGACCGCCCGTGGGCGATCGGCATCGGCCTTCCAGGTCCCGTCGACTTCTCGACCGCCAGACTGGTCGCTCCGCCGATCATGCCCGGCTGGGACGGCTTCAGCGCCCGAGGCTGGCTGCGCGAGCACTACGACGCACCGGTCTGGGTCGACAACGACGTGAATCTGATGGCCATCGGGGAATGGACCAAGAGCCCGCTCCGCGACGAGCGCGACCTGCTGTTCGTCAAGATCGGCACAGGCGTCGGCGCCGGCATGATCGTGCGCGGCAGACTGGTGCGCGGGCAAAGCGGTGCAGCGGGCGACATCGGCCACACCCACGTCACCGACGACCCGACCAAGGTCTGCCGATGCGGCAAGGTCGGGTGCCTCGAAGCGGTCGCGAGCGGATGGTCGATGCTGCTCGAAGCGACGGCGCGCGCCGCAGAGAGCCCGCTGCTCTCGGCAGCCATGCAGCAACGCGGATCATTGGCTTTGGGCGATCTCGGCGAGGCAGCACGAGTGGGAGATCCGCTCGCGACCGAGCTCATCGGTACGAACGCGCATGCGGTCGCCGAGGTTGCAGCCAACCTCGTGAACTTCATGAACCCCGGAGTCCTCGTGATCGGCGGAGGCGTGCTCCGGGCCGGCGTACAGGTCGTCGACGAGATCGAGTCCGTCGTCCGTGCCCGCGCGACCGATCTGGTCGCACGCGATCTCGCCGTGCGCGCGGCGACACTCGACCATCTCGAAGGTCTGCAGGGCGCGGCGCTCCTCGCGGTCGAGAACCTCTTCTCCCCCTCGACGCTGCCCCGGTGGATCGCTCAGGGCACCCCGGTGGGCCACGCGGTGATGCTCCAGAGGTACGGCCGGGCCTTCGCCTGAACGACGGCCACACGCGGCATCCGACATCAGCGCGTGCGATACTGCTGAGCACTGGCATCCGCCCAGTCGATGTGCACGAGGAGGTGCCGTGAGCGAAGGGCCGTCGATCTCGCGACTCGACCTGAACCTGCTGGTCGCGCTGGACGCCCTGCTCACCGAGCGGAGCGTCACGAAGGCGGCGCAGCGTCTTCGGCTCAGCCAGCCGGCGCTGAGCGCCTCGCTCGCCCGCCTGCGCACCCACTTCGGCGATCCGATCCTCGCGCGCCGCGGCAACGCGTACGAACTCACCCCGCTCGCCCTCCGCCTCGCCGAGCACACGGCATCGGCGCTCGAATCGGCGCGACGCGTGTTCGAGAGCCAGGCCGAGTGGTCGCCCGCGACCGCGACCCGGGAGTTCCTCATCTACGGGTCGGACTACGCCTTCGCCACGGTCGGTCGCGCGGCCGCGGCGCTCGCGCACGAGCGGGCGCCGCACGTGCGGTTCCGCTTCATGCTGCACACGACCGCCATCATCGACGAGGCCGAGCAGCGGCTGCGATCGGTCGACGGGCTGCTCATCCCCCACGGCTTCACCCCCGGGCTCCACCACGAGGACCTCTGGCACGACCGCTGGGTGATCGTGGGCTCGAGCGAACGGCCGCAGCATCCGCTGACCATGCAGGATCTCGCCGACGCGCCGTGGGTCTTCACCTACCAGTCGCGCACGGCGTTCACCTCGGCCGGTCGCCAGCTCGAGGAGCTCGGCATCGACCCCCGCGTCGACATCGTCGCCGAGAGCTTCCTCGCCCTCCCCCACTTCATCATCGGCACCGACCGGCTCGGACTCGTGCAGGCCAGGCTCGCCGACACCGTGCGCTCGCTCGGCGGCCTGCAGGTGTTCGACCCGCCGTTCGAGGCGACCCCGCTCACGAACGCGCTGTGGTGGCATCCGGTGCACGACCACGACCCCGAACACGCGTGGATGCGCGAGCTCTTCGCCGAGGCGGGGCGGTCGCTCGACGCGTGAGATCGCACGCCCGGTCCGGTGGCGCTCTGCAGCAAGGTTCCCGAGCGTCGCACGTGACCGCGGCGACTGAGTTCCTCTCGGAGTAGACGAGACGGCGGCGTTGCCCCGCGCCGCAACCGACCGATCCGCGCCCCGGAACGGGCCGGGCGTCGATGCTGTCTTCCACTGTCCGACCGATCGCATGGAGAAGTTGGCATCGGCGATGCGAATGACGTGCATCAGCACACGCGATCACGCACAAACTGTAACTGCCTTACAGTTTGAAGAGCCCCATCGGCACGCACTCGAGGAGGAGAGCATGTCCCAATCCGCACCCATCACGGTCGTCGGCGCCGGCCCAGCAGGCATGGCGGCGGCCCTCAGCCTGCTGAGAGCCGGCCACGACGTTCGACTGTACGAGCGGTACGCCCGAGCACGCCCCGCGGGAAACATCCTCAATCTCTGGCCGCCGCCCATCAAGGCTCTCGAGGCCATGGGCGTCGACGTTGCAGACCTCGGCGCCCCGTGCCACACCACGTTCCGATCCGAATCGGGACGCATCCGAGCCGATGTGCGAATCCCGGACGACGTGATCGCGCGCTACGGCGGCGGCTTCATCGGTCTGCTCCGCCCCGACCTGTACACGCGGATGCTCGCAGCACTCCCCGACGGCGTGCTGCAGACCGGCCGCGAACTGGCATCGATCGATGACCACGGCGACGGCGTGACCCTGGCCTTCACCGACGGCGAGACGTTCGAGACGCCGGTGCTCATCGGCGCCGACGGCATCGACTCGGCCGTGCGACGGCACCTCTGGGGCGCGACCCCCAAGCGCCCGCATCATCTCCACATCATCGGCGGCTTCACCTTCGATATCGACGGCATCCCCGAGCTCGAGCTCGGCGAGGTCGTGCTCACCCACAACCGCACCGTCCAGGGCACCTACTCGTCGATCCGGCGTGACGGCCGCACCGGCATCCAGTGGTGGCTGCTCGAAGCGTGGCCGGACGACCACGAGGCACCGGCCGACCTCCATGCACACGGCACCACGCTCGCCGCGGGGTTTCGCGGCCCCCTCTCAGCACTCGTCGCCCGCACACCCACCGAGCAGACGCAGCGTTGGCCGATCCGCGATATCGCCCCGCTCCCGAAATGGTCGAAGGGTCGCATCACGATCGCCGGCGACGCCGCGCACGCGACCTCCCCCTATGCGGCGTACGGCGCCGGCATGTCGATCTGCGACGGCTACTTCCTCGGCCAGACACTCGCGGGCGTCGACCTCGCCGACACGACCGCCGTCACTGCCGCGCTCGAAGCATACGAGCGACCTCGGATCCCGCACACCCGCTCGCAAGTGCAACAGGCGTACGTGCTGGGCAAGGTGTTCCACCATGCGCCGGCGTTCCTGCGGCCGATCCGAGACTTCGTGCTCGACCGGACACCGCTGCTCCAGAAGCAAGTCGGTGAGCGAAGCCCCGGCGAGATCGTGGCGCAGCTCGCCGAGATGGGCGACGGCATCTTGTCGCCGACCACGCGGTGACGCACGCAGGATGTCCGCGTGCGACGCCCCGCGGACATCCTGCATCGTAGGCTCGTGAACGTGACCGATACCGTGCGCCCGCCTCGTCAGGCACGCAGCCGCGACGCCTGGGAGCGCGTGCTCGCCGTCGGCCTCGACCTGCTCCAGACCGATGGATACGAAGGACTCACCGTCGGCGAAGTCTGCCGCCGCGCAAAGGTATCCGCACCCTCCATCTACGCCCGCGTCGACGGGCTGTCCGGACTCGTGCTGGCGGTCTACGAACGCGGAATGACGGCTGTCGCGGCGACCGAGGATCGCCGGCTCGCGGCGTCCGATGGCACGATCGAGGACGTCGTCGGTGCAATGGCCGCGGTATTCGCCGAACACCGGGCGCTGCTGAGGGCGGTGATCTCGCGTGCGGCCGCCGACCCCGCGCTCCTGACCCGAGGCGCGGTCCTCTCGCGGGCCGTGATCGACCGCTTTGCTGCCGCGCTCGACAGCGTCCAGCCCGAACAAGCGTTGACGCTCATGCGTGCGGTCTATACGGAGTGCTCGTTTCGCGCGATGTACGGGTCCACATTCTGGAGCGACGAGGACGAGACGGACGAGGCGTTCGTCGCCCGTCTCATCGCCTTCGCGCGCAGGCTTGCGGACGGCACAGCCGCCCCCTGATACGAACGGCCACGCGAAACGAAGAACGCGCCGGATCAGCGGGATGCCGACAGCGCGATGAGCTCGGCGCGCGACTGGGCGCCCGCTTTGCGCAGCAGGTTCGACACGTGGAACTTCACCGTGTTCTCGCTGATGCCGAGCTGACCGGCGATGTCGCGGTTGCGCGCGCCCGACGCGACGAGCTTCAGCACCTCCCGCTCGCGCAGCGACAGCGGCACCGCGTCGACCAGCGGCTCGGGCGCCGTCGGCGGGTCGAGCGGCAGCCGGATATCGAGGTTCGAGCCCCACCCGGGCGTCGAGGTCACCCGCATGTCGCCGTCGAGGGCCGCGACGTGCTCGACCATGGGGCGCAGCGAATCGTCGTGCCCCGTCAGCACCCCGTCGCCGTCGTCGCGGATGCCGATGAGCAGGTTGAGCCCGTCGCAGTCCCACTGGATGCGCACGCGCTTGGTCTCACCCTGGTCGACGAGCGCGAGCACCGCGCTGCGCACGATCGCACGCGCGGCGAAGGCGACCTCGCCCGGCAGCGCACGGCCCGTCGCCGGCGGTTCGACGAACTGCACGTCGAGGTCGCTGAAGCGCACGAGCGGACGCAGATCGCTCTGCAGACGCGCGAACGCACCGACGACGGGTTCGAGCATCGCGCTGCGCTGCTCGTCGCTCGCCATGCGCAGCCCGACGAGGGCCGCGGCCGCCGCGTCGATCGCGACGGTGCGGGCACCGCGGTCGTCGAGACGGTCGGAGCGGAGGATCGCGAGGATCGACTCGAGCGTCAACGCGTGCTGGTCGGCCTGCTCGGCCATGGCGCGGGCCTGCTCGGACAGCAGGCGGCGCGAGCTCGGCGACGGCAGTTCGGTCTCGGTCACGTCGCAACCCTATCCTCGTCGGCCCACCCATGCTTTCGGGTAGGCGAATCCCGACCGATGGGCGGGCGCACCGCGGCTCGAAGTCTCGCAGCATGGGGCGTATGGAAGCACTCGACACCGCCGTCACGCCCGCTCTCGCGCCCGCCGTAACGCCGGCCGCGACCGCGCCCGGGGTGACGTCGTCCCTCGCCGTGATCGCGGCCGAGATCGCGTCGGCGCTCACCCGCATCGAGCGGGATGCCGCAACAGACCTCTCGGCGACCGCCGACCTCGTGCTCGAGGCTCGCCGCGTCTTCGTGCTCGGCGCCGGGCGCTCAGGACTCGCGCTGCGGATGACGGCCATGCGGCTCATGCATCTCGGACTCGAGGTGCATGTCGTGGGCGAGGTGACCGCTCCGGCGATCGGCGCCGGAGACCTGCTGCTGACGGCGAGCGGGTCGGGCACGACCGGCGGCATCGTGCGGGCCGCCGAGACGGCGATCTCCGCCGGCGCACGCATCGCCGCCATCACGACCGCGCCCGCATCACCGCTCGCCGCCCTGGCCTCGGCAGTGATCGCCGTTCCCGCGGCCGGCAAGCTCGATCGCTCCGAAGCCGCGTCGGCGCAATACGCCGGCAGCCTCTTCGAGCAGACCGTCGTGCTCATCGGCGATGCGCTCTTCGATGCGCTCTGGCACCGCAGCGGGCAGAGCGCCGACGACCTCTGGCCCCGCCACGCCAACCTCGAATGACCTATTCCGCATCCGCATCGATTCACCCCACGAAAGGAAACAACCGCATGAAGCTCCAGTTCGCCATGGACACGCTGTCCACCGAATCCGCCCTCGCGCTCGCCGCGGCGGCCGCACCGCACGTCGACATCCTCGAGCTCGGGACCCCGCTCATCAAGAGCGAGGGACTCTCGGCGATCACGGCCGTCAAGCAGGCCCACCCCGACAAGATCGTGTTCGCCGACCTGAAGACGATGGATGCCGGCGAGCTCGAGGCCGAGATCGCCTTCGCCGCGGGCGCCGACCTCGTGACCGTGCTCGGCACCGCCGGGGACAGCACCATCGCGGGCGCCGTCAAGGCCGCCAAGAAGCACGGCAAGGGCATCGTCGTCGACCTCATCGGCGTCGCCGACAAGCCCGCCCGCGCCAAGCAGGTCGTGGCCCTCGGCGCCGAGTTCGTCGAGATGCACGCGGGCCTCGACGAGCAGGCCGAAGACGGCTTCACGTTCGCGACGCTGCTGCGCGACGGCGAGGCATCCGGTGTCCCGTTCTCGGTGGCCGGCGGCGTGACCGCCGCCAGCATCGGGTCGGTGCGCGACTCGGGCGCTCGCATCGCGGTCGCCGGCAGCGCGATCTACAGCGCCGAGAACGTCGGCGAGGCCGCCGCGCAGCTCCGCGCCGCCATCGGCTGAGACCCGCACACCGAACAGGCCGCGAGCGTTCGCTCGCGGCCTGTTCTGCATTCCGCATGTCTCACGCGAGCGGGAGCGCCGAGCCCATCGCGCGAGCCGTGCCCAAACCCCCGCCGTGGCCGGTGAGCCCGCCGTCGACGGCGATCTCCGCCCCGGTGACGAACGACGCCGCCGGGGAGAGCAGATGGGCGACGACCTCGGCCACCTCGCGCGGTCTGCCGGTGCGTCCGAGCGGCGTCGAGTCGTTGCTCGCCTCACGGAACGCGACCGGGGCGCTCGCCGTCATCGGCGTCTCGATGTATCCGGGGCTCACGAGATTGACCCGGATGCCGCGTGTCCCGAGTTCCATCGCCGCGGTCTTCGTGATGCCCCGCAGCGCCCATTTGCTCGCGCCGTAGGCGACGCCGTAATGGGCGGTCGAGCCGGCGGCGGAACCGATGTTCACGATGGAACCGCCTCGCCGCATCAGGGGCGCGAGCGCCTGGATCCCGAATGCCGGCCCGGCCGCGTTGACGGCGAACGCCGCTTCGAAGTCCGTCGATTCGACATCGTGCAGTCGCGCGCGAGTGGTGATGCCGGCGGCGTTGACGAGCCCGTCGAGCGAGTGCCCTGATGCGCCGAGGTCTTCGGCCAGCGCCCGCCACGCGGAGGGATCGGCGACATCGAGCACGACACGCTCGATCTCGCCGACCGCCGTCACCTCCGCATCCTCCCAGCGCAGATCGCCCGCGATGACCGTGGCCCCCGCCTCGGCCAGCACCGACGCCGTCGCAGCACCGATTCCGGAGGCTGCCCCGGTGACGACGTAGCGTCGATTCCCGTGGTCCGTCATGACGACCTCTTCCTTTCCGGATCCTGCACGGGAATGGGCCACGAGGCGACGCTCGCGGCCCATTCACGGTGTGCGATCGTCAGTCGACGATGCCGAGGTCCCGGACATCCTGGATGTCGCCCTCATCGGTCCAGCTCGTGCCGTCGAAGCGGCTCAGCTGGTACTGGAAGACGACACGACCGTGCGCACTCGCGTCGAGCGTGATGCCGTCGCGGAGCATCGGGTTCTCGGTCGAATCGAACGAGTCCCAAGCTGTCAACAGGCCCTCGCTGTCGTACGACTCGGCCCGCGAGAGCGCATCGATCAGCGCCGCCCCGAGGCCGTAGCCCTCGAGGGCGAGCGCGTTCGACACATCCGCATCGTGACCTGAGGCCTCCATGTCGGCGGTGTACTGGGCGATGACCTCGTCGTCGGCGTACCGGGGGTCGGACGGGTCCTTGAAGAACTCGAACGAGTACGCGTCCTTGACCGCTTCGGGCCCCGCGAGGTTGATCACGGTGTGGAAGTCGGACACGGTCGACGACAGCAGGACCGTCGGCTTCCAGCCGATCTGCTGCATGTACGCGAGCGTCGACCCGCCCGTGGGCGCACCGATGTTGAAGATCACGGTATCGACGCCGGCCGCCTGGAACTGGCTGATCTGGGCACTGAGGTCGGCCGTGCCGGGTGCGACCGCCGCCACCTGCGCGGGCACGATGCCCTGCTCGGCGAGCCCGGCGAGGTGGCTCTCGGTGAGGTCGTTGTTGAAGCCGATGTACCCGACGACGGCGTCTGGCTTGTTCTCGGTCAGCCACTTGCCCTGCAGCTGTGCCTCCCACGAGACATCCGGCCAGAAGGCCCGCTGCATCGGGAACGCCTCGACATCGCTGAGCGGCGAGTTGCCGGCCATCGAGACGCCCATCACGTTCTTCTGGCCGAGGTACTCGCGACCTGCGATCGAGATGCCGCCGAAGTTCACGACGGCGATAGCGCCGTCCTGCTCGACGAACTTCCGTTCGTTCTCGACGAGACGAGACGGGTCGTAGGCGTCGTCCGCCGTGACGAGGGTGATCTCGTGACCGTCGACGCCGCCGGCCTCGTTGGCCGCTGCGATCGCGGCCTCGAGCCCGGAGAGTCCCGGCGCGACGGAGCCGAGCGGGCCGCTCTGGGGCCAACTCGCTCCGATCACGATCGGGGCGTCGTCGGCGACTGCGCTGTCGCCGGCGGCCGCGCGCGGGGTGCATCCGGCGAGGGCGAGCATCGCGACTGCGGCGACCGCGATCGTGGCGACCCTGCCACGGATTCGTTTCTGCTGGTTCATCGGGGTTCCTCTCGGTCGGGTGTGGTCTCTGGCATCGGGGATGCCGTGGGTGCGGTTCGCGGCGACCGCCGCGCTCGGCTCCGGCGTCGCATCCAGATCGCGAGACGGCGGATGCCGCCGGCGATGCCGTTCGGGGCGACGATCACGCAGACGCCGAGCACGACGGCGAAGACGAGTTGCGCGAGATAGGCGGATGCCTCCCCCGGGATGACGGAGCTCGTGATCGACGGCAGATAGACGACGAGCGCCGCGCCCAGGATCGCGCCGACCCAGGAGCGACTGCCGCCCACGACCGAGGCGACGAGGATCGTGATCGAGAAGATCAGCGGGTACGACTCGGGCACGACGAGCCCGAGCACGAACGCGAAGATCGCGCCGCCGAACGCCGCGATCATCGAACTGATGACGAAGAGCTGGAGCTTGACGAGGTGCGTGTCGACTCCGCTTGACACGGCGAGGATGCGGCCGGCCCGGATCAGCGACAGCGCACGACCGGTTCGCCGGCCCACGAGTCGGTTCAGGAACGCGATCGTGGCGAGGAGCAGCGCGAGCACGACGAGGTAGAGCCACTGCGCATCCGTCAATGCCTCGGTCGGCGAAGGGAGCGCCGGCGCGCTCAGCGTGACGCCGGCCTGCCCCCCGGTGAAGTCCGAGAAGCGGTACAGCAGCACCGGGAACAGCGCCGCGATGACGATCGTGAGCAGCCCGAGGTTGAAGCCGCCCATGCGCGTCGCGGGGAGGCCGATCACGAGCCCGACCACGCCTCCCACCGCGATCGCCACGAGCAGGGCTGCCCACGCGGGCATCTCGATGAAGCGCATCGACATCATCGCGGCATAGCCGCCGATGCCGAAGATCGCGCCCTGGCCGAGGCTCACCTGCCCCGAGAACCCG
Source organism: Agromyces terreus (assembly GCF_009749465.1). GTDB lineage: Bacteria > Actinomycetota > Actinomycetes > Actinomycetales > Microbacteriaceae > Agromyces > Agromyces terreus. The sequence continues at coordinate 1,033,334 of NZ_WBIS01000001.1, forward strand.
GTGAGCAGGTTCAGGCTCGCGACGCCGATCGCCACGGCCGCGACCCGGCTGAGGTTGAACAGGTCGTAGTCGCTCACGACGAAGGGCACGACCGCTGCCAGGAGCGCGGCGACGACCCCGAGCCAGAACGAGACCCGTGCAGCGGCAGGTCGGACCGGGGGCCCACCGTTCGGAGCCGACGGCGGTCGAACGGCCTCGCGGTGGTCGGATCGGTTCGGAACGGCGATCTGGGCGCTCATGCTCGCACCACGCTTTCTCGGCCGAAGAGCCCGGCAGGTTTGACGAGGATCACCGCGATGACGGCCGCGAACGCGAAGACCACGTTGAGATCGCCGCCGAGGCCGGGGATGTACCGTCCGCCGATCGCGGTCAGCAGGCCGATGAGCAGGCCGCCGACCACGACGCCGACCCGGCTGCTGATACCGCCGATGTTGGCCGCAGCGAGTGCCATCAGGAGCGGCACCGTCATCATCGCGGGCGAGAGACCGGCGGTCGGAGCGGCGACGATGCCGGCCACGGCGCCGACGGCGCACGCGGCGGCCCATCCGGCCGAGAGCCAGAGGCCCGACCGCAGGCCGAGGTAGGCGGCTGATCGCGGGTTCTGCGCGACGGCCCGCAGGCGCAGCCCGAATGTCGTCCTTGTGAAGACGACGGCCATGACGAGCATCGTCGCGCCGACCAGCGCGACGCCGCCGAGCTGCTGGCTGGTGAGCCGCAGCCCACCGAAGTTCGCGACCCAGGTGCCGAACGGGCTCGGGAACGCGCGTGGATCCGTGCCCCACACCATGCTGACGATCGCGTTGAGGCCGAGCAGCAGCGTGACGCCGAGCGTCATCAGCGAGTCCTCCCGGTGCGGGGGCACGAATCTCACGACGCCGTGGTAGATGACGGCTCCGAGCACCGCGGAGGCGACGATCGCGATCGCGATCGCCGGCCAGATCGGGATGCCGGCCTGCGTGCACGCCCAGGCGATGTAGGCGGCGACGACGGCGAGTTCGCCCTGCGACAGATTCAGCATGCCGGTGCCTTGGAACACCACGCCGAGTGCGAGTGCGAGTGCGGCGTAGACGACGCCGGTCATCAGTCCGTCGAGCACGATCTGGAGGAACTCGGTCATCGGGTCTCCTTCGTTCGGGCGTCGGCATGAGATAGGTCGAACTCGCTCGCACCGAGGTAGTCGGCGTGCACGGCGTCGACGGTGGCGAGATCACCCGACGGCCCGTCGTGCACCACGCGACCCCTCGACAGCAGCACTGCGCGGTCGGCGATCGTCAGGGAGAGCTTCGCGTTCTGCTCGGCGAGCAGCACGGTCAGCGCCCACTCGTCGCGGAGGCCCGTGAACCGGTCGAACAGGTCGCGAGCGGTCAGCGGCGCGAGACCGAGCGAGGGTTCGTCGACGAGCAGCAGGCGGGGGCGTCCGAGCAGCGCCCGGGCGACGGCGAGCATCTGCGCCTGTCCGCCCGACAGCGCACCGGCCTGCCGTCGCCGGAACTCCCGCAGCACGGGGAAGGTCTCGTACACGAGTTCCAGGTCGGCGTCGGTCTCGCGGCGCGAACGAGCACGCGTGCGACTGACGGCGCCCAGACGGAGGTTCTCCTCGACGGTGAAGTCGGCGAACGTGCCTCGCCCCTCGGGCACATGTCCGATGCCGAGATGTGCGATGGCCGCCGTGGAACGGCCCGACAGGTCCACCCCGTCGAACCGGCACGAACCGGAGGTGTCGACCGCACGGCAGATCGCCCGGAGGAGCGTCGACTTGCCGGCCCCGTTCGCCCCGAGCAGGGCGACGATGCTCCCTTCCTCGACGTTCAGGTCGACGCCGTGCAGCACCTCCACGCGTCCGTACCGGGCCCGGAGGTTCTGGATCTCGAGCAGGCTCATGCGACGACCTCCGCATCCGCACCGAGGTATGCGGCGATCACGGCCGGATTCTCCCGGACCGCTCGGGGCTCGCCGACAGCGAGGAGCTTGCCCGCGTCGAGCACCGCGATCCAGGACGCGGTGCGCATGACGAGCGCGACATCATGTTCGACGAGCAGGCTCGTCATTCCCGTCGCCTGACCCTGCTCGCGCACGAGTTCGATGAGTTCGTCGGATTCCGTCCCGCTGAGACCGGCCGCGGGTTCGTCGAGCATGAGGATCCGCGGCTGTGCCGCCAGAGCCCTCGCGATCTCCACCCGACGCCGATCCGCGTGCGCGAGCGCGCCCGCAGGGCGGTCCGCGAGCGAGGCGAGGCCCACCGCGGTGAGGTGGTGCCAGGCGACATCGCGGGCTTCCCGTTCCTCACGGCGGGCCCGCGGCGTGCCGATCAGCACCCCGGTGAAGCCGGTCGTGGTCCATGCGTGGGTCCCGACGAGCACGTTGGCGAACACGTCTTCGTCATCGAGCAGGGTCGGCGTCTGGAAGGTCCTCGCGATCCCGGCGCTCGCGCGCTGATGAGCGCGCAGGTGCCTGATCGGCGACCCGGCCAGTTCGATCTCGCCCTCGTGCCGATAGATGCCGCTGATGCAGTTGAACAGCGTGGTCTTGCCGGCGCCGTTCGGTCCGATGACGGCGGTGACCCCACCCTGCGGCACGTCGAACGAGATGCCGTCGAGTGCGCGAACGCCCCGGAACGAGATGCCGACCTCGTTCAGGCGGACGATCGGAGCCGGAACGGCCTGCGTCTCGCGCGCTGCTGCCGCGCTCATGCGAGCCGCACCCGCATGGGCATGGTCTTCCAGGCGCGGAGCGTGTTGTTGAGGTGGCGAACGGGCTCGGCCGTGAGCTCGATCGATTCGACCCGTCGCGCGAGCGCGGTGACCAGCGAAACGGCTTCGAGCCTGGCTACGTGCTGCCCGACGCACTGGTGGATGCCCATGCCGAATCCGACGTGGCCCGAGGGATCGCGCGAGAGGTCGAAACGCTGCGGATCGTTCCAATGCCTGGGGTCGGCGTTCGCGGAGCCCAGGAACATGAGGATCTTGCGGCGTTCGGGGATGCGCACCCCGCCGAGCTCGATCTCCCGGGTCGTCGTGCGGAAGAACGTCTGCACGGGGGCCTCGAGGCGGATCGCCTCGTCGAAGGCCACCCGGGCGAGCGCTGGCTCTTCGCGCAGCCTGGCCCACTGGTCGGGGTGCGTCGCGAACGCGTGCAGCACCGCGCCGATCGCGTGCACGGTGGTGTCGACGCCGGCCGAGAGCAGAGAGCGCACCACGAGCGGTGCCTGCTCGACGGTGAGGTCGCCGCGGTCGGCGGCCGCCCAGATCGCGTCGCCGAATCCGCCCGGGCTGATGTGATCGCGCGCGCACTGCTCGTTCACCCAGGCGGAGTGTTCCGCGATGCGGGGCGCGCCGTGCTCGACGAGGAAGTTCTCGGGTCCGAAGGTGTTGAAGAGGTGGTCGCCGTACGGCAGCAGGTGCTCGCGCCCCGCTTCAGGGATGCCGACCGCGTCGGGGAACACGCGCAGCGGGAACGCCTCTGCGAAGGACGCGACGGCGTCGAACTCGGTGCCGCGCGAGAGCACCTCGTCGACGAGCGTCTCGGCGTCGGCCTGCCAGCGGGGCGCCATGGTGCGGAGCTCGCGCGGTCCGAGGATCTTTGCGAGCACCGAGCGCGGCGCATTGTGGTGCGGCGGGTCGGCTTCGAGCAGCAGGCTCGGCGGGCGCCACGGCGTCTCGGCCCGGAAGTCGGTGATTCCGACGCCCGCCGAAGACTCGAAGCCCTGCCAGTCGAGCAGCGCCGACCGGACGGTGTCGTAGCGTCCCATGGCGTAGACGCCGTACCGCTCGAGCAGCACGACCTCGCCGGCCTCGCGGAGCCGGTGCTGGAACGGCAGCGGATCGGCGAGCACGGCCTCGCTGAACGGATCCTCATCGGTGGTCGGGATCAGGGTGGGTGCGGGGCTGATGATCGTCATCGATGGCTCTCTTCGTCGAGATGGGTGAATGCGGGGCGGCTCAGAGCGCGATCACCAAGCGGTCGCTCTTCGACCTGGACACGCAGGGGAAGAAACAGTTGCCTGCGGCGCGTTCGGCGTCGTCGAGGATCGCGTCACGGTGATCTGGGTCGCCGCCGACGACATCGGTCTCGCAGGTGCCGCAGACGCCGCGCGAGCAGGAGGTGAGCAGGTCGAAGCCGGCCTCGCGCAGCGCAGTGGCGACGGCGACGCCGGGTTCGACGGTGATGCTGCGACCGGTTCCGTCGACCTCCACCTCGAAAGCGGTGGTGCGTGCGGCGTCGCCGAGGTCGGATGCCTCGAACCGCTCGACCCTCGACCAGCCGGGCCGCCAGGCTGCGGTGGCCTCGACGACCGCGTCGATCAGCGACACCGGTCCGCAGGTGTAGACCTTGACGCCGGGGTCGAAGGCGCCGATCCAAGCCGCGACGTCGAGACGCCCGTTCTCGGACGTGTGCACCCGTACGCGCTCGCCGTGCTCGTCGCGCAGGTCGTCGGCGAAGGGCATCGACGTCAGCGACCGCCCGAGGTACAGCAGCTCCCATTCGGCGCCCATCTCGGCGGCGGCCCGCAGCATCGGCAGCATCGGCGTGATGCCGATTCCGCCGGCGATGAAGCGGTACCGCGGCGAGGGCGCGAGGCGGAAGTTGTTGCGCGGCCCTCCGACGTCCACGGCATCGCCCGCCTTGAGCACGTCGTGCACGAAGCGCGATCCGCCGCGGCCGCCCGGCTCGCGAAGCACCGCGATCTCGTAGTGGTAGGCGTCACGCGGGTCGCCGAGCAGCGAGTACTGCCGCGTGGTGCCGTCGGCCAGCACGAGGTCGATGTGAGATCCGGGCGTCCAATCGGGAAGGCGCTCGCCGTCGGCTCGGCGCAGGGTGAGGTGCACCACGCGATCGGTGACCATGCGGGTGGCCTCGATGATCACGGCGCCGGCCGCATCATCGTTCACGACCCGACGGTCCATCGCATCTTCGCGAACGGTCATCGCAGCGTCTCCTCGTCGTCTTCGACTGTGCTGCGATCACGCTAGGCGCGGCGACCCGGCCGTGGCCGCGTCTTCCATTTGAACGGGAAACCGGATGCCTCAGCCGCGCGCGCGAGGGGTCGGTCGCGTCTTCGCCAGATAGGCCATCGACTCGTCGGACGAGTGCACGAGCGCGCGGTAGCGCCCGCCCGGGCTCGCTTCGGGGTCGGACTGTGGGAGCGACGCGCGTCGCAGGTCGACCGCAATCGCGTCGGCGGTGCGCCGAAGCCGTTCGCGCAGCGGCTCCCACGGTGCGTCGTCGTTCGGCACGACGACGCCGAGGGCGGCGACGACCTCGCCCGCGGCACCGGTGATCGGCACCGCGAGTCCCCGCGCGTCGGCATGGACGTAGCCGTTGCCGAGGGCGAATCCGGTGGTGCGCACCTCGTGCAGGGTTCGCCGAAGCGCCGCAGGGTCGACGATCGTCCGGTCGGTGAATCGCTCGAGCGGGCCGGCGAGGACCGCGTCCTGTACCGCCGTGTCCGCGAACGCCACCAGCACGAGCCCGACGGCGGAGGCGTGCGCGGGCAGCCGCCCGCCCACGACCGTCACGTTGACGACCGCGTCACGGCTCGACAGGCGTTCGAGGAACACCGCGTCGCCGCCGTTCAGCACCCCGAGCTGCACGTGCTGGCCGACCTCGGCATGCAGGTCGACGAGGTGCGGGAGCGCGAGCTCGCGCAGCCCGAGCACGCCCGGCGTGCGCGAGGCCAGCTCCCAGAGCCGCACTCCGAGTCGGAACGTGCGATCGGGCAGCCGCTCGACGAGTTCGTTGCGTTCGAGGTCGGCGAGCAGGGCGTGCGTGGTCGACATCGGGACCCCGCTTCGTCGGGCGACCTCCGACGCCGTGAGGTACGGATGATCGACGCTGAACGCATCCAAGAGCTGGAGCTGCCTGCTCAGGCTCGATCGCCCCTCCGACCCGCGCGCCATGGGTCAGTCCGTCTGCGAACCCGCGACCCGGTCGAGCAGATCGAGCGTGAGCGCGTTGCCGGCGTCGACAGCGAGCCGATGGATCGGCAGCCCGCCGATCATGAGCACGGCCATCGGGTTGGTCAGCATGCCGGTCGTGCGCCCGCTCGGGTCGGCTTCGGTCACGGCAGCGATCAGGGCGGGGCCGACGGCTGGATGCTCCAGCCACTCGACCAGGGTCGAGTCGGCTGTCAGCGGCATCCGCAGGTCATCGCCGACGACGTCGATCTCGTGACGGAGCACGGCATCGCGCGAGGACCGCGCGGCGACGATCGTGTGGGCGCCGGAGTCGAGCGTCCAGCACGCAGCCGCCTCGTCCCAACGTTCGAGCGCGCGTCGCGGCACCTCGATGCGCACGCGCGTGGTCTGACCGGGTGCGACCGCCACGGCGGCGAACCCGACGAGGGCGCGCGGCGCGCGGCGCGCGGCGTGGTCGGGTGCCTCGACGTAGAGCTGCACGACCTCGCGGGCGGCGCGTTCGGAGACGTTGACGACCGTCACCTCGACGCTCCACCCGCTCGCGGACGGCGAGACCGCGAGATCCTCGAATCGTGTCTCGCCATACGACAGACCGTGGCCGAACGGGAACGCGACCTCGCCGCCGGTGCGATCGTGCCCGCGGTATCCGACGAAGATGCCCTCGCCGTACGCGCTGTGCCCGCCCTCGCCGGGGAAGCTCAGGAAGCTGGGGGTGTCGGCGAGCTCGCGCGGCCACGTCTCGGCCAGACGCCCGCCGGGGTCGGCGTCGCCGACGAGGATCGACGCCAGTCCGAGCGACACGCCCTGCCCGGCGAGCCCGGTCGAGACGATCGCGTCGACGCTCGTGCGCCACGCCTCGGTGCGCACCGGCCCGCCCGAGATGACGACGACGACCGTGCTGCGCGCGGCCGCGGCGACCGCGGCGACGAGTTCGTTCTGGGCCTCGGGCAGGCCGAGATCGGCGCGGTCGTACCCCTCGCTCTCGGCCGACTCGGGCGAGCCGACGACGACGATCGCGACGTCCGCGGCCGCCGCGACGGAGACGGCCTGCTCGAGCAGCGCCGGATCCCGGGTGAGCCCGTCGTCCGCGTAGCCGGGCGCGTACTCGACGGTTCCGGCGTGCCTGGCGCCGACGGCGTCCACGATGGATCCGGCCGGCTGCTTCGGCTGCACGCCCGCGCTGCCGCCGCCCTGGAACCGCGGCGCGCTCGCGTACGCGCCGATGACCGCGACGCCTGCCGTCGGTGCGAGCGGCAGCACGCCGTGCTCGTTGCGAAGCAGCACCGTCGAGCGCTCGGCCGCCGTGATGGCGAGATCCGCGGCCGACGGAGCGGTCGTGCTCGACTCGCCGCGGTGGGTTCCGGATGCCGCGGCGCGGACGGCGAGGTCGGCGACGCGTCGTGCCGATCGGTGCACGACGTCGGCGTCGAGCGTTCCGGCGTCGACGGCCGCGACGACCTGCGCGTCGGACGCGCCCGAGGTCGACGGCATCTCGAGGTCGAGGCCTGCGCGCAGCGCGCGGACGCGGTCGTCGACGGCGCCCCAGTCCGAGACCACGACGCCGTCGAAGCCCCATTCCTCGCGCAGGATGCCGGTGAGCAGGCGTTCGTCCTCGGAGACGTAGGTGCCGTTCACCCGGTTGTACGAGGCCATGACGAGCCACGGCTTCGCCCGGGTCACGACCTCCTCGAACGCCCGGAGGTAGAGCTCGCGGAGCGCCCGCTCCGACACGTCGGCGCTCACGCGCATCCGATCGGTCTCCTGGTTGTTCGCCACGAAGTGCTTGACGCACGCGCCGACGCCCTCGCCCTGGACGCCCTCGACGAAGCCGACCGCGAGTTCGCCGGTGAGCAGCGGATCTTCGCTGTAGTACTCGAAGTTGCGGCCGCCGAGCGGCGAGCGCTTGAGGTTCATGCCGGGGCTCAGCAACACGTCTGCACCGGCTGCAGACGCCTCGCGGGCGATCGCGCCGGCGACCTGGCCGACGAGCGCCGGATCCCAGGTCGCCGCGAGCGCCGACGAGGTCGGGAAGCAGGTCGCCGGCACCTTGCCCGAGAAGTCGGGCAGGTTCATGGCGAGGCCGTTGGACCCGTCGGTCATGAGCACCGAGGGGATGCCCCGCTCGGGCAGCGCCTTCGTCGAGGCCATGTCGGCGCCCGACAGCAGCGAGGCGGCCTCCGAGAGCGTGAGCTCCCCGGTCGGCTCAGCCGGCGCGGCGGACGACGGCAGGCCGTTCACAGCACACCCGCTTCGATCATCTGGAGTCGCTCCTCGGGATTGTGGATGTTCCAGCGGCGCGGGCGAGCAGGGTCCTCAGCGGCGGAACGGTGCTCGAACGCGAACTCGTGGGTTCCCTCGCCGACGGTCGCGGCCGTTCCGAGCGCATCGGGCAGCACCACGTCGGCGGTGACTCCCGGGGGCACGACGACGCTCAGCGACATCCGCTCGCCGTCTCGTCGCCACGCGCTCGAAATGGTGCCGAACGCGCTGTCATGGCGTGCGGAGGCCCGCGTGAGCCCGCCGCCGGGACGCGGCGCGATGCGCACGCGCCGGTAGCCGGGCTCGATCGGCTCGAGTCCGCCGACGACGCGGTGCAGGAAGTCGGCGACCGCACCGAGCGCGTAGTGGTTGAACGAGGTCATCTCCCCCGGGTTCACGCTGCCGTCGGGCAGCAGGCTGTCCCAACGCTCCCAGACCGTCGTGGCCCCCATCGTCACGGCGTACAGCCACGACGGCGCCTCGGTCTGCATGAGCAGATGGTACGCGTCGTCGAGGTGCCCGGTCGCCGCGAGCGCATCGCAGACGATCGGGGTGCCGGTGAACCCGGTCTGGATCAGGTAGTCGCCCGCTGAGACGAGTTCGGCCAGCCGTGCTCCGGCGGCGGCGCGCTGCGAGTCGTCCTCGAGCAGGTCGAATGCGATCGCGATCGCCGTGGCCGTGACGGTGTCGCTCACGATACGTCCCGAGGGCGCGACGTAGTGGCGCCGGAAGGCGGTGACGGCGGCGTCGTGGATCGTCGCGAACCGCGCTTCCGCGGCCCGTTCCCCGAGCACCGCGGACGCCTCGCGCACGAGACGCGCGGAGTGCGCGAGGTACGCGGTGGCGACGAGGTACGGATCGGTCTTCGAGTCGCCGGGGCGCTCGGGCGGCGCCGCCGGGTCGAGCCAGTCGCCCAACTGGAACCCGCGGTTCCAGTGACCGGTGCCGTCGGTGAGCGCGAAGACCTGATCGACCCAGGCGCCCATGCTCTCGAACTGGTCGCGCAGCACGCCCACGTCGCCCGTTCGGCGGTACAGGGTCCACGGCACGATGACGGCCGCGTCGCCCCAGACCGCGGCCGGGTCGCTCGGGAACCCGCAGTCGATCCACGGCACGAAGTTCGGCACGCTGCCGAACTCGGCCTGCTCGGCGGCGAGGTCGCGCAGCCAGCTGCCGAGCACGCCCGAGGCGTCGTAGAGGTAGGAAGCCGTCGGCGCGAAGACCTGGATGTCGCCCGTCCAGCCGAGGCGCTCGTCGCGCTGCGGGCAGTCGGTGGGCAGGTCGACGAAGTTGTCGCGCATGCTCCACACGACGTTCTCGTGGAATCGGTCGAGCAGCGGGTGGTCGGTCTCGAACCATCCGGTGCGGCGCATGTCGGAGTGCACGACGAGGGCCTCGACGTCGTCGACGGCGAGCTCTGGCAGGCCGCTGATCTCGACGTAGCGGAACCCGTGGATCGTGAACCGCGGGGTCCAGGTCACCCGCTCGCCGTCGGCGAAGGTGTACTCGTCGACCGAGGTCGCCGTGCGCAGCGGCCGGGTGGCGAGCGCGCCGTCCTCGAGCACCTCGGCGTGGCGGATGCGCACGGTGGTGCCGGCCTCCGCGGCCGCCGTGATGCGCACCTTGCCGGCGATGTTCTGGCCGACGTCGAGCAGCAGCGTGCCGTCGGCCGATCGGCTCACGAGCGAGGGCCGAAGGATCTCGACGACGCGCACCGGCGGCCCGCCGGCCGCTTCGAGCGTCGCGCCGAACTCTGCCCGCGGAATGCGGGTCGCGTCACGCCAGTCGGTGTCGTCGAAGCCCACCGTCGACCATCCGGTCGACTCGCGGCGCGCGTCGTGGCGCTCGCCCTCGTAGAGGCCGGTCGCGATGACCGCGCTCTCGGCGGTGCGCCACTCGAGCGGAACGACCCGCCTGCCCGATTCGTCGTGGATCTCGAGCTGCATCAGCACCGCGACATCCGTGCCGTATTCGTCCCACAGGCCCCCGTTGAACCCGATGCGCCCGCGGTACCAGCCGTCGGCCAGGTGCACGCCGATCGTGTTGCGGCCGGCGACCATCTGCGGGGTCACGTCGAGCGTGCGATAGCGCAGCCGGTGCCGGTACGAGCTCCAGCCGGGCGCGAGCAGCTCGTCGGTGGGCGCCTGGCCGTTCACCTCGAGGTCGTACACGCCGTGCGCGGTCGCGTAGAGGCGAGCCGAGCGGATGTCGCCGGCGACCGTGAACTCGGCGCGGAGCAGGTGCGCGGGCCGGGGCCCGTCGTGCGGCGCAGCGGTCGAGGGCGAGACCCAGTCGACCTGCCAGTCGGCCGGATCGAGCAGCCCGGCCTCGACGCGGAGCGGCTCGCTCCACGGACCGAAATCGGGCTCGCCCTCGACGAGCGCACGCACCCGCACGCGCACCGCGTCGCGCGAGCGCAGCCGGGCGAACGGCCAGGGCCGGAACAGCACGTCGTCACTGTCGACGCGCACGAGCTCGGTGCGGCCGTCACGGTCGACGGCCTCCGCCTCGTAGGCGATCTGGGTACCGCCGGCGAGCCGCCAGCTGAGCCGTGGCGCAGCGGTGCCGACGCCGAGCGGATCTGCGAGGTGCTCGACGCGGAGGTCGAGGATGTTCACCCCTTCACCGCCCCGGCGGTCATGCCCTTCATGACCCGCTGGTTCAGGAACAGGTAGATGATGAGCGTGCCGAACACGTTGACGCAGACGGCCGCGAAGGTCGGGCCGTACTGCACCTGGCCGAACTGCCCGGTGAAGTTCAACAGGCCGACCTGGATGGTGCGCAGGTCGTCGCGGTTGGTGAACGTCAGCGCGATGAGCAGGTCGTTCCAGATGAAGAAGAACTGCACGAGCGCGACCGTGAAGATCGCATTCTTGACCATCGGGAACCCGATGGACCAGAACTGGCGGTAGATGCTCGCGCCGTCGAGCGTCGCCGCCTCGAAGATCTCGCGCGGCACCGCGCGGAAGAACGTGGCCATCATGAACACGGTCAGCGGAAGGCCGATCGCGGTGTAGGTGATGATGAGCGGCCAGAGTGTGCCGGTCAGTCCCGTCTGGAAGTAGATCGTGAACAGCGGCAGCAGAATCATTTGCCCGGGCACCATGATGCCGGCCAGGAACAGCAGCAGCACGGTGCCGCGGCCCTTCCAGACCATGACCTCGAGCGCGAAGCCGGCCGCGACGCCGAAGATGATCGTCAGCGCGAGCGCCGGCACGGTGGCGAGGATGCTGTTCTTGATGTAGATGCCGAGGTTGCCGGTCGTGAATGCCTCGACGTAGTTGTCGAGGTTCGTCCAGTCCTCGGGCAACGCCCAGGTCGGGTTGTTGAGGAACTCGTTCTGGGTCTTGAACGAGCCGGTGAGGAGCCAGAAGAGCGGGTAGACGACGGCCACCAGCAGGAGGGTCACGACGACCCAGCCGGGAATGCGGCGTACCCAGCGCATCGGGCTGCGCCGTTGCGGTTCCGTCGGGCGGATCGAGGGGCGGGCGACGGTCTCGAGTGCAGTGTGGGACACGGTGGTCACCCCTTCGTGAGGTCGCGGCGCGAGGAACGGAAGATGAAGAGCGTCACGAGCAGGCAGAGGATCGTCAGCATCAGCGCGATCGAGCTGCCGTAGCCGTACTCGCCGTACGTGAACGAGGTCTGGTACATGTACAGCGTGAGCGGGGTCGTGGTGTTGCCCGGTCCGCCGTTCGTGAGGGCGAGCACCGAGTCGAAGACCTTCAACGTGCCGTTGATGCTGAAGATGATCGACGAGAAGAGCACGGGCAGCGACAGCGGGATCACGATGTGCCGCACGAGCTTCCAACCCGATGCGCCGTCGAGGCGGGCGGATTCGAACATCTCCTCGGGGATGTCGACGAGGCCGGCGTACAGCAGCACCGCGTAGAAGCCCATCGAGCGCCAGATGTCCATGATGACGATCACCCAGAACGCCGTGGCGCCCGAGGCGAACCAGTCGATCGAGTCCGCGCCGAAGAAGTTGAGCAGTGAGTTGACCGGGCCGATCTGCGGGGCGATGGCGAACAGCGCCTGGAACAGCAGCGCGACGGCCACCGTGGGCAGCACGACGGGGAAGAAGACCAGGGTGCGGATCACGCCGGAGGCCTTCTTGAGCCAGAAGACGTAGAGCAGGCTGAGCCCGTATCCGACGAGCACCTGGCCGACGGTGAGCACGATCGCGTACTTGAGCGTGAAGAGCAGCGCATCGCCGACCTTCGGGTCGGTGAAGAGCTGGAGGATGTTGTCCCAGCCGACGAAGGTGAACCCGATGATCGGGTTGCCCTCGAAGACCGTGTAGCCGAGCGACCAGAAGATGGGCACCAGCATGACGAGGGTGTAGACCAGCATGGCCGGCCCGAGAAGGACGGTGACGGCGCGCCAATCACCAAGTACGCGATTCACAGCAGTGGGAGCTTTCGTTTCGGGTGGTGCGCGCATCCCCGCATGCGGGGATGCGCGCACCGATGGTTCGGACTAGTTGCCGATGTCGGCCTGCACGGCCTTCATGAAGTCCTCGGGGCTCATCGCACCCGTGACCAGCTGCGACGCGTTCGTCTGGCTGGTCGTCGCGGCCTTCGCGTTGAAGAGCGCCTCGAACCAGAGCACGCTCTGCGTGGTGGCGTCGATCTGCGTCTGCACCTCCTGCGTGAGGGGCGGCAGATCCTCGACGGGCGTGTTCACCTTGAAGCCGGTGATGACGCCCTGGTTCTGCAGCGAGCTCGAACCGAAGTTGTCGGCGAAGCAGCCGAGCCACGACGCGACGTCGTCCGAGTAGGTCGACTTCGACAGCGCGAGCGGCACGCCCACGTTGGCGGCGAGCTGGTCGGCCGAACCTGCGCCGCCCTCGACCGTCGGGAACGGGATGAAGCCGACGTTCTCGGCACCGATCTGGTTCTGCGCCGGGTCGTTGAAGTTCGCGAGCGCCCAGCTGCCCATGTAGAACATGCCGGCCTGTCCGGTGAGGAACTGGTTCATCGCGGTCATGTAGTCGATCGACGTGACCGAGGGGCCGAAGTAGCCCTTGGCGCCGAGGTCGGCGACGGCTTCAGCGGCCTTCACGTACTCGGGATCGGTCAGCTTCGCCTCGCCGTCGGCCACCTTCTGGAGGGCGTCGGGCCCGAGGTCGCGGAAGATGTAGTTGCCGACGAGGCGCGTGAGCGGCCAGCCGTCCTGACCGTCGGCCGAGAACGGGATGACCCCGGCCGCGTTGAGCTTCTCGGCTGCGGCGACGAGCTCGTCCCACGTGGTCGGAACTTCGATGCCGTTCTCGGCGAAGAGCTGCTTGTTGTACCAGATGCCCTCGACGTTGAACTCGGTGGGCAGCACGTACTGCTCGCCGTCGTACAGGGCGTCGATCGTCGACTGTGCGGCGGGGATGATCGCGTCGGACTTGTCGAGGTCGGCCAGCGCCTGTTCGACGTCGACGAGCTTGCCGCCCGTGTTGAGGTCCTTCGCGACCTGCGGCGTGTTGCCGCTCGCGAAGAGCACCGGCAGGGCGTCCTGGCCGGCGAGCAGCTGGAGCTGCTGGTCGTAGCTCGCCTGCGGCTGGGTGGTGATGTCGAGCGGCAGGGCCTCGTTCTCGGCGGAGCACTCACCCGTGGACAGCGCGGTGAGCGTGTCCTGGATGGAGGTGTTCTCGGCGAACGAGAGATAGCTGAACTTGTCGGGTGCCGTCGTGCCGCCCTCGCTGCTGCCGCCGGCCGAGCAGCCGGTGAGTGCGAACGCGGTGACGCCGATCGCGGCGATGAGCGGAACGAGCTTCGTCGCCCGCTGACGTGCTGTGGTCACAGTTCCTCCTTGAATGCGGCCTCGTTTGAAGCGCTACAACGAGAGCGTAGGTCGTCGCTCTTCCGACGGCGAGCCGAAACCGGCTTTCGCGCACAGCGTCAGGCGAATACCGCCTATTCGGCGGACGGATGCCGCGAGAGCGGAACTTGAAGCGCTCCAAGTTGGGTTAGGCTTCAGCACATGTCAGACGCACTGCCGCGCGAGGAGCCCACTTCGGCGGGCATCAAAGACGTCGCCGCCCTCGCCGGGGTCTCGATCGCGACCGTCTCGAACGCGCTCAACCATCGCGAGCGCGTGGCGGCACCCACCCTCGACCGCATCGACCGAGCCATCGGCATGCTCGGCTACATCCCGAACGGCGCCGCACGCTCGCTCGCCGCCGGCCGCACCCGGTCGTTCGGGCTCATCCTCTCCGACCTCGGCAACTCGCTCTTCGTCGACATCGCACGCGGCGCCGAGCGCGCCGCCGACGAACGCGGGCTCAGCGTCGTGCTCGCCAACAGCGACGGCAAGCTCGAGCGCGAAGACCGCTACGTGGAGCTCTTCGCCGAGACCCGCGTGCGCGGCGTGCTGCTCACCCTCAACGATGCTTCTCACTTCCGCGCGATCGTCGGGCGCCATGCGCACGGCCAGCCGCTCGTCATGCTGAACTTCCACGACGACAGCGGCCGCTACTGCACCGCGTCGATCGACAACGAGGCCGGCGGGCACCTCGCGACGACGCACCTGCTCGAGACCGGACGACGACGCATCGTGTTCGTCGGCGGCCCCGACACCCTCCAGCCCGTCGCCGACCGCCGCCGCGGGTTCCGCCGTGCGCTCGCCTCGGCCGGCCTTGACCCCATCGACGAGATCGCGCCGACCTGGGTCAATCGAGCCGACGGCTGGCAGGTCGGCCGGCGGCTCGCCGAACGCGTGCAGCGTGGCGAGATCGACGGCGTCGTCGCGGCATCCGACCTGCTCGCCGCCGGCATCGTTCAGGCGATGTCCGAGTTCGGCGCGATCTCGGTGCCCGACTCGGTCGGAGTGATCGGCTACGACAACAACCAGGCCGCCTGGGATGCGCCGATCCCGATCTCCACGATCAGCCAGCCGGGCGACGAGCTGGGCTTCATCGGCGCCCAGCTGCTCATCGACGAGGTCGACGAGCCCGACCACGAGCACCGGGCGATCCGCCTCGCTCCCGAGCTCATCGTGCGCCGCAGCACCGAACGATAGCCTGACCCCGACCACCGATCCGACCGGAGGTACCGTCAACGATGACGAACGAACCCGCAGTACCCGACGAGGCGCCGGCCGAGACCGGTCGCACGCCACTGCAGCTGAGCTCGGTCGATTTGAATCTGGTCGTGCCGCTGCAGACACTGCTCGAAGAGCGCAGTGTGAGCCGTGCCGCCGAACGCCTGTTCATGAGCCAACCCGCCCTTTCGGCGGCGCTCTCCCGGCTCCGGCGACACTTCAACGACGAGTTGCTCGTGCGCTCGGGCAACCGGTACGACCTCAGCCCGCTCGGCGTCGAACTGCTCGAAGCCGTCACCGTCGCGAGCAGCTCCCTCAGCCGCGTGTTCGGCGCCCAGGCCGAGTTCCGCCCAGAGGAGAGCAGCCGCGAGTTCCGCCTGGTCTGCTCCGACTACGTCGCCGCGGTGTACGGCGCATCGCTGGCACGCGAGCTCTCGCGCACCGCACCGGGCGTCATGCTGCGCATGGAGCACGTGCAGGACGCGATCGTCGACAGCGCGCCCGACTCGTTGCGCGACATCGACGGGCTCATCCTCCCCCACGGCTACCTCGAACACGTGGAGTTCATCGACCTGTTCGCCGATCGCTGGCAGTGCCTCGTCGCGGCCGAGACCGCCGACGCGCCGCTCACGGTCGACGAGCTCGGGGCCCGGCCGTGGGCGACGACCTACAGCGGTCGCACCGCCATCGTCGCCGCCACCCGCGAGCTGCACGTGCTCGGCGTCTACCCGCAGACGCAGGTGACGACGCGCAGCTTCCTCACGCTGCCCGACATGGTGGCCGGCACCGACCGGGTGGCCTTCGTGCCCGAATCGCTGGTCGACCGGTTCGAGCTGCGCGGCGACGTCGCGGCCGTCGAATGCCCGATCCCGATTCCGGGCATCAAGCAGGCGTTCTGGTGGAGCCCGTCGCACGAATCAGATGCCGGCCATCGCTGGCTGCGCGGCAAGGTCGCCGAGGTCGCAGCAGGAATCAGCGGCGCGTGAACACGCCCGCATTCCCCCGACGCGGTTCCTGAACGCGAGACATCCCCCATCCCACCGGCGACGGATGCACGTCGCCCCCGATTGGAGTGCACCCGTGGGACGACACAGCACCCCGGCGCCCGCGCCGAGGATCCCGACCGAGCGGCAACGCCGAACTGCGAAACGCCCACGAGCATCGAGGCTCAAGCTCGTGCTCGGGATCTCGGCGTCCATCACGGTCCTCGCCGTGGTCTTCGTGCTCGGGTTCGTCTGGATCGGGAGCGCAGTCGAAGCCGAGCCGCACGCGACCCGTGTCGCGTGCGATGAGAACCAGGTCGACCCGATCCGCGTGGTCGCCGACCCGTCCATCGCCGGAGCAGTCGAGTACACCGCCTCTCGGCTCCCGGTCGCGACGAACTCCGGCCGATGCCTGGTCGCCGAGGTGGTGGCGCAGAGCTCGTCCGACAGCGTCGCCTCGATCGCAAGCGGGCAGTTCGACGCGGATGTGTGGATCCCGGGATCCGGCGTGTGGCTCGAACGGCTCGCCGCGCTCACCGGATCCCTGGGGCAGAGCATGCCGGCCATCGAGGACCACGGGTCGCTCGCGGTGTCGCCGGTGGTCCTCGGCGTCCCGGAGGCGCACGCGGAGGCGATCGAAACCGACCCGATCACCTGGGCACGTGTGCGCGACCGAGAGCTTCCCGCGCTCCTGCCCGACCCGCAGTCCTCAGCGGCCAGCGTGGCGGCGCTCTATGCGGTGCGCAACGTCTCCTCCTCGGAGGACCCGCGGCAGTTCGCGGCGGCATTGATGACGCTGGGCAAGCAGATCCCCGCCTCCGCGGAGGCGGCGATCGGTTCCGCGATGACCGCCGACCTTCCGACGGCGGTCATCCTCACCGAGGTCGAGATCGCCGAGCACAACATGGAGAATCCCGACGACCGGATGGTGGCTGAGTACCCCACCGACGGGTCGGTTCTGCTCGACTACCCGTTCGTGCTGCTGCCGTCCGATGACCCGGACGACGCGCGATCCAGCCTGATCGGAGAGTTCGAGGACGAGATCCGAGCGGCGAAGCAGCCGATGGATGTCGCGGGGCTCCGCCGCGTCGACGGGTCGGGTGTGCTGTCGATCGCCGGGATCAGCCCATCGCTCCCCGACGCCGAAGCCGCGTATGCGGCCGCCGAGCAGACGAAGGAGATCGGTGCCGCGCAGCTCGACATCCTGCGGCTGTGGGGCATCATGACGTTGCGTTCGCGGATGCTCGCGGTGATCGACGTGTCGGGCTCGATGGAGGAGCCGGCGGCGAACGGCCTCCGCCGGATCGACGTGTTCCAGCAGGCGGCGGGCGGGGCGATGAGCCAGTTCTCCGGTGAGGTCGAACTCGGCGTCTGGATCTTCTCGACCACCCGCAACGGCGACCTCGACTACGAGGAGCTGGCTCCGATAGCGCCACTGGCCGACGGCGCGCACACGGACCGAATCATGGGGATCATCGGCTCCTTGCACCAGCGGCTCGGCGGTGCGACGGGGTTCTACGACACGACGCTCGCCGCGGTCGAGCGGGTACGCGAGGGATACGACCCCGAGATGGTGAACTCGGTGCTGCTGATCACCGACGGCAAGAACGAGGACGAGAACGGCATCGATCTGCCCACCCTGCTCGCGAAGCTGCACGAACAGGATGATCCGCTCGAGCCGGTCCCGGTGATCATGGTCGGTTTCGGTCCAGACACCGATCTCGCCGCGATGCAGCAGATCGCCGCCGCGACCGGCGGTGCGGCGTATTCCGCCGCCCAGCCCGAAGATCTCAGCGCGGTCCTCGTCGACGCGCTCTACCAGCGCGGATGCCGCCCCGACTGCTGATCGGCGGGCACCACGCCGGGCTGCCGTGATAGGCCCGTCTGGGAGGCTCTCGGAGCGATGAATGGTCAATACGTGGTCCACTTCGCAGATCGAGTTCTGCGTCAGACCCTACGCACACCCGTCGTAGATCCCGATGGGTGCGCGCACTGCCTCGATGACCGTGCGGCCTTCGTCTGCTTCGAAGTCGACGCCGTACCGCTGCTGGTACACCGTGCCGTCGGGCCAGGTCTCTTCGCGGGTGATGAAGTCCAGGTACGGGCCCGAGCATCCGGAGGGGTTCAGTTGGAGGGCGGGGTTGGCTTCCAAGTCGGCCCAGGCGGTTCCGGCGGGCACGCGCTGCTCGGTGTTGAGGGTCACGTCGGCGGTCTGCGGTCCGGTGAAGACCACACCCCATGCGGGCTGGCCGAGGGTGCGTGGGTCGGACGCGGCGAAGTCCCACCGGTCGACGTATCGGCGTTCGTGGAGTTCGAACGCACCCCATCGGTGCGCGGTCGAAGGCGGGAAATGGTTCCCGCCGCTGTACATCTCGTCGACGGGGGCAGACCCGAGGGCACCGGTGACGGTCGCGACGGCCGCGGCCGTATCGGCGAGGTAGTCCAGCTCGAACACGACCGCACCGGTCGCGTCTCGGAGCTCGAGCCCTTCCGGTCGCACGACGAATGTCGTCACGGAGTCGATCGGGTCGGCTTCCACGACAGTGTCCGGCTCGGACGTCGGGGTGGTCGACGGGTTCGCAGTCGGCGCCGCTGACGGTTCCACGGGGGCGGACGTCGTGCACCCGCTCAGGAGCGTCGCCGCGATGATCGCGAACCCGATGAGTGCTGTGCGTCTCTCGCGCATTCGAACCGTGCCTTTCATGGCGTAGGAGCCTCGGATGCATTCTGGCATCGCGTGCGTCTCAGGTCGGAGGCGCGGGATCGACGACACGTGGAGGGAGCACTCCGACCGCGAAAATCACAACGAGACGGTCCTCATTCGATACTCGCTGGCGCCGTTTCGGCCCGGGCGATTCGATACTCGAACGTGCCCGCGCCGACCGCGTGCACCTCTCCGTTCGGCAGACTGATGTCGGCGGTCGTATTCGGGGGCACGGCGACCGTCACGAGCAGCTCGCCGTCGACGAGCTCCCATGCGCTGCGCACCTCGCCCGAGGGGCTCGCGTACCGCGCGGAGGCGTGCGTGAGCGTGCCGCCGGGCACGGGCGCGATCGTGAAGTGCCGCTCGCCCGCCACTCGGATGCCTGCGACGGTGTCGAAGAGCCACTGGCAGACCGCTCCCGGCGAGTAGTGGTTGTGGCTCTCGCTGCCCTCCCAGTGCTCCCAGACGGTGGTCGCGCCGGCCTCCACCTCGGCGAGCCAGCTCGGCGCCTGCGTGTTCTCGAGCATGCGGTACGCGACATCCGCCCGCCCGGCCTCGGTCAGCACGGGCAGGACGAACGGGGTCGAGAGGAAGCCGGTGCCGATCGTGTACCCGCGGCTCTCGACGGCCTGTACGAGTCGAGCCTCGAGGCGCCCGCGCACCTCGCCGTCTCCCTCGCCCTCGACCAGCCCGAGCGCGAGCGGGCGCACGAGCTTCGCCTGCCGGTCGGTGTCGATCGTGCCCTCGGCGAGGAAGAGGTGCGCGTAGGCCTGCTTCGCCCCGTCGGCGTACTCGGTGAAGAGCGCAGCATCGGAGGTCTCGCCGAGCGCGGTCGCGACCTCGGCGAGGTGGGCCATCGTGTAGTGCAGGTAGGCGGTCGCCTCCTCGGGCCGCGTCGGCTGCGACCCGGCGGTCACGGGGTCGTGGAACTCGGCCGGTTCGAGCCACTCGCCGAGGTGCAGTCCCTTCTCGTACACGTACCGGTTGTACGGATTGGCGCGGGCTGCCGCGCGGTTCTTGTGACCCGTGCGACCGATCATGTAGTTCGCGTACGCGCGCATCATCGGGTAGAACTCGCGGATGAGCTGCTCGTCGCCGTAGCGCTTCCAGAATCGGTACGGCACGAGCACCGCGGCATCCGCCCATCCGACCGAACCGCCCGTCGCGTCGTACATCATCGCGACGCCGTTGTACGGCACGACCGCGGCGACCTTGCCCGACTTCGCCTGGTTGTCGGCGAGGTCGCGCAGCCACTTGCGATAGAAGCTCGCGACGTCCATCAGCGATGCGGCGGTGTCGAAGAACACCTGCGCATCACCGGTCCACCCGAGGCGCTCGCGCGTCGGGCAGTCGGTGGGCACGTCGAGAAAGTTGCCCTTCATGCTCCACCGGGTGTTCTCGAGGAACCGGTTCACGGCCGGGTTCGAGCACTCGAACCCGCCGGTCTGCTCCAGGTCGGAGTACACGGCGATCGCACGGAAGTCGGATGCCTCGAACACTATGTCAGTCTCGATGAGCGCGTAGCGGAACCCGAACACCGCGAACTCCGTCTGGTAGCGGTTCTCACCCTGCGCGCAGGTGAAGTCGACCTCCTGCTTGGGCGTCGGCTGCAACTCGCCGCGGATGAGCCGCTGCTTCTGCGACATGAGCAGCAGTTCGGCGGCCCGCCCGAACTCGCCGATCGGCTTGTCGAGCTGAAAGTTCGCCTGCGTGAACTCGCCCGCATCGTCGAGGATCTCGCCCATGCGCAGCACGATGCGCTGCCCCTGCTCCGCGGTCACGGAAAAGCCGACGAATCCGGCGATGTTCTGCCCGAAGTCGAGCATGCGCGCACCGGACGGGGTCGTGATGAGCGTGGGCGTGAACACCTCCTGCTCACGCGGCTCGACGTTGTCGGAGGCCGTCGGCACGAGCCCGGGCTTCGCCACGCGGGCCCTGCCCGCGTAGGTCGGCGCGAGGTTCGCGTCGACGATCTCGCCGTCCTTGAGGTCGGCGAACCGCAGCGGGCCGTCGTTGCTCCACGCGAACGAGCCATCGGTACCCACGACCTCGCGCCGGCCGTCGGCGTAGGTGATCTCGAGTTGAGCCAGCAGCTTCGTCTGGCGGCCGAACACGTTCGTCGGGCCGTAGGCGCCGACCGATCCGCGGTACCACCCGTCCGCGAGCCGGAACTCGAGCCGGTTCGCGCCCTGCTCCTCGGTCGCCAGCAGTTCGGTGACGTCGTACGTCTGATATTGCAGGCGCTTCCGGTAGTCGGTGCTGCCCGGCGCGAGCCGGAACTCCCCCACCCGCTGCCCGTTCAGGTGAGCGTCGTAGACACCGCAGGCCGTGGCGTAGAGGCGTGCTCGGGCCACCGGCCCGCGCGTGCGGAATCCCGTGCGGAAGCAGTCGACCGGATGCCGCGCGTGCTTCTTGAGCTTCACGTCGCCCGCGATCCAGGTCGCCGTCCAGTCCTGCGGGGCGAGCAGCCCGAGCTCGAACCACGTCGACGACGGCTCGCCCGCGGCATCCGTCTCGTCCCAGAGCGTGACCGACCACTCGACGCGGTCGCGGCTCGTGAGCTCGGCGCCCTCGTACGCGATGTGCGCCATGCGGTTCGAGTCGACCCTGCCGGAGTCCCACACCGTCTCGCCGTCGCGCGTCGCCTGCACACGGTAGGCGGTCTGCTCGAGGCCGCCCTCGCAGTTCCACGACAGGCGCGGGCGCAGGATGCCGAGCCCGAGCGGCCGGTCGAGGTACTCGGTGCGCAGTCTCACGGCCTTCATGCGTAGTCCTCCGGGCTCCACTCGTCGAGCCACTCGATGGTCGGGATGTCGCCGTCGAAGCGGATCGGCAGCCACACGTAGTCGGCGATCGCCGTGTTCTCGCCGCTGGCGAGCGACATGACGGCCGCGAGGTTCTCGGCGCCGGGCGGGCGAGGGGCGCCCTGCATGCGTGCGGCGATCGCGTCGAACACGTTCGGCAGGTCGTCGGGGAGCTCGGGCAGCCAGCGGTCGGCGAGCGCGATGTAGAGGTCCTGCTTGCCGGGGTGCTTGAAGACCGAGCTGATCTGCGACCGGTACGACGTGCGCGTCTCGTCGCCGGGGTGGGCGTCGCCGAGCACGGTCCACGGCCCGTGCATCCCGTCGGCGCTCGCGAACTCCGACGGGTTGGGGAAGTACCCGGTCGTGCTCGAGGTCACGAGGTAATGCCGGCCGTCGCGCGTGAAGTGCGCGGGGGCCTCGCGGTTGAACGGCGGCCCGGAGTGGTGGAAGTGCACGCTGTGCTGCCCCGAGACATCCGTGTAGTCGTCGGTGAGCTCGGCGACGACGACGTCGGTGTGCACCTTCTCGAAGACGTAGTACGCGGTGCCGTCGGCCGGGTCGACCGTGAGGTCGAAGTCGCCGGCGTCCATGCCGAGGGGGCGCAGGCCCGTGCGCACGATCTCGTAGGGGCCGAGCAGGTCGTCGGCGACGAGCACGGTGGAGGCCTGGGTCGCCTGCTCGTCTTCGCCCATGATCTTCAGCCAGCAGACGTACTTGCCCGTCGCTTCGTTGAAGAGGATGTGCGGGCGGTCCATCTTCTGCGCCGGATGCAGCGGCGACGCCGGGTCGTCGAGCACGGGCGGGATGATCAGCCCGCGGTCGTCCCAGTTCACGAGGTCGGTCGAGGTGTACGCGCGCACGCCCCAGTGCCAGTTGCCGCTGCCGGGGGTCGTGTGCTCCTTGTTCTCGCCGTACCAGACGAAGGTGCCGTCGGGCAGAGTGAAGATCGAGCCGCCGTGCGCCTGGATGCGTTCGCCCTTGGTGTCGAGCCAGACTTGCCCGGGCCGGATCGCGGTCTGCCGCTCGGTCTGCTCTGCCTGGTCGGCCTGCACGGTCTGCTCGGTCTGCTCGGTCGGTGCGGTCTGCTGTTCGTTCGTCATCTCGGCGTCTCCTCGCTCGGTCATCGGGGGTCGGATGCCGCGGCGACCGTCAGCACGGCGGCGAGGTCGGCCGTCGAGCTGCCGCCGACCCAGACGTCGAGCGTGGTGGGGTCCTGCACCCAGTCGCGGGTCGCCGCGCTCCAGTAGCGGAGCTCGGCGGGGCCGAGGTCGAAGGTGACAGTGCGGGTCTCTCCTGCGGCGAGGGTGACGCGTTCGAAGCCCTTGAGTTCGCGCACTGGACGCGAGGAGGTGCCGTACCGCTGGTGGATGTAGAGCTGCACGACCTCGTCGGCCTCGCGGCCGGACGTGTTCGTGACGTCGACGGACACGGTCGCGGTCTCGCCGACGGCGATCTCGTCGCGGTCGAGGCGCAGTGCGTCGTAGGCGAAGCTCGCGTAGCTCAGGCCGTGGCCGAAGGGATAGAGCGGGGTGGACTCCTCGTCCCAGTAGCGCTTGCCCTGGTTCTGGGGCTCGAACGTGCGCAGGTGCGTGTATACCATCGGCACCTGGCCGACGTGGCGGGGCCAGGTGAAGGGCAGGCGCCCGGCGGGCGAGGTGTCGCCGAAGAGCACGGCCGCGACGGCGTCACCACCGCGGGTGCCCGGGTACCAGGCCTGCAGGATGGCCGGCACGTTCGCGTCGGCCCAGCGCAGGTCGAGGGGGCGCCCAGACATCACGACGAGCACGACCGGGGTGCCGGTCGCGGCGATGCGCTGGAGCTGCTCGAGCTGCCGGCCCGGCAGGTCGAGCGACGAGCGCGACGCGTTCTCGCCGATCTGGTTCTGACGCTCGCCCACGACGACCACGGCCACGTCGGCCTCGGCCGCGACGGCCACGGCGCGCTCGATCTCGGCGTCGTCATCGTAGTCGGCCGGCGTGTTCACGACGGTCGGGTCCTGCCGGTCGAACATCGACGGGAACACGCGCGAAGGGATGCCGGCGCCGGCCGCATGCTCGACCCGCGCCGAGTCGCCGACCCGGGCCCGAATGCCCTCGACGATGCTCACCGTCTCGGCGGTGTCGTGCACGAACACCCACGGACCGAGCGTGTCGCGCTTGCTGTCGGCGAGCTGTCCGATGACGGCAATCGAGCCGAGCCCGGCCGCGTCCAGCGGTAGCGCCGCGGCCTCGTTCTTCAGCAGCACGGCGGTCTGCTCGGCGGCGGACTGCGCCAGGTCGCGATGCGACGGCGCGTCGAGCACGGCCTCCACGGCGCCTTCCTCGACGTACGGCCGCTCGAAGAGGCCGAGGCGGAACTTGGCCTCGAGCACGCGTCGCACGGCGGCGTCGAGCACGGCCTCGTCGACGAGCCCCTGCGCGACGGCATCCGGCAGGGTGCCGAAGGCCGGGTCGAACATGCACATCTCCATGTCGAGGCCCGACGAGGCGGCGCGAGCCGCGGCATCCGTCGCCGACGCCGCGAAGTGCTGGGTCTCGAGCGACTTGACCGCGTTCGCATCGGAGACCACGAACCCGTCGAACCCCATCTCATCGCGCAGCACCCGGGTGAGCAGCCACGGGTTGCCGCTGGCGGGCACGCCGTTGAGGTCCATGTAGGCGCTCATGACGGTCGCGGCGCCCGCGTCGATCGCAGCCTGGAACGGCGGGAGGTAGACGTTGCGGAGTTCGGAGTCGGAGATCTCGGCGTCGTCGTAGTCGCGGCCGCCGCGCGCGGCCCCGTAGCCCGCGAAGTGCTTGGGCGTGGCGAGCACGCGCTCGGGCCCGAGGTCGCCCTGGAAGCCGCGCACCTGCGCGGCCGCGACCGTCGAGCCGAGGTACGGGTCTTCGCCCGCCCCCTCGATGATGCGGCCCCAGCGCGGGTCGCGGGCGACGTCGATCATGGGCGCGAAGCTCCAGTGGATGCCGAGCGCGCGGGCCTCCCGGGCGGCGACCGCCTGCGCGGCCTCGATCGACGCCGGGTTCCACGACGCGGCCTGCGCGATCGGCACCGGGAAGATCGTGCGGAGCCCATGGATCACGTCGAACCCGAAGATCAGCGGGATGCCGTGCTGAGTCTGCTCGACCGCCAGGCGCTGCAGCCGGTTCGCCGTCGCCGCGTTCGTGACGAACAGCGCCGAGCCGGCCGTGCCGTTCGCGATCGCGGCCTCGACCATCTGCGGCTGGCGGATGAACGCCTGGTGCTCGGGCGGCACCGAATCGATGTCGAAGTCGGCGGGCAGTTCGCCGGCCGAGCCGAAGTAGAAGTACTGGGTCAGCTGCCCGGCCTTCTCCTCGAGGCTGAGGCGCGAGAGCAGGTCGTCGACGCGCTCGGCCACGGGCAGCGTGGCATCGCGGTAGGGGAGGGTGGCGATGTCGGTCATGGTCTCGGTTCTCTCGTTCGTCGTCGGTCGGGGCGGAGTGGGTGCGCGTCGGCGGATCTGCGTCAGTGCGACTGCGTCGGCGCGTCAGCGGATCTGCGCGAAGATCTCGTCGATCGTGCGGAACACGGCGAGCGTGTCGGCTGCGGTGTGCACGGGGTGCTCGGTCGTGCCCTCCGCGATGGCGGCGATGACCGCGCGCAGCATCGGCACGTAGCCGCTGCCCTCGCGCGGGAACTCGACGAGGTCGGGCGTCCGGAAGATCTGGCGCATGCCGCCGGCGTGCACCTCGAGGTCGGTGGTCGCCCAGAACGGCGGCGTCAACGTGAGCCACCCCGTCGGCCCGCCGACGGACGCCGTGAGCTCGGCGAACTCCGACATCGAGCTCGCGCACTGGGCGTACCGCCCGTCGGCGTACTCGAGCGTGAAGTGCTCGGCGACGTCGAGCCCGTCGTCGCGCACCGTTCCGGCGGCGTGCACCGAGACCGGCTCGCCGAACACCGAGTGGGCGAGCGTGATCGGGTAGATGCCCTGGTCGAGCAGGGCGCCGCCGCTGCGTGCGACATCCCACTTGCTGCTCGCGCCGTCGGTGTTCGGGAACGGGATGCCGAAGGTCGCCCGCAGGTTGCGGGGCTCGCC
Source organism: Agromyces terreus (assembly GCF_009749465.1). Lineage (GTDB taxonomy): Bacteria > Actinomycetota > Actinomycetes > Actinomycetales > Microbacteriaceae > Agromyces > Agromyces terreus. The sequence continues at coordinate 1,059,088 of NZ_WBIS01000001.1, forward strand.
GATCGTGCCGTTCGCGAGCTCCTCTTGTAGGCGGACGAAGACGGGACTGAACTTCATCCACATGGCCTCCATGAGGAAGAGGCCCCGCTCCGCGGCGAGCGCGAACAGGTCGGCCGCCTCGGCGGCGTTCATCGTCATGGGCTTCTCGACGAGCACGTGCTTGCCGGCGAGCAGTGCCGCACGGGTCATCGCGTGGTGCGTCGCGAACGGGGTCGCCAGGTAGATCGCGTCGATCCCGGGGTCGGCGAGCACCGCGTCGTAGTCGCCCGTGGAGGCCGGGATGCCGAACTCCTCGGCGAACGCCGCCGCCTTCGCGGCGTCGCGGCTCTGCACGACGACGACCTCGGCGCCCCCGCAGGACTGCAGGTCGGGCACGACGCTGCGCGAGATCGTGCCGGCGCCGATCGCGGCCCAGCGCTGCACGGTCATGACCGCTCCGCCAGGTCGGCCCCGTTGCTGCTGGCGATGCCGCCGAGCCACGCGAGGCTGGGCTTCGGCGTGCGGACGAAGGTCGTGCGGTCGGCCGCGATCAGCCCGAAGGTCGGTCCCCAGTGGCCCCACTCGTAGTTGTCGAGCAGCGACCAGTGCAGGTAGCCGCGCACGTCGACACCGTCGGCGATCGCGTCGGCGAGGCCCTCGAGGGCGGCGGTCGTGTAGGCGATCCGACGCGCGTCGTCGGCGGTCGCGATGCCGTTCTCGGTGACGAGCACCGGCAGTCCGGTGACCTCCGCGGCGTAGCGCACGGCGATGCCGAGTGCGTCGGGGCGGTAGGCGGTGCCGACGAGCGTGTTGTCGGGGTGCGGCGGGTGCGGGACGAGCCCGTTCCCGTCGACCTCCTGGGTCGAGTACGACTGCACGCCGACGAAGTCGTCGCCCGCGGATGCCTCGAGGTAGAGGTCCTCGTAGTCGCGGCGCACCTGGGCGAGCTTCGCCGCGTGCTCCGGCTCCGCCCAGAAGGCGCCGTTCGCGATCGACCAGCCGACCTTGGCCGTCGTGCGCTCGCGCAGGACGGCGCGCGCCGCGCGGTGAGCGGCGATGAACGGCGCGGCGTACTCGGGCTTCGGCACGGGCAGGTTCTGCGCGATCGCGTCGCGCGACGGCTCGGCGCCGTCGGAACCGACGGTCGGGCTCTGCCACTCCGACATCTGTCCGGCACGCGCCGCCTCCTGGAGCATGACCATCATCGCCATCATGTTCGGCTCGTTGATCGTGACGATCCACTCGACCCCGTCGAGGATGTCGGTCACCCGGGCCACGTAGGCGGCGAACCGCTCCGCCGACTCGGGCGCCGACCATCCGCCCGCCTCGGCGAACCAGCGCGGCACGCTGAAGTGGTTGAGCGTGACGACCGGCGTCACGCCCGCGTCGAGGCACGCGTCGATCATGCGACGGTAGTGCGCGAGCTCCGCGTTCGAGAACTGCCCCTCGCGCGGCTCGATCCGCGCCCACTCGAGGCCGAAGCGGTAGGCGGTCAGGCCGGCGTCCGCGAGCAGGCCGATGTCCTCCGCGTATCGGTGGTAGCCGTCGACGGCGTCGCCGCTCGGCTCCATCCCGGGCATCAGGCCCTCGCGCGCCCACCAGTCGCTGTTGAGGTTGTTGCCCTCGATCTGGTGCGGGGCCGTTGCAGCGCCCCAGAGGAACGGGGTCGGGAAGCGGGTCATGCGATTCAAGCCTTTCGTATGGAGGAGAGGATCGATGCGGAGTTCGGATGCCGCGGGCGGCCGTCTCGTCGGGGACGGCCGCCCCGCGGCATCCGCTCGCCTACTTCGCGGTGCGCACGAAGATCATGATGATGTTGCCGCCGATGAGCGTGCACGCCGAGGCGACGATGAACAGCAGCGCGTAGTTCCGGTCGGCGCCCTCGGCCCCGATGAGCAGCAGCGGCACGGCGACGATCGGAGCGAGCGCCTGGGCGATCGACGTGGAGTAGACGTTGATGCCCACGAACCGGCCGGCATCGGTGTCGCGCTCGGGCAGCACATCGAGCACGATCGCCTGGTCGACCGCCGAGAAGACGCCGAGGCCGATGCTCGTGATGACCGAGCCGCCGATGAGCAGGCCGGCGTTCGTGCCGCCGACGGCCATGATGATCGCGCCAGCGGTGAACGCGAGACCGGCGAGCAGCACGAAGATGCGTCGACGGCGGAGCTTGTCGGAAAGGAATCCGCCGAGCATGGCGCCGCCCGCGGTCGCGACGACGCCGGCGAGCGAAAGGATGACGATGAGCGACCCGACGTCGGCCACCTTGCCGCTGTCCGAGAGGCGGGCGGCGAAGAAGACGGTGGTGAACGTGGTCGCGAACGTGACGCCGAAATTGAAGAACAGGCGGCCGAGCCAGTTCCACGCGAAGTCGGGGTGCTTGCGCGGGTTGAACACCATGTTGGCGAGCACCTTGCCGATGCTGAGCTTCGCGGGGGCGGGCAGGTCGACGCTGCTCGGCTCTTTCACGAGCAGCGTCCACAGCACGAAGAAGAACAGTCCGATCGCTCCGGGCACGAGGAACACGAGGTAGTCGCTGCCGATGAATGCGCTGGCGACGCCGACGCCGGCGACCGACGCGATCATCTGCACGACGCCGCTGAGGCCGGCGACCTTGCCGCGCTGCGCCTCAGGCAGGCGGTCGGCCTGCGAGAGGATCAGCGAGTTGAGGGCGGTGCCCCAGCCGAGCTGGGCGATCATCCAGCCGACGATGACGAGCGGGATCGACGGCGCCCACGCGATGAACGCGAGGCCCGCGAGCCCCACGAGCGCGCCGATCAGCGAGAACGGCCGGCGGCGGCCGAAGCGCGTGCGGGTCCGGTCGCTCCACATGCCGGTGAGCGGTGCCGAGATCGCGGCAACCGCGGCGCCGGCGCCGACGACGTACCCCAGGTACTCGACGTTGTCGGGTGCGAGCTGCTGCACGCGCAGGGCGAGCGAGAGCCCGATCGGGGCGACGAGGGCTGCGAACCCGCCGAAGGTGGCGAGGATCATCAGCCAGATGTATCCGGCGCTCACGGGCTCGCGCACGATCATCGAGCCGGTCGCGGTCACGTCGGTGAAGACGGGCTCGCCGGGGTCGACCATCTTGCCGAGGGGACCGCCCTCGGCGTCGGCGAGCGCGGCGCCCAGCGGATCGCCGCCCGGCTGGGGGGCGCCGGTGTCGAGGTCGTTGTTCATGGTGGGACTCCTTTGTCAGGGTGGTGCGGGGTCTGGTGTGGTGTGCTGATCCGAGCGGGCGCTAGTCCACGCTCAGGGCGACGGATGCCGGTGCGCACCCGTCTGCCGTGACGGTGACGGTGATCTCGCCGGCGCCGGTGGGACGGATGATCGCGAGGGCCCGCCCGTCGAAGGTGCGGTGCTGCGGGGCGGTGAAGCCCTCCTCGGTGATCGGTGCGCCGCTGCCGAGCGCGAGCACGGCGGGGCCGTCGACCGTCACGGTGACGGTGCGGTCGCGGGTCGCGTGCACGGTGCCGGGCTCGTCGGTCAGTTCGATCGCGAGGTAGGCGAGGTCGGTGCCGTCGGCGCGCAGGTCTGTGCGGTCGGCGGTCACGCGCAGGCCGAGGGTCGCGGATGCCGCGGCGAGCGAGGTGCGGCCGATCTCGACGCCGTCGCGGGAGGCGACGGCGACGAGCTCGCCCGGCCGGTAGACCGTCTCGAAGTCGGCGCGGTACTTGCGCGACTCCCCCACCGTCGCGCGGCCGAGGGTCTCGCCGTCGAGCAGCAGCTCGACCTCGTCGGCGTCGGCGTAGACCTCGACGTGGATGGGTCGGCCCTCGAAGCCGGCCCATGACCAGCTGCCGATCGAGTCGGTCCAGGCCCAGGGCGTGGCCACGGCGATGTCCTTGCCATGGTGTTCGGGTCGCTGCACGGCGATGTAGGGCTCGGTGCGCAGGCCGAACACGATCTCGCGGTAGTACGACGCGGGCCGGCGGAAGCCGGTGATGTCGAGGTCGCCGCACCAGGCGGTCAGGCCCGGGAAGCCGGTCGCGAACGACGCCTGTCCGCGGGCGCCGTCGTCGTCGTACTTGACGACGCCGATGCCGGTCTCGCCGAGGTAGTCCCAGCCGGTCCAGGTGAAGTCGCCGAGCACGTGGCTGTTCGCCGTGACGAGCGCCCAGTTCTTGTCGATGTCGGTCGGCCAGGTCTCGGCGCCCACGATGATGCGGTTCGGGAACAGCTCTCGGTCGAGCTCGTAGCGGGCGTCGCCGTAGTTCATGCCGGCGATGTCGAGCACGGCGAACGACTCCTCGATGCGTTCGGTCGCCTGCGGCGAGGCCTGGATACGGCTCATCATCTGCCCGAACCCGGCCATCATGCCGTTCACGCCCGCGGGTCCGGCGTCGGCCGCCGCGGCCCGGTTCGCCTGCATCATCGGGATGATCGTGTCGAGCATCGAGACGAACCCGTTGATGCCGTTGGTGAGGTACCGGGTGTCGTCGAGCGAGCGGATCTTCTCGGCCAGCCTGCGCCCGATCATTGCGCCGAAGCGGTTGCCCGTCTCGGGGATCTCGTTGCCGATCGAGTACATGATGACGCTCGGGTGGTTGAAGTCCTTGGCGACGAGCGCCTCGAGGTCGCGCTCCCACCACTGCGCGAAGTCCGACGCGGTGTCGAAGTCGCTCTTGCCGAAGGTCCACATGTCGAAGCTCTCGTCCATGACGAGCATGCCGAGACGGTCGCAGGCCGCGAGCAGCGCGCTGCTGGCGGGGTTGTGCGCGCTGCGGATCGCATTGAACCCGGCATCCTTCAGCGCCTGCACCCGGCGCTCCTCGGCGCGGGCGATCGAGACGGCGCCGAGCGGGCCGTTGTCGGAGTGGATGCACGCGCCGCGCAGCTTCACCTCGCGCCCGTTGATGCGCAGTCCCTGCTGCGGATCGAGCTGCAGGGTGCGGATGCCGAAGCTCACCCGCTCCTCGTCGAGCACCGTCGCGCCCGCGGCATCCGCCCCGCCGATCTCGGCGAGCTGCAGGCGCAGCGCGTACAGCGACGGGTCCTCGACGCTCCAGAGCGCAGGGCTCGCGACCGGGAGGCGCAGCCGCGCGACCTGGCGCTCACCGGGCAGGAGGGTGACCGGCGTGCTGCCCGAGGCGACCTCGGCGATGTCCTCCTCGATGACGGCAGCGCTCAGGCGCACCGTCGTGGTGACCGGGCTGTCGTTCTCGACCGTGACGGCGATCTCGACGATCGCACGGTCCGCGTCGACATCCGGGGTCGTCACGCGAACGCCGTCGTGGGCGATGTGCAGCGGCGCCTTGGTGATCAGGTGCACGTCGCGGTGGATGCCGGCGCCGGCGTACCAGCGGCTGTCGAGGTGGGTGCGGCACTCGACGCGAACCTCGTTCTCGGCGCCGAACTCCACATAGGGGTCGATGCGCACGGCGAAGCGCGAGGTGCCGAAGGCGTGCTGCCCGGCGAGGGCGCCGTTCACGAACACCATCGCGTCGCGGTACACGCCGTCGAACTCGAGCAGCATGCGGGAGCCGCGCGCCTCGGCCGGAACGGTGAAGCGCTTGCGGTACTCGAACGAGCCGCCGGCGAAGTACGCCGTGGTGTCGCCGCGGGGCGCGTCGGCCGAACGCTCGGTGCCGATGAGCGCGTCGTGCGGCAGCAGCACCTCGGTCCAGTCGGATGCGCCGGCGCCGCCGAGCTCTTGGAACGCGGTCACCTTCGTGCGGAAGCTCCAACCCGTGTTGAACGCCACCCGCGATGGGTCGACGCGATCCGGGGCGGTCACGGTCTCGGTGCTGGTCATCGAGGGGCTCCAACTTCATCGGCGGGTGATGCGGCGACCGGATCCGACCGATCAGGTATCGCGCGTTACGTCAGGAGTAAAGCACACCTAGTAACGCGCGTCAACACCATGTCGACACTCGGATGCCGGTTCGCCGGCGTTCCTCGGTTACGCGCGTCAACCGCGATAGGCTTCTCCGCATGATCACCACCAGCGAAGACGTCGCCAGGCACGCCGGCGTCTCGCGCGCTACGGTCAGCCAGATCCTGAACGGCCGCGGCCAGCGGTTCGCCGAGGCCACCCGCGACCGCGTGAACCGGGCCGCGCGCGAACTCGGCTACGAACCGTCATCCGCGGGCCGCACCCTCGCGCGCGGATCGAGCGACTTCGTCATCGCGCTGATCCCCCACACCACGTTCGGCGCCACACTGCAGGACTTCTTCAGCCGCATGACCGACGAACTCGCAGCACACGGCCTCACGCTCGTGCTGCGACTTTCGACGCCGTCGACCGCCTCGCTCGGGCGCGTCATCGCGAGCATGAAGCCCGCCGCGGTGTTCTCGCTCACCCGTTTCACCGACGAGGAGCGCGCACTCATCGGCGACCGGGGGGTGACCGGCCTCGACCCGAGCGCGACGAACTTCTTCGACTACAACCACGCCATCGGGCTCCTGCAGGGGCGCACGCTCATCGCCCACGGCCACCGGCGACTCGCGTTCGCCCACCTGGCCGACGCCCGTCAAGACCCATTCGGCGCCGACCGCGAAGACGGGCTCCGCGAGGCGTGCCGCGAAGCCGGGCTGCCCGATCCTGGGTCGGTCGGGCTCGACGTGACCCCCGACGACGCCGAACGCGCCCTCGACGAACTCGGCGGCACCGGCTTCGCCGTGGCCTGCTACAACGACGACGTCGCCACCGCGCTGCTCTCAGCGGCAACTCGTCGCGGCTGGCAGGTTCCAGAAGACCTCGCCCTCATCGGCATGGACCACACCACGCTCGGCCGGCTCACGCTGCCGCCGCTCACGACCATCGACTACGACCTCGAGATCGCCGCCGAGGCCGCGATCCACGGCATCCTCACAATCACCGGCCACGCCGACACGGCCGAGCGTCCTGAACGGCACGCGAGGCTGCGCGTCATCGCCGGCGGGTCGATCTGAGTCTCGCTTCATCCGAAGCGCGTGACGTTGGATAGACGTCGACGGATGAATCCCGGCCCTCGGTCGCACCGACGAACTGATGGCTTTGTGCCACCTCACGCTGTTCGTGCCGTTCGGGCTACTCGATAACGATGATCGGAACGAACTCCGCCAACGGGATCGGGTCCCGGTTCTGATCGAACACACGGAGCACATCGACGTACGTGCGCTTGTCAATGCTCCAGTCATAGACGGCCGGCGGCGAATCCGAACCCTGCGCGGCGAGATAGATGAGGTCACCGATCAAGCGCGTCGCTCGCCCATTTCCATCGACGAACGGATGGATACGGACGAGTTCGGCATGCACGGCGATGCCGAACTGACGAGCATCCCAATCACTCGTGTTCGCCCATCTGTACGCGAGATTGTCCAACGTCGCGTCCAAGTCGACCTGCATCTGTGCCGGATCGACGCCGATACTGAGCAGCCGAACATGCGGTCGACCCGCCCATGTCCAGACCGCACCGTACAACCGAGCATGCAGGTCGAACACGAATCCCGGCGTCAACAGATCGTCGACGCCCAGTTCGCCGCGCAGTACCGCGTTGATGAGGTCCAGAGCGACAGCCTGCTCGATTGCTTGCTCGAGCTCGAATATCGCGGCCCTCAGGGGTGGATCTCCGACCACCGCTCGAGCCTCAGCGGTGAGCGCGTCCGCTTCGTCCGGATCAAGCGGCGTCTCGCCGTATCCAGGATCGAACGTCACTTGCTCGAGCGAATCGCGCGCGCCTTCGCGGCCTCGACGAAACGACGAGCCTCTGCCGACGCCACGTACCCATTCGGCACTACCCGGTTCTCCAGCTTCGCCGATGCCTCAGTCGAACGAATGACCGCACGCCGCAGTGCAACCGGCGATACCTTCCGAATTACAGCCATGTCACACCTCCCAAGATCGTTCCCCAATTGCACGAGGGAATACTGGCCTTCGGCCAAGGGTGGACGGCCTGATTGCAGCATACCTGCAGGCTGCTATGGGACCACTTCAGTAAGCCGATGGTCAGTCCAGTTGAGGAAGCGCTGGTCGCCAGTCATGAGCAGCGGCTTCCCTCGGGGCATCGGGTGCCGCGGATCGCTGCTGGCCGTCAGCCCGTCGAACGTGAACAGTCCGACGCCGAGGCGTTCGAGCAGGTCCAACACATCCTTCTTTGCTCGACGCAGCGTCCTGTGCCTTAGCTGCCCCCAGGCGCCGAGCACCTCGCTCACTCGGTACTGCCTGAGGACACGCTCAATCGCTGCACAATTCGCCGCCGACAGCTCAGCGTCGTAAGCAGTGAGATGTGCCGAATTGGTCGCCCGCTCGGGATAGAGATTCAGCATCACCCAGCCCGGATGCCCGTTGTCGATGCTGGCCTGAATGAGCCGGTTCACCGTCTTGTCGGCCTCTGAGCTCATCGCGTACGAGGGGTTCATGCATATGGCGATCAGCGGCGGATCGCCAGCCGAGGCGCGCGCCGTATTGCCGAGCGCGAAACGATGGGACTGGACCTCAAGAGTGGGGCTCCAGAAGTCGGGCTCGTGCCCCTTCGGGTACTCGATCACGTGCTGACGACCTCCACCTCGGCTCCGCTATCGGCGCGCTCGCGAACGCTTTCCGAAAGACTGCCAGATTCCGACGTAAGTTCGCCGTTCGAGCGTCTTAGCTCTGCGCCCGTTGATCGAACTGCTCAACCGAAAGAAGTGGGCCACCGGCGTCGAACTCGCGAACGCGATCTTCGAGTACATCGAGATTTTCTACAACCGCCGCCGACGCCACTCGGCAGTCGGCTACCTCACCCCGATCGAATACGAACTATGCTCGGGCCTACCATCCATCCCACGCCTGATCGCCACACGCTGAACGGTAACCAAACTGTGGGGCAGGTCAAAGAGTCACCAAGACCTTCAGCAGTCCCCTTGAGCTCGGCCTGCGCGTCCGTCGTGAGCCCAGGCCGCACGCCCGCGTTGACCTGCTGCCGGCGCATCCAGGTCCGCACCGTCTCAGGCGAACCGATGCCGAGCATCCCGGCGACCGCTGTCATCGCCTGATACTCGCTCGGATAATCCGGCCGCACCTCGACGACCATCCGGACAGCGCGCTCACGAACTTCGCGCGGGTACTTACTGGGACGTGCCATGAAGACGATCCTTCCAAGGAAGTCAGTCTCCAGAAACGCCGGGGGACTCAATCACCCGGACGGGGACACCCACGAAGCGGCGCATCAGGCACCGTCCTTGACGTAGAGATTGTCAACGTTCACGTAGTAGACCCGTCGCGACAGGTCACTTGGGCTGTTGAACTGATATTGGCCGAGATCCTCGACCAGCGATTCAGCCAGAGGCCTCGCGACGAATTCGGGCTCAGCTGGCCATTGCCCCGCCCAGACTTGGATCCGGCCCTGGCGGACGAGCGCTCCAATCGCGGCGGCCACCTCGCTGACGAGCAAAGGTGACTTAGAGAGCCCACGCATCCCGACCGTCTGGACGATTTCGGGCAGTGGGATTAGGTCCTCCATACCCTCGTCGAGGATGCATTGCTCCAGGGGAGCAGCTGGCGCGTTCACGGCATTCCCAACGGATGATCAAGTCGAAATACGGTAGGGCGGACGGGACTTGAACCCGTGACCGATGGGAGCCGACTGCGCTTTCAGGGCTTCCCGGACCGCTGGCCATACCTCGACTGATCTGGGGCTGATCAGGATCTTCTCGTGCATCGTTCTCGAACTCCTCCAGACTACCCGGCTTCGTCTGGGCCCGTCTGGGCGCGTCTCCGATCGAAATGTGGTGAATATGCGGTCGCCGGTGCTGGGCGAGTTCGATCACCGCATCGGTCACTGAACCAGCTCGACTATCGCTCTTTTTCAACCCGGGACGGAAGTCGATGGGGCCTCTCACGAGCGTTACGTCAGCGCCGCGACGATGAGCCGCCGATCGCGTCGGCATGTTCCGAAGCGAGGACACGCTCGCGGATCACGTCGAGCGTTCGCGCCACAGCGAGGGTCGCCGCACGGTCGTGTCGGGCGACCTGCCGGTCCCCGGCCGCGAGAGCCTCGGCGACCGCACGCAGCATCGGCCGGAATCCCGAGCCTTCCCGGGGATGCACGACCAGCTCGGGCGAGCGCATGATCGCCTCGACCGAGCCTGCGTGGACTCGCGCGGCGGTGCCGGCCCAGAACATCGGCTCGATCGTGATCCACCCGAGCGTGCCGCTGATCGTCGCTGACTGATCGAGGAAGCCGATCGCCGAGCACGCCACGTCCGCCCGCGCCCCGCCCGTGAAGGTGAGCGTGGCGCGAGCCTCGAGGTCGGTTCCGTCTGCGACGACTCCGGAGGCGTCGACCGCGATCGGCTCGCCGAGCACCCACTGCGCGAGTGTCACGCCGTAGATCCCTCGGTCGAGCACGGCGCTGTCGCCGCGCTCGGCAGCCCAGGCGCGCCCGGTCGGCGGCGTCGGCATGCCGAACGTCGCCGAGATGTTGCGAGGCTCCCCCGTGAGGCCCGCCCGCACGCGCTCGACCAGGCCGACGTGCAACGGGTTGAACTTCATCCACATCGCTTCCATCGCGAACACGCCTGCGGCGTCGGCGGCGTCGAAGATCTGTGCGATCTCGGCGGCGTTGGAGGCCATCGGCTTCTCGATGAGCACGTGCTTGCCGGCGGCGATCGCCTCGAGCGCAATCAGCGCGTGGGTGGCGATCGGCGTCGCGATGTAGACGGCGTCGACGTCGTCGCGCCGCAATACCTCGGTCAGACCCGTCGTGCCGGCGGCGATTCCGTGCCGCTCGGCGAACGCCGCGGTGCGTGCCTCGTCACGGCCCCAGACGGCGACCACGCTGCCGTCGCCGAACACCGCCTGCAGGTCGGGCACGAACTGGTGCGAGATCATGCCGGTTCCGAGTACGGCCCATCGCGTCATGCGTTCCTCCTGAGAAAGTCGAGCGCACGGTCGGCGGCGTCACCGAGCGCGAGTTCGAGATCCACCACGAATCCGTGCTCGTCGTCGGCGAGAGGCTCCAGCGTGGCGATCTGCGAGGCGAGCATCGTCGCGGGCATGAAGTGGCCGGTGCGCTGCCCGATGCGTTCGGCGAGCTGGGTTTCGGAGCCGTGCACGTGCACGAACGCGAGCCCCGTCTCGCTGACGCGGGTGAGGAACTCACGGTACGAGCGCTTCAGCGCAGAGCACGAGACCACGACCGGATGCCGGTCGGCGTGCTCGTCGCGCGCGCGGGCGGCGACGCGGGCAAGCCAGGGCCACCGGTCTTCGTCGGTGAGCGGGATGCCGGCGGCCATCTGCGCCTTCGCCTCCGCGGAGTGCAGATCGTCAGCCTCGACGAACACCGCGCCAAGCCGTTCGGCAAGCGCGATCGCGAGGGTCGACTTACCGGCTCCTGCCACGCCCATCACGACCACTGCGGGCGGCGAGTCGGTGCCGACCGCGGCATCCATGGATCTCACCAGTCGTGGACGGTGCCGTCGGCGAGCCGGTTGTACGGCAGGTAAGCCTGCGCGTACGGGTACGTGCCCGCTTCATCGAGGTTGAGCTCGACGCCGAGGCCCGGCGTGTCGCCCGGGTGCAGCAGGCCGTCCTGCCACGTGAAGGACTGCTCGAAGACCTGATCGGTCTTCGTGCCGTGCTGCATGTACTCCTGGATGCCGAAGTTGTGGATCGACAGGCCGAGGTGCATCGCGGCGGCCATACCGACGGGCGAGATGTCGGTCGGACCGTGCATGCCGGATTTCACCTGGTACATCGCCGCGTACTCGAGCGTCTTCTTCAACGGGCTGATGCCGCCCATGTGCGTGACCGCGCCGCGTACGTAGTCGATCTGCTGGTCGCGGATCAGGTCCTTGAAGTCCCAGATCGTGTTGAAGATCTCGCCGATCGCGAGCGGCGTCGTGGTGTGCTGGCGCACGAGACGGAGCGCCTCCTGGTTCTCGGCGGGCGTGCAGTCCTCGAGCCAGAACAGGTCGTACGGCTCGAGCGATTTGCCGAGCTTCGCCGCCTGCAGCGGGGTCATCCGGTGGTGGCCGTCGTGCAGCAGCGGGATGTCGGGGCCGAACTCGTTGCGGACCGCCTCGAAGACGCCGGGCAGATGACGCAGGTACGCGCGGGTGTCCCAGTCCTCCTGCACGGGCTTCGCACCGCGGCGCGCGGGCTCGTGGTCGTAGCGGGCCTCGCCGCCACCGGTGTCGGCCGACTGCGAGGCGATGCCGTAGATCGCCTTCAGCCCGGGCACGCCGGTCTGGATGCGGATCGCCCGGTAGCCCTCCTCGAGGTGCTGGCGCACCGAGTCGAACAGCTCCGGCAGCTCCTTGCCCGACGCATGCCCGTACGCCAGGAGCCCGGTGCGCGAGGCTCCGCCGAGCAGCTGGTAGACGGGCATCCCTGCCGCCTTGCCCTTGATGTCCCAGAGCGCCATGTCGACGGCGGCGATCGCGGCCATCGTGACCGGGCCGCGGCGCCAGTACGCCGAGCGGTAGAGGAACTGCCAGGTGTCCTCGATCTTCGACGCGTCGCTGCCGATCAGCAGCGGCACGACGTGCTCCTGCAGGTAGGCGACGACCGCGAGCTCGCGCCCGTTCAGGGTCGCGTCGCCGAGGCCGGTCAGGCCGTCTGCCGTCGTGATCTTCAGGGTCACGAAGTTGCGGTCGGGGCTGGTGACGATGACGTCGGCCTTGTCGATGATCATGCTCATGGTGTTGCTCCGTGGATCGTGGGTGAGCTGGATTGGGGGGTCAGGATGTCTCGAGCGCGGTGATCGCGTCGGCGACGTGTGGGGCGAAGCCGACGTCCTCCGCGAGCCGCCTGTCGAGCGCTCCGATCAGGGCCTTCCGGGCGGATGCGTCGAGGTCGACGATCGCGGCGGGCTCGATCCCGTCGGGCATCGGGGCCGTGCCGGCCCGCACGCCGAGCATCCAGGCGGCGATGGCGGCGGCACACCCGGTCGCATCGCGTCCGGCGGCGCGTTCGCCGAGCGCGACCGGCACGATGCGCAGGCGCGCCTTCGTGGTCGAGTCCAGCGCGATCTGCGCGAGGCGGTGCTCGATGCGCGGGTTGCGGAACCGCTCGAGGAGCGCAGCCCGGTAGTCGGCGAGGTCGAAATCGGGCAGCTGCCGGGCATCGTCGTCCCAGAGCGCTTCGACGAGGTCACGACAGAGCTGGTCGTCGATCGCGGTCGACACGACGGTGTGCCCTCGGGTCTGGCCCAACGTCGCGAGCACGGTGTGCGCACCGTTCAGCATCCAGAGCTTGCGGTTCTCCCACGGGGCGATCTCGTCGACGAACCTCGCGCCGGCCGATTCCCAATCTGGTCGGCCCGCGGGGAACTTCCCCGAGAGCACCCAGTCGGAGAACGGCTCGGTCACGACCGGCGCGTCATCGAGCCATCCGGTCGCCTCGAGCACGGCGTGGGACTCGACATGGGCGTCGATCGCCGGGGTGATGCGGTCGATCGAGGTCGAGACCACCGAGACCGACTCCCCCAACCACTCCGCGAGATCTGGCGAGATGCGGCCGGCGAGGTCGGTCAGCGCGCGCCGCACGAGGCCGCCGTTGTCGGGCAGGTTGTCGCACGAGACGAGCGCGATCGGGCCCGCGCCCGCGCGACGCCGCGCGTCGAGCGCCAGCAGCACACGACCGAGCGCGGTCGAGGGCCGAGCGCCGTTGGTCGTGTCGTCGGGCGCGACGCCCGTCAGCGCACGGTGCAGCAGGTCTACATCGGATGCCACGGCCGGATCGTCGAGGTCCGGCGAACCACCGGGGGCGAGCCGGTAGCCGGCCTCGGTGATCGTGAGCGTCAGGATCGCGACCTGCGGGTCGGCGACGGCCGCGACGAACGCGGGCACGTCGTCGCCCGCTTCGACTCGCACGATCGACGGGATGAGATCGAATCGGTCGCCGTCGGCGGCCCGCTCGACGAGGGTGAACAGGCCGTCCTGCGGGCTCAGCCGGTCGACGAGATCACGGCTGCGGCCGGTGAACGCGACGATCCCCCATTCGGCGGCGTTCGATGCGCGCGCGGTGTACCAGGCCTGGTGTGCGCGGTGGAATGCGCCGAGGCCGAGGTGCACGATCCGCTCGGGTGGCGTCGGGAGTCCCACCGCGGGTCGTGAGAGGCGTACACCGGCGTCGGTTGCGGCGGTCACAGCGTGAAGACCTCTCGGGGAATGGCGTCGACCAGGTCGTCGATGACGCGCTCCGCGGCATCCATTCGGACTCTTCCCTCGACGACCAGTCGCGCGAGGAACGCGGCGTCGACGCGGCGGGCCGTGTCGTGGCGTGCTGGGATCGAGAGGAACGCGCGCGTGTCGTCGATGAACCCGCTCGACCGGTAGAAGCCCGCGGTCTCGGTCACAGCGGCCCGGTGGCGGGCGATCGCGTCGGGCGCGTCGAGGAACCACCACGGTGCGCCGAGGTACACGCTCGGGTAGAACCCGGCGAGCGGTGCGAGTTCGCGGGAGTACGTGGTCTCGTCGACGGCGAAGAGCACGAGGTGGAAGTCCCGCTCGAGGCCATAGCGTTCGAGCAGCGGACGGATGCCGCGCGTGAACTCGGTCGCGACGGGGATGTCGTGTCCGGTGTCGGGTCCGAACCGGGCGTGCGTGCCGGTCGAGTGGTTCCGGAGCACGCCCGGGTGGATCGTCATCACGAGCCCGTCGTCGACGCTCATGCGCGCCATCTGCACGAGCATGTGCCCGCGGAACGCGCGCCGCTCAGCCGAGTCGGCCGTACCGGCGACCACGGCCTGGAACAGGCGCTCGCCCTCCCCCGCGTCGAGATCGACCGTGTGCAGCTCCTCGACGCCATGGTCGGTCGAGACCGCGCCGTGCCGGATGAAGTGCGCCCGCCGGTCCTCGAGCGCGCCGAGGTAGCCGGCGAAGTCGCCGGCGCGATCGGTCGCGGCGAGCAGGCGCTCGACGTTGCCGGCGAACCCGACCGCATCCGGATCGAGGTACCGATCCGGCCGGAACGTGGGCACCACCCGCCCGGGAAGGTCGGATGCCGCGAGCGCGGCGTGCTCGGACAGATCGTCGAGCGGGTCGTCGGTGGTCGCCAGGAACTCGATGCCGAACCGCTCGAAGAGCGCACGCGGTCGGAACTCCGGACGCACGAGGGCGGCGGCGATCTCGTCGTAGATTGCATCCGCCGTGTCTGGCCCGAGCCGGGTCGTGATGCCGAAGACTCCGTCGAGCTCCTCCTCGATCCAATAGCCCGACGCCGTGCCGGCGAACCGGTGCCAGTGCGCGGCGAGCGTGCGCCAGACCGTGCGCGCGTCGCGCCCGGCGTCTTCCTCCACGACCAGGTCGGCGAGGTCGACGCCTGCGGCGTGCAGCAGCCGGGTCACGTAGTGGTCGCCGGTGAGCAGCAGGGCGACCGGGTCGGTGTACGGCTCGTCGGCCAGCAGCAACGACGGCGGCACGTGGCCGTGCGGCGAGATGATCGGGCTGTCCGCCACGCGCGCGTACAGGTCGAGCGCGATCGCCCTGGTCGACGGGTCGGCCGGCAGCAGCCGTGCAGGATCTCGGAGGTGCGGGTCTGGCATCGGCGTCACTTGGCGATGAGGTTGAGCTGGGCGTTCAAGGCGGCGACGTGCTCGATGGACACGCCGCCGGCCTGCTTGATGAGCTTCTCGACGCTCATGCGGTCGACGATGGCCTGCATCGCCGGCGGGATCTCCACGCCGTGGCCGACCTCGCCGCGGCTCGTCGCGACGGCTTCCATCACCGAGGCGATGACGCGCGCGCCGTCCTCGGACTGCTTGATGTCGCCGAGCGAGTCGCGCACGGAGAAATACCCGGCGGGACTGGGCAACTCGGCCTCGTCGAACCAATTTGCGATGCTCGTGGTGGGCATCACGCTTGCGGCGGAGACCTCGTCGACCTTGCGCAGCGTGATCGTGTCGGTCGATGCGCCCGAGCGGGCGGTGACCTCGTGCTCGCCGGTCAACGGCACCTGGAAGCGGAAGACTCGGCGGCCCTCGACGGCCCCGACCTCGACGCCGTCGACCGACAGCACGACCCGCTCCTGGTTCGAGTACACGATCACCTCGGTGACATCCTCGGCCCGTTCTTCGCGCCGACGACCTGCGACGTGCACGAACGGTTCGCTCGACCATGCCGCCTTGTACACGTAGAACGCGTCCTTCTTCAGCGACCGGTCGAACGACACGAGTCCCTTCTGGTTGCGGCCCGCGACGCCGCCCTCGTCACGTCCGGCCGATCCGAAGTCGGCGAGGTTCCAGACGTGCGTGGCCCAGAGCCACGGCCGCGCCTCGATCATGCCGACCATGTGCTCGTGGTAAAGCGCCTGATAGCTCTCGGTGTAGTCGCCCTTCTCGGGAGCGACGGATTGGAACTGCGCGTTCGCGTCCGCGCCGTACTCGGCCAGGCCGATCGCGATCTCGGGGTTGGCCGCGTGGAAGTCGTCGAGCCAGGTGTCGTTGTCGGCGGCCTCGCCGACGTACCAGCCGAAGTAGAGGTTGTACGACATGACGTCGGGCAGACCGACCAGCGGGTGGTCGGTCTCGAGGAGGAAGAGGTTCGCCATCGCGGTCAGGCGGGTCGGGTCGAGCTCGTGGGCGAGGTCGTTCAGTTCGCGGTGGGCGGCGACCACGTCGTCGCCGGAACCAGCGAGAGTGATCTCGTTCGACAGGCCCCACGAGATGATGCTCGCGTGGTGGCGGTTCTGCACGATCAGCTCGGTGAGCTGGTCGCGGGCGTTGTCGGTCGCTCCGGGGAGGAACACGGTGATCTGCGGGATCTCGGCCCACACCACGAGGCCCGCTTCGTCGCAAAGGTCGTAGAAGCGCTGGTCGTGCTGGTAGTGCGCGAGGCGCACGGTGGTCGCACCGAGCTCCCGGATCAATGCGAGGTCGCCCTGCTTGATCTCCTCGGTGATCGCGTTTCCGACGCCCTCGAAGTCCTGGTGGCGGGAGACACCGCGCAGCGGGTACTTCTCGCCGTTCAGGAAGAACCCGCGCTGGGGATCGACCGCGAACTCGCGGCAGCCGAACCGCAGTTCGACGACATCGAGCACGACGTCGCAGGCAAGGAGTTCGGCTCGGGCCGTGTACAGGTGCGGGTCGCGCAGGCCGTGCCAACGGCGGACGTGCTCGATCGCGAGCGACGCGTTCGCTTCACCATCGAGGATCGGCACGGTGACGGTCGCCTCGGCGTCGACGGTGAACCGCACACCGGTCGCCGATCCGCCCGAAGTCGAGGCCACCGCCGCGCTGAGCGCGACCTCGGCACGTTCGCCGTCGAGACGCGGGGTGACGATGACCCCCGGGCCGCCGTGGCCGTCGAGCGCGAAGTGTTCGCGCCCGACGGTGATCTGGCGCACCTCGCGGTAGATGCCGCCGTAGAAGGTGAAGTCGGCCTGCTGCGGGTACACCCGCTCGTTCTTCGCGTTGTCCACGATGACGACGAGCGTGCCCGCGCCGTCCGCGAGCCCGTCCGTCACGTTCACGCGGAAGGTCGAGTAGCCGCCGTCGTGGCTCGCGAGGAAGCGGCCGTCCAGGTACACCTCGGCCGACGAGTTCACGCCCGCGAACTCGATCCAGGTCTCGACGTCGGGCGCTTCCGCCTCGATCACGCGTGCGTACGTCGAACGGCCGCGGCGGTAGTCGCCGCCCGCCTGCCCGTCGATCGCGTTCCACGTGTGCGGCAGCACGACGTGCTCCCCCGCTGCGGCGACGTCCGACCAGTGCGAGTCCGTCGACAGCTCGACAGGTGCGAACGCCCACCCCGCGTTGAGCGACGTGGCCCGTCGGGCGTCAGGGGCAGCGGGCTGCGTCATGGGAGTCTCCTTCGACGTGAGTGCACCGGCGCACGCCGGCTGGACCCCACCACGATATGAACGACGGAACGGCGCGTGATAGAACTGATCACGCAGAATCAGCACTGATTCAGCGGATTCTCCGGCCCCCGCACGATCCACACGAACTGAGGCCCCCATGACAAGGTCGCATGAACAGGCACGGGCACAGGAACAGGCACAGGAACAGGCACAGGAACGGGCACAGGACGCGCTCGCACCCATCGCGGCCGCAGTGGCCGAGGTCCTGAGCTGTCCGATCGAGCTCACGACGGACATTGCGCCGGCACTCGACGCGTTCGAGTCGGCGCACTGCCTCGACCCTCGCATCCAGCCCGCCTTCACCGCGTCGGTGCTCCGAGGGTTCGTGCGCGACATGGATCGGCAGGTCGTACATGAGATCCGAGAGCCGCTCGGCATGGCCATCTCGCTCGTCCGTTGGGGCGATCGCCTGCTCGTCATCGGCCCGTACACGCACGAGCCCATGCATCCGGGTGTCGCCGAAGAGACCTTGAGTCGGTTGGGCGTCCCCAGCGCCCACCTCCAGATCTACAAGCTCTACCGCACCAGATACCCGATCGTGGATGCCGAGTACGTCTACCGCGGAGCTGCGAGCGTGCTCCGCGCCGGCGGCGGCGAGGACGCGCTCGGCAGCCTTCGCGAAGTCGAGGCCGAAGGCGGAACGATCGCCCCGGGGGTCCGTGAGGCCCCGCAATCAGCCGCATTCACGGTGATCGAGGAGCGGTACCGACTCGAACGGGAATTCATGGACGCGGTCGCGGAAGGATCATCCGAACGCGCGCTGGCCGCCCTGCAACGCATGGGGCGGATGCCGCAGACCATCAGCTACCTCAACACGCCGTTCCTCGGCACGACCATCCTGCGCATCATGGCCCGGGTGGCGGCGCAGCGCGGCGGCTTGCCGCCGGTGACCGTCGACGCGATCTCTCAGGAGTACGCACAGCGCCTGCATCGTCTCGGCCATTCCGCCGATCCGAAGCGGTCCGCCGCGTTCACCGCGCAGATGGTCACCGACTTCTGCCGGCACGTCCGACGCCACAACCAGCGCGAGTATCCGCCACTGGTGCGCCGAGTCGCCGACGAGATCGACCTGCACCTCAGCAGCCAGGTCTCGACGACAGAGCTCGCGGACCGACTCGGGGTGTCCGCGTCCACGCTCGCTCGCCGCTTCAAGTCGGCGACCGGCATGACCATCGTCGCGTACACGGCCCAGCAGCGGGCAGAGCGTGCGGCCCGGTTGCTGGCCACGACGACGCAGAGCGTGCGCGATATCGCGCTGTTCGTCGGCTACGACGACGCGAACTACTTCGTGAAGGTGTTCCGAGATGCGCACGGCATGACGCCGACCGCCTATCGCGAGGCCCACACGGCCTGACACGCACGAGGGCCGCTGATCAGATCGGATCCGCGGCCCCCGACGTCGGCGCTTCGTCAGGCGGGCACTGCCTCGCCCTCAGCCTCCGCACCCTGCGAGGCGGCCTTGCGCTCGCCGACGCGCTTCTGCACTTCGATCATCTCGATGCGATCGAGCTTGTAGCCCCGCATCGCGATGAGCGTGCATGCCCAGCCGAGGATCGGCAGGCCGAAGAAGAGCAGCAGACTCATCACCAGGATCGGCGTCGACGGGCTGTCGGTCGGTTGGGGCATGACCGTCGTGAAGCCGATGAGGGCGACGGCGCCGAGCGCGAGCGCCGCGCCGAGCGACGAGATGATCTGGTCGACGATGTTGTACGTCGCGGTCACTGTGGCCGGGAGGAACTTGCCCGACCGGTCGAGCTCGTAGTCGATGACGTCCGCGCGCATGGCGCCGGACGCCACGGTGACCACCATCGAGGCACCGTTCAGGAGCAGGTACACGAGGAAGAATCCGATCGTGAGTGCCAGGTTGCCGAGGATCGAGCCCATGTCGACGACCAGGCAGAACACGGTCAGCAGCACGGCGAGGATCAGGCAGATCCACGTCCAGGTCACGGTCGCTGCCTTCGAGCCGTGCTTGCCGGTGTACCGGGCGCCGAAGATCGCGAACACGATGCCCGGAAGGATCGCGATCAGTCCGAGCACCGAGCCGAGCTGCATGTTGCCGAGCAGGATGCCCCACATCAGCGTGCCGATCACGGCCTGCGACTTCACGACCTGGGCGAGCTTGTCGGAGGCCCCGCTGATCAGGTAGCGCTGGAACGGACCGTTCTTCGTGAGGAGGTTCCACATGTCGCGCATCGAGACGTCCGCCTTGGCGCGGTCGACCTCGAGGTGTGCGAAGTTCTCGGGCTTGTCGATCCGGGCGACGCCGATGCATGCGAGGATCTGGAACACGAGCGAGCAGGCGACGTAGGTGAGCGCGGTCTCGCTCAGCATCTCGACGGTGAACTGGTTGCCGTGGCGCGGGAGGAACACCACCGTCGAGAGGATCGAGAAGATCGCGGGCACGAAGTAGGCGTACACCGTCGACCAGACCTGCACGGTCGGCCGCTGTCGCGGATCGTTCGTGAGCACCGGCCCCGTCATCTGACCGGCGATGTCGTTCATCGACGAACCGATGATGTAGACCACGTAGATCGCGATGAAGAACACCGCGCCGAGGCCCGTGTCAGAGCCCCAGACGAACAGCATGAGGATGGCGAGCGAGCGGATGAGCCATCCGCCGAGCATGAAGAAGCGGAGCTTGCCGAATCGGAAGTTCACCTTCTCGATGAGCAGCGCCAGCAGCGGGTCGATGAGTCCATCGAACACGCGCGTGAGCGTCAAGATGAGGCCCGCCGCGGCGACGGCGATGCCGTATCCGGCGTTCTGCAGGTAGCTCATGAGGCCGACGAGGACGTAGAAGATCATCGCCGAGCCGTTGTTCATCTGGGAGAACGCGATCTCCCAGGTCTTGGCGCGACGGTAGGTGACGCCGTCCGCCTCGCTGGCCGTCTGCTTCGGGTTACGCGCCATTGCGTGTTCGCTCCTTCGGGAATCCGCTCGGGCGACCGACGGGTCGTTCCGTCGGCCGCGTGGTGAGCCGAAGGCAACAGTACGAAGGCGAGCAGTTCCCTCGATAGAAATCAGAGAGTGATCTTAGAAGAGGAACGGCGAAACCTGCGGATGCTCAGCTCGCACCATACGACGAACGCGGACCAGGCGCATTCGGCTGCGCTCTGGCCCGCGTGATTCGGAGCACCGACCGTCATGCCTCGAGGAGTTCGCCCATCTGCTTGGCGATGAGGGTGGTCGCGAACCGGGGGTTGAAGCGCGCCAGCCGATCCATCGCCGCAGCGTCGGGCCCGATCGTGGTGCGGAATCGTGCCTTCTCGATCGCCGCGACGATGACCTTGCCCGCCTGGGCCGGGCTGGTCGTCTTGTACGCGGCGGTCTCGGTCGACGCGTCGCTCGCGAGGCTGACTCCGGAGTTCGCCGCGATGTCGGTGCCGATCGCTCCCGGGAACACGACGCTCACCTGCACGTTCGTGTCGAGGAGCTCCGCGTAGAGCGCCTCGGTCAGGAGCTTCACCGCGGCCTTCGACGCGCCGTACACAGCCTGGCCCGGCACTGGAGCGTACGAGCCCATGCTCGCGACGTTCAGGATCGCCGCTTCGGGGCGCGCGAGCAGGGTCGGCAGGAACGCCTTGCACATGTTCATGACACCGCCGAAGTTCACGTTCATGACCTTGTCGATCTCGGAGAACGGCAGGTCGATCACCTTGACGAACTGCTGGATCACGCCGGCGATGTTCACGATGCCGTCGACCTGGCCGTGCATCGCCTCGACTGCTGGGGGCAGCCCGGCGACCGCCTCGCGGTCCGTGATGTTCACGACGTGCTGCGAGAACCGGTCGCCCGACCCCGCGAGCCGGGCGGTCTCGGCAAGGCCGTCGGCATTGAGGTCGACGCCGGCGACCGATGCTCCGCCGGCGAGGAGGCGGAGCGTCGTCTCGCGTCCGATGCCGTTGCCGGCGCCGGTGACGACGAAGACCTTGTTCGCGATGTGCATGTTGATTCCTGTCTCTGGAGAGGTGAGCTGTGTCAGTCGAGGCGAGCCACGGCACCGGGTGCCACACCGGCGCCGTTGAAGCTGTCGACCGCGAACCAGTAGGGATGTCCCGCGTTCAACGAACCCACCTCGAGGTCGGTCCGGTCGTAGACGAGCCACGAGTGGTAGAGCTTGTCGGGCGCGATGCCGTAGCGCACGTTGTAGCCCACGGCGCCGGGTGCGGCATCCCATCGCAGCGACGCCGTGCGCGGGTCGTGGCGTTCGCCGCCGACCGCGACGGCGTCGGGGAGCGGCACGTCGGCGAGACCGAACACGCGCACCCCGCTCGCGGCGAACGCGCCGCCGAAGGGCATCTCCCCGGCCGTGACCCGTACGAAGCGCGCCCGGCGCGCCTCGGGCAGCACGATGAACGCGTGCGGTGCGTCTTCGCGAGAGCCGATAGTGTCGTGCACGACCGTCCACTCCACGCCGTCGACCGAGAGCTCGACTCGCACCTCGGTGGGGTGCGAGTCCGGGAAGACCGCGCGCTTGCCGAACGTCGCTTTCGCGAGGTCGCGGCGCTTCGGCGCGCGAGACGCGAGCTCGTGGTCGGCGAGGTTCACCTGCAGCGCGTGCACGGTCGCCTCCTCGCCGAGGTCGAGCTGCAGCCACTCCCCCGGCCGGTCGGAGCCGGCCACCCACCAGCTGCGCACCGACTCGTCGGTCGCGAGCGCCGGGTCGTGCCCCTCGGCCGACGACGAGGCGGTGGCGTGGGCGCGATGCGAGAGCAGCATCCAACCCGGGGAGGCCTCGGTCCACGGGTCGAATGCTCGGTCGGGCACCAGCATCGGGTAGTCGGCGAAGTTCTGGTTGCAGAACAGCACACCGTCGTCGTCGAAGCCGGCCGGGAACAGTCCGATCCGTCGTTCGAAGTCGGCGTTGACCGAGACGCGCATGGTCGCGACGTGCCACCAGTTGCCGTGCCGGTCCTGGAACGTGCTGCCGTGGCCTGCACCCGTGATGAACCCGCCGGGCTTCGACGAGAAGGGGCTGTGCGGGTCGTAGTCGAACGGGCCGAGCGGGCCGTCGCCGACGTAGCAACCGTCGGCATACGTGTTGAACTGCGTACCCGGGCCGGCGTACTGCAGGTAGTAGCGATCGCCCACCCGGTTCATGTACGCGCCCTCGATGAAGGGCGCGTCGCCGATGTATGCGTCCATGACCTTGCCCGCGAACCCGCGTCGCACCTCGGCCACGTAGTCGTCGCCCGTGCGCTCCCAGCCTCGGTTCGCCGTGTCCGCCGAGATCAGCGGCACCGGCTCGCCGAGGCTCCGGAACGTCGAGCGGTCCAGCTCGACGCCGCTCACGGGGCGATTGTGCGAGCAGCCCCAGTACAGGTACAGGCGCCCGTCGTCGTCCTGGAACGTGTCCGGGTCCCAGAACGCGACGTCGCTCGGGGCGATCTCCTCGAAGTCGTCCGCGAAGGGGTCGACGCTGCGGAAGAACCGTCCCTTCGTCTTCCGTGAGGCCGTGAACAGCAGTGCACCGTCGACCTCGCGCACGTCGGGCGCGTAGTCGATCGCCGGGATCTTCTCGCTCGGCTGGAGGGTCCACTCGATGAGGTCCTCGGAATGCCAGAACCCACGCGTCATCGACGCGAACATCAAGTAGCGACCCCGGTAGAAGACGACCGTCGGGTCGGCCGCCTCCCGGTGCACGCTCCGCCCGACGAACGGCGTGCGGATGTCCTGATAGCGGTACGAGAGGTCGAGAGGGTTGCAGACGATGCGGGAGTTCACGATGGGTCCTTCAGGGTCAGGGGTGATGTTGCGGGTCTCGTCGATCAGGCCGGAAGCAGTCGCCGGAGCACCTCGGCGCTCACTTCGGCGCTGCGGAGCGGTGACCCGTCGAGCCAGTTCCTGTGGGTCTCGAGGATCACGGCTTCGACGTGCAGGGATGCCGCGCGCTCGACGATCGCGTCGATGGCGAGGTTCCCCGTGCCGAGTTCGACGCTGTCGACCTTGACGATGGGCGTCATCGTCGGCCCGGTCGTGCGCGAGCCGCGGTCGGTGAGGTGGATCAGGCGCACGCGTTCGCCGAGCGTCTCGAGCAGCGCGAGCGGGTCAGCGCCTGCGGTGGCGGCCCAGAAGCAGTCGAGCTCGAAGCCGACGGCATCCGGATCCGTCATGTCGACGAGCGCCGCGAACGCGGTGTCGCCGGAGCCCAGACGCCGGAACTCGGCGGTGTGGTTGTGGTACAGGAGCCGAATGCCGTCGGATGCGAGGTTCCGGCCTGCGGTGTCGAGCCGCTGGGCGAGCCGTCGCACCGCGACGTCGTCGCCGTAGTCGAACCGGTGCATGCCGGTGACGACGACGTTGCGGGTGCCGAAGTCCGCGGCTCGCGCGGCCACCGCCTTCGGGTCGGACTCGATCGTGCCGAGGTCCTCGTGCAGCGCTGCGACCGACAGGCCCGACTCCGCGACCAGCCGCCGCCAGTCGAGTCGGCCGCCGCCGCCCACCGGCATGCCGGCGGCCCTCGTCAGCGCCCGCACGAGCAGCGGGGTCGGCCGGGTCATGAAGCCGTTGAGCTCGATCACCTCGAACCCGGCCGCGACCAGGCGCGCGAGCGTGTCGCGCGCCTGATCGTCGGTCGACGTGATCCGGCCGATCTGGATCTGCTGGATCCCGCGCATTGGCCGCTGCGCCGTGAGCGGCACGGGTCAGACCGTCTCGCCGGCGTCGGCGAGGAGGGTGCTGCCGGTCATGATCATCGAGAGGTCGCTCGCGGCGAAGAGCACGACGCGCGCGATGTCATCGGGGGTGCCCATGCGGCCGATCATGCTCGTGTTCATGACCTCGAGCGGGGGCATCTCGATGCCGGCTGCCGCCGCCGACTCGGCGCCCGCCTTCGCGGCCGCGAGGTTGCCCTCGGTGGGCACGAAGCTGGGCGCGACGCCGAGCACACGGATGCCGAGCGGGGCGAGGTCTACCGCGAGCGACTTCGTCATGCCGAGCGCGGCGTGCTTCGATCCCACGTAGGCCGCCATGCCGGAGAAGGCCACCTGCACGCCCGCGGTCGAGATGATGTTGACGATCACGCCGCCGGAGCCGTCGGCCGACATACGGCGCGCGGCCTCGCGCGAGCCGAGGAAGACGCCGCGGGCGTTGACGGCGAACGTCGCGTCCCACATCTCGTCGGGCATCATCGTGACGGGTGCGTTCGGGAAGATCCCGGCGTTGTTGACCCAGACGTCGATGCCGCCGAGTTCGGCGACCGCGAGGTCGGCGGCGGCCGCGACCGAGGCCGCATCGGCGACGTCGGCGCGAGTGCTCGCGACGCGCACCCCGTATCGATCCGCGAGGTCCGCAGCGGCGACCTGCGCGGCATCCGCGTTGAGGTCGATCAGCAGCAGGTCGGCGCCGGCCTCGGCCAGGCGGGCCGCGATGGCCCTGCCGAGCCCCTGGGCGGCGCCGGTGACCACGGCTCGACGACCGGCGAGCGAGAGCAGGTCGGTCAGCGGGCGGTTCGAGACGTCGGCGAACGGGAAGCTCATGCTGCGACCTCCGTCGCCTCGAGGCCGTTGCGGGCGGCGACCTCGCCGAGCCAAGCGAGGCTCGGCTTCGGGGTGCGCGCGAACGTGTCGCGGTCGACCGCGATCAGGCCGAAGGTCGGCTCCCAGTGGCCCCACTCGAAGTTGTCGAGCAGCGACCAGTGCAGGTAGCCACGCACGTCGATGCCGTCGGCGATGGTGCCTGCGAGGCCCTCGAGGGCCCCGGTCGTGTACCGGATGCGCTGGGCGTCGTCGGCGGTCGCGATGCCGTTCTCGGTGATGAGGATCGGGGTGTGCTCGCTGACCTCCCACGCGTGGCGCACGGCCATCGCGAGGGAGTCGGGTCGGAACGCGGTCCCGACGAGCGTGTTGTCGGAGTGCGGCGGGTGCGGCACGAGTCCGTTCGCGTCGACCTGCTGGCTCGAGTACGCCTGAACGCCGACGAAGTCGTCGCCGCGCGAACCCTCCCAGTACACGTCCTCCTTGCCGTACCGGATCTGGAGGAGCTTCTCCTCACCGCCCGGCGCCGCGGTCAGCGCGCCCGCCGCGATCGTCCACCCGACCTTCGCGCCGGTGCGCTCGCGCACGATCGCGCGGGCCGCGTGGTGGATGCGGGTGAAGAGGCGGCCGATCTCGGGGTCGGCGTACGTGAGGAACTCGCTGTGGGTCTGCTTCTTCTCGTCGTCGCCGTCGGCCTCGACCGTGGGACTGGTCCATTCACCGCCGGATGCGGCGAGGTGGCGCATCGCGGTCATGATCGCGGCCTGCATATTGGGCTCGTTCATCGTCGCGACCCACTCGACGCCGTCGAGGATCGTGCAGGCCTGCTCGACGTAGGCGCAGAACAGCGCCTCGGCCTCGGGGCCGTCCCAGCCGCCGAGCGCGGCGAACCACTGCGGGGTCGTGAAGTGCTGCAGCGTCACGACCGGGGTCACGCCGAGTTCGAGGCAGAACTCGATCATGCGGCGGTAGTGCGCGAGCTCGGCCTTCGAGAAGTGCCCGCGCACCGGCTCGATGCGCGACCACTCGAGGCTGAAGCGGTAGGAGGTGAGTCCGGCGTCGGCGAGCAGCTGGATGTCCTCGCGGTACCGGTGGTAGCTGTCGACAGCGTCGCCGGAGAGCTCCATGCCGGGCATCATCTGCTCGCGGGCCCACCAGTCGCTGTTGACGTTGTTGCCCTCGATCTGGTGGCCGGCGGTCGCGGCCCCCCACAGGAACCCGTCGGGGAAGGTGGTCATGCGTTCGTCCTCTCGTTCAGTGCGTAGGTGGTGTCGGAGATCGTGGCGGATGCCTCGAATCGGCCTGCCCCGATCAGGTGTTCTGCTCCGTCGGGCAGGATGACCCGGGCGGTGGTGCCCGACGGGATGTCGGCCGTGAGCTGCAGGCGTTCGCCCTCGAGCCGCCACTCGACGGCGATGGTGCCCTGCGGGCTCTCGTGGGATCCACGGGCCCAGGTGATGCCGCCGCCGGGCACCGGGGCGATGACGACGCGCTCCCAGCCGATCGAGTCGGCCTCCTGGCGGAGCCCGAGCGTGTGGGTGTGCAGGAAGCGCATCGCGGCGCCCTTGCTGTAGTGGTTCAGCGACTCGTGGGCGTCGCCGTGCTCGTCGATGCCCTCCCAGTCCTCCCAGATCGTGGTCGCGCCGCGGTCGAGCATGTACCGCCATGACGGTGCGCTGCGCTGCTGCAGGACCTCGTACGCGACATCCGCGCGCCCGTGGTCGGCGAGCACCTGCAGCAGGTCGCCGGTCGCGAGGAACCCTGTGCCGACGTGCGTGCCCGCCTCTCGGATCAGCCCGACGAGGCGTTCGAGGGCGGCCACACGGAGCTCGGCGGGAACGAGCCCGAACTCGAGCGCGCGCACGTAGGCCGCCTGCGTGTCGGTCACGGTCGTGCCGTCGGGGCGCAGGTAGGCCTGCCGCCAGGCGTCGGCGATGCGCTCGGCGGTCGCCGCGTAGCGGGCGGCATCCTCATCACGGCCGAGGATGCCCGCGATGCGCGCGAGCGTCGCCGTCGAGCGGTGCAGGTAGGCGGTGCCGACCTCGCCCTTGTCGGCCATGAACCAGGCCATCGGGTTGTGCTTGATCGGGTCGATGCGATTGCCGTCGGCATCGCGCTGCTTGGGCTCGGTCCACTCGCCCCAGTGGAACGTGCCGTCCCAGAGGTACTGCTCGAACGGCTCCGGCTCCGCGGAGGCCTGCATGCGCGCGAAGTGGCGCGTGGTGCGTGCGCGTTCGAGCGCCCACTCGACCCAGCGGATCATCGCGTCGACGTTCTCGGCGAGCACCTGCTCGTCGCCGTACGCCAGGTACAGCTCCCACGGCACCGCGACGATCGCGTCGCCCCAGCCCGACGACCCGGTCATCATGGCGAACTGGTCGTCGAGGTGGTGCTTGATGCGCCGCCCGTCGGGCGAGAAGTTCGCGATGCGGCCGTCGTCGAGCTGGTCGTCTCGCACCGCGCGCAACCATTTGCGGCTGAATCCGAGCACGTCGTACAGCCGGGTCGCCATGGGGGCGAACACCTGGTAGTCGCCCGTCCAGGCGAGCCGCTCACGGGTCGGGCAGTCCGTGGGCACGTCGACGGCGTTGCCGCGGAAGCTCCAGTCGGCGATGCCGTGGAGGCGGTTGAGGTCGTCGTCGCTGCATGCGAAGGCGCCGGTTCGCGCGAGGTCGGTCTGCACGATGCGCATCTGCACGGATGCCGCCGCGGGCGCGCCGCCGTCGGATCGGGCGATGCGGGCGTAGCGGAAGCCGTGCACGGTGTGCCGGGGCTCGAACTCGCCGCCCGGCTCCCCCGCCACGACCTCGTCGCGCTGCACGAACGCCTTGCGCCCCTCCGGCCGCTCGGAGTCGAGGTGGGAGGTGTCGAGGTCGCCGTCGCGACCGAGGGCCTCGCCGTAGTCGATGACCGTGCGGGTGCCCGGCGCGCCGAGGTCGGTGAGCCGGATCCATCCGGACGCGTTCTGGCCGAAGTCGGCGATCACCCGGCCGTCGGCGAGCCGGTTCAGCGCGACGGGCGTGCGGGTCTCGACGACCCGGACGGGCGGCGCAGGCGACCAGTCGATCGCGGGCGGGGCATCGACGACGTCGAGGAGCGCGGATGTCTCGGGCTGCGCGCTGGCCCCGAGGTCGAGCGTCTGGCCGTCCATGAGGTCGGCGCGGGTGATCGCCGACGGGCGGCTCGTCCACGTCTCGTCGCTGCGCACGACGCGACGGCTGCCGTCGGCGAGCTCGAGGTGCAGTTCGGCCCGAGCGCCGAGCGTCGTGCCCCAGCCGGCGGGCAGCCGGAACGCGCCCACCTGACCGCGGAACCAGCCGTCGGAGAGCTCGAGCTCGATCGCGTTGTCGCCGTCCTGGAGGAGTGACGTGACGTCGGCCGCCTGCGCGTAGAGCGTGCGGTCGTAGGAGGTCGAGCCGGGCGCGAGCTCGATCGTGCCGACGCGTGCGCCGTTCACGGTCGCCGTGTAGACGCCGAGCGCGGTCGTGTAGAGCCGCGCCGACACGACCGACCCGGCCAGCGCGAACCCGCCCGCGAGCACGTGGGCCGGGCGCTTGCCGTACCCGGGATCGCCCTCGGAGCCGACGGGCGCCTCGACCGGCGAGATCCAGTTCGCGGTCCAGTCCTCGCCGAGCAGGCCCGCCTCGAACCCGGACCAGTCCGACCACGCGGCATCCGCCCCCGGCTCGTCGGCGGCCACGCGCCACCTCACCCGCTGCCCGCTGCGAAGCGCGGCGAACGGCCACGCCGCCAGGCGGCGCCCGGTGACGACGACGACCGCCGGCGGAGCACCGTCGATCACCGCCTCCACGCGGTAGGGCGTGCGGACGTCGCGGTCGACCGGGTCCTTCCAGGAGAGGCGGGGGGCGTCTCCGGTGACGGGGAATCCGTCACCGCCGCCGTCCACGACGAGGTCGTAGGGTGCAGTGCGCATGGTGGTTCGCTTCCGTGGGAATGCGGTTCAGGTCGGTCGGGTCGAGGTCCGCTCAGCGGATGGACTTGACCTTGAGGAGGATGATGAGGCCGCCGACGAGGGCGAACACAGCACCGGTGAGGTAGAGCAGCGTGTAGTTCTTGACGTCGCCGACCGCGCCGATCGTGATGACGACGCCGGCGATCAGCGGCGCGAGCGCGCTCGGGATCTTCTGCGCGAACTGCACAACCGCCATGTACCGGCCGATCTGGTCGCGCTCGGGGATGATCGCGAAGACGATCGCCTGGTCGACCGTGGCGAACACGGCGATCGCGAGCTGCATGAGCACGGCGCCGACGATGATCTGCGGAAGTGCCCATGCGGTCGCTTCGGCGATGGCGCCGCCGACGAAGAGCACCGCCGCGATCATCACGAAGAGACGACGACGCTGCAGCTTGTCGGAGAGGAACCCGCCGATCAGCGCGCCCGCGGCCGCGGCGAGGACGCCGATCATGCCGACGGTCGCGACGATGCCGGCGACCTCGCGAACGGGCAGGTCGAGGCGCTGCGCGTAGAAGAACGTGCCGAACGTCGTGTTGAAGTACAGGCCGACGAAGAACACGAAGCGGCCGAGCCAGTTCCACGCGAAGTCGGGGTACTTGCGCACGTTGAAGCCGTAGCTCGTCACCACCGACTTGACGGTGACGTGACCGGTTCGGGGCAGGTCCTTCGAGCTGCCCTCCGGCTTGATGAGTGGGAAGATGCCGAGCATCACGGCGCCGATGACGCCGGGCACGAGGAACACGAGCGTCGTGTTCGAAGAGACCGCGTAGGCGACGCCGATGCCGAGCACGGGGGCGATCTGGGTCATGAGTCCGGTCAGCGCCGACACCTTGCCGCGCTGCGACTCGGGGAGTTTGTCGGCCATGAGGAGCTGCAGCGGCGCGCCCGCGATCGACCAGCCCGACATTCCGAGCACCCAGCCCGCGCCGACGATCAGCAGGTTCGGCGCCAGGGAGATCACGATCAGGCCGAGGAGTCCGATCACGATGCCGAGGTAGATGAAGGGCGTTCGCCGACCGAAACGCGATCGCGTGCGGTCGCTCCAGATGCCGATCAGCGGGCTGATGATCAGGTAGACCGCCTGCGCCGTGCCCGTGATGTAGCCGAGCACCTCTTCATGTCCGGGCGCGAGCTCGCTGATGCGAACGGCGAGACCGTACGACAACGGCACCATCATGGCCATCGAGACGCCGAAGCTCGCGAGCATCAGCCAGAAGATGTAGCTGCGGCTCATCGGCTGCTGCGGTTCGGCCGCGACGGTGTCGGCCGCGGCATCGACGCCCGGGGGAACGATCGCGTCGGACACGGCGAGGCCGGCAGCGAGCTCCGCGCCCGGCTCGTTCTTCGTCACCATTGACTCCTTCATCGGTGAAGCCGACCACGCGATCGTACGCGGGCCGTGCTGAGGAACTCCTCAAAAGTAACCATTTTGGTTACATCTTCGCCAAGAGTAACCACAGCGGTTACGATTGGCAAGTCGGCCTCGACGGCGCTTCTGCCAGACTCGATGAATGCGCCGACAGGGAGATGACATGCACGGTTCGGATTCGTCGGCCATCGCCGAGGCTCCAGACGTCGAGCCGACGGCAACTGCCCCCAGAGGACGCCGCGGACCGTATGCGAGCACGCCGGCACGCCGTGCCGAGATCGTCCGCGCCGCACTCGCGAGCTTCGCCGAGCACGGATATGAGCGAGCATCGCTCCGCGACATCGCCGCACGGGCCGACCTCACGCATGCCGCACTCCTCCGGCACTTCGCCAGCAAGGATGATCTCCTCCTCGCCGCCCTCGCACAGCGCGACGACGACGACGAGGAGGTGGCGCGCCGAATCATGCAGTCGAAGGTCTCAGCCGAGCGCGTGCTCTCCAGCGTGCTCTCCGACGAGTTCGCCCATCCCGAACACCAGCGCAACTGGCTGGCGATCACCGTGGCCGCGACGAACCCCCATCACCCGGCACACGACTTCTTCATCGCGCGACGAGAGCGCATGCGCGTGCACTTCTCGAGCGGCCAACTCACCACCGCACACGACGGTGAAGAGCTCACCGCAGACGACAAGGTCACCATGCTCATGGCGATGATCGACGGCCTGCGCATCCAGGCCCTGCTCGACCCATCCCGAGAGGTCCTCCCGCTGCTCGAGACCTTCATGCGGCTCATCACGACTGATGACGATCGACATGGCACCCTCGAGGCATCGTCGCGGGCGGACTAAACGCCGCGCATGCGTTGCAGAAGTCAATGCATCAAGATCTACCGCGTGAGATGACACACGCTTGGTCGCGGCTTCCAGCATCGCCACCGCCCATGCGGGCACCCACAAGCGCAATGCCACGTCCCTGACCGGCGTCTGCGCACGGCGGCGCGGCCCTGGTTCGCGCCGCGCGACGCGCCGATTCGCAGCCCCATCGAGATGCATCGAGGCAAATCGAGCGCTTTTGCCAACAAAGAAGCTTAGGCTGTCATGTTCGCGCAGGCCTGACTTCAGGCGCAGAGAATACCTGATCAGAGGCACTTTGTAGGGCGGACGGGACTTGAATCCGTGACCGATGGACTCGCCCAGGCCGAGGTGGCAAGACTCCGAATCGCGGCGACTGCTCGACCGATCTCGACATGACCTGGGATTTCTCGCCGATCCTGAATTTACGAGTTC
Source organism: Agromyces terreus (assembly GCF_009749465.1). GTDB lineage: Bacteria > Actinomycetota > Actinomycetes > Actinomycetales > Microbacteriaceae > Agromyces > Agromyces terreus. The sequence goes on from NZ_WBIS01000001.1 coordinate 1,090,942, forward strand.
CAGAATACCTGGGATGACTCGGAGCATCTCGACCGAGCTCGACTCGAATAAACGTTGGATACGCGTTGACGGATCAAGTCCCCGCCGTCGGATTCACCCCGAACTCGAGCACTCCGGCATTCGCATCGTTTGCGCTACTCGATGACGATGACCGGGACGAACTCCCCCAACGGGATCGGGTCCCGGTTCTGATCGAACACCCGCAGCAGGTCGATGTACGTGCGCTTGTCAATGCTCCAGTCATACACAGTTGGCGGCGACTCCGAACCCTGCGCTGCGAGATAGATAAGGTCGCCGATCAAGCGCGTCGCGCGCCCATTGCCGTCGACGAACGGATGAATCCGGACGAGTTCGGCGTGCACGGCGATACCGAGCTGACGAGCATCCCAATCACTCGTGTTCGCCCATCTGTACGCGAGATTGTCCAACGTCGCGTGCAAGTCGACCTGCACCTGTGCGGGATCGACGCCGATACTGAGCAGCCGAACACGAGGTCGACCCGCCCACGTCCAGACTGCACCGTACAAGCGGGCATGCAGGTCGAACACGAACCCCGGCGTCAACAGATCGTCGACGCCCAGTTCGCCGCGCAGCACTGCATTGATGAGATCCAGAGCGACAGCCTGCTCGATTGCTTGCTCAAGCTCGAAGATCGCCGCCCTCAGTGGTGGATCTCCGACTACCGCTCGAGCCTCCGCTGTGAGCGCGTCCGCGTCGTCCGGATCAAGTGGCGTCTCGCCGTATCCAGGATCGAACGTCACTTGCCCGCGCGAATCGCGCGCGCCTTCGCAGCCTCGACGAAACGACGAGCCTCTGCCGACGCCACGTACCCACTCGGCACTACCCGGTTCTCCAGCTTCGCCGACGCCGCAGTCGAACGAACGACCGCACGCCGAAGTGCAACCGGCGATACCTTCCGAACAGCAGCCACGTCACACCTCCCAAGAACGTCCCGCCCATTCTAAGCGAAAAGCCCGATCTGCGCCCCCTACCGTCCAGCGAAGTCGCGCCGCTCAGGGGAAACCAGGCGCACGCCCGGCACGGAAACCAGGCCGAATCAAGGATGTGATCCCAGGCACCGTCGCCCGAATAACGGCGGTGCCGCTTCCAGAGCGTTTGCCAAGGCCCGAACGACTCGGGAACATCACGTCAGGGCGAACCGACCCGGTACCGCCCGATGATGCCCTCGATCACCCGGCGGTCTTGCCGAAACGGGCGACCACGCTTGCCAATCGGCGATGGCAACAGCAGACGGATTCGGTCCCATTGGGCATCCGTCAATTCAGCAGCGCGAGGCACCCGAGTATCATCCCGCGCGCCACTCACCATTAGGACGTGTTGCTAAAGCCTGGCCGGTGTGAGAGCTCGATCTGGATCAGCTGGTTACTTCGTTGACCGCGACGGCGCGGCCTGCAGGATCAGCTGCCGCGAAGCCTCAGCATCATCCACGGATAGGTAGAGCTGGCGGAAGTGCTCCGCTTCGTCGAGCCGGATGCTGAGTGCGGTGCCGGTTCCCGAGTAGTTCCAGTAGTGCCGCTCACCCTTGGGATGAAATGTGCCGACGAGCTTGCCGGAGATGTCCAGTCCCGGGCCACGCCATCCGGTAGGAATCCGGTAGGGGGCGGGTTCCACGGACACATTCGTAACGCTGGACAACGGGACGGTGAGCTTCTTCCGGAAGCCCCAGACCTTATCCATTCCTTTGGGAACGATGATGAGGTTCCCATTCTCGATCCTCAACGAGTTCCGGGCAGGCATGCCCCCAGATTATCTGGGCAGCTGCTCACTCGACCCTAGGGATCTTGGCGGTGCTCGCGATCCAGTGCAGGGTCGCGGCGAGGCAGAGGCCTGCGTGGTAGTTGCGGGCGGTCTTGTCGGAGCGCATGGCGATCCCGCGCCATTGCTTGAGCTTGTTGAAGCAACGCTCGACGACGTTGCGGCCACGGTAGCGGGTTCGTTGCTGGTCGCCGAAGTCGATGGGCCGCCCGCGGCGTTTGCGGCGATGTGCGATCTGGTCGTCGCGCTCGGGGATTGTCGCGGCGATCCCGTGCTTCCGCAGCCAGGCACGGTTCGCCTTCGACGGGTAGCCCTTGTCTGCGAGCACACGGTCCGGCCGGGTCCGTGGCCTGCCTCTCGCGCCGGGGACGCGGATCTCGCTCAGCGTCGCGGCAAGCATGCTGGTGTCCGCTGCTTGCCCGGGCGTGAGGATGAACGCGAGAGCACGTCCCTTCCCGTCGCAGACCAGGTGGTTCTTCGTCGTCAATCCGCCGCGGGAGCGGCCGATCGCATGATCGGGCGGTTCCTCACCGAACTTCTTGTAGTTCGATAGAGCCCCCTGTGGTGCGGGGAAGGGTCGCACCGTGCTGGTGCACGCGCACGATCGTGGAGTCGATCGACGCGACCCAATCCAGATCACCGGACTGCTGCGCGAGCGACTGCGTCTTCTCCAGCACCCGCGCCCACACGCCATGCTCGGACCACCGGTTGAAGTTCTTGTAGATCGTGTTCCAGTTCCCGAACCGCTCCGGCACGTCCCGCCACGGCGCCCCGGTCCGGAACCGCCACGCCGTCGCCTCCACCACCGCGCGCCGATCCACCGGCGGCCGCCCCGTCGACTTCACAACCGGGAACAGCGGGCCAATCATAGCCCACGCCTCATCCGAGATCACATCACGCGACACGCGTTCAAGACTCGCCCACGAGGCACCCGAAGGTGTTTAGCAACACGGCCTAGGAGACACGCTCTAGGCCAGCGGGTCGACAAGGAATTGGGCGAACCGCAGATGAGTTTTCCGTGAGGCGACAGCCATGCCCGAGCTCAACGAGGTCCCCAAAGTCAGCATCACGGTGTCTTCGCCAGATTCGATTTCCAACGCATAGTAGTGGAGACCGGCGATTCGCTGCGTGGTAAGTGCCACCGGACACGGAAGTGCGTGCTCGAGGATCAGGCGGGCCTGTCCGTCTTCACAGGTCCAGGCCTCTAGCTGCCTATCCCGTTCGATAAGCGCGGTCATCACATGGAGCGGACCGACACGAGCGAATCGTATAGGCCCAGTAAACCCTTCGCGCCGAAGGCTTCGTGCCGCACGCCGCGCCCTATGCGAAGTCACGACACCCGACAAGACAAGGGCCACCGCACACAGCACAGCAAAGAGACTGTATCGGACAACGACCGAGAGAAACGGTTCCCAGTCCGGGGGCGCTGTCGAGAACGTCGACGACAATGCTCCTAGGACCGGCGAGGCGATCGCAATGGATCCGACCCCGATTATGGCAATTGCTCTGTGCCTTGACCTCACGGCTTCGGGGCGCACTTCAACCATCATGGGAAGACTCGCGTTTCCCACCATGCGTCGATTGCTGGGATGTTCGCAATTTCGATCGTGTCAGTTCCGAGTCCCACCCACGCGAACGCAACGCCGCTTACAGATTCAAGCCCCGTCGCGACATGCTTACCCGAGTACACCAAGCTATTTCCGAGCCCGAGGGTTGCAAGTGTAAGCGGCGCACCAACCAGGCAGCTTCGTGTGTTCCAATCGGCCATGCAACTCGCTCCGGCGGAAACCAGCCCTGCACCCGCTGCTGTTACGCCAGCGATAGATGCAACGAGAGGAACCTCGCTGAAGGTTACGGCAACGATACCTGCATAGCCCCCGATATTGCCCGCGGCGCCCGCGAAGTCGAGCATCTTGCGCTTGTTGCTTTCCGCAAGCGCTTGCGAGTACCCGGCTCGATTCGAATCGAGCGCTCCGCAGACCCCCGGATTTGCTCCGGGCATACATCCCTCAGCAATTGGCCCTGAAAGCCCAGCGCCCACCTCGTCGGCCTGCGCCTCAATTCGGCCCGCCAGAGTCCTCGCCGCAATTATGGCGTCACTGGAGCTGCTCGAGTTGGCGCGCATAACCACCTGCCGCGATTTGTCGCGGATGTTTGGATTGAACGTGCTGCTATCGGTTGGGCCCTGCATGAGAGGCCCGACTCGTCCGAGTACAGGTACGACACGACGCCCGCCGTAGGTGTTTCCGAGGTCCATGAACACGGGCCGGCCGTCGTACGTGTACCCGGCGGAGGCGACGTAGACGCCCCATCCGAAGCCGCCGCCCATCCAGGACGGTTGTGACGTGTTCTTGTCGTACACGGTGTTCACGGTCTCCGCATTTGTGGTGAATAAGTGGAGACTCAGTCAAGTCCCTGTCCTTTCAATTGGACAAGAAGACCTGATCAGACCCATTTCATGGTAGGGCGGACGGGACTTGAACCCGTGACCGATGGATTATGAGTCCACTGCTCTAACCGGCTGAGCTACCGCCCCGTGAGCGACGTCAGTCGGGCAGTATGACCGGCATCGACTCGGTGACCGGATCGGTCACGCGAAGACCACGATACAGACTCTCGAACGTGTCGAGGGTGCGGGTGATGTCGTGCGCCTTGATGTACTTGGCGGACGACGCCTTCATGGCGTTGTACTCGTCGGGCGAGGCTTCGAGCACGGCCTGGAGCTTCGCGGCGAGGTCGGCCGGGTTGCTCGGTTCGAAGAGGTAGCCGTTCTCGCCGTCGTGCACGAGGTGCGGCAGCGCCATGGCGTTCGCGGCGACCACGGGCAGGGCCGAGGCCATGGCCTCCATCGTCACGATGCTCTGGAGTTCGGCGATGGAGGGCATCGCGAGCACCGAGGCACGGTGGTACGCCTCGCGCAGCTCTTCGTCGGTGACGTAGCCGGTGAACGTGACGCGGTCGGCGATGCCGAGTTCGGTCGCGAGGTTCTCGAGGTTGCGCTTCTGGTCGCCGCCGCCGACGATCTCGACCTTCGCGTCGAGCGAGTCGGGCAGGAGCGTGAGCGCGCGCAGCAGCACGTCGATCTGCTTCTCGCCCGTGACGCGGCCGACGAAGAGGATGCGGTTCTCGGTGCGCGGCTGCCAGTTCGGCGAGTACTTGTGCGCGTCGATGCCGCACGAGATGGCGTGCACGCCGGTGAGGCCGGTGTGCTTCTCGAGGAACTGCGCCGCCTTGAGCGTGGGCGTCGTGACGGACTCGGCCCGCCCGAAGGTGCGCCCGGCCGCCTTCCAGGCGAGGCCTACCGCCCACTCCTGCCACGCCTTGGGCAGCAGGGTGAACTCGAGCATGTTCTCGGGCATGAAGTGGTTGGTGCCCACGATGCGGATGCCGCGCTTCTCGGCCTCGATCGACAGACCGCGGCCGACGATGATGTGCGACTGGAAGTGCACGACATCGGGCTTGACGGCGTCGATGACGCGGGCGCTGTTCTGCTTGATGCGCCACGGCAGCGCGAACCGCAGCCAGTCGTGGGGGTACCAGCGCCAGCTGCGCAGGCGGTGCGCGGTGATCTCCTGGCCCTCGTGCACCTCGCGCCACGTGCCGTGCTTGCGGTTCGCCGCGGGGGCGACCACGTGCACCTCGTGCCCGCGTTCGACGAGGCCGGCCGCGAGTCGTTCGGCGAACCTCGCGGCCCCGTTGACGTCGGGGGCGAAGGTGTCGGCGCCGATCAGGATGCGAAGCGGGCGTTCCGGCTCTGCGCGGTCGGCGGCATTTGGGGATGTCGCACCGGGAGTGTCAGACACGTGGAGATGTTCCTCACAATTCTGGGCGGCCGTTCGGCCGATCTCGCCACGACGCAGGGATGCCGGCGGGCGATGAGTTCGAAGATAGTCTACGCAGGACGCCGCGCCGGCGGCCGCGCGGGCATGTCGTCGCGGCGGTCAGAGCCTCGTCTGCGGGTGGTTGCGCGCGAGTAGGAACACGCCCCACACGGCGATCGCCCCGGCGATGACGAACGTGATGTTCGCGAACACCCCGGCCTGGGATGCCTCGCCGAGCACGACGATGCCGATCACGACCGCGACGATCGGGTCGACGACGGTGAGTCCGGCGATCACGAGGTCGGGCGGCCCCGACGCGTAGGCGTTCTGCACGAAGTACGCGCCGAGCGCCGTGGCGGCGAGCAGCCCCAGCACGCACGTGAACGTGAGCCAGTCGAACTCGCTCTGCTGCACCCGGCCGATGACGACCTTCGCGAGCGTGGCCACGAAGCCGTAGAGCACGCCCGCCATGATGACGTAGAACACGGCGCGGATGCGGCTGCGGAACAGCCAGAACGCGATGCCGGCGGCGGCGAGCACGCAGCCGAGCAGGGTGAGGATCGTGATGAGCTGCCGGTCGGTCACGGGCTTGTCGACCGCCGTGAACGCGGCGACGCCGACGAAGAGGAACACGCCGCCCACGCACATCACGATCGCGATGATCGACTTCGAGTTGAGCTTCACCTTGTTCACGCGGGAGTTCAGGATCGACGTGATCACGAGGGCGATGGCCCCGAGCGGCTGCACGACGATGATCGGCGCGAAGTACAGGCTCGAGAGCTGGAAGAAGATCGCGAGCCCGAGCATGACGGTGCCGATGACCCACGAGGGCCTGGAGAGCAGCAGCCAGAGTTGGCCGCCGGTCAGGCCCTTGCCGAACGAGTCCGCCGTGTGGGCCTCGACCTTGGTGACCCCGCGGTGCTGGAACTGGGCGCCGAGCGACAGGAAGACGGCCCCGATCAGGGCGAGCGGGATGCCGATGAACTGGGTGGGGTCGAGGGCGATCTGCTCGGTGAGGTCGCTCAGGTCAGGATCCACGGAAAAACCCTACCGCCCCCGCGCCGATATCCTTGGCGAATGGCCGTGCTTCCCATCCGCATCACCGGCGATCCGGTGCTCCACTCCCCCGCTCTCCCCGTCGACGACATCGACGACGGCATCCGCGAACTGGTGCGCGACATGTTCGAGACGATGGATGCCGCGCCGGGCGTGGGGCTCGCGGGGCCGCAGGTCGGCGTCCCGCTGCGGCTCTTCACGTTCGGCTGGACCGACGAGTCCGATCGCGAGTGGCGCGGGGTCGCCATCAACCCCGAACTCTGGATCACGCCCGCCGTTCCGGGCCACCCCGACCCCGACCTCGAGTCCGAGGGCTGTCTCTCGTTCCCGGGCGAGCGGTTCCCGCTGCGCCGTGCCGAGCGCGCCCTGCTGCGCGCCACCGATCTCGACGGCAACGCGTTCGAGATCGAGGCCGAGGGGTGGCTGGCGCGCATCTTCCAGCACGAGTTCGACCACCTCGAGGGCACGCTCTACACCGACCGGCTCACCGACCGCGAGCAGCGCATCGTCGCGAAGATCTGCCGCAAGGTCGGCTGGGGCGAGCCCGGCGTCTCGTGGATGCCGGGCGTCGACGACCTCGAGGCCTGACCGACGACCTTCCGGGCTCGCGGCATCCGCTCGCGGTTCGGATCAGGTGAACGCGCGGATGCCCGCGGCGACGGCCGCCGCGACCACCACCACGACCACGAACGGCACCCGCAGCGCGTAGAGGGCCGCGGCCACGATGACCGCCGGCACGCGGGCGTCGAGCACGATCGCCTGCCCGGCGCCGAGGGTCTGCACCACGATGAGCGCCGCCAGCAGCGCCACGGTCAGCAGGTCGGCGATGCGCGCCGGGCGTTCCCGCTCGAGGAACCCGGCGGGCACCACGTAGCCGCCGAGCTTCAGCGCGAGCGTCGCCGCGGTCGCGATGAGGATCACATGCCAGGTCGTCACGCGGACCCCCTGCGGCCGAACCAGTCGAACCACCCGACGACGAGGGCGACGGATGCCGCGACGAGCACGGGCAGCCCGGGCACGAGCACGGGCGTGGTCGCCGCCGCGACGATCGCCGCGCCCACGGCCACCGCACCGGCCTGCCGCCGTTTCAGTCGCGGCCAGAGGAGCCCGAGGAACGCGGCCGCGGCCGCGGCATCCAGCCCCCACGCCCTCGTGTCGCCGAGCGCGTCGCCGATGAGCGCGCCGAGCAGGGTCGTGAGGTTCCAGCCGACGAAGACGATCGTGCCGGTCAACCAGAAGCCGAGACGCGCCGACCGCTCGTCGGACTGGGCGAGCGCGACCGCGGTGGACTCGTCGATCGTGAGCCAGGCCGCGCCGACGCGCCGCATCGGACCGCCGTCGTCGACGACCGGCTTCATGCGCATGCCGTAGACGACGTTGCGCACCCCGAGCAGCGCGGCCGCCGCGATGGCGGGGCCGGCCGAGGCCGGGCCGCCGCCGGCGAGCACGCCGATGAGCGCGAACTGCGAACCGCCCGTGAACATCACGAGGCTGAGGAACATCGTCTGCCAGACGTCGAGGCCCGAGGCCACCGAGAGCGCCCCGAACGAGATGCCGTACGCGGCCGTCGCGAGCCCGACCGAGAGCGAGTCGCGGATGACGGCACGGCGGGCCGGATCGGCCGCGGTCACCTCGCCCATCTGCGCACCCTCGGATCGACACTGCCCTCGCACCGCGGAAGCACCACGGGTTCGTGGCCGAGGCGGTGCAGAAAACCCCGCATCCGTGAGGATGCGGGGTTTCGATGGCTCCCCCACTTGGACTCGAACCAAGAACCTATCGGTTAACAGCCGATTGCTCTGCCAATTGAGCTATGGAGGATCGTGCATGTTCTGCAGCGGATTCACTCTAGCAAAACGCGCGCGTCACACCAATTCGAGCGACCCTCGGAACCCGACGCGCGCGCACCCTCAGTATCCGGCGTGCAGGTCGATGCGGCCCACCCACTCGCCGCGACCGAGGAACGCCGCGACGTTGGCCTGCACGCGCGCCGCGAAGAGCGGAACCGTCATCGCCTCGGTGTCGGCGACATGCGGCGTGACGAGCGCGTTGTCGAGCTGCCAGAGCGGATGCCCCGCGGGCAGCGGTTCGGGTTCGGTCACGTCAAGGCCGGCACCGCCGAGGCGGCCGCTCGCGAGCTCCGCGACGAGCGCGTCGGTGTCGACGAGCGCACCGCGGGCGACGTTGACGAGCACCGCGCCGTCGGGCAGGAGCGCGAGCTCGCGGGCGCCGACCATGCCCCTCGTGCGCTCGGTGAGCGCCGCCGCGAGGAACAGCACCTCGGCGTCGCCGAGCACGTCGCGCAGCGCGGCATCCGTCACCGTGCGGGCCGCGCCCGCGACCGCGACCTCGCTGCGCCGCACGACCGTCGCCTCGACGCCGAACGGCTCCAGCAGGCGCAGCAGCTCCTCGGTGATGCCGCCGCCCCCGACCACGACCACGCGGGCGCCGAAGAGCGACCGGCCGCGCTCGTCGGCCTCCCACTCGCGGGCGCGCGCTCGACGCGGCGACTCGCGCAGAACGCCCAGCGCGAGCATGAGGGCGTGCTCGGCGACGGGCCGCGCGTACGAGCCCTTCGCGCTCGTCCAGACCCGTCCGTCGTCGCGGAAGCGCTCGAGCGTGGCCGCGAACGAGTCGACGCCGGCCCACGGCAACTGCACCCACGAGACATCCGGATGCCGCTCCAACGCGTCGGCCAGCTTTGCCGCGCCCGAGTTCGCGACCCACACGATGCCGCGCGTCGCCGCGCCCAGCGGCACGACCGTGCCCCCCGCGCGCCGCACGGCCTCGACCACGGACGCGTCATCGCCCGGGAGCACCGAGACGGCGCCGGATGCCGCGGACCGCGCGTCGACCGTCACGCGCCGATGCCCTCGTCGACCTCGTCGATCACGGCGTGGCCGTCGTCGAGCGCGCCGGCCAACGCCGCGACGTACGGATGGCTCGGATCGTGGAACACCTCTTCGATGGTGCCGAGCGCCGCCAGGTTTCCGCGGTCGAGCACGGCGATGCGGTCGGCGGTGCGCCGCAGCACGGGAAGGTCGTGGCTGATGAGCAGCGCCGAGAACCGCTGGCGTTCGCGCAGTTCGCCGATGAGCTGGGCGACGGCGTCGCGCACCGTGAGGTCGATGCCGGCCGTCGGCTCGTCGGCGATGAGCACCGACGGCCCGAGCACGAGCGCCCGGGCGAGGGCGACCCGCTGCCGCTGCCCGCCGCTCAGCTCGTAGGGGTACTTCTCGAGGTGGCCGAGCGGGAGGCGCACGCTGTCGAGCATCGTCGCGACCCGGGTCGCGAGCGCACGCTGGTTGTAGCGGCGGTCGCGTTCGAGGATCGGCTCGCCGATGATCTCGGCGACGCTCCGGTCGGCCGGCAGCCGGGAGCCGGCGTCTTGCGCGAGGTATCCGACGTGGAACTGCAGCTCGGGGATGCGCCGCTTCGGCAGGCCGCGGAGCCGGTGGCCGAGCACGGATGCCTCGCCGCCCGTGATGACCGGCCGCGCGTCGCTCGAGCGCGGGTCGAGGGCGACCCCCGAGAGCACCCGGGCGAGCGTGCTCTTGCCGCTGCCCGCGCTGCCGAGGAGCCCGACGACCTCGCCGGGGGCGATGGTGAGGCTCAGGCCGTGCAGTGCGACGTGGGCGGGGCTCGGGCCCTTGGCGGGGTACTCGAGGGTCAGGTCGCTGAGCGCGATCGGGTACCCGTGCTCGGTCGGGGCCATCAGTCGCCCTCTCGCAGACGTCGGAGCTGTTCGCGGCGCTCGGCCTGGAGCGCCGGGTCGGGCACCGGCAGCGACGCGAGCAGCCGCTGCGTGTAGGCCTGCTGCGGCGAACCGAGCACCTCGGCACCCGTGCCCTCTTCGACGAGTTCGCCGTGGTACAGCACCGCGATGCGGTCGGCGAGGATGTCGACGACGGCGAGGTCGTGGCTGATGAACAGCGACGCGAACCCGAACTCGCGCTGCAGCTCGGCGAACAGCTCGAGCACGCGGGCCTGCACCGACACGTCGAGCGCGGAGGTCGGCTCGTCGGCGATGAGCAGTTCGGGCTCGAGGGCGAGCGAACGCGCGAGGCTCGCGCGCTGGCGCTGACCGCCGCTCAGCTCGTGCGGGTACCGATCGCCGTACGCCTTCGGGAGCTGCACGGCCTCGAGCAGTTCGTCGACCCGCGCACGCGCGGATCGTGCGTCGCGTGCACGGCCGTGGATGATGAGCGGCTCGGCCACGCACTCGGCGATCGTGAGCAACGGGTTGAAGCTCGACGCGGGATCTTGGAAGACGAAGCCGATGCGGCTGCGCAGCGGCCGGAACTCGCGCTCGCGGATGCCGTTCATCTCGGCGCCGAGCACGTCGAGCGAACCGCCGGTGACCTTCGTCAGGCCCGCGATGGCGCGGCCGATGGTGGTCTTGCCCGACCCCGACTCGCCCACGAGGCCGAGCACCTCGCCGGGGCGGATCACGAGGTCGACGCCGCGCACGGCGCGGAACCCCGAACTGCCGAACCGGCCCGGGTACTCGATCTCGAGGCCCTGCGCGCGCACCACGGGCGTCTGCTCGGCCCAGCCCTCGGGCCGGGCGGCCGCGCGCGCCTCGGCGTGCACGGTGCCGTGGCCGACGAACGGCACGGCCGCGAGCAGCGCCTTCGTGTACTCGTGCTGCGGGCTGGAGAAGAGGTCGTCGACGTCGGCCTGCTCGACGAGGTTGCCCTGGTACATCACGGCGACGCGGTCGGCGAGATCGGCCACGACGCCCATGTTGTGGGTGATGAGCACGATCGCGGCGCCGAATTCGTCGCGGCACCGGCGCAGCAGGTCGAGGATCTCGGCCTGCACGGTGACGTCCAGCGCCGTGGTGGGCTCGTCGGCGACGATGAGGCCGGGCTCGAGCACGAGCGCCATCGCGATGACGATGCGCTGCTTCTGCCCGCCCGAGAACTGGTGCGGGAAGTGGTCGACCCGTTGCTCGGGCTCGGGGATCCCGACGCGGCCGAGCATCTCGATCGCCTTCGCCCGAGCCTCCTTCTTCGAGATCTCGCCGTGGGCGCGCAGGCCCTCCATGATCTGCCACCCGACCGTGTAGACCGGGTTCAGCGCGGTCGACGGCTCCTGGAAGACCATCGCGACATCGGTGCCGCGGATGTCGCGGAGCCGCTGCCTGGACAGCGTGACGACGTCGTTCTCATGGGTGCCCGCCCGGTTCGACAGCACGACCGCACCGCTCGCGGTGGCGGTTTCGGGCAGCAGCCCGAGGATCGTCTTCGCCGTGACGGTCTTGCCGCTGCCGGACTCGCCGACGATCGCGAGCACCTCGCCGCGCTGCACCGAGAGCGACACGTCGTCGACCGCCTTCACCGCTCCGGCGTCGGTCGCGAACGAGACGCCGAGGTTCCTGATGTCGACCACCGTGCTCATGGCTTGACCTCGATTCCGTGCTCGTCGAAGGATTCCCCGTCTTCGAGGCCCCTGAGGCCACCGGGCCCCGCCTCGAGCGTGCCGCCGGGCACGACGGAGGTCTCGGCCACCTGGCCCGCGGCCTTCGCCACCCGGCGCCGGCCGCGCAGTCGCGGGTCGGCCAGGTCGTTCAGGCTCTCGCCGACGAGCGTGATGCCGAGCACCGTGAACACGATCGCGAGACCGGGGAAGAGCGCGGTCCACCAGATGCCGCTCGTGACGTCGGACTGGGCCTTGTTGAGGTCGTAGCCCCACTCTGCTGCGGCGGTCGGCTCGATGCCGAAGCCGAGGAAGCCGAGGGCGGCCATCGTGAGGATCGCCTCCGACGAGTTCAGCGTGATGATGAGCGGGAGCGTGCGGGTCGCGTTGCGCAGCACGTGCTTGAACACGACGCGCGAGTTCGACGCGCCGAGCACCTTGGCCGACTCGACGTAGGCCTCGGCCTTGATGCGCACCGTCTCGGCCCGGATCACGCGGAAGTACTGCGGGATGAACACGACCGTGATCGACCCCGCGGCCGCGAGCACGCCCGCCCAGAGCCCCGACTGCCCGCCCGAGATCACGATCGAGAGCACGATCGCGAGCAGCAGCGAGGGGAACGCGTAGATCGCGTCGCACACGACGACGAGCACGCGGTCGAGCCATCCGCCGAAGTAGCCCGAGTACAGGCCGAGGGCGACGCCGATGAAGATCGAGAGCAGCACCGCGACGATGATGACCACGATCGCGGTCTGCGTGCCCCAGATGACCCTCGAGAGCACGTCGTAGCCGCCCACGGTCGTGCCGAACGGGTGCTCGAGCGACGGGGGCTGCTGCGTGCCGAACGCGCCCGACGCGTCTTTGCGCTGGGCGAACCCGTAGGGGGCGAGCACCGGGGCGAGCAGCGACGTCAGGATGAACACGCCGACCATGACGAGTCCGGCGACGAGCATGCCGCGCTGCAGGCCGACGCTCTGGCGCACCTGGTGCACGACGGGGAGCCGGTCGCGCAGGCGCCGCTTCGGCGGGGCGACGGTGGCGGATGCCGCGGTCATGTCAGTACCTCACTCGCGGGTCGATGAACGCGGCGATGATGTCCACGATGAAGTTGGTGAGGGCGACGATGATCGCGAGGAGCACCACGATGCCCTGCACCGCGACGAAGTCTCGCGACTCGAGGAACTCCGCGAGGATGAACCCGAGGCCCTTCCACTCGAACGTCGTCTCGGTGAGCACGGCGCCCGCGAGCAGCAGGGCGATCTGCAGGCCGATGACCGTGACGATCGGGATGAGCGCCGGACGGTACGCGTGCTTGCGCAGCAGCCGCGACTCGGCGACGCCCCGGGAGCGGGCCGCGTCGACGTAGTCGGTCGACAGGGTGCCGATCACGTTCGTGCGCACCAGTCGGAGGAAGATGCCGGCCGTGAGCAGGCCGAGCGCGATCGACGGCAGCACCGCGTGGGCGAGCACGTCGCCGAGCACGGCCGGGTTGCCGGTCATCAGCGCGTCGATCGTGTAGAAGCCGGTCTTGTTCGGCAGCGTCTGCAGCTGCAGTTCGGCGCCAACGCTCGCGCGCCCCGCCACGGGGAGCCACTTCAGCCAGACCGCGAACACGAGCTTGAGGAGCAGGCCGGCGAAGAAGATCGGCACCGCGTACCAGAAGATCGCGAGCACGCGGAAGAACGCGTCGGGCGCCTTGTCGCGGAAGTACGCCGCGAGGAGGCCGAGCGGGATGCCGACCGCGAACGCGATGATGAGCGAGTAGAACACGAGCTCGAACGTCGCGGGGCCGTAGGTGGCGAGCACGTCGATCACCGGGCGGTTCGTCGTGATCGTCGTGCCGAAGTCGAAGACGACGATGCGGCCGAGGTACTCGAGGTACTGCACGAGGAGCGGCCGGTCGTAGCCCGCGGCCTCTCGCAGCGCTGCGAGGGCCTCGGGGCTCAGGCGCCCGCCCTGGGCGGCGGTGATCGGGTCGCCCGTCGTGCGCATCAGGAAGAACACGAGCGTGACGAGGATGAAGATGGTCGGGAAGATCAGCAGGAACCGCACGAGCAGGTAGCGCGCGAATCCTCCGCCCTGGGACTTGGGCTTGACGCCGGGGGTCGAGACGCCTGGGCTCGGCGTCAGGTCGACAGCGGACATGGATTCCTCACTGTGAAACATGGAACGGGGGCGACCCGCAGGATGCGGGTCGCCCCCGTCGGTCGAACTGGATCGACTCTAGCCGGAGTGACTAGCCCTTGGAGAGCGCCGCGTAGCGGAACTTGAACGACGCGTCGAGCGTCTCGTCGGCACCCTCGACGTCGGCACCGACGACCGCGACCTGCGCGCCCTGCATGTACGGGATCGTCGACAGGTCGGCCGCGACCTTGTCCTGGATCTCGCCGATGAGCGCCTCGCGCGCGGCGGGGTCCGCGGTGACGGCCTGCTCGAGCACCAGGTCGTTCACCTCGGGGTTGTCGTAGTGGTTCGCCAGGAAGTTCTCCGTGAGGAAGAACGGGGTGAGGTAGTTGTCGGCGTCGGAGTAGTCGGGGAACCAACCCAGCTGGTACGCCGGGTAGAGGTCCGCGACGCGGTCCTTCGAGTACTGCACCCACTCGGTCGACTGGAGGTTGACCGTGAACAGGCCGCTGTCCTCGAGGTTCTCCTTGATGATCGCGTACTCGTCGCTCGAGCTCGGTCCGTAGCGCTCGGCCACGTACTGGATCGAGATGTCGAGCGGCGTCGTGACGCCGGCCGCCGAGAGACGCTCGGCCGCCTTGTCGGCGTCGGGCGCGCCGTTGCCGTCGCCGTAGAGGCCCTTGAGCGCCTCATTGGCGCCGGTCAGGCCCTCGGGGACGTACGAGTACAGCGGGGTGAAGGTGCCCTTGTACACGTCCTCGGAGATCGCGTCGCGGTCGATGAGGTCGGCGATCGCCTGGCGGACGGCGAGCGCCTTGGCCGGGTCGGCCTCCGCGGTCGTCGCGCCGAACGGCATCGTGTCGAAGTTGAAGACGAGGTAGCGGATCTCGCCGCCGGGGCCGTCGACGACCTTGACCTTGTCGTTGCCGCGGAGGTCCTCGATGTCGGTCGCGCTCAGCGTGCGGTTCGCGACGTCGATGTTGCCCTCCTGGACGTCGAGCTTCAGGTTCGAGGCATCCGTGTAGTACTTCACGTTGACCGTGTCGGTCTTCGCCTCGCCCAGCAGCCCGTCGTAGTCGGGGTTCGCCTTGTACGAGATGAGGTTGTTGAAGTCGTAGCTCGTGATGACGTACTGGCCGGCGAACGCGTTGCCGGCGACGATGTCGTCGTCGCTCGTGAGCGCGTCGGCCGAGAAGACCTCTTCATCGACGATCGGGCCCACCGGGCTCGAGAGGATCTGCGGGAAGATCTGGTCGTTCTCGCTCAGCAGGTGGAAGACGACGGTGGTGTCGTCGACGGCCTCGGTCGAATCGAGGTTGTAGAGCAGCGACGACGGGCCGTTCTCGTCGGCGATCGCCTTCTGGCGGTCGAACGTGAACTTCACGTCGGATGCCGTGAGCTCGTTGCCGTTGGCGAACGTGAGACCCGACTTGAGCTTGACCGTGTACTCGGTCGGTGCCGTGAACTCGGCGGACTCCGCGATGTCGGGTTCGACGTCGGGGCTGCCGTACGGCGTGTTCATGAGGAACGGGTACACCTGGTTCATCACGGCGAAGGAGCCGTTGTCGTACGATCCGGCCGGGTCGAGCGACGTGACCTGCTCGGTCGTGCCGATCGTCAGCGTGCCCGACGCGGCGTCGTCGCCGCCCGACGCGGTGCAACCGGCCAGCGCGAGCGCGGCGACCGAAACGCCGGCGGCCGCGGTGAGCATGCGGCGCCGGTTCGTGGATGCGGATGTCATATCCGTCTACCTCTTCCTGTCAGGAAACGCGCGCAGAGAACCGCGACGCGTGTGCGTATTCCCCAAGAACTAGCACAGACGTGCGCGTGCGTCGCAGGGACTGCAGGATTCGTGCCTGAATGTTTATCGTTCTGCAACGTGACCGTGACTGCGCTGAACGCGGCGCGCGAGAGCCGAACGCGCGAAACGGCGAGCGGATGCCTCGGCGCCGGCCTCAGTCGCCGCGCAGGTCGCGGCGCTCGCGCTCGAGCTCGACGAGCCCGCGCTGCAGGGCCGCGTACGTCTCGGTGTCGGATCGGTCGGTGCGCTGGAGTCGGCCGAGCAGCTCGCTCTTCTGCCGAAGCAGCTCGCGGTCGACGAGCGCGCCGACCACCCCGCGGAGGTACACCGACAGCTCGGCGTTGCCGCGCTGCGGGATCGGCGCGACGGCCAGCTGCCGCACGACCCCGGCGAACGGCTGCGGCACCTCGTCGACGACGAGGTCGACGCGGACGGCCTCGGCGCCGGCCGCGAGGACCGATGCGACGCCGTCGCGCACGACCGACAGCGACGGGTTCGTGAACCGGCAGTCGACGGCGTGGCGGAGCAGGTCGATCCCGACCTCGTCGGGGTACTGCAGCATCGCCTGCAGCGCGTCGCGCTCGAGGCGGGTCGCCGGGTCGTTCGGCAGGTCGGCGATCGAGAACGGCCGGGTCGCGGCATCCGCTGCCGTGGCATCGCCCTGACCCGACGTGCGCTCCCCCGCGACGGTGCGCGAGGACGCCGCCTCGGAACGCGGCGACGAACCGCCGCCACGCCCCTGCGAACCCGCCTGCCGCACCGCACGCGTCGCCTCGCCCAGCTCGACCCCGAGCATGCGCGCGAGCTCGCGCGTGTACCCCGGCCGGAGCGCGGGGTCGCGGATCTCGGCGATCACCGGCGCCGCCGCGCGCAGGGCGCCCACCCGGCCCTCGACGGTCTCCAGGTCGTATCGCTCGATGGTGTGCCGCAGCACGAACTCGAACAGGGGCGTGCGCGACTCGACGAGCGTGCGCACCGCCGCATCGCCCTTCGCGAGGCGCAGATCGCACGGATCGAGCCCGTCGGGCGCGACCGCGACGAACGTCTGCGCGGCGAAGCGCTGCTCCTCGCCGAACGCGCGCATCGCGGCCTGCTGGCCCGCGGCGTCGCCGTCGAACGTGAACACCACCTCGCCCCCGCCGGAGTCGTCGCCGAGCACCCGCCGCAGCACCTTGATGTGGTCGACCCCGAACGAGGTGCCGCACGTGGCGATCGCCGTCGTGACGCCCGCGAGGTGGCAGGCCATGACGTCGGTGTAGCCCTCGACGACGACGACCCGATGCGACTTCGAGATGTCGCGCTTGGCGAGATCGAGCCCGTAGAGCACCTGCGCCTTGTGGTACACCGCCGTCTCGGGGGTGTTGAGGTACTTGGGGCCCTTGTCGTCGTCGAGCAGCCGGCGTGCGCCGAAGCCGACGGTCTGCCCCGTGACGTCGCGGATCGGCCAGACGAGGCGCCCGCGGAACCGGTCGTACACGCCGCGATCGCCCTGCGACACGAGCCCCGAGGCCGTGAGCTCCTCGGTGCTGAATCCGCGGCCCTTGAGGTGGTTCGTGAGCGCGTCCCAGCTCTTCGGCGCGAAGCCGACCCCGAACCGCCTCGCGGCCTCGGCGTCGAAGCCGCGCTCGCCGAGGAAGCGCCGGCCCACCTCGGCCTCGGGCGACCCGAGCCGCTCGAGGAAGAACTCCGAGGCCGCCTGGTTCGCCGCGAGCAGGCGCGCACGATTGCCGTGATCGCTCGCCTGGCCGCCGTCTTCGTAGTGCAGTTCGTAGCCGAGCCGGCCCGCGAGCCGCTCGACGGCCTCGGTGAACGAGACGTGGTCCATGCGCTGCAGGAACGTGTACGCGTCGCCCGATTCGCCGCAGCCGAAGCAGTGGTAGTAGCCGAGCGCGGGTCGCACGTGGAAGCTCGGGCTGCGCTCGTCGTGGAACGGGCAGAGCCCCTTCATGGAGCCCACGCCGGCCGACTTGAGGCTCACGTGATCGCCCACGATGTCGGCGATGTTCGTGCGGGCCTTCACCTCATCGACGTCGCTCTGTCGAATCCGTCCGGCCATGGCTCTCATCCTAGATCGAGGGTCGGGTGTCTCGGCCCGTCGGCCGGACTCGGGACTCGGGAATCGGGGCGCGGTGCGCGGGATGCGTCAGCCGCGGAGGATCCGCTCGTGCCAGGCCAGCGCGGATTGGTCGGTGAGGCTCGCGACCTGGTCGACCACGGCCCGTGTTCGGCCGGCATCGTCGGCGGCGTCGGCCCAATCGGCCGCGAAACCGGGATCGAGGTCGCGCCCCTCGCTCGCGAGCAGCGCATCGGCGAGTTCGACGAGGACCTCGCGCTGCTGCGCGTAGATCGGCTGCCGGCTGTTGCGCGACATGACGAACGCGGCGACGATGCCCTTGAGCACCGCGATCTCGGCCTGCACCTCGCGCGGCACGACCACATCGGCGTCGAAGCGGATGAGGCTCGCGAGGGGGAATGCCGAACGCGTCGCCTCGGTGGCGGCGCGCGCGAACCTGCCGATGAGCTGGCTCGTGAGGTTCTTCAACCGCGCCTGGTCGCGACGACCGGCGTCGTACGAATCCATCCAGAGCTCGAGGGAATCGAGGCGGTCGAACGCGGCGATGAGCTCGTCGTGCGTGAAGGCGCCGCCGATCCACTCGTACATCGAGGAGACGAGCGCGTCGTGGTCGACGCGGGCGCCGAGGCTCCCGACGTCGATGTAGCCGTTGACGACGGCGTCTTCGAAGTCGTGCACCGAGTAGGCGATGTCGTCGGAGAGGTCCATGACCTGCGCCTCGATGCAGAGCCGCCGTTCGGGAGCGCCCCGGCGCAGCCAGGTGAACACGTCGAGGTCGTCGCGGTAGAAGCCGAACTTCGCCCGCCCGCTCGGATCGGCGACCGACGTCGCCTCGGCCCAGGGGTACTTGCAGCTCGCGTCGAGGCTCGCCCTCGTGAGGTTGAGCCCGTAGCCGCGCCCGTCGGCCCCGAACATCTTGGGCTCGAGCCGGGTGAGGATGCGGAGCGTCTGCGCGTTGCCCTCGAACCCGCCGATCTCGGCCGCCCAGACGTTGAGCGCCTTCTCGCCGTTGTGGCCGAACGGCGGGTGACCGAGATCGTGCGCGAGGCACGCCGTGTCGACGACATCGGGGTCGAGCCCGAGCGACTCGGCGAGCTCGCGCCCGACCTGCGCGACCTCGAGGGAATGCGTCAGCCGGTTGCGCGCGAAGTCGAGCCCCGCGGTGGGGCTCAGCACCTGGGTCTTCGCCGCGAGCCGCCGCAGCGCGCTCGAGTGCAGCAGCCGGGCGCGATCGCGTGCGAAGTCGCTTCGACGATTGGTGTGCTCTTCGGGCAGCAGCCGCTCGGTGTCGGCGTCGTGGTACCCGCCGAAGAGTCGTTCGGACGCCACCTCAGCCGCCGCTCGTGTCGAGTTCGGCGTCGACGAGCGTGCTGCGATCGTGGCCGGCGAGTTCTTGCGAGTCGAGCCAGCCGTCGGGCAGCGCCGGGTTCTTGGGGGTGCCCGCCCGCCCGCGCGGCCCCTCGGCGCCCTCGCCGGGGTACGGCATCGACCAGTCGAGCGTGCCGAGCAGGTCATCGAGCATCGCGAGCGACTCGACCGTCGCGAGCCGGGCGCGGAGGTCGCCGCCGACCGGGTAGCCCTTGAAGTACCAGGCGACGTGCTTGCGGATGTCGCGGCAGCCGCGCTCTTCGGAGTCGAAGAACTCCGTCAGCAGTTCGGCGTGGCGGCGGAACGTCTGCGCAACCTGCCCGAGCGAGGGGTGGAAGTTCTGCGTCTGCCCGCGGAACGCCGCCGCGAGATCGCCGAAGAGCCACGGCCGCCCGAGGCATCCGCGACCCACGACCACGCCGTCGCAGCCCGTCTCGGCCACCATGCGCAGCGCGTCTTCGGCCGACCAGATGTCGCCGTTGCCGAGCACCGGAACGCCGGTGACCGTCTCTTTGAGCCTGCCGATGGCCGACCAGTCGGCGTGGCCCGAGTAGAACTCCGCCGCCGTGCGCGCGTGCAGGGCGATCGAGGCGACGCCCGCGCCCTCGGCGATGCGGCCCGCCTCGAGGTACGTGAGATGGTCGGCGTCGATGCCCTTGCGCATCTTGATCGTGAGCGGGATGTCGCCCGCGGCCGCGACCGCGCCCTCGACGATGTCGCGGAACAGCCCGCTCTTCCACGGCAGCGCCGCACCGCCGCCCTTGCGGGTGACCTTCGGCACGGGGCATCCGAAGTTCAGGTCGATGTGATCGGCCCGGTCTTCGGCGACGAGCATCGTCACCGCCTCGGAGACGGTCTTCGGATCGACCCCGTAGAGCTGGATCGAGCGCGGCGTCTCGGACTCGTGATGCGTGATGAGGCGCATCGACTCGGGCGTTCGTTCGACGAGCGCCCGCGAGGTGATCATCTCGGAGACGTAGAGGCCGGCGCCGAACTCGCGGCACAGCCGGCGGAACGCCGTGTTCGTGATGCCCGCCATGGGGGCGAGCACGACGGGGACGTCGAGTTCGAGGCCGCCGATGGTCAGCGGGCCGGTGGGCGTCGTGGTGGTGAGTGGCATCACGTTCGATTCTCCCAGAATCCTGCGGCATCCGGCCCACGACGCGATTCGCGCGCCTAGGATCTCCCACAGGCGACCTGGGGAGGACGACATGGACGAGGCTCCGACCGGCTCGGAACGCGTGCGAGCGGATGCCGCGGCACGCGGTCTCGACGTCGAGATCATCGAACGGCCCGCGGCCGACAGCCTCGAGGAGGCCGCCGCCCTGCTCGGCATCGCACCCGGCGACATTCTCAAGTCGCTCGTCGTCAAGCGCAGCGACGACACCTACCTCTTCGCCCTCGTGCCCGGCGGCCGCAAGATCTCCTGGCCGAAGCTGCGCGCGCTCGTCGGCGTCAACAAGCTGCGGCTGCCGGAGGCCGCGCTCGCGCTCGCCGCGACCGGCTACGAACGCGGCACCATCACCCCGCTCGGCTCCACCACCGCGTGGCCGGTGTACGTCGACGAGTCCGTCGTCGGACGACGCGTGTCGATGGGCGCGGGCGAGCACGGCCGCAGTCTCTTCGTCGACGCCGACCGCCTCATCGAGGCGTTCGGCGCGACGGTCGCCGACCTCAGCGACCCCGAGTAGGCGGGGTCGCCGCCGGTCGAGGGCTGGTCTCGAGACGGCGCCGGCGCGCCTCCTCGACCGGCGAGCGGCGAGCACGGCCGATCGCCGGTCGAGGAGCGAGGCACGAGCGTCTCGAGACCCCGCCGTCGACCGGCGGCGCTACTCGGCGGCAGGCACGAAGCAGACGTCGCCCTCGCACACCATGGCCGACGGGTCGCCCGTCACCATCGTGAAGGGCGACGCCGCGGCATCCGTCGGCGTCGGCGCCGCGGCATCCGCCCTCTGCCCGGTCACGCCGCGCGCTCCCCGGCGACCTGCGAGATCGCCTGCGAGAAGACCTCGGCCGGCTGAGCGCCCGAGATGCCGTACTTGCCGTCGATGACGAAGAACGGCACGCCGTTGATGCCGTAGGCGCCCGCCTGCGCGATGTCGGCCTGCACCTCGCTCGCGAAGCTGCCGGATTCGAGGGCCGCACGGGCCTCGTCGGCGTCGAGACCGACCTCGGCCGCGTAGCCGACGAGCTCGTCGATGCGGTTCACCCGCCCACCCTCGACGAAGTACGCCTTCAGCAGGCGCTCCTTCAACTCGAGCTGCTTGCCGTTCGCCTTCGCGAAGTGCAGCAGTTCATGGGCCTTCAGCGTCTTCGTGTGCGCGACCTTCTCGAAGTGGTAGTCGAGGCCCGCGTTCGCGGCGACGCCCGTCACGTGCTGGAGCATCTGCTCGACGCGCTCGACGGGCATGCCCTTGCGGTCGGCGAGGTACTCGACGGTCGAGCCCTCGAAGTCGAGCGGGGTGTCTGGCGAGAGCTCGAACGAGTGGTACTCGATCTCTACGTCGGGCGCATCCGCGCCGAGGGCATCGATGCCCGCTTCGAGGTGGCGCTTGCCGATGTAGCACCAGGGGCAGGCGATGTCGGACCAGATGTCGATCTTGATGGGGGAAGTCACGGTGGGATGGAACGCATGCGAGCGCATGGGTATTCCCCGGACATCCCACGGGCGCGAGCCGCGCTCCCGCATCGATGCGGTCGGCGCACCGACCCTCGGCATCCATGCCAAGATCGCATGCGTGGCGCGCAACTTCGACCTGCTCTCGGCCTGCGAGGCCTTCGTCTCCGTCGCCGAACGCGAGAGCTTCACTGTGGGCGGCCGCGGGGCCGGCGTCACCCAATCGGTCGCGAGCCGGCGCATCGCCGCGCTCGAGGAGCACCTCGGCTCCCGCCTGTTCGAGCGCACCTCGCGGCGGGTCGCACTCACCCCGTTCGGGCGCGGCGTGCTGCCGGCCGCGATCCGGCTCGTCGACGCCTCGCAGGCCTTCGCCGACGATGCCGATC
Source organism: Agromyces terreus (assembly GCF_009749465.1). Classification (GTDB taxonomy): domain Bacteria; phylum Actinomycetota; class Actinomycetes; order Actinomycetales; family Microbacteriaceae; genus Agromyces; species Agromyces terreus. Next base: position 1,113,386 of record NZ_WBIS01000001.1, read on the forward strand.
ACGCCAGGGCGCTGCCGATCACGCTGGCCGTGCCGCACCACCTCTCCCCCGCCGCGGCGGCACGCGTGTGCGCCGCCGCGGCCGACCGCTCGCTCAGCGTCGAACTGCTCGAGGGCGCGCCCCGCGAGCGCACCGAGTGGATGAGCAGCGGTCGCGTGCAGCTCGCACTGGCGCACGTCGAGTCCGATCGGGCCGACTGGTCGACCCCGCTCGGGGTCGGCTTCGCCGGCGGCGGCAACAGCCACGGCGACGACGGGGGCGCTGGCCGAGCCGGCAGTAGCACCGACGGCGAACGCGACGGCGAGGAGCCGTTCTCGCTCGCCGAGCTTCGACCCAGGCGCGGCACGCCGGAACGCCGCCGCCTCTGGCTCGCCCCCGAGGACGACGTGCCGAACGTGCGCGACCGCCTCGAGCTCGTGCGCAACGGGGCGGGGCTCGCCGCAGGGCGGCTCCGCCTCGCGACCTCGCTCGTGACGGCGATCGCCCACGCCATCGCCGACGGCGACCTCGTGCTCTGCACGCGCGCCGAGGCGGGCGAGGCCGACCTCGCGTGGCATCCGCTCGCCGATCTCGACCTGTCGCGCGGCTACACCCTCGTGCACCGCGACGCGGATCTCGCCGCTCGCTTCCTCGAGGCGGCCGGCTCGCGCCTGCCCGCGCTGCTCGGCGCGCCCCAGCAGCGGATCGTCGATGCCCGCTGACCGGATGGGCCGTTAGGACCTTCCGGAGGCGTTCACAGGCCGGCTCGCGTCGAAGGCGCCGAGTTGCAGGAAGAACTCACCGCCACGCCGGCGGCACGGCCGCGACACGCCGCGTTCTGCACAGAAGTTCCTGCATCTCGGCAGCGAGCCGAACCGGGTCAGGCGGTCGGCGCGTCGACCGCGCCGCCGAACCGGCGGTTGCGCGACGCGTAGAGCTCGATCGCCTGCCACAGGTCGGTGCGCGAGAAGTCGGGCCAGAGCCGGTCGAGGAACACCATCTCGGCGTACGCCGACTGCCAGAGCAGGAAGTTCGAGGTGCGCTGCTCGCCCGAGGAGCGCACGAACAGGTCGACGTCGGGCAGCTCGGGCACGTAGAGGCGCTTCGAGATGAGCCGTTCGGACACCGCCGACGGCTTCAGAGCACCGGATGCCACATCGTCGGCGATCGAACGCACGGCATCGGTGATCTCGTTGCGTCCGCCGTAGTTCACGCACATCGTGAGGGTCAGCGTGTCGTTGCCGGCGGTGAGCTGCTCGGCGAACTGCAGCTCTTTGATGACCGATCCCCACAGCCGCGGCTTGCGCCCCGCCCAGCGGATGCGCACGCCCCACTCGTTGAGCTGGTCGCGCCGGCGATGCAGCACGTCGCGGTTGTACCCCATGAGGAAGCGCACCTCGTCGGGGCTGCGCTTCCAGTTCTCGGTCGAGAACGCGTACACCGACAGGTGCTTCACACCCGCCTGGATCGCCCCCGCGACGACGTCGAGCAGCGCCGCCTCGCCCGCCTTGTGACCCTCGATGCGGGTGAGCCCGCGTCGGTTGGCCCAGCGCCCGTTGCCGTCCATGACGACGGCGACGTGGTTGGGCACGGAGCCTCGGGCGAAGGCCGGCGGGTGCACGCCCGTCCAGTCGAGGGGGCGGAAGGGCACGGCGTCGCGGTGCGTGTACGGCTTGGGACTCACGGGGCGGTGGTTTCTCTCGAGACGTGCGGCAGCGAGCGCAGACCCCGCTCGAGGTGCCACTGGGTGTAGGCGGCCACGATGCCGCTGGCCTGATTGCGGTCGCCCGCCGCCGACGCGTCGACGAACGCCCAGTCGCCCGCGAGGAGGGCGCCGAGCAGCGCCACCGAGGAACGGGCGATGCGGGGCGTGCCCGGCGGCGCGCACTCCTCGTCGCAGACCACGCCGCCGAGCTGCACCACGACCGCGGTGTGCTCCCCGGGCCGGCCGCAGCGCGAGCAGTCGTCGAAGCTGGGCGCCCACCCCGCGAGGGCGAGCGCGCGCAGCAGGTACGAGTCGAGCGTGAGCGTGGCCCCGTGCTCGCGTCGGGCGAGCGAGCGCAGGGCGCCGACGAGCAGCAGGTACTGCTGCAGCGACCCCTCGGACTCCGTGAGCTTGTCGGCGGCCTCGACCATGGCGCTGGCCGCCGTGTACGCGGCGTAGTCGGCGGTGATCTCGGCGCCGTACGACCCGAGCGACTCCGCCTGCGTCACGACGTCGAGGGTTCGCCCCTCGTAGAGCTGCAGATCGGCGACCATGAACGGCTCGAGCCGCGCGCCGAACTTCGAACCGGTGCGCCGAACGCCCTTCGCGACCGCGCGCACCTTGCCGTGCCGCCGCGTGAGCAGGGTGAGGATGCGGTCGGCCTCACCCAGCTTGTGGGTGCGCAGCACGACGGCTTCATCTCGGTAGACGGGCACCCTTCATTGTCCCACCCGCCGCCGACGCGAACGGTCGAACCGGGCGGATGTCGCGTGCACGCGGCATCCGGTCTGGTTCACTTGCCTTCGTGGAAAGCCAGTTCTTCATCCCCCTGTGGCTCGACCTCACCGCGGTCGGACTCGGCGGCGTCCAGGGCGCCCTGTTCGCCTCGGGTTTCCAGGGCCAGCGTCGCCTCGACCTGCTCGGGGTCGCCGTCGTCGGCATCATGATGGGCTTCGGCGGCGGCATGATCCGCGATCTGCTGCTCAACGAGCCGGTGCGCGCGCTGCAGAGCAACTGGTACCTCATCGTCGCGATCGCGGCCGCGCTCGTCGGCATGCTGCTCGCCGGCCCGCTCGCACGGTTGAACGGCGTCATCGTCGGCCTCGATGCGATCGTCATCGGCATGTTCGGTGCGCTGGGCACGTCGAAGGCGCTCTCGCTCGGGCTGCCGCTCCTGCCCGCCGTGTTCGTCGGCGTGGCCGCGGCCGTCGGCGGCGGCGTCGCCCGAGACGTGATGATGGGCCTGCCCATCGCGATCATGCACGTCGGCTCGCTCTACGCGGTCGCCGCGGGCGCCGGATGCCTCGTGCTCGCCCTGCTGCACCTGTTCGACGTCGACCTGCTCATCGCGGGCATCGTGTGCGTCGCCGTCACCGCCGTCATCCGGTGGCTCGCGGTCATCTTCGACGTCTCGCTGCCCGAGCAGCGGATGCTCTACCGGCGCAAGGTCGCGACCGAGACCGGGCTGATCCCGATCGTCCGGCCCGACGACCCGTCGCCGAGCATCTGAGCGTTCGCGGGCGGCCGAGCGTTCGCGGCGCGGTCGTCCGCGCGTTCGCGGGCGTCCTGGAATGCGAACGGGGATGCGTGCTCGGCACGCATCCCCGTTCGAGGTTCGGATCGGTCAAACGCCGACGGCCTCGAGCTGCTCGGTCTCGACGCGGGTGCGGATCGCGCGGTTGACCGCGGACACCACGGCCTTCAGCGAGGCGGTCGAGATGTCGGCGTCGATGCCGACGCCCCACAGCACGCGGCCCTCGACCTCGAGCTCGACGTAGGCGGCCGCGAGCGCGTCGCCGCTGGCCGTGAGCGCGTGCTCGACGTAGTCGCGAAGCGTGACGGCGACGCCCTCGGCCTGGAGCACCGACAGGAACGCGGAGATCGGGCCGTTGCCGCTGGCGTCGGCCTCGAGCCGCTCGTCGCCGTCGCGCAGCCCGACGCGGACGGCGACGACGCCGTCGAGCGCGCTCTCGGTGCGCAGCGACAGCAGCTCGAACCGGCCCCACTTCCCGTCGGGACGCTCGGCAGGCGCCGGGAGGTACTCGTCATTGAAGACGCGCCAGATCTCGTCGCTCGAGACCTCGCCGCCCTCTTCGTCGGTCTTGGCCTGCACGACGCCCGAGAACTCGATCTGGAGGCGGCGCGGCAGGTCGAGCGCGTGGTCGTTCTTCAGCAGGTAGGCGACGCCGCCCTTGCCCGACTGCGAGTTGACGCGGATGACCGCCTCGTAGCTGCGACCGAGGTCGCGCGGGTCGACCGGGAGGTACGGCACGGCCCACTCGAGCTCGTCGACGTGGATGCCGCGGGCCTCGGCGTCGGCCGCCATCGCCTCGAAGCCCTTCTTGATCGCGTCCTGATGCGAACCGGAGAACGCGGTGTACACGAGGTCGCCGGCCCACGGATGACGCTCGGGCACGGGCAGCTGGTTGCAGTACTCGACCGTGCGCTTGACCTCGTCGATGTCGGAGAAGTCGATCTGCGGGTCGATGCCCTGCGTGAACAGGTTGACGCCCAGCGCGACGAGGTCGACGTTGCCGGTGCGCTCGCCGTTGCCGAACAGGCATCCCTCGATGCGGTCGGCGCCGGCGAGGTAGCCGAGCTCGGCCGCCGCGATGGCGGTGCCGCGGTCGTTGTGGGGGTGCAGCGAGAGGATGACGTTCTCGCGGTGCGCGAGGTGGCGGCTCATCCACTCGATCGAGTCGGCGTAGACGTTGGGGGTCGTCATCTCGACCGTGGCCGGCAGGTTGACGATGACCTTGCGCTCGGGCGTCGGCTCGAAGATCTCGATGACCTGGTTGCACACGTCGACGGCGAACTCGAGCTCGGTGCCCGTGTAGCTCTCGGGCGAGTACTCGTAGTACACCGTGGTGCCGGGAACGGATGCCTCCATCTCGCGGCACTTGCGCGCACCGTGCAGGGCGATGTCGATGATGCCCTGTCGGTCGGTGCGGAAGACGACCTCGCGCTGCAGGACGCTCGTCGAGTTGTAGAGGTGCACGATGGCCTGCTTGGCTCCGACAATCGACTCGTAGGTGCGCTCGATGAGGTGGTCGCGGGCCTGCGTCAGCACCTGGATGGTGACGTCATCGGGGATGGCGCCCTCTTCGATGAGGCTGCGCACGAAGTCGAAGTCGGTCTGGCTCGCGCTCGGGAACCCGACCTCGATCTCCTTGTAGCCCATCTTCACGAGGAGGTCGAACATGATGCGCTTGCGCTCGGGGCTCATCGGGTCGATGAGCGCCTGGTTGCCGTCGCGCAGGTCGACGGCGCACCAGCGCGGGGCGACCTCGATGCGCTTGGACGGCCAGGTGCGGTCGGGCAGGTCGACGACGATCTGCTCGTGGAACGGTCGATACCGGTGGACGGGCATCGCAGACGGCTTCTGAGTGTTCTTCATGGGGTGCTTCTCTCGCTTCGCGGATGATTCAGCCGACGACGAACTCCGCAGCGAGGGAGGCCTGAGAACTAGGACTCGCTGCGGCAGCTAAGGAGAAGCAGGCCGTAAGACACGCATCTAGGCTAACACCTGCCGCGGCGGCACGCACGACGCTCAGTCGATCGCGAGCGCGCGCACCGGGGCCACGCGCACCGCGCGCCGCATCGGGGCGACGGATGCCGCCAGGGTGAGCACCGCCGCGGCCGCCACGACGACGCCGACCACCGGCCACGGGATCACGGGTGCGACGAGGCCCACGCCCGTTCCCCCGGCGCCGACCGATCCGAGCATCGACTGCGCGCCCGCCCATCCGTAGGCGATGCCGAGCGCGAGCCCGGTGAGCGTCGCGGCGACCGTGAGCGCCGCGGCCTCCACGAGCACCATGACGCGCACCTGCGTGCGGTCGAAGCCGAGCGCGCGCAGCAGGCCGAGTTCGCGGGTGCGCTGCATCACGCTGATCGAGAGCGTGTTCACGAGCCCGACGGCCGCGATCACGGCGCTGAACCCGATGAGCGTCGAGAAGACGGCGACGGTCGCGTCGATGACGGGGCCGATGGAGGCCTGCAGGTCCGCGCGGTCGTCGGTCGCGTCGAGGAGCATCGACCGGTACGTCTCCATCGTGACGGCGAACGTGGTCACGAGGGTGACGCCGATGACGAGCCCGATCGTCATGCGCGCCGAACGCTCGGGGTGGCGCACCGCGTTCTCGGCCGCGAGCCGGGCGGGGGGCCGCTCGCCGAACATGCGGCCGACGAGCCGCAGCACCGGCGGCATCACCCGGTGCGCGGCGAGCACGACGGCGGTGAACGAGAGGATGCCGCCGAGGAGGCCGAGCAGCACGCCCTCGGGTCGCACGAGCCCCACGAGCACGCCGAGCGCGAGCAGGCCGACCCCGAGCACCGCGAGGACCCAGGCCGCGACGGCCCGTCCGCGCCGCGCGGAGACCTCGTCGAAGTCGGCCTCGTTCGCATCGCCGAGCGCCTGCGCGGGCCGCACCGCGAGCACCCGTCGCGAGCCGGTCCACGCCGCGAGCCAGGTCGTCAGCACGACGGCCGCGACTGGCAGGAGCAGCATCGGCGAGAGCAGCGAGTACTCCGCGCGCGGGATGCTCCCCTGCGCCATGCCGATCTCGGCGATGCCCCACGCCGCGGCGGTGCCGACGAGCGCGCCGAGCACCGAGCCGGCCGCGCCCACGAGCAGTCCCTCGCGTGCGATCGCGACGCGCTGCGTGCGCGCGCTCGCCCCGATGAGCCGCAGGAGCGCGATGAGGCGGGTGCGCCCCGCGACGACCGTCGCGACGGTGTTCGAGGTCACGATCGCGCTGACGTAGACGGCGATGACGATGAAGACGGCGGCGACGAGGCCCAGCATGAGCTGCACCGTGGCGCTCTCGGAGAACCCGTTCTGCGACGTGATGATCGCGGTGAGGATGCCCGTGATCTGCAGCAGGGCGACGCCGAACGCGGCGGCGAGGCCGGCGACGAGCAGCGTCGGCGCCTGATCGCGGAGCCGGCTCATGCCGCCGCCTCCATGGCGAGCATGTACGTGCTGATCTGCTCGGCGCCGGAGCGCCCGGCGTCGCGCACGATCCGGCCGTCGGCGAGGAACACGACCCGGTCGGCGTGGCTCGCGGCGATCGGGTCGTGGGTCACCATGACGATCGACTGCCCGTACTTCGCGGCGGCCGAGGCGAGGAGCGCGAGCACCTCGCGGCCGGTGCGGGAGTCGAGGTTTCCGGTCGGCTCGTCGGCGAAGACGAGATCCGGCCGGGTCGCGAGCGCGCGGGCGATGGCCACGCGCTGCTGCTGCCCGCCCGAGAGCTCGTGCGGACGGTGGGTGACGCGCGCGGTGAGCCCGAGCGTGTCGAGCAGCTCGTCGATCCACGCACGCTCCTGCGCGGTCGGCCGGCGCCCGTCGAGGTCGAACGGCAGCATCACGTTGGCCCGCACGTCGAGGGTGGGCACGAGGTTGAACGACTGGAAGACGAACCCGATGCGTCGGCGGCGCAGCAGGGTGAGCTCGCGGTCGCCGAGGTCGGTGATCTCGGTGTCGCCGAGCCAGACCCGGCCCGACGAGGGCGAATCGAGTCCCGCCATGATGTGCATGAGCGTCGACTTGCCCGAGCCCGACGGGCCCATGATCGCCGTGAACTCGCCGCGTCGGAGGCCGATGGAGACGTCTTCGAGCGCGCTGACCGCCCCGGAGCCGCTGCCGTAGCGCTTGGCGAGGGTGGTGACGCGTGCGATGAGCCCGAGGTCTGAGGGTTGGATCTGCATGACGTCGACGCTACGGATCGGCCCCGCCCGCGGTCATCCGGCGAGGGGATGGTCCTGCGTCATCCCAGCGGATGACGCCGCGGCGCCGCGACCGCGCTTCCGCGACCGCGCCTACTCGATCGCGCCTACTCGATCGCGCCGAGGTCGTGTTCGTACGCGAACACGACGAGCTGCACCCGGTCGCGCAGGCCGAGCTTCGCGAGGATGCGGCTCACATGCGTCTTCACCGTCGCCTCCGAGAGGAACTCGGATGCCGCGATCTCGCCGTTCGAGAGGCCGCGCGCCGCGAGCGCGAAGATCTCGCGCTCGCGCGGCGTCAGGGTGCGCCACGACTCCGGGGCGGGGCGTCGACCGCTCCCGCGCGTCACCTGCGCGAAGAGCTCGCGGGTCGCGCTGGCCGCGATGACCTGATTGCCCTGATGCACGGTGCGGATCGCCGCGAGCAGGAACTCGGGGTCGGCGTCCTTCAGCACGAATCCGCTCGCGCCGGCCCGGATCGCGCTCGCCGCGTTCTCGTCGAGGTCGAACGTCGTGAGCACGAGGACCCGCGGCGCACGTCGCCCGTCGCGTTCGGCTCCGGCGAGGATGCGCTCGGTCGCCTGGATGCCGTCGAGCAGCGGCATCCGGACGTCCATGAGCATGACGTCGGGCCGGGTCGCGGCGGCGAGGTCGACCGCGGCGATGCCGTCGCCGGCCTCGCCGACCACCGAGAGGTCGGGCTGCGACTCGACGAGCATGCGAACGCCGCCCCGGAACAGCGCCTGGTCGTCGACGAGCGCCACGCGGATGCCGGTCATACGTCGCTCCTCGGTTGCGCCGGGATGTTCGCGACGACGCGGAACCCGCCGTCGGTGCCGGGCCCCGCGCTCAGCGAGCCACCGACGAGTTGGGCGCGCTCGTGCATGCCGGTGATGCCGTGCCGCGCCGCGGTCGGTGCCGAGCCGGCGGCAACCGCCACGGCGCCCGCCGCGGAGCCCCCGCCCGCGCCCGCGGCATCCGCAGCGACGCGGTTCGAGATCTCGAGCGCGACGGCCTCGTCGGCCCAGGCGATGCGCACGTCCACCGGCGCCGCCGTGTCGCCGTGTCGCAGCGCGTTCGTCAGCGCCTCCTGGACGATGCGGTAGACGGCGATCTGGTGGCCGGTGCCGAGCTCGCGACGCTCCCCCGTCTCGACGAGGCGCACATCGAGTCCGGCATCGACCACGCCCTCGATGAGCCCGTCGAGGTCGTCGAGCACCGGCTGCGGCGCCGCTCCCTCGCGGTGGCGCAGCTCGGCCAGGAGCACGCGGACGTCGCCGAGCGCGCCGCGGGCGACGCCGGAGATCGTCGAGAGCGCCTCGGATGCCGCATCAGGCCGGGTCTTCGCCGCGAACCGCGCACCGTCGGCCTGGGCGATGACGACGGCGAGCGAGTGCGCCACGACATCGTGCATGTCGCGCGCGATGCGGTTGCGCTCCTGCTCGACGCCGTAGCGGTACTCGACGAGCTCGCGCTCGCGATTGGCCGCCTCCTCGCGGCGGCGCACCTCGCGCCCGTCGCGCACCGAGCGGGCGAGCAGGCCGGCGGTCCACGCGAGCACCAGCAGCGCCGACGAGGCGACGAAGAGGAACGCGGCGATGACCCAGGCGTGCGGCCCGGCGACGTCGAAGCCCTCGAACAACGGCATCAGCACCTGCAGGTACACCGTCGCGATCAGCGCCCCCACGACGGCCGAGGCCAACCCGAGCCACTTCAGCAGCCGGCCGCCGTGCGCCGACGTGGAGTAGAGCACGCCGAGCACCGCGAAGTCGTAGAACTGCAGGTCGCGAAGCGCCGCCATCTGCACGACCGCGGCGCCCCACGCGATGCCGAGGGACCACGCCGGGTCGAGTCGCCGCACCGAGAGCGCGGTGAGGAACGCCAGCAGGGCGACCAGGTCGGCCCAGTTGCCGAGCAGCGCGAAGGGCAGCGCCATCAGGCCGAACACCACCGCGAGGATGATGTCGGTCCTCAGCTTCGCGCGGCTGATGCGGGACTCGGGCACCGCTCCACCGTACGCGCTGCATGCTCCGGATGCCGCGCGGCCCGGGCCGAATCATCCTCGAGTCGTACGCGGCATCCGTCGGCCCGATGGCGGGGACCTCGACCGATCAGAACCCGAGGCGCCCCAGCTGCTTCGGGTCGCGCTGCCAGTCCTTCGCGACCTTGATGTGCAACGCCAGGTAGACCTTGCGGCCGAGCAGGCCCTCGATCTGTGCGCGCGCCGTCGCGCCGACCTCGCGCAGCCGCGCGCCGCCCTTGCCGATGATGATGCCCTTCTGGCTGTCGCGCTCGACGTAGAGGTTCGCGTAGATCTCGAGCAGGTCCTTGTCTTCGCGCTCGACCATGTCGTCGACGACCACGGCGATCGAGTGCGGCAGCTCGTCGGTCACGCCCTCGAGGGCCGCCTCGCGGATGAACTCGGCGATGCGTTCGGACGTGTCTTCGTCGGTGGTCGTCTCGGCCGGGTACAGCGGCTGGCTCGACTCGGGCAGGAGGGTCAGCAACTCGTCGACGAGCACCTCGAGCTGGTCGCCCTCGGGGGCCGAGACGGGCACGATCGCCGCCCACTCGCGCAGCTCCGACACGGCGAGGAGCTGCTCGGCGATCTTCGACTTCGACGTGGCGTCGGTCTTCGTGACCACGGCGACCTTCTTCGCCCGCGGATACTGGTCGAGCTGCTCGTTGATGAACCGGTCGCCCGGGCCGATGGGCTCGTTCGCGGGCACGCAGAACGCGATCACGTCGACGTCGCCGAGGGTGGACTGCACGAGCGAGTTGAGGCGCTCGCCGAGCAGCGTGCGCGGGCGGTGCAGGCCCGGCGTGTCGACGAGGATCAGCTGGCCGTGGTCGCGGTGCACGATGCCGCGGATCGCGCGCCGCGTGGTCTGCGGCTTCGAGCTCGTGATCGCCACCTTCTCGCCGACCAGCGCGTTGGTGAGCGTCGACTTGCCGACGTTGGGCCGCCCCACGAACGAGACGAATCCTGCGCGGTACTCAGCCACGGTGCTTCCTTCCATCGGGGTCGACCGGCTCGAACGCGGTCTGCGCGTCGATGAGGGCCTGATCGCGTTCGACGAGGATCGTCGAGATGCGCTTCCTGCGTCCTTCGGTGCGCTCGGCCTCGAGGACGAGCCCCGAGACCATGGCCCGCTCGCCGGGCTGCGCGAGGCGCCCGAGGCCTTTCGCGAGCAGACCGCCCGCGGAGTCGACGTCTTCGTCTTCGAGCTCGAGCCCGAACACCTCGCCGAGCTCGTCGACCGGAAGCCGCGCGCTCACCCGGTAGCGGCCGTCGCCCAGGTCCTCGACCTGCACGGCCTCGCGGTCGTACTCGTCGGAGATGTCGCCGACGAGCTCTTCGATGACGTCTTCGAGCGTGACGAGCCCGGCGATGCCGCCGTACTCGTCGACGACCATGGCCAGGTGGTTCTTGTCGAGCTGCATCTGGCGCAGCAGCGCGTCGGCCTTCATCGAGTCGGGCACGAACACGGCCGGCCGCACGAGCTCGCCGACGGTCAGGTCGCCCGCGTCGAGCGGCCGCTCGAAGCCGAGCCTGGCCAGGTCGCGCAGGTACAGGATGCCGGCGACGTCGTCGGCATCCTGCTCGATGACCGGGATTCGCGAGTACCCGGCGTTCAGGAACAGCGCCATCGCCTGGGCGAGATGCGCCGTCGAGTCGATCGTCACCATGTCGGTGCGCGGGATCATGACCTCGCGGGCGACCGTGTCGTTGAACTCGAAGATGGAGTGGATGAGCTCGCGGTCGCCCTCGTCGAGCACCTCGAGCTCGGTCGCCTCGTCGACCATGCTGAGCAGTTGCTCCTCGCTCGAGACGCCGGCGAAGCGGATGCGCCCGGGCGTCACCCGGTTGCCGAGGGAGACGAGCGCGTTCGCGAGCGGGCCGAGCAGCACGCGGAGGAAGTGCACGAGCGGTGCCGTGAGCCGAAGCACCGTGCCGGCGTGCGCGCGCCCCACGCTGCGCGGGCTCGCCCCGACCAGCACGAACGAGACGGCCGTCATGAGCAGGGCCGACCAGAGCAGCACCCACCACACGTTGTCGAGGAAGGACGCGAACGCGAGGGTCACGAGCACCGCCGCGGTCGTCTCGGCGATGATGCGCATGAAGTTCACGGCGTTCACGTGCGCGCCGGTGTCGTCGGCGATCGCGAGCAACGACCGACGGGCGCGCGAGCCGACCGACAGGTCGGAGACATCCGCCCGGCTCGTGGCCGCGAGCGCGGAGTCGACGGCGGCCATGAGCCCGCCGAATGCGACGAGGATCAGGGCCGCACCGAGGAAGAGCCAGGGTTGCATGTCAGCGGCGCCGCTCCTGCATCGTGAAGCCCACCAGGAGGTCGCGCTGCAGTCCGAACATCTCCCGCTCGTCTTCGGGCTCGGCGTGGTCGAACCCGAGCAGGTGCAGGAGTCCGTGGGTCGTCAGGAGGGTCAGCTCGTCGACGAGCGGATGCCCCGCGGCGCGCGCCTGCGTCTCGGCGACCTGCGGGCACAGCACGATGTCGCCGAGCAGGCCCGGCGGCGTCGGGTTCTCGTCGCTGCCCGGGCGCAGCTCGTCCATCGGGAAGCTGAGCACGTCGGTGGGGCCCGGCTCGTCCATCCACTGCACGTGCAGCTGCTCCATCGCGCCCTCGTCGACGAGCACGATCGCCAGTTCGGCGTCGCGGTGCACGTGCAGCGCGTCGAGCACGTAGACGGCGAGCCGCTGCAGCACGGTCTCGTCGATCTCGACCGCTGATTCGTTGTTGACCTCGATGCTCACGAGTTGCTGCCCCTTCGAGGGAGGTGGTCGCGCGGGGCGGCGTGCCCGCGTCGTTCGGCACGGTTCGCGAACTCGCGCGCCTGGTCGCGTTCGAACCGCTGCGCCTGCGCGCGCTGGTCGTACTCGGTGTAGGCGTCGACGATGCGGCCGACGAGCGTGTGGCGCACGACGTCTTCGCTCGTGAGCCGTGAGAAGTGGATGTCGTCGACGTGGTCGAGGATGCGCGTCACGGTGCGCAGGCCGCTCGCGCCGCCCGGCAGGTCGATCTGGGTGATGTCGCCGGTGACCACCATCTTCGACCCGAAGCCGAGCCGGGTGAGGAACATCTTCATCTGCTCGGGCGTGGTGTTCTGCGCCTCGTCGAGCACGACGAAGGAGTCGTTGAGGGTGCGGCCGCGCATGTAGGCGAGCGGGGCGACCTCGACCGTGCCCGAGGCGAGCAGCTTCGGCACCATCTCGGGGTCCATCATCTCGTTCAGCGCGTCGTAGAGCGGCCGGAGGTACGGGTCGATCTTGTCGGTCAGCGTGCCGGGCAGGAACCCGAGCCGCTCGCCGGCCTCGACGGCCGGACGCGTGAGGATGATGCGGCTGACCTCTTTGCGCTGCAGCGCCTGCACGGCCTTCGCCATGGCGAGGTAGGTCTTGCCCGTGCCCGCAGGGCCGATGCCGAAGACGATGGTGTGCTCGTCGATGGCGTCGACGTAGGCGCGCTGCCCCTCGGTCTTCGGGCGGATGGTCTTGCCCCTGGACGAGACGATGACCTGCGCGAGCAGCTCGGACGGACGGGAATCGGGATCGGCGTCGATCATGCGGGCCGAGCTCCTCACTTCGGTGGGTGTCGGGTCCTGCCCGCCTCGGACGAGCTCGAGGAGCTCCTCGATGAGGCGGCGGACCCTGCGTCGGTCTTCGGCTTCGCCGCGGATGCCGATCTCGTTGCCGCGAACATGCACCTCGACGCCCGGGTACTCGCGCTGCACCGTGGAGAGCAGGCGGTCCTGCGGGCCGAGGAGGCGCACCATCGCGATGCCGTCGATGCGCAGCCGCTCCTCGTCGTCGTGCGCCGGGTCGGTCACGGGCTCGTGCTGCGGGTCATCCGCCAAGCGAGGCCTCCTCGAGGCCGCCGGCGAGCACGTGGGCGTGCACGTGGAACACGGTCTGGCCGGCGCCGGCGCCCGTGTTGAAGACGAGCCGGAACTCGCCGTCGGCGAGGTCTGACGCGACGCCCCGTGCGACCTCCACGAGTTCGGCGAGCAGGCCGGGGTCGCCGGCCGCGAGCTCGACGACGTCGCGGTACGCGCCGGTCTTCGTCGTGACGACCACGTGCACCGGCGCCTTGGGCGCGATGTCGTGGAACGCGATGACGCGCGGGGTCTCGGCGACGATGGTCGCGGGGATCTCACGCGCGGCGATGCGCTCGAAGACGGTGGGCTCGGCCTCGGCTGCGGTCATCCCCCCATCGTACCGACGGATGCCTCACCACCGCCCGAGTTCGGCGCTCAGCACGGCGATCGCCGCGGGGCCCGCCGTCGAGGTGCGCAGGACCGAGGAGCCGAGCCGCACGGTCTCGGCGCCCGCGGCCACGAGCCGTTCGAGCTCGCCGGGCGCGATGCCGCCCTCCGGCCCGACCACGAGCACGAGGTCGCGGCCGTCGTCGCGGAGGTCGGTGATGCGCGCCTCGGCCGTGGGCTCGAGCAGCAGTACCCGCGCCCCGCCGCACAGGGCGGCGACGCCCGCGGTCGCGGTGAGGGCGGCGACCTCGGGCATCCACGCCCGCATGGACTGCTTGGTCGCCTCGCGCACGATGCTCGCCCAGCGCGCGCGGCCCTTCTCGGCCTTCGCGCCCTCCCAGCGCGAGACCGACCGGCTCGCCGACCACGGCACGATCGCGTCGACGCCCAGTTCGGTGGCGGCCTGCACCGCGAGCTCGTCGCGGTCGCCCTTCGCGAGCGCCTGCACGAGGGTGATGCGGGGACTCGGAGCCGGCACCGTCTCGACCGAGACGACCTCGACGACGAGCTCGCGCGGCGCGGTCGCGACGACGGCGCACTGCGCGAGCGTGCCGCGGGCGTCGCCGATCGCCACCTGCTCGCCCGGTCTCAGCCTCGACACGGTCACGGCGTGGCGCGCCTCGTCGCCGGTGAGCCGCGCCTCGTCGCCCGCCGACGCGCCGGCGAGGTCGAGGGATTCGTCGAGGTAGAGGTGGCTCATCGCGCGATCTCGGCTCTCAGCCGAGGAACCGGTCGCGCAGGCGCGCGAAGAGGCCCTGCTGGAAGTGGCTGAGCGCCGGTGCGGGCGCCTTCTTCGACGCGGCGAACTGCTGCATGAGATCGCGCTCCTTCGACGACAGCTTCGTCGGGGTGACCACCTGCACGCCGACCTTGAGGTCGCCCCGGCCGTTGCCGCGGAGCTTGGTCACGCCGCGGTCCTTGACGGTCAGGATCTCGCCGCTCTGCAGACCCGCCTTGATCTCGACGTCGACGTCGCCGTCGAGGGCCTCGATCTTCGCCGTCGTGCCGAGGATCGCGTCGGTCATCGAGATCTCGAGCGTCGCGAGCAGGTCGTCGCCGTTGCGGCTGAAGACGTCGTGGTTCTTGACCTTGATCTCGAGGTACAGGTCGCCGTTCGGCCCGCCCGCGGGGCCGGCCTCGCCCGAGCCGGGCATCTGCAGGCGGACGCCCGTGTCGACGCCGGCCGGGATGTCGACCGGGACCGTGCGGCGTGCGCGCACGCGACCCTGCCCCTGGCAGGTCACGCACGGGGTCGCGATGACCGTGCCGTAGCCGCGGCACGTGCCGCACGGGCTCGAGGTCATGACGTTGCCGAGGAGCGAGCGCACGGCGCGCTGGATCGAGCCGGTGCCGTGGCACATGTCGCACGTGACCGGCGAGGTGCCCGGCTGGCAGCACGACCCGTTGCAGGTCTGGCAGACGACGGCCGTGTCGACCTCGATCTCGCGGTGCGTGCCGAAGACGACCTCGTCGAGGCCGACCTCGACGCGGATCAGGGCGTCCTGGCCCCGCTCGCGACGAGACCGCGGCCCGCGGGTCTGCTGACCGGCTCCGAAGAACGTCTCGAAGATGTCGCCGAATCCGCCGAAGCCCTGCGCTCCCCCGAATCCGCCCTGGTCGCCGAGGTCGTACTGCTGGCGCTGCTTGGGATCGGAGAGCACGTCGTACGCGTGCGTGACCGACTTGAAGCGCTCGGATGCCTCCGCGCCCGGGTTGACGTCGGGGTGCAGCTCTCTGGCGAGGCGCCGATAGGCCTTCTTGATCTCGTCGGGCGTGGCCTCGCGGGAGACGCCGAGGACTTCGTAGTGATCTGCCACGGAGGGCGTGTCCTTTCGATTGCGGGAGGGCCGAGGGGGGACGGCCGGCTCAGTTCTCGCCGAGCGTGCGGGAGAGGTATCTGGCGACCGCGCGAACCGCGGCGATGCTGTGCGAGTAGTCCATGCGGGTCGGGCCGACCACCCCGAGCCGCGAGACGTCGCGCCCGGGGATCTCGAACGCGCTCGAGAGCACCGACGCCTCGCCGAGCCCGAACGACGCGTTCTCGCGCCCGATGCGCACGGCCACCGGGTGCTCGTCGCCGGCCATCTCGCCGAAGAGGCGCAACAGCACGACCTGCTCCTCGATGGCCTCGATGACGCCGAGGATCGACCCCGCGAAGTCCTGTTCGGTGCGCACGAGGTTCGCGGCGCCCGCGACGACGAGGCGGTCCTGCCGCTGCGCCCGCGCCTGCTCGGCGAGCGTGGTCGCGAGCGTGCGCAGCGCCTCGGCGTCGACCGGGGCGACGTCGTCGAACGGACCGGACAGCGCGTCCGCGGCATCCGCCATCGCCTTGCCGCCGACGACCTCGTTCAGGCGCGCGCGCAACGCGGCCAGCGTCTCGTCGTCGATGCGCCGGGCGAGCTCGGCGACCCGCTGCTCGACCTGGCCGGAGTCGGTGATGAGGATGCAGAGGACGCGGTCGGGCGCGAGCGAGACGAGCTCGATGTGGCGCACGCGGGCGCTGCCGAAGCTCGGGTACTGCACGACCGCGAGCTGCCTGGTCAGCTGGGCGACGAGTCGCACCGTGCGGGCGAGGAGCTCGTCGAGGTCGCTCGACTCGCCGAGGAACGTCTCGATCGCGTGCCGCTGCGCGCGCGTCATGGGGCGCACCTCGGTGAGTTGGTCGACGAAGACCCGATAGCCCTTGTCGGTGGGGATGCGACCCGAGGAGGTGTGCGGGGCCGCGATGAGCTCCTCCTCTTCGAGGAGGGCCATGTCGTTGCGGATCGTCGCGGCGGAGACCCCGAACGCGTGGCGCTCGACGATCGCCTTCGACCCCACGGGCTCCCGGGAGGCGACGTAGTCCTGCACGATCGCGCGGAGGACGGCGAGGCTGCGTTCGGAGACCATGTTCCTCGCTTTCGCCGACCTTTAGCACTCGTTCGGTGCGAGTGCCAATCATACCGGCAATCTCAGGGTAATCCCCATTGCCGACACTCCGCCCCGGCGCTACCGTTGGCGTGATCCGCGAGTCATCAAGGCTGCGATCGCCCGTTCCTCGCAGCAGCGGCTCACTCCCCGAACCCCGAAAGGCACGCATCATGTCAGATCCCACCGCAGGCCCGTCCGATCCGAACGTGCCGCCGACGCCGCCGCAGCAGCCGGCCGCCGGCCAGCCCGCCGCCGGTCAGCCCGCCGCCGCCCAGCCGGTCGCGCCCGCCGCCCCGCTCTCGCGCGAGCAGGACGTGCAGTGGGGCTCGTTCGCCCACCTCGGCGGTATCCTCGGGTTCCTCCCGTCGCTCATCATCTGGCTCGTCTTCAAGGACCGCGGCCAGTTCACGAACACCGAGGCGAAGGAGGCGCTGAACTTCCAGATCACCCTGGTCTTCGCCCAGATCGCCCTCTTCATCCTGACCACGATCATCACCTTCGTGACGTTCGGCCTCGGCAGCGTGCTCGGCCTGCTCTCCTGGGCCGTCTGGATCGTCGGCGTGGTCTTCTCGATCATCGCCTTCCTCCAGGCGAAGGACGGCAACCACTACCGCTACCCCTTCGCCATTCGCCTGATCAAGTAGCGGATCCGACTCGCGATTCGTCCGCCGCGGGAGCGTCCCCTCCCGCGGCGGGCGTCGCTGTGCCAGCATGGTGGCGTCCGCAGTCCCGCGGCACAGCGCCCCGAACAGGAGTTCACGAATGTCCGACCTGCCCCCTCCTCCCCCGCCGCAGAGCCCCTACCAGCCGAGCCCCCAGCTCAGCCCGAGCGACGAGAAGCTCTGGGCGACCCTGGTGCACATCGGCGGCATCTTCTTCGGCTTCATCCCGGCCCTCATCGGCTACCTGGTCCTGAAGGACCGCGGCCCGTTCGTGCGCGCCCACACCGCGACCGCCCTGAACTTCCAGATCACCATGACGATCGCGATGATCGTCGGCACCATCCTGATCTTCGTGCTCATCGGCATCGTCATCGTCATCGCCGTCGCGGTCATCGTGGTCGTGTTCAGCATCATCGCCGCGGTCAAGGCCAACCAGGGCCAGCCGTACACCTACCCGCTCTCGATCAAGTTCGTGAGCTGATCGGGGTCACTCCTCGAGCAGGCGCCGCACCACGGCGTCGGCGAGCAGCCGTCCTCGCCTGGTGAGCGTCAGCACACCGGCGAGGGCGGCTTTCGCGTCCACCAGCCCGTCGGCGATGAGGCCCGCGACGGCGTGCCGCCCCGCAACATGCAGCGAGGCGATCTCGATGCCCTCGCGGATGCGGGTCAGCAGCAGCACGCGCTCGGCCTCTCGCGTCGGCGCGTCGAGCACCTCCCGGCCCACCGCGGGCGAGTGCCCCGCCGAGAGCCGCTCGGCATAGGCGGCCGGATGCTTCGCATTCCACCAGCGCACGCCGCCGACGTGGCTGTGGGCCCCGGGCCCGACGCCCCACCAGTCGTCGCCCCGCCAGTACCCGAGGTTGTGGCGCGAGCGATGGGCGGCATCGCTCGCCCAGTTGCTCACCTCGTACCACTCGAACCCCGCCGAGCCGAAGGCGTCGTCGGCGAGTTCGTACATGTCGGCCTCGAGATCGTCGTCGGGCCGCGCGAGCTCACCGCGGCGGATCTGCCTGGCGAGCTTCGTGCCCTCCTCGACGATGAGGGCGTACGCGCTCACGTGATCGGGCCGCTCGGCGACCACCGCGTCGACGCTGCGACGCCAGTCGTCGAGCGACTCCCCCGGCGTCCCGTAGATGAGGTCGAGGCTCACGTCGAGCCCGGCGTCGCGCGCCCACCGCACCACGAGCGGCACGCGCGCCGGATCGTGCGTGCGATCGAGCGCGGCGAGCACGTGCGGCACCGCCGACTGCATGCCGAACGAGACGCGCGTGAACCCGCCCTCGGCGAGCCGCAGCAGGTCTTCGGGGCCGACCGAGTCGGGATTCGCCTCGGTCGTGACCTCGGCGCCGGCGGCCAGCCCGAACTCGTCGCGCACCGCGCCGAGCATGCGCACCAGGTCGTCGGCCGGCAGCAGCGTGGGCGTGCCACCGCCGAAGAACACGGTCGACGCCTCCCGCGCGGGGACTCCGGATGCCGCGAGCACGCGCCGCGACATCCGCACCTCGTCGATCGCATGGTCGGCGTAGTCGGCCTGACGGGCACCGCGCAGCTCGCTCGCCGTGTACGTGTTGAAGTCGCAGTAGCCGCACCGCACCCGGCAGAACGGCACGTGGATGTAGACGCCGAACGCGCGCGCGTCGGAACCGACGGACGCCGAGCCCGGGAGCAGGCCGTCGAGCGGTGCGGGCTCGCCGAGCGGGAGCGCCGAACCCACGCCTACACGCCGCCGGCGGGATGCAGCGCGCGCAACTGCCGACGCGTCAGCTCGCGCCGACGGCGACGGATCACGGGCGCGATCGAACGCTTCACACCCGTCGGGATCTCGCGGAACGAACGGATCGTCAGCCACACCGTGTCGTCGTCGCGGTGCTCGAGCACGAACGACTCCTCGCCGCCCTCGAGCCCGTCGCCCGTCGTGCCGTAGGCGTAGCCCACCCGGCCCGGCTCGTCGATCACGTAGACGACGAGCACCGGCGTGCGCTTCGAACCGAGACGATCGTGGCGCACGAGGGTGGCCTGCATGCCGGGGGCGATGTAGGGCGTGCCGTCGGCCCCGAAGCGGTCCTCGGTGCGCGGCCCCGGCTGCTCGGCGAGCGGCGAACCCTCGACGTCGTAGACGATGCCGGGATACTGCGCGCCGGTCCCGGCGGAGACATCCGTCACCTCGTACCCGGCGCCGCGCTGGACGCCCCAGGTCATGAGCGCCTCGACCGTGCGCTCGAAGCGCTCGGCCCCGCTGCCGATGCGCACCGAGTCCTCGGCCGGCAGGTAGCCCTGCGGCGGATAGCGCAGCAGATCGGGGTCGAGCGTCGCGCCGATGGACCCGTAGGTCACGGACTGGTCGGTGAACGTGCTTCGACGGGTCATGTTCGGCCTACTTCTTCGCGTCCTTCGTCTCGACGTCCCCGCTCAGGGCGGCGATGAACGCCTCTTGGGGAACCTCGACCCGGCCCACCATCTTCATGCGCTTCTTGCCCTCCTTCTGCTTCTCGAGAAGCTTGCGCTTGCGGCTGATGTCACCTCCGTAGCACTTGGCGAGCACGTCCTTGCGCATCGCGCGGATCGACTCGCGCGCGATGATGCGCGCGCCGATGGCGGCCTGGATCGGCACCTCGAACTGCTGGCGCGGGATGAGCTTGCGCAGGCGCCCCGTCATGAGCACGCCGTAGGCGTAGGCCTTGTCGCGGTGCACGATCGCGCTGAAGGCGTCGACCTGCTCGCCCTGGAGGAGGATGTCGACCTTCACGAGGTCGGCGGCCTGGTCGCCCACGGGCTCGTAGTCGAGCGAGGCGTACCCCGCGGTCTTCGACTTCAACTGGTCGAAGAAGTCGAACACGATCTCGCCGAGCGGGATCGTGTAGCGGATCTCGACGCGGTCCTCGCCGAGGTAGTCCATGCCGAGCAGGGCGCCGCGGCGCGACTGGCAGAGCTCCATGATGGTGCCCACGTAGTCCTTCGGCGCGAGGATAGCCGCACGCACCATCGGCTCGCGCACCTCCGAGATCTTCGCCCCCGTGGGGAACTCGCTCGGGTTCGTCACCGTCACGGTCTTGCGGTCCTCGGTGGTGACCTCGTAGACGACGCTCGGGGCCGTCGCGATGATGTCGAGGCCGAACTCGCGCTGGAGGCGCTCGGTGATGATCTCGAGGTGCAGCAGGCCGAGGAACCCCGCGCGGAACCCGAAGCCGAGCGCGACCGAGGTCTCGGGCTCGTACACGAGCGCGGCATCCGACAGCTTGAGCTTGTCGAGTGCCTCGCGGAGCTCGGGGTAGTCGCTGCCGTCGATCGGGTAGAGACCCGAGAACACCATCGGCAGCGGCTCGGTGTAGCCCGCGAGCGCCTCGGTCGCCGACTTCGCCGCCGTCGTGACCGTGTCGCCGACCTTCGACTGGCGCACGTCCTTCACGCCGGTGATGAGGTAACCCACCTCGCCGACGCCGAGGCCCTTCGTCGGGGTCGGCTCGGGCGCGCTCACGCCGATCTCGAGGATCTCGTGCGTCGCCCTCGTCGACATCATCTGGATGCGCTCGCGCGGGTTCAGCTTGCCGTCGACCATGCGCACGTACGTCACCACGCCGCGGTAGCTGTCGTAGACGGAGTCGAAGATCATGGCCCGCGGCGGGGCATCCGCGTCGCCGACCGGTGCCGGGATGCGCTCGACCACGCGATCGAGCAGGTCCTCCACGCCGAGGCCCGTCTTGCCCGACACCTTCAGCACATCGTCGGGGTCGCCGCCGATGAGCTCGGCGAGCTCGCGTGCGTACTTCTCGGGCTCGGCCGCCGGCAGGTCGATCTTGTTCAGCACCGGGATGATCTCGAGGTCGTTCTCGAGCGCGAGGTAGAGGTTGGCGAGGGTCTGCGCCTCGATGCCCTGCGCCGCGTCGACGAGCAGGATCGCGCCCTCGCAGGCCGCGAGCGAGCGCGAGACCTCGTAGCTGAAGTCGACGTGCCCGGGGGTGTCGATCATGTTCAGCGCGTACGACGTGTCGCCGACCTGCCACGGCATGCGCACGGCCTGGCTCTTGATCGTGATGCCGCGCTCGCGCTCGATGTCCATGCGGTCGAGGTACTGCGCGCGCATGTCGCGGTCGCTCACCACCCCCGTGATGCCGAGCATGCGGTCGGCGAGCGTCGACTTGCCGTGGTCGATGTGCGCGATGATGCAGAAGTTGCGGATCAGCGCGGGGTCGGTGGCGGCGGGCACCGGCGGGGTCTGGGCTCTCGGAGACATCCCGTCGATTCTCCCATGACTTGGGTTCGCACTTTCGACGGATGCCTCGCCGAGGGGCGTGCGGCTACGCTGGCTCGCACCATGACCGTGTCCGCAGCCCCATCGCCAGCGCCCGCATTCGAGCTCGGGCGCGTGGCGCCGTTCGCCCTCCGACCCGTCTTCGTGACGCTGCGGTTCGGCCTGCACGTGCTCGTCGTCGGGCTCGCCCTGTTCGTGATGATCCGCGCCCTGCTCGCCGACGAGGCCTCCGAGGTGCCGGTCACGGTGCTCACCGTCGCGTTCCTCGCCTGCTACGGCGCCGGCGTCGCCGCCGCGCACCGCAACCTCCCGCAGTGGGCGCGCGTCGTCTGGCTCACGGCGCTGCTCGCCCTCTGGGTGGGCATGTCGGCCATCACCCCCGACGCGGCGTTCCTCGCGTTCCCGCTCTTCTTCCTCGAGCTGCACGTGCTCGCCGCACCGCTCGCCGTGCCGCTCGTGGTGCTCACCTTCGGCCTCTCGGTCTGGGGCACCGCCACGCATCTCGGCTTCGCCGTCGGCACCGTGCTCGGGCCGCTCATCAGCGCGGGCGTCGCGATCGTCATCGGCCTCGGCTACCGCGCGATGGCGCAGGAGACGAAGGACCGCCAGGCGCTCATCCTCGACCTCATCGCCACGCGAGAGGAGCTCGCCGCCGCGAGCCGCGAGGCCGGAACCCTCGCCGAGCGGCAGCGCATCGCGCGCGAGATCCACGACACCGTCGCACAGGGCCTGTCGAGCATCCAGATGCTGCTGCACGCCGCCGAGCGCGACATCGACGACCGGGCCACGCGCGAGAAGCTCGAACTCGCACGGGCCACCGCGTCCGACAACCTCGCCGAGACCCGGCGCTTCATCCGCGAGCTCAGCCCGCCGTCGCTCGACGAGCAGACGCTGCCCGCCGCGCTCCGACGACTCGCGGCGACGGTCGACGAGCAGGCGTCGCAGGCCGGTTCGGCCACGCGGGTCTCGTACTCCACGAGCGGCACGCCCGTCACGCTGCCGATGGCGATCGACGCGACGCTCCTCCGCATCGCGCAGGGCGCCCTGGCGAACGTGCTGCGCCACGCGCGTGCGACCCGCGCCGAGCTCACGCTCAGCTACCTGGGCGACGAGGTGGCGCTCGACATCGTCGACGACGGCATCGGATTCGACCCCGCCGAGGTCGCCGCCGCCGACGCCGGCATCCGCTTCGGCCTGCGGGCCATGCGCGAACGCGCCGAACGCGAGGGCGGCACCATCGAGCTCGAGTCGGGTCCGGGCGACGGCACCGCGATCTCGGTGCGCATCCCGGTGGCGGCGGAATGAGCGGCGCAGCGGGCTCCGCGGCCGGCACCGGCGGAACGCCCGGCGCGGGCGCCGCGGGCAGCGCGGGCAGCCACATCCGGCTCGTGCTGGCCGACGACCACCCGGTCGTGCGGGCCGGCGTACGGGCCATGCTCGAGTCCGAGTCCGACCTCGTGGTCGTCGCCGACGTCGACACGGCGGATGCCGCGGTGCAGCGCGCGAGCCACGGCGACGTGGACGTCGTGCTCATGGACCTGCAGTTCCCCACGCGCATGCAGGGCGCTGAGGCCACCCGGCACATCCGGTCGGCGCCAGGCGCACCCCGCGTGCTCGTGCTCACGAACTACGACACCGACGCCGACATCCTCGGCGCGATCGAGGCCGGCGCGAGCGGCTACCTCCTGAAGGACGCCCCGCCCGCCGAGCTCGTCGAGGCGATCCGCACCGCCGCCGGCGGCGAACCGGCCTTCGCGCCGGGCGTGTCCTCCCGCCTCGAGGCGAACTCCGGCGTCGAACGCCTCACGGGTCGCGAGGTCGAGGTGCTCCAGCTCGTCGCCGGCGGAAACTCCAACCGCGACATCGGCAAGACGCTCTTCCTCAGCGAGGCGACCGTGAAGTCGCACCTCGTGCACATCTTCGCCAAGCTCGAGGTCGGCTCGCGCACGGCCGCGGTGGCGCGCGCACGCACGCTCGGGCTGATCCGCTCGACCTGACGCGCTCGAGCTGACGGACGCTGCGACGCCCGCGGCCGCCCGCGCGCCCATCCGCGCGCCCCCGAACGACGCCCCACCCGCACGGACCACCCGCCGAGACCCGCCCGGCGAAGCCGGTCGCGGACACCCCGTCGTCCGATCGACGAGGGCGGACCCTTCTCATCGCTCTGCCACTGATGCCACCCTGGCATCAGTGGCAGAGCGCGCCGGAGCACACCGCCCCGAGACCCACGCATTGGTGCCGCGCGCGCGATGCTGGTATCGTTGCCTGTTGGCTTGCGTGTGGGTCCCACCCCGCACGATTCGCCGCGCGAGGCCCCTCTACCTTCGCTCGGCACATCCGGTACCCGCACAAGAACGAAAGACGAACCACGTGGCAAACATCAAGTCGCAGATGAAGCGCATCAAGACCAACCTCAAGGCGCAGGAGCGCAACAAGGCCGTCAAGAGCGAGGTCAAGAGCGCCGTCCGCGCCGCTCGCGAGGCCATCGCCACCGGTGACAAGGACAAGGCCGCCTCGGCCGTCCAGGTCGCCGGCCGCAAGCTCGACAAGGCCGCCAGCAAGGGCGTCATCCACAAGAACCAGGCCGCGAACCGCAAGTCGGCCATCGCGAAGCAGGCTGCTGCGCTCTGACGCACGCCGCTCGACCGAACGCCCCGCACTCGTGCGGGGCGTTCGTCGTTTCAGGGGCGCATCACCAGCGCGACGCCCACGCGATCGACCTCCGCTCCTCGTCGTACAGGAGACTCGGCCCGATCCCCCGCCCACAGCGGGGATGGGTCCCGTTCTCCTGCATCCCGTCACCACGCGAGAGCGCAGAGGGCAGGTGCCGCGCATCACGCGCGCGCGGGCGCACCGTCGGGCACATGCGCGCGGGCGCACCGTCGGGCACATGCGCGCGGGCGCACCGTCGGGCACATGCGCGCGGGCGCACCGTCGGGCACTCGCGACGTCGCGTCTCGACGCGACGCGACGCGACACGGACACGTCGCGTAGCGACGCGGCCGAGAGCGCCTAGGAGGCGAGGTCGCGGCCGCGTGCGGAGATGACGCCGATGAGCCGCTCGAGCGCGAAGACCGGGTCGCGTTCGGCGCCCTTCACCGCGGCGTCGGTGCGCGCGAGCGCGACGATCGCGCGCTGCAGTCCCTCGTCGCTCCATCCGGCGAGATCGCGTCGCGCGCGATCGACCTGCCAGGGTGCGAGCCCGAGCGACGAGGCGGCCTGACCGCCCCCGCGGACGCCCGACACCTTGGCCATGGTTCGGATCTTCATCGCGAACGCCGCGACCATGGGCACCGGATCGGCGCCGCTGTCGAGGGCGTGTCGAAGCGCCACGAGCGCGTCGCCGTGGCGACCGGCGATGGCCGCGTCGGCCACCTCGAACGCGTTCGTCTCGACCCGACCGCCGTAGTACTTCGCGACGACCGCCTCGGTGATGTCTCCGGGGGTGTCGGCGAGCAGCTGCCGACAGGCGGCGGAGAGCTCACCGAGGTCGTCGCTGAAGGCGGCGACGAGCGAGCGGAGGGCCTTGGGGGCGATCTTGCGCCCCGCGGCGCGGATCTCGGCCTGCACGAACTCCTGCTTGTCGGACTCTCGCTTGAGCTCGGCGCACACGATCTCGATCGCGCCGCCCTGGCCGGATCGGATCGCGTCGAGCATCTTCTTGCCGCGGACCCCGCTGCGGTGGCGGATGACCACGGTCGTCGCCTCGGCGGTCTGCGGAAGGTAATCGAGCACGTCGAGGATGAGGTCGTCGGTGGCCTTCTCGGCGCCGTCGACGCGGATGAGCCGCGCCTCGCCGAAGAGCGACGGGCTCGCGAGGGTGATGAGCTCGCCGCGCTGATAGGCGTCGCCCGAGATCTCGCTGACCTCGAGGTCGGGATCTTCGCTGCGGAGGAGATCGCGCAGCAGGCTCGACGCTCGATCGGCGAGGACGTCTTCGGGGCCCGAGATGAGCACCACGGGCGCGGGGCGCACCTGGTTCCATGGGAGCTGCGGAATCGCCGCCGCGCTCGCACGCGACGCGCCACGTGCACCGGTTCGAGCCGCCACGGCACCTCCTCTTCGCGTCCAGTCTACGGTCGGGGTGCGACATCACCGGAGCCGCGCTCGACCCACAGCCGGTACCCGCCGCTGCCGTCCGCCGTCAGGAGCGAGGTGCCCGTGCGGTCGCTCCTGACGACGGCCGTGCCGACGCGGTCCAGCAGGTCGAGCAGGTCGCCGGCGGGATGCCCGTAGCCGTTGTCGGCACCCACGCCGATGATGCCCACCGTGGCGTGCAGCCGCTCGTAGAGCCGTGCGCTCTGATCCGCGGAGCCGTGGTGGGCGACCTTCACGAGGTCGACCGGGCCGGGCTCGGCCGAGGCCGACATGCGGGCCTGCGCCTGCTCGCCGAGGTCGCCGAGGAAGATCGCCCGGCCGGAAGCGCCGTCGAGCTGGAGGACGACGCTCGCGTCGTTGCCGGGCTGCGCCCCAGTGGGCGGCCAGAGCACCCGCCAGCGGGACTCGCCGAGCGTGCCGCGCATGCCGGACGTCACCTCGACGGAATCGACTCCGGACGCGTCGAGGGCGTCGAGCACTTTCGCCGAGCGGTGCCCGTCGGGCGGTCCGTGGATCACGGTGTCGACGAGGCCGAGCACCGCGTCGCTGCCGCCGACGTGGTCCGCGTCCCAGTGCGTGAGCACGAGCAGGTCGATGCGCTCGACGCCGAGCAGCGTGAGGCATCGCGTGAGGGCCTCCGGATCGGGCCCGGTGTCGATGAGCGCGGTCGCGCCCTCGGACCGCACGAGCACGGCGTCGCCCTGCCCGACGTCGCAGTCGGCGACATCCCAGTCGGGCGGATGCTGCGCCCTCGCGACGAGGCCCGGCCCGACGGCGACGCCGAGGGGAACCGCGACGAGCAGCACGAGCAGCCCCGCGACGAGACGACGTGCGGGGCCGGGCCCCGCACGGGCGAGCGCGAGCCAGAGCCCGGCGGCCGTCGCGACCACGAGCAGGAGCGCGCCGACCGCGTCGGCCGGCCACGCAAGACGAGCTGCGGGCAGGGCGGACGCGCCGTGCGCGAGGAGCGCGATCCATGTCGCGGGCACCCACGCGACCTGCATGAGCGCGTACCCGACCGAGGGCAGGACCGGCAGCACGAGGCATCCGATCATGCCGACGACCGTGCCGACGGGTGCGGCCGGTGCGGCGAGCAGGTTCGCGGGCACTCCGTAGAGGGCGATCGACGGGTCGAGCAGCACGAGCACCGGCTGGCACGCGAGCTGTGCCGCGATCGGGACCGCGAGCACGACCGCGAGGGACGTCGGCATGACGTCGGAGAGCCTGCGCGCCAGCGGGGCCGCGAGCAGCAGCAGACCGGCCGTGGCCGCAGCGGAGAGCGCGAAGCCGTAGTCCCGTGCGAGCCAGGGGTTCTGCGCGAGGAGGACCACGACGGCGAGCGAGAGTGCTGAGACGCCGCCTCCGCCCCGCGCCAGCGCGAGGCCGATCAGGATCACGACGGCCATCACCGCTGCCCGGATCACGCTCGCCTGGGGCGTCACGAGCACGACGAAGCCCGCGAGCGCCGTCAGGGCGAGCGCCACACGCGCGCCCCGCCCGAGCCCGCAGAGGGCGGCGAGGCCGAAGGCGGCGGCGGTGACGATGGCGCAGTTGGCGCCGGAGACCGCGGTCAGATGGCTGAGCGAGCTCGTCTTCATCGCGGCGTCGAGCGCCGGCCCGACCGCGGAGGTGTCGCCGATCGCGAGCCCGGGCACGAGCGCGCCGCCGTCGCCGCCGAGCCGGGCTGCGGCGACGTTGAATCCTCGGCGGAGGTCGCCGGCCCAGCTGAGCCAGAGCGGCGGTGCGGCGAGGATCTCAACCTCCGCGGGGCCGGTGAGGCGGAAGGCGTTCGGCTCGGCCGCGGGCAGCGGCTGCGCCCGGGCCCTGAATGCGATGCGCGCACCCCACTCGACGCCCTCGGAGGCGGCGAGCCCGACCGTCACCGGAACGGGGCTCGAGGTGCGGCCGTCGACGGCGACGACCGTGCCGTCGACCCGGATGCGCGGCGTCTCGTCCTCCCAGACGGCGGCCTGCATCGGCCGCGGCGGACTCGTCACCTCGAGCACGACCTCGGCCGCGCCGCGGTCCGACGCGATCGCGGCGAGCGGCGAGGCGGTTCGGTTCGCGAGCGCGACCGCCGCCGCGGTCGAGACGAGCGCCGCGGCCGCGAGCACGACGAGCAGCGTCGCCGCGATCGCGACGAGGGATCGCCGGCGCCCCGAACGCAGCACGAGCACCCCGAGGATGACGAGGATGACGGATGCCGCGCCCCAGATCACCCCGGGCACGAGCGCCGGGCCGGCCCCGAGGTCGGGCCCGGCCACCGCGATCCACGCGGCGGCCCATGCGGCGCACGCGGGCGCCAGCAGCCTGAGATCGCGCACTCAGAGCGCCACGAGTTCGGCGAGTCCGGCGAAGACGGCGTCGCCGATGCCCGCGACGTCGAGCAGTTGGTCGATGCTCGTGAAGGGCCCGTTCGCCTCCCGGTAGTCGAGGATGCGCTGCGCGAGCGCGGGGCCGATGCGCGGGAGCGTGTCGAGTTCGGCGAGCCCTGCCGTGTTCAGGTGCACGAGGCCGTCGGATGCCGCGCCCGGCGATGCCGCGGCGCCGCCGCCGGAGGCCGCCGCAGGCGGAACCTCGCCGACCGCGAACACCACGAGCTGCTCGCCGTCGACCACCGGACGCGCGAGGTTGACGCCCGCCGGATCGGCCTCGGCCGTGAACCCTCCGGCGGAGGCGACGGCGTCGACCACTCTGGCGCCCGGGGCGAGCTCGACGAGCCCCGGCCGGGCGACGGCGCCGAGCACGTGCACGAGGAGCGGGGTCGTGCCGACGTCGGCACCGGGCTCGCCGGCCTCTCCGGGCCCCCGACCCGCACGGGCGTCCTCGGCCGCACCGGTTCCGCCCGCGGCACCGTGCTCGGAGGAGGACGGCGCGATCGCCGCCTGCTCGCCGCCGCCGCCCGCGAAGAAGGACATGACCGCGGCGACCGCGACGGCCCCGACGAACAGCACGACCGCCGCCCCGACGGCGATGCGCACGCGCGGACCGGAGCGCCGGGCCGAGGGATCGAGCGCGTCGAAGGGGTCGGTCGGGACGTCAGGGGTTCGCGACGGAGGATCGGCTTCGGCACGTGCGGGCATGCCCGCACGCTACGACCGCCGGGAACGCACGACGGCCGCCCGGGTGCGAGCCCCGGACGGCCGTTGCGAAGGCAGCGCTGTGGAGGAGCGCTCAGCCCCTCGTGGCGATGTTCACGAGGCGCGGTGCGCGCACGATGACGTTCACGATCTCGCGGTCGCCGATCGAGCGCGCGACCGCGGCCGAGGCGCGCGCCATCGACTCGAGCTCTTCGCCGGAGATCTTCGGGGACACCTCGAGCCGGTCGCGGACCTTGCCGTCGACCTGCACCACGGCGGTCACGGATTCTTCGACGAGCAGCGCCGGGTCGGCCTTGCGCCACGGCACGAGGGCGACGGTGGGCTCGTAGCCGAGACGCTCCCACATGTCCTCGGCGGTGTACGGCGCGAACAGGTCGAGGATCATCGCGGTGACCTCGGCCGCCTCGCGGACGGCGGCGTCGCCCGCACCCGCCCCGGAGTCGATCGCCTTCCGCGTCGCGTTGACGAGCTCCATGAGACGCGCGACGACGACGTTGAACTTGAACGCCTCGACGAGACCCGGGGCGTCGGCCAGCAGCCGGTGGGTGATGCGGCGCAGGCCCGCGTCGCCCGACTTCCACTCGATGTCAGGGCTCGAGGTCACCTCGCCGGCGATGCGCCACGCGCGGGCGAGGAACTTCGCCGCACCCGTCGGCGAGACATCCGCCCAGTCGATGTCGTCTTCGGGAGGCCCCGCGAAGGCGAGCGTCACGCGCAGCGCATCGGTGCCGTGGGCCTGCAACTCGGAGGCGAACTCGACGAGGTTTCCGCGCGACTTCGACATCTTCGAGCCGTCCATGAGCACCATGCCCTGGTTCAGCAGCGACGTGAAGGGCTCGGTGAAGCTCAGGTACCCCTCGTCGAAGAGCACCTTCGTGATGAAGCGCGAGTAGAGCAGGTGCAGGATCGCGTGCTCGACGCCGCCGACGTACTGGTCGACGGGCGCCCACTTCTCGGCCTCGGCCGGGTCGAACGCCACGCCCTCGTCGTTCGGGTTGAGGTAGCGCAGGTAGTACCAGGAGCTGTCGACGAACGTGTCCATGGTGTCGGAGTCGCGCCGCGCCGCTCCCCCGCAGTTCGGGCACGCGACGTTGACCCAGTCTTCGGCGGCGCCGAGCGGGCTCGACCCCTTCGGCTTCAGGTCGAGGCCCGCGGCATCCGGAAGTCGCACCGGAAGCTCGCTCTCGGGAACCGGGACCTCGCCGCAGTCGGGGCAGTGGATGATCGGGATCGGCGTGCCCCAGTAGCGCTGGCGCGAGATGAGCCAGTCGCGCAGGCGGTAGTTCTTCGAGGCGCGGCCGAGCCCGCGCTGCTCGAGCAGGTCGATCACGCGGCGGATCGCATTGGACTTGGAGAGCCCGTCGAGCGATCCCGAGTTGATGAGCCGACCCTCGCCGGTGAGCGCCTCGCCGGTCTCGGCGGGGTTCAGCGGTGGCAGGTCGTCGGGCAGGTAGGGCACGCCGTTCTCGTCGAGGGGGATCACGGGGATCACGCCGGTGACGGGCTGGTTGGTGTCGACGACTACGCGCACGGGCAGGTCGAAGGCGCGCGCGAAGTCGAGGTCGCGCTGGTCGTGCGCGGGCACCGCCATGATCGCGCCGTGGCCGTAGTCGGCGAGCACGTAGTCGGCCGCCCAGATGGGCAGGCGTTCGCCGTTGACGGGGTTGATCGCGTAGCGCTCGAGGAACACGCCCGACTTGGGGCGGTCGGTCGAGAGGCGGTCGATGTCGCTCTCGGCGCGGACCGACTCGAGGTAGCCCTCGAACCGGGCCCTCACCTCGTCGGATGCCCCGGCCGCGAGCTCTGCGGCGAGCTCGGAGTCGGGTGCCACGACCATGAACGTCGCGCCGAACAGCGTGTCGGGGCGCGTCGTGAACACGGGGATGCGAGCCTCGCGGCCCTCGATCTCGAACTCGACGTCGGCGCCGGCCGACCGGCCGATCCAGTTGCGCTGCATCGAGAGCACCTTCGACGGCCATGCGCCCTCGAGCTGGTTGAGGTCGTCGATGAGGCGGTCGGCGTAGTCGGTGACGCGGAAGTACCACTGGGTCAGGGCCTTCTTCGTGACGACCGCGCCGCAGCGCTCGCAGTGCCCGTCGACGACCTGCTCGTTGGCGAGCACCGTCTGGTCGTTGGGGCACCAGTTGACCTGGCCGGCCTTGCGGTAGGCGATGCCCTTCTCGTACAGCTTCAGGAACAGCCACTGGTTCCAGCGGTAGTACTCGGGGTCGCTCGTGTGCAGCTCGCGCGACCAGTCGAAGGACGGCGCGTACTGACGGAACGAGCGCTTCTGCTGCTCGATGTTCTCGTACGTCCACCCACGGGGATCGACGCCTCGCTTGATCGCGGCGTTCTCGGCCGGCAGGCCGAAGGAGTCCCAGCCGATGGGATGCAGCACGTCGAAGCCCTGGTGGCGCCAGTACCGCGCGACGGTGTCGCCGTAGCCGAACGCCTCGGCGTGGCCCATGTGCAGGTCGCCCGACGGGTACGGGAACATGTCGAGGATGTACTTGCGCGGCTTCGTGTCACCGGGGCGACCGGCCGCGAACGGCTTCGCCTCCTCCCAGACGGGGAGCCACTTCGCCTGGATGGCGGCGAAGTCATATGCGCCGGGGTCGACCTCGTGCTGATCGTGTGCCACGTGACTCTCAATCGTGTCGATGCGGTTGCCCGCGAAAGCTCCAGGGCACGCCAGACGTCGACGCACCGAGAGACAAGCCTACTCACTCGGGCTGGGCGCCCGCCGCGCCCAGGATCGCCAGCAGCGCCCGCGCCTTCACCCGGGTCTCCTCGATCTCCTCCTCGGCGACGGAGAGCGCCGTGATGCCGCCGCCCGTGCCGATCGAGGCGCCGCTCGGACCGAGCACGATCGAGCGGATCACCATGGCGAGGTCGACCGCGCCGTCGATCGCGAGGTAGCCGAACGCGCCCGAGTACACCCCGCGCGGCCCCCCTTCGAGCTCGTGCAGGATGCGCATGGCGCTGTGCTTGGGCGCTCCCGTCATCGAGCCTGCGGGGAACGACGCCTCTACGGCGTCGAGGGAGGTGAGCGGATGCCGCAGCCGGGCGCGCACCGTCGAGACGAGCTGATGCACGTGCGGGTACTCCTCCACCGCGAGCAGGCTCGGCACCTCGACGCTGCCGAGCTCGGCGACCCGGCCGAGGTCGTTGCGCATGAGGTCGACGATCATGAGGTTCTCGGCGCGCTCCTTGTCGCTGGCGAGCAGTTCGCGGCGCAGCCGTTCGTCGTGCGCGGCGTCGGTGTGGCGTGGCCGTGTGCCCTTCATCGGCTTCGTCGACACGACCCCGTCGGGCGTGACGTGCAGGAACAGCTCGGGCGAGGCGCTGAGCAGCGCGTGGTCGCCGAAGCGGAGGTACCCGCCGTGGTGGCTGGGGCTCGACGCGCGCAACGCGAGGTAGGCGCTCGCGGGGTCGGGGGCGGCGTCGACGTCGATGCGGTTCGTCAGGCAGAGCTGGTACGCGTCGCCGCGGCGGATCGCACGCTGGCACTCGGCGATGAGCGCGGCGTACTGCCGCGGCGCGTGGCGCCACCGCACCTCGGGTGCCGCCTGCTCGGCCGAGGGCGCGGCCGGCTCCCCCGAAGACGGATCCGCCGACGGCCCGTCGGGCGGGAGGTCGGGGAAGGCGCCCTCGGCGAGGCGGGACCAGACGTCGAGCACCTCCTCGGCCCAGTCCTCGGCCGATCCGGCGCCGCGGTCGGCGCCACGGTCGTCGCCGCCGTCCGACTCGTCGAGCCACACGAGGTCGGCGGAGCGTTCCGCGTGATCGAACACGACGGCCCGGTCGACCCAGAGCCACGCGGCGTCGGGCGCGTCCGTCGCGGCGGCGGGCACGCCGACGACGCGCGCGCCGAACTCGTAGCCGAACCAGCCGTACCAGCCGAGCAGCGCGCCGGGCCCGTCGGCTCGCTCGCCGCCGTCGTACTCGTCGACGGGTTCGCCGCCCAGGCGCTCGCCCAGCACGGCGAGGACCTCGTCGACCGTGGCGGCCGTGGTGCTCGGGCGATCGGATGCCGCGGGGCGGCCGCGTGAGACCGTGCCGGCCGCGACATCCGCCGTGACGAACTCGCTGCCGGCGTGCGCGGCGGCCATGATGCTGAGGCCGGACGACGCATCCGACCCGCCGTCGAGCCAGACCGCGTGGGCGGCCTCGGAGTAGAGCGCGCGGAACAGCAGGTGCGGAGCGATCCACCCGTCGAGCCGGCGGCGTCGGATTCGGCGCGGCATCCTCTCACCCTATGTCGTGGCGCCCGCCTCGAGCCGCCCCGCGTCCATGGTCGCCTCGCGGTCGACGAGGTCTCCGGCGACGGGGGCGTGCGAGATGACGAGGACGCTCCTCCCGTCGCGCCGCGCGGCGGCGACGAGGTCGCGCAGCAGCGCGTCCGCCTGCGCGGCGTCGACGTTCGCCGTCGGCTCGTCGAGCACGAGCACCGGGAAGCCCGCGAGCATCGCGCGCGCGAGCGCGATGCGCTGCGCCTGCCCGCCGGACACGAGCGAACCGCGTTCGCCGACGCCGGCGTCGAGTCCGCCGCGATCGAGCACCCATTCGCGCAGGCCGACGAGGTCGAGGGCGTGCAGCAGGTCTTCGTCGGCCGCGGCCTCGCGCGCGAAGAGCAGGTTCTGGCGCACCGACTCGTCGAAGAGCCACGGCCGCTGCTCGACGATGCCGACGATGCGCCGGACGGCGTCGGGGTCGAGCGTGCGGGCGTCGACGCCGCCGAGCCGATACGAGCCCTCGTGGTCGAGGAAGCGCACGAGCACATGCGCGAGCGTGGTCTTGCCGGCGCCGGACCGGCCGCGGAGGAGCAGGCACTCCCCCGGTTCGAGGTCGAGGTCCACGTGCGAGAGCGCCGCGGATGCCGCGGGCCCGGCCGCTCCGGCGGGCCCGACGGACCCGGCCGGCGGCGCGCTCTCCGGCCAGGCCGCCCGAACCCCCCGAAGACGGAGCGCCGGCGGTGCGTCCCCGGCGGGCGGCTCGG
>NZ_WBIS01000021.1 GCF_009749465.1 Agromyces terreus
AACCGTATCGGTGGTTGTGGTGGTTGGGGTGTTAAATGCAGGAAGGCCACCCGTTGGGGTGGCCTTCCTGGTAATGGTTGTCCGGCGGTGTCCTACTCTCCCACAGGGTCCCCCCTGCAGTACCATCGGCGCTGTCAGTCTTAGCTTCCGGGTTCGGAATGTGTCCGGGCGTTTCCCTGACGCTATGGCCGCCGAAACTCTTGCCACATCCTGCACCGGTCCCTGCCGGTCGTTTGCCCGGGGGTGGTGGGTGTGTAGTTTCGTGAACTCCCGTCCCAGGGATGCGTGTCGCATGCCCGGGGTTGGGTGTTGTGTTCGTTGTTGAGTTGTCTGTTGTGTTTCCGTCTGTTGGGAACCACAGAGTGGACGCGAGTCATCAGGCCACACACACGCCTTTTACGTGAATGCACTTTCGTGTGTGTGTAGTGAGTTTTCAAGTTATCGGCTTATTAGTACCGGTCAGCTCCGACAGTCGTTAGTCCTGTCTTCCACATCCGGCCTATCAACCCAGTCGTCTGGCTGGGAGCCTCTCCCCCAATGGGGATGGAAATCTCATCTCGAGGCCGGCTTCCCGCTTAGATGCTTTCAGCGGTTATCCATCCCGAACGTAGCTAACCAGCGGTGCTCCTGGCGGAACAACTGGCACACCAGAGGTTCGTCCAACCCGGTCCTCTCGTACTAGGGTCAGATCCTCTCAAATTTCCTGCGCGCGCAGAGGATAGGGACCGAACTGTCTCACGACGTTCTAAACCCAGCTCGCGTACCGCTTTAATGGGCGAACAGCCCAACCCTTGGGACCTACTCCAGCCCCAGGATGCGACGAGCCGACATCGAGGTGCCAAACCATGCCGTCGATATGGACTCTTGGGCAAGATCAGCCTGTTATCCCCGAGGTACCTTTTATCCGTTGAGCGACAGCGCTTCCACAAGCCACTGCCGGATCACTAGTCCCGACTTTCGTCCCTGCTCGACCTGTCAGTCTCACAGTCAAGCTCCCTTGTGCACTTACACTCGCCACCTGATTGCCAACCAGGTTGAGGGAACCTTTGGGCGCCTCCGTTACTTTTTGGGAGGCAACCGCCCCAGTTAAACTACCCACCAGGCACTGTCCCTGAACCGGATCACGGTTCGAAGTTAGATATCCAGAGTGACCAGAGTGGTATTTCAACAATGACTCCACCGACACTAGCGTGCCAGCTTCACAGTCTCCCACCTATCCTACACAAGCCACACCGAACACCAATACCAAGCTGTAGTAAAGGTCACGGGGTCTTTCCGTCCTTCTGCGCGTAACGAGCATCTTTACTCGTACTGCAATTTCGCCGAGTTCGCGGTTGAGACAGCTGGGAAGTCGTTACGCCATTCGTGCAGGTCGGAACTTACCCGACAAGGAATTTCGCTACCTTAGGATGGTTATAGTTACCACCGCCGTTTACTGGGGCTTAAATTCTCAGCTTCGCCTTGCGGCTAACCGGTCCTCTTAACCTTCCAGCACCGGGCAGGCGTCAGTCCGTATACATCGTCTTGCGACTTAGCACGGACCTGTGTTTTTAGTAAACAGTCGCTTCCCACTGGTCTCTGCGGCCCTGCAGCGCTTCCCCAAGCAAGTTGGTTCACGCCTTAGGCCCCCCTTCTCCCGAAGTTACGGGGGCATTTTGCCGAGTTCCTTAACCACGATTCTCTCGATCTCCTGAGTATTCTCTACCTGACCACCTGAGTCGGTTTGGGGTACGGGCGGCTAGAACCTCGCGTCGATGCTTTTCTCGGCAGCATAGGATCACCCACTTTTTATCCGCATCGTGTCTCAGCCATCATGAGCGACGGATTTGCCTATCGCTCGGCCTACGCACTTGCCCCGGGTCAACCATCGCCCGGGTTGGGCTACCTTCCTGCGTCACACCTGTTAATACGCTCACTCCACCAGATGGGGTCGCATGCCGCCTCACGATCGTCCCCGAAGGGATCCACGCGTCTTGGGATGCTTAGCACTCCTGATTTCATGTGGGCGGTTCTTCGCCGGTACGGGAATATCAACCCGTTGTCCATCGACTACGCCTGTCGGCCTCGCCTTAGGTCCCGACTTACCCAGGGCAGATTAGCTTGACCCTGGAACCCTTGGTCTTCCGGAGGACGGGTTTCTCACCCGTCTTTCGCTACTCATGCCTGCATTCTCACTCGTGTGGCCTCCACGGCTGGTTTCCACCGCCGCTTCACTGCCCACACGACGCTCTCCTACCCATCAACACGGCTGGACCACGAAGGCCTACCATCAATGTCAATGCCACAACTTCGGTGGCGTGCTTGAGCCCCGTTACATTGTCGGCGCGGAATCACTTGACCAGTGAGCTATTACGCACTCTTTCAAGGGTGGCTGCTTCTAAGCCAACCTCCTGGTTGTCTGTGCAACTCCACATCCTTTCCCACTTAGCACGCGCTTAGGGACCTTAGTTGGTGGTCTGGGTTGTTTCCCTCTCGACGATGAAGCTTATCCCCCACCGTCTCACTGCTGCGCTCTCACTTACCGGCATTCGGAGTTTGGCTGACGTCAGTAACCTGTTGAGGCCCATCGGCCATCCAGTAGCTCTACCTCCGGCAAGAAACACGCAACGCTGCACCTAAATGCATTTCGGAGAGAACCAGCTATCACGAAGTTTGATTGGCCTTTCACCCCTATCCACAGCTCATCCCCTCCATTTTCAACTGAAGTGGGTTCGGTCCTCCACGACGTCTTACCGTCGCTTCAACCTGGCCATGGATAGATCACTTCGCTTCGGGTCTAGGACATGCGACTGAATCGCCCTATTCAGACTCGCTTTCGCTACGGCTGCCCCACACGGGTTAACCTCGCCACATATCACTAACTCGCAGGCTCATTCTTCAAAAGGCACGCTGTCACACCAACAAGGGTGCTCCAACGGTTTGTAAGCAAACGGTTTCAGGTACTATTTCACTCCCCTCCCGGGGTACTTTTCACCTTTCCCTCACGGTACTTGTCCGCTATCGGTCATCTGGGAGTATTTAGGCTTATCAGGTGGTCCTGACAGATTCACGCGGGATTTCTCGGGCCCCGCGCTACTTGGGATACCTCTCCGGCCGGCCAGGCATTTCGACTACGGGACTCACACCCACTCCGGTCCGCCTTTCAATGCGGTTCGTCTATACCTGACGCGTCACCGTGGTTGACCGGCAGATCAACCCGAAAGGTCCCACAACCCCGACCATGCAACCCCTGCCGGGTATCACACATGATCGGTTTAGCCTGTTCCGCGTTCGCTCGCCACTACTTACGGAATCACGGTTGTTTTCTCTTCCTGTGGGTACTGAGATGTTTCACTTCCCCACGTTCCCTCTACCCGCCCTATATATTCAGGCGGGAGTCACCAGGTCACCCAAAGGGCCTGGCGGGGTTTCCCCATTCGGAAATCCTCGGATCACAGCTCGTTTATCAGCTCCCCGAGGCTTATCGCAGATTACGACGTCCTTCTTCGGCTCCAGATGCCAAGGCATCCACCGTTTGCTCTTAGAAACTTGAAATCACATGAGTTCGATCGAATTCGTGCAGCACCCGAAAGTGCTGCGAAATTGACCAGTGAATACGCCAAACAACACACCCGAAGGCATGCCCTTGGCGACTCACCTTTTGTGATCCAGGACCAAAGGCCCTGAATCTAAGATGCTCGCGTCCACTATGTAGTTCTCAACAGACGGCCAGAACCCCCACACCCACCAGCATGAAAACTGATCTCGGCGAAGGTCTGAAGAAACCATCACCCCCCGACACCGAAGCATCAAGGGTTCGTCCGGTCCCTCAGGACCCAACAGCGTGCGCGCACCCACCCGGCCGGCCCCCACCGTTCCAACCCACCGAAGCGGGCGTACTAGGTCTGAACCATTCAGACGAGCACCTATGTCAATGTTCCACCCATGAGCAACCAGCAAGCCACATTGGACTTGATCTGGTCTGCACTGCGAAAGCCCGAAGACTTCCGAGTTGCTCCTTAGAAAGGAGGTGATCCAGCCGCACCTTCCGGTACGGCTACCTTGTTACGACTTAGTCCTAATCACCGATCCCACCTTCGACGGCTCCCTCCACAAGGGTTAGGCCACCGGCTTCGGGTGTTACCGACTTTCATGACTTGACGGGCGGTGTGTACAAGGCCCGGGAACGTATTCACCGCAGCGTTGCTGATCTGCGATTACTAGCGACTCCGACTTCATGAGGTCGAGTTGCAGACCTCAATCCGAACTGAGACCGGCTTTTTGGGATTCGCTCCGCCTTACGACATCGCAGCCCTTTGTACCGGCCATTGTAGCATGCGTGAAGCCCAAGACATAAGGGGCATGATGATTTGACGTCATCCCCACCTTCCTCCGAGTTGACCCCGGCAGTCTCACATGAGTTCCCACCATTACGTGCTGGCAACATGCGACGAGGGTTGCGCTCGTTGCGGGACTTAACCCAACATCTCACGACACGAGCTGACGACAACCATGCACCACCTGTAACCGAGTGTCCAAAGAGTTCCACATTTCTGCGGCGTTCTCGGTCATGTCAAGCCTTGGTAAGGTTCTTCGCGTTGCATCGAATTAATCCGCATGCTCCGCCGCTTGTGCGGGCCCCCGTCAATTCCTTTGAGTTTTAGCCTTGCGGCCGTACTCCCCAGGCGGGGCGCTTAATGCGTTAGCTACGACACGGAAACCGTGGAAAGGTCCCCACATCTAGCGCCCAACGTTTACGGCGTGGACTACCAGGGTATCTAATCCTGTTCGCTCCCCACGCTTTCGCTCCTCAGCGTCAGTTACGGCCCAGAGAACTGCCTTCGCCATCGGTGTTCCTCCTGATATCTGCGCATTCCACCGCTACACCAGGAATTCCATTCTCCCCTACCGCACTCTAGTCTGCCCGTACCCACTGCAGGCTGGAGGTTGAGCCTCCAGATTTCACAGCAGACGCGACAAACCGCCTACGAGCTCTTTACGCCCAATAATTCCGGACAACGCTCGGACCCTACGTATTACCGCGGCTGCTGGCACGTAGTTAGCCGGTCCTTTTTCTGCAGGTACCGTCAAGCCGAAGCCCTTCTTCCCTACTAAAAGCGGTTTACAACCCGAAGGCCGTCATCCCGCACGCGGCGTTGCTGCATCAGGCTTGCGCCCATTGTGCAATATTCCCCACTGCTGCCTCCCGTAGGAGTCTGGGCCGTGTCTCAGTCCCAGTGTGGCCGGTCACCCTCTCAGGCCGGCTACCCGTCGACGCCTTGGTGAGCCATTACCTCACCAACAAGCTGATAGGCCGCGAGTCCATCCCAGACCGAAAAACTTTCCACCCCAAACCATGCGGTTCGAGGTCCTATCCGGTATTAGACGTCGTTTCCAACGCTTATCCCAGAGTCCAGGGCAGGTTACTCACGTGTTACTCACCCGTTCGCCACTAATCCCCCAGAGCAAGCTCCGGGTTCATCGTTCGACTTGCATGTGTTAAGCACGCCGCCAGCGTTCGTCCTGAGCCAGGATCAAACTCTCCAAAAAAAATGGTTCCCAACACCGAAGTGCCGAGGAGTTTGTTCACTGACAGAGAAACAACTGACTATCAAAATCAAATTGTCCATCAATCAAAGGAATCCATACCCACTCCGAAGAGCAAGCTGGGGTTCAATAAATTGGCATTGAACATAGTGCACGCTGTTGAGTTCTCAAGAAACGGACGCACCCGAACCAGACAACCCACAACCGCGGGCCCGACCTTCAGGGCAACCTGTCAACCATACCACCACAACCACCACAACCAAACCCAAAGGCCGGCAACAGCAGCACCCCGAAAACCCA
Source organism: Agromyces terreus (assembly GCF_009749465.1). GTDB lineage: Bacteria > Actinomycetota > Actinomycetes > Actinomycetales > Microbacteriaceae > Agromyces > Agromyces terreus. Next base: position 5,827 of record NZ_WBIS01000021.1, read on the forward strand.
AACCCGAAACAGGCCAGACCAACAAGGAAGGTGAGAAGTTCAATCCTAGACTTGAAATCACCGAGTCGCAAACGCGCCTACGAGGTTATTTGGCTAGAATCTTCACCCAGCAACCAGACCGAAGCTTTCCGCTTCTCCCTGACCGCCGCGGCGACAAGTAAGAATCTACAAGCCCCCACCCCCACCACACAAATCCACCCCACATCCCGGGCGTGTCGCACCAACCCCACCACCACAAAACCCAGACCAACGG
>NZ_WBIS01000022.1 GCF_009749465.1 Agromyces terreus
GTCCCACCAGTCGAGCACGAACAGGCGTACTGGGCTGAGCGCCCCGACGTCGACTACGCTCAACCTCGCACCCTCACGGGCGCGGCTTCCAACTAACCCGGCCTCCATCAAACCCGGGGCGCATCATGGCGACTCGTGCAGTAAGGCCGACTTCACCGTCGGCATCCGTTTCCCGCACAACATCCCGGCCGATGAGTACGGCGGCCACGCAATGACCATTCGCATCACCGCTGAGGCCGGAGATGTGGAGCAGAACCGCATCATGTCCGAGATTCAGTTGGTCGATGACACCGCCTGCGACGAAGAGGAAGCGCAGGGTGCGATTGTTGTCCTCAACTACTGCATGGGCTTGATGGAAATTTCGCCAGACGATGGGACGCCGCAGCGCCGCGCAATTCTTGGGGCGGCCCGAGGCTGGACAGCCCCAGATCGGTGTTGGTTCTCCGAGGGCTGGGGTGAAGTGGATCCTGTGCCATCCCAAGCCTGCGGACAATCGCGTCCCACAGATCCTGTGCCGGTGACATCGGTCACGAGAGGCGATGCCACTGGTACGTCCGGCTGGCCAGTTGAACTGATCCACAAGTCAGACGACAGTTGGTGGCCGATGGCGCCGTACGGAAGTGCGATGCCGGCGCTGAACTCGTTCGTTCCAGCGAGCAATGGCGATGTGACAGACGTTCGAGCCTGGGTGGGTGACTTCGAAGCCCAGGTTCCGAGCGAAGGCTGGGAGTTCGTCGCCGACCAACAAGCCCAGGAGTTCCGCCTCTCGAATGAGGATTTCCATCTAAACTCCGGATGGGGAGACTTGGGCATCGTTCGTGATTTCTTCGAGGACGGGTGGCTTTCCTTCCGTGTTGATGCTGGATCAACAAACTGGATTCGACTCAACGACTTGACGGACGACGCAGGAGATCCCTTTGAATGTGTCGCTGGCGAGGTAATCGACGATGACGATCGAGAGTGGTTTGGAATCTACGGTGACGTCTACGTGACGGTGGGATGGGCTGACAAGTGTCGGTTCGAAAGCAAGGGTGTACCGTTCGCCAGGAATGACCTCGCGAGCTTCGCGTCACTCGGCACACCAAGTCTCGCCGTGTCAACACCCGGATTCTCCTTTCAGGGCGCCTGGTGGCAAGTGTGGATTCCACGAAAATACGACGCGGCCTGGGTGCCACCGAATGGCTCGACTATCACGGTGTCCTACACCGATCCGTTGACCGAGCAGCAAGTTCCATTCGCATCGGGAGTGCAGAACCAGGATGAGTTGCGAGTGCGAGGTGAGTCGCTGACTCTCGCTGGCTTTGACCCGTTGGAGCCAATCGTCAGCATGGAGGTTACCCAGGCTCTCGGGATCTCGCCTGACTGCAATTACGCGTACTACGGCGTGTACGAGGACCTGCCCGAGTGCGAGATCATGATTCCGCACTTCGACTTGTCTCTTGAAGACAGGAACCCCGTCAACGGTGCGGGTATGGGTTGGCGCGCCCTCGCTGAAAACGGCGGAACTATCTCCTTTACGACTGATCATGGCACCGCCACAACCATCTCTGTGGTGCCAGGATCGTACTCGTCTGGCAATCGAAACGATGGCGGGGGGCCCGGCAGACCTGTCGCCAACTGATGAGCCAGCTGAGCCTAGAGAACTCCGCGCGGCCGGGGTTGTGGAGAACTCCTTTCCCCGGGTTGCCGCCTCCAAACGTACCCACCAGGGTTCGCCGCGGATGCGTTCAATCTGTGCGTCCCTTCGTATCGTCAGCGCCGTAAATGTTCGCGAAGGGGGTCGACATCTCGATCATCGGTTGCCCATTGTTTCAGCAGTGGGGGCTGCACGGCGATCCGCTTGCGGACTGGCGGGCGCGGACTGCGCCGCGAGGTGCTGACGACTATCCCGGGGTGATGTCGTTCAATTTCCAGGTGCCATCGAAGGATGCGGCGGTCGGGCCGTAGATCCGGAAGTACGCGAACCACCCTCGCCCGGGGAGGGTCTGCACCCACGCCTGGTGCTCGTCGGTGACGTCGTCGGGACCGAACGAGATGGTGGTCTTGTCGCCGTCGAGGTGGCCGGCCAGTTCGAAGAGCGAGCGAACGGCCGCCGCGCCTTGGGCGGTGTCGATCTGCGATCGGGTCTCGGCGTCGTAGACGGTGAGCGACCAGAACAGCCCCGCGGGCACCGGGAGGGGCACGTCGAGCCGGTAGGAGCGGCCGCCGTCCAGATACGCACCAGTGGCGTCGCGCGCGGCGAGCCAGTAGAGCGATCCGCTGCCGGCCTGCCTGCGGAACATGACGGGCGACGTGGCGATGGCCTGGTAGAACCAGGTCTCCCGGGCGTCGACGTCGGTCCTCGAGTCGATCTCGAAGTTCGCGTTCTCAGGGCGGAGCGTCACCCATTCCCAGTGACGTTCCGGCCAGACGACCCGATCGGGCCGGCGATCAGCGAGTGATTGCACCCGCAGTTGCGCGTCGGCTGCTGCAGCGGTGGCGGTGAGGATGCGGGACATCCGCTCGTCGGGGTCGAAGGGTGCATCTGCTCGGATGCCGAGCACCGCGAGTTCTCCGAGGTACGCGCGGTCATCGGGATGGACGGGTTCCGTCGTGATGTACTCGTGCAGGAGCCGCCAGTACTCCAGCGTGCCCTGCACGGCCAGTGGCGTGGTGTCCTGCGGTCGCCCGGTGAGGTCGATCCAGACGGGTTGCGTCCAGTCGGGCTGATCGGTGAGGGGCTCGACCTGCACCGACCGCAGCAGCTCGAGCGCGGCGTCGACGTCGCCGTGCTGCGGGATGGCTCGCAGGCCGACGACCACCCGGTTGCCCAGCGCCTGGTGCACGTACCCGTCTTGCGGCACATCGCCGTCGTATCCGACCGGCACGAAGACGTGTCGGGCGCCCATCCCCCCTTCGGGCCCCGGGATGCCGAGATCCGCGATCCAGCTCTGGTCCACGTTCAGTGCGGCGCCGACGATCGGGCCGGGAGGGATGATCACCACGAGAGGGCCCGCGGTCAGGTCGAGGAGCACCGGCGCGTACGGAGTGTCGGAGTTGAGCGTGAAGCCCACCTGCCCGGGACGCGTGTCCATCGTGCCGAACACCCGATTCGGTTCGATGCCCGCCGCGGTCGTGCCGGCGAAGATCGCCATGCCGGATACCGCTGGGAAGAAGTGCTTGTAGCAGATCACCGCGCGTGCGGCGTCGGCATCGTCATACGCCGCCGCGATCGTCGCATCACTCGGAAAACCGCCAACGAACTCGTACCCACCAACCGATGTCATCATGCCCCCTCAACGAATCAGAGCATCAGCGCCCCGCACTCACCCTCTCATGCGCGGTGAGTAGCCCACCAGCGACCGCCCGTGGCGCGGTCCGGGTCCGCCTGCCAGGCGGTCGCCGATCGGATTCGCGCAGGCGGATCGGCTCGCGGGCCGAGTTAGGCCGTTGCTGTGTCTTGGGTGCGCAGCGCTACGCGCACGAACGGGAGGTACTCGCGCGCGATCACGACAGTGGTAACGACGTCATCTCGGAGCTGGGCGCCGATTGCATAGACGAAGGGATCGGTGTCGATCTCTACGGCAGGAACGGATCTGCCGTCGATATCAAGCGTTACCGCGGTGTTGACCGAAGACGGACCTACTCGCCACGGTCCATCTCCGATAGGCCCGGGGGCGAGCCCGAGTTCCTCACGGAACTGATTCATGAGGATGTAGTTCGCGTGATCGACGAGTTGCTGGGTCAGGGTGGTGTGTTCCCAGGCATCCCTGTTCCAGCTCGTTCGCACCGCTTCCCAGAGCTGGGGATAGCGCATCATCTCTACGAATTCGATCAGCCATGATGGGCGTGGCCACGGCGGGACGTCGTCAATCGCTCGTTGCTCGTGCTGGTCAAGGTTCCTGAGATTGGCGGGGTCGGCGTGGTCGGCGGGGTTCCGCCAGAGCGTGTAGGAAAGACTCACTGCGAGGTGAGATCGCCCCTCGGCGCCGGTGCTTTCAGTGATTGCTGGGGCGTTGGTGTCTTCGATCGTGGGTTGCGAAACGAATCCCATGAGCGGGAATGGCAGATCTGACAGCCGCCGGCCGGCAGCGTCGCGCGGGTCGGGGGCATCTTCGGGTAGGACTCCGGCGAACTGCATGGGTTGAGCGTTCCGGATAGATCCCGTCAGCGCAACAACAACCCGCCCGCGAGCGGATCCCTTATTGCGCTGGGGCCGCACCGAGGACCGTCAGGGGACCTTCGTCGGCGGTCGGGGGCTCGAAGTGGTCGAAGTATTCGGCCGCGACGTCGTTGGGAAGCGCGTAGTCATCGGCGTGC
>NZ_WBIS01000023.1 GCF_009749465.1 Agromyces terreus
GGTCTTGCCGGGCTTCGACTGCCAGCCGGGTCGCGCGCTCACGCAGCTCGTCCGGATACTTCTTGGGTGTTGCCATGACTCTCATCCTCCGTGAGATCAGAGCCTCCACCGAACCCGGGGCGCATCAGTCGCCATTCTCCGAGATACTCTTCCGGGTCCGGGTCCGGGTCCGGGTCCGGGTCCGGGTCCGGGTCCGGGTCCGGGTCCGGGTCCGGCTCGTCCTCAGGTTGCTCTCCGCGCAGCTCCTCTAGGGCGTCCGTTGAGACTGCCGGTGGATCGAATGGACGTCCTGTAACTTCAGGTGATTCGATCTCGCTTCTGCTCCTGCCTGCGCTGGAAAGGGCTGTCTCATCTATCAGCAGCCCAGTGACTCGCGGGAGGGTCGAGAACTCCGCTTCAAAATCCGTCTGGAACTCGGCGATGCTCTTTGAGTCCGATGGGTAAAACTGGCCCACGACGTTTTCGTTGTCGTAGCTGTACCCAACGACGGGAAGCCCATCTTCTACAGCGAGACTATGGGCGATCTCCATGGGCACGGGCACATCGAGGTGGAGCTCCAAGATCTCAGCATTGTCAGCTTCGGGCGGCGACTCTGCGACGGCAGCTGTCGGTGCCGCGATTAGTAGCCCGCTAATGACTGCCAACGAGACTGTCAATGCACTGAATCTGCGCACGCATAGCTCCCTTGCTATTAGTTGGTGTTCGTTCGCCTGTCTCGTATGAGAAGGATGATGCCGGCCAACAAGCAGGTGATTCCGCCATAGAGCGGCACCGTTCCAAGGTCAAGGAAATCTGTCACGCGCGGTCGCTCGTCGCCAGCGAACAGTGAGCATTCCAACCCGAACGGGAAGACGGTGTATCGGAAAGTCGGGTCGTCTTCCGACCGACCCGAATCGACTGCGCCGGGAGCGGACGCATCAACCAGGCACCATTCCATCGCAGATCCACCGATCGCCCGGAACCAAAGCGACAGAACCACAAACACGAGCAACGCAACGCCAATGACGATCAGAAGCCAGGCAATTCGGCCTGAACGCGTCTGGCTTCGCATCCTCGTTGTCGTCTCCCTAGTGCTCAGCTGACTGAATAGATCGAACGATAGCGGCCGCATCAACAGCCCATGGAACCCCACTACGAGGGCCAAGAAGCGAAGGAGGAGGGCCTGTGCGGCGCCCTGCGCCTTTATCCAGGAATCGTCTTGGGGATGATTTCTGCCATAAGGACTATGCGACACCCTCGAAAGAAGGGTGAGCCCTTCAGCCGAACGCGATGGATCATGGTTGCTCTGGCCATACTTGGTGCCGTGTTGTGCATCGCAATTTTCGTCGTGGTTCTTCTTGATTGAACTTCAGACAGCGAGAGCGCGACGTGTTTCGACGTCACGCTCATTGATCCCCGAGCGACTCTTCTTAACCTGAGCAGATGGTCTCTCCGGATGGAGGACCCCTGTACGCCGGTGTGGCGCGGGCGTAACGTCGGCCGCATGGGATGGGCGTTTGGTCTGGGAGTACTAGCGATAGTGGTGCTGGGCATTTTCGCGAGCCGGGATGAGCGACGAGCTCTTCATTCCACCAAGAACGGCCGGCGTTCCTGATGCTTGTGCCGACCGTGGCACAGTGCGGGAAGGAGACCTACTAGATGCGAACCCCCGCCCACATCGCCTGGGCGATAGCTGGTCTGCTGTTGGCGGCCGCCGCGACAACAGCAGCAGCAGCAATCCTCGTTCTTCAGCGCCCTGGTTCGCCGTGGATCTGGGTGTTCTTGGGCTGCACGCTAGGGTGCGTGATTTGCGGCTCAGTATCCCGATGGATCAAGCGCCGTCAGAGCAAGGCATCGTCGAGCAAGGAAACTCAAACGAATCGCTGAGGGATCCGCCTCCGGGCGTGTGAGAACCGCCGTCTCCGCGACCCATCCGGGACGTGCCGTTCATGCGATTCAGGCAGCAGGAGTTGACGACGCATCGACGGAAGTGACGGATACTGCGTCGGTCTCGGTGTCGTAAGTCGTGATGCTCCAGGTCGGGTGGTTGTCCACAAGCGTGAGCTCGAGCCCAATGAGACGTGGGCTCGGATAGGTCTCGCCTGAAAGCTGCGCAGCTTCGTACGGACCGACGCCCGGATCCGCCAATTCCGCTTCGGATAGTTCGACCTCGTGCTGGGTGACCAGCGCCAGGCTGCTGGCATCGACTAATGCCTCACGTCCACGTGTCGATTCCCTGGGCCTCTGCCCGAGAACATCGGCGCCTGGGTCCAGGCTTCTGATCCGCCACACCCAACTGGCGTCGACGTACTCCAGGCGCAGGCCGACGATCGGTCCGCCGACGGCATCTGATTCTCCGTAGAAGCCTTCGAGCCAGTCCGAGGGCCACGCGACGTCGGTCGGGATACCGCTGCTTGGGTAGTCCGCACCGATCACGGCCGGGCTTTCCGGGAAGGAAGAGCAGCCGGCAAGGAACAGTGTTAGCGACAGCACCCACGCGCTCACCATGAGCTTTCGTGAGGGTCCAATCGATCGGCTCATCGAAGCAATCTCGCTGCGGTGGGCATCCGGTCTCAGCCACCCTGCCCGGGGAGCGCGCTGACTGACACGAGCGAGCCGGCGGCATCGCACGCGCCCGCGACATCGCCGACAGCGCGTTGGAAGTCCGTGTTCTCATAACCGATGCCGCCCGAAGCGACGGCTTGCTGCGCATCCTTGATAGCGGGCGAAACATCAGTGCTTCCGAGGACCATGTACTTCCAGCCGTCCTCGACGGCCGCGACCCGAGATGCGTACGCCGCATTATCGATCAAGCCTTGCGCATGCTCCCAGTCGGATCGATAGCGGATGCCCTCGAGTGCGCTGACCTGACCACAGAGATGAGCCTCGTCGGCTTCAGGCATCATTGGCACGGCGTCGCCAGAAGGCTGCGTCCCCGCATTCGTATCAACAGCTGCGCCCGGCGGCGTTGCGGCGTCTGCGTCGGTCCAGCCGGAACAACCAGAGAGGAGCGTCCCGCACACCAAGACCGAAGCCAGCACCAGGGCTTTCCTCGTCCAGTTGCGTCGGTTCACTTCGCGTCCTCGGTCCCGGATTCCATTTCGCCCGGTGTGATGTGAATCGAGTGGCTGGGCGGAAGATCAACTGCCGCGGGATCGATCGGGCGCGACTCTGGGCTCATCGGCTGCTTTCCTTTGCGGGCGGGTAGGGCACCAAGGCATCCGAGCCGCGGACGGCGTCAGAAAATACCTACCAGAAGGTATTATTAACGAGGAAGTCAACGCAAGGTCTGGTGGGATTTGGGACAGCAAGCACGCAGCAAAGAGACGCGCGAGAGATTGTTGCTGGCGGCCGCCGAGCTCATTCAACGGAATGGGTACGTGAACACGTCGTTGGCTGACGTCGCTCGAGCGGTTGAGATGACGAAGGGCGCGGTGTACTTCCACTTCGAGTCAAAGGAAGTGCTGGCGCTCGCGCTCATCGATGAGCAGCACCGGATCAGTCGGGATGCCGCTACCGAGATTCTCACTGTCGACCGGCCGGCCCTTCAGCAGATGATGCTGCTCTGCGCGGACCTTGCCCGTCGATTGATGAACGACCCGATCGTCCAGGCGGGCATCAAGCTCACGACCGATTCGACGACGTTCGCATCACCGATTCGCGAACCGTATCGGGACTGGCTCGCAACGTTCGAGATGCTCAGCACACTCGCCCTGCAGGCCGGCGACATCACCCGCGACATCCCGGCGACCACGTTGGCGAACTTCATCATTCCCGCATTCACCGGTGTGCAGTTGGTATCGGACACGCTCGCAGACCGTGACGACTTGTACGAGCGCGTCAGAGACATGTGGCGCATCCTCATCTACGCGCTCACCCTTGAGAACTCCCGGGACGACTGGCTTCGAATCGTCGATGAAATCTTCAGCGTGCGCTCCCGCTAGCAAGCACCGGCATTAGCCACTCGACACCGTCCGCAGGCGGATCCCTTATTGCGCTGGGGCCGCACCGAGGACCGTCAGGGGACCTTCGTCGGCGGTCGGGGGCTCGAAGTGGTCGAAGTATTCGGCCGCGACGTCGTTGGGAAGCGCGTAGTCATCGGCGTGC
>NZ_WBIS01000024.1 GCF_009749465.1 Agromyces terreus
GGGGGTGGGGTCAGAGGTGGGGGTGGGGGTGTGACCCCCGTGACTACTAGGACGGGGGTCCGGCTCCTCGGCAGCGGCGATGAGGCCTTCGATGCGAGACATGGCGCCCATGTACTGGCGCTGCAAGGCCTCGACCTCGGGCATGAGCGCTTCGAGGCCCTTCGTGGCCGCCTCGGCAGCGGCCTCGGTGAACAGATCGCGCTGAGCGTTCGCGGCCTCGAAGGCCTCGACAGTGGCCGTGAGCATGGGCCTGAGTTCGCGGAGGATGCCGCGCAGTTCCATCGAACGGTTCTGCCCTTCGAGCGCGGCGAGGCGGTCGATGAGGTCGACGTCGATGGGATCGAGAGTGACAGTGACTCGCACCATGCCGTTGTCGTTACGTGTGACCATGAGCACAGAGTATGACGATTACGACCCCCGTCAAGGTATGACACGCCGGTTGCGTCCGGGCAGGCATCCGAACACCGATCATCTGGCGCGAACCTCGACCCGCCGCAACCCCGAAGAGCGTGGGGTTGCACCGTGCCGAGAACCGGCCGGACGCTCCGCTTATCGAACGCATGCCCTCAGTGCGATGCAGTCCCGAGCAGGACTCTCGGGCCGTTCTGTCGGAGGCCGGCGAGAGGCCGGCCCGGAGTGCTCCCCGTCGCTCCGCGCCGGCTGCGCCCCTCCGCGCCGGCCTCTCGCCCAACCGCCGTCAGAGCCGGATCGAGCGACCCGACTTCGTGAGCCTCAGGCGCACCGTGCCGTCATCGAGCCGACGAGCCGTGATGAGGCCCCGAGCATCGAGCGCAGCGACCGCGAGCCAGACGTTGCCCACAGGACGCCCCAGAACGCCCGCCAGCGCCTCTACGACGCCCTGCCAGTCTCCACGGCGCAGATAGCCCACCAGAGCGCTCTGCGTGCCTCTGAGGGGCGCGTAGCGCGCGTAGGGGCCGCGGGCGCTCATCGCACTACCCCGAGCGTCTGACACTCGCCGCAGATCTCGACCAGCACGTCGGGGCCGTGATCGCGACGCACCTCGAGGAGCAGCGGGCGGAGACCCGGTACCGGCATCTCGGCCTCGAGCATGATCGCGACCGACACGGGCAAGACCATGCCGCAGGGCTGAGCCGCTGCACGGCTCCGGAGGCGTCGGGCTGCGCGGTTCATAGGCCGAGCGCCGCCAGGACTTCGGCGCGTGCCTGGTCGATGCCAACGACGGCGACGCGACGCTCGATGCTCGGGCCGTACTGGCTGCCGAGGAAGTGCAACGCCCGGCTCCAGTCGGTGGGTCGGCGGAAGTGCGTGGGCACCCGCTCCGGCTCGAAGCCCATGACCATGACCGCGAACAGCGCCGACCACCGCGACATGCCCCACGCCTCGTCAGGGCTCATGGTCGACAGGCGTTCCTTGACGGCTCGCTTGCCCGGTCGGACGACGAGCTCACAGCGGACGATGCCGCTCGGGATGCGGTCTGCGGCCTCGGGGTGCAGCGCGCGCAGCTGCTCGGACTTCTTGTACACGCGGAGGCGCGTCTCCGAGGTCGGGGAGCCGAGGTACCGCGTCGAGCCGCCGTCTGAGTCGGTGACGAGCCGGTACGAGATGCCGTGCTCCTCGGCGAAGCCGAGCGTCTGCGGATCGAGCACGGCGAAGTCGGCCGCGAAGTCGCACGCGGCATCCGCACGCGACACGCGATGCTCTGGGAACCGCGCGCGCAGCAGCGGCACCACCTCGTCGCAGGCCTCCGACGTGATCGTGACGTGAACCTCACCGGCGCGGGCGGAACGCCCGTAGACCTGCGCGAGCACCTCGTCGTCGCGTTCGAGCACGTCGCAGTGCGCGTACCCGTTGCGCCCCTTGCCGAGAGTGACCGTCGCCCCAGTTGCGAGCGCCAGCGCAGCAGTGACTCGACCGTCATCAACGTTGTCGATCGTGGCTTCGTACCAGTCCCAGCGAGAGGCAAGCGACATGCGTTTCAGGCCTCCTCAGTGGGGGTGGGGTCAGAGGTGGGGGTGGGGGTGTGACCCCCGTGACTACTAGGACGGGGGTCCGGCTCCTCGGCAGCGGCGATGAGGCCTTCGATGCGAGACATGGCGCCCATGTACTGGCGCTGCAAG
>NZ_WBIS01000025.1 GCF_009749465.1 Agromyces terreus
ATGCCGCCCGCGGCCCCCGCGGCCCCCGGGCAGCCCGAGCCGCCGCGGCCGCCGCAGGCGCAGACCCCGGTGCCGGCGCCCGTCGCCGCGACGCCCGGGCTCACGATGACCTCCTCCTCGCCCGAGTTCGTCTCCGACACGCTCCGCGCCCCGTCGTTCTCGCCCCCGCCCGTGCTGCACGCGCCGAACGAGCACACGACGGCGCCGTTGCCGCCGAACGACGACCGCGCCGCGGCATCCGCCCGGTCCGTCGCGACGGCCGAACCCGGCGAGCGAACGTTCCTGCTGACCTGGCTGTTCGCGCTGCTGCTCGGTTCGCTCGGCGCCGACCGCTTCTACCTCGGCAAGATCGGCACGGCCGTGGCGAAGCTCCTCACGGCGGGCGGCTTCGGCGTGTGGACGCTCGTCGACCTCGTGCTCGTGCTCACGGGGGCGCAGCGCGACCGCGAGGGCCGCACGCTCAGCGGGTACGACGAGCACCGCCGGCTCGCGTGGATCGTCTCGGGCGCCGTCGTCGGACTCGGCGTGCTCGCCGCGATCGGCGTGAGCGTCGCGGTTGCAAGCCTGTCGGCGAGCCTCGGCGCCGTCGGCGGTCTCGGCTAGCCTTCGGGCATGCGCTTCGAGTTCACGGCACCGCTCTGGGAGTGGTCGTCGCAGGCCAACTGGTACTTCGTGACGGTGCCCGAGGCGGCATCCGAAGACATCCGCGAGATCCCGCGACCGCCGCGCGGCTTCGGGTCCGTGCGCGTGCGCGTGACCGTCGGCGGGTCGACGTGGTCGACCTCGGTGTTTCCCGACTCGACGGTCGGGTGCTACGTGCTGCCCGTGAAGAAGGCAGTGCGCACCGCTGAGGGGCTGGTCGCCGGCGGCGACGTGCCGGTCTCGCTCACGGTGCTCAACCTCTGAGACCGCGCCATCGTCGACTTCGACTGGCCCGACTTCGGCACGAGCGGGGCGTTCGACGGCAAGGTGAAGTACACGCGAGATGAGTACCTCGCCGGGCGCGATGCCGGCGAGGTCATGTGGCTCGAGAAGCAGCGCGAGCGGAGGCTGAAGCGGGGACATGGGAGGGATGTCGCCCGGTGGGTCTGATCGGACATCACCGGGTACGCCGATGGGCTGCGCCGGGAGTTGCTCGCGGCAGGACTCCCCCGCGCGCGGTCGTAGCCCGCGCCGCCCGCGCCGCGCGCTGCCCTCGAGTGCGCGCTTTCCCGACGAGTGCGCGCGGCGCGGGGTGCTCGCTCGTCCGGATCGCGCTCGCTCGGGGCCGGCGGCCGTGCGCGGGCGGGGCGCGGGTCGCGCTGCCGCGCCGCGATCGCGCCCCGGCGCTCAGGCCATGAGGTCGCGCAGCAGCTCGCCCCATTCGAAGCCGCACTCGCGGCAGTCGAAGAGCGGGTCGCCGCCGCTGAGGGTGATCAGGTCGGCCACGCGCACGGCCTCTGAGCCGCAGCGCGGGCAGAGCTCGTCGGCCACCTCGGGCACCAGGGTCTGCTGCATCTGCTTCGTCATGGAGCACACGGTACGCGCGGCCACCGACATCGCTCGCCGCACACGCCAGCACGGCCGCGCGCCGGTGCGCCCGCACGCCGCCGCGCCCGCACGCCGGTGCGCCCGCGTGCCGAGACGGGCGTCCCGACCGGCCGGCCTCAGCCCGCGCTGC
>NZ_WBIS01000026.1 GCF_009749465.1 Agromyces terreus
TGATGCGCCCCGGGTTCGGTGGAGGCTCTGATCTCACGGAGGATGAGAGTCATGGCAACACCCAAGAAGTATCCGGACGAGCTGCGTGAGCGCGCGACCCGGCTGGCAGTCGAAGCCCGGCAAGACCCGACCCGAAGTGTCGGGGCGGTGACACGGATCGCCGAGCAGCTCGGGATCAACAGCGAAACCCTGCGCGTGTGGGTCAAACGCGCCGAAATCGATGCAGGGGCCCGTCCCGGCGTGACGAGCGCCGACGCACAGCGCATCGCGGAGCTCGAGCGCGAGGTCCGTGAGTTGCGGCGGGCGAACGAGATTTTGAAGACGGCGTCGGCGTTTTTCGCGGCCGCGGAGCTCGACCGCAAACTCAGATAGCGCGTCAGGTGTCGACTGCGGTGCTCGTCGAGTACATCGACGGGCACCGCCACCGGTTCGGGGTCGAGCCGATCTGCCGGGTCCTTGCGGACGCCGGAATCCAGATCGCCCCGAGCACCTACTACGCCGCGAAGGCCCGTCCGCTGTCGGCGCGGGCGTTCCGCGATGCGGAACTGATCGTGGACATCACGACCGCGCACAAAGCGAACCTCGGCGTTTACGGCGCGAGGAAGATCCACGCTGAACTCAACCGCGAGGGCGTGCCCGTTGCCAGGTGCACGGTCGAACGCCTGATGCGCAGCATCGGGCTGCAGGGCATCCGCCGCGACAAGGCGACCCGCACGACCAACGGCGACGGGGCTGAGACTGGCAAGCCCGCCGATCTCGTCAAGCGCAAGTTCACCGCGTCCGCGCCGAATCAGTTGTGGGTCGCGGACTTCACCTACATCCGCACCCACTCCGGCTGGGTCTACGCGTCGTTCATCCTCGACGTCTACTCGCGGCGCGTGGTCGGCTGGCAGACCTCGACGAACATGCGCACCGACCTCGCGTTGGATGCCCTGGACATGGGCCTCTGGGAACGCCGCCGGACCGGGCAAGACATCACCGGCCTGATCCACCACAGCGATATGGGCGTCCAGTACCGTGCGATTCGCTACACCGAGCGGCTCGCCGAAGCCGACGCCGTGGCATCCATCGGCACCAAGGGCGACAGCTACGACAACGCGATGGCCGAAGCTTTCAACTCGCTCTTCAAAGCCGAATGCATCCGCAACCCTGCCATGCGTCCCAAAGGCGGCTGGGCATCGATCAGCGACGTCGAGATCGCGGTCGCGGAGTACGTCGACTGGTTCAACCATCGGCGACTGCACGGCGAACTCGGACACGTCCCACCAGTCGAGCACGAACAGGCGTACTGGGCTGAGCGCCCCGACGTCGACTACGCTCAACCTCGCACCCTCACGGGCGCGGCTTCCAACTAACCCGGCCTCCATCAAACCCGGGGCGCATCAT
>NZ_WBIS01000027.1 GCF_009749465.1 Agromyces terreus
CTCGACCTTGCGGACCTCCCAGCCAGCGTCATCGATCTCGCTGTACAACAAGACCGGGTCGTCCGATGCCTCGTGGTTCCATCGAACGCGTATGTATCGCACCACAACCCTCCAACAGATCGCGGACCTATTCTCTCGGTCAAGGATCGGTTCGCGGGCCACCGCGCAACCTGGCTGGATCACCCAATCAATGGGACTCGGAACGGTGCACCCACACCGCAATCCCAATGAAGACCAGATCGAGAGCGTCAAAAGCTGCAGCCACCGCCCACCCGAAGGTTGCGCCGGAAAGTCCCATCAAAACGCAAATCAACGCCATGGCTCCGCAGAACACGGCGTTGAACTTTGACCCCGAAGGCGAGAGCGGGCTGAGGTCTGGAATCCTCATCCGTTGAGGACCACGAGAACAACCAGAAAGGCAGCGATACCGAACCCAACGAGGAGGAAGAGCGTCGCCCCGAACACCACAGCCAGCGTCGGCAACGCCGTGCCAGAACCCCAGGCATCAGCCCATCGCGCTCGGATCCTCGAGCGCTGAGTTGCAACGACAACACCGACAGCGATCGCGAAGACGGAAATCGACGCCAACCCGATCGCCTTCAGCGGGGTGAGATCCCACAGCGAACCACTCAGTTCCATCGACCGGCTCCTCTCCGCCGCCAATCTTCGCACTAGAGCAGCGACTGCGTTTGCTTCAGTTCCGCATTCACCCGTTGGTGCGATACCGGACCGGAAGCGGATCCGCCTGCGGTTGGCGTTCGACCTGCATCGTCGATCCCGGATGCCCTACCGTCCCGAGCATTCAGTCGTCGACCTGATCGTGATCCGTGTGGTGCCGGACTCATCGCTGACGTACACGTTGAAC